>NZ_JBIDDQ010000001.1:0-1343402 GCF_043195415.1 Streptomyces sp. Y7
GGAGAGCCGTTCGGCTCTTAAGTTGGCCTGGCGGCCAACTACGGGCCTGACGGCCCGTAAGATGACGTGTCGTCATGCCTGGCGGCATGACTGTGTGTTGGCTGGGTTGGCCCTGACGGGCCAACAGGAACAGACAGGGCGGGGCCTGGCGGCCCCGCTGTCGCATGTCTGGGTGTCATGCCTGGCGGCATGACGGTGGGTTCGAGTTGGGACTTCCCTGCCCTGGCGGGCAGGGGTTGATGTGTGTCGGCGCCGTGCGGCGCCGTGATGTCGTAAGGGTTCGTTAGACAGTTATCCGGTTGCTCTCTCCCCTCTCTCGTGGTGGGCCTGGGCTGTGGGGCTTGGCCCTGACGTGCCAACAGAACGGTTTGAGGCGGGGCCTGGTGGCCCGCAGCGTGCCTGCCGGCATGTCTGGATCCTTGTGGTGCCCCGCTGCCGCGGGGCCCATCTTCGTTGGCTTTCGGGGGCGTTGTCAGACCCGGCGTGTATGTTCCGGAAGTTGTTGGCCCGTCTGGAATGGCCCCGAATACCACTGGTGGGGCATGGAGGGGTGATGAGCTGTGCCCGTTAGTCAACATGTTGCCGCTCGGAGGATCATTACTGCCGCTCTGCGGGCCGGTGCGGCGTGGATCAACCGGGTTGAGGAACCTCGTGCGTGGCGGGAGCTCTCCCGTATGCACGGGGTGCTCCTGTCGAGTCTGCCGGTGGGAGCCGGCCCTTCGACGCCTGCCGAGATGATCGACTTGCTGCCGGTGCGCCTGCGGGAATGGGTGCCTCTGGCCTGGGACGAACTGCCTTCGGTAATGGGGGATTTGGTTGTCCTGACGGACAACGGTGAGCTGACCGAGGAGGCCTTCGAGGCGGGAATGAACTATCTGGAGGCCCTGTACGGGGACGACGGATACTTCGATCTCGGTGGGGCGTGGCTTCCGGCGTGGGTTCGGCAGACGGCTGAGCAGACGGAGCGGGCTATTTTTCGGCACATCCGCTCTGGCGGGCAGGCCGGCTATGTGGCGGCGCGGACCATGCTGGCCGAGGTGCCGCATGGCACGGAGCGGGCGTTGGTCGAGGAGTACTCGCGCCGTGGTGCGGCGCGGATGGATGTGTATATCGGCCTGTTCCCTCCGACCGGGTGTGGGTGGGGGCGTCGTCGTGGTTGTGGCCGTGTCCGCAGTGCCGGTATCCGATGGTGCTGCGTGGTGGGCAGTTGCGGTGTGAGTATCCGCCGCATCAGAGCCGGTTCGGTCTTGTCGCGGGCAGTACCAGGGACAGCAGCACCGGGGGGTCTTCCATCACCGGGACGGGCCGGTTGACCAGGCAGGCCACATGCAGCAGGGACCGCCCGTCGCGGTCGACGATGTTCAGGCCGCGCTCGACCCGTGCCATGGGGGCGATCAGGTACCGGCACCGGCCCCGGCCCACGGCATGGGGGAACTGCTCGAGCCGGTTGCTGGGGATGGGCACCCAGCCGGGCGGCATCCGCTCCAGCGCAGCCATGTCCTGCGGCCGCACCGCCACGCAGATCCCCGACGCCGCGACCCCTACGGAGATCATGCCGCGCGCGAGCGCCGGACCGGCGTTGTAGGCGGTCGGTGCGAGCAGCGCATACGCCCGGTGCGCGGTAGCAGGGTCGGCGGCCACCGCATCGAGTTGCGCGGGAAGGTCCTGGCCGACACTGCGCCCCATGGCTGTATAGGCGCGCTCCCGGCTGGCCCCCTCGGTGCCCGACACCACGATGCCCGCCCCGTCGTCCTGGCCGGCCTGCAGCTCTACGGTGAGGCTTCCGTTGACGTCGTCCGGCACATACCAGGACGGCTCCGGCAGGAGATGATGACGCGGCGCGTACGGCATGAACGCCGTCGCGGACATCCCGATCACCGCCCGGCGGGTGCCGGTGTGGGCGAGCGCGGTCACCTCACCCAAATACGCCAGGTGGGCGTGCGGGTCGCCGACATACGATTTCAGCCGCAGCGCCGTCTGGTGCCGGTCGGCCGGGTCGAACGTCTCGGAGAACGCGAACAGCGCCCGCCCCAAAGGGCCGTACGGGGCAGCCCGCCACGGTATGTGCGAGGCCAGCGCGTCCACGAGACCGTTGCTGGCGGAGATCCCCGCCCCTTGCAGCGGCGCCGCGACCCCGACGATGCGGTGCAGGATGCTGCGCATCTCCTCCAGATACGCCCGCCGGGCCGCCAGCAGCGCCAGGGAGGACAGCCGCTTCTCGTCCGTCTCACCGGTGATCGCCGAGAACGCTTCCCCGATGCGCTTCAGCGTGGCGTGGGTGAGCCGGTCCGACCCGCCGGCCAGGTCCGTGGCCGAGCACAGCAGCTCCCTCAGCTCCGCCAGCCCCTCGACCTCATCAGCGAACTCCAGCGGCCCCTCCCGCTTGTAGAGCTGGTTGACCGCCTGCATCTGCTGCGCCGTGGGCCGCTCACCCGCCTCCAGCCGGAAGATCCGGGAAGCGAACATCCCGTCCCAGCGACACGGCACGACCATGCTGCGCCGCTCTCGGTCGGGATGGATGACCCCGCCGACGAGATGGGACACATAAGACTCGGCCAGCCACACCAGGTGGTTGATCAGCGGCCGCAAAAACTGTTCGAGACTCATCGGCAGCCGGTGGCAGTGCCGCCGGAACTGGCTGTCGAGATCACGTACCGGAGTGTGCTCCGCACCGTCCTGGGCCAGCAGCACCTGACGGGCCGCCCGGTCGAACGCCTGCGCCTGCAGCGCATCGGCCTCGTCGATGATCACCAGATGGCTGCGGTGCAGCAGCAGCTGCTCGGTGGTCATGCGCCGTCCCGGAGCGGGCCGGCCCGCCACCGGTGTCAACTCCCTCGCCTACCGCCAGCGCCAGCCCGGCCCCGATCCCGCGGCAGAGCTGGAGCGGCTACGGATCGCCGCGGGCCAGACCTTCCACGACATCCGCAGCGGCCAGGGCTACTTCAAGTCGCTGGGCGAGGACGTCAAACTCGCCGTCGTCGCGGAGATCCTGACCCGGCTGATCCAGCTGGGCGGGCGCACCCGCTGCGGCGGGGACCCGGGGCGGCTGCGGCTGCTGGACGCCGCCTTCACCCACACCGCCGCCCACTCCACCCTGCCCGCCCTCCTTGGGCAGCTGCGCGGGAAATGGCAGGACGAGGACCACATGCCGCTGATCGACGCCATCTACCGCACCACCATGACCGACGCCCTGCTGGGACTGACGGAGCACTCCCCCACCGGATCCGAGGACGAGGAAGAGGAGACCTACGAGTGGTGAGTGACGAGCGCGGCCGCCTGTTCACCCTGTCCTTCCCGCTGGATGACCGGCTGCTGGGCGCGGTCCATGCCTATCCGCAGGATGAGACGTTCGCGCCCGCCTGGCGGCGGCTGCCCAGGCCCCGCGGTAAGGACGCTGTGCAGCCGATCGCGTCCCTGCAGACGGCGGCGCGCGCCGTGACCGGTGAGCGGCTGATGTTCACCAACCCCGACCGGCCTGCCAGGACCGGCCCATGGGCCGGGCGAAGCGTGATCGTCACACACGGGCCGCTGGACGAAGCTGTGGTGCGCACGGTGATGCGGGAGTGGGAGACGCGGCTGGACGGGCATGACGGCCGCGACACGCTGGCCGCTCTGCTGCAGCTGTCCGACGACGGGCCCCAGCCGCTCAGTTCACTGCTGCACCGCGACGCCACGGGGCGGATCACCGGACCCCGCTGGGCGTTTCGGGTGGCCGGGTGGCGGCTGGCGGGCATGCTGGCCGCCCAGCCGCTCCCGGTCGACGAGAACCTGCCTGCGCTGCGGTTCCACCTCGACACCGAGGGCGACCTGCTGGCCTGGCAGGCCCCGCTGGTCCACGAACGGACGTGGATCGACGAGGAGAGCGGCAAACGCCGGCGCATCGCCGGCTACGCCATGGAACGCATCCACATCGAGGTCGAAGCCGCCCCGGGCGGAAAGACGCTGATCGCGCATCTGTCGGCGCGGATCTCGCGCGTCGCCACCCACTACAAGGGCATCCGCAACGTCCTGCTGCGCCATCCCGTCAACCCGGACATCATCCTCAAGGCCCCGATCACCACCCGGTGGGGGAAGGGGCCGGAGGGGTTCATGCAGCCCAAGGAGGTCCGCTACCGCGGGGCGACGGCACAGATCGTCGAGGCCTGCGGTGTCGGCCGTCTGCCCGAGCCGCCCCTGAGGGGGCTGGACGAACTGACAGAGGTGCGCGGCGTGCACCGCACGGGCAAGCACCCGATCGACAAGGGCGCCGGGGCGATGTTCCACGCCCGGCTCGAAGAACATGCCGGGCAGGTCTTCGGTCAGGAGCCCGTCGTCTACGCCGGAACCTCCATCAAGATCACCAAGCCGGGCGGGAGCCTTCCGCCCTACGTGCCGGCCGACAGGATGGCCGGCGCCATGGCAGTTGCCCGCCTCGATACGGTGCGCACCGTCGTGCTGTACGAGTCGGCCGAGTGGCGTACGCGGGTGATGGGGCAGCTGGCCCGCGACTACGCGCGGCCCGAACTGGCCGATCTGCCCGATGAGCAGCCGGTGGTGCTGGCGTCCGGGTACGAGCTCGTGGCGGTGCGGCTGCCCGAGCTCGTGGCGGTGCGGCTGCCCGAGCTCGTCCGCCACGGCAGCCACGACCGCAGCCTGATCCTGAACACGCTGCCCTGGTTCAAGCCCGGTGCCGGGCGGGCGCTGGTTACCGCCCTGTGCGAGACGCGCTACCCCACCGAGCAGGAGAAAGAGGCCGGGGTGACGGACGCCAAGCATGCGCTCAAAGTGCTCTTCGCCGAGCGGGGCATCCCCTCGCAGTTCATCACCATGGACTCCGACCCCGGCGATCCCTACCGGCTGAACACCCCCCGAGAAGGTCGCGCGGGCCAGGGCCCGCAACGCGGGTCTGCCGGAGCCGGACGTCGCCTACAAGGACGACCATGCGGTGCAGATCGCGCTCGGCAGCCTGCACTGCGACTCCGGCATCATCGACAACCGTCTGGCCGCCACCGCCTTCCACCGCAACGCACGTGACACCGCCCTGGATCGGGAAGCCGTGGCGGTAGGGCTGTGGACCCGCTACCACCGCTTCGACGAGCGACCCGGCCGCCCCCGCAGACCGGCCGTACTGGCCATCACGCTGGTCGCCATGAGGATCCCGCTCGGCGAGGACGCCTACTGGCCCACTCTGATGTACAGCGAGCAGGGCTGGCTCCCGCTGGCCCAGGCCCGGGCCCTGCACCATGCCGGCCCCATCGGTAAGAAGGGGCATCACCTGCGGGAGGACCACGGGGGCCCGGACAACGTACGCGCCTCTGTGGAGCGGGCGCTGGCTGCGCTCGGTGACCGGTATCCGATCATCGTCTTCGCCGAGGAGCGTGAGCGAATCTGGCCCGGCCTGTGCAACGACCGGCTCGGGGACGGCGCTGTTCCCGGGCAGAGCCTGATGGCGCAGGGACGGGATATCGCGGTCGTCAGGGTGGGCAACGGGCAGGGCACACCTCAGCCGTCACGGCGTACCGGCGGGGTGGGCAAGCTGCCGGCCAACCCATTGCAGCCGGTCATGCCGGAGAAGATCCTCTACCGGCACGATCACGGCGGTGTGGTGTCCTGGCTGTTTTCCGGGCAGTCCCGCCAGCACGCCGGAGGCCAGCGCACCGGCACCCAGTACACGCGCCGCACCCTGCCCGGCGGGCAACTGGCCCAGATGGGCGCCCCGTTCCATGCCATGACCCGTACCGAGTACGTCGTCGCCCACCGCGGCGGGTGGCGCGAGGAACAGCTGGCCGGTCTTGCCGCGCGGCTCTCGGAGCAGGCCGCCATGTGGGACGGGCGCACCAACCTGCCCGCACCGCTGCACCTGGCGAAGAGCGCTGATGAGAAGCACCCGGGCTTCGGCGACCAGGAAGGGCTGAGCGAGTAGGCGCGGTGACGGTGGGCGCGGCGGCTTCTAGACCCGGCGCTGGCGCAGCTGATGGGCGGTTGGCTGCTGCCGTGCCTCGTCCGGACTCAGGGCTGGCGGGGCCGGTGTGCTGTGCCGCTTGCCCTCACTGATCATGGTCCGAACAGACCCGCCCAACTGGGTCGTGTGGCTGGTTACTTGGAGTAGGTCTGTTTCCAGCGCGCTCGGTGGCGGGCTTGTCCCTGTCCCCGTCCGTTGACTTCGGCCAAGGACAGCAGCGGTGTCCCGTTGTTCCACAGACCGAAGAAGTCACGGTGCAGGGTGAGGATGTTGTGCTTGACCGCAAACGCCTCGGCCTGGGGGCTGAAGCGTGTGGTGGCGACGAAGATGGCCACGTCCGCAGCGAAGTGCACCTTGGCCCCCAGCAGATCGCGTACTTCGCGGCTGGCGATCGTACGGTGGGGTGCGTACCGCTTGCACTGGATCACCATGGTCCGGCCATCGGGCAGCTGGCCAAGCACGTCGGCTCCATTGTCCCCGGCGCCGCCCACTCGGCGTACCTCTGTACAACCGTCACGGCGGCATAACTCGGCGACCACTTCCTCGAACTCGGTGCCGGACATCGTGTCGATGGCAGCCAGCGTCCGCTGTCCTGCTGCGATGTCCTCCTGTCGCCTCCAGGCGGTGTCCCTGCTTCGCAGCAGCCGGTCGGTACGCCAGAGGCGCCACACCATCCAGCCGATTCCCGCGGCAGCAAGCAGGGTGCCGAGATAGAGCAACAGCATGGGCCGCAGCAGACCTAACAGGACCAGCGCAGCGAGGACGCCTGCTGTGTGTTCCGGGCGATGTGCCGTCTGCGCACCGCCCTGCCCCGACGTTTAGCCGCCATTTCTGCCCCCTGTTGCACCGGCCGGGATGAATTCCTCCCTGCTGTGCAGTGTGGTCAAGCCGAGCGGCCCCGCCAGGGCGCAGTCAGGCCACTGGCCTGAAGCCTCCCGCCTCGTGCCGGCTGGCGCGAGGAGCAGCCGGTCGGTCTGACCGCGCGGATCTCGCCGGAGGGAAGTGACTCGATGACACCTCCCGGCCCGGGCTGAAGCGCCAAGCCGACAGGCATCGTGCCTGACCGCCCACGTACGTGATCGGCCGGACACGTCCTTGTGGTGGCTACGCCGGCCCGGATTGGGTGCATTCCGGCCTAAGAGCCCCTGGGAGGGGTCGACGACTTGCCAAAGAAATGTGTCCGGATGTGGTGATGAGAGTGTCCCCGGTCGACTGAGAGGTGGTGTCCCACCCGTTTCGACCAGGAGCACCAGATGGCTGAAGCGATGCAAGGCGGCGATCGCCCCGCATCCCCCGAGCTAGTAGCAGGGCCGCCGGCCCGCGCGGGACAGCTCACCACCACCGAGGACATGGCCTCGACAGACATTCCGGGAGGTCTCTCGGACACGGCGCGCGCACAGCTGGCTGCGGCCCTAGAGCACAGTGGGCTCCACATCGCACGGATGGCCAAGAAGGCTGGCCGGGCGAGGGCGGAGGACATGTGGCAGAAGGTCCTCATCAGCTTCGAGAGGACGCTGCAGAGCCAGGGCCCGGTGGAGCACCTCGAGTCTTACCTCAACCGCTGCGTCACGAACGAGCTGAGCAAGCTGCGCGCCACGATCGAGGTTCTGGTCGGCGAGGAGAAGCTGGAGATCCTGCGGGCGAAGAGTGTGAGCGACCCGCAGCTCGACGGCATCCTGTCCTACAACCACGAACTGATCGAGACGGTGCAGGGAATCCGCGATTCCGGTGTGCTGTCCAAGCGCGAAGCCGACGTCTACGTTCTCGCCCAGGTGCTCGGGGAGGAGAACGCCGTCGTCGCGGAATGGCTGGAGCCGCCCACCACCTCCGCAGCGGTCGCCACGCTGAAGTGGAAGGCCATGCGCAAGGTCAGGAAAGCCTGGCGTGAGGGCAAGTTCCGGCACCTCGGCTTTCCCCCGCCCCGCGAGGGGGGCGACTAGAGCGCCCCGCTCCCGTACGGGCCCACCGGTCAGGGCCCGTACGGGGGCGGGGGGAGCTAGCCACTCCTCTGGGGGCCACGAGGTGGTGGCCCCACGCTTCGGAAAGGAATGACGCCGCCCCCGGCCTGCGCCAACAGATGCGGGGGCGGCCCCAAGACCGGCCCGATCCCTACGGGGGTAGGAGCGGGCCAGTCAGAACTAGGAGTCTGACGTGCCTCTTATCGCAATCATGATCGCGCTCGGCGTCCTGCTGATCGCGCTGTTCGCCATCGGATGGAACACCGTGCTGCCGCGGGTGCTCCGGCGCTACACGCCGGCCCCCGCTGTCCGGCTGCCCCGGCTCGTCCTTGCCCCGGACGCCGATGAGTCGGAGCGTACTGACCTGCCGGGGCAGGTCGCCCGGCTGTAGGGACTTCGTGCGCGCCAGGCACGAGGTCGTAGCGAAGGGCCCCCGGGTGATCGGGGGCCCTTCGGCTCAATGAGCAGGTGCCGGCCCCACCGGACCTGCATCCGCTGGGCTTCGTGTGAGGCCCCGAGTCCAAGGAAGACATGAACGGCTTGATCTCCGACCTGGTCGCTATGGGCGCGCCGATGAAGGTCGTACTGCCGCTGCTGCTCTTCACGATGCTGATCGTGCTCATCCGTACGATCGCGGCCGCCATCGCCACCGTGGTCAAAGCCATGCAGCCCGGTGAGTCCGCAGATGCCGTGACGATGCAGGCGAACCGCATCCGCTACCGGCAGTGGAAAGCGCAGCGCCGCGACTGGAACCGGCGTGCCCGCGCCTCCCGACGGGCTCTCATCCGGGCGGGGTTGAGGGCCTGGTACCACCGCCGCCGTACCGCCCGCTACGTTGACGGGCAGATCGTGCTGCCCGCTCTCGTGCTGCCGCCCGAGGTGCCTGCACCGCTGAGTGCCTCCGCCAACTCCCTTCCTGCGTCGCAGCACGGGACCGTGCAGTCCTGACGCCACCGCGGCTCGACCTCGTGGGCATGATGAGGTACGGCAGCCAGTCGGGCACGTGCTACATCTGCAGGCCGAGTTCGGCCAAGGCAGCCTGCCGCTGTGGGCTGAGGCCGGGACGACGTCGGCGCAGGTTGCTCAGCCACTGGCCCAGGCGCACTGAGTCGCCTTCGATCTCCTCGATATGGCGCTGGGGGACGTTGAGATGGCCTTCGCGTGCGCGGAAGGCCCGTGCGGCGGCCAGTCCGCGCTGGAAGGCGCGCTCGCGCGCCGGCAGGTGGCTCTCCACCGGTAGGGAGGAGGATGTGTCGGGTAGTTCGACGAGCCCCAACTCCTGGAGCAGCGACTTCTGTTCAGGGTGTAGGCGGTCGGAACGGGCGCGCTGGGTCTCAAGCCAGCTCTCTGCCTCGGCGGCCGTCTTGTTGGCTGCCAGGTTCTGACGGGCAGCGTGGTAGGCCCGTTGCCAGGTGATCGGCCAGGGTGGATTCCACCACCGGTCCAGGGCCGCGAGCGCGGTGGCGCGCTGGTGGTTGAGGGTCTCGGCGCGGGTGCGCTGGGTGGCCAGCCAGCGTCCGAGGGGGAAGCCGTCGTGGACCTCGTCGACGGGTACGGCGAGGTGGCCGTGGCGGGCGGCGTAGGCGGCGGCGTGGGCCAGGGCGCGGTCGAAGGCCTGCTGGCGGGGGTCCCAGATGATGCCGAGGCGTTCGAGGGCATGCACGCGTACAGCGTCGAGCGTGCCCTTGGTGTGCAGGTGGCGTTGCCAGGTCAGCCAGCGCCCCAGGGGATAGCCGGCGGGGTCCTCGTAGGTCTGGGGGACGTCGAGGTGGTGGTGGGTGTGGCGGAAGCGGCGGGCCGCGGCCAGGCCACGGCGCCATTCGGCGCTCTTGGGGGCCAGGACACGCAGGGAAAGGGCGAGGGCGATTTCGTCGGCCTGGGTCGGGCGGTCGAAACGCAGCCAGGCTTCGGGGTCCTCGGAGGGCATGGTGGGACGGTGGGTGCGCGGGTCGGACAGTCGGGCTTCGAGGCGGTCGTCGTGTGCGCGCAGAGCCTGGATGGTGCGCCAGAGCGGGGTGTAGGCGTCGGCGCCGAGGAGGTCGTCGGGGTCTTCGTCCGGGGTGAGGTAGACGGGGACGACGAGGGTGGCCTTCTTGCCGGCGCCGGGTTGCTGGCGCAGGGCGCGGCCGACGGCCTGCACGGTGTCGACGGGGCTGTTCTTGGGGTCGACGAAGACCACCGCGTCGATGTCGGGGACGTCGATGCCCTCCCCCAGCACGCGGGCGTTGGACAGGACGGCCGGGGTGTCGGGGCTGGTGTGGGAGGTGAATTCGAGCAGGAGGCGGCGGCGGATCTGCGGGGTGTGGTGGCCGCTGACCCAGTCCGCCCACAGTCCCTGGGGGCGCAGGGGGGCGGGAAGGGCGGCGGCCGTCTCGGTCAGGGTGGTGGCGAAGGCGCGGGCGTCGGCGACGCGGTGGTGGAAGGTCAGGATGCGGCGCAGTTTGTGGTCGTGGATGGCGCGCAGCGCGGCGACCTGACGGCCAGCCAGATGCAGTCCATCGACACCTGCGCCGGCTCCGGTGGCCAGCCAGTCGCGCAGGTCGGTGTCGGTGACGACGGGGACGAGGATCTGGTAGTCGGCGAGCAGGCCGAGATCGATGGCGTCGGAGAGGTTGAGGTGGTAGGCGACGGGGCCGAAGAGGGTCTCGTCGTCCATGGAGGCCGCCGTCTCTGCTCCGTCGCCGTCCGGGGCGTCGTCGGCATCCCAGATGCGGGGGGTGGCGGTCAGGTAGAGCCGGCGGGCGGCGGGCACCTGGTCGTCGTGGTGGACGGCGGCCCAGGCCTTGCCCAGGCGGCCCGCGGTGCGGTGGGCCTCGTCGACGACCACCAGGTCCCATGGGGGCAGGCGGTGGTCGCGGTGGGCGGCGATGACGGCGGGCAGGGAGGCGTAGGTGGCGTAGACGGTGACCGGGCCGGGGCCGAGCTGCCTGTGCAGAGCGGCCAGTTCGGCGGGGTCGGTGGTGAGGGGGATGTCGGCGCCGAAGGGTTCGTGGTCGAGGGCCTGGCGGGCGGAGCATACGGCGATGGCTGCTCCCTTGCGGCCGGCCAGGCGCCAGGAGCGGATCGCCTGGGACAGCAGGTCCAGTGTCGGCAGCAGCACCAGAACCCGTCCGCGCGGGGCGATGCGGGCGGTGGTGCGGGCGGCGATGAGAGTCTTGCCGGTGCCACACGCGGCGATCACGCTCGCGCGGGGGTGGCTACCGAGGACGCGGGTGGTCGCTGTGACGGCTTCCCTTTGGTGGGGGCGCAGTTCGAGGGCTGGGTTGACCATGAGGGGGTGCCGCTCCGGGGCATGAGACTGGTGAGGCGGTCATGGATGCTGCGGGGAGACTGCTCGGCGGTGTGGGCGGTGGTATTGCAGGCAGTGTGGGCGGTTCAGCTTGCCGATGCCACGCGGAGGGCGCGGCTGAGCAGGATGGGGTTGCCCAGGTGGCGGCGTAGTTCTCTTTCCAGGCCGGCGACCGGCACCAGGTTTTGCGGGGCCCGGGTGTCTTTGTACTCGATGCTGGCGTACCGCGGCAGGAGGGCCTGGGAGAGGTTGGCCAGCTCGATCGCCGCGGCCGCGGGGATGTCGGCGGCGCATTCCAGTCGCACGATCCCGGCCCATGGGGCACCGGGGGTGCATGGGAGTCGCAGGTACCAGGCGTGGCGGTCCCAGGAGGTACCCATCAAGAACACCGGGCTGCGTTCGCCGGGGGCGAGGGTGGCGATCATGGCGTGCAGGTCGGGTGGCAGGTAGGCGGTGCGGTGGGACTTGATGAATCCCAGGGCGCGCGGCAGGTGGGTGCGGCCGCGCAGGGGGCCGTCTACGACCAGGAGGTCCGAGCCGTCGGGGACGCCGTGGCCGGTCAGGGCGGTACGGGCGTGGGTGGCAACGAGGACCTCGAGCTCGGTGAGTTGGCGTTGGAGTGCCGTGGACAGGAGCACGGCGAGGTTCTGGTCCTGGTCGTCGGGGGTGATGGTGGCCTTGTAGGTTCCGGCGGTGGTGGGCACGTCGGCGGCGTTGGTGGCGGTGGTGAACAGGCCTCGCTGGTAGTCGATGGTCAGCAGGTGTGCGCCGCGGTCGGGGCAGCAGCAGACGGTGCCTGCCGCGTAGGAGGCGCACAGGGCCATCTGGGCGTCCCGGACGGTGTTGCCGGTGCTCGTGGCCGGTTCGGCGGATGGGGGTTGTTCGATCCAGATGCGGGCTTCGACGCGGCGGACGCCGTCGACGAACCCGGATGGGGGTTGTTCGATCCAGATGCGGGCTTCGACGCGGCGGACGCCGTCGACGAACAGGACGGCGCCTGGTGCCGACACTTGGGAGGGTGAGATGGGCTTCCAGTCGGCCGGGGCGAGTTCGATGTGGGGGGTGACCTTGGCGGTGGAGTCGGCAATGTTGTATTCGGCGTTCTCGACGCTGGAGCCGTAGGTGGGGTCCCAGCCGTCGACGTGGAACCTCATCCGGGAGGCCTGTGCTGCGATGGTCATGTGCCCTGCCGGGTGATGGTGGAGGTGCGGGTGTCGCGCTGGACGTGGAACTGCACCGGGATCTGTTCGGCGAGTGCGGTGACGTGGGTGATCACTCCGACCATCCGCTCTCCCTGGGCGAGGTTTTCCAGGGTGTCGGCGACGGTCTGGAGCGAATCGGCGTCGAGGGTGCCGAACCCTTCGTCGAGGAAGATGGACTCCAGCTTCGTGGCGCCGCCCAGGCCGGCCAGTTGGTCGGAGAGAGCCAGGGCAAGGGCCAGGCTGGCCTGGAAGGTTTCGCCGCCGGACAGGGTGCGCACCGAGCGCGCGGAATCGGCGTCGAAGTGGTCGATGACGTAGAACTCGCCCTTTTGGTGGCTGAGGTCGAAGCGGTCGCCTGATAGTTGGCGCAGTGACTGGGAGGCACCGGCGACCAGGGTGTCGAGGGCGGAGTTGGCGAGCCACTGGGGGAACCTGTTGGATCGCATCAGCCGGGCCAGTTCGGCGGCCACCTGCTGCTTGTCGCGGGCAGCCTCGATCCTTTCTTGTATCGAGGCGGCGTCGGCACGGCTGCGTTGGATCGTCTCGACCTGGCCGCGTGCGCGTTCGGCGGTGACCGCGACGATCCGCGGGGCCTGGGCGGCACGCCCTGGGCCGTCGCCCAGTGCTTGGGGATCCAGGTCGCTGTCGCGCAGGAGTGTCTCCAGGCGGTCCAGCAGCTGATCGGCTTCGGCGTGGGCGCTCTGCGCGTGGGATTCGGCGCGCGCGGTGGCAGCCTGCCGGTCGCTGACCGACCGGCTGGCCCAGCCACTCAGGGTGGACCAGGCGGTGGCGAGGTCGTCGGTGTCGAGACTCGGTGGGTTCAGCGCCGCCACCGTATCCCGGGTGGTGGTCAACACGGATCGGGCTTTCGCGGTGCGGTCTTGCCACTGTTCCTGCTCGGCCGCCGCTGTTTTGGCGGTCGCCCGTGTATTACCGGCGTTGGCGGTGGCTGTCGTAACGGCCGCCTCGAGACGGCCGCATTCCTCGAACAGGGCCGTCAGTTCGTCTTCCGGCGTCGCTTGGTCCAGGAGCGTATCGAGTTCGCTCAGGCGGCCGATCAGGTTCGTCTTTTCAAGGTCGGCGGTTGCGGCGTCCCGGGCGGCTGCGGTGTGGGCGGTCTGGGCGTCGGCCTGTGCACGGTCGGCTGCCTCTCGCGCAAGGGTCGCGTCCGTGTGTGCCTTTTCGGCGTCGGTGGTTTCGGCTGCGGCGGCGTCGAGATCGCGTTCTGCGGTGGCGGTCTGGGTGCGGGCCCAGGCCTCCAGGCCGGCCCAGTTGGCGGTCAGATCGTCGGTGTCGGCTGCGGGCGGATCGAGGGCGGCCACCGTGCCCAGCATCGAGTGCAGGGCGTTGCGGGCCCGGTCGAGTTCTCGCTGCAGCGCGGCCACGGCCGACGTGGCGGAATCGTGCGCGGTTTGGGCCGTCTGCAGCGCGTCGCGGGCCTGGCGCTCATCAGCGGTCAACTGGTCGCGGGATGCGGTGAGTTCGTCAAGTTGGGCGCGGTCGGCGGTGCAGTCGCGGTTGTTACCGGCGGGGCGGTCGGGCAGCAGCGTGCTCAGCCTCGTGTCGAGCAGGGAGCGCTGGGTGGTGAGTTGGTCGACGGTCCGCTGTTTGGCGGCGGCTTGCGTTTTGGCGTCCTCGTGTTGGGCCAGCAGGTCACGGTGCTCTTCTGCGGCCGCGGCCCGCGCCTCCTCGGCTGCGTCCAGCGCGGGGTCGGACAGTGGCGGCGGGAGGGTGGTGACGTTCTGCTCGCAGACCGGGCAGTCGTGGCCTACCTGAAGATGGGGGCGCAACTGGGCGGCACCGGCGAGGGCTTGGGCCTGTTCGAGCGCGGAGATGGCCGTGTTCAGGCGCGCCTGTGCACCGGCTTTCGCCTGTGCGGTCCGGCTGGTCGTCTCGGCGAAGTCGTTCAGTTCGCTGGCGGCGTCGGTGAGTGCGCCGATGACGTCGATGAGTTGGTCGAGGGTCTGGTGCGCGTCCGTGAGGCGGCTGCCATCGCCGACAGCGGCCAGTGCATGGACAGCCTGCTCGTGCCGGTCCCGGGCCGCCGTCAGCTGCCCGGCGGTGGCTTCCGCCTTGTCGGCATGGGCGGCCGCGCGGCTGGTCAGGTCGGTGACTCCGACCGGGGTGTGGACGGCAGCGAGCAGTTGTCGGCGACGCTGCAGCTTCTCGTGCGTCTGCCGGACGTGGTCGCGGCGCTCACGGGTCTCCTCGGCAACACGGCGTGCCTCGTCGACGGCGTCCTTCGCCGCCTTCAGCTGTTCTTCGCGCTGCGTCACCTGCTCCTGGGCGCGCTCCGCATCGGCGATGGCGCCGTCTCGGCGCCCCATCAGGGTTGACTTCTCGGTGTACCGCTCGCGGGTGCGGGCCAGGTCGGTGCGCTGGGGGCCGGACTGGGCCTCTTTGGTGGCGTCGGAGAGGGTCTGGGCGGCCGCGTCGGCTTCGTCACGGGCCTGCCGGGCCGCTGCGTGCGCCTGGGTGGCCTGACGTTGCAGCTCTTCGATGCCGTCGGGGGTGCGGATGGAGGTCAGTAGAGTGGCCTCGCCGCGCAGCATGTCGGCTCGGGCGTCGGCCTCAACTGCGCGGGCGTGTGCTGTGGTGATCTGAGGCACGAGTTGGTCGACGGTGACGGCCAGGTGTTCAAGCGTCTCGACACGCGCCTGTGCGGCGGCCTCGGCTTCGGGGGTGGCGTCAGCGTGCCGGCTCAGCTGGTCGTTGAGGATCTCGACCTCGTTGGCCGCCTGGTCGGCCTGGGCGCTGGCGCGTTTGCCGATGCCTTCGTACTCGGCGGCGCCGAGGAGTTTGAGGAGGATCTGCTGCCGTGCGCTGGCGTTGGCGGACAGGAAGCGGGCGAAGTCGCCCTGGGGCAGGACCACGCACTGGCAGAAGTCGTCGAAGGACAGGCCGAGCAACTTCTCGATGGTGGGGTTGAGTTCCTTGATTTCCCCGGCCAGCACTTCGGGCTGCGGCCCGTCGGCCTCGACCACGGTGGCGGTGGGGTCGGCGAACTGCACCAGGCTGACGGACTTCTGCTGAATCTGTTGGCCGATGCGGCGGACCTCGCGGGCGACCTGGTAGCGCTGCGAGCCGACGTCGAAGGTGAGCGAGACCGTGCACCGGTTGCTCGTGGGGGCAAGCGCGTAGGCGATGGCGTTGCTGCGCCCCCATCGGTAGGCCGAGCCGTACAGGGCGAATGTCAGCGCGTCGAGGATGGTGGACTTGCCTGAACCGGTGGGGCCGACGAGGGCGAAGTAGTCGGTGTCGGTGAAGTCGACCACGGTGGGTGCGCGGAAGCCGGCGAAGCCGTTGAGCTCCAGGCGAACGGGACGCATCTGTGGGATTCCTTTGAGCGGGTGTCGGCAGGCCTTTGGTGTCAGGGACGGGTGGTCGAGCGGGTCAGGTCATCGTGGAGCTGGTTGAACAGATCAGTGACCCGGTCGTCGCTGACGCCGACGCTGTCGCAGTAGTCGGCGAACAGCTGCGCAGGCGTCCTGACCGGCTGGTGGACGCCGATCCCTGCGGTAGCGCCGGTACTCGCATGGTCGGGGTGGATCAGGATCTGCAGGGCGTTGGGGAGGGCTTCGTAGAGGTCGTCGCGCATGCCGGCGTAGCCGGGCTGGGTGACCACCAGCCGGAGGTAGTCCTCGCCGTAGCTGGCGGGGTCGGCGGTGAGCTGGGCGACGGTTCCCTCGATGGTGCGCAGCCTGCGGCCGGCAGTGACGGGAATGTCGGTGATGTGTGCGGGGGTGCCGGGGGACGCCTCGACGAGACAGACGACGTGGGTGTTGTTCTGCTCGCCGAAGTCGATGGCGTAGGGAGAGCCGCTGTAGTGCACCGGGCAGGCTGCCGGGATTTCCTGCCGGCGGTGCAGGTGTCCCAGGGCTACGTAGTGTGCCTCGACGGGGAAGATCGCGGCAGGCACGTGGTATTCCATGATCGATTGGGCGGGTCGCTCACCTCCGCCGAAGGTGCCGCCTGTGCACGTCAAATGGGCCATGATGATGTTGATGGCGTTCGGGGCGAACGTTCCTGTCAGGTTGTCGAGGACGTCACGGACGAGCTGGTCGTAGGCGCCGACGTTCTGCGATGGGGTGTTGGCGATGATCTCGGCGGCGCGGACGGCGTAGCGCTGGGAGAGGAACGGCAGGACGGCGACGTTGACCTGCTCGTTGGTGGACTTGGCGTGGAAGGTGTGCACGCCGCCCTTCGTGGCTGGTCTGGCCTGGCCGTAGACGTGGATGCCGACGACGTCCATCAGCGGCTTGTAGGCCTCGAACGTGGCGCCGTGGTCGTGGTTGCCGGCGATGACGACGACCTCGATGTTCTGCCTGGCGAGGTGGAGCAGGGTGCGTACGACAAGTTTCTGGGCGTCCGCGGTCGGTGCGGCGTTTTCGTAGATGTCGCCGGCTATGAGGACGGCATCGACGTCGTTGTCGATGGCGATCTGTGTGATTTCCCGCAGGACGCGCGCCTGCTCGTCGAGCCGGCTGCGGCTCTTGAGTGTTTTGCCGATGTGCCAGTCGGAGGTGTGAAGGAACTTCACGGGGCGGGTCCTTTTCGGGTGGCTGAGGCAGAGCAGCGTGTCGCGTCAGTGGGCCGCGGAGTGCGGTGGCAGTCGTCAGAAGGGCGGCTCGTCGATGGCGCCGTCGTCGGTGTCGTCGGGCCACGGATCGTTCTCGGGCCTGGGCAGCCTGTTGAACGGGTCCGGTCGCGCTGCGCCGCCGGTGGTCTGGCCCGCTGTGGAGGTGCTGGTGGTGAAGGTGGGGTCTGCGACTTCGGAGAGCCGGGTGGCCCAGGCAGGGAAGGGGAATTCGACGGCCAGCGGCACCGGGATCTCCGGTTGGGAGATGAACATGGTGCCGGGCCTGGCGAGCGTGGCGCGCTGGCGCTGCGAGGGGGGCAGGAAGCCGTACTCGGGTCGGCCAGCCTCGGCGGCGTCGAGCCGGCCGACGATCTTGATCGAGGAGTTGGAGACGATGCGCCGTTCCACCTCGGAGGCGGTCTGCTGGGCGCCGATGAGGATGATGCCGAGCGAGCGGCCGCGTTCGGCGATGTCCAGCAGGACGTCCTTGATCGGGGAAGAGCCCTCGCGAGGCGCGTATTTGTTGAGTTCGTCGACCATGGTGAACAGCAGTCCGCCCGGGCCGGCTTGCTCCTTGCGGGCGGTCTCCGCGGCCAGCACGACACCGACAACGAACCGCTGGGCCCGTTCCGGCAGGTTGTGCAGGTCCACCACGGTGACCTGCTGCTGCGAGGTGTCGATGGAGTGTGAAACGGGGTGGTCGGTGACCGTGCTCAGGTCGCCGCGCAGCAGGGGCCCGAGCGGCCGCTGGGACGATCGCAGCCGTCGCACGAACGCGTTCACCGTGCCCAGGCCGATGGCCGGGCCCGCCCAGTCCGCGCGGGTGAGGTCGTCGGTGACCTTGTCGCAGATGAAGTCGACCAGGTCGGGCCAGGTGCGGAGGATGGTTCCGTCGATGGTGACCGCGCCGTCGTTGCCGGCGGGCTGGGACTCGCGGCGCAGTCGGCTGGTGACCTGGTGCACGACGATCGTGTATTGGTTCTTCTCGTCCTCGACGTCGGCGAACACATACGGCAGCAGCTCGCGTTGGCAGAACTCGGCCAGGGTCCACCAGAAGGCGGTGACGCCGCTGGTCCTGCCGGTGACGTGGGGGCGGCCGGTGGTGTCACCGGGCAGCGGCGGGGCGTAGAAGCCGGCCGAGGCGAAAGGGCTGGCGGGCAGGCGGAGTTGGGCGTACTGGGCTCGCAGGCTCTCGTCGAGACGAGTGTTGGGCTGGTCGACGAACAGCAGGTCCTCGCCCTTGACCGAGAAGATCAGGGCCTTGGCGTTGACAGCACGGGCGCCAAGGGCGCCCGAGGTGAACAGCGAGTGCATCAAGAACAGTGCGAAGCTGGTCTTGGTTGCCACTCCTGAGATGCCCGAGATCGATACGTGGGCGCCGCGGGTGCCGTCGAGGAACTCGAGGTTGAGGTAGATCGGTTCGCCGTCACGGCCGATGCCGGCGGGGATGCGTGCGTCCATCCGGTCGAAGTACAGCGCGGCGTCCCGGGCCATGCCCGCGGCCCGGACGGCGACCTCGCCGGGGCGTGGTGGGACGTAGCACTCGGGGTCGACGCGGGTGGTGGTGACCTCGGCGATTTCCTGCACCGTCGCCGGCAGGATTCCGTCGGCGATGAGGAAGACATCCGAGCCGAACGCGGCGCCCTCGTGGCGGGCGACGACCTCGGTCACCACACCGGAGGTCACGATCATGCCTCGCCCGGGGATCTCTCGGCGAGTGCTGACCACGTCGTCGAGCTGCAGATAGGCGTCTGGAGACAGCGCCACATGGAACTTCAGCGGAGTGGAGTCCTCGGTGCCGGCCACCTTCCCCACCTCGTCCTCGGCGCCGCTAGCGAGGAGGCCTGCAGACGACTGCCAACCGGGCACAGCGGCGGAAACACGGCCGAACGCGGTGCTGGCGGCGCCGGGGGGCTCAGAGTCGTTGTCGGTCATCAACTGTTCCCTGTGTCGTTCTTGCCGAGCCAGGCACCGCCGACTGGTGGTGGGAAACGGTTGTCGGGGGCTGAACTAGCTGGCGGTCCTGTGAGTACAGACCGTAACTAATGGGATGCCTGCCGCGGGAGGTTTTGCTGATAACCGAGGGAAATCGGGGCAGGCCGGAGCGCCTGGACAGGAAGCCATTCGGTGCCTGTCGGAGCCCCTTGTGTCCTGTGGTCGTACGCCAGGGCGGCATCGAAGACGGTGCCGGCCCTCGACGTAGGGCATCGGAAATGGCGCAAAAGACTTGAGCTCGAGCTGGTGCGCGGAGGTGCCCCTCAGAGTATGACCGCCAGTTGCAGCGCATCCTCGCTGGTCCCGAACTTCTGGGGCGTTCAGATGGCGGCCTGCCCGGCCTATGCCATGAATCGCTCAAGCCTGCCGAAGACACGTCTCAGGAGACGGGGTGGGGGTTGGCCGCGAGCCAGTCCTGAAGCTCGCGGTGGCGGAACTGGTAGGCGGTGCCCGAGATCCGCAGGAGTCCGGCGTCGTAGGCCCAGTCCATGAAGGCGGCTAGCTGCCACGGCAGGCGCCGCCGAGTGCACAGGAGGAGAACGACGTAACGCATCCAGGCATCAGCCACGATCACGACGCCTGCGAGTGCTGCCAGAGCGAGTCCGAGGCCGAACCAGAGCCCCATGGTCAGGCCGGCAGTGACACCAGCGATGAGGGAGAAGGCGAGTGAGGTCAGCGTTCCCGCAATCAGATCATTGGTGAGCGTCTTGCGCGGCGTGGTGACACGGTCCGGAGTGGCGTCGGACAACTCGGCGAGCCAGCGTGTGAAGGACGACGCTGCTGTCAGCACGGCCAGCGCGGCAACCACTGCTGCTGCAACCACCAGCACCGGCACGTACCAGTCCGGCCGGTGCGGCTCGGACAGGTAGGCCACAGCATGCTCGGTGCCAAGGAAGAAACCGCCTGACGCTGCCACGACCAGCAAGGCCGAGAACGCAGATTTCGTGGCCAGGAGGATCGACTCAACCGTACGGAGACGATGCACGCCGGCCGGCCTGTGCGGGCGTGGCCATTTCTGCGTCCACCGCCGCAGGCTCAGCAGGCAGACGGTCGCTCCGGCAGCGGCCAGGAAGGCGAGCGGAGGCGCGGTCGGCGAGAGCAACGACAGGGCGCTGAGCAGGCCGACGGCCGCTGTGAGAATGAGGGTGGCGACAACGGCGTGGGCGTAGCGGGCTTTACGCGGTCCTGCAATGGGCCACAGGCGGTGCAGGATGAGGTCGGCGCCGACCGGGCCGGCGCCTGGCGGTGGGGTGGTCAGGTAGGCCGCCAGGATGTGCAGCCATCGGTGGATCTGGTCTGCGTAGTGGTGGCTGGAGGCAGGGAGATGGAGGCGGCTGGCTGCCGGGACGAAGCGACGCAGCAGGTGGGTGTCAGCCTCGGCGGCCGTGGTGAACGCGGTCAGTTCTGCGGGGTCGCCGTCCTCGGCGTAGACGGTCGCGGCGAGCGTCAGTCGCCAGGGTGTGGTCAGCACCTGTTGAAGTACTGGGGCATGGCCTGTGGTGAGTTCAGTCAACGCAGTCTCCCACCGGCCGTCGCTGTCGCGCCGCTTCAGATAGTCGACCGCGACGTCCAGGGCGACCGGTTGCAGGTGGACCCAGGCTGCGTCCCGTAGTTGGTATCCGTGGCCGGCAAGTTCGGCGTAGCGGTCGTGCCTGCAGGTCAGCACGGCGGATGCCGGGCCGCTTCCCTGGGGCATGCTGTTGAGGGCACGCAGCGCGGCCCGGGCTCTGGACTGGTCGACCGGGGTTGTCTCGGCGTCCATCTCGTCGAGCCCGTCCAGTACGGGCAGCACCCGGTGGTGCTCGACCAGTGCCGTGGCCACGGCTGGATGGAGGTCGAAGCCCCGGTCCCGGACCAGGTGTTCCACCATCCACTCGCCCAGGGGGCGTGCGGTGTCCCAGCCCGCCAGCGACAGGCGAACTGGCACGGGCTCGTGGGCCTGCCGCTCCTCGAGCAGAGCTAGTACCAGGGAAGCCGCCAGTACGGTCTTTCCGGCCCCGGCGCCGCCGGTGATGACCAGACGTCGGGGCCGGGCGGCGCGGAAGAATGCCGATGCCTCGCTCAGCCGTCCGTGTTGCAGTGTGCCGGACTCATTGCGTACCTCTGCGCGCCGGTATTGATCGCGCAGGGTGAAGGCGAGGTCGATCGCCGGGAAGTCGGCGCCCCGCAGCTGGTGGAGGGACTCTTCCTCCAGGCGCATGACGTTGCGTGCCAGAGCCTCGGTTGCTGCCGCGAGATCAGGCTGGTCCCAGGGCTTTTGACGCAGCGCAGCCACTGCCGCCCAGAATCCGGCCACGCCGAACACCAGGCCCACCACGCCTGCGGTATCGGCGGGTTCCAGGCCACCGCGCTGGAGGGCGTACGCCACCCAGACGGCACATGCCGTCGTGGTGAGGCCGCCCACGGCCATGACGGCCCGCCACACACGCCGGTACCGGCGCCCCCCGAGTTGCATGCCCTCCATCGTGACCGGGAGGAAGGGCTGCGCGGCACCAAACAGGCAAACCAGCTGCATCCGATCGCATTCGATTGCCCGAAGGCGGTCATCCGAGCTCGGCATTCGCTCACGCAGCGAACTTGCGGCACGTTTGCCGGGGGGCACCGCCGCAGGACTGACGGCCGATCATCGAAGCGGCGGGCAGCTCACCCGCGACTAGTGAGCGGATTCTCGTGACCTTCCTTGAATCTGGCGTGCGCCGAAGTCGGCCGATATCTTGCGTCAGACGATGAGGCGTCCCTGCGCGTCATAGGTGTAGGTCCGGATGGTGCCGTCCACGCCTGCCACTGCCGACAGGTAGCTCTGGCTGGTGTACAGGTACGTGACGCGTCGGCCGTCGGAGAGGGTGACACGCAGTAGACGTCCTGCGCTGTCGGTGGAGAAGGCTGCCGTACGTCCCTCGGCATCGGTGGCAGAGGCGATGCGTCCGGTTGAGGTGTAGGCCAGTCGCAGGCCTTCGCCAGCCGCGTCTACCAGGCCTGTCAGACGTCCGGCCGCGTCGAAGGTGCGGGTTGGACCGTTGGGCGTGGTCAGGGCGTAGCCCCCGCCGGTCACGGCTGCCAATGCGTAGGACACACCCTCCGGCGCGGTATACGAGCCGTCGGGCTGTCGCGTGAAGACGGTGTCGGTGCCGTCCGCGTCATCGAGGGTCACTGTGTCTGAGGACAGGACGAGCCGGGACTCGAAGGTGAGTCTCCAGCCCTTGCCCAGCAGGCCCGATGGGGCTTGTGGCTCCCAGTGGTAGATGCGGGTGAGGCTGAACGGGAAGCCCTGACTGCTGACTTCGACGTCCACCTCCCGCACGTCACTCGCCGCTTGGTGCACCGCGTGCGGTAGCTGCGTCTTCGCCTGGGACAGTGGTGTCGCCGTAGCTGCCTGGGCGGCGGCCCCGCCGAGTGCAGCAAGCGCTGCGCCGATGGCGATGAACGTCTTGGTCCGTATGGCTAATGCCATGCGTCACTCCCCGGTTTCGGCTGAGTTGATCAGACGTGGGGAGTGTGGCAGGCACTGATCACTGGGCGCCAGAGAATGGTGACTTGTTCATCCGCAGATCGTGAAGGTTGCCGAGAGAAATGAGCCGTTCTGAAAAACGCGGGGCCTGGGTCAGATTTGAGGGCCGTTGACGGACGTTGGTGCGGGGCCGACGGAACGACGTCCAGAGCTGGCCGTTCACAGCTGCCGCCGGCTATGGATCTGAAATGACGGTGATGCGGCGTGCATGGTTGCAGGCGACTCTTTCCGCATCCCACGGTCGGCAGAACAGGATGAGGAATTGCCCCCTCCTCACTGCCTTGTCGAATCAAATCCTGCCGTTTACCTGCCGCTGGCGACCCGTTCATATACACCGCCGTATTCATGCGTGAGCCTGTTCACGCCATCTCACGTGCCGGTCGCATCGATTTGCCTACCTGACCAGGCACAAGCGGTCGACTCGTTCCCGGGCCACCATCGCGTTCCAGCCGTATCCCTCATGGCGCGTTAGTTCGAAGGATCCCTGGATCAAGCATCACCCGGTCGATCCCTTTTCACTTCTGCCCCACAGGTGATGCAAAATGCGCACAACAGCGCGAAGACTCGTCACAGCCGCACTTGCCCTGACCCTCCTGGCGATAGCGGGCGTGGTCCCCTCGTGGGCCTCGCCCCGGAACCAACTCGCCTCCACGGCCACGGCGGCCGTCGGTCAGGCTCAGGTCAGGACTGCGGCTGACCTCCCCAAACCGCCCAAGGCCATGACGCTGGCCGAGCGGCGTCAGCAGGTGAAGCGTGACCGGGACGAGCTGTCGCCCATGCGCCAGTTCGTGGACCCGCCCGCCAAGAGACCGTCGGGCAAACCGCACGCCCGCCCCGAGAAGCCTGCCAAACGAGGCCCAGCAGCCGACTTGGGGAGCGGCGAAGCCGCGCCGTTAGCCGCCGCGGCGACTGCGGATCCGGCGTGGGTGACGGCTTATGCCACCGCGTATCCGGCGTACCTGTCCATCGGCGGCCAGCTGAAGTTCTCCACCGGCACCGCCTCCTCGTACTCCGGGCTGTGGATGTACGTCCTGGACGAGGCCGGGAACATCGTCTTCGACCAGGAAGTCAGCAAGGCAACCGGTGACCCCACGGGGAAGTTCCTGGAGAACGGCGCCTGGTGCTACGGCTGGTGGGGCAGCACCTCCTACCCGGCCGACCAGTGTTTCTGGTGGAGCACGAACAAGCTCGGCGGCCATCTCCAGGACGGTAAGAAGTACTACTCCTGGATCTTCCTCAAGGGCTCGGACGGCAGCTGGAGTTCGAACGGCACCACCTCACCGCTGGTGGAGGCGTTCTACACCCCGGACATCCCCGGCGCCCAGGCCGGCATCTGCACCTGCTACGCGCAGGCCCACCGCGCCGACCCGGTCAACACCGCGACCGGCATGTTCTTCGAGCAGCTCACCGACGCCCAACTCGTCGGCGTCGGCAAGCAGGTGTCGCTGGAGCGGACCTACCGTTCCGACTCCAGCGCGACTGGCCTCCTCGGGCGCGGGTGGGCCACCCCCTTCGACGCGAAGCTGACGATCGCCACCGACAAGGTCACCTACCAGGCCGACGACGGGGCGAAGTTCGCCTTCACCAAAGCGAGCGACGGGACATACACCGCTCCCGCAGGTTCGGCAGCCAAGCTGGTCAAGGGCACCAGTGACTACACCCTCACCACGCCCGACCACACCAAGCGGACCTTCAGCAGCAGCGGTCAGCTCACCTCCCTGGTCGACACCGCCGGCAAGGGACTGAGCCTGACGTACGCGTCCGGCAAACTCGCCTCCGTCAAGGACGCCGCCGGCCGCACCACCACCTTCACCGTCGGCGCCGACAACCTGCTGTCCAAGGTGAACCTGCCGGACAGCACTTCGGTCTCCTACGGCTATACGGACGGACTGCTCACCTCCGTCACCGACCCGGCGGGCAAGGCGTCGTCGTACACGTACGACGCGAACAAGCGGCTGTCGTCCTACACCGACCCGGCGGGCGGCAAGGTCACCAACGGCTACGACACCAGCGGCCGCATCACATCCCAGACCGACCAGAACAACAAGAAGACCACGTTCACCTGGGACGGCAGCCGCGAGTCCCACACCACCGCACCCGACGGCGGGGTGTGGACGGATGTGTACTCCGGCAACGTCCTGATCGAGACCATCGACCCGTACGGCAAGCGCATCACCTACGACTACGACCGCTTCCTGCGCCCGGTCAGCATCACCGACCAGCGCGGCAACACCACGGCGATGACGTACGACAGCGCCGGGCGGATGCTCACCCGCAGCGCACCCTCGGCGCTCGGCTACTCGGAGAGCTGGACCTACGACAGCGCCGGCAACATCACCAGCCACACCGACGGTCGCACTTACAAGACCACCTACGCGTACAACACGTCGAACCAGCTGACCACGACCACGGACCCGCTGGGCGGCAAGATCGCCTACACGTACACCGCCCTGGGTGCCATCGCGACGGTCACGACCCCGCGCGGCAAGGCCACCACCTATGGCTACGACGCGGGCGGCAACCGGACCTCCGTTACCACGCCGCTGGGTGAGAAGACGACCTTCGCCTACGACGGCGCGGGCCGCATCACCTCCAAGACCGACCCGCGCGGCAACGTCTCCGGCGCCGACCCGGCCGCCTTCACGACCAAGTACGCCTACGACGGCCGCGGACTACTCAGCTCGGCCATCGACCCGCTGGGCCGCACCACCACCTACGGCTACAACGGCGCCGAGCAGCTGACTTCCGCGAAGAACCCGGCGGGCAACATCACCGCCTTCGACTACGACGACGCCGGGCACCTGACCCGGACCACCGATCCGTCCGGCAAGTTCGTCACGCGCACCTACGACGCCGCCGGCCGTCTGGCCTCCGAGACTGACGCCACGGGCAACAAGACGAGCTACACCTACGACAAGGTCGGCCGCCTGCTCACCACGGTCTCACCGCGCGGCAACGTCACCGGCGCCGACCCGGCCGCCTACACCACGACCTACACCTACGACGCGGCGGGCAACCGCACCAAGGTCACCGGTCCCACCGGCGCGTTCACCACGACGACGTACGACGCGATCAACCGGCCCCTAGTGGTCACCGACCCTGAGGGCAACACCACCGGCTACACCTACGACGGCAACCACAACGTCACCAAGATCACGGATGCCAAAGGCAAGACGGTCACCTCCGTCTACGACAAGAACAACCGGCTGACCAGCAGCACCAATCAGCTCACCAAGACGACCGCCTATGGCTACGACGCCGACGGCAACCTGCTCAGCCGCACCTCCCCGCTGGGCGGCAAGGAGAGCTGGACCTACGACGACGACGGACGCCAGGCCACCGCCGTCGACCCGCGCGGCAACGCCACCGGCGCCGACCCCGCCCAGTACACCACCACCTACGACTACGACCCGGTCGGCAACCTCACCTCCGTCACCGCCCCGCTCGGCGGCGTGACGAGCACGGCATACGACGCGGTCGGCAACGTCACCAAGCGCACCGACGCCGACAAGCGCGCCACTGCGTACGGCTACGACAAGCTCGACCAGCTCACCACCGTCACCGCCCCCGGCGGAGCCGACACCGCCTATGACTACGACACCGTCGGCAACGTCACCAAGCGCACCGACGCCAACAACCACGCCACCGCCTACGGCTACGACGAGGCCCGCCGTCTGACCTCGGTCACCGACCCGCTCGACCGGGCGACGGCGTACACCTACGACGCGGACAGCAACCTCACGAAGAAGACCACGCCCCGAGGCTCCACCAGCTACACGTTCGACCCGCGCGGCCTGCTCACCAAGATCGACTACTCGGACGGCACTCCCGACGCGACCTTTGGCTACGACAAAGCCGGGCGCATGACCGCGCGCGCCAACTCGAAGGTCTCGGAGGACTTCGTCTACGACGAGGTCGGCAACCTGACCAAGACCCGCGGCTTCTCCTACACCTACGACGCCGCCGGGCAGATGCTCACCCGCAAGTACTCCGACGGCAACACCATCACCTACGGCTACGACAACGACGGCCGTACCTCCACGATGGCGGCCGACGGGGGCACCACCACCTACAGCTGGGATGCGGCGAACAACCTCACCAAGTCGGCGCTGCCCAACACCGAGACGGAAGACCGCGCCTACGACCGGGCCGGCCGTCTGACGGCCGTCACCTCCTCCAAGGCCGGCACGACTGTCACCAAGACCGCGCTGACCCTGTCCGCGGGCGGCCTGCCCACCCGCGTCGACGTCACCCGCGCCAGCGTCGGCACCGGCGGCTACGACCTCACCTACGATGCCGCCGGCCGCCTTGCCTCCGGCTGCTTCCCGCAGCCCTGGGTCACCGGATGCGCCGCCGGCCGCACCACCTCCTACACCTACGACAAGGTCGGCAACCGGCTCACCTCCGCCCTCGGAACCACCAGCACCAGCTACGCCTACGACGCCGCCGACCAGCTCACCTCGAGCACCACCGGCAGCGCAACCACCGCCTACGACTACGACGCCGAGGGCAACCAGACCACAGCAGGCGCCGACACCTACACCCACGACCTGGCCGGGCAGATCTCCGCCGCCACCGTCGCAGGCGCCAACTACACCTACGACCACGACGCCAGCGGAAACCAGGTCACCACCGCCAAGGACGGCACGGTCACCGCACGCACCCAGTGGGACCCCAACGCCCCGCTGCCGATCCGCGCCACCGAGTACGACAGCGCCTGGGCCATCAAGCAGTCCTACCGCTACGACCCGCTCGGCCAGCCCGCCGCCACCAAGACCGGTGCCGGCGCGCTCTTCTACTACCACCACGACACCCAGGGCTCCCCCGTCGACGTCGCCGGCAGCACCGGCACCCTGCACCAGCGCTGGGCCTACGACCCCTACGGCACCCGCGTACTGAACACCGTCACCAGCGGCGCCCCCGCCGACACCCCGTCCTACACAGGCGCCCGCTACGAGACCACCACCGGCAACCTCGACCTGCACGCCCGCCAGTACAACACCACCACCGGCCGCTTCAACCGCCCCGATCCCGCAACCCCCGACCGCAGCAACCCGTACGTGTCGGCCTACGCCTACGCCGACAACGTCCCCAGCCTCCTGACCGACCCCAGCGGCCTGACCCCCGACGACCCCAACAACGAACGCGTCGACAGCTTCGGCGAAGCACTCGGCATCTTCGGAAACGCCTTCGTCGACGTCTTCAAGTCCCCCTTCGTCTTCCTCGGGGACGCACACTACGCCTTCACCGGCGAGAACGGCGGAGCCGGCGCTTTCGTCGACAAATACCTCCCCGTCCGCCCCGCCTACCGCCTCTACCGCGCCGAGTACATGCTCCGCCAGCAAGGCTGCGACGCCCTGGCCGACCTGTACGCCGACACCGCCGACGAACTCACCCAACAGATCGCCCTCGTCGGCATCGGCGGCCTCACCGGCTGGAGGCGCGCCGCAGTAGCGCCGCGGATCACCGTCTCAGCTCATGCCCCCGATGGCCCCAACACCTACCCCAACCACTACGCGGAAGACTCCAGCCTGCTAGCCAGGGAACTCGCCGACGCGGCCTCCGCCGGTGTAGCGCCTATCAGCGCAGGCACCCAAGCCTTCGGTGACGCGGTGAGAAGCGGAGGCACCTACCTGTGGGCCGTCGGACCCAACGGAAACCTTCGCATCCTGGCCAACGTGTCCGATAAGATCAAACACTCAGTACTGTTCGGTGGCGGGCCGGTACAGGGGGCGGGCGATGTGACGTTCGAAGGCGGAAGAGTCGCACTCATCACCGATCAGAGCGGCCACTACTTTCCCTGGCTTGAGGACAACACAGATTCCTTCCTTCAGTCGGGTGTAGACGCATTCCGCAATGCAGGCGTAACCGTGCCTGACCAAGCCGTCAGAAAATTTGGATGGTGATCATCCGTGAACAATCCGATGATCGACTATCGCGCACTTGTCAGGCTCGACTCCGCCGAACTCTCGCAGGGTCTGTGGAGCAGCGCACCGCCGAAATCCGTAGGTCAGTGGATTTTCGCCCTCCTCGACATCGCCTGCACGGACTACTATCCCGTCAATCAAGAGCCTGGCATCGACCTCACGGTGCGTCTCCACTTCGCGTCGAAGCTGCTGAACTTCGTGGAACAGGAACTGGATGCCTTTGATCCGCTGATTGTCACACGCGCGTACATCAAGATCGCGCGCAAGGCGGTCGAGGACAGCGCTGACGTAGTTCCGCCCTCCCTGCAGGTTGATGCCGTGATAGCCCGAACGCTGCGGTGCTTCCGCCTCACCCGTGCGCAGGCCTTGGAGGTGGCCGGTGCGCAACGTAAGCGCTATCAGGATGCGCTGGCGGCAGGTCTGGAAGGAGCGGAATTCGATCACGCAGTCCGCGTAGACGGAGACTCAGACCTTCAGCCAATGGTCGTTCTGCTACCGGAAGCCCGCTGGTTTCAAGGGAAGGTCAGCGACCGAGGTATCGCAGGAGAGTTGGACTCATGGCTCGAGGTCTACTCCGGTCTCACACTCGGAAGCACCGTGACAGACCTACTTGACATACGTCTGAGGAGACGCCAAGAGGACGCCTGACGGCTCTGTGCGATGTGCCGGGTTGATGTGTCAGTCTGTAGGGTAACGAGCCTGCGCCCGATGGACACCAGCCGCTTGCTGGCCTCCTCCCGGAGGGCCAGCAGGCGGCCCGGCCGTGCGGTACGCGTCGACGCACGGGGTATCCCCATGACTGGCGGTCCCACCCTCCGACAGCGCGAGATGCGACCCAGGCTGCCGGGCCCTCTCGCCTCCTGGGTTCACCAGAACGGCGTGTCCATTCAGCCCACTTGCCGCCTGTTCCGCTAACACGGGTCACCGCCTCGGCTGACCGAGCGAGGTCCCGGCTGTCAGTCCGCCTCCATGAGCAGCGAACGCGCAGTGCAGATACTTCACGGCCCCGCCCCGTACCATGCTGCCGCCACTGGAGGGCGATCTCTCCAGTTGTGGGCTTTCTAGATCAAAGAACCGGGATCATGTCGGCACGCGCTAGGGTCAAGTCCCGTTCGGATGAAGACCAGAGCGTGGGCGGCAGCGGGTGCCCCTCAGCGGCCGGTCGAGCCGGCTCTTGGCAGGTCAACGCCGCGCAGGCTCACACTGAGGCTGGTAGCTCAGTACCGGAAGTTCGCCTCATTTCCTCTGATTTGAATCATGATCGGCGTGATGGCCTCGCCGTCGTCCTCTTGAGGCTGAAGCTCGAGTTGGAGGCCACGGACAGCTCCGATGGCTTCCATCATCCTTTGCTGGTCCCCACTGTCGACCGCAGCAGCCTGTTCTTGAAAGAGGTACTCAAATTCTTGCCAACCCTCGCTTGGGGCGAACTCGCACCGGAACCAGGGTTGGTCGATCTCGGCCAGCGAGACGATTCCAAGCAGCGTGCTTCTGCTTTTTAGCTCCCATGACTGCGAAGGCATAGAGCACCCTTCTCATTTCTCGGAGAATGCCGAAGTGTGGGTCCGGAAATTCATCAGTTCCGGACCCACACTATACCGTTCGCTGCTCCTAATTCACTTCGGATATGTCTCTGAGGATCTGGTCGAAGTCTGTACCAGCTGGCCAGCGCATGACGATGGCTTCAGCGGGGACAGTGAACTTGACCAGAATCTCCTTATCGCGCCATGCAGCATCCTTTGCGAAGTTGTAGAACTCGTGTGGGACCCGAAGGTTGGCGGCCGCGTCGATCGTCTCCGAGCCCAGCTTGGAGAGATCCACGGCTACGATGGTCTTCTGTCCTTGGCCGCTGTACTTCCATGCAACGTTCGGGTCACGGGAGAGGGATATCCACGGGGAGTCGTTGTCCTGGACGACGTGCTGCCAGGCTTGGACGTCTGGGTTGGTACCGGCTGCTCGCAATCCTTGACTGGGGTCTTCGTCGGCGCGCAGCCCTCGGTAGGCATAGCCGCTCAACCGATTCGTGTGTGCCGAGACCGTGACGGTCGGCGCGAAGAGGCGGTTCTTGAGCCAGCTGAAGGCCGGGCCGATGAGACTGCTGCTGCCGCCGCCTGCGGCGCCGATCACTAGGTCCCACGGAGTGGTGGGTCGGCAGTGAACCTCGTTGAGGCCCCAGGAGAATCCTGCTCCTACGGCCGAGTTGACTGCAGTGGAGGCTGCGAGGCCGCGGCCTCCGCTCAGGCCTAGCGAGCGGGCGGCGACGTGACCCGCGCCCGGCATGAGAGCGCCGGCGACGGCGCCCGTGGCGGCTCCTTGTGCACCAGCCTTGGCGAGGCCTCCCCAGGTGAATCCGCCGTTGCGGTGCTGCCAGCTGTAGATGCCGCCCTCGACGGCAGTGCCGATCGCTGCGCCTATGCCGACGCTAATGCAGAGCGGGCAGCGGCCGGAGGGGTCGGACTGGTTGATGGGGTCGTTGTTGGCGTAGGCGTACGGGGTCGGATTGGGGCTGTCGTTGGCCGCGGGCTCGGGGTCGGGTGTGGTAAAGCGTCGGTTGCCCGGGTCGTAGCTGCGTTCGCGCAGGTAGAGCCGTCCGGACAGGATCGGGTCTTTGTACTGGCCGGTGTAGCCGAAGATGCTGCTCTGGCCGTCAGCAGTGCTTTCCTTGCCGCTGGAGACGCCCCAAGCCGTGTAGGTGTAGGTGTAGGTCTCCTTGCCGGACGCGTCGTAGACCGCGTTGATCGAGTTCTGCCGGTCGTGGCGCATGTAGAAGGTGCCGGAGGTGCGGTTCTGGGATTCGGCGACGCCTTCGGGGTTGTACTGGTAGTCGGCGATCAGGGCGCCGGTGCTGTTGGTTTCGGTGGCGATCTGTGGCAGGGGGTTGACGATGTCCCAGCGTGAGGTGCGGGAGAGGGCGCCGTTCTTGTTCGTGGTGGTGCGGTTGCCATCGGCGTCGTTGACGAACGCGTAGGCATCGGAACCGAGGGTTGCCGTCTTCAGGCGGCTCAGCGGGTCGTAGATGTAGGTTCCGGCAGCGTCCTTGGTGAGATTGCCGTCGGCGTCGTAGGTGAAGTCGACCGTGGTGGTGCCTTCGACGCGTTTGGTGAGCTGGTCGGCGGCGTCGTAGGTATTGGTGCGGGTGCTGGTACTGGTCGATGAGGTGGCGAGGTTGCCGACCTTGTCGTAGGCGTAGGTGCTGCCACTGCTGCCGGTCAGGCAGGAGGTGGTGGACGAGGTGTCTGTGCAGGCGCGGGTCATCCGGCCGACTGCGTCGTAGGCGTAGCGGTCGGCGAGGCCGGTGGTTGCACTGTCCTTGAAGTAGTCCTTGATCACACGGCCCGCGGCGTCGCGTTCGAGGTTGCGGGCGCCGGTGCCCTCAGAAACCGAGGTGAGCCGGCCAGCTCTGTCGTAGGTGCGGGCCTCGGTGATGGGGGTGGTGGTGGGAAGTTTGGTGGAGGTGCGGTTGCCGGCCGCGTCCCAGGTGTAGCTGGTGGTCTTTCCGCCAGCGGTCTGGCCGACGATCTGGCTGTCGCTGTCGTAGGCGTAGGTGATGGCCCGGCCGTCAGGATAGGTGCGGCTCTTGACGGTGCCGTTGTCGTTGTAGGTGTACTTGAACGGGTTGGTCGCGCCCGGAGAGGTGATGGACAGCGGGCGTCCCTCATCGTCGTAGGTGACGGTGCGGGTGCCGGTCCCGTCCTTGATCGTCTTGGGCTGGCCGGCCGCGTCGTAGGTGTAGCTGACAGTGGGCGTGCCGTCGGAGAAGGTGGCCGTCGTCAGGAGGTTGCGGGCGTCGTAGGTGTTGGCGACCTTCTGCCCGCGGGCGTTGGTGATGGTGGTGCGGTTGCCGTCGGCGTCATAGCCATAGGAGGTGGCTCGGCCCAGAGGGTCGGTCACCTTGGTCAGGCGGCTCGCCTCGTCGTAGCCGAAGTTGGCTGTGTGGCCGTTGGCGTCTTTGCGAGAAGTCAGATTGCCCAGCGCGTCGTAGTCGAGACTGGTGATGCCGCCGTCCGGGGCGGTGACCTTCGTCAGACGCCCCAGCGCGTCATGCTCGTAGGCGGTCTTCTTGCCCAGTGCATCGGTACGTTCGACGACGCGGCCGTCACCGTCGTAGGCGCTGGTGAAGGTCTTTCTCCCGTAGGGGTCCGTCTGGCTCAGGACATTGCCGGCAGCGTCGTATGCGCTGCTCCACGTGTACTGCGCGGGATCGGCCCCGGCGATGTTGCCGCGTGGTTCCACCGTCGTAGTCAGGCGCCCGTTGTCGTCGTAGGCGTAGGTGGTCTTGTTGCCCAGCGGCGAGGTCGTGGAGGAGAGGTTGCCGGCGTCGTCGTAGGTGTAGGTGACGGGCTTGCTACCGCGGTCTGTGGTCGTGAGGAGTTGGTTGTTGGCGTCATAGGTGTGGGAAGTGGTCTTGCCGAGGGAGTCAGTTGCCTTGGTGACATTTCCCTCGCGGTCATACTCGGTTTTGCGCACCCGTCCGAGCGGGTCCGTACTGGCGATCGGGCGGTACTCCGCGTTGTAGTCGGTCTTCGTGGTGCTGCCCGCTGGGTCGGTCACAGTGATCTGGTTGCCGACCTTGTCGTAGCCGTACTTCCAGGTGTACTTGGCGGCATCTGCGCCCGCGATGTTGCCCCTGGGGGTAGTCATCGTCAGGACACGGCCAGCCTTGTCATAGGTGTAGGCCGTCTTCGCCCCCGACGTGTCAGTACGCGAGGCCACATTGCCCATGACGTCGTACGTCACCTTCGCTACGCGGCCAGTGGCGTCCTTCACCTCGGTCAGCCGGTTCGCAGCGTCGTGGACAAAACTGGTGACCTTGCCCGCGGCGTTCGTTTCCGAGGTCAGATTCCCCGCGGCGTCATACTCGTTGCGGGTCGTGTTCCCGTTCGTATCCTTTGTGGAGGTGCGACGGCCGGCGTCGTCGTAGGTGAAGTTGGTGGTGAAGTCCGCCGAGTTGGCGCCTGACAAGTTGCCCCGTGGCTCTGTCGAGCTGGTCACACGGCCCGCTGCGTCATAGCCCCAAGTCTGGCGAGCTCCGTCAGGAAACGTCTGGGATGTGCGGTTACCGGCCGTGTCATACCCGTACTTGGTGATCTTCCCACGCGGGTCTGTGACCGTCTCGAGCTGTCCTCGGTCCGTGTGCGTGAATGCGATCTTCTTGCCGAGAGCATTCGTGGCCGCACTGAGCTGGCTCTTGGCGTCGTAGGAGTACGAGCTCCTCTTGGTGTTTCCGTTGGTGTAGAGGAAGATGTTTCCGGACGTGTTGTAAGTCCACGATCGGCTCGACAGTGCTGTCTTTATCTCCTTGAGGCGTCCCGCACCGTCTACCTCTCGGTTTATCTTGTTCCCGAGAGCATCGGTCACCTCTATGGGATCCAGCCTGTAGGTGTATCCGTAGGAGGTTTTGTTTCCGAACGGGTCGTACTGGGCCAGGAGAACGTTCTGATTGTAGACGTCCGTCCAGATGCCGCCATCCGGGGCAGTGACATCCGTCTCAACACCCCTGTAGGCGAATTGTGTCTTATTGCCGAGTGCGTCTGTCTGCTCCTTGACCCTTCCCGTGGCGTCGTACACATTCGCCACTGCCGCATTTCCACGCTGGTCAATGACTGCGCTAATGCGCCCGGCAGAGTCGTACCTGTAGTTGACTCGATTGCCGTCCGGCTGGGTGACCTGTGAGAGCCTGCCGCCGGTGTACGCGTAGGAGACTCTTCTGCCGTCCGACAGGGAGATATTCGCCAGCTGGGAATTGGTATACGTAAACTCGGCTTTCTGGCCGGACGGCGATGTCACTGACGACACCAAGCCTGCGGCATCGCGGCCATAAAGCACCACGCGCCCCTGCTTGTCTGTACTTTGAGTCAGACGCCCTTCCTGATCAAAGGAGACCACCCTTCCCTCAGGCGTCTTCAGCTGATACCCATCAGCGGTGGCGGTGAGTTCAGAATGCGCCACGGTTGGGGCTAGGTACGTGTCCCCGCTCTTCGAGAAAGGGTATTGGGAGCCATCCTCGGCATGAAAAACAATGTCGCCGTTACTGTTTTTCTCGAGCCTTGCATCCCATGGCGCTGTCCAGCCTTCTCCGAGGATCCCAGGGGATCCGTCGGCCGCAGCCAGTGAGCTGGTCGCCCTGTTGTTTGATGCATAGCTCCGAGTGATATCAATCGGAACCGTGCCAGGCAATGTAGCATCCGAGTACGTTTGACTGAATGCTCCAGTGGCGGTATTTACACCGTCCCCTTGGAATGTCTGACAATGGGCTGCGGCTGCCGAGCTACTGTCACAGGAAGATCCATACGTTTGATCTGCGGGGATGCCTGCATAACCCAAGCCGCGACCGGCCCATATGTTTGACGAGAACTCAGGCCAGCTCCCATCTTCAGACCTGCCCATAATGGACACATGAAATTCAGTAGGCCTAGACCCTCCCCTTTCTGCGCCGTCCAGGCACACCTGAGGGTCGTATTTATAGGTGAAGGAAACCGTCACGCCCGGCGACTTCGGCGGAGAGAAGGGCCCACCACCCCAGAGCTCTGAGTGAACCCACGATGGGGCTGTTACCGTAATTGGGTCACCAAGCCATTTTCCCTCAGTGCTGCCGAGCCGCTGACTCGCGGACCTGGCTCCTGGGTTCGCGGTGAGGCCGGGGCGGCATAGCACCTCGGGCATCACTACAATGGACTGGGGGCCCTTTTCTTCTAGATCTGCAGCTTCAGATCCCTCCCAGTTGTAGTAGACCTCTGCCGTGTAGGTGAACACATCTCCCGACTTCGGGATGTACCCACCGGAAGTTTCATACCCACCCTGATACCGCATGTGCGCTATCTGATTCCCTGAAGCATCAACCAGCTTGCTGGAATCTACCTCGATTTTATATGGGACCACCGAGGCGGCGGCTGACGCCTTCGGAGTCGATCTTCTCTTGCGGAATTCCTTTTCGGCCGGATCTATCTTTCTGACTCTGAAATCTCGCGCAACCTGCGCCCTGCGTTCTTCGAGGTTCATTGCCTCCTGACGCATGGCCGGCTTTGGCCCCTTGTCCTGCTGCGCCGCCGTTCTTGCTTCCGGCGCAGGAGTCTTTGGGGTGAGCGCGTGAGCCGCACCTGTCAGCAACAGGCTCCACGAAATGAGAAGACAGACGAGCATCCTCGCCGTCTTCGGCACACCTGCCATAACCGCTTCCTCCCCGTTCCCGTGCACATGGCGGGCGGGGGGCATGACGTACGGCGTGGTGCGTGAAACGGTCCCCCCGCAGTGGTCGTGCAGTCCGGCCGAAAGGTGAGGATGGTCTAGGTCCCACGTACGGGCCGGCAAGCGATCACTGTAGGCGCGGTACAAACATGTGCCACAAGAGACAGTTTCTGCAACACAAACAGAGTTGGCTGAAAGTTGCCCCAAACCGGAGCGTCACAGATTGCCTTGCAGGAGCTGTGCCGTCTGTGCGAATCCTGTGAAGCGGAGGAGTGGCGCGGGCTCAGAGTGCGGACGGAATTGGCTGAAGTTCATCAAACGATCTCACCCTGCGCGCAGTCGAAAGCCCTTGCTGGAGCGCAACATGCCACTTTTGCCTCTCGTTCAACGTACGCCCAAATGACGATCGCAATCGATTGCCCGAAGGCAGGCCCTGGTCGCGCTTTCGGAGTCTTGCCCAGGACCGACTCGCTAGTTCTCAAAAAGATGAGCCAGTTACAGACCGAGCTCAGCCAGTGCCGTCTGCCTCTGCGGGCTGAGGCTGGAACGCCGACGGCGCAGGTTACTCAACCACTGTCCCAGCCTCACCTGATCGTCTTCCACCGCCTCGATGTGCCGCTGGGGGACGTCGAGATGGCCTTCCCGGTCGCGGAACGCCCGTGCGGCGGCCAGTCCTCGCTGGAAAGCCCGCTCACGCGCCGGCAGGTTGATGTCCTGCTCGCGGGATGCGGGCACAGTCGGCAGGCTCAGGCCCGCGTCCATGAGAAGGCGGCGCTGCTCGGGGTGAAGGTCGCATGCCTGCATCCGCTGAGCGGTGAGCCACTTCCCCAGCGGTGACTCCGCCGCGGCTTTCTCCGTCTGCCGTCTGACGGTGTGGTAGGCACGCTGCCAGGTGATCGACCAGGGGGGATTCCACCGCGGATCCAGGGCCCTGAGAGCGGCGGCGCGTTCTTCGGTGAGGGTCTCGGCGCGGGTGCGCTGGGTAGCCAGCCAGCGGCCGAGGGGAAAGCCGTCTTGGGTCTCGTCGACCGGGACGGCGAGGTGTCCGTGCCGGGTGACGTAAGCGGCGGCGTGAGCGAGTCCGCGGTCGAACGCCTGCTGACGAGGGTCCCAGATGATGCCGAGGCGTTCCAGAGCGTGCGTGCGGGCCACATCGAGGGAGCCGGTGGTGCGGAGGTGACGCTGCCAGGTCAGCCAGCGGCCCAGCGGGTAGCCGGCGGTGTCTTCGTAGGTCTGCGGAACATCGAGATGGTGGTGCGTGCGGTGGAAGCGGCGGGCAGCGTTCAGGCCGCGGCGCCATTCGGCGCTCTTGGGAGCCAGGACTCGTAGAGAGAGGGCGAGAGCGACGTCTTCGGCCTGGGTCGGGCGGTCGAAGTGCAGCCAGGCTTCGGGGTCTTCGGGAGGCATGGTGGGCCGGTGCGTACGCGGATCGGCAAGGCGTGCTTCGAGGCGGTCGTCGTGGGCACGCAGGGCCTGGATGGTGTGCCACAGCGGAGTGTAGGCATCGGCACCGAGGAGGTCGTCGGGGTCTTCACCGGGCGTGAGATAGACGGGGACGACGAGGGTGGCCTTCTTTCCTGCGCCGGGTTCCTGGCGCAGAGCGCGACCGACGGCCTGGACCGTGTCGACGGGGCTGCTTTTGGGGTCGGCGAAGACGACCGCGTCGATGGACGGCACGTCGATGCCCTCCCCCAGCACGCGTGCGTTGGACAGGACTGCCGGGGTGTGGGGATCGGTGTGGGAGGCGAACTCCAGCAGGAGACGGCGGAGGACCTGGGGGGTGTGGCTGCCGCTGATCCAGTCTGCCCACACCCCTGCGGGGCGCAGGTGGATGGGGCGCAGGTGGATGGGGAGGGTGACGGCAGTGTCGCGCAAAGTGGTGGCGAAGGCACGGGCGTCGGCCACGCGGTGGTGGAAGGTCAGGACGCGGCGCAGTCGGTGGTCGTGGATGGCGCGCAGGGCAGCGACCTGGCGGCCGGCCAAGCGCAGTCCGTCGACTCCCGCACCGGGCCCGGTGGCGAGCCAGTCGCGCAGGTCTTCGTCGCTGACGACGGGGACAAGGATCTGGTAGTCGGCGAGCAGACCGAGGTCGATGGCGTCGGAGAGGGTGAGCCGGTAGGCGACCGGGCCGAAGAGGGCTTCGTCATCCATGGACGCCACCGACTCGGTGTCCCCATCCTGCTCGGCGTCCGCGTCCCAGATCCGCGGTGTGGCGGTCAGGTACAGGCGGCGGGCGGCGGGGACCTGGTCGTCGTGGTGGACGGCGGCCCATGCCTTGCCCAGACGGCCGGCAGTGCGGTGGGCCTCGTCGACAACGACCAGGTCCCAGGGCGGCAGGTGGTGGTCGCGGTGGGCGGTGACCACGGCGGGCAGGGAGGCGTAGGTGGCGTAAGCCGTGACGGGGCCTGAGGGTGACGTGGGGGTGAGAGCGGTCAGCTCGCCGGGGTCGGTGGTGAGGGGGACGTTGGCGCCGAGTGGTTCGTGGTCGAGGGCCTGACGGGCTGAGCACACTGCGACCGCGGTGCCCTTGCGGCCAGCCAGGCGCCAGGAACGGATCGTCTGGGACAGGAGGTCCAGGGTCGGCAGCAGCACCAGGACTCGACCGCGCGCCGCGATGCGGACAGTGGTGCGGGCCGCGATCAGGGTCTTGCCGGTGCCGCAGGCCGCGATCACACTCGCGCGAGGGTGTTGGTTGAGGGTCCGGGTGGCTGCGGCGACCGCCTCCTTCTGGTGGGGGCGGAGTGTCAGCTCAGTAGGTGCCATGGGTGGTGGGCGGCTTCCAGAAGCGGGTGGCAGGCGGATTCAGGCGCTACGGATGCGGTGCTGGGAGAGCCGGTCGAGGACGTGCTGGTGGGCTTCCCAGCCATCGGGGAACTTGGCAGGAACGCCGAGGTGGACGGGGTCGTTGGACGGGTGGCTGTCGAGCAGGTCGGCGATGCCGGCGCGGGCGACGACGATGCAGGCATGGCGGTGGCGCGAAGCCAGCACACACAGGCGGCCGGCTTCCAGATGGAAGGCAGATGCATCGCGGCGGCCCGAGAGCGGGTGCAGGACGATGGTGACGGCGAATTCGCGTCCCTGCAGGCGATTGGCGGTATCGGCGCGGACTCCTCGGGCGTGGGGCGTGTGGTCAAGGAGTTGCTGAATGTGGCGGGCCTGTTCCCGGTGTGCGGTGCCGATGGCGATGTCGGTGGGCTCCAGGCGACGGCCGGAGGGATAGGTCTCGCACACGGCCTCGGCGCCGCGGGCCAGTAGACGGTCGGCCAGGGCGACGGTGGCACGGGCGACTTCGGGGTCGGTGGGGGGCGGTGTGCCGGGCGGGTAGCTCGTGCAGGGCCCAGCCGGAGCGGGCGGCTTCCTCGACGGTGGCGTCCAAGGGGTTGTGCAGGCCGCTGGTGGTGAAGTGCAGGCTCCGGGTGGCGGGGGCGGTGCCGGCCTGGAAGGGGGTGAAGGGGTAGAAGGCTCGGGAGACGAGGCCTGCTGCGGAAGGGGGCAGGCGCCAGGAGACGGGCAGCGTGTGGACAGTGGCGTTGGTGTGGTTCATCAGGACCGTGACGGCGCTGTTCATAGGGTCGTGGGGCAGGCCGATCCAGCGGGGGGAGTGAATGGTGGAGAACGGGTCGAGCTGACCGGGATCGCCCACGAAGAGGGCCTGGTCGAAGAGTTTGGCGATCAGCAGCAGGGCGTCGGAGCGCATCTGATAGGCCTCGTCGATGATGGCCCACCTCCAGCGGGGTCCGTCGACGTTCGCCCATTTTTTGGCGGTTGCGACGATTACGTCACAGGCGAGGACGTCTTTGATGTCCTTGCTGATGATGGTGTCGGTCAAGTCCCTGATGTGGTCGGGGACCTGGTAGGTGTGACCGGTGAGGCGTCCCAGGCGCATCCGGGGCGCTTCGGGATCGGCGAGGCGGACCAGGAGATCATCGACCTGGTGGTTGGTCTGGGCGACGATGATGCACCGCTCGTCGGCGGCAGCGAGCGTGCGGGCGGCGCGGACGACCAGGGTGGATTTCCCGGCGCCGGGCGGCGAGTCGACAACGAGGGCCTGGTCGCTGCCTGTGGCGAGCGCGTCGATGACGCCGGTGACGGCTGCTTGGGCCAGCTCGGCGGGTGAGGGCGTGGGTGGGGTCATGGCTGGGCCTCCTCGGTCGCCTCCAGGGCGGCAGCAGGGTGGTCGTGCTGGGGGCCGCCGTGGGTCCAGGGGGTGTCGTCGCGGCTGGGGAAGGGGGGCTGGCGGAAGAACTCGGGGGCGAGGGTGAGGAAGAGATGGTCCTCGACGGCGGGGACGGAATCTGGCTTGGGTTTGGCCACGGTGCCGGTGAGGGTGGTGATCTCGAGCAGCAGGTCGGTGCCGCCGTCGCGGGGGGTGATGCTGCGAATGGCTGCGTGCACCCGGGGGTTGTGGGGTCCGGCCAGCAGGCTTCCGGTGTCGAGGCGCACCGGGTCCGTGGTGTGCAGGGTGAAGCGGGGACGCAGCAGAGGACGGCCGCTGGGGCCTGTGATGGTGTGGTGGGGGTCGGTGTCGATGACGGTGCCGGCGAGGGCCTCCCCGCTGGTGCGCCGCTCGGCCATGACGAAAGGGTCTTCCATCGCGCGGCGGGCTTCGAAGGCGCCTTGGGCCTGTTCCAGGCGGGCCAGGCGGCGGGCGGCGGAGATGGCGTCGTCCTTGATGGGCTGGGGGCGGCCGTCGTCGGCGAGGTAGGTGCTGTAGGCGGTGAAGCGGTCTCGGTCGGCGTCCCAGCGGCGGTGTGCGTCCGGGGTCTGGGGCAGGCTGCGCAGCAGGGAGAGCGCCTGCCAGGCGTCGTTCCAGGTGGGGTGGAGATAGGTGTGGAGGAGATCGCGCAGCCGGTCGGTGTGCCGGGTCATGGCGGCCGTGTTGCCTTCTTCGGCGGCGGTGTCGTAGGCCGTCAGCAGGGGGTCGAGTTCGAAGGTGTCGAAGGAGGGATCGGTGGCCGGTCCGGCGGGCCGGCGCAGCTGGGGGTCTTCGGCGGCGAGGGCCGCGTGCAGGCCCGTGGTTCCGGCGGGTGGTCTGATCCAGGCCATCAGGGCTGCGAGGTGCTCGTCTTCCAGAGGGCTTTGGCCGGTGACCCAGTGGGAGGTCAGTAGTTCCGTCAGGGCCGCCAGGAGGGCGGAGCCGGGGTATTCGGCGTGTTCGGCGAAGAAGGTCAGCCACTGGCCGAGGCGTCCGGTGCTGCGGGCGGGGTCGGTGCCCTCGGGTGTCTCGGTGAAGCGCAGGGCGCGGCCCAGCCGCTCGATGTGGGGGACTGACTTGCGGTTGGCGACGAGGAGTTGGGGGGCGTTGGTGTAGCGCTGCCGGGCGGGCCTGTTGCCGCGGGCGGGTAGGCGTTCGGTGGTGTGCTGGAAGCTGTCGATGTAGGTGAGGATGCCGTCGGCGAGGTCGTCTAGGAATGCGGTGGGCCGGCCGCGTGGGGGTGCGACCAGCAGCTGGGGGCGGGACGGGTCGTCGCCGTACATGACGGCCAGCGAGGTGGCTTCGGTGCCGGAGCGGTTGAGCGGCAGGAAGACCATCGGCCGCTCGGTGAGGTGGAAGTGGCGGATGGTGCTTGCGTCCTGGGCCTGCTCGGTTTCGGCCGCCTCCAGGCGCAGCAGGGTGGTGAGGAGGCTCATGCGGACTCCCGCAGTTGGGCGCGGATGGTGTGAGCGTGCTGGAGGGCAGCGGCCAGGTCGGTCTGGTCGGGGGCGGGGGTGTGGGTGCCGTCGGCCAGGCGCAGGGCCGTGGTGATGTGGTCGATGCCGCCTAGGTCGTCCCGGACGCCGATGCCCAGCACGTCGATCGAGCCGTCGTCGCGGGCCTCGCCGCGGCAGAAGTAGGCCAGGTCGCAGAAGTGGCGGCAGGCGGGGGTGTAGCGGGAGCGGGTGGTCTGCAGGGCGGCGGCGAGGGCCTTGGGGTCGCGGGTGGGCCGGTCGTCAGGGTCGAGGGCGAGGTCGAAGGTGGTGTCGGGTGGCAGTGCGTCGAGCAGGGGCTCGATGCGGGTGAGCCGGCTGAGCTGGCGGGTGAGCGCGGCGACCTTCTTGCGGGCGTCGACCAGGCTGGCGGTGGGCCGGCGGCTGAAGTTGCGGGGGGTGACGAGTATGACGTCGTCGGAGACCGTGCCCTTGTCGATGCCTTCCTTTTCCAGCAGTTCGCGCAGGGCGAGGATGTAGGCGGCGGCCTGGGTGACGGCGCCGGCCACTTTGGCCGGGTTGGCCTGGCCGTCGAGGACAGCAAAAGACTTGATCTCGATGATGTGGAAGACGCCGTCGATCTGGAAGGCGACCACGTCGGGCTCGAGGTAGACGGGGTGGCCGGCGACGGTCAGCTGCAGGATGGGGTGGTCCAGCAGCGTGCGTACGGGGCTGGTGGAGCGGACGGCTTCCAGGACGGCGGTGCGGGTGTAGGCGTGGCGTACCTGCAGGGAGGCGTCCTGTGTGCCGACGTTGGCGAGGTCGTTGTGGGCGGCCTCGGGCAGCGGCAGGCCGAGGACTTCGCGCAGCAGGCGCAGGAGTTCGGCGCCGCCGTCGGCCTTCACCTGCTGTTCGAAGACGGCCCCGCTGCGCAGGGCGAGGGAGGACTTGGCAAGCGGGCGGGGTTTGCCCAGGTGGACGGCGATGGCGTCCTTGTCGACGCCAGCGGCGTCCAGCAGGGCCCGACGGCTGCAGCCGGGGTTGGTGGTCAGGGCCGCGAGGGTGCGGGCGTCGTGCCCTTTGGCGGGGGCGGGGCCGCGCAGTGCATCGAGCCGGTCGTTGAGCAGACTCACGGAGCTTCCTTGCGGGGACAAGTCAGAGGCGGTTAGGGAACGGAGCGCAGGCGGCGGGCGGACTGGAAGGAGCCGCCGAACAGCAGCCCTGCCTCATCGAGTTGGTGACGCGCGCGGTCGGCTGCTTCGGTGCGGTTGGTGGTGTCACTGTCGGTGTGCAAGGCAAGTTCGTCCTCGGCGGCACGGCGCAGCAGCGGCAGATCGACGGTGGTGTGACCTGGGGTGCGCTGCTGTACGGGGGGCTGGGCGCCGGGGATGTTCTGGGCGTAACGCGCCAGGAGTTGCCGGGCGGGCAGTGGCAGGTGGTCGTGGTCGAGGCGGTCGGCTGCGTCGGCGATGTTCAGGGCGCTGGTGAGGAAATGGACGCGGGCGCTGAGGGGTCCGACGATGCGCTGCTCCAGGGGCCAAGTGCTGACGGTGAGCAGGCCCCGGGCGGGTGAGAGCAGGTCGGAAGTGAGCGCCGGGCACAGGTAGTACGGGCGGGCGCCGGGTGCAGAGCGGTAGGAGCGTTCCTCGTCGCGGCGAAGGCTGGTCAGCCGGGAGGGGGCCAGGGCGCCGGCGAAGAACGCTTCGTGGACCGTGCTGATGAGCTTGGGCGCTGCGGGCACCGCCAGCATCGTCAGGACCTGGTGAACCTGCTCGCGTGCGGGCAGCAGAGCCGACGGATCCGTCGTCGTGTCCTGTGCGGGAGCGCTGCGCGAGGTGTCGGTGGGAGCGGTGGCGTCCTCACCGTCTTCGGCCTGTTCGAACAGGGCGTCCCAGGCCCGCTGAATGCGGCGCAGCTCGTCGCGTAGCCGCTTGACCTCGTCGCTGTCACGGGCCAGTTGGGCGCGCCGCATGGCTTGCTGCAGCTGTTGCATGCGTGCTTCGAGTGCGTCCAGATGCTCGTGCATGACACCCACCCTACCGTATTCCAGTGTTTTCCAGCTTTCTCCTGTGATTCCTGTTGTAGAGTCGTCGGCACTTCGCCAACTGCCGCTGCCGCAGGGGGCGTCGGGCAGCCATGCCTGCACTGAGGAGAGCCGTTCAATGAAAGCCCTGCACACGTCCGACTGGCATCTGGGCCGGACACTGGCCCGCCGCTCCCGGGACGAGGAGTTCGACGCCGTCCTGGCCGAGATCACCGCGATAGCCGAGACAGAACAGCCGGACCTGATCGTGCACAGCGGCGACCTGTTCCACTCCTACCGGCCCGCGCACAAGGACATCCTGCGCGCGATGCGCTGCCTGAACACCCTGGCGCGCATCGCGCCCACCGTGGTCCTGGGCGGAAACCACGACTCCCCCGAACTGTTCGACCTGCTCAACTACGTGTGCACTCTGCGGCCCGACGCCGACCAGGGCCGTCTGCGCTTCGTGCACAGCCGCGGCGACACGGAACCGGGCACCGTGCTCGACTTCGACAGCCGCGACGGGCACGAGCGCATCCGCCTGGCCGCACTGCCGTATGTGCGTGGCCCTGCTGGAATCCATGTCGCTGGCCTTCAGTCTGTCCGAAGGGCTGGTGCTGCACCCGGCAGCGGCCCGCTATCGGCCTGAACCGCACGCCCAGCCGACACGTGCCGCACAGCGGCTGGCCGATACGCCTCCTGCCAGCACCGGCGCGCCGTCCGACACGCTGTTCACCGAGTCCTTTCTCAGGGAGGCGCTGTGAGTGCCCTCGCCTTTCCCGGTCCACGCACACCCGACAGTCCTGCGGGCAGGCAGCCGCACGTCAGTGCGGCCCACCCGCACCGGTGGCGGCTGAGCCGGGCGGGAATCGTCAATGTCTGGTTCTACTTCGACCAGCGCTTCGATCTCTCGGGGGGCCGCCTGGTGCTGCGGGGATCCAATGGGTCCGGCAAGTCCCGGGCCCTGGAGATGCTGCTGCCGTTCGTCCTGGACGGTGACCGGCGCCGCATGGATGCCACAGGGTCCGGCAAGGTCCGGCTGGAAGACCTGATGCGGGCTGGCGGCGACGGCCAGGCCAACCGGCTCGGGTATGTGTGGCTGGAACTCGCCCGCGAGGTGGAGGGCGTCGGCAGTGAGCAGCGCACAGAGTTTCTAACTACGGGTGCTCTGATCCGCTTCTCGCACAGTGCTGCGGAGGCGAAGGCCTGGTACTTCCTCACCCCCCTGCGAGTTGACGAGGATCTCATCCTTCTCGACACCAGCCGGGTTCCCCTGTCGAAGGAAGGCCTGGCCGGTGTCATCGGAGCGGACCGTCTGACCTCATCTCCCGACGTCCACCGCGACCGGGTACGCGCGGCCGTCTTCGGCCTCCACGGCGACCAGGGACGCGAACGCTATACGGGACTGCTGCAGCTTCTGCACACGCTGCGCTCTCCTGACGTGGGCAACCGCATCGACGAAGGCCGCCTGCCCCAGATCCTTTCCGACGCCCTGCCCCCTCTGTCCGACAAGGCCATCGCCACCGCGGGCGAAGAACTCGACGGGCTGGAGGAGACCCGGGCAGCGCTGGCCCGGCTGGAAACCGCCTACGGTCACGTCGCCGACTTCCTCAGGGTCTACACCCGCTACGCCACAGGCGTCTGCATCGCCGCCAGTGACCGCACCCAGGCTGCAGCCGTCCTGGCCCGGGACACCGATGCGAGGGCAGCACAGCGAGAGGAGACACACCTCCAACTCGTCCGCGACCATGCCAACGCGGTAGCCCAGGTTCATGAACTGGACGGCTACCGCGATGAGCTGGAAGCAACTGTCGACGGAATCCGGCAGTCAGGCGAATACCGGGCGGCCCGGGAACTCAGCGAACGCCTCAGCACCCTGCAAGCACTGGAATCGGCCGCCCGCAACGCCATGGCCACCGCCCAGGGGGCCCGTGAGGAAGAACAGCGCACCGCTGACGCATGCAACGAGGCGGCCCAGGACGCCAAGAGCGCGGCGGACGAGGCGGCTCAGATCGCCCAGCAGACCGGTGAACTCCTCGTGGGAGCTGGTCTCAGCACCCCGATGCCGGCTGCTGCACACTTCGAGGTACAAGGGCCCGATCCCGTGGTGGAGGCGGTGCGCACCAGCGCGGATGCTGACCCGGAGCCCGTCAGCCGCCCGGCTGCGCTCTCTCTCGTCCCCGCCGGGGAGGACATCGCTGCGGACATCGACGCCCTGCTTGCGGCAACTCCCGCGCTGCGCTCGGCTGCGACCACCCGGGCCCAGCAGGCAGCGGCTCGCGCCGGTGAGGCCCAGGAACTGGTCTCCGCACTCGAGAAAGTACGGCGCGCTCAGGACCGGGCCGAAGACGCCGCCGAAGACGCCGTCACGGCCGAGGGTAAAGCAGAGCAAGCGGAAACCAACCGCGACGAAGCGGCAGCGAAGCTGGCCGTGGCGTGGCGGGTCTGGACTGCATCCCCGCGCTCCCAGCACCTGCTGGGAGACGTCGACTGGCGCAGCACGGCCGTCGCCGCCCTCCTGGACGACGTCGAAACCCTGGCCGGTGACGTGCCGGCCGGTCCCCACACGGACCGTGAACTAGCCAGCCTGGATGCTCTCGCCCATCAAGTGGCTGCCCCTGCCCGGGCCCTGCACGCCCAGCAGACGGCCGCATTGGCCGCACAGGCACAGCAGGACAACGCCCGGCGCGTGGAACTGCTGGCCGAAGCCGGGGAACTGCGCCAAGAGCGCGATGTACCGCCCCCCGGGCCCGACTGGCTGGACAGCCAGCCCACCGATGCACCGGCACTGTGGCAGCTGTTGGAGTTCCGGCCCGAGGCCGACGCAGGAGTACGTGCCGGCGTGGAGGGAGCCCTGCTCGCCTCGGGGTTGCTGTGCGGCGTCCTCACACAGGACGGCAGCGTAGTCGCCGAAAGCGGCCAACTGCTGCTGGGGATGGGCGGTCCCCCGGCGCTGCGCTCAGCGCGCTCACTTCTGGTCCCGGCAGGTAGTGACAGCACGGAGGTGGAACGCGTCAACGCCATCTTGGATCAGATTGCTCTGAGTCCAGGGCACCCCACCTGGGTGGCATCCGACGGCTCATGGGGCAACGGTCCCCTGACGGGACGCCACCTGCCCACGAGCGCCCGCTACATCGGCGCCAGGGCTCGGGCCGCCACACGGGCGGCCCGACTCGCCGAGATCGACGTCCTGCTTGAGCAGTTACAGCAGGCGGCACAGAAACGCAGCGAGCAGCAGGACGCCCTGGACGCCGGGCTGCGGGACCTGGAGAACCATCTGGTGGAGGCTCCGCGCTCGGTGCAGCTCGCGACTCTGCGCCTGCAGGCTGCCTCAGCCCGCACGGACGCCGTCGCCACCCGTAAGCAAGCAGGCGCCCTCGCTGAGGAGGCCCAGCGGATGCAGCGGGCCTGGACAGCCCGCCGGCATAACCACCGCGAGATCTGTGCGGCCCTGGGAATGCCCGACGACGCAGACGGCCTGCGGGCCACGCAGTCTTGTGCGGAACGATCGCAGAGCATGTGCCGGGACGTGGACCGCGCCAGCGAAGCGGTCAAGAAGCATCTCGCCCGCCGGCAACTTCTGCTGGAGCGCATGCGCACGATTCGCGACCGGCGCAGTGAGGCAGAAGGACACGCCGAGTCGGCAGGCCTGGCCTGGTCACGGGAGGCCTCAGCACTGGCCGCATTGCGGGAGAGCCTCGGATCCAGCCCACAAGAGGTGCACGACCGTCTCGATGCAGCCGAAAGGGAACTCAGGCAGACCAAGGAGGTCCTGCAACGCACCAACCGGCAGGTACTCGACCTGACCGGCCAGGTGGCCGCGGCCGGGGAAAAGGCGCAAGGCGCCCGGGACAAAGCGCAGGAGGCCCGGACGGCTCTCGTCCAGCAGGCCCAGGCGTTGCACCGGCGCCTGAGCCATCCGGCTCTGGCCGTGGCTCTGGTCCCGGACACGGATCCTCCGGCCGCGCTGCTGTCGGCCGGTGCCGGCGCAGACGACATCCTGGCGGCGCTGCGCGAGGTCCGGGCAGCGGTGCAGCGGCCGGACAGCACCGCCGATGCCACCGCCCTGGTACGCGCCCAGTCAGTGCTGGAGCGCAACACTGCGGGCGCGTACGACGTGACCGTCACGATCGAGGACGACCTGCATGTGGTCGAGCTGACGGATGCCAGCGGCCGGCGCCACATCGCTGATGCCGCAGCCGAACTGCGGGAACGACGCGACCGCGGTCGCAGCGCGCTGACCCAGCGCGAGCGCACGGCCTTTCACAACTTCGTCCTGGGCGGGATGGCCGAAGAACTCCGCAACCGGATCATCGAGGCGGAAGGCCTGATCAAGGCGATGAACACCTCACTGGGGCCCATCACCACCAGCCACGGCATCGGCGTCAAGATCCGCTGGCGCCTGGCCGATTCTGCCAGCGAACACATCACGCGGATCAAAGAGCTGATGAAACGCGACGTCCATATGCTGCGCGAAGCGGAATCCGAAGAACTGATCAGCCGGCTCAAGGCACTCGTGGACACCGCCTACAGCGCCGACCCTCAAGCTGGATACGCCACCCACCTGCACACGGCTCTCGACTACCGGGCGTGGCACGTAGTGGACGCCTTCATCACCGGCCCCGGCCCCAGCCAAGAACGCAAGATCAGCCGCCGGGCGAAGCTCTCGCAGGGCGAGACCCGCTTCGTGTCCTACGTAACCTTGTTCGCCGCCGCCGACGCCTACCTCAGCAGCCTGCCCGACACCGGCAGGGCCTTGCGGCTGATCCTCCTGGACGACGCATTCGCCAAGGTCGACCACCGGACCATCGGTGAACTGATGGCGCTCCTGGTCCGCCTGGACCTCGATTTCGTCATGACTGGCCACGCCCTGTGGGGATTCTTCGCTGAGGTTCCCGCACTGGACACCTACGAAGTGCGCCGTGCCGAAGGCACCGCGGCCGTGACCACCCACGTCCACTGGGACGGCCGCACCCGCCACCTGCGCGCCGCGTCATGACCCCCAGTTCCCTCCCCCAGCTGTCCGCCCCCGTCCGTAGTTATCTCAACGACCCCAGCCTCACCGCCCTGTGGGCAGCGGCCCGCAAACGACTGGAGCGCAACCGCCTAGCCCCCACCGGCACCGTGCAGGCCCAGCTCGACGCCGAAGGCGCCAAGCGGCTGGGAGGATTGCTCGGCACCCGTCTCGAACCTGGTCTGCGCCGCATTCAACTAGGCGCCCTGGATGCCGCTTTGAGAGCATCGGCCGCCCAATGCGGCCTCGTCAGCGTCGTGTCAGAACTGACCGGCCAGCCTCTGCAGGACAGGGTGTCGGCCAAGGAAGCACAGCAGACAGCATGGACAGCGATGTGGCAGGAGTTGGATGCCGACCTCACCTGTACAGGCCTGGCCCACGCAGGCTGGATCGCCGACTGGCTCGGGGAGTTGAGGAGCACCGGCATTCTCACCCGCGCCGGCATCGAAGCGGCCACGAGCGCCCTCGGCAGCGCAATACGCACCATCTCCGCACTCACGAACACACCTCTTCACTCCAGGTCCGGCACCGAAGCAGAGGCTGTGAAACAGTGGGAGCTGAGCGAGCTCGCCGCACACACGACGGGCGACGCCCACGGACTCGACGAGGGCCGTCTCACCGGCATCCTGGTCCTGAAAGCCATTGCAGCAGCGTGCACACTACCTTGGCCCGACTCGGCCGCAGGCCGCCGGCTGTTGTGGGAGCGGGTCGGCGTCAGGACGGACTCCGTGTCGGGAACCATCATGGTGTGGCGACTCGCCCCGCCCGGAGGACACCCTTGGGCCCAGATGATGCGCACCCGCCGAGATCTCGCGCTGGTGACCCATCTGACCCTGCAAGAACTGCGCACTGCTCCCGATACCGCTTTGACGGTGCCTGGAACGACGGTGCACTTCTGCGAGAACCCTCAAGTGCTTCAAGCCGCCGCACGCTACGGTGCGCCCGGCATCCTGGTATGCGGCAGCGGCAACCCGTCCGCCGCAGGATGGGAACTACTGCGACGGCTCATCGCCGGTGGAGCGGACGTCATCTACCACGGTGACTTCGACTGGCCCGGCATTGTCATCGCCGACCGCGTGATACGGGCTGGAGCACGTCCCTGGCGCATGCACGCTGCTGATTACCTCAACGCACTGACCGAACTTCCCGCCGAACGGCTCCTTGCCCTCGACGGGCCACCCGCGCCCACCCCCTGGGATCCGCAACTCGCAGACGTCATGACCCAGAACGATTTCGCCGTGCATGAAGAAGCCCAGCTACACCATCTCCTGGCAGATCTGCGGCATGACTCCGCGTGAGTGCCCCCAAGGAGTCGGCACAGTTCAACGCTGGCGACAAGAATCCCCCTGTGCTGGTGGGTGTTGCCGAACGGACCCCTGGACGCCAGCGGCCACGTGCGCCCGCTGCGGCCGGCCTACGACAAGGGCCTCAACGCAACCTTCGCCGTGGTCGAGTTCTTCAATGCCGAGTCTCGCGCACTCGCGTAGGCGGGCCGCCCGGGTCCCGAGAGCGGCCTCAGCTTCCATGAGCAGCCTGCCAGCCTCCAGGCGCTGCGCCGACAGAACGTCCCCCAACGCGCTTGCCCTGATCCCCGCACAAGCCCGATCCCCGCATGGCAGACTCTTTGAACAGCTCTTCGTCTGGCTGTGCGTGGACACTCGTGGACCTTCGGACTGCCGGGGCACCGCCAGGGCTTCCCGCAGCCCCATCCCCCTCGCCCCTTTCTGATGAGGCAGGCAAACATGGGTAGGAACTTCGTTGTCGGGGACCAGGTCACTGCCCTGGTCGACCTGGGCCGAGGGGTCACAAAAGGCACACGCGGAACGGTCACTTCAGTGTCGCTCTTCCACGGGCTCGTCACTGTCCGCTTCTCCAACGGCGCTGAGGTCCCTTCGGTCAAGCTGCACCAGATCACGCACGCCTAGGAGGTGAGGCGGTCATGCATGAAAATGCACCCAAGCCGGTACGACCTACGCAGTGGCTGGCCTGGGCTGCGCTTCAGGTGTGGTTCACGCCGTTCGGGATCTATGCCTACGGGGACATGTCGCGGCCCCCGTGGAACGTCGGAACCAACTGGGCCCTGGGTTTTGCGGTCGTGCTGATCGCCATACCCACGGTCTACGGCCTGTCGCTCGTCCAACAGGTCTTCGCAGTCCGCCGCTACCATGAAGGGCTCCGCGAGGCTTACGCCCGCCCACTCTCCCCGACCTGCGAGGGGTGCAATGTGAGGCCGTGCTCGTGGAATACCCGGACCGGCGAATGGATGGACACCTGCTCGGCCTGTCGGGGGGACGCATACTTCGACAACGACCACATGATCGGCTAACCGTGCCGCGTTTCCGATACCCGCATCCGCGGGGTGCCGCGGTCGGCCGCGGCACCGACTTCTGAAACGATCAGTAGGCGCATCCGGCCTGCCCGCCTCGGCAGCAACTGCTCGAGAGGCAACTGATGTTCGAGGTTGACCTCACTGCACATCATGACCCGATTGACGCCAGCCAGGTGGGGTGCCGTCAGGGTGAAGATGAATCCAAGCGAGCCCGCCTAGATCGAGGCGCTGGCGAGTGCGAGTGACAGCTACATAGGCCAGACGTGCTTCGGCGTCGTCGATGGGATCGGGGGACGTCTCGGCACCTGTCTGCTCGTCGGGAGCGTTGTCCTCGGCCCGGGCGAAGTCGTGTGCGATGAGCACGCGGGGCCATTCGCGTCCTTTCGCCTTGTGGGCGGTGGAGACAGTGATCTGGGCGTGGAGCTCCGGGGCGAGTTGGGCGACGGCGGCGAGGATGGCATCGGTGCCGTGAGTGTCGACGAGGTTGACCAGGGGCTGCAGGTCGCGGCCGGCCGGGTCGTAGGCGGCGTAGTCCTGCAGATCGCTCCAGCAGGGGAAGAGGATGAGTTCGGGGTGGTGGGTGCGGCGGCCTTCCTTGAGGTCACGGGCGGCGAGGGCCAATGCTTGCAGGCTGCCTCCTCCCCCGGCCAGGGCGACCCGGTAGCCGGCTGCCATGAGGGTCATGACCTGTGCCATGGCGCCGACGTTGGTGCGGCACAGCACGGCGTCCGGCTGGGTGACGGGGCCGAGTTCGGTGGGCACGGCAGGGGTGCCGGTGAGTCGGATCGGGGCGTCGGCGAGGTGCAGCCAGCGGTTGGCTTCTGCGGCGAGGTCGGGGCCGAAGCGGAAGGACTGGGACAGGGTCAGCTGGGTGCCGTCGAAACCGGTCATGACGTCTTTAGCGCCGCGCCATTGGTAGATGGCCTGGGCGGAGTCGCCGACCATGACGAGCTGGGCGTGGTCCCGCTGGGCGAGGAAAACCTGTTCGACGACGGGGTTGGTGTCCTGGGCCTCGTCCAGCAGCAGGAAGTCGGCCTGGATGCTGGGCTGGGTGAGGGCCCAGGCTTTGAGGTAGTGGTCGTGGTCGTAGCGGACGGCGCCGTCCTCGGGGTGCTGCAGGTCGGCCCAGGCTTTGCGGGCGAACGGCACGATGTGGGCCGCGAGTTGGGCGTGGAGGTCGGTGTCGTCCAGGCCGCGCATGCGTGGGACGTGGTGGTGGGTGATGGCGTCGTCGGCGGTGTGGCAGAAGCGGGTGACGGTGCGCAGGGTGGCGTTGGAGAGTGCTTTGGGGGTGACTTCGCGGTCTCCGATGCGGAGGGCTTTGGTGATGCCGAGGGCCTGGCCGGTCTGCCAGACCGGGCGGCGGGGTGCGTTCAGGCGGCGGGTGTAGCGGTGGCCAACGGCTGCGTAGGCGAGTCCGTGGGCGGTCTTGCACTGGACAGTGGCCGGGAAGCGGGCGCGTGCGTCCTGGGCGATGGCGCGGTTGTAGGCGAGGTAGCGGCCGCGGCGTGTGGTGGTGGCGTGGGCGAGCAGGGTGAGGGTCGTGGTCTTTCCGGTGCCGGCGCCTGCCTGCAGGGCGAGGTGGTCGCCGGAGTGGAAGGCGTCGGCGGCTGCCGTCTGTTCGTCGGTCGGTTTCACAGCTCGGGTCCTTTCTGGGGCCAGGTGAGGGCGTGCCCGACGGCGGACAGCAGGTGTGCGGGGGTGGTGTGGGCGAGGAGTTGGCGTACGGCGTCGTCGAGGCGGTGGGCCTCCCGGTTGTCGTGTTCGGCCAGCGTTCGGTGGAGGGCCTGTCGTAGGTAGCGGTCAGGAGTGAGGCCTGCGTGGCGGGCGTTTCGTTTCAGAGCAGTGTGGATGGAGGGTGGGAAAGCCACGTTGAGCAGGACCTGTCCGTGCGCGTCCGGGTAGTGGGTGGTGATCACGTCGATGGGCAGCTGGGCGGTCAGGCGCCGGCGTAGTCGGTGGGCGGCCCGTTCGGGGGTCTTGCCGCTCGCAAGGGCAATGAGCCGGGTGGTGTCGTGGTTGGCGGCGAGCGGCCAGGTCTGGGCGGCGTGGCGCAGTTCGACCGATGTCAGGGGCCGGGTCAGTGCGATTTCCAGGGCGTGGTGCGGCATGGTTACCGGTTTCTGCGCCCGCGGGCCGGGGGGTGGGGCAGGCGGGTGCGGATGTGTGTTGCGTGCAGGAGGGGGTCGAAGGGCTGCCAGCCCGCCAGGGCGAGGTCGGCGGCGCCGGGGGCGGTGACGTGTTGGGGGCAGCGCTGGGCGCGCCAGCGCAGTTGCTCGCTGTAGGGGAGGTCGCCGAGGTCGTAGACGGCCATGAGGACGTTGGGCAGAGTCAGCTGGTCGCGGCGGGGTGCCGTGGGCAGAAGTCTCCAGGTTCCGGCCGGTCCGGCGGGGGTGAGGAGGGAGTGAGGGCAGCGGTGGCGGTTACGGGTCTGGGCCACGCAGCGGATGTGCTCGACGGCGTGCTCGGCGAGGTAGCGGCACAGCAGCATCTGCACGACGGGACGGACAGGACGCTCGGCAGCCTGTGGACAGCTCTCGGCAGGTGGGGCGGGGGTGAAGGCGCCGGTGTCGGTCAGGCGGCGGGTACGGACAGCGAGCTGGCGGCGGATCTCGTCGAGATAGGGGTTGGTTCGGCAGAGGGGGGTGCGGCGGGGGCAGAGCACGGCGTGAGGGATTCGACACCAGGGGCTGCCGTCGCTGTGGGGGTAGGCGATGCCTCCGCCCAGATGCCAGCGGCAGGGTTCGGGGACGTGCGTGGCGCCTAGTTCGGTGGGGTGCAGGGCGATGGGCCGCTGGTCGGCGCGCTGGTAGAGGTCGATGCGGTTGCCGCACTGGCGGCAGCGGCCGCTCCGGCCAGCGCGCAACAGCCGGCTGGGGCTGGTGCCTGCTACGCGCAGGGGCCGGAAGCGCTTGGTGATGCGGGGACTGCCGTCCCAGTGCCGGGCGGCAGGGGCAGGAGTGGAGCACATGGCCCGGACGGTGCCAGGCGACACGCAGTTGCGGGCGACATGGCGCCGCAGGTATCCCCCGGCCAGCCCAGCAATGCCGAACAAGTGACCCAAGGCGCACATATTTGTTCGGTGCCCGTTTGCCGTTCGGGTGATTTGCGTCAGAGGGCTGGAGCGGGCGCCAGGCCTCTGGGGTGCCGGGCGGGGTGTGGTCGTCGCAGAGGGCGCCGAGGAGGTACTCGATGGGTACGTCGAAGGCGTGGGCGAGGGCGTGCCAGGTGGTGACGGTGCCGGTGGTGCGGCCGTGTTCGAGGTCGATAAGGGTGCGCCGGGCCAGGCCGCTGCGGCTGGCGAGCTCATCGAAGGTCCAGCCGCGCGCGCTCCGCAGGCGCGCGAGGTTGACGCGCAGTGCGGTGAGGTCGGGGTCGGGCGGCAAGATCGTCACCCCACCATCCGATGGTGCAGACACCTGCCCTGTCAGTGCAGACCTCAGCACTATTTGTCTGGGTGGCGAAGACGTCCATCACGGTGCACAGCTCTGCACTACCGTGCGGCTTACCGGCCCTCTGACGCCGGGGCAACGACCACCTCGGGCACGGACAGACAGGGAGGACGACCAGCCCATGAGGCTCGCCGGCGCGCACACAGCAGTGCGGCGCATCTGGACAGTGGAACTGCGTCCGCGACCGGGCGGCCCCGCACTCGTCTGCCCCACCTGCACCGCTCACACGTCTGCGCTCACGGGCCCCTCCGCACGGGCGGCCGCCCTGGCTCACCTGGCGTGCCACGCCCGCACCGACGCGCTGCCCGCCCATCTGCGTAGCTGCCAATGCCAGGCGCGGGGCTGCCGGTGGCATCCGCGTCACCGCGGCTGCGCGGGACCGGTGCTGCTCGCCCTCACCCGCGACCGCAGCGGCCGCGCCTGGCGACTGGCCGACACCTGTGCGGCCTGCGCCGCGGCGACCAGCCACACGGCCGTCGTGCCAGACACGCTGTCCGGCTCGCCTGGACCGTCAGTCTCTGCCCGTCCGGCTCCGCCCGCGCACCGGCCCCACTCCGGGCTCCAGGAGCGAGCGCGGGTGCGGGAGATGCTCACCTACCTCGGCGCCGCGCTGCCCCGGTTCACCTCCCCCGCCGCCCGGCTGCTGGCCCTGCAGTGCGCGCTGCGTACTGACATCCGTGGTCATGTCCGACTGCCTGGGGGCCTGTTGCAGGGCATGCGTCTGCGCCGGAACCGCGAGCTGTGGCTGGAGCTGGCCCATGCTGGCTGGCTCGCGTTGCCTGACTTCCGGGCGCTGCCGGTGCAGGTGCGGCTGCTCGACGCCGCGGTGCTGGACCAGGCGCCCGGGCGCCGTGCCCGTTGCCGCGCCGCTGACTGGGCACTTCGGCCGCTTCCTCTGGTCCTGCCGGCCGCGGCACCCGCACTGCGGCTGACCGCTCTCGTGCTGGCTGCACACACCTGCGCCCGCGGTGAACACAGCGCCGACATGGACATCCTCAGTCGCCTGTGCGGGCACTCCCCGCAGCAGACCGGCGAATTGCTCGACCGGCTGGTGGCCACACGCACCCTGAGGGCATGGCAGCACAACCGGGACACCGATGAGGTGTGCTGGCGATTGCCCGAGCAGCAGGCCCAGCCATGTTCCGCCGGACTGCCTGGTGGCCATGGGGTACGAGAATTGTGAGACTGTCTCAAGAGTAAGAAGTCACCACCTGGCACGAACAACCAGCGCTGTTCGTCCGTACCATCTGTACGCCGAGGCATCTTGCGGCATCTGCGGCGCCCTTGCCGGGCCGCCGATACCTCGCCCGAGAAGGGGCGTCGCCCGCATATGGCACAGCCCCGCAGGACGTTCAATCGCCGAGGAAGGTCAGCCCCATGCCCCAGACAGCAGCTCCCGCCACCGAACTGACATCGCAGTACGTCGCTCAGGTGACCAATGACCTCGAACGCAATGTGAAGGAGCAGGAACGTCTCAGCGAGGAGATCGCGTCCCTGCAAGAGCAGCTCGCCGCGGTGCAGCACGACCACTCGGTGCTGGTGAACGTGCAGCAGGCACTCGGCGTAACTGAGGCACCGGCCCAGCCCTCCGCGAACACCGAGAGCGCCGTAGTGCCCTCCCCGCGGCAGAAGACCCGTGCCGCGCGCGGCGGGAAGCAAAAGGCCCGGAAGCCGGCCGTCGCGCCGAAGAAGGCAGCACTCAAAAAGGCCGAGGCTAAGTCGGCCGATGCCGCACCGGCAGCCCAGCCCACTCTGGTCGAACTCATCCGCCGTCACCTCCTCGAACTGAAGGAACCCCGCTCGGCTGCAGAGATCTCCGCAGCCCTCGTCCAGGCCCACCCCGAGCGTCAGATCGCGGCCAAGGTCGTGCGGGTCACGCTCGAAGGGCTCGTGGCCAAGAGCCAGGCGGAGCGCACCAAGCAAGGAAGGTCCGTCTTCTACACCGCTCCCGCCTCCAAGCCGGCGGATGCGCCTGGGGATGAGGCGCAGCCCGCAGAGGCTGACAGCTGACAGCACGGAGAGACGCGGCTGTCCCAGGGCGCTGTCAGCGGGGGCGCCAGGTGCGGACCTCAAGGTGGATGATGTGGGCGTCCGGGCGGATGCGCCCGGTTTCCACGAGCCATTGGTGTACGGCTGTGGTGACGTCGCCGCCTGCGGCATCCACACGACGGGCGAAGTCGGCAGCGTCGAACCCGCCGGTCTGCGCGGAACCGTAGGAGCGCTCCTCGGTGTGGTCGGCGCGCTGGATGACCTCGCGGCGGATGCCGGGCGAGTCGACGCGACTCCCGGAAGGATGCACGTAGCCGGTCTTGGCGAGACGAACGGTGAAGGCCAGACGCAGTCCCAGGCGGGCGGCTTCGGCGATCAGGGGGCGCAGGCGGGCGGAGCCGGAGGCGATGGCCTGGACGCCGACGCGGCCGGTGCCGGATCCGGTCGGGGTGATCAGGACGGCCTTGCTGCGGACCCGGGCGCGGGCGCCGGAGGCGGTCGTGCGCCGCTGGGTGTGGCGGGCAGCGATGGCAGCGAGCTCAGGCAGTTCGGTGATGCCTGCGGTCTCGACGGCGGCCAGGACTTGCCGGAGTGCGGGGACGAAGGCAGCCCCCTTGTTCTTGGTGTAGAACTGCGAGACCAGGGACGGGTCACGGGCGATGATGCGGGCGATGTCGCGTTTGGTGTAACCGGCCTGCTGGAGCCGGTCGGCAAGCTGCGCCGCCTCGTTCAACTCCCCCCGGCGGCCTCTCTGGTTGCGGCGGCGGGGCGGCATCAGGCCTCCCGCTCAGCGGTGAGGGCCGCACGACCGGCGTCCCGCAGGGTCAGGAGCTCTTCCTCTGTGGCGGGGGCCATGACGGGGCCGGTGAGGCGGCCGCGCATGAGGTAGTCGCCGGGCTGGTGGTGGTAGGGCCAGTTCTGGGGCTGGGTGAGGTAGAGGGCGTCGGTGCGGAAGGCGACCACGGTGCCGGGCGGGCTGTGCAGGGCGCCGGCGTAGGTGTCGTCGTCGCGGTGGCGCTGGGTGAGCAGGGCGGCGCGGGCGCCGGACCAGATCGCGGCGGCCCATTCGGGGTGGGCGTTGGGGTCGCGGGCGAAGCCGGTGGGCTTCTGCCAGGTGATCAACTCGTCGTCGAAGCCGAGGATCTCGGCATCCGGCGGCACGTCACGCTCGGCGCTGCGCGGGGTGGTGCCGGTGACCATGCGGGGGCGCTGAGCGAAGGCACCGATGCCGTACAGGAGGATAGAACGCACCGCGCGGGAGGCGAGGTGCGCGGCACGGGCCTGCTGGGCGTCACCCTGGAAGTGCGCCTGGGCGGAGAGGTTGGACCACGTCTCCTTGAGCTTCTTCGCCCAGTCGTCCAGCGGTTTGCCGTCGTCCCACAGGATGCCGTCGAGGATCTCGACCTTCCATGGCATCAGGGGGTTGGTCAGGGCGGTGTGGATTTCGGGGCCACCCGCCCAGGTCGTGAAGGTGGTACCGGGTCCGGCCGGGTAGTGCCAGGCACGGTCTCCCGGGGCGGGGGCCGGGAGGAGACCGACATGGTTCCAGGTGTCGGGGACCGTCACGCGGACCTGCCAGTGCCCGCACCCGTACAGGGCACGCATCTGCTCCTTCTGCGACCAGGCGGCGAACGTGCCAGCGGTGACGCGGCGGGGGATGCCGACCGGGGACTTCCAGGTGTGCTTGGCGTAGGCGAAGGTGCGGTCGTACTCAACAAGTTGAGGCAACTGGTCGGGCAGGCGGGGCGGGGTGATGAGTTCATTGCGGCCCTGTCCGGCGGTGGCGTGCAACAGGCCGCGCAGTTCCTCGGACAGCACGGGGAAACCGTCGGAGTACTGGCCGCGGGTGGGGATGGTGCGCGTCCACAGGTCGCGGCCGGTCTGCGAGGGCGAACCCATGAGGACGGCGTCGTTCCAGTGGCGGCGCAGGGCCTGCCACAGCAGCACGAACGCGTCTCGGACAGTTGCAGGGTCATCGCCGTCGACGTCGAACCACTCCCCCACCGAGCGGATCTCCACGTGGCTGTCGCCGCTCTCGCGCTGGTAGCGGCCGACGGGGTTGCGGGCGTGGACGAAGTGTCCGGCCATCCGGTCGCGGCCACGGCCGGTGTCGGTACGCCAACCCGGTGTGGGGGCGTTGAGCCAGGCGGCGACGGCGTCGCGCAGGTAGGGGTAGCGGCCGGTGTCGCGATGCCAGGGGTCGCCTGCGGTGATGTAGATCCGTTCCACCCCCTCGGGGACGGCGTGGAAGACAGCCGTGAGGAGGTCCGCGGCCGACCGGTCGGCGAGGTCGAGGTGGTGGGTCTGGTTGCGGTGGACCAGGACGCCGGTGTCGGTGTCCAGGAAGACGGTGGAGCGGGCCTGCTGGGTGAAGTTGGGCCGGGTGGAAGCCAGGCTCGGGGCGTGGGCGAGCCAGGCGTCCCCCTGAGGCCCCGCGGGGAGGGAGGGCAGATCCCGCGGCGGCTCGGAGGCTGCGGGCGGCTCCAAGACCGCTTCAGTTGGGGCAGGGAGGGCGCGCTCGGGGAGCGCCGCGCGGGCGGCAGGGGCGTGCTGCCGCGGGGCGGGGGCGGATTCGGCGACGGCCTGGGCGGCCAAGGACGGCTCAAGTGCGTGCGGCCGCGGGCTATCGACGGCAAGGGCGTCCGGGGCCAGGGCGGGGGCGAGGGCCACGACGTCGGCCACGCTCACGCCGGCTGCCGGGGCAATCCGCTGGGCGTTTGCCTTTCCATAGGAGGCCAGCTGGACGATCCGCTTGTCCCGGTCCGCTTCCTGCTTCGCCAGCGCTGCCCGCGTCTTCTTGATCTGGTCCCGCACGGCGCGCAGGTCGGCAAGCGCGGCGCTGTAGCTCTGTGCGTCCATCGAGCATTCCTTGTCCGGGCGTTCAGCGGGCGGTGGTTTGGGTGGTGACGTACGCGATGGCACCGCCCGAGTGGGAGGCGAGACGGGTGCCCAGCAGCAGCTCGGCGAGCCAGCGGTCACCGTCCAGAGTGGAGGTGATCGAGGTGTTCGGCGCGGCCAGGTCGGTGACGTAGCCGGCCAGGCGCGCGTCCGGGAAGGCGTGACGGCCAGCGGAGTTCTTCTCCCACCGCTCCAGGCCGGTCAGAACGGCCACGACGTATCCCGAAACCGTCACCGGCAGCACTCCCCCGGCGGCAACGCTCGCGGCATCGCACCGCCACCAGCCGCGCAGTGCCTTGAGCAGGTCCTCGGGCGGGAGGGTGCCCGCGAAGCCGAGCCAGGAGCGCTCCGATTCATCAGCGCGCCGCGCCGCGTCGACCCGCAGGACGGCGATTTCCCCGGCCGGCAGCTGATCGAGTCGTGCCTGCTCACGCGTTTGAAGGGCCTGGACCACGTGGAGCGGGACCATGACACGTACACCACGATGGGACAGCCCCGGCAGCACTCCGGCTGAGATGAGGCGGCGGAAGGTGGTAATCGCGCATCCGAGTTCTTCCGCAGCCTGTCCGGTCGTCAGCAGCACATCACCCCTCCTATCCCTACTCTGATATCTGATTCGGCATGCACGATAGTCAGGAGAGTGAAAGGGCGTCAACACACATCACTCCGGCCACTCCGGCAGACACTCCGGGCTGCCCGGTGGAGGCCACGCTCACCATCGTGGCCCGGACGGCCGGGCTCAAGCGGCATTTCCGGGTGCGGGATGGCGCCAGGGACACTCCGTCGAACGCTCCGCGCCGAGGGCGCGGCAGCCTTGGCGGTGTGAGCCAAAGGAGCGGGCGCAACTGACCTACGCGGAGACGACCACCATGCTGTGAGGGGCCGAGGGCAGCTCCAGTCTGCCGGGCGGACCGTCCAGGTGCGCTCGACAGCCCTGGCGCGGCCGTATGCGGGCGCCGGGCCAACCGCCGGTGGTGCCGGGCTCGTTGTCGCCGCAGGCAAGAGCATCCCGTCAGTCATCACGGTCTTCGCTGTCAGCGGTTCGAGCAAAGCGCCACAGGCCCCCAGGCTCGCACGGCATCACGGCTGGGTGCTGGAGCGGCCCTGGGGGCGCATGCGCGACCGCGGAGGGTGCGCCGGAGTGCTCCGGTCTGGATTCTTCATGTTCCGGGAACGGCGTATCAGAAAGCCAGCCGCACAGCGGACGCTGCACAAGTCGGCCCCCCTGCCGTCCCGTCAGGCCGCCGACGGCCCCAACCGCCTGGAGAGCGCCGCCGCTCATTGCGGCCCTTACCTGTCGTCGGGAGGTCGGTCTACCCCGTGCAGATGCTGTTGGAGGGTGTCCCACGCTGTGAAGCGCTCTTCGGCTCCCCTAGCGACGGTCTGCTCGGTGCGCGTCAGGAAACAGCGAAGCTTCTCCCGGGGCACGGCCAACAGCGCCGCGCCCCGGGACGGCTGGAGTTTGAGGAAAGTGTGGCGCTGCTCCGGAGGGGTTCCGGGGTCCTGGCTCCAGGCGACGACGTCTCCCAGGCCCGCACGCTGGTCCAGCCCGAGCATGAGGAGTTCGCGCGCGAGATTCCATGCGACGTCGGGGCCGTTGGGGACATGGAAGACAGCCTCGACTGCGTAGGGGTCACCGACCCGGTAAGTCAAGTGCAGCTGCACCGCTGCGGCGCGGTGGTCGCCGAAGTGCAGCAGTGCGCTGAGGTCGGCGACCACATCCTGCACGAGAGCCATTCCCTGCCCCAGGATTGGCAGTTGTGCGGAGGTGAGTTCTTCACCCAGCCCAGGCACGCGCGGGGAGGAGGCATCCGCTTCCAGCCTGGGGTGCCACAGCTCTGGCGGTGAACCCCCAGACGCGGGCGGCTTGATCCAGGGGGCACGGCTGGGGAAATAGCACGGGTTGTTGCTCCCGCTCTTCCCAGTGGGTGCTCCGGCTGCTCCGGCCATCGTCCATCGTTGGGCCCACAGGGGCACGCGGCCGGGCAGCAGGCGTTCGCCGTGCAACCCGCTAGCAGCTGGCCACAGCGTCGCCGGGGCTCGCTGGCCGGAGATGTCCAGATCCGACCACAGCAGCACCCCTGCCATCGCCAGCTTGAGGCGGATCGACCGGACGGCGAGGTGCCGGTTTGGCCACGGCCAGAACAGGCAAGTGCGAGTTCCCGTGGCCGCTGCCAAGCTGCGCGGCAGGGCCCACAAGCCGGGCGTCCAGAACCCGTTGGTTGCGCCGTTCGATGTGTCTGCAGACATGGAGTGCTCGACTCCGAGCAGGCCAGCGTGGATACCGCTCACGCATTCCTCTGCCAGGTACCACGGCAGCAGGTGACCTGAGGAGGCAATGACAGGCCTGTGCTGCGGAGCCCAGCAACGCGCGTCCCCGGCGGCGCGGTGGCCTACGAGAAGCTCGTGTACCTGGCTGTGGGGAGCAGGGAGGAGCTCCTGTTGCAGAGCGGTGGGTGTACTCCATTTCCAAAGTCTGTCTTCGTGGACCGCGCCCGCGCGGTTTTCATGCAGTGCGAGATTGGGGATTACCGCGGCCCACCTGAGCGCGTCAAGGAAGGCTTCGTACCGTTCCGCGAGGGCGCCCGGCCACGTTTGACCGCGTGTGCCGGTCCCGTGGTGCAGGTAGGCGTTGCGGATGGAGGCGATCCCGCGGGGAATGCAATCGGATGCGGGCGACTGCTCTGCCTGTCCTGAAAGGGCAAAGATACTCATTGGATTGCGCGGCTCCTGGCGGAGCAGCGCGTTGGCGATGGCGGACTTCCCGCTGGTGCAGTGCCCGACAAGGACAATCAGGTTGTCGTGCCCTCGGGTCGTGGAGAAGAGGAATCGGCGATCATGCGGGCCGCCGGTGAGGAGTTCGCGCAGGGCTACGGCTGTGGGGCGCGCGGTGGTGTGTGCATACAGGTCCGCAGTTCCTCGGGCGTGTACTTCGCCCGCAGAGCTCGAGCTCAGATCATCCACGACCATGATCAGAGGTGTTCGACCGGTAGTTCGGTCCTGGTCATAGGCGGTGTACAGGTGTGCCATGTCGGTGGGCGGGGCCGGCGTGGTGCTGGTCGGCTGGATGGGGCGGGCGGGCGCACGGTGGGCGGTTTCCGCGGCCCGAAGGTGCTGTCGAAGTTCTTCGTCCACACTGTTTTGGGCTGCGCGGACGTGCGGTGCGCCAAGACTGGAGCGATCCAGCAGTGCTTCGAAGTCGTCGTCCACGGCCGGCAGGAGCGACGGCTGCTCGTTGGAGAGCTTCATCGTGGTTCCCTCATTCCCCCGCATCGTCGTCGACATCGTCCTGGCGCTGATCCATTCGGTCCCGCAGGCGCCGGAGACGGCCTTCGAGTGCCCGGGTGGACAAGCCCACTTGCTGGGCTGCTTCACGCTGGGTGAAGCCTTGCGCGTAGTAGTACAGGCCGCCCCTGGTTTGCGGGTCAGTGATCTCGAGCCGGCTGATCAGATCCCATAGGTCTGCCGCGTCAAAGGGGTCGGTTGACCGCTGGTCGGGGATGCAGGACAGCCACTGTTGGGCCCCCTCGGCGCGGGCAGCTTCCTTCAGTGCGGAGCGCATGCTTTCGCGGGCTTCGTACCAGCGCAGGTAGACAGGACGGAAGGAAAGAACGGCGGCGCCTACGAAGTAGGTGGTCGGACAGGCACCTCCGGATGGCCTCCACCTCCCCTTGACCAGACCGTGTTCTCGAAAGAGGTCGTGGCCGTTGAGGACGGAGTCGACGGCCACATCCCGGCATTCCTCGTAGTCCCAGTCCAGTGTGACTTTGTCGGGCGGGACTTCGCGCCGCATTTTCCGGGACTTGACGAAGATCATCCCGGTTACGTTCCACTTGATCATGGTGGCCAGTGCGTAGTCGGTCAGGCCCTGAGTGAATCGCTCGTAGCGCGGCCCTGCAAAGCCTTCGACTCTGAGCAGTTCCACGAGCCGCTCGTCGACCGACAATCGCAGTGCGCGCTCATCCGCTCCCTCCTTGTACGGGGCGGCAATAAGATCACTCTCCAAGCTCAGCAGTGCGTCGACCGACAGCTGCGAGAGGTCTTCTCGAGGCGAGATCGGCGTCTGACCTGCGGGCGCGTCGCCGCCTGTGGTCTTATCCGACATGGCGGCTCCCATGCTGCGCGCTGTGCCTGCGCGTCTGCTCGGACTGCCTCACGTCCTAGGTCTTAGGGGCCCCACTCCTGTTACCCCCCGTATAACGGGGCGTCTCTTTACCCTTGCACCACGTGATTCACGTCACAGTGGGATGCCTGGGTGGAAGAACCTACACCCTGAGCGACACCTTCCGTGCGGACGCCAACGCGTCCCCCGTTTACTGGAGTTGGCCATGCCCCAGCCCCACGGCCCTCTTCTCGGCCTACGCGCCGCAATTATTCTGCTGCTCGGTGCCCTGGTGGCCCTCGGAGCTGGCGTCCTCACCGTCATGGCGGGCGGCACTCGCCCGCAGGCCGTGCTCGCCGGAGGAGCCGCTTTCGCGGGAGCCGTCCTGTTCTTCAACTCGCTCATCGGCTGACGAGTACGGCGATCGGTCGATGAACGGCTGAGCTTCGAGCTGGCGGCCTGCTCGCCATCCCCCTGGCTGGGGTAGTGGACCGCCCTTTCACGGGGGACCAGCCTCGGCCCCGTCAGCGAGCAGACGCCCGCCCGGGTTCAGGACGAGGAGGCCCCGCACAACGGCTGGCCCGGCATGCCGGCTGCCTTCCCCCAGGCGTCCTGGGTTGCATGGTGGCAGCCGATCAACTGCTCCGTCGCAGCAAGAACACAGGCGCGGGGCTCAACCGATGAGCGTACGCAGCACGGGCACACTGCCGCCGGTACTGACCAGGCTCGCGAGAACCGCCCCGGCTGCCGGAGTGCCGCTCAGGAACATGAGGCATGCGACCACCAGACCGATCACTGCCGCGGCAAGCAGGACCAGGGCGGTCTGCAGGGACAGGAACGGGACGGGCGGAGGCGGAGGAGGCGGGAAGGAACTCACGTATGTCTCCCGGGTGTTGACTGTTCAGATGCCCTCTCCTAAGTCCTGCTCACTGTGTCGCCCCACGGCCGCTTTCCCCGCCTCCGCTGCGTTCCTGCTGCCTTGTTCTGGGGTGGCCTTGGGCTTGCTTGTCTGGTGGCCGGACACTTCTTCTTCCCGCGTCGCCACTGAATTCTGTAGCCGGGGGGCATCGGTGCGGCGCGGTCTGAGCTCGTCAGCCGAGAGGCGAGGGCCCCGGGGTGCTCCCCGGGTGACTCCCTCTAGGCGCTCATCTCTTAGTTGAGCCCAAGCAAGGCGAGGATGAGTTGGCCGAGCACAGCCGACACGACGCCTGGAACGACCTTCGAAACCATCGCACGGCGGGCGCGCGGCCAAAGGTTGCGCTTGTTTTCCAATTTGAGGTTCCCCTCAGGATTCCTTGGTCTGTCGGCCTCATGGCCTAGGACCGGAAGCTTGAGAAGAGCGCTTGGCTGAACCTTAGCGGGTCGCTGTTGCCGGCCGGATGGTGATCACGGAATTTCGGCCGTTCAGACCGGGTCGACATCACAATCTACGTCGTAGCCATGGCCTCTGCTGCCATCGCACCACGGCCCGCTAGGGCCGGGACGAACACATCGTTCCCGTGAGTCCCACGCGTCTGAACGGGCACCGCCGAGCACGGTTTGGTATGACCGGAGGCGGCCAGACGACGCCCAACGCTTCAGCCCACGTACCCGGCACGGCCAATGCTGCCCATGGCTGGCGGGAGTTGAGGGCTGCGCCTGTTCGCCCCACTCGAGGACATGCTGCTGGCGCTCTCATCTCCGCTAGGAGGCCCCTCGCTGCAGGGCGGAGCCCTGCGCGCGGGCGGTCCCGATGCTGATTGGGCGTTGCTCAGGGCAGGGCAGACATCACCTTCTCCGTCTTCTCGGTGCCACCGCGAATGGAGTTCGTGTACTCCATCACGGCCCTCCGCCTCACTGTCGCGTCCTCGGTGTCGCTGATCTCTTGGTACAGCTCCTCGAGCCGCTGCACTGTTTCCTCGTAGGTGGGGGGCTCTTCCGGTCCGTGCATGCCCTTGTTCAAACTGATGAGCGTGTTGGTCACGGCGTATACAGCAAGTAGAAGACTGGCCATAGCGCCGAGTCCATAGAGCCAGTTGGGCCCGATCCAGCCGAGGTCGAGTTGGCGGGCGGCCAGCAAGATGACCCACATTTGGCCTCCGGTGCCCCCCAGCGCGAGGACGGCCCCGACGACGAAGCCGAGGGCTGTGACGTGCTCGTTCAGTCGCAGGGCCTGAACGGCAAAGCCGGCTGCACCAACGAGGCCGACTCCGACCGCGGATGCCACCGCGGCGAGTCCCAGTACAGGCTTGGACTCGTCTCCCAGGACATCGAGGACGGCGGAGACGCCGAAGACACCGGTGAATGCGGCAGCGAGTACTGACACGTCAGCCGCGAGAGAGTCCTTGAGCGTCCATCCTTCTTTGAGGTACTTCAGCTCGGTCATCCAATGGGCTTGCTTCTTACTCTTCCAGAAGAGGGTCGTGATGACGACGATCGCTAGGGCTGCAAGCAGGGGGGCACCGAACCACTTCATCAGGTCCCAGTTCGGGGTGGGCTGCGGATCGGGTTCTGCCAGGACCCGCGTCGCCGGCTCGTTGTCCACCGTGATGTTCACGGGGAAAGAGTCTTCTTCGGGGAGGCTGCAGCCCGTCAGCTTGATCTTGAACGAGGCCTGTCTGCGCTGGCCCAGCTGTGCCGCGGAATCCACCGCCGCTTTGCAGTCCTCCTGCTGTGTGCCAGGGATGGACGGGGAGACGGTCACCTCGCGGTCGCTCAGGTTGATGATCGATACCGAGAACGACCCGGTGCCGTCCTCGTGGCGCTCCAGGACCACCTTTTCCGACGTCACGGCGTAGCTGCTGGAATCCGCGTGGGCCGCGCCGCTCAGTCCGAGAAGGGCAATGGGCCACAGGAACATCAAAGCGAGCACTCTGAGCAGCAACGTCCGACTCCTTGCCGTGCATGATTCCGGGGCTTTGAGACCGAGGCTTTCGATGTCCTGCGGGAACGGGAGTGTGGCGGACTCTGGGTCCGGGGTCTCGTTCAGGTCGTCGGGGCGGCGAACTCCACCCAGAGCGGGTAGTGGTCGGAGATGTGGAACGACAGGTCCTTCAGCGTGCGGTTGCCACGGAGCTCGGGCACAAAGTCGGCGTGCCCGCCCGCCACGGCTTCCAGAGTCAGCACTGGCCGGCCTTCCTGACCGTGGTTGAACCAGGCGATCTGGTCGTAGAAGTGCCCTCCCTCGCCGGTGTGGAAGATGGTGCGGGGCAGGCCATCCAGGTGTGGCGCGGGGGCGAGTCCGGTGGAGGTGAAGGCTTTGAACAGCGGGTCGCCGGCGCGGTCGATGTTGAAGTCGCCGAGCGCGATGAGGTTGTGATCCCAGTCGAATTCCTGCTCTGCCCAGTCGGCGAGCCATTGGGCGATCGCCCGTAGTTCCGGAACCCGGTCTGCCGCTTTGCCGAACACGACGTGCAGGGTGACCAGAGTGAAGGTCTGGCCCTGGGAGAGGAAGCTGACCGCATAGGGGGTGCGGGCGAACTGCCGGTCCAGCTCACCCCGTCCCACGTTCACGCCTTCGGCGAGCGGCACGACCAGCTCGCAGGCCAGCCCGGACGGCTTGACCCGGTGGGTGTTGAACAAGAACGCCAGCCGTTCAGGATTCTTGTCCGCGCCCTTGGTGACGTCAGTCAGGATGAACGCCCAGTCATCGCCCAGCACTTTCATCAGATGGCGCAGGGCGCGTAGGTCCCCGCGGACTTCCTGAACGGCGACCACGTCGAACCGGCGGATCACCGCGGCGATCAGGTGTACGTCGGTGAAATTCCGCATGGGTGACGCGCCTTCCGGGGTCGTCCAGGCCTTCGTCAGGCCGCCGAACACCCGCAGGTTCCACGTCGCGATCCGGATGTTACTCCGCACCACCCGCGCCGGCACCAGGGCGTCCAGCGCCTCCTCCCAGCGCGCCACCCGCGCAGCCACCCGCTGGGGCGGCGCCATCACATCAACTTCCACCGGCACGAGCTGGACCTCCTCCGCAAGGCATCAACACCCACAACATCGAAAACACACCCGGCCCGAACAAGACGCCATTGCGGTGACACTCGCACCCATCGGCACTGGCACCACTCTTCGGCTCCAGCCCAGGACGGCGCCGAACACAGACCGGGTCCCTTGCGGGCAGCTATAGGCAGGCTTCAAGTGCGCTTTGCAGCCGCCCGATTGCGGTTCCAGGGATGCCGCTGAATGCGGGCATCATCGGCGCGATACGGAAGACGTGTCCGCCGCACGGCAGTTGTGCAGAGCCCAATCGTCAGAGGCAACGGCGCATGAGTAAACCGCCAGGCTGACGGCCGCCGCACGCCGGTCTGCTTCGCCCGGCAGAGTCGGAGCAGCCTTCAATAGCCCTTCCGGGACAGCATCCGAGTGGCTGCCCGCCACCGGTGTGCGCGCTGGCGAGCAGGCACCGCCGGTCCGTCCACACGCGGGCGACGGATGATCGGCCGGGTCGGTCGGGCCAGCTTCCACTTCGACCCTGCGGGCCAATCTCAGCAACGTCAACACCGCGGACACGCCTGCCCGTTGCCCGCTCTCGCCGCCTGCACGTGACCACTGCGCTCCCGCGTCACCCACCACTGCTCGTGGTGCCCGTACTCGGGTGGGCGACAAGGGCATATCCGTGTTTGTATGGAAGAGGGCGTCAAGGCACATCGGATACTGGTCCGAGGTGAGAACTATGCCAAAATTCAACATCGGTGACCGGCTGGATGACAGTGTGGAAGGTCTCGTGAAGATGCCTCCGCCCGTTGTCCTCAGCGTTCAGCCAACTTCATTCGTCCCTATGCGGACGCCTGAACAACTTCGGGCCTGGGAAGCCAACGTTCGGCTGACCACGGGCCTGGAGATTGTAGCCGACAACCTCGCGGGTATCGCCTGCGAGACGGGGTCAAATTATCACCAATCGTCCAACAGCGACGACTCCGGAATGCATTGACGTGATAGTAGCCGTCTCCCACCGCGAAGATCTCCACGCTCTCGCCGTCCAACACGCGGTGCGTAGCCGAGGGTCGCACGACTTTCATATCGTGGAGTCCGACAATATTAGCGGGAGAGAGGGGGTTTCCTGGAGCTCGCACAGCGAGAGATCCTATGGGGCGCCTGCCGCAGCCTTCCTGACTTCAGAGAGTGTCAAGATCTCGGTCGAGGAAGCCGAGCTGCTGTGGTGGCGTCGGCCCAAAATGGACCAGGAAATCACCGCACACACGGGTAGCACGCACGAACGCGGTCTCGTCAACAATGATTGCCGTGGCGCACTTGGCGGCATCCTCGCTGCCACTTTCCGAGGTGAGTGGCTCTCATCGCCCCAGGCAACAGACCAGGCCGCCGACAAGCTGTATCAGCTATGCGTGGCCCGAGAAGCCGGGCTCCGGGTGCCGCGGACTCTCGTCTCACAGTCACGCGACGACGTAATCGCATTCTCGCGATCCGTCAAGCGAACTATCGTTAAACCAGTTGTTGGCGCTCGCGGCCCGGCCCTCTATACGCGCTGGCTGGACGCCCCAGAAACAATCCCGGCATCGTCTTTCGAGGTATGCCCAGCCACGTATCAGGAGTATATCGAGGGCCGCCGGCACATCAGACTCAACTGTTTCGGTGAACAGATGTACGCCGCTCTCATTGAAACCGATGACCTCGATTGGCGCCCTAACCTCAACGTCCCCATATCTCGCTGGCCTGTTCCCCCAGAACTACGCCGAATGGTTAGCGAGGTGCTACGCCGAATGGGGCTGCGCATGGGGGTAGTCGATTTGAAGCTGACACCTGAGGGTGAGCCGGTTTGGCTAGAGGTAAACCCTCAAGGACAATTTCTATTCCTTGAGCCACTGACTGGGGAGCCGCTAACTGAGCACTTCGCTGACTTCCTGATCTCAGAGGCCAGCGCTCCAGCCACGCGGTAACGAAACGCCACTCAAGGTCAGAAACCCTATTACCTAAGGAGTCGAAAATGCCTGGAACTCGTCCCCAAACACCAGTGATGGAGTGGACGCAACTCCCGTCCTGGGCAATAGCCAGAGCCTGGGTCGACCCGGAATACGCAACTCGCCTGCTTGCGGACACACCGCAAGCTTTGCACGAACATTCGGCGGGCGCGCATGAGGCTTTGGATGGAACAGAGGGGCTGCTCCATCACGTTCCATCCAGCCTTCAGGCAATTGCCGACACCTCGGACGTCAGGCACCTCCCCTTGCCCCAAAGGCCCTCTGGCCTGTCCGACGCGGAGATCATCGAACAGCTGCGAGAGGAAATTGGGGACGATGAGTCATTCGAGTGGGTACTGCCTGCAGAGATTGTAGGGCGCGCGTTGACTGACGAGGAGTACCGACGCACCCTTCTCAACGATCCTGCGAGCGCCTCGGTCCCTGAGGGGATCAAGATTGTGGCGAATAGCGCCAAGACGCAGTGGGTAACCCTCCAGCGCTCTCCATATGACGACGCGCTCCCAACTCTCGAAGAGGTAGAACTCAGGATAAAGCAAAAGTGGGGAGCAGACGCGTCTGGGCTGTGCCCTGAAACGACTAATTGCTGTCGGAGCGGCACATGCGACGACGACAACCCCGAGTAGACATAACTGCATGTGAGACAGCTGCTCTCGAGGCTTTCAGCGACAATATGGCGTGGCTGAAAGCCATCGAAAGGCGCTTGGGAAAGGATGCCCTTTCCCTCAATCATCGTGAGGCGATTATCGCCGCGGCAGAAGACCTTCGGCGGCGAACGCAGGTTGGGTATCTTCTGAGTTCTCGCGCGGTCACGGAAAACCCATCAGCGATAGGGTATGTGACAGGCACCGAGGCGTTCACAACTGCTATGCGTCCCCTCGACGCAGATCAGCATGGGGGCTTGAGTGTCACCCGAGTTGCGCTCGCAGATGGGTCGTCGGCGGTACTCAGACCATGGCCTACCGATGGATATCGGGCGTTGGCCGAAGCCTCAAATCTGCTCGCCAATACATTCCGGGTTCCTCGACACCAGGAATTTTCCGCCTGCGGGCGGCAGTGGATGGCTATCGAATGGATCGACGCCCGTACTGCCCTCACGCAAGCAGATCTCCGGGCATGCTATTTCGGGTACGGGGCCCTGGCCGCCACGGCATGGCTCCTGGGAATAACAGATCTGCATGCGGAGAACGTAGTGGTATCGATGGTTCCGTACGTCATCGACGCGGAGTTTGTCCTGGACCCGTTGTCGATACGAGCTCCCCTCAGCATAACAAGCTTGATCCGCCCTCCGACGGCGGCAGAATCCGTTCAGAGCACAATCGATGGACCAGATAGACTGAGACGACGTGGCACTCGGTTGGTCGACGCCTCCGGCCGGGTAAGCAGATCAAAGGGGCAGGCGGTTACGGAACACAGGCCTCTCAATGAATGGGGTCATCCCGTTTCCCCGGAGAAGTTTGCTGACGACTTGATAGATGGATTGAATTGGGCCTGGGGCCGCTTGGTTGCGATTGGGCCGAAATTCTTCCTACAAGCCACCAGAAAAGGCCGGCACATCCTTCGTCCGACGCGGCTTTACCAGGCCTATCTGGATCTCTTGGATGCCCCTAGCGTGACACCGAGAGACCAGAGAGCGCTCAACTATGTCGACGACCTGATGCAGCGAGGGGGCCAAGCAGAATGGTCGAACCGGGCAGTGGCGAAGCAAGAAGCCGAGGCTCTTGCTCGTGGTGACGTTCCTTGGTTCGGCTGGTGGGGGAACGGCAGTGCGTCCGGATTTGTCCAAGCTCGTGACAGGACCGACGTCGTCCTGGAGGAACTTCCGCAAGTCGACCGCGCTTCGTTGCTTGAGGCTCGCTTCACATCGAATGCTCGCGACCGGTTGGCCGAGGAGTTGCGCGTAGCAGTTTCCCGCCCGCTGTAGCACGCAAGGCCGGTGCGGGCGCTGTTCACCAGGCCATGCGCAGTACGTCCAGTGCTGCTCGCTCAGGCTCGGTGAGCTGGTAAGGGTTGCGGCGGGTGGTGTGGATCCAGGTTCCGAGGGGGAACGGGCCGATCCCTGTCCCCTGTGAAGGGCTGCACCATGCGTACCGTGTGAAGGCCCGCCCGAACGAAGTCGCCGACCTCGTCGGCACGGTGGGTACGGGTGGCATGTCCCAGCAGGCGCGGTCGATGCTGTTGTCCGGCCGTCCGTTCGGGCGTCGCATCCAGGCAGGCGACCGTGAGACAGCTTGAGCGTGACACTCGGCGCCGACGTCCGGCGGAGCGGGAGCGCCCGAGGAAGGGCGCCCCCGAGGCTCGGCTATGCCACCAGCGTGTGGAGGCCGAGAATCGTGGCTCCAGCGGCGCTGAGGCCGGCGAGCGGTCCTGCGAGAGCAAAGAAGATCGCCCCCACGACAAAGGCCGCGACGAGGATGAGCGCCCATCTCTGGGACAGTCGCTCTGGTTGCTTGGTTGGCGTACGGTTGGCCATACAGGACTCCTTGAGTGTCGAGTTCTACGAGTTGGAGCGGCCCCGGCTGGTATCCGGGGCCGTTCGCGCGTCTACGCGAACGGCGTGGCCGCTGAGCTCCCTTGGGGCTCATGCATCAAGGATCCCGTCCCGGACAGGTGTGTTGAGCGGCGCGTGAAGACGTTTTGATCCGCATTAAGACCTCCTACTTAACTAGTAAGTCTTCTTAGGTGCGGATCAGAACGTTGGGATCAAAACGTGGAGGGGACCGTGGCTGATGCTCGCGAAACGAACGCTCGCCGACTGCGGCGGCTGACGCAGATGGACAGGACCAGGGCTGTCGACAGGGCCAGCCGAGCGCTGCGGGACACCTGGTCGGGAGGCAGGAAGCCCGACGACGTCGTTCTCCGCGTCGGCCTGATACAGCCGGCCGGCGATACGGTAGGACGGGCTCCGCTGGTCCGGTTGATCCAGTCACGGGGCATCGCGCTCCGTTTCTACCTGCTGGCCGTTTTCGAAGCGCACTGCCGATTGCAGACGGAGGCCGCCTGGTCCAGCAACCGCCCGTTGACGGGGCTGAGATCCTGGGCGGACTTCATCGCCATCGATGGCGCGTACGACTCCCGGTCGCAGACGTACATGCCCGACACCAAGCAGGACAGGACGGGAAGCGATCTGCGTCTGCGGCAGATCCAGTCCGCGTTGCGGACGCTGGAAGACCTCGGCCCCGACCAGGCTCTGGTCACCGTGCCGCGGGCGAAGAACGGCGGCCGGCGGCTGTACGGGCAGTTCTCGCTCATGAAGGAGACCGGCCGGGGCGGGCACCAGACCCCCGACGCCTACACCGTGCCCCGAAACCACTGGTCCGTCCGGACCGTTACGGTCCCCGCCAGCTTCTTCCTCAACGGATGGGTGCAGGTGCTCCACCCCTCCGAAGTCGCCACCTGGCTCATCCTGCGGGCGCTCAGTCAGTGGGCTCGCGGCCAGCACGCCGAGACGGGGGTCTACTTGTACGGGAAGGCCCGCAAGGAGGACTTCGGCATGGAACGAGACCCGTGGGAGGACGCCTGTCAGCGGCTCCGCGATTTCGACCTCATCCGCCATGCCCATTCCGGCGACCTCGACAGCGACCCGGACAAACTCGGCAACCAGGTGATGGATTTCTGGGCACGGCAGGAGCGCCAGCGCTACGAGCCGTACCGCTGGCAGGTCACCGACCGAGGCCTCGGCCAGGACGCTGTCAAGATCTGCATGAGGGAACTCACCCTCCGGCAGAAGTCCCTAGACACAGCGGCGGAGCGCCGAGCCCGCAAGAAGGGCGAACAAGCGGGAGAGTAGCCAGGCGCGGGCTCCTTGGCTCCGGTTCTGGCTCACGAACCGGGAGCAGAAGAGACGGGCTCGGAGGACACCCGCTGCCAGGCGGCACCGGGGGTCGGCGTCGCAGGCCGGGCGCCGCCGAGGACGAGCACCGGCGCGGTCAGCACCGCGGCGGCGCAGCCGATAGCGCCGCCGACGCCACCCCTTTGCCGGTTCGGGTTGAGTCTGAGACATCCCGCTCGCTTGAGGGACTGGGCCGCATCACCTCCGCACTTCACCAGGGCGGCGGGCCTCACGCGCGCGTCCTGCTCGCCAAGTGACGTTGTCAGCGGGCCTGATCCGACTACTGGTGTTCGTCATCGATCCAGCGGGGCATCACGCCGAGGATCAGATTCTCCATGGCGTGCGGCATTGGCCCGAAGCTGGCGACCCGGGTCTCGACAAGGCAGATCTCGCTGCCCTCATCGATACCTAGAAAGAAACGGCCGCCATCCAGCTCGCCGAGCGGGAAGAGACGTCTCCCCAAGGAGTCGCTCCACTCGGAGAATCGGTCATCCTCTCCCCAAGCCAACTCCGGGTTCAATACGAACGGTTCCCGAGCGCGGTTGATACCCGGGCCACCAATGCTCACGTTCAGCCCCCCGAACTCCTGGAGAAACACCTCCGCAGCATCGTGCATGACGATGCCGACCGCCTCGAACATGGACCGCCAGTCGGCCGTGTCGACCCGCCTGCCCGCCGTCCATCCCGCAGCCTCCAGGACCTCAAGCACCTCCGGCGACCATTCGCCCATGTCCGGCTCAGCCCCCAACTTGAAGTATCAGGCGATGATTCCAGCAGACGACCCGAGAGAACAGCGCGTGACCAACCACAGGAAGTGGTCCAAGGCCCGAGTCGTGACGGCGGTGGTCGATGGCCGCGGAGTCACCCCTGATGGTGGCCACACCGATGGTCACGACTCCAGCAGTCGCCCCCTCCCTGGGGTGGTGGCCGAGCGCAGCAGGGCGGCGCCATCGTTGTGCATGCGGACACGGGAGGGGTCCGCGCCGAGGCGTACGTGCTGTCATGGGTGGTGCCGGGCCGCGGGGTTGCCGTAGACGGCGTAGGCGAGACGGGTGGGGTCTCCGCTGTTCTCGCTGATGGCGCGACGGGCGTTGAGCGAGGCTTCGCCGAGTGTCTGGCCGCCGGTGACGAACTGCTGGTAGAAGGCTTCGGCGAAGGCCAGGGCGGAGTCGGAGCGGACGGGCCAGAGGGTGCCGATGAAGGCGGCTGCGCCGGCGCGCAGGAACTGAGGGGCCCAGCCCAGTGAGGTGTTGAACCAGTCGATCTCGCCCGCGCTGCGGCAGGCGTTGAGGAAGACGAGGGGTTGTCCGTCACGCAGTGAACGGGACTCGGCGGCTGTGCTGAGGTCGATCGGGTCGAAGGCGGTGTCCGCCATCGACATGTGGGATCCGCTGGCCGTGAAGGTGTTGTGACAGGCGAAGTGAATCAGTCCGGTCTGGCCGAGATCGATGAGTTCGGTCAGTTCACGGTGGGTGGAGAGCGAGGTCAGGCCGTCCGTCTCTGCGCCGAGGCAGGCGCGTATCCGCTCGACCTCGTTGGCGGCTTCGGGAGGAGAGCCCGGCGGCACGACGAACGCGGCGTGGTCCAGGGTGAGGTGGCGTACGGGGGTCTGGCCGTAGATCCGACGCACGAGCGGCATCCACTCGGAAAGGAATCCGCCGGCTTCGTTGTCGCCGTTGACGGGATAGAGCAGTTCCCAGGGCAGAACGTCGTGTTCGCCTATGACGGTGAGGGAGGTGATGGCGGTGGCCTGGTCCCAGAACTGGCGCTGCACGGCTGGTGGCACGGCCGAGGACCATAATTGGACGCCGAGGTTCTGCAGCCGCCGGTAGCGCAGGGCGGCGCTCTGGTCATCGTCCTGGCCGTTGGCGTGCTGGGCCATTCGGCGCAGTTCGCTGTAGAGCTGTTCGCGGGCTTGGCGGGCGTCCTGTCCGCGGAACTGGAAGCTCTGTGCCTCGTGGCACGTCTGTCCGATGAGCCTGAAGGAGTAGGTTCCCGTGATCTCGTCGCGGTCGATGAGCAGCGTGGTCTCGCCAGGGTGCTGCGCAAGGCTGCCGAGCGGGGCGTGGCGCTGGGGGCCGTCGTGGGTGACGCTGCCCGGTTCCACGGTGATGGGGCAGCGGACTTCGCCCAGGCAGGAGGCCCCGCGGAATGCCCGCACGGTGACGACATGGGTGCCGGGGACGTCGGTGCGCAGGCCGAAGCGCAGGACGGAGGAGCTCTTGCCGGGCAGCACGGTGACCTCCTGCTGGAGGTCGTCCAGGGCCACCAGGCCCGGTGCGTGCACGGTGACGGTCAGGTGTGCCCCCTCGGGCGGCAGCGCGAGGGGTGGCAGTACGACTCCGTGGCCGACGCCGCACACGATCTGGACTTGGAGGGGGAGGGTGCGTCCTGGAGGTGCCTGTTCGGCTAGTTCCGCCACCAGGCGGTGGGGTTCACGATCCGGGGCGTGAAACACGCTTGGAGGTATTGCATCGGGAGGCGAGGCGCCGGCGGAAGGGTGTTGGGCCGTGGCCCCTCCGCTCTCGCACGGGGTGGTGCCGGTCATGAACGGCGGGCGGGTCGGCCCCGGTTCATTGCTGGTGGCGCGCGGTTCGGCCCTGGTGGGCCGGTCGGGCTCGTCGGATTTGACCAGCCAGGTCAGAACCTGGGGCAGCGCGTTCGGCGCGTCGAAGTGCGTGGCGGCCGGTTCCAGGACGGCTGTCGCGCCAGGGATCCGCTCGGCCAGCCAGCGGGAGTGGCCCACCGGTGAGAACACGTCCTTCTCTCCGTGCCACAACAGCACCGGCTTGGTGATCTGCTCTGGTTCAAAGCCCCACGGGCTGCAGAAGGCCAGCGTGTCATCGACCCAGCCCCACGCCGAAGTCCTCAGCGCCTCCTGGTAGTTGCGCAGCAGCATCCTTCGTACGCCTACATCCGCGACTACCAGCCGGTCCGAGTCCGTCAGCTCCCGGCGCAGGGCGTCCAACAGGCGCTTCGGGTCGTTTCTGATCTGCTCAGCACGTGGGATGAGCCGGGCAGTGACACTCTCCGGATCAGTGGAGGTGGATGTGTATTCCCTGACGTTGGAGGCGGCCATCCCTTGGAACCAGTCGAGACCGTCTGCGTTCGGGGGAGCCAGCGTGACCAGCGTGGCCGTACGGGTGACGCGGTCGGGCAGCAGCGCGGCGCAGGCGAGCGCGTGCGGAGCGCCGCCCGAGCGCCCGACGACGGCGAAGCGGTCGAGCCCCAGGGCGTCCGCGATCGCGACGACATCGGCCACCGCGTCGACGACCCTGCGTCCGGGCTGGCGGTCCGATCCGCCGTATCCGGGCCGGTCGTAGGTGATCACCTGCATTCCCAGGTGGTAGAGGAACATGGGGCGGGGCGTCGGACCTAGTCGGCTTCCCGGCGTGCCGTGCAGCAGGAAGACCGGTCTGCCCTTCGGGTCCCCGACTCGCTCGACCAGGAGGTGGCGTCCGTCGGCTGCCCGCACGCGTGTGCGCACGAAGCCTCCCTGTCCTAGCTGTGTGGATCCGCGGCCATTGCTTTGCTGATCTCGGCGGCCACGGCGGGCATGTCCCAGTAGGCGGAATGCGTCCACAGGCCTGCGGTTGCCGAGTGAGGGAGAGGGATGTCCTGGGGCTGTGCGCCGTCGTGGTGGCAAAAGACCCGCGAGGCGGAGAAGGCGAGCATGTCGAGCGGCTCCCACAGGTTCACCCACCGCGTAAGAGAGGGGGGAAGCGCGACGTGCTTCTCGCCCTCGTAGTCGGCCAGTTGGCCGCCACGGGGGTCGCATACGTGGAAGAAGGCGGCCTGGGAGCCGAAGGTGACCAGCGACGACGTCCACACCGGTACGGCGGCGGTGGCCATGTCGACCGCGATGACTCCCCCCAGGCTGTGCGCGACGACTCGGACCGCGGTGTCCGGGCCGCGCCCCAGGCGCGGGTCCACCCGGTCGATAGTCGCGCGCACCCGAGCGTGGATGGCGGCCTGGTGACGCTGGTAGACCAGCACATCGCCGAGGAAATTGGTGGTTCCCGGGCCGATCCGCGTCCGCAGAGCATGGTTGGCCCGGCCTGCCACGGCCTGCACGGCGGCGCCGGCGATCCGGTCCAGGTCCTCCAGCCTGCGCCGCAGCGCCGAACGCCAGCGGCCGCCCCCCTCGCTCCCGCCCATGGACCGCAGGCCACCGCCGTATGGTTCGTCTCCTTCGGCGGCCCGTAGGTCGCCCAGGGCGTGGGCCAGGGCGTGGGCGGTTGCCCGCAGCAGATCCGGGTCGTCAGTGCGGGCCAGCCATCGCGTTGTGTCCCATTCGTCGGCGAGGAGGGCCAGAGCGTCCTGGAGGTTGGGGTGTTGGTTTTCGTCGTGGCGTAACCCCACTGTCGTGTCCGTGGATTCGTCCGCGAGGACATGCCGAATCTCTTCCTCGACGCGCGGCCACTGTCCTGCGCCGCCCTCCGTCCCCGGCGTTGGTCCGGGGAGCAGGTCGAGGGTCAACTCGGCGGGGGCGGGTTGGCTGTCGTCCCTCAGAGTGGTGGTGGTTCTGGCTGCGGAGGGGGCCCAGGCGGGGACGGTCATGGACATGAACTGGCTGCGGGCGCCGAGGTCGCCCCAGTAGACGGGCACCATCTCCACCCCACAGGCGGCCTCGAGTGCCGCGACGGCCGCGGTGAATCGCGCAGGATCCCGGTTGGCTACGCCGTGGATCACGAAGATCGGTTCTGCCATGACGCCCCCGTTTCCGCCGTGGCGGCCCACACCGGACAAAGCACCCGCATGGGCATGATGGCAGGTGTCCGCGGCTGCCGGTTCCCGGTGCGGAAAAGTGCCTGCCCCCGCCCCGATTGCCGGGCCGGGGGCATCGCCATGTCCATCGTCGGGTGCGGGAGTGTCTGGGGACGGCACGGCCGGCACCAAGCCCGCGGTGGGCCGGGCAGCGCAGGAGGGGTGCCGCCCGGCGCGGCGCGGGGCGGCAGGCACGTGTGCGAGTGTCAGGCGGCCGGGCGGACGGCGAGGTCGGCGGCAGTGCGCGCGAAGCGGACGGCCTCTTCGAGGGTGAACATGCAGTCGGCGTCGGTCAGTTCGTCCTCGGCGGGGATGCGGGCGGCCTCTCGCATCGTGCGCAGGGCCGCCGCGGCAAGGACTGCGGCCGGGGCGGTCGTGGTGTAGAGCCGCTCCCACATCCTCGGCTCGGTGAGCCATCCGTCAGCGCGTACGCCGTGGATCGCGGGGTTAAAGATGTGGTTGCCGTGGCCGACGAGCCGTTCCAGGACGTCGGCGGCCGCGCGCAGCAGGTCCGCGCTCGCCGCTTTGTTTTCATCGGCGGCCATCTCCAGCACCATGTACACGACCTGGACGAGGGGCGCGTCGTGCACCGTGACCTCATCGGCGGCGTGCTCGTCCAGGGCGGGACGAAGGCGTACGCGGGCGGCAAGGTCGCCTTGCGTGCGTAGCAGGGCATGCTTCAGTTCGCGGCCCTTCAGCGCCCAGGCCACCGCGGCGTCGACCAGGCGGGCGGGGTTCTCCCCGTCGGCCCCGAGGTCCGCGCGCAGCCGGTCGGCGAGCCGGCGGGCGGGCTCGGCGTGGGCGGGTTCCCTGCGGGCGCCGCGCGGGCTGGGCATGGCGCGCAGCAGCTCGGTGTACTTGCCCCTGCGGCCTGCGGCCTTCTGCAGGGCGCGGGCGCGCTGGCCGGCGCGGGACTGGTGGCGTGGCATGACGTCTTCTCTCCGGGCACCCCGCGCGTGCCCGCAGTCGTGCGGGCGGATGTCGCGGGCCCGGTTGGGGACCTTGGCCGTCTTGGCTGTCCCGGCGCGGGCGGGGATGCAGCGGCGGCGGTCGGCGGTGCGCGTCCTGCCAGTCGGCATCGTAGCGGAGGTCATCCGCCCTCCCCCGTCGCCTCGCAGGCCGTGCTCAGCTCTCGCACGGCACGTCGGTCTCCGGGTCGTATCCGTGCGCGAGGGCATGAGTGCCGAGGCGGCGTCCGAGGTCCGTGTCCGGCGCGGAGGCCGGCCGTAAGAAGTCCTCGGGGCTGCGTCTCGATGGCCTCGCCATCGGCGTTGCCGGTGGTGCAAGAGGACCGGTCCCGTGTTCGGGCCGGTCCTCATGTCCGCGGGCACGCGTCACCGTGACGTGCGGAAGGTGTCCCTGTCGCGTCGGTTTGCGGCCAGTAGCGGGTCAGGGGCCGGGTGTCGGGCGCTGTCGGGGGCCCGGACCGGCTGGGCCGGGGCCCCGACACCGCGCCGACGGCCGGGGGGGGGGGGGGGGGGGTGGGGGGGGCCCGGGCCGGGGGGGGCGGGCCCCCCGACACCGCGCCGACGGCCGGGTTGTGACGCAGCATCAACATGCGGCGGGCTGCGGGCAAGACGGGCTGGAACACCCGTGGACCGGGGCTCTGGGGGCGCAGCGGACAACATGCTGGTCGCTGCGGGCGGGGACGCCTGGTGCCCGGGCCGGCGGCCGGAAGCGCGCTGGTACACCCGCGGACCGGCAAACGGATATTGCGCATGTATGGGGTTTTCCGGGCGAGCGGTGCAGGGGTGGGACGTGCCATTCTCTTCCGCACCGGAGGACGGCAGCCGTCAACTGCCGCCCGTCACACCGGTTTTGCGGCCAGTAGCACTTCATCGCCCGGCTGCCGGGTCCCGTTCGCGGGCCGGCGGCCCGGGCACACTCGTCAGGAGATCCACCGTCGTGTCCATGCACCGCCCCGGCGCGCCCGCGCCCCAGCCGTCGCGCCCTGTAGCCCGTCCGCTCACCGCCGCGCAGATCTGCGGCATCGTCGTCTTCCCACTCCTGGGCGCCGGTCTCGCGCTCGCCGGCATGCCCGTGGCCGACGCCCTCACGCTGCTCGCCGGGTGCGGCGCGATCGGCGCGGCCACCATCGCCGCCGCCGGCGGAGGACGCCGCCTGCTCACCGCTCTCGCGGCCACCGCCGTCCGCGCGGCCGCCGGCACCGAACCCGGCAAGTAGGAGGCGGCTTCGATGACTTCACCGGCTCCGTCCCCGCACGCCCGCCGCCCCGGCCGGCGCCATACCCAGCTCATCGGCCTGCTGGCCGCACTCAAAGTCCGCAGCCGGCTCACCTACGTCCAACTGGCCGCCCGCACAGCCGGGCTCGAGGACGCCGACGCCGTCCCCGCGACCACCCTCAAGCGCGCCCTCGACCCCCGCGCCGTGCCCAAGGAGCAAGTGGTGACCGCGTTCGTACGTGCCTGCGGCGGCGCCGTCGAGGAGGAACGGGACGTGCTGAAGGTGTGGCGTGCCGCCCGCGCCGAGGACCGCGGGATCCTCGCCGCGCTGCGGGCTCCGTCGGTCTCCGCCACCCGCACCCGGGCCGACTTCCGAGCGGCTCTCGTCGCCGCCTACGAAGGCGCAGGTGCTCCGCCCCTGCGCGTCTTGCAGGACCGGGCCGGCACCGGCGCGGTCGACGGCGCAGTGCTGCTGCCGCTGACCACCGCCTGGCGCATCACCCGCCGCGAGGGCCAGGGCCCCGTCAACTGGACCCAGTGCGAGGCCTTCCTGCGCGGCTGCGGCATCCACCACCGCCGCATCAAGGGCCCCTGGCTGGACGCCTGGAAACGCACCCGGACTCTTCCACGGGCCGAGCTCGGCCCCACCGCCGCCGACGTCCGCCGGGCCACCCGCGGCAGGCCAGGCATCCTCGCCCGTCACGACGCCGCACGGCTCGCCGAAGGCATCAGGCCGGTCGTGGAGGCCATCGCCGCGGACCGCGCCCGCTACGACGCCACCAGGCTGGCCGCAGGCATCATGCCCGTCATGGAAGCCCTCGTCGCAGACCCCGTCGTCCGCAACGCCCCCACCGCGATGGCGGCGGGCGTCCAGGTGTTCGCGGACGCCTTCGCCGTCATGTTCCGGTCGGCCAGCCGGGAAGCACACCGCAACGGCACCACCCCACCAGACTGGGTCACCGCCACCAACCTCATCAGCCAAGGCATCGATCCCGCCCGTGCCGATGTCGTGGTCGCCCCTCACGTCACCGACGACGGCATCGGCCTCATCGCCCGCACCCCCGGCTTGCGCCCCACCGATTTCCAGATCGAGAGTCGCCGGCAACGGCCCGGCCCTCCCCCTGCGCTGCCCGGCGCCCACACCCCAGAACCGCCAACACCCGCAACCGCCGTTTGACCACCACGACGACGAGCAGCAGCTGGCCGAACATCTCAGCTTTGCGGCCCTGGTGCGGAACCAACTCCGGTCCTGGGGCTGCAGCTCGGGGCATCAGCCGGTGAGCAAGCCTACGCCGTGCGACTGGGCCCATTGCGTCACGCCTGGTCGTAGCTGCGGCGACCACGCGTCTGGGCGTAGTTGGCCGTCATGGGTGACGGGCTCTGCCTCGGCGAGGCCGAAGGCCTGGACGAGCTCGTCGGCGAGCAAGGAGGTCGTCTGGACGAGGCCCGGCCCTTGATCGACGAGGTCGTCCAGGAACGCGACCGCCTCGCTGTCAGCATGGTCACAGCTCTGTGTGCTCAGGGGAACGCGCCGGCCTGTTGGAGCCAGCATGTCCAGCCGGAAGGGCAGCAGGGGGTGCAGGTTGGGCTGTGCCGGTCCCGCAGGAGCGTGATGCGGAGCTGCAACGAGCGTGGCGCGCACCACGGCTGTGCCGGTGGCGCCGGCGCGTTCTCGGGCATGTGTGCCCAGCACCTGCAGAGCCGACATCAGCAGCCACACCACCGTGTCCGGTTCGGCCCAGAAGAAATCTTGGAGGTCGGTGGTGCTGGTGTGAACCGCGAACCGCACTGCGCAGCAGCCGGAGCCGTCGCTGTGGAAGTCTGCCTGGCTGTAGAAGAGTCCGCCTGGATCGCCGCCGTCTGCGGTGTAGCGGCGGGAGCCGATCCGGACCCCTGCGAACAGGTCCTGGTCGTCGCCGATCAGGCGGGTGTTGAGCAGTTCGGCTTGGATGGTCCGGTACGCCTCCCGGTTGATGATCATGTCTCCGGGGATTTCCGGGACCAGGGAGACGATGAGGTGGGGCATGTTGCTTTCGGGGAGTGCCATCAGCAGTTCGCGCTCCACGCTCGCCGTTCGGCGGGAGCGGTCGGCTGCGGCACTGAACCGGCGCTGGTAGGCGGTCGCGACCTCGGTCTCGGTGAGCCAGTCGGTCTTGGTCGCGCCGCGCCGGGGGTACACCAGCGCCTCGCGGACTGTCGACGCGACGGCGGTGACGGCGTGCGGGGCATGGGGGCTGGGCGGCACGGCGATCAGCAGTATGCCTTTGCCTTGGGCAGCCGGGTCCGGGTTGGGCACCGGGCGCATCTGGACGCGCACCGTTGGGGTGGTGTGGCGGGCGATGACCTGATGAAGATGGCGCAGGTGAGCATCGGATAGGTCCGTGTCCATCACCCGGGACGGCAGGCCGTCGGCCTCGGCCATGCCGATGAGGAGGACGCCGCCCACATGGTTGGCGAACGCGGCGACGTCTTTGGCGAGTTCGGTCTTCTGCGCGTCGCCGGAGGCGGACAGCTCGCGCTTGTAGTCCAGTTCCTCGCTCTCGCCGGCCTCCAGGTTGCCGACCAGCGCGGCAAGATCGGAATAGCTGACCGTATCCAGCGAGCCGCCCAGCAGGGCCTCGAGCCGGCGTGATCTGTACAGCATGCGCGACACGCTAGCGCCCCGGCCGCTGCGGCGGTGGCAAGGGCGTTTTATGGAGCAGTTCGGCCGTCGTCGGAACGCTGAGCGCAGCGGCTGTGCACACTGGTGCGCCGGCGCGGCCGATATGTTGGCGGAGGCCTGTAGCGTGGCGGCGACGCCGCAGCTGCTGCGCCGCTGCTGCTTGGCAGTCTCACGATGAGATGCGGTGACGATGTTTCAGCAGACCGAGTTTCGGCCTGTGGGCGCTCGGCTGCGCGCCCCGCGGATCGCCCTGGCTTATCACTCCGTGGGCGACTGGGTGCACGTCTCATGGTCCTCGGCGCCGTAGTCGCCCACAACATAGGCATGGGGGCGGGGACGGTCCGCGCCGGGGTCGGGATCGAGGACACTGCCGTAGCGCAGGAGCGCGACGTCGTCCGGTCCGTAGCCGCGTTCGGTGCCCATCCGGTGGAACTTCGCGACCGTGGCGCTGTTGGAGAAGATGACGGCCGCCAGATGGGCGGCTTCGGGCTGGGCGAACAGTTGGCTGGGGATGGTGGTGTCCGCGTACCTGTGTTCCGTGATCTTCTCGCTGGTCCACTCAAGGTTGCCGTGGTCGTCACGGGCGGGGACGGTGCGGTGCCCGTACAGGTAGCCGCCTAGCGGGCCGACCGTGTGGAACAGGGAGCTGAGGTGATGGAAGGACTCCAGCGCGATGACAAACGGCCGACCCGACATGCGGTTGTTCCCAGTAGGCCCGGTTCTGGGCGTCGCGTTTGAGGAGCTTGCGGCGCAGCGCCTTGGCGCTCTGGAAGACGAACTCCGCCTCTGCCGCGTCCAGGTCGTCCGGGACCAGTGGGTGCGGTCGGCCGGCAACTTGGTCCGGATCGGGCAGGGGTGCGGTCCCGGCCGGGTTGCTGGTGGTCGCTTCGATGGCCACCGGGTGCGGGCCGCTGATGAGGAAGTCGGGTGCACCGCCGGTGCGTTCGAGGACGTGCCCCTGCTCCTGGAGGGCACCGAACAGGGCCAGTTCCAGGACGCGCGGTGAGAAGCCACCGGTCTGGAACTCGCGGGCGAAGCTACGGTCGGCGCCGTGGAAAGCGGCGAAGGTCTCGTCCATCAGACGCCGGGTGGCCTGGTGGACGCGGTCGTCGCGCACCGCGCGGAAACGCGGTTCTGTGGCTTCGTCAGACAGCTTGGGCAGGCGGTCGAAAAGGCTGCGCGGCATGACTTCATCTCTACACCACGACGCGGGCGGAGGAAAAAGCCCGCGGGTGCTTCTTCCTGGCATCTCGCCACACGCCAGCAGGGGCTCGGGAACCCAAGCCACAAGCTTCGGTTCGGCCCTGTCGGCGCGTAGCCGCCGACGTGGCGCTGCTCAGTGTCCTGTCAGCCAGGTGCGGCCAGAAGCCTTGCTGCCGTCTACAGGCCGGGCGAACCGGCCATGCTGTTGCTGTTGGCCCGGATCAGTCCTGGCTACTGCGTCGGCGGCTGGACAGACGGCAAGGGAGCGCTGCGCTCGAGGCCGCTGACGATCCGGCCGGTAGGGAAGGACAAGCGGCCGACCGGGACGATCCACTCGGCCCAGGCTGTCAGCGGCTCCGGAAGATCCAGTTGCGCCTCAGTCGCCTTGGTAGTGACGTGGTCAAGTGCCTGAAGGAGGGCCTGCCACCGCTGGGCTTCGACAGGGGTCATGTGCGGGTCAGCAGGATTACGCCAGCGGCCATCCTTCTGATGGGGGGTCAAAGCAGCCACATACTGCAGCCAGGTCCAGTCGCGTTGCTGCGCCACAGTGTGGTGAAGGTGGAGGAACAGGGCCGGCCCGAGGGACGGGTAGGCCACGAGGACAGCGAGCAGCACCATGCCGGCTCGATACGGGAAGTAACTCACGCTTTCGGACGGGGCGTTCGGCAGTCTCGTCGTCTGTGCGAGATCGGACTGGCGATGACTGCCGCGAAGCTGGGTCAGTAGCCCATAGCTGTTGGCCAGACGTTTTACCCCACGAGGAGTGGCGACCAGCAGCGGCGGCCCGAGGAGGTCGAGCAGCTCCAGCTCGTCTGGTTCGAGAGTCAGCGGGTCAATCCGCTCGACCACCCGCGCCGCTGGCAGCTCGGCCCCGTACAGTCCCTGCTGCCACAGCTCGCTCGGCGTCTGTCCTGCGGCTTCCATCCGCTGAGCTGCCGCAGGCTCGGGCGGAGATGACTCTGTCTCGGGAGGAGCGGGGGCTGCTGGGCCGGAAGCGGCGAGATGGTCGGGACGAGCACCGATCAGCGTCCGCAGCATTTGCCGGTAGCCGTCGCAGTCCAGTGGCGGCAGGGTGAGCACCACCTGAAAGATCTTCTCGAGGTACTGGGCGGGGGTGGAGTGCCAGAGTTCCTCGGAGTTGGGGTCAACCGCGCCGGTCTGCTCGCCTACTTCTGCAGGGGATGCGTGGCGGTGCAGGAGGTCGCGGTAGTGGCATTCGATCGCTCGCAGAAGCCAGCGGGGATCCACTGCGACCACCACGACGAACAGCTCGACCGCGAGCAGGAGGTGGATCGCCTCCAGCATCTCCACCACGCGCCGGGGCGGACACCTGTCGAGGTCATCGATGTACAGCACGATCCGGTCGATCTGCGGAAGTTCATCGCCTACCTCGTCGGCTCGCACGGTGGTGCCAGAGCCGGCAACATGATTGTCCTGACTGCCGGCACCAGTGTCTGCAGTCTTCGGACCCCCGTGTGGGGCTGGCTCGCCAGGCATCGGCTCGCGAGCGGCATCAGCCAGAAGAGCAGCCATGCGCTCGAAGTCCCCGCGAATCTGGCTCATGATCCCGAGCTGGCTGCGGTAATCCGAGTTCTTCGCGCACTCGGCAACGAGTCCGGCCAGTTGCCCCGCCGCGGTGAGGTTGTGCAGTTGTTGCTCAAGTGCGGTAACTTCCGTGGCTGCGACCTCCGTTGCGGTCTCTAGCCGTAGCCGCTGGCGTTCGCCGATCTGCTGGGCCCTCGCCCAAGCCCCGCTTGTCCGGTGGCGCGCAGCCTTGACCGTCCGCCTGACAAACACAACCCCTGCCCACACACTGGCAAGGCCCGGAATGGTGGCAATCAGTGGCCACACGGCCGGCAACCACCACACCAGTCCGGCCGTCACCGTGATCAGAGCGAGGAGCAGAACCAGGAACTTGAGGGTCGTACGGAGCGACGCGCTGCGGATGATCCGCCACGATGCCCGTCCCGACTCCCGAAGCGCTGCCACCTGCTGTGCTGCCTGTCGGTACATCTGCTCGGGGCGATCGCCGGCAAGTAACCGCAGCTCCCGCTTCTGGTCCTCAGGCAACTTGTCCCATAGGTCCGCCGGCTTGCTCAGGGCGGTCTGCAGTTGCCGGTGGCGTGCACGGGCGGCATCCAGCCTCTCCCGCAGCCCTCTCTCTCCGACCAGCTCCGCTGTCAGCCGTGACTGGCGGCGTTGTTCGGCTCCCAGGTCTCCTTCCACTGGTGCGGACAGCTGGGCGAACAGCTCGGCGACGAGGCTGGCCCAGAGGTCAGTCTCGGCGTAGTGCCAGGCATTGAACCGCACCTGCCGCACGGCTCTGTGCCAGAGAAGATTGCCAAGCCGGGTGGTTGTCTCAACCTGGTCCTGCAGCAGCCTGAGGAAATGGCTCTTGCCTTCTCCCCAGTCACCGAACAGACCAACAGCCAATGGAGGCTTGGCGGTGCGCGCGGTGATCAGCTGCGCGACCGCCATCGCATCTTTGGTGCGGTCGAGTTCGTCCGCAGCCGCCGTCATGTCGGACCGGTAGGAGGGAAGGCGGGTCACCTGCAGATTTTCAACGACCTCCCACAGCCGCACCGTGCCATCGTCACCACCGGTAGCCAGCACGGGCACGGTACCCAACCGACCCCACACACCCCACCGCACAGGTCCGCTCTGGCCGCTCAGCGGTTCACCCAAGCGCCTGCCGAACTCCGGATGCCACAGCCGCACCGTGCCGTCGCCTCCACCCGTCGCCAGCACGGGCACGTCACCCACACTTGCCCACGCGCCCCACAGCACAGGTCCGGTGTGGATGTCGATCGGTGCGCCTTGATGTGGGCCTGCCATCGGGGTCCACTCCCGCACGGTACCGTCGTGGCCACCGGTGGCCAGGACGAGATGCCCCATGCTGCCCCACGCCCCCCACGGCACGGGACCGGCGTGACCGGTCAGCCGCTGTTGGCCGCGGCCCGGGCCCAGGCGGGGGTTCCACAGCCGCACCGTGCCGTCGTCTCCGCCCGTCGCCAGGATCAGATCGTCGGCCACTTTGCCCCACGCGCCCCACCGCACAGAGCCGGTGTGACCTGTCAGCAGTTCGCTTCGGCTCATACCGCTCTCCGGGTACCACCACAGCCGCGCTGTGCCGTCGTCTCCGCCCGTCGCCAGCACCGGCACGCCACCCACGCTGGCCCACGCACCCCACCGCACCGGTCCAATGTGACCGGGGAACGGTTCTCCCAGGCTCGTTCCTGCAGCCGGGTCCCACAGCCGAACCGTGCCGTCGTCTCCGCCCGTCGCCAGCACCGGCACGCCGCCCACGCTGGCCCACGCGCCCCACCACACAGATCCGGTGTGGCCAGTCAACGGCCCGCCCCGGCTCGTGCCACTCTCCGGGTACCACAGCCACGCCGTACCGTAGTCCCCACCCGTTGCCAGCACTGGTACGTCACCCACCCGGCCCCACATACCCCACCGCACCGGTCCGGGGTGGCCGAACAGCGGCTCGCCCCGACTCGTGCCCGCGACTGGGTCCCACAGCCGCACTGTGCCGTCGTCTCCACCCGTCGCCAGGATCAGGTCATCGGTCGCTCCGCCCCATGCGCCCCATCGCACCGGGCCGGTGTGGCCGGTCAGCGGCCCGCCGAGCGGCACGCCACGGAGTAGGGAATTCGGTGTACCCATGATCGAAATGTAGGGTCCTGGGGCCGCCATTCACGGCCTAACACCCGCCCAGGGGCTTCGTGCCACGCTGGCGGGCCAGTGTGCCCGGAGCGCGGGGACAGGAACCTGTGAGTGCTGTGCCGGCCTGCCAGGGACAGGGATGCTGAAAACGCCTACGCAGACGCGTCGAGCGGCTATCGTCGTCGGCGGACGCGGGTTGTCGATCGCATCGACAACGCATGACCGCCCTCCCCCATATGACATCCGGGGTGACGGCCAAGTCCGGCGTACTCGCGATCAGACGCCATGAGTTGCTAGGAGAGCAAGAGGGACGCCTCCGAACCGCACCTCATTGACGTGACGTACATGAGGTGCCGTCTGGAGGACAACAGGTTGCGCGTCGCAGGGGTACGACAACGTTCTCACCCATGCGCTCGGGATCAAGACGGTAGTACTTGATGTGCCCGAGCCTCTCGGTCTCCTCCAGCCATCCGGCCTCGATGACCTGTTTGCGAGTCCGGGAGAAGACGGGCGGGGCACCGGCACCCCACACTCCCGCCCCTGAGATCTCCGACGGCATCGAGGTCCCCATCGGGATCTGCCCCGGCAAACACCACCGCTGGGGGCGCATCTGCGCGCTGGACGAGGGGCACGAGACCTTGATGGAGGCACCGCACTGGGGGCGCACCAGCGACGTCCGGCCCCTGGCGTGGGTGGGCAGTGCTCCCGACGACTGGTGACCGTCCGGCTCGGTTCGTGCAGGTCAGCGCCCCCCACATGCGACGAGCCGACACCGCGTGGGCGGTACCGGCTCTCGCGTCCTCGTGCGGCAACACGAGGTTGTTTCCCTCTAAAGCAATGGTTGGAGCCGTCGCCTCAGGGAGGGCATCTTGTGCCTTTCCCCGGGAGCATCCCAGCCGGTCGGGCGCGGCGCAAGGCTACCCTGGTTCACAACTGCATCAATTGCATGCTCCCTGAGATCTGGCGCCGCAACATCGTGAGCCCGGAGTGCCCAGAGGTGGACGAATAGGCGGCCACAAGGTTTGAGCTGCTGAAGTTCCGACCGTTATACGTGTCGGCGAATCCGGGACTAGCAACGCATCAAAGGGCCTGACGAGTGACAGGAGGGCCTGGAATTTGCTCCGGCTACCAATGACTATGTACCTGCACCACTGTCATGGGCGGCGGCAACCGCCCGTGGTGCATCGGTTGGAGCGCAAGCCGGTGTCCGGTGGCACAAGCCACCGGGCCCACAACCTCAGGAGGCCCTCATGGTCAAGTCCTCGCCTGCCGCCTGTGTCGAACCCGGCCTTCTCGGCCCGCGGCGCCTGACCGGCTCCGAGGCAGTGGTGATCGTCATCATCATCTGCCTGGGCGCAGTTCTGGCGACGGTCGCCGGCATGAACATCCCTGCAGTGCTGCAACTGCTGGCGGGAGCCGGGACGGTCGCAGCCCTGGTGGTTGCCATGGTCACCAGAGCACCGCAGCAGGGCCTGCGCCGGGCACTGAGCGCACTGCTCGGCCCGCCGGCCTGAGGAGTGCCTCGTGGGCCGCCGGGAGAGGCCGGTGACGACCGGCAACAAGTCGTTGCGCAGACTGGCGGAGTGGCTGCGCGAACAGCGCGGACACCTGGGGCATTCCTACCGGCAGCTTGCGGGCAGAACCGAGTACGACCCCACCACGCTGTCACGGGCCGCCTCGGGCAATACGGTGCCGCTCCGCGACGTCGTGCGCGCCTACGCCGAAGCGTGCTACGCCAGCGTCGAGACGGCGGACCGTCTATGGCTGCAGGCCCGGCGCGAACAACAGACCCGCTCCGGGCGGAAGGGACAGCACCGGCCTGCTCCCCGCCCGGAGCTCATACACGACCGCCGGGATCTTGCCGCCGCGCTGCACGACCTGTGGGAGCGGGCCGGTGCTCCCTCCACGCGCGAGATGCAGAAGCGGGCGGGCAACTACAGCGAACTGCCCCACAGCACCGCGCACAGGATCCTGACCAAGCAGACGCTGCCGCGACACGACCACCAGCTCGAGGGATTCCTGTGTGCCTGCGAGGTCCCCGAGACCGAGTGGCCCCAGTGGCTGGAGGCATGGCGCAGCGTCCTGCGGCACGAACATCGGCTGTCTTCTCCGCCTGTCCGGCCTCACAGACAGGAACCGGGAGACCGCGCCGACGCGAGGAGGGCGGTCGAGGAGTACGCCCGCATGACGGGCGAGGATCCCGCCATGTGGACGGGATGATCACGGAGTCCTCGTGAAGAATGAGCACGCGGACGCGATGTAAGCCGCGCGCTTCTTCACAGCCCCTTCCACCAGCCCCGCGACACCGGGCAGGAAGGGCAGCCCACTGCCTGATGTACCAGGCTGGACACCGAGCTACCGGCGCCCGAGTCACCGCACCAGCTGGACCCTCGAGGGCCGCGCGCGCAGGCCGCGATGCCGGAGTCGCAACACCGAATCCCCTGCCTTGCCCAAGGACGTCTCAATAGCTCTGCAGGCTCGTCTCATTCTGTGCAGCCTTGCAGGTCACACATCTTTCTGCAGCCAAACACTCCTTGATCATCTTCTCAATTATTGCAGCGCCGCAGGTCAGAGTGTCGTTATCAAGCTCTAAGCCTGCATTTCAACTGAGACGACATACCCGGAAGGTGATCCTGCGGACGTCCTCGGCAGGTCCGAGCTCGTCCAGGCACATGTTGACGGCCAGGGTCTTGCCGAAGCCGGCCCCGCCGTGGATACACGTCATCGCTCGGGCCGCGACCGTGTCGGTGATGTTCTCCCGCGCGGTCAGCAGGGCGCGGGTGGTGACCACGGACGCATCCTGCAGATCGACGTACTGGTAGGAGGCCGCGCTCACAAGCCATCTCCGTCTTCATCGGGGGTGGGCTGTGCGGTCCGCCCGTCCGGGCCGCACTGGGCGGAAGCGGAATCACGGCCGGATGGCACGGGAGCGGGCAGGTCTGCTGTGGTCAGCGCCGCCAGAGAAGCAGGGGTGCGCCACCCGGCCGGAGGCGCAGCAGGCGGGATGAGGTCCCGCAGCGCCAGATCCGACAGGTCGGTGCCGGTTGCCTGGGCGAGTTCGGCCTCGGCCTGCGCAGTGGTGAGCGCGCCCAGCCGCTGAGGGGCGGCGGGCCGGCTCACGGCGGCGTAGCGCTCGCGCTGTGAGGCCTGAAGGTCCTTCTTCAGGCGGCGGGTGCGGGCGGCCCGCGCTTTCCGTACGGCGCTGATCTGTTCGTCGGTGGCCCGGTCGGCCAGGTCCGCAGGCCCCAGGTAGCGGCCGGTGGCCGCGTGGTAGACCTCGATCCGGTGGTCGTGGTGAGGCATGAAACGGACCCGGACCTGGATCCCGGCCTGGCCGGTCATCCACGGCCCCACGTAGTCGCGTTTCCTGAAACGGATGCCGCGAGTGGTCAGCGTGCGGGTGCCGGCGTCCTCCAGGGTGAACGTCCACAGATCCGCCGCAGGCACGTCCCGCAGCGGGGTGGGATCGTCCTGCCACGCCTCAAGCGGAGTCCTGCCCCGCAACGGCGCGGGACGGTGCTCGGTGTTCCACCACAGCGTCCAGGCCAGTAGCCGGGCGGTGAAGTCCTCGAAACCGAGCAGCACTTCGTCCTTCGGACGGGAAGCACGCTTACCGGGGCGCGGCTGGCGGGCGTAGCCGGGCAACGCGGCCAGAAACATGCCCTCCACCGCCCGGTTCAGTCCCTCCACGGTGCCCTTGAGATGAGGGGTGTAGGCAGGCAGGTCCTCCACCGTCACGTCCAGAAGATCGAACGCGGCAGTCACCGTCCTGGACAGGAAGTCCTTGCCGCGGTCGACACGCACCTTCTCCGGCAGACCACCGAACGGACCGTAGGGCTCCTCCCGCAGGACCGCGGAACGCAGCGCGGCCAGCACCGACTCCCGCGACGGATCCCCCGGCGTCACCGCGACACCGGTGATCGCGTTCGTCGCGCAGTCCGTGAACCAGGTGATCCACGGCCTGCAGGCCCTGCCCTCGACGTCGACCAACACCGCCGCCTGCATGTGGTCGGTCTCCCACACGTAGTTGCGCCAACTCCGCGGCCGGGCCAGGAACACATCATGCTTGCGTGCCGCCCGCTCTCCTCCCGTAAGCCCCGCCCGCTCCCCCGGCGTCAGATCCCGGCGGATCGCCCGGTGCAGCGTCGTCAGCGACGGTGCACCGGCAGGCGGAGACCCCCGGGCCGCGCGCAGGACCAGCTCGCGATGGACCGCCCGCACGTTGCCCTTCCACAGCGCCAACAGCGCGCGGACCTCCGGTGTGATCGTGAACCTCGTGCCGGTCTGGGCCCGTGCCCCGGGCTCGTCAGCTGCCCGTTCGTCGCGGCTGGCTGCGGCCAGCCACCGCCACACCGTGCGCTCCGACACCCCCAGCGCATCCGCCGCCACCCGGACATGACCGGCCGTCAGCTCGCCCCGCACCCGCAGAGCGAGCAGCCGGCGCACCGCCACACCGCGCAGCGCGGTACGCGACGCCGCGGGCAGTCCGCCCCGCGCGGCGCCGACCGCACCACCGTCTTCCATCTCCCCCTCCTGTCCGCACATTCGCTCAGACCGGAGGGCTCAGACGCCGGAACAGACGACGCAGCAGCGCCCGGTCCACCGCCGCATCCGGCCCGGTAAGCAGCGCGTTCTGCAAATGCGTCGTCAAGGCAGCCCAGGTACGGAAGACACCGTGCGTGCAGGACTGGTCGATCCACGCCACCTCCCCACCCGCGACGCCAGCCCACAGCGGATGAAAGGCAGACACCGTCGCAGCCACCTCGCTCCCGGCGAGACGCCCTACCTCCTGCCACGCGCAGACCCGCGACGCCAGCTGCGGCACACGCGCCACCGCGCGCTCGCTGCCCGCCCCGCACAGCACCAGCGCCATCCGGGCCTGCGGGTGGTCCCACAATGACTGCAGATACTCCAGACACGGCACCGGCAACCGTTGCGCCTCATCCACCACCAGCACCCGAGCCTCGCCCAGGGCGCCGACGATCCGCTCATCAGCCTCGGCCGAACGGTGCGGAAACCGGCCCGGCAACGCCAGAGCCTCGAACACAGCCCGCCGCAGTTCCGACACTGACGGACGCACCGGCACCCGCACCCACGACACGCCCCAGCCCGCCGACGGATCCGACAGCGCCATCCGCAGCGCCACCGTCTTGCCCCGCCCCGCATCCCCGAACACACACGCCGCACCCCCGGCCACCATCGCCTGCCCCACCGCCTCGGCGACCGCACGCACCGACGCCGTACCCACCGCCTGAGCCCCCACCGGCAGCACCACGCCCGGCACGTCCCCCGCCGGCGCGGCCTCCCGCCCTGCAGGCGTCAGCGAGGCCGGACCAGCCGCGGCACAAGCAGACGGCGTGCCGGTGCCCACACCCCCGACGGCAAGGTCCGACAGAGCCTGCCGGGTCTCCCGCTCCACCCTCGCCCGGCGCACCACAGCACGGTCCGGCAACACCCGCCCCGAGGCCAGCTCACGCTGAACCGCCCGGTACACCGAAGCCAGCGACACCCCCGCATCCCCGTCCCCGCACTCCTCCAAATGCCGGTAGAGCACAGCCACATTGCCGCCCGCCTGCGCCAGTACCTCCCACGCCTGCTCCGACAACTCGAACCGGGAACGCCTGCGACGCTCCACACGGCCCTCACTGCGCGCCGCCTCCACCCACCGCCACACCGTCCGCGGATGCACCCCCGCCAACTGCGCCCCCGCCCGCACATGCGCCGACGTCACACCACCAGCCGCATCCAGCTGAAGCAACCGCCCCACCAACACCGGCCGCGACACCGAGACCAAGCCCTCAATCTCCCGCTCCCCCACCCGGTCCTCCCCCGGCCACACGCCCGACAGAAGACCACCGTGAACCCGCCCGCCCCGCAAAAAGATCAGAAGTACCGTTCCCGTGACAGCGACACGAGAAGGGGTGTACCGCCCCACGACAGTGACATCAGCAACAGACACCACCCCACGTCAGTGACCCCGCCCCGACCTCAACACCCCACCAGCACAAACACCGCTACCTGACACCCCGTCACTGACACCCACCCACGGACACCAAACCGGCACATCGCAGCCAAGCTTCGCCGCCCAACGCCGTGACGTAGTAGCGGGGTTGATTCCAGCTAGAGCACTCAGCGATCGGTTAGTAAAAGATCAACATTGAAGCTCAGATGAAGCTCAACATATCTGTTCCACATAACAATCACGGGTTTTACTGTTCCAGCGATCATGGACACATCCGGAAGGCCGTGTTCTGGTTCGCCGTCCGACCAGTGTGTTTGACCTCGGCCAGGGGAGCCCGACCAGCTCGCCCAAGCCATCGCCACCAGACCAGGGGGAACCTTGACTCCTCATGCCATTCGAAGGTCTACGCTGCGTGCCACCTGGGCCGTAGGCGTGGGCTCTCTCGTCGCCGCTGCGGCATTCGCGCCGCAGGCGATCACGCCGAACACGGCCCACGCGGCAGACAGTTCGTGTGTCGCGTCGGTGGGCACCTATGTGCTGAGCCCGGCGAGCACCAATCCGGCCAAGAAGCGCACTCTGTCCAAGTACATGGACTGGGGGCCCAAGACGGGCGAGTCGAGCTTCTTCGACACACAGCTCACCGCCCAGATACCGGGTACGAGCAAGCTGTTCACCGCACCGAACGGTGTGATCTACGAGATCTCGGCGAGTGACCGTGACGCGCCGCTGAAGGCATACAAGGACAACACTGCCACCGGCGGCTCGCTGTTGACGCCGGTGAAGTCGTACAAGCCCAATTGGAGCACCGCCAAGCGGGTGTGGTCGAACGGCAAGCGGATCTTCGTCATCACCGCAGACGACACGGTGAACGTGTTCGAGCAGACCGCCCCAGCCGCCGGCAACGGCACCATCAACCTGCTCACCACGCTGCCGCGCTCGAACCGGCTGACCGAGATCCTCAACGCCGAAGACGTGTGGATGATCGGGTCAGTCATCTACACCCTGAGCACCGACGGCACGATCGCCCACCAGACCTACCTGGAGACCGGCGACTCCGCCGACGCCATCAAGCCGACCTTGGGCGCCTCCGCCATCGACACGACCGGGTTGAGCGGTGTCACCCACGCATGGAGCCCCGGGCCTGGCGCCATCAACACCCTCACCCTCACCAACGACCCCGACACCACGGGCCGCATCAGTAAATACACCACCGGCCCGTTCACCGGACTCAATGACGAAGTGACCGTCGGCGTCACCGGCGACATCATGGCGGACCCCGCTTCCTGCCTGGCCGACCCTGACCCCGGCATCCCGCCCTACTTCGGCACCCCTGCGGCCCCAGAGGACGACCTGCCCATCGCGCAGGAGCCCTCGGGCCCCACGGAGCAGCAGCCGTCGAACACGGTCACAGGCAAGTTCACCCTCGGCAACGGCCAGCCGGCCGCCGGTCTGCAGGTCACCGTCACCGCTGCCGACGTGATCGCCGGCAGCGACAGTGCCGCCGGCGCCACAGAGCCCGTTCTTGGTACCGCGACCACTGCCGCCGACGGCACCTGGTCTCTGACGCTTCCCGCAGCGCTGCCTACGGCCGTGCGTACGGCCATGGACGACAACCGCGGCGCCCTGAACCTCAATGCCACCACGATCGGCACCACGTCATCCGGTGTCCCCGTACTCGGCGTCGACGCCCTGGTCGCCGTGCCGCCCCAGTCCACGGCCCTGCGGGCCGCAAGCAGTCAGGCGACGGACGCGATCGCGGAAGCGATCGACGACGGACACAGCGTCTCCATGCTGCCCAACACCGTGGACGACGCCGCGGCGAATGACCCGACACCGGAGCAGGAGAAGCGGACCCTCGCAGCTCAGGCCGAAGCCGACCCGAAGGCGACGGACGACACGACGCCGACCTGGCAGTCCGACCGCGGCACCCTCGCGGCCGACTACAACCCGTAGCTGACAGCCGGCAAGGACATCAGCGCGGAGAAGGTCACTTCCCGCGCATCGGGCAGCTGCGACACCCTGCGGTTCAAGAAGAGCTCGAAAATCAAGTACACGGTGGTCGGCGAAGCGCATGCCTTCTGGGACGTGAAAGCGTCCTTCGAGTACGACTCCACGATGAACAGCAGCATCGACATCGCTGTCAACAGCAACGGGGACTGGAAGGTCGGCGGTAGTAAGCAGGTGTCACACGAGACCGGTGTGTCGACTGGCTACGTCAACAAGGGCCCCTACTACGCCCGCCAGTACCAGGTGCCGGTTGAGTACATCAAGTACAAGCACCAGCGGATCTGCTCCGGCACCGTCCGCGCGACCTGGTACACGATCGAAGCCGGCCGCTACAAGGTTCCCTCCGGCGGATCGGTCGGCAAGATCGGCAAGAACGTCAGCGCCAAGGACGGCTTGACGCCCTACCGAAACTCGCCCACGAGAAACCGCGCCAGGGTGGAGCCGGGGACCTATTTCCAGCTCACCTCGAAGAAGTCAGCCAAATTCGGCAACGCCGTCAACTTCATGGGCGTCGCCCTCGGCGTCACCACCGGCTACGACAAGAACCACAAGCAGAAGATCTCAGCGGGCAACCGCACCAACGCGAAGCACTTGGTCTGGGGGAAGAATGGACCCGTCTCCGGCAAGCCCGGCGTCTTCTACTCCTACTAGGAGACGCCTCATCGTCATGGCCGGACTCTGCGCTGCGGCCCTTGCCTCCGGTACCGCCTGGATGATCATCGGCCCGTGGGGAGGCGGAGTCCGCGAAGGCTCGGCACTCGACGGAGGCATGCAGTCTGCCGGAGACGTCGGCTACGACCACGCCCAGGTCGGTGCCGAGTACTGGGCCGGCCTGCCCCTCCCATGGAACACCTCCGGCCAAGACCTGGAGATCACCAGAGCTGAATTCTCCCAGATACCCAAGGGCCTGAAGATCATCGAGTACCGGGCCGTAGACAGCAACGACACCGACGGAAACATCCTCTTCTCCCGCGCAGACGGCAAGGGCGGCATTCCCGACCTGACCAAGGTCAGAAATTATGCCGACCACCCTGTCAAGGTGAAGGCGAAGGCCGGCAGCGACATCTACTACGCCGCGCGGGTCAAGGTCACCGGCCCCATCCACGGGACGCTGAAGGGCTGCCGTTTCTGGTACCAGCAGAACGACAAGGAGTACCAGCAGTTGGTGGATTGCTCGACCATCATCCGCCTCGGACCACCCATCAAGTACAAGAACTAGCCCGCGCCCCTGCGACCGGATCGCAGGGATCATCAAGGAGCAGCGCGTGCGTGGGTATGGAGCAGATCGGCTCCGGCTGGAAGGCGTTTCCACTCACGTCACAGAAGGCCCTGGGGACAGCGCCGACGCACATGTGGTTGTGACCGAGACCGGCACGGCGACTGGCACGACAGGGGCAACGGCTGTGACCGGTTACCGCGGCCCTGGACCGATGGCGAGTTCTGGTCCGGTGCGGGTGTCTGGGACCGGAGACGCAACTGCTTCAGCGGGCGGGCTTGCCATTTCCGGATACCTCCACCAGGTACACGCCGAGCAGTTGACCGTCGTGCAGCAGCAGGCGCCTCGCGGGCCTGCCGTGTGGCCGCACCAGGTCGGGGTGATCCCACCCAGGGCGCAGGCCTTCCAGCACCGTGCTGAAATGGAGCGTCTGCGAGCCGGGGTGGCAGGGGGCGGCACCGCCGTACTGCACCAGCACCCGGCCGGCCGGGTGCTGGCGGGTATGGGCGGCGTCGGCAAAACCCAGCTCGCTGCCGACTATGCGCGAACTGCCTTGGCTGAAGGCAGCCTGGATGTGCTGGTCTGGGTCACTGCGAGCACCCGATCTGCCGTGGTGACTGGGTACGCTCAGGCCGGCGTCGAGCTGTGCCAGGCCAGCGCCGACGCCCCCGAGCAGGCCGCGCGCGTGTTTCTGGCCTGGCTGACGCCCAAGGCCGGGGCGAAGCCGTGCCGGTGGCTGATTGTCTTGGACGACGTCGGCGATCCTGACGATCTGCGAGGGCTCTGGCCTCCCTCAAGCCCGGTGGGCCGGGCCCTGGTCACCACTCGTCGCCGCGACGCAGCCCTGGCGGGCGACGGACGTCGTCTGATCGAGGTGGGCCTGTTCACCGAGGGCGAGGCCATCTCCTATCTCACCGAGGCACTGGGCGCGCACCACCGCAGGGAGCCCACCCACCATCTCACCGCGCTGGCTGACGACCTCGGCTATCTGCCGCTTGCCCTCTCCCAGGCTGCCGCCCACCTCTCCGACTCCGGTGAGAGCGTGGCCGACTACCGTGCCCTGTTCGCCGACCGCGCCACCAGACTCGCCGACACTGCACCCGCCAGGCTCCCCGACGACCAGGAGCTTCCGCTCGCCACGTCCTGGTCTTTGTCCATCGACCGCGCTGACACCCTCCAGCCCGTCGGTCTCGCCCGTCCCATGCTGCAACTGTGTGCTCTGCTGGACGCCAACGGCATCCCCCAGACCGTTCTGACCAGTCAGCCCGCTCTTGCCCACCTGTCTGCACACCGCACCCCATCCGGGCACAACCGCAACCCGGCACCGGTCCCGGTTTCAGCCAGACAAGCGGTACAGGCCCTGCGTGCCCTGCACCGTCTTCACCTCGTCAATCACGCGCCTGGCACCCCGCATCTGGCCGTCCGCGTCCACCAACTCATCCAGCGCACCACCCGCGAAACACTCGCCCCCGACCAGCACGCTGCGTACGCCCGCACAGCCGGCGACGCTCTCATGGCGGCCTGGCCCGAGATCGAACGGGACACTGCCCTGGTCCACGTACTCCAGACCAACGTCACAGCCCTCTACGACGTCGCCGAACAGGCCCTTTGGCATCCCAACAAACACGCCGTGCTGTTCCATGCCGGAACCAGTCTCGGCGAATCCGGGCAGCTCACCGCCGCGCTCGTCTACTGGCAGCGCCTGCGTTCTGCCGCTGCCCACCACCGGAGCTCCGACCACCCGGACGCATTGGCCACCCGGCACCAGCTCGCCCATTGGCAAGGACTGACCGGGGACCTCACCGCTGCCATTCCCACGCTCGAACGCCTCCTGTCCGACCAGCACAGGATCCTCGGCCCCGCTGCCGCCACGGTGTTCGCTGCTTCGTTGATGTCGGGGACTGCCGGTGCGGGTGATTTGAGGCCCGCGCAGCCGCACCCGTGGGACAAGCGCGTCAAGTGTCAGTCGGACGACCGGAATGGCAGGCACATCGTCACCCGCTACAGAAACTCGAAACTGGGCTGGCACCACTTCACCGGCCGTCACAACATCAAGAAGTGTTCCTCCCTGGACGCGGCCTTACGAGACCGGGTGGACCGCGACGACCACCACGGTCACCTGGAATACGACGGGGTTGTCATCGAGACGGGCCCGCGGCCGCGCCAGGTGAAGTTCACGGTGGTCGTGCAGTACACGCGCAAGACTACGGACGGCAACTATGATGCCGGTCGCGGTCAGAAGATCGGCGTCATCACGGCGTACTGCCACAACCAACCGGGGAACAAGTGTCCGGCATGGGCCAAGATGTGAATCCTCCCAAAGCAGGCACCGAGCAAGCAGCCACAGATCTTCTGCTCGGTCTCGTGCGCTCCTTCGTCACCACGCACGTGTCGTGGAAGCCTCTGTTCATCGGCGCGGTCATCACCGGTGACGACCTCATGCGCCTCTACTTCCGTTCACCGGAGCGGGACCGCACATACGGTGTCGACGTGCTGATCAGCCGGGTAGGCCCCGGTCTGCTCGGCTCCCTGGTTTCCCCGGCGTTCCTGGCGAACGAGCATCTACATCAGCCTTCCGACGATCCACACTGCGACGTGCTCGTGGATCTCACCGACTACTGACGCAAGGGAGCAAGGACCCCTCAACCGTTAGCTGGCACCGAATTTCCGCGGGCGGCCGCGTGCAGAACACCGCGTCCGACCAGCGCTCTACGCGCCGGCCACCCAGCGGGTCCCACACCCCAGACAGACCTCGGCCGTGCGTTTCGCACTCGCAAGGCGCTGGCGCAGCCGTCGTTCAGCACCTACTGCGCCTGCGGCCACGTCATCTCCGCCGCCTGTCCAGCCCTACAAGACGGTGACCGCACGCCTCGCAATCACCGGCCGGCCCACCGATCACAGAACGTCGCTGATCACTGTTCTGACGTGCAAGGGGGCACTGCACTCTGGGCCGCTGACGATCCGGCCGGTGGGGAAGCAGGCGGCCATCTGGAACGACCACGCGTAACCCCGCACCACTGGTGGGCGGGCCCAGGCCGGCGCCCCGGCAGTCTATTGAGCGCGGAGACCGAAGCGGGCTCGTGGCAGCTGCCAGACAGCTGGCCGAGGTCCTCGAACGGCTGGGCCGGGCCGCTGAGTGGCGCGCGCGAGCCGAGACCTCGGGGTCTCGGGGAGCCGCAGGAGGTGTGCCCGCCGGGTTAGGCTTTGTCGAAGTGATCGTGGCCGCCGTGGTCACCACCGCCCTTGTGCCGTTCACTCAAGCGCTCGTGTCCAAGAGCGCCGACGGCACCTACGGAAAGACCCGGCAGTTCGTCCAGCGCCTGGTGCGCCGAAACCGCACAACCAGCAAAGGCGAAGGCAAGCCGTCTTCCCCGCCCGCCGCCGGCGCGGGCCTTGCCATCGTCCAGGACCCGGATACAGGCATTCGCTCGTCCTCCGGTCGAACGCTTCCGCTGAAGCGCTGCGTGCCGACCGGCACTGGCCGCAAACGAACTGACGCTCCGAAGGCCCGACCAAGGGCAAGTTCACCTGGTCTGGCACCCGGAATCCGACACCGGACACATCCGCAGCCTCTGACCCTCGCCATCGCCTGGACCAACTCGTGGACGAGCGACCAGCGGCCCCATTGTCGGCATCCGGCAGCGGATCTCCGGCCACTGCGCAACCGACTGCCTTGACCGCCACTACCCACGGCTCTCCCACACTGAGCATTCAACGCTGGTGGCGAGCAGACCGGTTAGGGCACTCACGAACCGGCAGGTCACAGCGCTCATCCGTCGAAAAAGTCGGCACTGACTATCAGTCAACTCTGCGAGTCGCGACGAACGTGCCGACATCGTCGTAGAAAGCCCCACGCGGCGGATGTGCACCTTCACCACTTCCGGACGGTTGCGATGCCCGTTGGCGGCGGTGGTCGGCCGCGGGCCGGTAGCGGATGTGTTCAACCGACCGGGAGAACTCCGGTGTCCGGGTCTCTTTGATGAGGTCGACAACCATCGGCAACGGGTTGGAGTGGTGAGCAAGCTTCAGCTTCTCGCGCGCTGCCACGAAGGACGGACCCAGGGCCGCTGCCGAGACGATCGGCGCTAGCAGATTCAGTGCAACGGAACCGTCCATCCGATGACTGTCCCCGTCTTCGCCCACAGAACGAAACGGCTGAACAATTGCCATCCGTGCGGCGGACCTTGAATGCGTCCCGGCAACCTCAACCTCGGCCTCCCAGCCCCAAGCGAGCACCGCCCGCTCGTACAACGGTGCTGACTGCAACTGGGTCAGGGCCATAACCTCAGCGCGTGGGCTGCCAGGAGTACGCACAGCGTCAGTTGCAGCGCCCCGATTACTCGATGCCCGATCCGCAGCAGCACGACCGCCGTGACACCTACCGCCAAAGCCAGAGCACCGAAGCCCAGCACTGGCGTCCAGTCCGGGGGCGGCGTGGTCACTGTCCTTCCGGAGCCTGCGTCCATCCGGCCAAGCCCCCGGACGGTAAGCACGATGACGACCAACAGCCCCGCGGCCACGTCCGCCACCAGTACGAGCAGCAGGAGGCAGCCCGCGGTGAGGGCACCCTGTACGCCGTAGTGTTGCTCGTCAGCAAGTTTGGGCACGACTCAACGATCCCGCGGAATGCGCCCCTCCGAACGATGCGTCACTGACTCGCAACCCAGGCGTACTCCGCTCTTCATGGGGCCTTCCAGTGATCGCAGCCGGGCCCGCGCCGTGCAGCAGCGCCTCGCAGGAGCGAAGGCCTGCCCGTTCGTAAATCTTGGCGGACGCAGAAGCGGACAGGCCCCGAGAGCCCACGGAGGGGCTGCTGATGACAATACACATGGGCCCCAGTCGCCCTGGTGGTCCCGAAGCTCACCCCGCAACCCAGGACGCGCGGTGAGCGCCGTCGCCCACCACTCGCACAGGCCGCCCATCCGGCTCGCGGCCGCAGTCAGGCCACCTCCCTGCCCGACGCCCCGCTATGGAACGGGGCATCGCGGCGCCCGGGAAGGGGCACCGCTCCCTCACCTGTGGTCTCCTGAGTGAGGATGTCCTGACGGACGGGGCCTGCGCGCAAGAGATCCGGTCCGGCACGGCCGCCGCAACCTGCGACGCTACAAGATCATGCGTCGGCGCAACGGCGCTGCGCCGGGCCTGTCATGCTGAACAAGTTCGATTCCATCCGTATACCTTGGAGGTTGGGATGCGTGCAGGCGTCGTTGTCGCCGCACACCCCGGGGTGGAGGACCTTGCCGTGCAGGCCGAGGAGTTGGGCTTGCACAGCTCCTGGGGTGGATCTTGCCGGACTGGCCTGGGCGCGCACCCTGACCACGCCACTGCTCGCCGGGGCCACGACCGATCAGCCGGCTGCTCGTCGCGCGGTGAACCAGCAGCATGCCCGTGCTCGAAGACCAGCCCCCGTTGGAGATCGGCATGCCTCTCACGTGAGGGGAAGACGCGCCGCCGTAGCGGCTGGCAGTTAAGTCTGCAACGAGTACGGGTGGCTTGTGGTCGTAGCGCGACGCTGGCATCCGGAAATCGCCTCTGTCTGGGCCGACTCCACCCACTGGGGCCGATTTGCCGACTGGGCCAAGTCCGAATTTAACCTAACGATCAAGACCGAGAAACAGGCTCAAGGACGTCAGCGGCGTCGTTGTGCTCCCGTGCAGTGGGTCGTGGAAGATCTTGGGCGTGGGTGAAGTCCTGCCCGCCGCTTGGTCCGCGACCACGAACGACTCCCCGAGAGGGCGCCGAAGCGATGGTCACCATCGCGGCACTCACAACTGATGCCCCGGCGACTCACCCGAAGCCCATCCCGGCCGAATGCGACGGTCCCTCGCCCGCAGCTCGCTCTGTAGGTGAATTGAGGAAACGGCGTATGGCGTACTCCAACCCGCAACAGGGGCGGTCATCTGCGGCAGCCGCCGACAAATTGGTGTATCGGGCAGGATCGGCTGTGGGTCACCGTTGGCCGGGCGGGGGCAGCAGGTATGCGGCGCCGCACGATTCGGCGAGGTTGGGGCCGAAGAGGGCGGCCGGGGTGTGTGCGCCTGGGCGGCCGTGACCGGCCAGCAGCCGCTGGGCGATCTCTGCGGGCACTGCTCCGGTGTACTCCTGTGCGTCGCCCAGTCGCAGCCAGCCTTCTCGTGTCTCCCCGTCCGACCAGGTCACAACGGCGTGTCCCCAGGAGTGCTCGCGTGGCCGCTCCTTCGCCTTGACGCGTACCCGGGCTAGGTGGCGAGTAGTGAAGGAGCGCAGCCGCTCCCACCGCATGAGCGTGCTCACGGCCGGCATCAACGCACGGATCACGGGCGAGACGGGCGCTTCGCTGGACGCTGAAAGGACATGGCGGGCACCGCACGCCCGGTGAGCGGCGAGAAGTTCGCCCAGCGGCATACTCGCGGTGGTCACCTGGGAGCCGTCCGGCAGGGTGAGACGCTGCGGATCGCCAAAGATCCGGGCGGGCATCAGGCGATCATCGGTGATCTGACGGCCTTCGAGGCTGCCCAGGAGGGTGCCGATCAATGCTTCGCCGGCGGTGCCTTCCTCCATCCCGATCGAGGGCACCATGTCGACCCGGACCCGAAGCGGTGCGGGTCGGCCCTGACACAGCTTCACCACCACGCTTTCGGTGGCGGTCACGCCGAACCCGGCGCCGGTGACGAGCGTATGGCCGGCTTGGGTGGCTGCGTCGTGCATCGCGAACGCAGCGGAGAGCGCTGCGACATCGTTTGCCAGGTCGATGTAGTGGCTGCCGGCGGCACGGCAGGCATCAATGATTTCAGGGGCCGTTGCGGTGAACGGCCCGACCGTGTTGATGACGACGTTGGGGCGTTGCCGCCGGATTTCCGAGGCGGCTACAGCAAGGGTGGGAGCCTGCAGGGTTTCGCTGCCGGCCTCCTGTGCTGCGGCGTGCAGGCGGTGCGCGTTCCGGCCGACGAGGACGGCCGTCAGGCCGCGCCGAGCGAGCTGTGCCGCGATCATGCGGCCGCTGCGTCCGGTGCCGCCGAGCACCCAGGTCTGTGCCTTCATTCGAAGAGCTCCTTCGGCGGGATCAGCCGGTCGTGATGATGAGCTTGCCGCCCTTGGGCGTGCCCTCGCGCTCGAGTTCGGTGAGCGCCTCCATGGCCTCGGTGAGTCGCACCGTGCGGGCGATCGGCACCCTCAGAGCCCCCTGTTCGGCGGCGCGCGCGACCTCTTCGAGATCCTCGGGGACAGCCTGGGCGAGCAGGACGTGGAACGGGCCCGGCAGTGCGGCCTTCACGAACGTTGCGGGCGTGGGGTGGAGGCCGACGATGCGCCCGCCCGGTTTGAGCAGCTTCTTCGCCCCTTGGTCGGACAGCGTGTGGGCGGTGTCGATGACGAGGTCGAATCGACCGTTGAGCTCTTCCGGATCGAAGCCGAATCCCACGATCGGATCGATACCAAGGTCGCGGGCATCCTGCGCCGCGGTATCACGGCAGCTGCCGCCCACCAAGGCGCCGCGCGCCAGGGCGAGCTGAGCGGCGGCTCGGCCGACTCCGCCGAGGCAGCCGTTGATGAAAACGGCCTGCCCGGGCTGCAGCCGGCCCTTCTTGGTCAGGGCCTGGAAGGCGGTGAGCCCCACGGTCGGGAGGGCAGCCGCCTCTTCGAAGGTGAGATTCGCCGGCTTACTCACGACGGCCTTCACATCGGCGACGACCATGTCACCGAAGGCCCCCGACGCCTTGATCGATGCTCCGCCGAGCACGTCGTCACCGACACCGAGGCGGGTGACGTCCGGGCCGACGGCCTCGATGACGCCTGAGAAGTCATGGCCGAGCCCGCGGGGAAAGGTCCGGCCGGTCACCATCTTCATAGCCCCGCTTCGGAGCCCCCAGTCCATCGGATTGGCCGCCGCGGCCCGCACGCGGACCAGAACCTGCCCCCTGCCAGGCCGGGCCGGCTCGAAATCCTCCAGGCGCATGACCTCGGGACCGCCGTACTGGTGGTACTGAATCCGCTGCATAGCCGCCTCCACAAGTGATGTCATCGAGTGACATCACTCTAACACCTCTGATGTCACTTGATGACATCACTCGGCGGCCTACCACTGGGTGACCTCACCTACACTCGCGGCATGGGACGGTGGGAACCTGGAGCCAGAGAGCGACTGCGCGAGGCCGCGCTGGAACTGTTCACGGAACGCGGGTTCGAGCAGACGATGGTGGCCGACATCGCCGAGCGCGCCGGCGTCACCGCCCGCACCTTCTTCCGGTACTTCACCGACAAGCGCGAGGTACTTTTCGACGGCTCGGCCGACCTGGCCAATCAGGTGGTGGACATCGCAGAAACGATGCCGCCCACGGCATCGCCCCTGGACGTCGTCGCGGCCGTACTCGACGCGGTGGCCGAGCCGGTGGGCGACGACCGCGATCGCGCACGGGCACGCCATGCAGTGATCACCGCCAACACCGACCTCCGTGAACGCGAGCTGATCAAGCAGGCCTCCCTGACAGCCGCGCTGACCGACGCCCTGCGACAACGAGGTATCGGCAACCCCGAGGCCGGTCTGGCCGCAGAGACCGGCACGGCCATCTTCCGCGTCGCCTTCAGCCAGTGGATCAACGCCGCCGAGAAGGGCGACTTGCAGGACGTCATCCGCGAGACCCTGACCCGCCTTCGGGCCCTCACCGCCCCGTAGTCCCACACCCAGAGCGATCTCCGCTGCGAATCGACATCGGCCAGTCCTCGCTCGTCTCGGAACGCGCGAAGGGCGGGCGGAGCGGATTCGCGAAATAGCCGCCACTTCACAGCAGAGCGTGACGCTCAATTACGGTGAGTGTGCGTACGCTCTGTGATCTGGCCGTGGCCGAGCAGGCGAAGGTGCTGTCGGTGGGCGAGATGAAGGACATCACCGAACCCCGCCACACCGCGATGACCGTGTGTCTGCTCGCGCAGGTGCAAGCGGCGGTGCGGGACGAGACCGTGGTGATGCTCTCCAAGCGCATGTCCCGGCACCTCAAGCGGGCCCAGGAAGCGCTGCTGGAGATCGATCGAGGCGGAGGTGAGCCGCGGGTCGCGCCAGGCACCGCCGTGGATGTGCACGAGGTACCGCAAGTGCCGCGCCGTGGAGTCAGTTCCTGGGGGGACGTGACGGGGGTGCCGATGAGCATGGCGGTTTGCGGCGTTCGCGGCAGGTAGATGCTGAGGTTCTGGAGCCGGTTGGCGTTGGGGATGTAGGGGATGTCCTTGGCGGCGATGACCGGGATACGACGATCGAGATGCGGGCTCGCCACCTTGGCGGACTGCCAGCAGGCCTGCCTGGCGTCCTGAGGCCAGGTGAAGTCTGCGCGGTTCGGCATTATGCCTGTGCCTTCCGGCCGGAGATCCACGTGCCGGGTTCGCTGAGCTCGATGATGGTGCCGACGTTGTCGGTGACGAAGGCGATGCGCTGGCCGGTCGCCGGGATTTCCATGGGGCCGCCGATCAGCGGCACATCGAGTGCCAGCAGCCGGGACACCGCCGCGTCGAGATCTGCTACGGCGAGGCAGAAGTGGTGCAGGCGCGACGTTTCCATGCTCGTCAGGACGTTGTCGGTCGGTGCCCCGCCACGGTCCGATGCGCCCGCGAGGAGCTCGATCTTGACGTCACCGGCGGTGAGGAAGACGAACGTCGTACCGTGGGCCTCGAACCGCTGCTCGACAGTGAAACCGAGATTGCGCGAATACCACGCGATGGTGGCGCCGAGGTCCTCTTGCGTAACGGTGATGCCCACGTGGTCGTGGAAGAACGTGAAGGTCATGTCCGTAAGAATCATCGGCCGCCGGGCCGGTAACCAGAGAGAGGAATTCGGTAGGAAAACCGCTACCACCTTCCGGTCGGCGCCGGGTGCGACAATCAGTCTCATGACCGCTGACATCGCGAAACTCGGCCCGATGGTGCGCACCTGGCGCGGCCGTGTCTCGCCGGACACGGCGGGACTGCCCAACAACCACAGGCGCCGGGTCACGGGACTGCGCCGGGAGGACCTCGCCGAGCTCGCGGGGATCTCGGTCGACTATGTGGTCCGCCTGGAGCAGGGACGCCATGTGACCCCGTCGGCTCAGGTGACCGCGGCGCTGGCCCGCGCGCTGCAGCTCACCGACGCCGAGCGGGACCATCTCTACCGGCTGGCCGGGCTTGCCCCTCCGGCCGACGGGGAGATGTCGGACCACATCCCGCCCGGCCTGCACCGCATGCTCAACCGGCTCGGCGACTCCGCAGCCGCCGTGTTCGCCGCGGACTGGCAACTCATCTGGTGGAACCGTTCCTGGGCGGCGTTGCTGGGCGACCCGTCCTCAACGCCCTCGGCGCTGCGTAACTTCGCTCGCGACACCTTCCCTGCCGACGGGGCCGCCCCCTGCCTGTCGCACTGGCCGGTGACCTCGCTCAGCCAGCCCGAGGTCGAGGCCTCCGTCGTGTCCGACCTGCGCCGCGCCACGGGGCGATTCCCGGACAGCGACCGCCTGGCCAGCCTGATCCGGGACCTCACGACGGGCAGCCCGCGCTTCGCCGAACTGTGGGCCTCCGGCGTGGTCGGCGCGCACCGGGAAGACCACAAGATCGTCCAGCACCCGGCGACCGGGCCGATCGCGGTGGACTGCGACGTCCTGACCGACGGCGACGCGGGACGCAAGATCGTCGTTCTCACCGCAGCTCCCGATACCGAGGACGAAACCAAGTTCCGCCTGGCGGTGGTATCGGGCATGTCCAACTCCGCTCACGCCTGATCAGTGGCGCTCCGCCCCTCCGAGCCGCCAGGCACATCACCCGTGCGAATCGAGCGTCGACGCATGCGGGTGAAAGCTTGCCAATCCCGCCGCAGTTGAACGAACGTCTGCCGGTCAGTGATTCGAGTCGGCTCCGGCTGGAAGGCGTTTCCGCTCACGTCACGACGCCCCGGCCGCAGCGGCAGACGCCCGGCGTCAGGCAGGAACCGGGCAGGGTGTTCTGAGACACTCCGCCCCGGCTGAGTGTTCCTGGAACCCCCCAGGCCCCGGCGAAAAGGAGGCGTGACGCTCCCGCTGGCTGGTCGTTGCACCGGTCGGACACCCCAGAGCACAGAGAGACCCCGGGCCGCAGATGCGCGAGGTCTCGTACTGTCTCGCCACACAGGCGAGGGCAGCTTACTCGCGGTGCCGGTCAGCGCCGTTCCCTGGTCTGCCCTCTGGTGGCAGCCCTGTTGCGTGCGGTCTCGTCCTCGTTCCTCTTCTCCGTGCCCACGAGAGCCGGATTGGCGAGGGAGTCAGTGAGCATTTTCAGCGTGACCACCTATCAGGTGACAGCTCCGGCGCCTCTGGCGTCAAGCACTTGCCGGGGAGGCAGTCAGTTGAAAGCGTCGGTCATGCAGTCCACCCGGCAGTCGGCAGCCTCATAGCGCTGGCGGAGGGCGGCAGCTGCTTCTTCGCGCTCCACAAAGAGGTACCCGTAGTGCCGGCGCGCCACCCTGGTCACGTCTCCGACCGTGACGATGGCCGGTTCGCCATGTGCGGCCCGTCGACGCGCTCCGGCGATTGCCATGTCCGCAGAGCGCAGCAGGTTTCTGGAACGATCCCGGATCACGGCTGCCTGGGCCCGTTTCGCCGAGAGGGGACGCAGGACACGTCCCCTCCAGACGTAGCCGGCGGCAACGAGGATGAGACCGAGCGCTACGAACAGGAGTCCGCCAGGGGCGTGAGGTCGCATCTATCCAGTCTTCACCACTCGCGTGGTGATCGTCATGCCCGCGTCGGCGGCCGATTGTCGGAGCGACTTGGTGTCAGTGAGCCCTTGCGCAACGAACGAGGCTCCCGTGCCGTTGAGGGAGGTGTTCGAAGTCTCAACCCACAGGCACACGAGTCGCGTTGGCTCCGTATTCTGCCGCACTCGACCTGCCTCACACCCTGGTCGAGTGGGTCACCATGCTCATCGTCACCCGCGAGGGTGACCGCCGCTGCAAGCTCCCACCGCACCAGCGTGCCCTGGTCGGCCTGGTGTACCTGCGCCGGCACGACACCCTCGCCCAGCTCGCTGCCGGGTTCGGAATCTCCGCCGGCACCGCCCACGCCTACACGACAGCCGTCGTCGACCTGCTCGCCGACCGGGCTCCCGGCCTGCTGCGTGCTTTGCGCGAGACGGACCCGGGCTACGTCCTGCTCGACGGCGCCCCTGCCGAGTGCGACCGGGTCGGCGACAGCCGGGCCGACTACCCCCACAAGCACCGCCGACACGGGGTGAACGCGCAGGTGGTGACCGACCCCGCCGGGCGGCTGCTGTGGAGCTCGCCGACGATGCCCGGCCGCGCGCACGATCTCACTGCGGCCCGCGCCCACCGGATCATCCGGATCTGTGAACGCCAGGGCGTCCCGATTCTCGCCGACCGCGCCTACATGGGAGCCGGCCCATGGGTGACAACACCCCTCAGACGCCCGCCGGGCCGTGACCTCACCCCGACCCAGCGAACCATCAGCCGAGCGCTGGCCACGGCACGGGCACCGGTCGAACGCGGCGTCGCACGACTGAAGTCCTGGCGGATCTTCCGCAAGTCCCGGTGCAGTCCGAATCGAATGTCGTCAATCTCCGCGGCCGTGCTCACTCTGGAGCGGCAACGCTGCCAGACCTCAGTGAGGCTGGGCGGAGGTGGCGGTGGAGGAGGTGGGGCAGGTTCCCCTGGTTCTGTGTGCTTGTCATGGTCGTCAGTGTGCAGGGCGAGACTGACAGTCGAGAGAAGATCCCGGCGGCGACCGCGGCCAGCGTGACCGTCCACCGGTTCGTCTCCCGCTGGTGCGGGCGTCGTTCTTTTACAAAAAGGCCCACCCGCGGTCCGGCGAGTGCCCCCAGGGTCGCGCCCGTCATCGAACGGGCGTAGGTGTCCACGGTCTCCCGTGGCCTGAGGTCGTCATACGCGGCAAGGTTGAAGACCGAGATGCCGAAGCCGATGGCCACCGCGTATGCGGTGAAGGCCGCGGCGCCGTTAAACGGCTCGAAGTTCCGGGAGGCCAGGAACTGAGCGGCCGTGACGGCGAACCCCACCAGGAAGGTTCATGCCGGGGAAGCCAGCGCACCAGTTCGCCGGCCCAGACGTTGGCGCGGGTCTGCTGGTGTTCCCAGGCTATGTAGTCGGTGAGTGGGCAGAACTACCCGAGCTCCGCGAGGAGGAAGACGCCGCGGTCGAGGTACTGGCGTGACTCGCGAATGCGGCAGGTGTGTCTTCTTACAGTCGCTTGCGGTGGAATCGGGCGTCACGGGGTCACCCGGAGGATCATGTCGTGGTCGGGGCCGGGTCGGCCGTTGGTCAGTACCCACAGCGAACCGTCCGGAGCCTCCGTCACGAGCCGCAGCCGGCCGTACTCACCGGTCAGCAACTGCTCGGCGGACGAGCCGTCGGTGGCTATCCGGTAGAGCCGCTCCCCGCGCAGGCAGGCGACCCAGATCCGGCCGTCGTGGTACGTCATCCCGCTGGGCGAGGCGTCGGCGGGTTTCCAGGTCGCTATCGGGTCAGTGAAGTCGGGCTCGCCCCCAGTGCCTTCCAGCTCGGGCCAGCCGTAGTTGGCACCGGCTTCGACCCGGTTCAACTCGTCGAGGTTGTGGTGGCCGAACTCCGAGACGTACAACCGGCCCTTGTCGTCCCAGGCGAGCCCCTGCGGGTCGCGGAAGCCCCAGCTGTAGACCGGTGAATTCTCGATCGGGTTGCCGGGTGCGGGCTTGCCCGCCGGCGTGACGCGCAGGATCTTGCCGCCGAGGTCGTCGCGGTCCTGTGCCCTGGCACGCTCGTCGGCTTCCCCGGTGGTGACGTAGAGCATGCCGTCCGGGCCGAACCTGATCCGCCCGCCGTTGTGGATCTCGCCGCTGGGTATGCCGGTCAGGATCGGCTCGGGCGGAGCGGACGAGTCCAGCCTCAGCCGGCTCACCCGGCTGTCCTGTGCGGTGGTGTAGTAGAGGTAGATCCAGCCGTCCCGCTCGTAGGTGGGGGACACCGCCACCCCTTGGAGCCCGGCTTGGCGAACCGGCTCGGCGATCTCGTCGATCGTGCGGACCTCGCTCAGCTGCCCGTCCGGGGTGACCTTCCGCAGACGGCCGTTCTCCCGCTCGGTGACGAGCGCAGACCCATCGGGAAGGAACGCCAGGTCGAAGGGGTGGCGCAGCCCGCTCACGAGTGGCTCCACGGCCGCCGGTTCCGCCTCCGGCGCGTCGCGGACGGTGGGTCGGGCCCACCACCCGAAGAACGAACCGTAGGAGTAGACACCAACGGCAGCCGCAGCCACCAGCACGCCAGCCAAGCCAAGTACAAGTACCCGTCGCCATCGCACGCGGTGATCCTAGGAATCGCACAGCCGCGCCAACCACCTCGAAAAGATGACCGGCACCTGAAGAATTGAGTCTCCGGGCAGGGCCCGGCGTACCCGCCGCGCTCGCCCCCCCCGGTCGGCGACACGACACTCCTGGCCGCGGCCACCAGGGAACGCATCCAGACCTGGAAGACAGAACCCTGGCACCCCAGGCCACCATCACCGCGCCCTGGGCCAGAACCCGTATTACTTCCGGGTGGCATCAACCTCTTGGCGAACGGCACGACTCCTTTGCCGCGGGCGCCCCCGCGAGGGTCCGGTGGATTACAGCAGCAGTGACCACCATTCCGCAGGGCTTCCGTTCATGACAGCGGCGGCCGTGTGGCCGCTTGCACGGTGAGCCGGCGCCGCTCCAGATACTCGTAGAAGAGCCGACCGACCAGAGCACCTCCATACACCACGAAACCCACGCCGACCAGCCAGGACTGCAGAACCAGAACGGTCCCGAACGGCCCGTACGTCACCGTGTTCGACGCGATCAGCGGCGAGAAGATGTACTGGGAGAAGACCCGCAGCCCGAGGAGCCCCAGGGCCGTCGCCGCAGCCCCGGGCGCGAGCGCCCGCCAACGAATGCGACCGCAGAGCAGCAGCCGTTGCGACCACCAGATGAAGACGAACGCACCGACCACATCGACCCCGGCGACCAGCACCGTCTTCAGGGCGGACGACTCCTCGGGGGTGGGCGCGGCGAAGAACAGCAGCAGGGAGCCGATCAGTACGGCCAGCCAGACGACATGGCGCCACATCGTGTGCCAGCGCGCCATCGGCAGGTCCCACACTCGCTCGTACCCGGTCTGTACGGCCGAGCCGAAGGTCACACCGAACGCGGCCAGCGCGGCGAGGCCGAGCGCCGTGGTGCGCTGCAGCGCCTGCCCCGGCTGGCCGAACATCCGCTCGACCTCCTCCTGCGAGACCGCCGACACACCCAGGCCCTGAACCAGCCACTTGGCGAAGCCCTGACCTCTCGCGAGGTCTCCCGCCGCGACGACGACCAACAACGGCAGCAGCGTGAGGAAGCACAGCGCCGCGAAGCCCATGGCACGATGCATCAGCTCCATCTCGCGCCCCCGGTTCCAGGCGAGCCCCACCCACGACGTGAGCACCCGCCGATGGAGCCGAGCGAATCTGTGGCCGTGATGCGCGGCGTGGCCGTCAGCCGACGCACCGAATCTAAAGGGCATGTGCCGTCGACTACCCGTCCGCCGGGCTGGACCCGACGTGCTTGCCCCCGAACGGGTGTCTCCCCGCCCCGTCGATGGAGGAAAAATCGCCGAGGTGCCCGACATCGCCCCCTGTTCGACCGGCCGCCGACAAAGGCCGATGTCGCCAGGGCCGCTTCCGTGTCGCCAGGACCGCTTCCGTCTCCCGTACGACCATCTCGCACGCCCTCAACGGGCTGGGGAAGGTCGATCTGCGCACCCGGGAGTGGGTGAAGCGGCTCGCGGCCGAGCTGGGCCACCCGCTCGGCCTCCGCGCTCAGCGGCTGCGCAGGGGCAGGCCAGGGCGATCGCGCTCGCGTCGTCGATTCCGATCGCCGGTGCGGGCAGTCCGTCCCTGCTCGGCTTCTCCACGGATGTGGCCGCGGCGGTCGCCGAGCGGGCACTCGTGCACGGTTTCGCGCTGGTGCTGGCCCCTCCGGTGAAGCCCGGTGCGGGGTTGTCGTCGGTCGACATCGACAGCGCCAACGTGGCCGAACCGCACGTGGACGACGCGGCGGTGACAATACCCCTGCGTCGATCTGCGCGGTCCCATTCTGGCTGCCCGGCGGCTTCTCGCTGCCGACGTGTTCCTCGTCCTCAACGGCTACCTGATCACCGACCTGCTCTGCACCGAGCGCCGCCGCACCGGTCGCATCGCCCTGGAGCAGGTCAGGCAACGCGTCACTGACACATCGCGTCCATCAGGATCGACGCGGATCGCATTGAATCTACCCGGCGCCAGCCGCCGTGGTCAACTGTCTGTGCCGACTCAGCTGGGTCGGGCACCATCTGTGGCACCACGATCGACCTTCCGGCTTCGGCATCTCGCTGACGCGCCGGCGGGTCGCCCACGCACGCCAAGGTCGCCGAGCCGGACAGTCTATTCTGGCGGGCCACGAGCGGTGGGGATGGATGGCCGAGGACCAGAACCCTCCCCCGCCAGTCCCACAAAACCTCAACGTCAACTGCCGCGATCAGGCCCTCGGTCTTCTCATCCCGCTTCGTTGACCGGCGATTCGCACGTCACGGGTGGTGCGCTTGGCTGCACGCCACAGGCTCATCCTCGAAATCGTCCGCCGCCCACCTGGCACCCGCGGCTACGCGGTGCAACCAGCCCCGCACCGGGCCAGCACCTTCACCCATGACCACCCGCCACACAACGGTCGCGATCGGCACCGCTGCCACCCTCGGTGGGCACATGGGAGCGGGAAGGTCAGCGCATCACCTCAGGACCTCATCATGGTCTGGATGCACGCCATGGGCGACACGGCAGCCACCGTCTTCACCGGCACGATGACAGTTTTGCCTTCGCCGCGCGCGGGTCAGCTGGCGGGGCTGGCCACGGGGAGTTCGCGTTGCTGACTAACGACAGCCAGCACAATGAGGTGGATTGGTCCTGATGGCCGTATCGAGGGCGGTAGTTGAGCGTTCGTCCGGTGTGGGGACGTTGCCGTGGATCGTGTCAGATGAGTTGTGGAACCGCCTGGAGCGGCTGCTGCCGCAGCGCGAGCGGCGCTTTGATGGGCTTCACCCCGAGCTAATGGGCCCTCCACATGCATGAATGTGTGGCGGTGCAAGCGCATCCCCTGCCCTCGTCGATCAGGGCAGTAGGGCAACGGCTTGGCCTGTTCCAAGAAACTGGGCGGCTGATTGAAATCGCCGTGCGCAGCCTCCAGCGGTCTGCGTAGTTGCTCATCAAATGAATCCCAGTCGTCCGACGGATTGCCGGACACAGGGCGGCTGTCGAGTTCCGCCAGGGTGTAGGCCACGGCAGTCGCAGGGCCCGCACTGCACGTCTCGCCGAGCAGCATGCGCCGCACCGTTGCCGTGCTGACCTTCTGCCCTCTGGCTGTGGCTAGCTCAGCGATCGCAGACAGGGACGGCGTTCCCGCCCTCTTGCGCCGCTCCATCCAAGTTCTGAGCGGACCGGGAGGAACCGAGTCAGGGATCTCCACCGCTCGGCTTGCTGATACTGGCACGACACTTCTCCCCACGTTGCGGAGCTACGGAATAGGTCACCGGTCACTCAGAAACCAGGTGAGATAACCGGTAAGTCCCGCTGCGTCGGTGTGTATCCGTGAGGGAGGCGCTCTAGAGGGGCCTTGCAAGCTCAACTCACCTGCATAGATGGAGGGGTGAGGAGCATGAAGCTCAATGCGGAGTGGTGGCGGACGGTTCGGTTCGCTATCGCCGAGGAGCATCGAACGACCCGGCTGATCGTCGTCCTGGTCGTGGTCGGCGTCATCGTGGGGACATTGATTGTGTTGGGGAACGGGGTGTCCCTGACGGTTGGCTAGATGCAAGGCGCGGACGTCCGCACGCTACGCCTTCGGGCCGGCAAGCTGCCCGGGCCTGACGGGCACGAGCTCTATGTCCGTGGCGTGGGCCTTATCGATTTCTGTCCGGCGTTGTCCGGCGGTGGGCTTGTCGTATGCGACTGCGGACGCGCGGGGTGCGCCGTCGGCGTCGGTCCAGGTGAGCGCTTAGTTCTGCATGGTGATCGTCACGGGGGCTACGCGGTCCGAACCCGACGGTCTGTTTCGCGGTACTCGGCACGCAAGACCAATCCGTAGCGCGTAGATGTAGCGTGCGGCCCTGACGGCCCACTTGAGCAGATTCTCGCCGCAGCCCGGAGTCTGCTGCCATCGGCTGAGGCGCCGCCCTGCCACGCTCCGTCGGCGGTGGTTGAGGCGTTGAGGATGAGAAGGTCAAGGCCGAGGCGGTGCACGTTGTAGCTGGCGGCGAGCCCGGACTCGCCGTCGCCGATTCAGCGCTCAATGCAGCTGGTCGGTGGGCTCCGTCGCCTGGATGGGGGTGGCTGCCAGGCTGGCGAGGAGTCTGAGGCGCTCTTCGGAGGTGCTGTCCGGTTCGGCGGTGTAGAGGCTCAGGTCGTGCACGGTCCGTTGAGACACGGGCAGGTTCACAGACTGGTAGGTCAGCTCCAGGAGGCCGACCTCGGGATGGTGGAGCCGTTTGATGCCGTCGTGGCGGATACGGACGTCGTGTGCGGCCCACATCGTGCGGAATTCGGCGCTGAGCGTGGACAGCTCACCGATCAGCTCGCGCAGCGCCCGATCATGCGGTTCACGTCCGGCCTCGGCACGTAGCAACGCGACGGTGGCGGCGGCGCCGGCGTCCCAGTCGACGAAGAATTCCTGTGAGCCGGGGTCGAGGAAGTGGTAGCGGGCGAAGTTGGGACGGCCGCGTTTGTCGGTGGTGCGGCTGTCGAACATCGGCGCGTGCAGGGCCCGGCCGAGCGCATTGTGGGCGATGACGTCCAGGCGGCCGTTGCGTACGAAGGCGGCGGACATCGTGATGGAACCGAGCAGCCACTGGATGCGTGGCGGGACTTCGACGTCCCTGCGGCGGGACGGCGTGCGGCGGGCGGGCCGGGCGGCGCGGGCCAGGTCGAACAGGTAGGTGCGTTCGTCCTCGTCCAGCTGCAGGGCCTGAGAGACCGCGGCCAGCACGTCTTCGGACACTCCGCTGATGTGGCCCTTCTCCAGCCGGGTGTACCACTCGGTACTCACTCCGGCCAGTACGGCGACTTCCTCACGCCGAAGCCCGGGGACCCGGCGGCGGCCGCTGGTGGGCAGCCCGGCCTGCTCCGGGGTGATCTTCGCGCGGCGGCTGGCAAGAAAGTCCCGGATCTCGGCACGGTGATCGCTTCGGTCGTCCATGCAATCCACGGTAGCCAGCGAGGGGCGCCAAGGGAGGTTGAGCTTGTCCCCCCTATAAACACGACCTTCTCCACCTGCGCGGAAGCCGGTCTCCTGGGACACGTACCCCGATCCAGACCACACGGAGATGAACCTTGAGTACGCGAGGAGCGACCCTCCACGCCCCCACCGAAGCACGGACGGAGCAGCCTCACCAGGCACCGCGTGCCAGTCCTCCGCTCGTCGTCCACGTGCTCGCGCTCGGCACGTTCCTGATGGGCACCACCGAGTTCGTCGTGGCCGGCCTGCTGCCCGAGATCGCAGGCAACCTACAGGTCAGCGTCGCCCAGACCGGCCTGCTGATCACCGTCTTCGCCATCGGGATGATCGTCGGCGCGCCGCTGATGGCGATGCTCACCTTGCGGTTGCCCAAGCGGCTGACACTGATGATTGCCCTGGGCCTCTTCGCCGCCGGGCACGTCATCGTCGCCCTGAGCTCGAACTTCACCCTGGTCCTGGCGGCGCGTTTCCTGACCGCGATCGCCACCGGCGCCTTCTGGGCGGTGGCCAATGTGGCCGCCGCACGCGCCGCGGGCCCTGCCGCCCGTGCCCGCGCCCTGGGACTGGTCGGCGCCGGCGCCATGCTCGCCAACGTCGTCGGCGTGCCACTGGGCGCATTCGCCGGGCAGATCGTGGGCTGGCGCGGACCCTTCTGGACCCTCGCAGCCCTCTCCGCGGCGGCCATCGCGCTCATCTCCCGCACCGTCCCCCACGACGGCAGCGACCAGCAGGCGGTATCGATCCGCTCTGAGCTGACCGCTCTGCGCTCCGGCCGCCTGTGGCTGGTGCTGGCAGCCTGCGCCACCACGACCGGCGGTGTGCTGGCGGCGTACTCCTACATTGCGCCGCTGCTGACCGACCGGTCGGGCATCGCGTCCGGGATCGTGCCCCTGGTCCTGGTCGGGTTCGGCCTCGGCGCCCTGGCCGGCTCACTCGTCGGAGGCCGTCTGGGCGACCGCCGCCCCTACACAGTGACCATCACGGCCGCCGCAGGAGCTGCCCTCCTGCTCCTGGCGATCTCCCTGCTGGCCGGCTACGCCGTGCCCACCATCATTCTGATCGCCCTGCTGGGCTTCTTCGGGCTCGGCGCCAACCCGGTGCTGATGTCCTTGGCCGTCCGCTTCGCACGCCGAGCACCCGTCCTGGCCTCCGCCCTGACCGTCTCGGCATTCAACCTCGGCACCGCCATCGGCTCCTGGATCGCCGGCCTCACCCTCGACACCTCGCTCGGGACCACCGGCCCCGCCGTCGTCGGCACCGCCATCGCCGCCCTCACCCTGATCCCCACCACCGCCATCGCTCTCACCCGGCGCCGCCCCTCCGCAACAGGCGTCCAGGCCCTCACGGAGACCCCTGCCGCACGAGACACAAAACCCTCAATACCCATGAATACGACGAAACTCTGTCGGAGCGGTGAGGGTGATGACGGCCGTCTCCCGCTCCGGACAGCACGCGAGCACACACCCTGAACCACCCGCCCCCCATCACCCACCACAAGGAATGGAGCATCACCGATGCGCGCAACCCTCCTCTACGGCGCCGGCGACGTCCGCGTCGAGAACGTCCCAGACTCCGTCGTCAAGTTGCCCACCGACGCGCTGGTCCGGATCACCGCCTCCTGCGTCTGCGGCAGCGACCTGTGGCCATACGCCTCGAAGAAGCCCGAGGACGGGCCCGCGAGGATGGGCCACGAGTTCGTCGGCATCGTCGAGGAAACCGGCGCGGAGGTTACCACGGTCAAGCGCGGAGACCTGGTCGTCGCCCCCTTCGCCATCTCCGACAACACCTGCGAATTCTGCCGCGAGGGCCTGCACACCTCCTGCGCCCACGCCCAGGCCAACTTCTGGGACGGCGAAGCCGAGGAGGGCGGCCAGGCCGAAGCGGTCCGCGTCCCGCTCGCCGACGGCACGCTCGTCAAACTCCCCGTCGCCCCGGACTCAGCCCTGATCCCGTCCCTGCTGACCCTCTCGGACGTCCTCGGCACCGGCTACCACGCCGCCCTCGCGGGCGGCGTGAGCGAGCGCACCCGCGTGACCGTGATCGGTGACGGCGCGGTCGGCCTGCTGGGAGTGCTATCGGCCAAGCGCCTGGGCGCTGAACAGATCATCCTCATGGGCCGCCACCAGGCGCGCACCGACCTCGGCCGGGAGTTCGGCGCCACCGACATCGTCTCCGCGCGCGGTGACGAAGGCATCGCTCAGGTGCGGGAACTGACCGGAGGGCACGGCACGCACGTCGTCCTGGAGTGCGTCGGCAACATGCCCGCCTACCAGCAGGCCGTCGGGATCGTCCGCCCGGGCGGTGTCATCAGCCGCGTCGGCGTCCCGCAGTACGAGGAGGCACCGATCGGCTTCGACAGCCTCTTCGGCCGCAACATCCGCCTGGCCGGAGGACCTGCACCGGTGCGCGCCTACATCGAGGAACTGATGCCCGACATCCTCAACGGCACCATCGAGCCCGGCAAGGTCTTCGACGCCACCACGAACCTCGACGGCGTCCCGGCCGGCTACCAGGACATGGCCGACCGCAAGAGCCTCAAGGTTCTCGTCAAGCCCTGACACACGCTCGCGGGAAGGAGACGCGGGCTCTTCCGATGTCCGCGTCTCCACCCTTGGTCCGGGCCACCGCTGCGACATGCACGGCGCTTCAGCAGCGGCACGGTCCCGTCTCTTGCTGTACCGCCCTGCTGCGGCAGATCCCTCCGTCAAGCGAAGACGTACGTACGTCTACTGAATCCGAAACACCCGCCCCCCAGAGCGGCCGACGAGCCGTCCCTGGCCCCCACCCGGCGCACCTTCATCGCCACCAGCACCGCGGCTGGCGGTGCGCCGCCGGGACCTGCGGGGCGTGCACGTTCCTTCGTCGACGGACAACGGCAGAACATCTGCCTGACCCTCGCGGTCCCTCTGGACGGCGTCAAGGTCACCACGATCGAGGGCCTGGCCGACGGTGACCCACTGCATCCGTTTGCAGCAGCAGTTCATCAGCCCGCGGGCTGGGGGGTCGAGCTTGTACCCCCCATAAACCCAACCTGCCACGGCTGGCGCAGAAGCACTTTCCTGGAATCGCGCCTCGGTCACGACACCACCGACCGTCGCGCCTTTACCCCCCGATCGAATATGAGGACCACTCGATGGAACGTCGCAAAGCGCTCGGACTGATCGCCGCCACCGGAGCCGCCACCGCCGCCTCCTTGACGGCTGTGCCCTCCTTCGGTGCGGACACCGGCCGCGCCGCGGACGCCACAGGACAAGGCAAGGCCAACGGCAAGGGCGGCTACACGTTCGCGCTGGACAGGAATGTCAAACGGACCTCGGTGCGGTTCAAGAACCGCTACGGCATTGAGGTCGCAGCCGACCTCTACATACCGAGGAGCGCCAGGGGCAAGCTGCCTGCCCTGGCTGTCAGCGGCCCGTTCGGCGCGGTCAAGGAACAGTCCTCGGGGCTCTACGCCAACGAGTTCGCCCGCCGCGGCTACGTCGCCCTCGCCTTCGACCCCTCCTTCACAGGGGAGAGCGGCGGCACCGTGCGCGACGTGGCCTCTCCCGACATCTACACCGAGGACTTCAGCGCCGCCGTCGACTTCCTCGGCCTGCAGAAGATCGTCGACCGCGAACGGATCGGCGTGCAGGGCATCTGCGGCTTGAGCGGTATGGCGCTCACCGCGGCGGCTGCGGACAGCCGTATCAAGGCGGTCGCCACAGCAGTGATGTACGACATGTCGCGCAGCATGTCCCGGGGCCACGAGGACTACTACACGCGCGAGCAGCGCCAGAAGATCGTGGACCACCTCAGCCGGCAACGCTGGACCGACGCCGAGAACGGTACCTACGCGCGCGGGTCCCACGAGATCCCCTTCGACAAGAACGGCAACCCCGCCCCCTCGAACCGCGTCCTGCCCAAGACCCTCCCCGCGGACGCCGACCCGATCACGAAGATCTTCTTCGACTACTACCGCACCGAGCGCGGCTACCACCCGCGCTCGATCAACTCCACCACCGCGTGGACCGCGACCACGCCGATGTCGTTCTTCGCCTTCCGGCAAATGACGAACATCGACATGCTGGCGCCCCGCAAGGCCCTCCTGGTGGCCGGCGCCGAAGCGCACTCCCGCTACTACTCCGAGGACGTCCAGGCGATGGCCCCCGACACCGTCGGCCTCGTGATCGTCCCGGGCGCGGACCACGTCGACCTGTACGACCGCAGGGACCTCATCCCCTTCGACAAGCTCGACGATTTCTTCACCCAGAACCTCGCCTGATCGGGAGTGCCCCCTCGACAGGCCGGTACCGCCACCGGCCTGTCGAGGAGCCACCCCGGCGGAAACGGGGCCTGTGGCCCTCGCGACGACGCCACCCCAGAAGTGAGGGGACGCTTCTACCCAGGCGGCAGGTGTGAGGTGCCGTGACGGCCAGCGACGTCGTGGAAGGTGGGGATGCCGAGGTCCACAGTGGTGCTGCGGCGGTCCTGTTCGGCATCCAGCTGGGCGAGCTTGTCCTGGGCTCCGGCGAGGCCGACTTCAAGTCCTTCCAGCTCGCCCAGCCAGCCTTCACGTTCGGCTTCGGTGATGCGGGCGTGAGGTTGTCGCGGATCTCGGCCAGGCGGCCACGCCGGCCGTGCTCGGGGCGGAGCATCGAGCAGCGGACGCAGGCGTGTTCGTGGATGCACGAAGTGCCAAAGTCCAATGGCTTCCCTGATTTCGTCCCGGCGGGTCAGGCCGGCCCGGCTCTTCCGGCGCGGTCGTTGCCGGAAGAGCGGTGATCAACCCAAGTTGAGCGTCAGCGAATACGGGACGTCAGGCGATATGAGCCCGGCGCCAGCCGGTACGAAGCCACGCCGGATTCGTGTCCGCCGAACCGCACGCCGTCCAGGTGGGCCAGCGGCGATCGCCCTTCCCGGACCGCGTCGGCCGAGACGGCCGGAATGCGCAAGGTGGCCTCGCTGTTCGCGGGAACCTGCACGTTGTACCGGAGGGTGGTGTCCGTATCACCGACGCTCCACTCGCTGATGATCTCGCCGTACGGTGACACGTGCGAGGCCGCGACCTGGGTGATCGTTCCGGTGGGGTCGAGGTGCGGCTGCAGGATGAAGTGCCTGAAGCCGGGGCTGCTGGGATCGCGGGCGATGCCCGCCATGTAGCTGTACATCCACTCCATGACGGCCCCATAGGCGTAATGGTTGAAGGAATTCATGCTGACCGGGCCGAAGCCGTGGTCCTGTGAGTAGGAGTTCCAGCGTTCCCACACCGTGGTGGCGCCGTTGTTCACCGAGTACAGCCAGGACGGCGACGCGTCTTGGTGCAGCAGTTTGTATGCCAGGTCGACGCGGCCCTCGTCACTCAGTACGGGGGCGAGGACGTTGACGCCGAGGAAGCCGACGGAGAGGGTGTTCTCGGCGTACTGGACCCGGCTGCTGTTCGGATGGGCTGCCTTGTAGTCCGCGTCGTTGCCGATGTTGTCCGCGAGGTTGCCAACGAGGGTGCGGCGTTGGGCCTCGGTGTCGTACAGCCCTAGTTTGAGGACCCACAGCAGGGCGGACTGGGTGTTGTCCTCTGTGCTCTGGTCGGGGTCGGCGCCCGGTTCGATCGGGGAGGCGCTGCCGAGGCTGGACCTGACGGTGACGGTGCCACCGTCGGTGCTCAGATACTTCCCGATGAACGTCCTCTTGATGTTGGTGAAGAGTTGCTCGTAGGCCGCGGCCTCCGTCACACGGCCCATGGCTCGGGCCATCTGTCCCATGAGCTGGGCAACATAGCCGTAGTAGACGTCGCTCATGAGCTGAGCGCTGGTCTTCTGCGGCGCGAGCCAGTCGCCGGTGAGGGATCCCTGGCCTGCGTAAGTGTCGCCGGTCTGGTGCCGGATCCAGTCTAGGTAGCGGGTCATGGCGGGCCAGCTGCGCTCGATGACGGTGGGGTCGCCGGTCATCTGCCAGAGGGTCCAAGGGAGGATCACCCCGCAGTCCGCCCAACCGCTGCCGCCTCCGGGGAAGTTGTAGCGTCCACCGGGAGCGACTCCGGTGAACTGGGCCTTGTCCATGCCGTAGATGGCCTGGGAGTCTACGACGCTGTCCTGGAAGTGGCCGAGGAACGGTCCGGCGTCGGCGTTGTAGAGGCCGGTGAGGGCGAAGACCTGGGTGTCGCCGGTCCAGCCCAGGCGTTCGTCGCGCTGCGGGCAGTCGGTGGGCACCCAGAGGTAGTTGCCGCGCTGGCCCCAGCGGATGTTGCTGATCAACTGGTTGGTGTCGGGGTCGTTGGTGGTGAGGTTGCCCGTCTCGTGGATGGCGGAGGTGGCGACCTTGCCGCTCAGGCGCGTGATCGTGACCCGTTCCGTCGCGGTGACGGAGACGTAGCGGAAGCCGTAGAAGGTGAGGGAGTCCTGGTGGGTCTCCCCGTGCCGGTCGCCCTTGAGGATGTAGGTGCTGGTGGCCTTGGCGCTGCGCAGGTTGGCCCGGTACAGCGAGCCCTCGGGGCCGTCCGCGCCGGCGCTGCTGTCGTTGAGGATCTCACCGAACCGGAACTCAACCCTGGCTCCGGCCGGGCCGCGGATCGTGTAGCGGGGGACGCCGACCATGTTCTGGCCCAGATCGAACACGGCGGTGTCGTTGGCGCCAATGGTGACCGACGCTGCAGCCGCCTGCCGGGGGTCGGTCACGGTCCGGTCCGGGTCGGCGACGATACGGCCCCTGCCTTCCCCGGTCACTCCCGTGTACACGGTGATCGACTCCGGTCTGCGATCCCAGCGGCTCATCAGCCGCGCGGTCTCGGCCGGGTAGGCGACCAGTCGGGCGTCCGGGTACGTGGTGGCGCAGGGGATGGGTGCGGTGTCCGACCATGCGGAGTCGTCGAAACCGGACGCCGTCCAGCCCGGCAGTTGTTTGCGGGCATCGTAGGTCTCGCCGTCGTAGATGTCGTTGGCTCTGTGTGGGCCTGTGTCGGTGGCCTTCCATGTGGCGTCCGGCCGGGTGACGACGGACTGGCTCGTGCCGTCGGCATAGCGGATCAGCAGCTTGGCCTTGAGGGCGAGGGCGTTGCCGTCCTCGGCGTAGTAGGTGCTGCCTTCAGAGATACGGCCGTTGTACCAGCCGTTGCCGAGGACGGCGGCGAGGGTGACGATCGGTTCCCGGGCGACTAGGTGGGTAACGTCGTAGGTGAGGTAGGTGGCGCGTACGTCGTAGTTGGTCCAGCCCGGGGGCAGCAGTTCACGGGTGGTGCCACCGTCCTGTGGGACTGTCACCGGGTGTCCGCTGACGTAGGCGTCGTAGACCCCGAGGGCTGACAGGTAAAGGCGGGCCTCACGGACCGGGCCTTTGAGACGGGCTTCCGTGCGGAGCATCGGTGCGCCGGGCGAGTTAGGTATCTTGCCCTTCATCCCGATCCACTGGGCGTCGTCCCAACCGGTGATGCCGTCGGTGCTCATCAGGCCTGTCTCGAACCAGGCCACGGGACTGGTGCCCACCCGCCGGCCGTCGGCGTTCCAGACGGTGACAGACCAGTAGTAGCGGGTCATGGGCTTCAGTGGCTTGCCCCGGTAGCGGATGGTCACGGACTCGGAGGAGTGGACGATGCCGCTGCTCCAGGCGTCCGCGCGGCCGGAGGTGAGCTTGCCCGGTGAACCGGCCACGAGGACTTCGTAGGCGCCCTGCCTCTGCCCGTGTCTGGTCGTGCGCATACGCCAGCCGAGGCGGGGGTGCGTGGCGTCCACGCCGAGCGGGTCGGTCCGGTGTTCCACGGTCAGTCCGTATACGGCGCCGGCTTCGCTGTGATCTGCCGGTGCCGCCGCGGCGGTGCTGCCGCCGCCCAGTGCACCGGCCACTACCGGCGCCGCGCCGGCTGTCGCCGAAAGTACGCTTCGGCGCCGGAGACCTCGCGCGCTCCGCGAGCCTGCGTCGTCGGGTATGTCATTGGCCACACCTTCGTCCCTTCGGTTCGCCGACACTCAGATAGCCGCACGGGCGATGAAGACGTACGTCCCGGACGGAATCCGGTAGACGGCTCGGTCGCCTTCGAAGCCCTGGAACACCGCACCGTTGGATGCCTCGGGCACCTTGTGGTCCCGTGTCGGCACTCGCACCTCGGCCGTGCTGTTCGGCGGCACCGAGACTCCGAGACGGAAGGTGCCGTTGCGGCGGGTCCACTGCGAGGTGACCTCACCGCGGGGGGTCCTGTAGCGGCCCTCGACTTCGGTGAGGTCGCCGATCGGGCGCGGGTCGATGACCAGTTCGCGGTAGCCGACGGAGCCGCGCGCCTGGCGGATGCCGGCCAGGCCGGCGTGGAACCACTCCTCGATCTGCAGGAGGATCATGTGGTTCTTCGAGGCGCCGAAACCCCAGTTCTCGGGGATGGTGGTCAGCCCGTCGGGGTTCGCCGTGGTGGGGGCCATGAAGAAGCCGTAGCTCGGCTGAGTGTCCTCCTTCAGCACGGCCCAGAGTACGTCGTCGCGGCCGGCTTCCATCAGGGCCCGCACCGTGGGGGCGAGTCCGATGGTGCCCGCGCTGAAGTGCGGTCCACCGCCGGACGGCTGGTAGGCGTAGACCAATTCGACCAGAGCATCCAGGACCCGTTCCCGCTCGCTCTCAGGGACGAGTCCCTCGACGAGCGCGAAGGCCTGCGCGGCCTGTGTCGCCCCTGTGCTGCCCTGGTTGCCCTGGCTGGTGTAGCGGCCGAGGGCGGTGTTGTAGAAGGCATCGTTGAAGGCGTCCTTGATGTTGGATGCCAGGTTGCGGTACTCGCGCGCGTCGCCGTCGCGGCCGATCAGCGCGGCCATCCGAGCCATCCGCTCGGCGATCTGGTAGTAGCCCCAAGTGCCGGTGATACGGCCGGAGGTGTTCTCGGCGGCGATCCAGTCGGCCAGGGCGGCGTCGACGATGTAGGCGTCCGCTCCGGTGCCCGCCTTGCGGGTCCTGATGTAGTCCAGGAACGCCTGCATCTGGGGGTAGTAGCGGGCCATGGTCTGGGTGTCGCCGTAGGTCTCGTAAAGCAGCCACGGCGTGAGGATGATGCCGTTGCCCCAGTTGATCTCGTCGCCGAACCGGCCGGTGTAACCCCAGTCGTACACCGGGGCTTTGAGGGCGACGTTGCCGATGTTGTCGCCGGACCTGGACTGGCCCTCCGCCAGGTGCCGCTCCATCGTGCGCAGGTAGGCGTCGTAGCCGAAGGTACGGTGCAGCGAGCTGAAGGGCTGGAGGTAGTCGGCAGGGTAGGCCAGCTTCTCGCGGCCCGGGCAGTCCGTGAACGTGGACATGGTGTTGCTCATGATCGAGTAACGGGCCATGCGGTGGATGCGGTTGATCCGGTCGTCGGAGGTTCGCACGTCGCCCGCCGCCGGGACATCCGCGTGCAGTTGGAGGCCGGTGAGGGTTTCCTCAGTGGGTGTGTAGCCCTCGGGCAGTCCGGTTACCTGGATCCACTGCATGCCGAAGTAGTGGAACTGCGGATGCCAGCTCTCGCCATCGGGATCGCCGTGCGTGGTGTACGTCGCGAAGAGATGGGTGCCGCGGGCCGCGCCGCCGCCCATGAGCGACGCCTGGTGGACGGTGCCATCGGCGTTGAGGGACTCGGAGGGAAGGAGTTTGACCGTTGTGCCCGCGGGCACCGTCCCCTCGAGCTTGAGCAGGGGCCAGCCGGCGAAGTTCTGGCCGAAGTCGAAGACCCAGACACCTGGTTGGGGCTGTGTGATCCGAGTCGGCCGCAACCTGTCGGCGATCTTCACGGGCTCGCCCACCCGCCAGACCAGGGCGGTCGTGAGGTTCGGGGGCGGTGCGATTCCGGCGCTCACCCAGCCGACGGGCGTGCCGTCGCGGCGCTTGGCGCTCTCGCCGAGGTCGGCTCCAGGTGCGCTCCAGCCGGGCTGTTCGCGGCGGGCGTCGTAGTCGGAGCCGGAGTACCAGTTGGCCAGTGTCGTCGGGCCGAGTGCGGCCTTCCAGGAGCGGTCGCTGACGATGGTCTGAACCGTACCGTCCGCGCCGGTCAGTTCCAGCCGGGCGATGAGGCGGGGCGTCACGGCGGCGCCAGCGCTGGGGTCGGTGCTCGCGAGCGGGTTGCCGGAGCCGGTGACGGCCGCACCGTCGGCGTGTCCGTCGCTGAGGGCCGGTTCGAAGGTGATGCCCGTGCCGTCGGGGCCGGCAGTGCCAATGGCGGTGATCGTGCGTGACTCCAACCGTTCGCCACCGGCGCCGGTGTCGATGTTGATCGTGCCGCCGAGGTGGTAGCCGGTCACGCCGCTGACCTTGACGTTCGTGGCCCCGGCCGACGCCGACGCGACCAGAGTGCCGCTGCCCTTGAACTGGCTCTGCCACCAGCTGTACGGGGCGGTCCGGCCGGTCGCCTGGTTGGTGACGGAGCGGGTGACCAGGGCGGTGCCATGGCCGAGTTCGACACCGAGGGTGTTCGCGCCGCGGCGGACGAGGGGGGTGACGTCGTGGACGCGGTACTCGGTGGACAGTTGGTAGTTGGAATTGCCGGGCGCGAGTACCTCGTCGGTGACGGGCCGGCCGTTGAGCAGGGCATGGTGCAAACCGACGCCTGAGATATGCAGCCGCGCCTTGGTGATGTGCGCGCGGACCCTGAAGGGGCGGGCGAGGAGCGGCAAGGGCTGGTCAAGGTTCCTGCCCGGGTGCTCGATCCACTGGGCCTCACCCCAGTCGGACCGCTTGAGCAGGCCCATCTCCCAGGCCGCCGGGCGACTGAACGGCGTGGCCCTCCCGTCCTTACCCCACACCTGCACCTGCCAGACGACCTCCCGACGGGAGGTGAGCGTCGGCCCACCCCACGCGATGTCGTTCTGGGCGGATGAACGGACCTTGCCTGAATCCCACAGGTAACGGCCCTCGCGCAGGTCTCGCGCACTGCGCGCAGCACGGATCCGGTACGCCGTCTGCGTCCAGCCGGCAGGCACGCCCGCTGTTCGCCAGCCGAGTCTGGGCGCCGTGTCGTCGATGCCGAGCAGAATGCCCGTGCGGCCGTCGACCGACAGGCCGGTGACGTGCGGTTCGTGCGTTTCGGTTTCGACGGCCTCGGCAGCCCGCGCCGCCCCGATCGGCAGCGTCATCCCTACTCCAGCGGCCACCATGCCTCCGACGACCTGTCTGCGGCTGGGCACACCGTGCTGCTCCATGGACATGCGAACTCCCTTTCGATTGATACGTTTCAATGAGAGCGTGGCTCAGCCGGTGTGAGGCCGGCCGGTGGGTGTCGGTCAGGCTCCTGCCTTGTAGTCGGCGTCCATCGCCTTGAGCACCTCGTCCGGAGCGGACTGGTCGCTGAAGATCTCCTGGAGGCCGCTGAGCATGGTCTGCTGCACCTTGGCGTTGGGCCAGAGCTGGTCCATGAACGGCACGGTGCGGTTCGAAGTGATGAACTGCGACAGCTCGGCCAGTGAGGGGTCGGCCTGGTATCCGGTGTCGGGGAGCGAGGGCAGGCCGCCCTGCTTCTTGACGAACAAGTTCATGCCCTGGGGCGACATCACGAAGTTCACGAACTTCAGCGCCAGGTCCTCGTTCTTCGCCTTGGCGTTGACGCCATAGCCGGCGCCGGCCGCAGCAGGGATGAGGGTCTCGGACGGGGCGTCAGTCGCCGGGAGCGCCTTGAGCGTGAAGGTGCCCTGAGGGTTCTTGCCCTCGAGCAGGGCGATGACCCAATTGCCCTGGATAATGCCCAACGTCTTTCCGGTGGCGGCAAGTTCCTGACTGGCCTCGTAGTTGGTGCCCAACGGGTTCTTCTGGAAGCAGCCGGTCTTCTCCATCGTCAGGTACTTGTCGAGGGCTGTCTTCCAGGCCGAGCCGGCGAAGGTGGCCTGCCCGTCCTGCATCTTCTGGTCGAAGTCGCGGTCAGGGCCGTAGACGGTGGTAGCGACCAAGGCGTATTGCACCAGCTGAGTCACCCAGTTGTCCTGGTTGCCCAGCGCGAAAGCCGGGGTGCCCTTGGCTTTGGCGTCCCGGCAGAATGCCAGCAGCTCCGTCCAGGTCTCCGGCGCGGTCAGCCCGGCCTTGTCCATCGCCTGCTCGTTGTAGACCGCGCCAATGCCGTTCTGGCCGAAGACCGCGGTATAAGTCTTGCCCTCGTACTGGGCCACACTCTTGATCGCTTCCGGCATCTTCGCCGCCCACGCCTGGTCGGACAGGTCCCGCAGATAGCCCGGCTTCGCCAACACCTGCGTGGCACCCGGATTGCCGTTGCCGGGCCACACCGACATGACATCCGGAGCGGTGCCGGAGGACAGCTGGGTGCGGATCTGCTGCTGGTACTGGTCGGCGCCGCTGGTGGTGTAGCGGACCTTGACACCCGGATTGGCCTTCTCGAACGCCTTGACGACGTCCTCGACGGAACCCTGGTCGATGGAGGCGAGCGTCAGGGTCTTCGAACCCTCTCCGTCGGAGCCTGCCTTGGTGCCACCGCTACAGGCGGCGAGAAGTACGGCGGCTGTAGCCGCAGCGACCACGGCGGTGGTGAAGCGTGTCTTCATTGATGTCTCCCTTGAGGAAAAGGCGACGGAGGTCATCCCTTGAGCCCGCCCGCGAAGCCGCTGATGATGCTGCGCTGGAGCAGGAAGTAGACGAGCAGCACGGGTAGGATGCTGATCACCAGAGCGGCGAAGATGAGGTTCCAGTCCGTGACGTACTGACCGACGAATCCGGCGATCGCGACCGGCATGGTCTGCTGCGCGCTGCCGCTGAGGTACAGCAGCGGAGTGAAGAAGTCGTTCCAGATGGCGACCGCGTTGAGTACGAGCGCGGTCACGGTGATCGGTTTGAGCATGGGCAGGACGACGTAGCGGAAGCCTTGCAGTGGGGTGCAGCCGTCGATGAGGGCGGCGTCCTCGAAGTCACGGGGCAGGGCGCGCAGGAAGCCGACGTAAAGGAAGACGGTGAACGGCACCTGCAGTCCGGAGTAGAACAGAACCAGTGCCCACGGGGTGCCGAGCAGGCCCATGTCGCGCATGGTCTGGTACAGCGGCAGCGACGCGAGCTGGAACGGCAGCACCAGGCCGAGCAGAACGAGAAGATACGTCCCCTTCGACCAGCGGGCCGTGATGCGAGCCAGCGGGTAGGCGGCGAGGGAGGAGACGGCCAGCACGATGACGACGCTGCACACCGTCACCAGCACACTGTTGGCCAACGCCCCGCCGAGGGAGCCCTGCTGCCAGGCGGTCGTGAAGTTGTCGAGGGTGGGCGAGGTCGTCGGACTGATGGGCGAGGAGGTGTCCGAGGCGGGGCGGACCGCGAGGTTGACCAGGACGTAGACCGGGAAGCCGACGAAGAGCGCGGCGGCGATCATCGCCAGTTCGAGGGCGAGAGTGCGAGGGCGGTAGCGGTTCACGACGCGGCCCTCTCGTTGCGGGAGAGCGCCAGGTACTGGCCGGTGGAGGCGACGGCCACGATGATCGTGAGGACCACCGCGAGGGCAATGCTGTACCCGAACTCCCCTAGGGTGAAGGCATCCTTGTAGATGAGGGTGGAGATGGTGTCCGTCGCGTGCCCGGGGCCCCCGCCCGTCAACGCATAAACTTGGTCGAAGAGCTTGATCCCGCCGATGATCGACAGCATCAGGTTGATGGTGAACGCCGGGGCGAGCAGCGGCCGGGTCACCGACCAGAAGCGGCGCACAGGACCGGCGCCGTCGATCTCCGCGGCTTCATGGATCTCCTTGGGCACCGACTGGAGCCCCGCCAGGAAGATGACCATCGAGTAGCCGGCGAACTGCCACACGATCACTCCGACCACCGCCCACAGGGCTACATCGGGATCCCCCAGCCAGTCCTGCTCCCAGCCACCCAGGCCGACCGCGCCGAGCAGGCTGTTGACGGCCCCGTCCGGACCGAGCAGGTTCCGCCACAGGTAGGCGGTCACGATCGGGGTGATCACGGCCGGGGCGAACAGGAACACCCGCAGCAGGTTCCTCGACTTGATGGCCGTGTTGACCCCGAGGGCCAGCGCCAGGCCCACCGCGTTCTGGATGACCGTGATCGACACCGCGATCACCAGGGTGTGCCAGACGGCCTGCCGCGCGTCGGCGTCAGCGACCATGTCGGCGAAGTTCCCCAGCCCCACGAACGAGAAGTCCGGGCTCAGGCCGTCCCAGTCCGTGAACGCGTAGTACACCCCGCGCACGCTCGGCACCAGGACGACGAAGGCGAACAGCAACAGCGCCGGGGCCATGAACCACCACGGCGGGCTGGAACGCGCTCGACGCGCAGGGACGACCTTCACGGGCGGTCCTACTTTCTTGAAACGATTCAAGTACTGCCGATCGGCGACGCAAGACTCTCTGTTATGTGGAGGGGGCCCGCTTCACGAACGGGCAGTGGGTAACGTTTCCCATCAGGTGGTGCCAGACCCTAGAGAGCGCGATTCACGACGTCAAGGTGTCGCGCAGACTGCAAGATTGTTACGGCGAACCGGGACTTCGTCCGTAGACTCTGCGGCAACGTTTCCCACAGCGTCGGAGGAGCCGGATGCAGCCGTCGTCGTCCCGTCGCGTCACGATCGTCGATGTCGCCCGGCACGCCCAGGTGTCCACCACGGCCGTGTCGAAGGTGCTGCGCAACGCCTACGGGGCCAGCCCGGAGATGCGGGAGAAGGTCCGGCGCGCGATCGACGAACTGGGCTACCGGCCGCTCGCCGCCGCACGGGGGTTGCGCGGCCAGACATACACCATCGGTGTGATGCTGCCCGACATCCGCAACCCCTTCTTCCCTGAGATCCTCGACGGGGTCACCACCCGGCTCGCGGACACCGACTACCAGGTGCTGCTGGGCCCGGGCTGCAACGGGGAGAAGGAGGAAGCCCGGGTCACCGAGGCCATGATCGACCGCGGCATGGACGGTCTCGTTCTGGTCGCGCCCGTCTCCTCGCGCTCGCGCCTCGAGCGCGTCGCCTCGCTCGTACCCACCGTGGTGGTGGGCCGGCACGGCAACTCACCTGTGTACGACACCGTGACGGACGACGACATGGCCGGAGCTGCTCTGGTCGTAGGCCACCTGGCCAGCCTCGGGCACCGCCGGATCGCCCATATCGAGCACCACGAGACCGACCCGACCCGCATTCAGGAGATGCCCAACGCGCAGCGCGCCGAAGGATATCGACAAGCAATGCGGGACCACGGGCTCGGGAATGCGATCGACGTCGTCGCCACGAGTTACACCCCAGAGGGCGGATACCAAGGCGCCAAAGAACTGCTCGCACGCACCGACCGGCCCACCGCCGTGTTCGCGGGCGCGGATGTCGTCGCCATGGGAGTACTCGAGGCCGTCAGCGAAGCCGGGCTCACCGTCCCTGGGGACATCTCGGTAGCCGGATACGACAACACGAGTTTCGCTGCACTCGGCCCGATCTCCCTCACCAGCGTCGACCAGGCCGGCCGTGCGATGGGCGACAACGCCGCCCGCCTGCTCCTGGAACGGATCGCCGACCGGCTTAAGACGTCCGTGCAGGTCAAGCTGTCGCCGACGCTCGTGCCGCGCCGGACCACCGCTCCGCCTGAGGTCTCAGGAGATGCTTGACCGCTTGCACTCAGGACACGGGTAACACGTTCGGCTGAAGGTTTGCCGTCTCCCGTCCCTCACTAGGGCGGGGCCCTTCGGTCAGTGGTCGTGGCTGTAGAGCATCTGGCCGAGTACCGCTACCGGGCCGTCCGCGAGGTGCTCGGCGGGTCTCCGATCGGTGAGGCCCAGCGCTACCCGGACGGGCCCGTTCGCGAGGCCGCCGCGGCCGCACTACAGTGCCTCGGCTGCGGGCCTCTGTGTTCCACACGGCACGCGTGGCCGGCGCCCTCGCGGCCGTCCCGGTCGCCCGCGGCAGTCCCGGATCCGCGCACGCTCGCCGGCCTGCGAGCATGTCAAGCCTGTTTGAGCGCCTCGATCTCCAGCGTGATGGTGGCCTTGTCGCCGACCTTGTCGGAGACGATCTTGCTGCCGGTGTCGAATGGCAGAGCGAGATCGATGCCGAAGTCCTTGCGGTTCAACACGACCGACGCCTCGAAGCCTGCGACCTCACCGTAGTCCATGACGCGGATCACGCCGTTGAACTCGAGGTCGAGAGTCACTGGCTTGGTAACGCCCTTGAGGGTGAAGTCGCCGTCGATCGCGTACTTGTCACCGTCGGCACGGACCCCCGTAGAGGTGAAGGTGGCGGTCGGATACTTCTCGGCATCGAAGTAGTCGGCAGATGTGAGGTGCGCGTCGCGCCGGTCATTGCGGGTGTTGATCGAGTCGACGGCGATCTCGGCCGTCACCGAAGGGGTGCCGTCGGCGGCGACGACGATGGCACCGCTGAACGTCTCGAACATCCCTCGCACCTTGGCCACCAGAAGGTGGCGTACCGAGAAACTGATAGACGAGTGGACCGGGTCGATGGCCCAAGTGCCGACGCCGAGTTGGGTGGCGTCGATGGCTTTCGAGGCCGTGGTCATAGTGCTGGCTCCTTCACGTTTCGGTGATCCCGGTCATGCAGCCGGCAGCAGCCGCCGGCGTTCAGCCGCGCAGCGGCTTCAGGGCCGCAGACCAGGCTTCGAGCTGGTGCTTCCACGCTAACACCTAAACGGACTTTACCCCGCTTAGCTGTTTCGGGGAGGTACATTGAGCCCGTGAACTTGCCTGTCGTGCCCTTCGGGAAGCCGCGCGGTGAACGCGCAGACGCCGTGCGCAACCGTGAACGACTCCTGCAGACCGCCCGCGAGATGATCGCCGAGTGCGGGACGCAGAAGGTGACCATGGACGGCCTGGCGGAACGCGCCGGCCTGGGCAAGGGCACCGTCTTCCGCCGCTTCGGCACTCGCGCGGGCATCTTCCAGGCCCTCCTCGACGAGGATGAGCGCCGCTTCCAGGAGCAGGTCATGTTCGGGCCGCCCCCACTGGGACCCGGCGCCGGCCCGGTAGAGCGTCTGATCGCCTACGGTCGCGCCCGCATCGCCTTCCTCCTGGACAACCACGGCACCGCCCGGGCCTCCCTGGACCGCACCAAGCCCATCCCCGTCGGCGGCGCCACCATGACCCGGCCCCACATCCGCATGCTCCTCGGGCAGATCCGCCCCTCCCCGCCCTACCCCGACACCCTTGCCGTCCAGCTCACCGCGGCCCTGGAAGGGCCGCTCCTGCTCTACCTGTCCATGGACGAAGCCGCCGCAGAACCCGCCCCGGAAGCCCATCCACTGGCCGAGAGCTGGCAGAACCTCATCCAACGACTCCTACCGGAAGCCCACTTCCCCCAGTAGAGGAATTCGTCCTGGAGCGTCGTTGCCCCACACACGTCCGCTGTGGTGTTCGGCCGCTGACTTCCGGGGTTGACCGCTGGTCTTCCGAGTCGGGAATTCTCTTCAGACGGGCAGGGTTGCGGGGTGGCGCGTGCTGGGCAGCCGAAGGCCGAGTTGGCCTCTCGGACGAGGAACGGGCCGCGCCAGAGGGGTGGGTGCGGCGCCGCTCCACGCCGTCGGCGTGGGTCCCATCGAGCGGCGACAAGCCAGGCATCACGCCACTTACCGCGCGTTTGGATGATGTGCGAGATCGGTGGGTCAGCGCAGGAAGTCCAGCACTGCCTTGCTGAGTTCGGCCGGCGTCTCTTCGGGCAGGAAGTGGCCGGCGTTGGGGATGACCATCTCCGTGACGTCCGTGGCGAGCATGCGCATGACGTCCGCCGGCATGGTGCCGGTGCTGTACTGGCCGCCTATCGCCAGGACCGGGACGGTCAGCGGCCCCTGGTCGCGCAGGGCCTGGGCCTTCTCGGCAAAGCTCTCCTCGCGGTAGTACTCGAAACTGGCGCGCAGGGCGGCCGGGTCGCGCAGCTGGTCGACGTAGACGTCGATGGCGTGCTGCGGGATGGCGCCGGGGATGGCGACCTTGGACGTGAACTGGTGGCCGAAGTAGATCTCCTCGCGGCCCGCGACCATGCGCTCGTTGATGTCCCGCAGGCGGTTGAAGGCGAAGTGCCACAGCATCTCGTTGGTGGCCGGGTCCGCGAGGAGTGGCGGGGACGGGGTGATGCCGCGGATGATCGCCTCTGCGACGACGAGGCGGGTGACGCGCTCGCGATGCTGTGCGGCCAGCGCGTAGCCGACGACCATGCCGAGGTCGTAGCCGACGACGGCGAAGCGGTCGTGGCCGAGCTCGGTCATCAGCCCGGCCATGTCGTCGGCGAGGGTGGCCGCGTCGTAGCCGGTGGCGGGCTTGTCGCTGGCGCCCATGCCGCGCAGGTCGGGGGCGATGACGGTGAAGCGCTCGGCCAGGGCGGGCATGACCAAGCGCCAGCTGTACCAGAACTGGGGCCAGCCGGGCAGGAGCAGCAGCGGCGGCCCGTCGCCGCCGATCACGGCGTGCAGGGTCACCTCGCCGGTTTTGATGGTGTGGCTGGTGAAGTTGTCGGTGAACCCGTCGGGCAGGTGCGGCACGTCGGTGACGGTGAACGGCATGGTGGGGCCTCCTTGTGTGGTGCAGGGGCACCACATAGAAACGGATGAACTATCCACTTCACCGTAACACGAGCCGGATAGTTCATCCACTTACACTGTGACGCATGACCGCCGCACCGAAGCGCAAGGACGCTGCCCGCAATCGGCAGCGCATCGTCGACGTGGCCCGAGACCTCGTCGACGACGGCACCCCGCTCCAGCTGAACGACGTCGCCCGCCGTGTCGGGGTGGGGGTGGCCACCGTCTACAGGCACTTCCCGACACCGGAGGCGCTGATGGAGACGGTGGCCACACCCGGCCTGGAGGCGCTGATCGCCCGCGCGGAACAGGCTCTGGCCGAGCAGGACCCCTGGAACGCTCTGGCCGGCTTCCTCGGCGCCACCCTGGAGGCGCAGCTGACCGATCCCTCGCTCACCATCGTGCGCGCGGCACCGGAGCGCGTCCTGCCCCGCACCGAGGAACTGACCGCCACACTGGACTCGCTCGCCGGCCAGTTGCTCGACCGCACGCGCGCGGCAGGCGCCGTACGGGGCGTGGTCACCTGGGAGGACCTGCTGCCGCTCATGTGCGGAATCGCCTTCGCCGCCAACATCCACGCCGATGAACGGCAGGCCCGCCGGGAGTCCGGCCGCCGCTACCTGGACGTGATGCTGCGGGGGCTGCGCGACTGACTCGCCGTCCACGTCCGCGCGGCGGTGTTCGCGTCGATGCCGAGCCGAAGACGGCGCCTCAGCTCCCTGCCGGAGACTTCCGGGCGTCATTGATTGTCCGAGCAGGTACTTAGGTACCACCCTGGAGGCCTACCCCCACGCCCCGTTGCGGACGGTCGGGCGGGCGTTAACTATGCCAGCATCGCGGCACGCGTGATGTGGATCACAGGCGCGACAGGAAGAGGGAAAGGCTTTTTATTGTTCGGACAGGTAACGGCCTGTGAACCACGGGCAGCCGTCTGAACGCACTCCCTTACCGCTGAAAAGAGATGACGATGTCGAAGGCATTCGAGCCCTACGAGCTGGGTGGCAAGCGCCTGGCCAACCGTCTGGTGATGGCCCCGATGACCCGCAGCCGCGCCTACGGTCCCGGCCAGAGCCCCACCCTGCTCATGGCCGACTACTACGCACAGCGCGCGGGTGCCGGCCTGATCGTCACCGAGGGCGTCCAGCCCTCCAGGGTCGGCCAGGGCTACCCGGACACCCCGGGCATCCACACCCCCGAGCAGGTCGCGGCCTGGCGTCAGGTGACCGACGCGGTACACGCCCGGGGCGGCGTGATCTACCTCCAGATCATGCACACCGGACGAGTCGGCCACCCCGCACTGATGGGCCTTCAGCCCGTCGGCCCTTCCGCCGTCACGGCCGCCGGACAGGTGTATACCCACGAAGGCCCCCAGGACTTCGTCACCCCGCACGCGCTGACCTACACCGAGATCCGCGCCACCATCGCGGACTACGCGGACGCCGCCCGTAACGCCATCGAAGCGGGCTTCGACGGCGTCGAACTGCACGGCGCCAACGGGTACCTCATCGACCAGTTCCTCGCCTCGAACAGCAATCAGCGCGTCGACGAGTGGGGCGGCAGTCCCGAGAAGCGCATCCGCTTCGCCGTGGAGACCGCCAAGGCCGCCGCCGAGGCCATCGGCCCGGACCGGGTCGGATTCCGAATGTCCCCGGGCAACCCCTACAACGACATCGACGTGTCCGACACCGCCGACCTCGATGCCACCTTCACCGCACTGGTCGACGCCCTCGCCCCGCTGAACCTCGCCTACCTGCACCAACTGGAAGTCCCCGGCGTCCGGGACCTGACGCTCCGGCTGCGCAAGGCATGGCCCACGACCTACATCCTCAACCCGGCCTCCGGCCAGGAGCCCACCGGACCGGCCGAGCTGGAACTCGTCGAGGACGGCACCGCCGACCTGCTCGCCTACGGCGCCCTCTTCCTGGCCAACCCCGACCTGCCCGCCCGCCTGGCCCAGAACGGCCCGTTCAACACCCCCGACCAGGCCACCTTCTACGGCGGCGACGAAAAGGGCTTCACCGACTACCCCACGCTGGAGGAAGCCCACGCCTGATGGTTCGGCGACAGCCCCGAGCACACCGGGTTCTCCCCGCCTGAGCAGCACATACCCTGCCCTCAGGATGCGGACCCGAGGATCCGCACGCGGCAGCCGGCCCCACCGCCGACTGCCGCGGTCAGCCCAGGCAATGACAGCCGCACGGGAGAAAGCGAAGGCACCATGGAAACCGAGGCAACGCCCCAGGGCCCCGAGACCGGGGAACTGCCCGAGGCCGCACGCCGCGGGCCCATCAGCCATGCGATCTTCCGGGTGGCCCGCCTGCACCGCATGCTCGCCGGCCAACTACTGCGCGAGGTCGGCCTGCACCCGGCCCAAGAGCTTGTCATGATGCAGCTGTGGGACCGCGGCCGAATGCGCCAGACCGACCTGGCACGGCACGTCGGCGCCGACGCCGCCACCATGACCCGCACCATCCAGCGCCTGGAGAAGTCCGGCTTCGTACGGCGCGTGCGCTCCACCAGCGACAAACGCTCCGTCCTCGTCGAACCCACCGCCGCCAGCCAGGCGCTGCGCCAACAGGTCGAAGACCTCTGGGCCCGCATCGAGGACTATGCCACCGGCGACCTCACGGACCCAGAACGAGGCGAGACCCTCGCCGCCCTCGAACGCCTCGAAACCAACCTCGCTGCCCACGTCAGCGACGTCGGACTGCCCTCGCGCTCCAGCCCTCCCAACGCCTGACCGGGCGACCGGTGGGCAGACGGGCGCACCACCATCGGACAGCACATCCACCGGCTCGAAGATACGGCGGCTTCGGCCCGGCCGCCCTGGTCCTGGGGTGCTCGGTAGACCTCGTCAGGTTCTTGATCAGGTTGTGCCCTCGTCCGCCGGGTCGGAGCCTGAGTCTCAGGCCTGGTCCAGTGACGAGGCCGCCCGGGCGACGGAAGCCAGTCACGCGGAGACCCGCAACGCTACGGCAGCGGGACGGCGTGGTACGAGCGGAGCGGCACGGCAGTGGCTGGCTGGCTGGCTGGCTGGCTGAGGAGAAGGTTGTCGAGGCGGCGGACGCGGAACGTGGAGCGCTGAAAAAGGCAGCCCGCGAGCGGTCCCCTACTTCCTGGTCACAGCTGCGCCGCCTGCTCGGCTCTGGGAGAACGGCGTCGCGGCAAGGGCTACCTCGTCAAAGGCGTCCACCACATCATCAAGTACGCCAACGACTACGGGCAGCACACCGCCTGCCTCGTCATCTACAACATCACCGACAAGCTCCTCGACCTGCCCACTGACGGCACCCCCGGTACCTGGCCCCCTACACCGAACTCACCGACGTCCGCGTCTACTTCATCCGCGTCTGCCACTCACCACCACCGCCAGCAAAGCCGGCAAAGCCACCCGCGTCACCCTCACCCACGACGACCACACCAACCCCGACACGAACTGAACGTCCCATCAAGTAGCAGACCACTGGACCTGCACAACACTCGATCAACCCGCCCACACCCGCGCACGCGCAGGTGAGACAGACACCGCCCCGCCCAAGGTCACACTCCGATCACCCCAGGCACCGCGAAGATCACCCAGAAGCACTGAGAAACGCCAGCTCCGCGGCCGCAGCAACAACCACGAAGAATTGGGCCTCGACTCCGGGATCGTGACTTCAGTCGTAGAGCGCCGCGACGGCCCGTGCCGATGCGGCGATGCGCTCCCGAAGCTCTGGCGGCGCGAGCACTTCCACCTCTGGGCCCAGTCGCAGCAGCTCCGACTCCGCGTGTGCGAGGCTCTCGATGGGGACGGTTGTCCGGCGCCAGCCGTCGGGCTCCGGCTCTCCCCGGTTCACGCCGTCGAGCACCGCCTGGGCTGCGACGTCCTGGAGACGGGCGATGCCGGCCGGTGAGATGCGTATCTGCGCTTCGCCCTCCCACAGCCGTTCCTGCAGCCGCGCGGTATGGGTCTGCCAGTGGCGTGCCAGGTCGAAACGGACCGGTGGCTCGAACACCTCGTCCAGTGGCTCCAGGGTAAGGATCTGCCCGATCCGGTAGGTGCGCAGGTCACCCTCGGCACGGGCGACGGTGTACCAGCGCCCGGCCTTGAGCACGATGCCGTACGGCTCCAGCCGCCGCTCTACCACCTGTGGGGCGTGCCAGCGGCGATAGCGCACGTGGATGACCCGACGCTCCCAGACTGCGGCCGCCACCGCCGTCAGATGCGGCGCCTTGTCCGCCTGCCGGTACCAGCCCGGGGCGTCGAGGTGGAAGCACTCACGGATCCGCCGGACCTGGTCATGCAGCGCGACCGGCAGGGCCGCCTCGAGCTTGAGCTCGGCCGCCGCAAGGACCGAGCCCAGCCCCAGCTCTGCCGCGGGGCCGGGCAGACCGGCCAGGAACAGGGTCTGCGCCTCGGTGGCGGTCAGCCCGGTGAGCCGCGTGCGGTAGCCGTCGAGCAGGGCATAGCCGCCCGCGTGGCCCGCTTCGCCGTAGACGGGCACGCCCACCGCGATCAGTGCCTGGACATCCCGGTACACCGTGCGCACGGACACCTCAAGCTCCGCCGCCAGCTCATCGGCAGTCATCCGCCCGCGGTTTTGCAGCAGGAGCAGAAGTGACAGGACAGGAGTCGACCGGCGCGCATGACCGCAAATCTACGCCGGTCCCCTGACACAAGATGTCAGGGGACCGGTCCTAGCGTCCGCGGCATGACGATCAAAGACTTCCAGTTCTTCACCGGCACCTACGACGTCGCCAACCGGTGGCGCAAGGATTTCCTCGACCCCACCGAAGGCGACGACCGCTGGGAGGAGTTCCCCGCCATCACCCGCGCCTCCTGCCACTTCAACGGCGCCGCCAGCTTCGATGAGATCGAGTTCCCGACGAAGGGGTTCTCGGGGCTGACCCTGCGGCTGTTCAATCCCGAGACTGCCCTGTGGTCGCTGTACTGGGCCAGCAAGCGCACCGGAACGCTCTTCCCACCCGTCACCGGCACCTTCGGCGCAAACGGCACCGGCGTCTTCCACGGCGACGACCAGCACAACGGCCGCCCGGTCAAAGCACGCTTCATCTGGTCCGGCATCACCACCGACCACGCCCACTGGGAACAGGCATTCTCCCTCGACGACGGACAGACCTGGATCACCAACTGGCACATGGACTTCACCCGACGTACGACCACAGACCGCCCGGCATAACCGACGCAGCGACCCCTACCGGGCCTGCACACCATCGACGCGGCCTGCACCACCCCGGCCACACCCCTGAGCGCCACCGCCGGCGATCCCACCGGCGGTGGCGCTCTGTCGATCGCCTTCAGCTGCCCGGCGTCCACCTGCCCGCGTAAGGTCCGACCCGGTCTCGATCTCCCCCAGCCGGAGCGCCGGACGCCTCGGGCGGGGCTTCGCGGACGCATTCGAACTCATCCTCACCGCACCGGAAGTGTTCACCCCCAGCCGTTTTCCCCAAGGAGAAGCGGCCATGATCACCCATACTGACGACGCTCTGTGGACCGCAGTTCACCGGGAGACGCCTCAGCCCGTCACGGGATGGCCTCGTCGCGGGAGCCGCGGTTCAGCAGATCAGCGAATTCCGTCGGTTGACCTGCTCCACCCGTCGCTGCCAGTGTCTGACCTCGAGGGCCTCAGCACAGGTCCGGCTTCCCTACTGCCCTTGATTCGGCGGCTGTTGGGTGTAGGGGTTGGGGTGCTGCGGATACTGTGCCGGAGAGGTGGGGTACCCCGGGTTGGGAGCTGCATTGGGGTAGTGCTGATGGCCCGTGGGCTGGGGAGGGTAGCTCGTGCCGTAAGGAGGGGTTCCCGCGCCGGAGCCGGGGCCGCCGCTCTGTCCGTTACGGCGGCTGCGGACCACCGCGACCACGATGCCGATGACGACCACTGCGGCAACGATGCCGGCGAAGAGGAGGACGCTGCCCGAGGACGACTTCCTCGCCTTCTCGGCGGCCTGGCCTGTACGGTCGTTGTCGCCGGAGGAGGCGCCGGCGCCCGTGGACGGCGATGCCTGGGCGAGAGGACCCTGCTTGGGGCCCCTGGGGATGTCCTTCGTCAACGCGGCGTACGGCCGGATGATGCCGTACCCGAACTCCTCGTCAGGGATCTTCTTGACGTCGTGATCGAGCAATGTGGCCGATTTGATCAGGCGGTTGATGACCTGGCCTGCGGTGAGATCGGGGTACTTGGCACGGACCAGGGCAGCGGTTGCGGAAACATAAGCAGTTGCATCTGATGTGCCGTCGGCTTCTGCGTAGCCGTTGGGGCGATTAGGTGCCGCGCGAACGATGCTCACGCCAGGAGCCGTCAGGGTTACTCCCGGCCCAAAATTTGAATTGTCCCAGATGTCCAACGACTCATCAACAGCGCCTACGGCGACAACGCCTGGGAGCTTGGCCGGATATTCCAACCCTGCAGCTCCCTCATTTCCCGTGCCCGCCACAACAACGACGTCATGCTGTTGAGCGTATTCGATTGCTTTGGCCCCCTCAGAGCCAGGATAGCCCTGCGAATCAACGAACGACAGGTTGATCACGTCTGCGCCCAGATCAACCGCGTACCGGATTCCTTTGGCCCATTCGACTTGGCCCCAATCCTTCGTGTCGGAGATCTTGATCGGGAGGATTTTGGCCTTCGGCGCCAGGCCCATCACGCCGGAAGAATTGTTCGGACCGTGTCCGTGACCAGCGATAAGACTAGCCATACCGGTTCCATGACCGGCGGTGTCATCCAGGGCATCGCCACCCCCCGTGACATCTTGGCCCTTCAAAACCTGCCCCGTCAGATCGGGACTACTCCCGTCCACTCCGGTATCAACGACGGCAACTGTCACGCCTTGCCCTTGCGACGCTGACCAGACCTTCTCGAAGTCCATGGCGTCAATGACCCACTGCCTGTCGCGGATGTAGTCCGCTGAGGCAGTGGGGGCCGAAGCAAGGAGCAAGGCTCCCGTCAACGTCACGACTCCTGTCGCGGACCAAACCCGCCTCACGCTCAACTCCCTGTTCCTCACTCAACAAAGGCCGCACGCGCCCATCACGGCAACGCACCGGATCCACGCTAGAGGATCAAGGTCGCACGCCACCTCCTCCCCAGCCCGGCCCCTAACGGCACCGCAGTCCGCGGCGGCCGCGGCGACGCTGCCTCATCCCTGCTGCGCAGTGGCAGGCACTACCACCGAGAACCCCCGCGTTGCGTTTACGCAGGTACGAGCGGTTGGCGCGAGATGATTAGGCCTGTTCTGCGCATGAGGGCCCTCGGCAGAGCCGGCCCGCGCACTTCAGTTGCGGTCGCCCAGGGGACTCAGGTTGCCAGCAGGCCGCCGTCGAGGTGCAGGTCGTGGGCGCTGATACCGGTGTTGTGGAGAAGGAAGTCCGTGGCGTCGGCGATCTCGGCCATGGTGACCAGCCGTCCGATCGGCGTCTGCGCCGAGTGGGGTGGGTTGGGGACGTCGCGCCACTTGGGGCTGTCGCCGATCAGGCCCGGGTGAAGGGCGTTGACGCGGTGCGGCGCGATTTCCACCGCGAGTGTCCTGATCAGGCCCGTGATCCCGGCGTTGAAGGTGGAGACGATCGTCGAGCCGGGGTAGGGGCGCTCCTTGGCGAGTCCGCCGAAGAGTACGACGGAGGCGTTCGGGGTGAACCGGTCGCGCAGCACACGGACGGTCTCCGCGTAGCCGACGAGTTTCATGGTCACGGCGGAGACCGCATCCGTGATGCTGAACTGTGCCAGGGTGTTTGCCGCTTGGCCGACAGCGGTGATCACGAGGTGGTCCACCTCCGTCACGTCCGCCAGCGAGGCGCTGATCGTCTCGGGGTGTGCGAGGTCGAGGGCCAGTCCGCGGGTGCTGCCTCCAATCCGGGCGGCCACGGCCTCGGCGCGCGCCTTGTCCCTGCTGGTGACGATGACGTCATGGCCGCGGCCTGCGAAGTGCTGGGCGATGACACTGCCCAGCCCGCCGCTTCCACCGACGATGAGGGTGCTGGTCATGCGGTGACCGTCCTTTCCTGCTCGGTGGCCTTCAGATCCTGCTCGGTGGCTTTCAGGCTTCTCAGGGTGGTTTCGGCCTGCTCGCGCATGGCCGGGACGAGGTCCAGGGCGGCCGGTGGCAGATTCGCCGTGACCACCGCGAGTTCGGCGGGAGAGCCCACCTGCTCGAAGAAGCCGATGTTGAGGTGTGCGCCCACAGGTGGGGCCGAGGCGATGACCGCACGGGAGAACTGCGCCCAGGCGTCGTCGGGCATGTGTGCCTCAAGGGCAGGGAGGAGCAGCGGCTCCTCATGTTCGAGGTGGGTGTGTACCAGGTCGCGTACGGCCACGGCCGCGGAGATCAGCGGCGCCCGGCCGGCGTCGTCGCGCACGGGAGCAGCGGCCAGCGCGTCGAGCGACGCGTCCAGTGCGTCGTGCTCAGCTGCGAGCTCGCCCAGTCCGGTGGCGGCAGCGGGATCGGCGGCGGTCAACTGCGGCCACAGCACGTCGTCTTCGCTCTCGTGATGGTGCCGCAGCGCCGCAACGACGAAGTCACGCAACTCCTTCAGCGCGGCGGCGGGCGCGGCTGGCTTCTGCGCCGCTTCCGCCAGTAAGGACGTCGCCGCCCGATGCATCTTGTGCAGCAGCCGGGTCTCGACGACCGCTGCGGATTCCGGCCGTTGAACGTTCACCACAGTCTCCCCAAGGTTCACGACGGGCTCCCTCCCGCTCGTTAATATCCACATGGATACTAACGTAGCAGTGGCGACAGGCGACGTGCCGCAGCGCCGTAGAGTGATCACATGAAGGAGGCGCCGTGAACGACGCAGAGCCGGCGAGCGAGTCGGCCGACGAGCCGCCACGCAGGCGCCGTCGGGATCCCGAGGGGCACCGGGCGGCCATCATCGAGGCGGCCCGCCACACCTTCGCCGAGCGCGGCTACGCCCGCACGACGCTCCGGGAGATCGCGCGCCGGGCCGGAGTCACACACGGCCTGATCACACGTCACTTCGCCTCCAAGGAACGGCTCTTCCTCGCGGCGGTGCCGGGCAATCGTGACCTGGAGCAAGTCGCGGCAGGTGACCCCGAGACGTTGCCGGACCGGATCGCCGAGGCCTTCGTACGGCGCCTGGAGACCGACGCCGTCAACGACCCGCTGATCGCCCTTCTTCGCAGTGCCGCATCCGACGAACGCGCGGCCGCCCACCTTCTTGTCGCGATGCAGGAACACAGTGCCAACGTCTACCGCTCCGTCCTGTCACCCGGTGAATCCCCAATGCCGGACGACGACTTGGACACGCGCGTGGCGTTGGTGGGAGCGCAGATGATCGGCGTGGCCTTCAGTCGCTATATCGCGCGCACCGAACCGCTCGCCTCGATGCCGCCCGACCGACTCACCGAGCACGTTGCCCGGATACTGCGGCACATTCTCTTCGGGTGACTTCCCGCCCGGGAAGGTGATTCATTCCAACCGTCGATCGGTTTGATTCGCACTGATGTCCTTGCGGGCCTCTCCGGGGAAGCCACTCTTGCGGGGCAAGGGGAGAGCACGTCTCTCCGGCCGGTGGCGGACACCTTACGCGGGGAGGCGAAAGCAGGTACTGATTGACCATCTCCGCCTCGGCAGGCACCACTTCGGGCGATACGCTCGGTGCCTCATCGCGGCGGGGGCGCGATGTGCCTGTGCAGGGGGCCCGCCGCTCGACGTGGAGGGGTGCCACATGGTGGCCGTCAACGTACGGCCGGACATCGACGCCGCAGCAGCCAAGCTCAGCAGTGCGTTCGGAGCAAAGCGGGAGATCCAGAAACTTCCCGAGGTGCTGTGGGAAGGCGAGACGGTCGAGATGCTCGCGACCGGCGTCTACGGCAAAACGGAACGACATCCGAACTCACCCCGGACATCACCTTGTTCGTCGAATCCAAGGTGCCGCCGCCCAGGATGCTGATCTTCGGAGCCATCTACTTCGCCGATGCGGTGACACGCGTGGGCGGCTTCCTGAGTCACCGGGTGACGGTCTGCGACGCCAGGGCCGTCTTCGCCACCGAGGCGCGCCTGCCGTACGCCGACGAGGTCGTGGTCGACTGGCCGTACCGCTAGCTCGACCACGAGGCCGCCGCGGGCACGCTGAACCACCGCACCGTGATCTGCGTCCTCACCCACGACCCAAGCTCGACATCCCGCTGCTGGAGCGTGCCCTGTGGCTGCCGGTGGCGTACGTCGGGGCCATGGGCTCCCGCCGCACCCACGAGAACCGGCTGGCCCGCCTGCGCGAGGCGGGCCTCACCGAGCCCGAACTGGCCGCGCTCCACTCCCCCATCGGCCTCGGCGCCCGCACCCCCGAGGAGACGGCGGTCGCCATCGCGGCCGAGATCATCGCCCACGTCCGCGGGGGCAGTTGCCTGCCGCTCTGGGGTGGGCGAGGGTCCCCTTCACGCCGAGAGGGAAACGTTCGCCGGCTAGCAGAGGGGTGTCCCGTCAATGATCTACGACGTGCCGGATAGCTGCTCGCTTCTACCTGCCGTATGCCCTGAACGGGGCGGTGTCGTGCACGGCAGGGCGGCGACGGAGCCGCACCTACGTAGCCCTACGACGCAACGGCGGTGCTCATGTCCGACTCGTCAGTCCCCGGTTCCTGTGGCGGCTCGCCGAGCTGTTCGCGCACATAGTTCCAGACCACCGCGATCAGCGCGGCGATCGGTACGGCGAGCAGACTGCCCACGATGCCGGCGAGACTTCCGCCCAGCGTCACCGCCAGCAGGACCACGGCCGCGTGGAGGCCGAGCCCACGGCTCTGGATCATCGGCTGGAACACGTTGCCCTCGAGCTGCTGCACCACGACGATGATGGCCAGCACGATCAGCGCGTCCGTCAGTCCGTTGGAGACCAGCGCGATGAGCACCGCGACGAAACCGGCGAACAGGGCGCCGATGATCGGCACGAACGCGGAGACGAAGGTCAGCACCGCCAGCGGCAGTACCAGCGGCACCTTCAGGATCCACAGGCCCAGGCCGATCAGAACGGCGTCGAGCAGGCCGACGGCTGCCTGCGAGCGCACGAACGCGCCCAGAGTGTCCCAACTGCGCGCGGCCACGGTCGGGACGTCGGTGGCGAGGCGGCCGGGCAGCTGACGGGCGAGCCACGGCAGGAACCGCGGGCCGTCCTTGAGGAAGAAGAACATCAGGAACAGGGCCAGCACGGCGGTGACCAGGCCGTTCACCACGGTACTCACTCCCGTGACGACGACACCGACCATGCTTCCGATGCCCTCCTGAGCACGGGCGACCGCGGAGTCGAAGGCCTTGTTGATCTGGGCGTCCCCGATGTTCAAGGGCGGACCCGCGGCCCACTCGCGCAGCTTCTGGATGCCCTCCACCACGCCGTCGGTCAGCTCACCGGACTGGGACGCCACCGGTACCGCGATCAACGCCACGACGCCCGCGGCGACCAGCAGGAACAGCACAGTCACCGCTGACGCGGCGAGGGCGGGCTTCCAGCCGTGCCGACGCAGGAAACGAGTCAGGGGCCAGGTCAGCGTGGTCAGCAGCAGGCCGACGACGAGCGGCCACACGACCGACCACATCCGGCCAAGCAGCCACAGCGTCACCGCAAGCAGCACGAATATCAGCAGCAACTCCACGCCGACACGCGCCGAGGTGCGGAGCGCGGCGCGGACTTTCGTGGAGCTCAGGGTGGCAGTCACGGAGGCACCCTAGTAGTACACAGTCACACTGGGCACAGGTGGTGCCGACTGGGACCCCCTCAGCGGGAGATCAGCGGATCCCCCGACAGTCCGTCCGTCGCGGCGAGCCATGGCTACAGTGCGTGGGCTGCGTCCAGGATCCGGGCGTGCACCACGCCTTACTCGACATCGCCCGCCTGCACGACCTCGCTCTCATCGGGTGACCGAGACTGCGAGCAAGCCGGGCCGGCATGCCGTAGATCATTTACCCGACAAGGCTCAGGCCGCCCGCCGGCCGAAAGCGACGAACGTGGCGCCGAAGAAGCGGAGTCCGCTTCTGATCTCCTCGGTCTTCTGGAAGGCGTCGTCCCAGCGGGCGATGTCCTCCGGTGTGGCAAGACCCTCCGCGACCAGGGCGTCACGGGCGGCCCAGGCGGGGCCGCGCATGCCGGGCGGCGGCGCCATGACGTTGATGTGTCCCTCGTAGGCGACGACTTCCAGACCCGCGGCGGTGAGAAGTTCGTCGAGCCGGGTACCGATGGTCAGGTCGTTGCCCCGGCGTCGGTGCATCTCGCGGTACCGCTCGTCCATCTCGTCGTACACGGCAGGCGCTCCCCGCAGACGGAACGAACTCATGTCGACATCGGCGAGATACACCGTGCCCCCGCCCGGCTTCGCCAGCTCGGCGAGATGGTCGACGATCGCCTGCTCCCGCCCTCCGTTGTGGGCCAGGACGTGCCGCAGCATCACCAGGTCGAAGGAGCCCTCGTCCAGTCCGGTGGCATCGGCCGATCCGATGGAGGTGTGCACCGGCACACCGGTTCGTTCGGCGAGCGCCGAGGCGACCGCCAGCGCCTCGTCGTCACGGTCCACAGCCCAAACGGCACCGTCCGGAGCGACGATGTCCGCCAGCCGTACGGCGATCGCGCCCGGTCCGCATCCCACGTCGGCGATCCGCGCTCCGGGGACTGCTCCGGCGGCGGTCCACTTGTCCCGCTCCCGCTCCTCGGCGAGTGCGGCCATGAGCCGGTAGCGCTCGACCTCCGAGTCACTGAGCCTCAACGTGTAGTCGGCCACTTCGTCCTTCTTCCGGTCGACGGTCATGCGGGATCCTCACGAACGGGCACGGCCGGGATGCTCGGAGTCGACTGCCGCAGGTGCAGGGTAATGGCGCCGCCCGTCAGGAACCGGCCGCGGCGGCCTTGCGCCGGGTCTCCGTGAGGTGGAGGTCGATGTAGCGGGTGAGGATCAGCGCGTCCTCGGGTTCGTCGGCCTGGAAGCTGACGCGGCGCAGCAGGCCGACGTCGTCGAGGGCGACGCCCTCGCGGGCGAGGACGAAGACCAGGGTGAGGAAGGCGGACCGGGCGTTGCCGTCGTCGAAGGGATGGAAGAAGCACACGTCGAGACAGGCGCGTGCGGCCCGGGCGGTGAGGGGCATGGGCTGCCCGGCGTCCGGCGCGCTGCCGGCGAGGCAGGCGTCGAGGCGGGCCCGGGTGTCGGTGCTGATCCCGTAGCGTTCCCTGCCCCGCTTGGCGAAGGCGGGCAGGTGCCGGAACGGCGGCGGCTGTGCGGTGCCCAGGACGTGTTGCTGCCATCGCTGGAGCAGCTCGAAGTCGAGACGGGCGCCGCGTGCCGCGTCGGCCCGCAGCAGTTCCAGTGCGGCGAGCAGGCCCTGTGCGCGGGCGGGGTCCAGGGCGCCGTCGAAGGCGCGGATGTCCTCGGCCGCGCCGTCCTGCGACGGGGTCACCGGGTCGTCCCCGCCGCCGTCCGGGACCTGATGCCACGGCACGGTCTCGCGTACGGCGATCCAGCGCCGTAGGTGGTCCGGCTGGGACTCGGTGGGCCGTGCGCCGCTCTCGGGTCGCAGCGACAGCGCGAGCTTCTCCGCGATGTCCTCGATCAGTACGGGGTCGGGCCCGGTCCAGCTCTCGAACCGGCCGCCGATCGCCTGGCGGACCAAGTCCTCCGCCGTGTCGGGCGGGACGCCCCAGCGGCTGAGGAACCACCCGAGTACCTGGTGGCAGTGTCCGTACCAGCCGCTGCCGCAGCCGGTGCGGTCGGTCACCTGAAGGATCAGGTTCCGGGCGACGCGCTCCCACAGGATCCTCTGGTCATCGAGCGCGGCCAGGTCCAGCGGGTGCGTATCGAACCAACGGGCGAGGCTCTCCAGCCACTCACGCCACTCGCGCAGTGCCGCGACCACGCGATCGAGCGTCTCCTGCGGAGTGGTGATCGAGTCGCGCGGGCAGCACCAGTGCCCGACCGGGCCTCCGTCGAAGTCTCCTTCGTCGTGCGCCCAGCGCCAGCCCGCGGTCCAGCTGCCGTACCGCTCGACAAGGGCGTGCGACATGGCGTCGGCCCAGGGTCTGGCGACATCCCAGCTCCAGGCACTCATCGCCGGGTCACCGAAGGGGATGTCGGGGCGGAGGGGCACGCTGCGGGCGGGCCCGAGGGACCGCACCACCTCGGCCACCGACGCGCTGTCGAAGGGATGTTGGGCGGGATCCACATCATCCCAGGTCAAGAAACGGGGAGACAGCTCGACAATCACCGCGCAAGCCTGCCATGTCCACCCGACCTTGATTCAAGCGGTTTTTTCGGGGCCTGACCGGCCAATGGGGTGCCGCCCCGCCGTCCTGGGCGCCTCGCGCGGCATCGACGTCGGCTCGGCCGTGCCCTCCGCCGCCGGCGTCCGTCATGTGCGCACGCCGTGGGCTGGGTACAGACCGTGGAAGGCGAGCAAGACCTGCGCGGGGTGGGTGGAGTTGGGGGCTTGGCGAATGGGGGCCACGCCCAGCGGCATCGGGATGGTGGGGTCCGGATGGGGGGTCTTGAGCTGGCTGGCGGGAAGCCGGAGGAGGAGGCGCCCGGTTCCGTGAAGGAACGGGCCGGGGGCGGACTGGCCCTGCCAAGGCGAAGTCGTCCTGAGCCTCCCCGCCGCTGTCGCCTCCTTCGCCCAGGAGGGGATCGTCGAGGAACTCGCCCCGACCACTGCTGGGTCGCTCTCGTCTCCTGGTCGTGGACGGGCCTGGGACCTGGGATCGCCACCCTTGGCCCGCTCCGACACCGGCATCGAAGTCATCCGTCTACCGAACTCCGAGAACGCGCTCGCCGGCCTCGCCACCCCGTTGCCCCAACACCGCCACGCCGCCACGCCGCCACGCCGCCAAGTCCCGAGCACGGATCGACCGGACGGCCCGGCCATGATGTGACGCGGCTCACTGCAGCGTGGGACAGGGAGAGGACAGGGAGGGGTGTGGAGATTTCACTACGTGCCCGCGTGCGAGCCGGGGATCCGGATGCGTTCAGGCAACTCTTCGACGAGTACGCCTCGGCGGTCCATCGGCACGCCTTCCGGATGACCGGCCACTGGAGCATGGCCGAGGACGTCGTGTCGCTGACTTTCCTGGAAGCGTGGCGGCTACGCGAACGGGTGCTTGATGGTGACGACAACCTGCGCCCCTGGCTGTTGGGGATCGCGACAAACGTCACGCGCAACACCGCGCGCGCGGCGCGAAGACACCAGGCCGCCCTCAGCAGGGTCCCGCTCCCGGCCCATGTGCCGGACTTCGCCGACGAGGTGACGCAGCGCCTGGCCGACACCGAGGAACTGGCCGCCGCGCAGAAGGCGTTGCGCACGATGCGCCGCGGGGAGCGCGAGGTGTTCACGCTCTGTGTGTGGGAGGGGCTGGACGCCGCTGCGGCGGCCGAGGCCCTGGGCGTGGCCATCGGCACCGTACGGTCGCGGCTCTCACGCGCGCGCAAGCGCCTGCGCAAACTCACCGAGATGGAACTCGACGGCCGTATGGACGGCGCTCCGCACGGCACCTCTGGCACCGCAAGCACGAGAGGCGGCACAAACGGCTCGCAAGGTGCGGACGGTGCGGGCGGCGTGGGCGGCGTGGACGGTGCGGAGGGCAACCGCGGCACAGAAGGCGCGGACGGCAACCACGGCACAGAAGGCGGAACCGGGCTGGCCGGAGTGCAACGCCCCGCCACGGTCGGACAAGTACCGGGTGGCCGCCACACCGCGGCTCGGTCCAAGCAGGAGAAGAAGCGATGAACACCAACCCGCGACGACGCAATCAGCTGGACGACTACCAGGATCTGGCCCAGTTGCTGCCCGCTCCGGGCCATCCGGTGCTCACGCAGGACCGCCACCACGTCCTCAAGGAACGCCTGATGGAGCAGATCACCCACGACACCGACCCCCGGCAGTCGGCGGCGACAGACACACCGTCGAGCTCACCCGTGCTCCCCGCACCTCGGCGCCCCGGGCGGCGTCTCGTCCTCTTCGCGGCGCCACTGGCACTGACCGCGGTCGTGGGCCTGGGTGTGGTGGCCGTCGACCGCGCGCAGGACGACAACGGCGCCAGCGGCGTGTCCGCGACCGAACACCGCGAGGCCGCGCAGTTGCTCGACAGGATCGCCCTGGTGGCGGCCGACCGCCCGGCGGTGCAGGTCAGCGACGACCAGTTCATCTACACCAAGTCCCAGGGCTCTTCGGCCATATGGGGCGGACCCACGACACCCGTGCGGGACTCCAAGGGGGAGATCGTCGGCCTCAAGACGTACAAGGGGAACGTCCAGAGTGAGGAATGGCGCACCGTGGACGGCAAGGGTGACGGTCTGCGGCAACTCATCGCGCTGTCCTCGTCCGGGGAACCCGACCCGTCCAAGAAGCAGGACATCGCCATGTCGCCTGGCGCCGCTTACCTGACCTTCCGGCACCTGCAGGCGTTGCCCACCGATCCCGACGCGTTGCTGAAGAAGCTCAAGAGCGACAGCGGGGTGGAGAAGTCACGTCTGACGGAGACGGTGTTCGAGAACGTCGGAGTCATCCTCGACCAGGCCACCTTGCTGCCCGACCTCAGCGCCGCGCTCTACCGTGCCGTGGCCAAGCTTCCGGACGTACGCGTCGTGGAGAACGTCAAGGACGGGGCGGGGCGGCCCGGCATCGGCCTCACATACTCGGGTGCCGACGGCTCCTCCGAGAATGCGAGCGGCCACTGGGTCTTCGACGCCAAGAGCCTGACCTATCTCGGAACGACCAAGAGCGCCCTGCTCGAAGTCGGCGTCGCGGACAATAAGGGCGGGCTGCCGGGCAGCTCAACCTGAGCCGGGCTTCAGGGGGCGTCCGCTTCGGCGGGCCCCCTTCCCGGGCCCCACCACCGGCATCGATGGCCACGCTGGCGGCCTCGTCGGCGGCCTCGTCGGCGGCCTCGGCGGACGAAAGCAGCCAGGGCAGGCCGCCGCCGACGCGAACTACGTCACATGACGGAATCGGCCCTGTCCACCTCACTTCTAGCGTTCCTCACCTGACCTCATCCGCTGCGACGAAACAGGTGAAGTGATGAGTGAGAACGAGCAGCCCAGGAACATCGTCCTCGTCCACGGCGGCTTCGTGGACGGCTCCGGTTGGCAGGGGGTGTACGACGAGCTGACCGGGGACGGATACCGCGTCAGCATCGTGCAGAACCCGACACAGTCACTCGAGGGCGACGTCACCGCCACCCATCGCGTCCTCGACGCCCTGGACGGTCCGGCCGTCCTGGTCGGCCACTCCTATGGCGGCGTCGTGATCACAGAGGCGGGCAATCACGCGAAGGTGACGAGCCTCGTCTACGTCGCTGCGTTCGCCCCCGACAAGGGCGAATCCGTGAGCACCCTCATCGCCGACCCGCCGCCCGGCGCGCCGGTGCCGCCCATCCTGCCGCCGCAGGACGGTTACCTGTTCCTGGACCGGAACAAGTTCGCCGCCTCGTTCGCCGCCGACCTCCCCGCGAACTTGGCCGCGTTCATGGCCGACTCCCAGGTCCCCTGGGGTGTCGACGCCCTCAACGGGGCGGTGTCCCAGTCGGCTTGGCGCACCAAGCCGGCCTGGTACCTGGTGGCGGCCGACGACCGCATGATCCCTCCGCCGGCCCAGCGCGCCATGGCGGAGCGGATCGGCGCACGGACTGTCGAGGCCCCGGGAAGCCACTCCATCTATGTGTCCCAGTCCGCCGCAGTTGCCGACGTCATCAGGCAGGCCGCCGACAGCTGACCCGGGCCGAGACGCCGAGGGCCGCAACGCCGACGCCCAGCAGTCCTCCCCCGGGCACGGTGCCCGCGCCCAACTCCCCACCCCGCCTACCTGCCCTCACCCCAGCACGACGTAGGAGAGAACCATGTCCGACCGTCCTACCGTTACCCGCCGCACAGTGATCGCCACGGGAGCGGCCGCCGCGGCATCCGCGGCGCTCCTCAGCCCGAGCAGAGCCGCCGCAGCAGCCACGGGCGATGCCAAACCGGGCGCCAAGCCGACCATCGTGCTCGTCCACGGCGGCTACGCCGATTCGTCGTGCTGGAACGGAGTCATCCAGGAGCTGCAGGGCAGGGGCTTCACCACGATCGCGGGCTCGAACCCGCTGCGCGGCATCCCCACGGACGCCCCGTACATCGCGAGTCTGCTGGACTCCGTCAGCGGCCCCGTCGTGCTGGTCGCCCATTCCATGGGCGGAACCGTCATCACAAACGCCGCCGCCGGAAAGAACAACGTGAAGGCACTGGTCTACATCGCGGCGTTCGTGCCCGATGTGGGCGAGACCCAGGGCGAGCTGATCGAGAAGTTCCCGGGCAGCGAGGTCCTGCCGGTGAGTGTGCCGGTCCCCTACACCAAGCCCGACGGCACCACAGGAACCGACCTGTACCTGAGCAAGGACGGCCAGGCCGCCTTCGCCGCCGACATCTCCCCATCGGCGTTCCGGCTGCTCCAGGCCACGCAACGTCCCTTCGACGCGGACTCCTTCACCTACCCCACTCAGGCCGCCGCGTGGCGGACGATCCCGTCCTGGGGGCTGGTCGCCGGCCAGGACAAGGCGATCCCGCCCGCGGCCGAACGCTGGATGTACCGCCGTGCGAACTTCCGCAAGGTCGTCGAAGTGCCCACCTCGTCCCACGTCGCGATGATGAGTCACCCGCGGGTCACCGCGAATCTGATCGTGGAGGCCGCCAGAGCCACCAGCTGACCTGCGTCGCCCCGGCCCGCACCGACGGGACGGGGCTCCGCACCTGATCGGGAAGGCGGGAGAAGATCTGCTGATCCGGGCCGGTGCCGGTACACAGCCTGTTTCCGGCCACGTCCCGCATCGGCCACTCGCCGTGCAAGGCGTCGGCTTCTGCAGTGCTGATGCGTGGGCTGAGGCGAAACTGGTGGCGCTCCTCTCAGGCGGAGTTGCTGCGTTGCGCCAAGTACGGCATCTTCGCCAGCTTGGAGCGTATGCGGGGTATGCGGGAGGCCATCGGAGGATCTCTTCTCTCGTCTCCGAGACCCTACCGACCGGCCCCGCAGATTCGCCTCCGAGGGTCTGGAGAACGCCTGCCCGAGGGTGCAGCCCCCGGCCTGGTGGTAGCTGGTGACCATGTCGGCGGCACGGCTCACGATGCCCGGCCCCTGAAGTCTGCTCCCGCCGCCCCATGTACCCATCGGGTCAGCGGCGGGTGCCTCCCGAACTCGTACACCCCGGCCTGCGTCTTGTCGGACGACTGGCCCGTCGGCCGCCTTCGCGGAGATCACGGCCGGAGGGATGCAGCTGCCGGACCAGACCGCGCTCGACAGCGAGCTGGTCGTCTGGGCGCAGGGCGGCTGGCGTTCGAGCGGCTGCAGGACCGGCTGCACCGCCGGGGCCCTGGTGCCGGCCGGGTCGCCGACGCGCGGCCGGCCCACTTCGTCGCCTTCGACCTGCTGCGCCTGTCCGGCACAGTCACCACGAACTGGCCCTATCAGCCTCGACGTGCCACCCTCGATGCCGTGTTCGCCGCACGCCGGCTGACTGCGCAGTGGACTCTGTGCCCGTCGACCACGGATCCGGAACAGGTCGCCGAGTGGCCAACATGGGGCTCCGTCGGCATGCAAGGCGTGATCTTCAAAAGCTCGCGGATCCATACCAGGCGAGCATGCGGCGGTGCTTGAAGTACAAGCCTCGGGAGACGACGGAAGCGATCGCCGGTGCGATCACCGGCCTGCTGACGGCACCCGGCACTCTACTGCTCGGCAGGTATCACTCTGGCGGGCAGTTGCAGTACGTCGGGCGCACCACCACCCTGGCGAGAGCCACTAGTCAGTCCGTGGCCGCTCTGCTGTCCGCAGCCGGTGAAGACCATTCGTGGACCGGCTGTTTCCTCTCCGTCGGCTGGGGCGGTCGCGAGACTCTCGATGTCTCGCTCGTGGAGCCCCGGCTTGTCGTGGAAGTCGGCGTCGACGTCGCCATGGATTGCGCCGGCCGCCGGAACATGGGCGCCAGCTGGACGATGTAATCAGTCAGGCTGTCTGAGGACGAACGCACCATCGTGCACCAGAACGTTGTCACCCCTGCCCGCGCGCCGCCCCCGGTGACGATGACGACACCTCCGGCCAGCTGCGTATGGGACTCCCTACGGCATCTTTGGATCCCGGCATCTACGCCATCACAGCGCTGCATCTGACGCATGGTCAGATATATGTCCGCAAGAAAAGGGGGCCCGCACATGGCGAGCCCCTCGGGTGGTGCGTCCATCGCGGTATCAGTCGCGGTAGTCGAACCAGGAGTACTCGGTTGCGTTCACGTACGCGTGGGAGTAAAGGTCGCCGTCGGGGTAGGTGGCGAGATAGTTCGCGTTCTGGTTCTGGATCCGGTCTCCGTCCGCGGTCCAGAACTGGCCGGAACGGCCGTTTCCGCACGGCTCCATCGTGACCTGATTGAAGTCGAACACGTCGGGCGACGTGAGGCAATCACCGGTGGTGTTGTTCACCAGCCGGCGCATCGAATGCCCGTCCCAGGTGTTGGTTTCTGAGCCCCAGTGCCACAGGTACGCCCCGGAGCACGAGCCGACGTAGGGAGCGGATCCGGCGGGGGCCTTCAGGCACAATCCCTGGTAGCCGTTAACGAAGGACCAGTTGGTCGCCGCGGACGCCGGAGACAGGGCGCCCGTGATGGCGAGCATGAAGGAAGCGAGCCCCACAGGCACCGCCAGTCTCAGTTTCGCTCTCCAGGATGTCATGATCGCAACTGTGGCAGGTCGCACCACGGTCAGCAATGGCATTGCAGCAGCGGCCCGACCTCCGCCCCCAACGCGCTCATCTGATCTATGAGTTCGCCCCGCCCACGGCAGTGGGCGAGGAGCCGCCGCCCCACATGGGCGCGCGCTCCTGGGCCGACGGGGGGCCGCTGTCCGATCCCCTCGAAGTCCTAGAGCTTGCCGTGGCGTTCGGGAAGCCGATCAAGGAGCACGATGCGTCGATGCCCGCGTCCGCCGCGACCAAGTGCCCCACCAGAGGCTGAACCACGCGGTATGAGGGTACGGCAGCAACGCTGCCCGGGAAGACCGACCGGTCGATGGAGAGCCAGCCGACACCGGCCCTGCGTGGCTACTCGCCCTGCACACCCGAGCAGGGAAGCCGCGCACCGTCGAGGACGCTGAAGCAGTGGCTGCGAGCACGGCCAGCCGTTCGCACCAGGAGACGGTCCGTTACTGGATGGCACTCACGGAGCCCTCACCCACCCCTTGACCCGTCGGGACGTCTGCGGGCTCCTCCCGTGACTGAGCGCATCGGGCCCAACAGGCCAACTACCGCGCACGGTCACAACATCGATGCTTGGTCCTCCACGACGGAGGACGCGTGACGGACCAAGCCTTAACCCGCGCTGCCACATCTGCAGCGGGTCGTATACCTGACTCGTTCCGTCGTCCGCTACACAGGCTCGGCGCGAATTCCGGGAAGGCAAAGCCTGGCCCTCACCATCGTGCACGGGAAAGAACTTGGCCCGGATCAGCGGGACTTGAAGAATGACGGCATGCAGATTCGACGGGCCTGGCTTGATGATGCGTCGGCAGTCGCCGGCGTCTACGTGCGCTCGTGGCAAGCGGGCTTTGCCGGCCTTGTTCCGCAGCGCTACCTCGACTCCATGGACCCAGGTCACGAAGAGTCCGAGTGGAAGACACGCATCGCGAACACAGCGTGGCCATCGTCGGGCGTGCTGGCAGCCGAAACCGAGGCTGGGATCGTCGGATTCGCAAGCTTCGGCCCATCTCAGGAGACCTCTGTCATCGCCGAAATCGGCACCCTCTACGCAATACCCGAGGTCTGGGGCACCGGCATCGGAAAGCAGTTGATGCTGGCCACCCTGGCGGTCCTCCGGCATGCCGACTACACACAAGCCACGTTGTGGGTGCTGCAAGACAACGAACGTGCCCGGCGCTTCTACGAAGCCGCCGGATGGCGTGCAGACGGCGCGGCCGTGAAGGACTCAACCGGTGGCGCCTCTCTCAACAAGTTGCGCTACCGCTGTCCTCTTGCCTAGCCCGTATCACCGCCACTGCACCGGGCACGGGCGGCCGACTCCCCCTCAACGACCGGGATCCCGCCAGGACGGCCCCGCGACCCGCGTCGGCCAGTCGAATCCGGCCCCGTCGCCCTCGACACGTTCGGGCGCTCCATGCACCTGGCGATCTCGAAGGCATGTATTTCTTCATCTGCCGCAGTTGCCCCGCCACTCCGCCACGCCGTACACCCACCGCTACGACGGCTGACCGCCCGCCCGAAGCCTGATGCGCGGGCCAGTCAGGGCGTGCGAGCTGGTACATACGACTTCCCTGAGAGCGCGCCCGGGTCGTTGCCCCCATACAGTGCGACTCAGTCGCGGTCGCGCTGGTAGGCAGCGAGAAGGAACAGCCAGATCTCGCTCACGGTGGGGAAACAGGCGATGGCGTGCCGCAGCCGCTTGAGGGGGACTTCTCCCGCGACCGCCACGGTGGCGGAGTGCAGGAGTTCGCTGACTCCGGGGCCGACGAAGGTCACACCGAGCAGAATGTCCCGGTCGGCGTCGACGACCAGTCGGGCGTGGCCCGGATAGTTGTCGGCGTGGAGGTTGGCGCCCTGGGCGGCGTTGAAATCGAGGTCGACGACTTTGGTGCGGTGCCCGGCGTGCTCGGCCTGCTGCGCGGTCAGTCCCACGGAGGCCGCCTCGGGGTCGGTGAAGAAGACCTGCGGCACTGCGTGCTGGTCGGCGGTCGTGGCGTGGTCGCCCCATGCCTCGTCGTCCAGTGAGCGGCCGGCGGCGCGTGCACCGATGGCGTCGCCGGCGGTCCTCCCCTGGTACTTGCCCTGGTGCGTGAGGAGGGCGCGATGGTTGACGTCGCCGAGGCCGTACAGCCACCTTCCCTCGACTCCCTTGACCAGGCAGGTGGTGTCGACGTCCAGCCACGAGCCCGGGGTGAGCCCGACCGTGTCCAGGCCGATGTCGCCGGTGCGCGGGGTACGGCCCGTGGCGAACATGACCTCGTCGACCTCCAGCTCACTCCCGTCGTCGAGGCTGAGAGTGACCGGCCCCTTCGGGTCGGCGCGGCGCAGTGCGGTCACCTGAACGCCGATCCGCACGTCCGCGCCGGCTTCGGTGAGGCCTTGAGCCACCAGCTCACCGGCGAAGGGTTCCATGCGGGGAATCAGGCTGTGGCGGGCGAGCAGGGTGACCCGGGACCCCAGCCCCTGCCAGAGGGTGGCCATCTCGACCCCCACTCCCCCGCCCCCGACCACGGCCAGGCGGCCGGGCACGGTGCTGGAGTCGGTGCCGTGCCGGCTCGTCCAGGGCCTGGCCTCCTCGATGCCCGGAAGGTCGGGCAGCACGGGATCGCTGCCGGTCGCGACCGCCACCGCGTGCCGGGCGGTGAGCGTCTGGGATGCGCCGTCGTCCCGGGCGACCGTCACGCGCCGGGGGCCGTCGATCCGACCGTGGCCGCGAAAGAGGTCGGCACCGATGGACTTGACCCACAGCGCCTGTCCGCTGTCGTCCCAGTCTGCGACGTAGCGGTTACGGCGGGCGAAGACCCGGTCGGTGTCGATGCGGCCGGACATCGCCTCCCGAGCGCCGTCCACGCGGCGGGCGTCGGCGACCGCGATGACCGGCCTCAGGAGCGCCTTGCTGGGGACGCAGGCCCAGTACGAGCATTCGCCGCCGACGAGTTCGCGTTCCACGACGGCCACGGAAAGACCGGCGGCGCGGGCACGGTCGGCGACGTTCTGGCCCACGGGGCCCGCGCCCAGCACGATCACGTCGTAGGTGGCGGTGCCCGGGGTTTGCTGCGGCTCGCTCATGGTGTCCCTCGCCTCACGGTCGGTTCTGTCTTGGGCTCGGCCCGGGTCGCCGGACGGCGATCGCCCCAACCAGGCATGTAACCGCACGGCACCCGCCGCCCACCCCATCCCGCCCATACGGCTCACCAAGAGCGGCCATAAGCGTCGCCTGTGGCCCGCTCACACACCCTGACCAGCGCATCGGCAGTACGGCGTGCACCACCGCGTACGGCCTGCCCCGCCCCTATGGCCGGCCTCGGCTCCGGCTATGGCCGGGCTGGAATCCGCGAGACGACAGTGCGGCTTGAACGCTCGTCACCTCAGGGACGAGGTGCCGGGACAACGGACGCGGCATGACCGCGAACGCGTTGGCCCCTGGCTTTCTGATGCGAAGGATGACTCTCATGGGTTCTGTTGATCTGGTCGGACGCGTGGCGCTGGTGACCGGCGCGACCAGCGGTATCGGTGCCGCCACGGCCGCTCTGTTGGCCGAGCGGGGCGCGCATGTACTGGTCGCGGGTCGCGACGCCGTCCGTGGCGAGAAGGTGGTCGTCGACATCAGGTCGCGCGGCGGCAAGGCGGACTTCGTCGCGGCCGACCTGCGCACCGCGGGCGCGGTGCGGCAACTGGCGCGGGAGGCCACCGAGCTGGGCGGTGGCCGGGTGGACATCCTCGTCAACAACGCGGGCATCTTCCCGTTCGGGCCGACGGACGTGACGGCCGAGAGCGACGTGGACACCGTCTACGACCTTAATGTGAAGGCGCCGTTCTACCTGGTCGCGGAGTTGGCACCGGGGATGGCCGAGCGCGGGAACGGGGCGATCGTGAATGTCACGACCCAGGTCGCCTACTACGGAACGGCAGGCATGGCCCTGTACGGATCCAGCAAGGCGGCGCTGCACCAGCTCAGCCAGGCCTGGGTCGCCGAGTACGGTCCGCGCGGGGTGCGCGTCAACATCGTTTCCCCGGGCCCGACCCGTACTCGGGGCACCGCCGCTATGGGCGACGCTCTGGAAGCCCTGGCCGCCGAGGCGCCGGCGGGCCGCCCCGCCGAGGCTGAAGAGATCGCCGAGGCCATCGCCTATCTGGTCGGCGACGCCGCAAGCTTCGTCCAGGGCGCCCTCCTGGCCGTGGACGGCGGTCGCACTGCCGTCTGACCCATGGACCGATGGCGTGTCCTCGGTGGGTTCAGCGCTCGACCGATCGGTCGAGTGCGGCGATGAACCGGCCGAGGTCACGCCGGGTCGCGTCGGCCGGCCACACCGCCCAGGTGCGTCGTACGAGGGGATGTCCGACCAGCGGGGACCACGTCACCTCGTCGGGCAGCGGCCGCTGCCAGCCGGCCGGGGCGAGGGTGAAGGCCCGCCCGTCCCTGACGCCCGCCAGCTTCACATCCGCGATCAGGGCCTGCCCCTGCGGCGCGTCCGGCCCCGGATCCAGACCGTGTCCGCGCAGGATCGCGGTCAACTCGTCGAACCACACCGGGCTCCCGGATCGCGGGAATCCCACCCATCGCAGTCCGGTGAGGGCGTCGAGCGCGACCCCGTCCGGCCCCGCGAGCTCGGCTGCCTGCTCCGTGGCCAGCAGGACACCCAGGTTCTCCCGTACGACGAGCAGCGCGTCGAACTCCGGGCCGACCGGGCGCTCCCGCAAGAACCCGACGTCCAGCTCACCGGCGCGCAGGGCGACGAGCTGATCGGCGGTGGACAGGTGCCGAGGCTGCACCCGAGTATCAGGGTGAGCCTCCGCCAGTTCTGCCAACGCAGCGTCGAGAAGCCCGGCCGGCAGCTCCAGAGGGATCCCGATTCGCAACGCGCCGCCACCAGGACCGACGTACCGGGCCATCGCCCGCAGCGCCTGGTCATGCCGGGCCAGCACCGCACGCGCCTCACCGAGCAGGGCCGTTCCCGCCTCCGTGGCCCGTGCCCCGGTACTGCTGCGCACCAGCAGCTTCACTCCGAGCTGCCGCTCCAGCCCGCTGATCGTCTGAGACAGCGCCGGCTGGCTCATGTGCAACCGCCGCGCCGCCGCGGAGAGCCCGCTTTCCTCCACCACTGCCACGAACGCCCGCAGCTCCCGCAACTCCATGACCCCAATGTCACCACGTTCGTCCGGCCGACGTCGCTCTGCCTCACCCCAGGTCCAGCGGAATCGGATGTCGTCACAAAACCGTGGCGCCGCGTCATCGACCCCGAAGGCCCAGCTCCCGGGACACGAACCAGCACCCGACCGGTGAGCTCCGTCATGCCTGCTCTCATCACTCCCCGCCTCAACCGAACTCACCGACGCCGCAGCCTTGTTGGGCCTGATCGGGTACGGGCCCTTCCCGCGCTCGCCGATGTCGGGCACTACGTCGGCCTCGTCACCAATGGAAGGTGCGATCTGCAAGGGCTGGCGAATCCCAACCGCCCGGTCACGCGGGGCTGGTTGAACTACAAGCCGCGGGAGACGACCGAGGCGATCGTCGGCACGGTCACCGTCCCGCTCGCGGCATCCCGCGCGCCTGCACCGGCCCCGCTCGGACGTGTGCCCCCAATGAGGTCGAGGACTCCGGCGCCTGACCGCTCGGCCCGCCGGCCGCGATCCGGCCGCTGCCGCAGCCGCCCGGCTCTGAACCGCGTCGCGCCGATCATGGCGGGGCCAGGCGGAGTCCAGATCGACACGACAGGAGCTCAGGCGTGCGCGTCATTGATCGTCGAGGAAGAGCTCTTCGATCCTCAGGCCGAAGAGCTTGGCGAGGCGGAAGGCGAGGGGGAGGCTTGGATCGAACTTCCCTGTTTCGATGGCGTTGATCGTCTGCCGGGAGACGCCTGCAGTCTGAGCCAGGTCGGCCTGCGTCCAACCGCGTTCGCCACGAAGCTCCTTGATGCGGTTCTTCATCGGTACCGGATCTTGCCGACCACGAAGGCGATCATGAAGACGACTCCCATGAGCGCAGGGAGGACGGCGATATCGACGTCGCGGGTGACGAGGCTGGCGGCGTCCGCAACGGCATAGGAGAAGCCGAGGACCCATCCCACGCCGAGGGTGGCCGCCAGCGCATCCTGCATGATCTTCCGTTGCAGCTCATCGACTGCGCTGAGAAAGCGCGTGAAGGCGAGGATCCAGCCGAGGCCGACGGTGAGATTGACGACCACGGCGACCCAGCTCGCCCCCCGCTCTGGCGCATCCCAGAGGAGTCGCGGGCCGAACTTGGCCACGGCAAGGGTTCCCGCCCAGGCGAGTGTCCAGAGCACAAGCCGAACGCTGGCCTTGATCTCGCTTTGTGCTTGCACGGATGCCCCCTCCAGCGCGATGTCAAGCGTCCTTGACACGCTAAGAGGCACCCGTAGGCATGTCAAGTTTCCTTGACGTCGAGCACGCGGCCATAGGGGCGGAGCGACACCGACGGCGGGGACTAGACAGGCTTCCAACCGTCCGGCCCGCGACCAAGAGGCTGAGGCGGTCGGCCGCCACCACGGTCTGCGGCAAGTGTGGGAGCGATCGTGGGTGCGGCGGGACCGTCGGGCGATCAGGACGCCACGTCGTCCCCGTACAACGTTCTGCGGGGATCATGCGTCAGATGGATCGGCACGGCGGCTGAACGCCATCATCGGTGTTCACCGATCACACATCATGCTCAACGGATCAACGGATCAGGGGCGGGGCGCGATGACGCGGGCAGGACGTCGGCGAGATTGGCGAAGGGCCGGTTCAGGGGCTGCCTCGGTCGCGACGGCACTGGCGGTTGGGGTGGGGCTGGTGCCCTCTGCGGAGGCGGGGTCCGCGGTCGCGAACAGCGCGGGGATGCGGTCGGTCACCCTCAAGGGAGAGCTGGGGCCGTTGACGAAGCCGGCGACCCCGATCAGCGCCGACGACTCCGGCTTTCTGTCCCTCGACACCGACAGTGGCAATCCGGCGCAGTTCACATGGGAGCGGCGGAACGGTACGTACGTGAACCGATTGCCCCAGCCCTTCCGTCTCGACGACATGTGGGGCATCAATGGTGGCTTCGGCCTGGAGCAGGTCGGCGCCACCCGCTCCTACCGGATCCGGAACTACGACACCGGCAAGGTCGTACAGTTCGATCTGCCGGCCGGCGACACCGCCACGACGGTGTTCGCGGAGAACCGCCTGATGACGCTGCGGAAATCAGCCGGCAAGTGGACGCTGCACCTGCTGGAGATACCCGCGGCCGGTGGCCGCCCGGTCGACCGACTGGTGACCGGCGTCCCGGACACCTTGCCGGGAACCGTCACCGAAGCGCTGGTGGACTCCCGGGGAGCCGCCATCCATTTCGGGGGCGGGGGCTCTTACGGCGTCCAGGCGCTGCTGGACTTCGCAACCGGCCGCTTGACCGTCGTGCCCGACGATGGCGCCTCCGCAACGCAACTGGTGTCGCTCAGCACCACTACGGTTTTGTACGAAACGTTCACCGACCAGCCCCGCTACCTCGTCGACCGTGACCATCCGGACGCGCCCCGAACCCCGCTCAAGGATTCTCCGGCCAATTTGACGTTGCTGGGCGACTGGATGGTCTACCCCGGTGGCTACGGCGAACTCCTGGCCCAGCCTGCCGCCGGCGGCACGGTCCGCACCCTGCTGCCGAAATCCGGCACCGGGCCCATCACAGGTGCAGACGGAGCCGTCTATGTCGTGGGCGGCTCGGACTCGGACGACCAGGCGGTCAGGCGCATCACGCTCGACGCCGACGGGACCCCGGCCGTCGCCACCCACGCACCGCTGCCCCGGCAGACGGTGTACGACGTCGGCGGAGTCGCGGTCGACCATGGTCAACTGCGGGTCGGCACACTGCACGTACCGGTCGGCGTCTCACGCGCGACCACATATCTCTCCGGCTCCTCCCTGTCGCTCACCGCGGGGGGCACGCTGAACGCCACGCCCCTCCGGAACGTCGGCGATCTCGGGTGGCATCCGGCGGAGGGGCCCAGGGGGGACCTGCAGTGCACCGGGGAGTGCCTGCGGCTGGTCCCCACGGGGGAAGGCGACGTCGTGCGGTTTCCCAGGGGCCACTGGGTACCCACGCTGTCGGCATCCGGCAGGTACAGCGTTCAGCGCCCCAACTCACGGTTCCAGTACGTCCTCGACGGGACCAAGGAGCTGAGCCACACCGCCAAGTGGCACGCCGCTTCCCTCTGGGGCAACCAGCTGTGGAGCGCGGGCCGCAAGAGCGGCACCGTCTCCGCGGTGTCCCTGCCGTCGATGAAGGCGGTCGGCCCCGCAGTGTCCGTGGGCGCCCCTTGCATACCCGAGGAGATCCAGGTGGTGAATCGCTGGATCTACTGGTCCTGCGGTCCCAGCGGGAAAGCGGGTGTCTACGACCGCACGACGAAACATGTCACCACGGTGCCGTCCGGCTACGCGGAACTGGCCGACGGGTACCTCGTCAGCCAGAACGAGACGGCGGCCAAGCTGGAGATCACCTACTTCCCCGGCGCGGTTCCGTCCGATCGCGTGGGCACCAGCGAACTCGGCCCGCTGAAGGACCAGGTGGGCGCCGCCGCCGACCGGCGTGGGCGCTTCTGGGCCGTGGACCGGTTCGGCGGCCCCGTCGCCTACCTCACCGACGCGGGGGATGTGACGGTCAAATGGCCCCGGGTGACCACCTCTCCCCTGCCGTCATCTCCACCCACAGCCCCGCCGGCATGGATCGGCGTGCGCACGGTAGTCAGTACCCGTGGGTGCGGCGCCTGCCGAAGGCGGCGGCGAGCTGAAGGCTGACGATCGCCGCCTGCAGCGGGAAGACCGGCCGTGCCCTCTCCGGTGATCCAGCCGCCAGCAGGACCTCCACGACGTGGGACGGCTCCGGCACCGACGGCAAGAAGGTCCCACAGGGACGTACTACCGCTGGACGCCGACCGCGCGGACCGCTGACCACGCAGGGCTGTCCGCAGCTGCGCTCGGTTCGCCAGCGGTGTGGCCGATGGATGGAATAGGTGATGTCGCGATTCTGCACGGCGCGGCAGGCAAACTCCGCTGCATGCAAGGCAGTGGCCTTGTTCCTCACGTGGCGGCGAACGAGGCTGTTGAGGGGAGCAGGACTGTACTTGAAAGGGTCGGCCCCGGCGGGCTGGAATACGCTCATGGCATGGTGCTGAGTAGTGCGGAAGACGTCGACGGGTATCTGGCCGAGGTGCCCGAGGAGCGCAGGGACGCCCTGACCAGGCTGCGGCAGTTGTGCCAGGCCGAGCTCACGGCATTCGACGAGCTCATGGCGTACGGCATGCCCACCTACGCCCGGGACGGCGCCGCCGAGATCGCCTTCGCGAGTCAGAAGCAATACATCTCCTTCTACCTCATGCGCAGCGATGTCCGAGAGGCGTTCGAGGAGCGGTTGAGCGGGCACGACATGGGCAAAGGCTGCTTGCGCTTCCGTAAGCCGGGGGACGTCGATTTCGATCTCGTGCGAGACCTGCTCAGGGCTGTCGCAGCCGCCCCGGGCAAGCCCTGCTGACGATCATCTCGAGACCAGCGAAATCCGAAGAAGGCCGTCTGTTCGTCGGCACATGCCTAGCAGGGCAGGCGGCCAAGGCGACCGAGTGCCGCCTTGGCGTGCCATTGCGCCACCTCACCTCCCAGCTCTGGCACAGGGAAGGCGACATGAGACGGCGGTCGCGGCATCCCCCGAGCCGCGACCGCCGCTCCCCTCAACCGAAGAAGAAGCGGAAGGGCGCGTGAGCGACCGCCACTGGCTTGAGCCGAAGATCCGCGACGTGACGCGGGACCTTCTACGGAACCGTCGGCACCGGGTTGTCGGGGCAACCGGTTGGCGGGAGACGGCCCTCAGTGCAGGTGGGACGCCCGTGGGTAAAGTGGCGCCATGTACATGCGGGGGCGCAGGCCCAGACTCACGGTGGTGTCGGCGATGGTCGTGCTGACCCTGGCCGGGTTCTCGTCAGGTTGTGGTCACGGGAACCGCAGCGATGCCAGTTCTACCGGGAGCGCGGCGCAGGCCTCCAAGACGAGTACCGGTGGCAGCGGCGGCGATGCCCACCGCTCGCAGCCCACCCACACTCCCACTCCCACCGCGTCCCCCTCCGGTGAGACCCCCGAGCCCTTGAAAGACGGCACTGCGGTACTCGTCAGCTGCGCGAGCCTGGACTACCCGTACGCGACCGTCGAAGTCAGGAATCCGAACGACCGCGACGCCGTCTTCACCATGAAGATGACCTTCAAGGACGCGCACGGTTTCACCATGATCACCCACACCGCTCAGGTGCCGGTGCCCGCGAAGGGCACCGCAACCCACCGGGCGGCCGTCGCCGGTATCGGCACGGGGCGCGTGGACAAGATCGCTCGCTGCGAGGTCAATCCAGGGGCCCGCGCCGACTGGTGACGGCCCGCCGGGCTCGGCTCACTGCGTCCGGAATCCGGATTGTCGAGTAGGAGCCAGACAACCAGCTCGGGACGGGTACAGGTTGCGTGGGCCAGATCGACGCAGACCACCGCTGAGACGCCAGCGAGAAACGGCGTGCTCGGCCGTACAAGCCGCCGTCAGGGCATTACGCCCGCAACCGGCTCCAGCGCAGCAACCGTGGCGGGCATCCACCAGCCTTCGGCAGACAGGTCTACAAGCGGAGCAACATGGCCGAACGCTGCTTCACCCGCCTGAAGCAATCGCGAGGCATCGCGACCCGCTACGACAGGACCGCCAAGTCCTACCAGGCTGCCGTCACCCTTGCCTCGCTCCTGATGTAGGTGTGACACGTTGGCGACAAGCCGTGGCTAGGAGAGTTTGAGCAGCAGTTCGCTGAGTTCGCTCGGCATGGTGATCATGCAGTCGTGGCCGGTCGGCAGCTCCCAGACCTGTGCGGCAGTGCCGTTGGGTTGGATTGAAGGGACGGGGCGACGGGTGATACCCGCCGGCATGGCGCCGACATTGTGAATGTGCGTGCGCGGGATCGCGTCAGCGGCTGGGTTGCCCAGTCGCACTGGCTGCTGGAGACAGCGCGCCGGCTGGTCTGAAAGCATCCCGCGCAGCCAGGCAACGTCAGCGGGGTCGGTGACGCCGAACAGGCCGAAGGGGGCGGGCTGCTCGGGTATCGGCGGCACGCGCCAGCCGCTCTCGGACTTCTCCGCGAGCTCGATCAGTTGCCGTGTCACGGGTTGGACGTCGACTGCGGATTCGCCGTCCTCCGGGACCATCGCGTCGAGGTAGACCAGGTGCGCGATGCGTTCCGGAATCCGATGGGCTGCGGAGGAGATCACCAGCCCTGCGTAGCTGTGGCCGACGAGTACCACGTCGCTGAGGTTCTCCTCGGTGATCAGCCCGACCACGTCGTCGACGTGCGTATCGAGACCCACCTCCGGACCGACCAGGTGTGCCTTGTCGCCAAAGCCGGTCAGGGACGGCGCGAACACCCGGTGCTCGGCGGCCTCCAGCAGCGGTACCACCCGCTCCCAGCAACTCCCGCTGTGCCAAGCGCCGTGTATGAGGAGAAATACGGACATCGTTCTTCCTTTGCAGGAGTAGAAGAGCACGGCCACGCGCATGCCGCCGACTCGCGGCTAACGGTTACCTTTCGTGCCTCGGTACCGTTTCAGTACCATGAGCATGCTGGTGCACACGTCGCGCCGCAGGCAATAAGGCACTTTTCGGTGCCCCGGTTCTCTGGAGGTAACCGTGGACGCGGCACAGGGCGATCCGCAGCCGGCGACGCAGCCCAGCGATGCATGCCGAACCCGGGTGGTGCTCAACATCGTCGGAGACAAATGGTCGCTGTTGGTCGTGCGCCATCTCCGAGAAGGGCCTCGCCGTTTCACCGAGCTCAAAAGGGCCATCGACGGAATCAGCCAGCGCATGCTCACCGTGACGCTGCGCAGCCTGGAGCGCGACGGAATCCTGACCCGCACCGTCCACGACGTGATGCCGCCGCACGTCAGCTACGAGCTCACCGACATGGGCATCACCCTGCGCGAGGCCACCGCGCCCCTGCTCGAATGGAGCGTCGCGCACCTCGCCCGGATCGACGATGCCCGCGCCGCCTACGACGCCCGCACGGATCCACCGATGACCTCATAGCGGGACGGCTAGCGAAGTGTCGCCCGACAATCCCACTTTGAAGACACGACCCTAAGGGCCGTCCTGTGGTCACCCACCCTGATCAGCACAGCACGGGAACTGAGCGGGTCCGGCAGGGGCAGGCACACGTGCCGCTAGGCCGATTCGTTTGGATCACTCATATTGCTGCTCGCTCGTGCCGTTCATGAGTTCCGCTCTGGGGCATCGGCCCACTGGATCGCGGCTGAAGCTGTGATCCTCCTCAGTGCCTCGTATGCGCTCGTGCGGGACGTGCGGCGGCACTGCGCGGGGCCAACGGCCTGACGAGCACTGCCGTTCCGGCCAGCCTCGTCGGTCGTGGTACGTGTTTGCCGTTGGCAGACGCGTAGTGGGCGTGAGTTGACCCGTTACTAGGCCAACACACAGTGAGACCACACCCCGTGATCGACTTCAGGACTGGCGTCCGTCGCACACCACTGTTCCGGCCACCGTGTGAGGGATCTTCGATCCACAGGCGACCATTTTCCAGTCCAACCGCAGCGAGTACGGCTTCCCGCTTACGTGGTAGTCGATCCACGCGGTGTCGATGAAGCCGCCCTGCTTGCCCACGTCCAGGACAAACAGCAGCTCGGTGAAGCCGGCACCTTCCTGGTCCTGATCGGAACAGCTCTGGGTGATACGGCTGCCTGCGCGGGCGTCCGCGTAATGGCCGGGTGCCTTGCGCTTTTGGAAGTGCGGGGGTTCGCCCAGGGCGGCGCCGATGTAGCCCGCGTCGACGCTCGCTTTCCACATCTGCGGAGTCACCGTCCGCAGCTTCAGCGAGACTGACTTCGGCTCGACCGGGGTGTCGTAGCGGATACCGTCGAGAGTGATCGTCTCACCGCTGCTGGAGCAGAGCAGATAGCTACCGAATGTCACCGCCCACGGAACGGTCTTCGGTGCGTAGACCGACGTGGCACCCTCGGATGTGTCGGACTGGAGCGGGCCTTCGCCGTTGATGTGCTCCACGCGCTCGTTGTTGCTGTACAGCCATCCGCCAAGAAGTGCCAGTGCGGTGGCCGCCGCGGCGAGGATCAACACGGTCTTTCGATTACGTGGGCGGAGGGACCGCCGTGCGGACACGGCGGCCTCCTCACTTCCGGGACTGTGGGTCACAGTTCCTCTTGGATCCGGTTGTAGAACTGCTGCACCTTGGACGCGTAGCCCGGCTTGTCGGTGTTGCCGCACAGGGAGTCGTGCCCGGCGTCCATCTTGTAGCTGAGCGTGGAGCCCGTGGTGTAAGCCCGCGAGGTGCTCAGTTCGATCCCGATGACCGTGCTGATCTTGACGCCGCCGGAGTTGGAGTACGTCTTGCCGGTGGTCTTCGTCCACGTGCCTGCAGGCATGTCGAAGGTGCACTTCGTGCGGGACAGCCAGTACGGCGGATTGGAGTTGGTGTGGATGGTCTTCACACCACCCGTCTCCGACACGGCCTTGAGCTTGCGATTGATGATCACACCGCCGCAGTCGTACTTGTACTTGTAGTAGCGCACCTCGGTCCGGTACGAGATGGTCGGGTTGGCGTCGGCGTCCCAGATGAAGTCGAAGCCCTTGGAATTGGCCACCGACGCGCTGCCGGACGCGGCCCACTTGACTCCGTCCTTGCTGACGGCCGCACCGTAGGTGATCTCGGCGCCGTTGCGGTGGGTCATCCACGCCTTGCCGCGCGTAGTGCCGTAGCCAGGGGCGGCCGGGAAGCCCTCGCCGATAGTGGCCCAGGCATCGTTCTGCCCGATCTTTGTGGTGCGGCAGGTGTCGGCGCGCGATGAGAAGGCGTTCTTCACTCCCTTGGGAGCCTTGTCCAGATGGACCTTGACCTTCGGCGCCCGGCTCGCGGCGGAGCGGGCGTTCCCAGACCGCTCCGAGGCGAGCGGGTTGGCCCAGCTCTTGGCCGACGCAGACCGGGCGGCGCCGGCGGTCGCCTCACCGATGAGCCGCACCGACTGTGTCGTCCACGCGTAGCTGTCGGTCCTCGGGTCGTAAATCTCCATCTCCAGCGACACCAGACCGTTGGATCCAATGTAGCGAGCGGGCACGTCGTCCGGGTCAACCGCGACGGTGAACGAGTTGCCGGTGGTGCTGATCCCTGCTGTGGGGAGCTTCAGCATGTCGACCTCCGCGCCGTCGGCGAGGTCTGCCGTCTGTACGGCCGGTAGGTCGGCGCGTAGCGTGAACTGGGCTCCGTCCAGCGGTATCTCAGAATCCACTTGACCAGTGAAGGCCACTGGATCCCCCGTTGCGGCATGTGAAGCAGGCACATTGATGAGTCCCGCGACAGCGCAGGCGCCCACAGTGAGCACAGCGAGTTTCCTCGCGAACATTCGGTTTCCCCCTTGTGCGCATGCGCACAGATAGCCGGAAGCTGGCCCTTCCGGGTGTTTGGTCGTCGTGAACATATCAGCCGAGGCGGATCACTCATGTGACTCAGATCGCATTCGCTGCGCCCCGCCCGTCCGCCGGGAAGGACGCCTCGACCTGCACCGCACTCTCGCCTCCCTGGCTTTTCGGCCCAGCTGTTATGGACGCCTCAAGAAGCTGCTCTATGCCGTTTGGCTCTGCCGACCCTCCTGTGTCGGCGGCTCCGGACGGCGCGGTCAGGGGCTGTCGCCGGTCCAGTCGAATCGGCCGGGGTCGCCCGGGCGCGGGTCGTAAAGTGCCCGCCCCCCAGGTCCGAACTGCCCGAGCTCCGTCTCCAGGGCGACGCCGGTTCCGATCTCGTCTCGCGTCCAGCCGGTGACGTCCAGGAGCAGTCCGTCCAGAGGGCCGCCCACCAGCTCGACATATGTCTGTCCCGACAGCGGTCCGGCGTGGCCGGGCTCAGCTCCGTACACCCGGCCACGCAGCACCTGCTCATCATCAGCGTCCATGCCGCCAAGACTCCCAGCCGGCACCGACAACGGGAGGCGCTGAGGGCCGGCGGGAGCACTTCGCAGCGGTCCGAAACCGACCGCTGGGAGGGCGACCGCCCCGCATGCCCGCTCCCGCAGGTGAGGCAAGCCGGTGGAGTCGTCACGAAGATCCCGCCGCGCACCAGTCGTCAGCGTCGGTTCTGACCAGGCACCACGCCGACCGCGCCTTTTCGTTCTCTGCCCCGCGCGGTCGTGTGAGAAAGCCGCTGATGGTGACTCGGCGGTTGTGCCCGTTCCTCCCGCTGACCCCGTACTGGCCCGCGGCGGCAGCGTCTGCCGAGGGTGGGGGTTCGGAAGCGCAGCCCCCGTGTGTGCTCCGGCCGCGCAGGCTGGAGCACACACGCGAGGACGGAGCGACGCATGTCTGCCACGTGTCACGCTGGTGTGTCAAAACCGTCCGCGCAGAATGGACGCGTGACCACGGGACGTGAGGACGGCGATCACGGAGTGGACCTGGCCTTGAGCTGGAGGAAGAGGTACAGCGGCTCAGGCAGGCCGTCGTCTCGCAGGCGGTGACGGACCAGGCCATCGGGATGATGGTCGCCATGGGGCGTGGTCACACCGGACCAGGGCTGGGCCGTGCTGTGGGAGGTCCCGCAGCACACCAACATCAAGCTGCGCCAAGTCGCCGAGTTGGTCCTGCACTGGGCACGCACCGGTTGGACGGCCGTGCGGCGGATCTCAGGGCACGTGTCATGCGAACTCCGACAAGATCGAGGTGTACCTGGACGGAAATCGGCTTCAACTGGAACCAGGACAGAACGTGATCTCGCGCGGCGTCGATCGCCATCCCACGCTCGACGAGACCCGTCGCGCCACCGATCTGTGATCGCGAGATCACTGAAGGTGATCGATCACAGCCGTGAGGAGTAGTGGGATGCCTTCAGTGCTGTCGGTGAACGTGGGAAAGCCGAAGAACGTGCCCTGGCAGGGCAAGACCGTCTACACGGGTGTGTGGAAACAACCCGTGAGCGGCCCCGTGACGGCCCGCCGCCTCAACATCGACGGGGACGGCCAGGGGGACACGCAGGGGCACGGCGGTGAGCAACGCGCCGTACTGGTCTACCAGATCGAGTCCTACCGGTACTGGCAGCGGCACTTCCGACGGGACGACTTCACCTACGGCCAGTTCGGGGAGAACCTCACCGTCGACGGTCTGCCCGACGACGAAGTCTGCATAGGCGATCGGTACCGCATCGGCGAGGCGGAGTTCGAGGTCACCCAGCCCCGGGTCACCTGCTACCGCGTCGGGCTGCGGATGGGCGAGCCCGAGTTGCCCGCCCTGCTGGTCAGCCACCACCGTCCCGGCTTCTACATGCGTGTCGTCCAGGAGGGAGACATCCAGGCCGGCGACCCGATCATCAAGACCGGCTCCGGACCCGGAGCACTGAGCGTCGCCGACACCGACGCGCTGCTGTACCTTCCCGACCGTGACCCGGCCATGCTGCGGCGCGCACTGGACATCCCTGCTCTCAGCCCGGGTTGGCAGGGATCGTTCCGTGAGCTGCTGACCGCGGCCGAAGGTGCGGATGCCGCCCGCGGTCCCGCCTGGGACGGTTTCCGCGAGCTGCGGGTGGCGGACGTCGTGGCCGAGAGCGCCACGGTGTTCTCCATCCGCCTGACCTCGACCGACGGGACCCGTCTGCCGAGCGCTCGAGCAGGCCAGTACCTCACGCTCCGGATCCCCGGAGCCGGCAAGCCTGCCACCATCCGCAGCTACTCGCTGTCCTCGGCGCCCGACTCCGCCAGTTACCGGATCAGTGTCAAGCACGAACCGCAGGGCACCGCCAGCGCCTACCTCACCACCAAGCTGCGCGCCGGCACCGTCCTTCAAGTCGCAGCGCCCCGCGGCGACTTCATTCTCACGGAACCCACGGGGCCCGTTCTCCTCGTCTCGGCCGGGATCGGTCTCACGCCGGTGCTCGCCATGCTGCACGAGCTGGCCGCCCGGCCCACCGACCGCGAGGTCTGGTGGATCCACGGGGCCCGCAGGCCGCGAGAACATCCGCTGGCCGACGAGGCACACGCCGTGCTCAGCTCACTGCCGCACGCCCACGAACACATCTTCTACAGTGCGGCCACGCTCGAAGAAGTCAGTACGGTCCACGCCACCCCGGGACGCCTCACCAAGGACGCCCTGGCGGCTCTCGCCGTACCGGCTGACGCGAGCGCCTACATCTGTGGACCCGCCTCCTTCATGACCGACATGCAACATGCCCTCGCCGCCGCGGGCATCGCCCCGGCACGGATACACACGGAGCTGTTCGGGACCCTGCCGTCCATCACCCCGGGTGTGAGCGGGAAGGTCGGGTCGCGGCCTCACCAGCCACCAGGCCCCACCGGAACGGGACCACTGGTGACCTTCGCCCGCAGCGGCATCTCCACGCCGTTCCCCGACAGCGCACGGAGCGTGCTCGAACTCGCCGACGCTTGCGACGTCCCCACCCGCTGGAGCTGCCGTACCGGCGTGTGCCACACCTGCATCACCCCTGTCCTGTCCGGAAGGGTCGCCTACTCTCCCGCGCCGCTCGAGCCACCCCCGGACGGCCAGGCCCTCATCTGCTGCGCCCACCCCGAAACCGACGTCGTCCTGGACATGTAGGCGACCACCTTGACCTCGCCAGTTGGAACGGCTGGAACATCTACCCGTGCAACAGCGTGATGCACTGAGCACCGCGTTCGGCCTGCGAGAGGGCCCCGTGCCGGACCGTTTCCTGGTCGGTCTTGCCGTGCTCGGTGAGGCTGGACACGATGGGCGTGGCAGCCTTCGCCGAGCGAGCAAGCCGAGTACTTCGAATCACCGGCGACTTCCCACAGACGAACGGCCCCGGCACGGCAGAGCAATTGAACGCACAGGAAACTCAGATCGCAGGGATGGCCCGCAACGGCCTGTTCAACCCCGAGACCGCCACCCGTCTCTTCATCAGTCCCCGCACCGTGCAGTACCACTGGTGGAAAGCCTTCACCAAGCTCGGAATCACATCGCGCAGTCAACTCGACCGAGTCCCCCAGCCGTCACTGACGGCTCGTGAGGGACCCGAGACCACACCGGATGCCTTGTGCCAGCGGGCCCTACCAACTGGGGCCCCGTAGACGCCTTGCACGAGACACTGCCTGCGCTGCAGACAAGTCTGCCCTTGACGGTCACCCGGGTCCCTGGCCGTGCTTACTCCCCGCGCTCGGCGAACGCCAACTCCGCCTGAGCACCGCGCAGTTGCGGCGCGCAGTTGCGGGCGTCGAAGAATGAGCGCCGCAACGCGACCGGAATAGCTGGGCGTTGAGATGCGGAATGAGCGGTTCATAAGCGTTCCGTTTAGGTTCACAGCAAGTAAGGCCGCGATATTTTGCGGCCTGCAGTTGACAGCTTGTTCATTCGGCGTAACGTGACCGTATGGCCGCCGGGTTCGGCACCGGGAGTGCCTGCAGGCCCGCCATTTCGACGTGCCTCTACGTGAGTTGTCGCCCTGCTGCGACACTGCCCTTTTCGGGCCCCATTCCGTGAGTCATCACGTGTGCGTGTAATTCGCTGGAGTTTGCCATGGGCATCGAAACTTTTCGTCGTTACCCGAGCGTCGCGGATGAAACCACCGCCGCTCCGATCACACCGGGGTCGTTCTCTGTGACGACGCAGATGATGCAGGACGCGGTTCGCGCGATCGGTGTTTCCGTGGGTGACGGAATCAACCAGGAAGCCCTGTTCGCCAATCCCTTCAAGGAGGGGCGAGAGGAAGCGCTGGTCATCACCCCCGCCGGAAAGCTGACCTACCTGCAGCGTACGGAGTCGTCCGACACCGGTTGGGAGCAACAGGAGGTCGCGGACGCACCGCTGGTCGCCGAGGTGCTTGCTGTCGTGCATCCGTCCGGGGAGGTGTGGGCCATCTGCTCTCCTCGGGACGGTGCGGCACGCGCGTTCGGGATGGTGCTGATGCTGGAGAGTGGCACAGCCGGCACCACTCAGTGCTCGTGGTCGAACAGGACCGAGTTCGCCATTGAAGGCAACTATGCCCGCTCGCTGTGCGTTTCATACTCCCCGGACAGCGGGCCGCTGGTGCTCGGATCGACACTCAGCATTTCGGGCGGCGCTTCCTTCTTCGTGCTGCTGCCGCAACTTCCTGCATTCACTGGCAGCGATCCCGCCTGGACCCTGCACAGCACCACGATGTACGCTCCCGGCTTCCCGATCGTCGGCGGTGGATTCCTGCCTTATTATGCGGCGACCGGCCAGAGGAACGTTTATGTCTACTACTTCTTGAACGGGAAGCAGTTGCTGCGGTACGAGGAATCGGCGGGACAGTTCCGCGGCCCCTACGTAGTCAGCAAAAGCGTCGACCAGTTCTGCGGAAGCTACTACGTCCCAAACCTCAACCAGGACAACCCCCAAGGGGATGTGGGCTTCGCCTATCTCGACAGTCCCTACTTGATGACGGGGTCGTACATGGCCCCCGGCCATCACCTCATGATGGACGGCGTCGTGGCAACGGAGTTCGACGTCGAGGCACGTGCGCGGGTGTGGCAGGACGCCGACGGCCTCCTCCATGTGTTCGGCACGTCCTCGCACCAGGGAGGTGCGGCGGGAAACCTGCAGGTTCTCCACCAGGCCACGTGGCAGACCATTCGCCGGGGGGTGGGGCCGGACCAAGCCAGGGTGGTGCAGCCGGCGTGGACGTCGGCCAAGGTGACCTCCGCGCCGTCGGGGATCGGCGGCTACGATCTGCTGGCTCCGCAGGATCGCCTGGTGGCATTCGACTACACGGGTCAGGGCAAGGCCGACTGCCTACTCGCCTACCGGCCCGGTACACGGGTGGTGTGGGTCGTCGGCCGCACATCGTCACCCGGCGGGTTCGACCGCGTCTACCACTCGGAATCGGGGCTCCCGGGCTATGACTTCTCCTCTCCCCTGGACCAGGTGGTGTCCTACGACTACACGGGGGCCGGGAGTGCCCGTCACCTTCTCGCCTACCGACCAGGGTCGGGAAAGTTCGCCATCTTCAAGAAGGAGGCCGGCGCGAACGGTTTCACCTCGGTGGTCTCCGCGGCCACGGGCGGCATCGGTGAATCGGGCCGGAAGTACGACCTGGCGAGTGCCGCTGACCGGCTCGTGCCGTTCGACTACACCGGCTCCGGTAAGAACGATCACCTGCTGGCCTATCGGCCTGGCACCGGCACGGCCTGGGTCCTGGCCCCCCAGAAGGACGGGAGCTTCCATCCCGAGGTCATCTCCACCACAGGGCTGGGCGGCTTCACCCTGAACAACCCCGCGGACATCGTCGTCGGACTCGACTACAACAGCTCAGGCAGCAACACACACCTGCTGGCGTACCGCCCCGGTGCGGGGATGGCCTACATCGTCACCTCCGACAAGCAGGGCGGGTTCGCCGCCGAAGTGGCGAGCGACACCCATGGCCTCGGCGGCTACGACCTCATCCGCCCCAACGACCGTCTTCTGCCGTTCGACTTCTCGGGCCTGGGAAAGAACGACCACATCTTCGCCTACCGCCCGGGCGATGTGCCGAACTACGGCGATCAGACCGTGTGGATCCTCAAGCGCGACGACAAGGCGCCCACGCAGTACGCCTGCGACATCTGGAACCGGCACGGCATGGGCGGCTACAACTTCGCCTCACCGGCGGACACAGTGACCGCCTACGACTACAGCGGGACCGGCAGCCTGGAGTACTTGATCGCCTATCGCCCCGGCGCCGGCAAGGTATCCGTGATGGGACAGCGCGGCGGCAGGATGGCCCCCGTCTACCAAGCGCCGCCGGGTGCCTCAACGTTGGTCACGGTCGGACTGCACGCCGACATCATCGACTTCCAGCTGGATCCTTATCCGGACTTCAAGCCGTCCGAGCTGATCAAGATGAGCGGGATGAGCCCGGCCGAGGCGTACTGCGTATGCACTCAGGACGTCACGACGTCGCAATGGCAGACGGACAAGGTGCGTATACCACCCCGCACCAACCAGGACCCCTTCGTCGTCTCGCACTATGTCGCCGAAGCGACCCTGCTGTCCACCGAGGGCAAGCCCATGAATGGCCATCGCGTGAGCGTCTCGGCGGACTCGCTGGTGGAAGTGCAGATCGACGAGATCTCGTACCAGGTGGGACCGGGCCGGCCCATCGCCGTCACCACCAATCCCTCTGGCAAGCTCGTCGTCTCCATCGCCGCGCGGGGCCTCAACCCACCCGTCGTCCACCTCAACGCCGACAACCTCCAACAAGGCGCTGCCATCGACTTCGCCGCACAGGCCAACTCCTTCCTCGCCGGCGAAAGCACACTGCCCTCCCAGAAGGGGAAGTTCTCGGCCGGCCTCCTCAAGGACGCGAAGGTCACCCCGAACAACATGAAGCTCGGAGTCAGCGATCTCGCCGACTGGGCTGCCCTGGAGGACCGCGGGCTCACGCCACAGGTCGTCGTCGACCACTGCACCAACATGTACGCCCGGGCCGCAGGAAACGAGGATCTCAAGCTCACGTTCGACGGCGAATACGCCGAGCCCGTCGTCGGCTACGTCATACAGCTCTGGGACCGGGAGCGGCCCGCCTTCCAGGCCTTCCGCAGCCAGGACGAGATCGACGCCTACCGGGGCTACCGCAACGGCCACCCCGCTTACGGGGGCTGGTGGGACGACTTCACCAGCTGGGCATCCGACGTGTGGGAGGGCATCAAGACCGGCGCCACCCAGGTCGCCGAGGTCCTCGTCTCCGCCGTAGTCGAAATCGCGGTCTGGATCGGCGATGCCATCGTCTCGCTCGGTGAAATGATCATCGAGGCGATCGAGCAGGCGATCCAAGCCGTCGAGGCCGTCTTCCAGATGATCGCCGACGCCATCATGCGGGTGATCGACTGGCTGAAGTCACTCTTCGAAATGGGTGACATCTGGGACACAAAGAAGGCCATCCAGTCATGTGTGACCGGCACGGTCCTGCCGCTTTCCAAAACCATGATCACCAACTTCGGCTTGCGCTCCGAACAGTGGTTCCAGGACCAACGACCCGTGGTCAAGGAATACTTCGACCTCATCAGCGCCCAGTACTCCGACACGCGCGTCGGAGACTTCCCGAACAAGTCCGGTGACATTCCCACAGAATCCGGAGGGTCGGTCGCGAAGGGCGATCTCAACACCCCCCAGGCCAACTGGATGCAGAACAAGGCTCTGGGCGCAAACGACCTCCCTTCATCCTTCGCGGACGTCCTCGACATGGGCGACGGCCCGCTGCTCGACGACTTCAAGAACTTCGTGAGCGACCTCGCCGGGGACACGGCCTGGACGGACCTCCTGACCGACCTGGGGACGATCTGGGACGCCCTCACCGACTTCCTCGACCCGAGTGACGCAGGAACCACCAGCAGCGCCAAGGTCGTGAACCTGCTTCGCGCCGTTCAGAAGTTCGTGGATGACTTCCTCGTGGCAGCGGGGAAGCTCGTCAAGAAGTTCGTCGACTTCACGCTCAAAGTGGTCGACGAGGTGGTCGCGCTCCTCGTCCAGCCCCTGGAGGACATGGGATTCGTCGAGACCCTCTACACCTGGGTGCAGTCAGCCGCCGGCGTCAAGCCGGAGGAGCGCGAGAAGCCCAGCATCCTGGGTCTCGCCAGCCTGATCATGGCGTTCTTCGTCACGACGCTGTACAAACTCATCAACGGCGTCGACAACCCGCCCTTCCCCGGCGGCAAGTTCGTGACGATCCCCATCCCCACCTTCCGCGAACCCACCAAGGGCGAGAAGGTCGCGCAGGACCCGGCCGAGAACATGCGGCTGGTGCAATTCCAGTGCAGCGCCATCCCGGCCGGCGTCATGCTCGCGGTCGTCGTAGGGCTCACCGATCTCCTGAAAGGACCGACGGACTGGATCCCCTCCTGGAACAAGAAGAACATCGCCGAGGAAATACTGAACGTCTGTGAGATCGTCGGTACGGCCTGGTCCTATGCGCTGAGCATTCCCTCCGTCACCGCGCCGCGGAAGGAATGGGACGGCTGGGGAATCGCCGGGTGCACGGTCAAATCGGTGGCCTTCGTTCTCGACATCGTCTCTTCGGTGGTGTCCATGTTCTGGGACAACACGGGCGCGGTCTCCTCCCTGCTGAAGAACCTCGGGTACGACAGCGACCCGGACCCGAATCAGGCGAGGACCAAGGCGGCGGCAAGCCTCGTGCCCGGCTCGATCATCCAGCTGGCCTTCGGATTGGGCATTCTCACCTGCAACGTCGGCGGCACCCAGTCGTCCAAGGACGAGATGCCGGCCCCGCTCTACGCCATGGCCATGGCCGAATCCGTGCTCGACGCGACGCCAAGGGCCTGCCAGGTGATCCGCAACATCACCCTGCACAAGGCAGTGCCGAAGAACGTATGGGTTCTGGTCTCGGTATGCGATGCGGTCATGGCAGGAGCCTCGCTGATCCTGCAGGGTGCCGCGGCAAGCGACGCACACGCCCACCGTCCCCGGCCCATCGAGGCGAACCAGAACATATCGGTGAAGCGCGGGCAGCAATTCGATGTCGCCCTGTTCTCCGGCGGCGACTCGATCTTCCAAGGCTCCCTGGTCACCACCGAGGTGAACCCGCCGCTGCCCACAGGCATCAAGGTGGAGAACGGCCACATTTCCGGAGAGTTCCCGAACGATGCGGCCAGTAGTTACACCGTGCAGGTGCAGACTCGCGACCAGTTCACCCCGCCCATGTACGCGGAGACAACCGTGAAAATCGCCGTGACCTAGACCTCCGGCGAAAGCAACCGAGGCTAGGAAGCGAGGTCCGCGATCTCGGTGGACGGTTCCCGTCCACCGGGTGAGCGGTGGGAGAGAGCCGGAGCCGTCGCCCTGTGATGGATCGGTGTTCCCGAATCGGTCAGCGGGAGGCCCGTTCCGCCTCTGCGGGTCGCGACGATCTCCGCGGCGATCGACAAGGCGGTCTCCTCGGGCGTACGGCCTCCGAGGTCGAGGCCGATGGGGGACCTCAGGCGCGCCAATTCCTCCTCGCTCAGGCCCACTTCGCGCAGTCTGCGGTTCCGGTCGAGGTGGGTGCGGCGGGAGCCCATCGCGCCCACGAACGCGACCGGCAGCCGCAGCGCGACCTCGAGCAGGGGCACGTCGAACTTGGCGTCGTGGGTGAGGACGCACAGCACGGTCCGGCCGTCGGTCCGGGTGCCCCGCAGATAGCGGTGCGGCCAGTCCACGACGACCTCGTCCGCCTCGGGGAAGCGTGCCGGCGTGGTGAACACCGGCCGGGCGTCGCACACGGTGACGTGATAGCCGAGGAACTTGCCGGCCCGCACCAGCGCCGCGGCGAAGTCGACCGCGCCGAAGACGATCATCCGCGGCGGAGGCGTGCTCGACTCCACGAGCAGGGTGAGGCCGTCGGGGCAGTGCGAGCCGTCCGGCGAGAGCTCCACCGTGCCCGTGCGTCCGGCGTCGAGGGCGGCCAGGGCCTGAGCCGCGGCCGTGCGGTCGAGGTCCTCGTGGATCCCGAGGCCGCCTTCCGTGGAGCCGTCGCCGCGGACGAGCAGGGTGGCACCGAGGTGCCCGGCCGGGCCCTCGACGACTCGGGCCAGGGCCACCGGCTCGCCCTGGGCCACCAGGTCCAGGGCGGAGCACAGCAGCGTCCTGACGGGCGTGTCCGCGAGGACGGGCGTGACCATCACGTCGAGGACGCCGCCGCAGGTCAGACCTACGGCAAAGGCATCCTCGTCGCTGTAGCCGAAGCGCTCCAGCACGCTCTGCCCGGTCTCCAGGGCCTGCGCGCACAGGTCGTAGACCGCACCCTCGACGCACCCGCCCGACACCGAGCCGATGACCGTGCCGGCCCTGTCGACGGCGAGGGTGGCACCGGGGCCCCGAGGGGCGCTGCCGCCGACGGACACGACGGTGGCGACGGCGACATCACGCCCCTCGGCCAGCCAGTTCTTCAGCTCCGGCAGCAGGTCAAGCATCGCTGCCAGCCGTCAGGACGCGGTCCGGGCGGATGGGCAGGCTGCGGTGCCGTACGCCGGTGGCGTGCCAGACCGCGTTGGCGATGGCTGCCGCGGCGCCGACGATGCCCACCTCGCCGATGCCCTTGATGTCGACCGGGTCGTCCGGGTCGGTGTCCTCCACCCAGTCCGCCTCGATGCGCGGGACGTCGGCGTGTGTGGCCACGTGGTAGCCGGCCAGGTCGGCGCCGACGGGCCCGCCGAAGGCCGGGTCGCGCACGGCCTCCTCGTGCAGGGCCATGGAGATGCCCCAGATCATGCCGCCGGTGAACTGGCCGCGTGCGGTCAGCGGGTTGACGATGCGGCCGGCGGCGAAGATGCCGAGCATGCGTCGTACGCGCACCTCGCCCGTGGCCGGGTCCACGGCCACCTCGGCGAACTGGGCGCCGTAGGAGTGTCGTTCCATGTTGGCGAGGGCGGCGATCTGCGCGGTGGTGTCCGAGCGCGCGGTGATGCCTTCGGCGGGGATCACCATGCCGGGGACGAGTCGTTCCCGCAGCTCGCGGGCGGCCGCGATGACGGCCATGGACCAGGAGCGGGTGCCCATCGAACCGCCCGCGATCATCGCGAAGCCGAACTCGCTGTCCCCGATCCGCACGGTCACCCGCTCCGGTACGACGTCCAGGGCGTCGGCCGCGACGAGGGTGAGCGCGGTCCGCGCGCCGGTGCCGATGTCGGCCGCGGATATCCGTACGGTGAAGCGGCCGTCGGCCTCGGCGGTGATGGCGGCGGTGGAGGGGGCGGCACCGGCGGGGAAGGACGCGGCGGCGGTGCCGGTGCCCAGCAGCCATCGGCCCTCGCGCCGCACGCCCGGCCGGGGATCGCGCTCGGTCCAGCCGAAGCGGCGGGCGCCCTCCTCGAAGCAGGCGCGCAGGTTGCGGGTCGCGAAGGGCAGGCCGGAGACGGGGCCCTTGTCCGGTTCGTTGCGCAGGCGCAGTTCGATCGGGTCGATCCCGCACTTCTCGGCGAGTTCGTCGAGCGCGGACTCCAGGGCGAAGGCTCCCGGAGCCTCACCGGGCGCGCGCATGAAGGTGGGGCTGGGCACGTCGAGGCGTACGACGCGGTTCTCGGTGTGGTGGGCGTCGGCGTCGTACATCACCCGCGCCACGCCGGCGCTCGGCTCGACGAACTCGTACACGGTGGCGGTGCGGCTCACCGAGCGGTGGTCCAGGGCACGCAGCCGCCCGTCGGCGTCGGCGCCGAGCCTGACCCGCTGGACGGTGGGGCTGCGGTGCCCGGCCAGTGCGAACATCTGGGGCCGGGTCAGGGCGACGCGCACCGGACGCCGGAGGATCGTCGCGGCCATCACGGCCGCCACCTGGTGGGCGCGTACGCCCTTGCTGCCGAAGCCGCCGCCGACGTGCTCCGAACGCACCCGTACCGATGCGGGATCCAGCGAGAACAGGTTCGCCAGCTCGCCGACGACCCACGTGGCGCCCTGGTTGGAGTCGACCACCTCCAGCCGGCCGTCGTCCCAGCGGGCGGTCGCCGCGTGGGGCTCCATGGGGTGGTGGTGTTCCTCCGGGGTGGTGTACTCCTCGTCCACAACGGCGGCCGACGCGGCCAGTTCGGCTTCGAGGTCGCCCTTGTCCGTCACCCCGGGCATGTGGCCGTCCACGGGGTAGGAGTCCGGGTGCTCCCCCGTGAACTCGATGTCGTGCGGCAGCGGTTCGTACTCGACGACCAGGGCCTCGGCGGCCTCCCGCGCCTGCTCCGGTGTCTCCGCGACGACGAGGGCCACCGGCCAGCCCAGGTGGGGCACGGTGTCGTTCTGGAAGACGGCGCAGGTGGGGTCGGGACTGATGCCCAGCAGACCGACGTAGTCGGTCTTCAGGCGCGGGGCGCTGCGGTGGTCCAGGACGGCGACGACGCCGGGCATCTCAAGGACTGCAGCGCTGGCGATGTCGCGGATGCGGCCGCGCGCCACGGTGGACAACACCAGCCATCCGTAGGCGAGTTCGGTGAACGGGATGTCTCCCGCGTAGCGTGCCGCGCCGGTGACCTTGTCGCGGCCCTCGACCCGGACGTGACCGGTGCCGACCGCGCGTACGGGGGCTGATTGCGCGGTGGTGGTCATCGCGCGGCCTCCTCGGCGAGCTCGCTCAGCACGGCCACGGTCAGATTGCGCATCAGGGTCACCTTGTATCCGTTGTGCGGCAGCGGCCGGGCCGCGGCGAGTTCGGCTTCGGCGGCGGCCGCGTACGTCTCGGCCGTGGCGGGCGCCCCGATGAGGGCACGCTCCGCGATGTGTGCGCGCCATGGCCGGGAGGCGACGGCGCCGAACGCCAGGCGTGCGTCGTGCACGACCCCGTCGCGGATGTCGAGCGCGGCGGCGACGGAGCCGATGGCGAAGGCGTAGGAGGCGCGCTCGCGCACCTTCCGGTACCGGGAACGGGCCGCGACCGGAACCCGGGGCAGGGTGACCCCGGTGATCAGCGCACCCGACGGCAGGGCGGTCTCGCGGTGCGGGGTGTCGGCGACGGGAAGGTACAGCTGCTCGATCGGCAACTCGCCCTGTCCGTCGGCGGTTTCGTAGTGCAGGACGGCGTCGAGGGCGGTCAGGGCGACGGCCATGTCCGACGGGTGTACGGCCACACAGGTCTGGGACGCGCCCAGGATGGCGTGGTTGTGGTGCTCGCCGCTGATGGCCGGGCAGCCGCTGCCGGGTTCGCGTTTGTTGCAGGGCTTGGTCGTGTCGGTGAAGTAGGCGCAGCGGGTGCGCTGGAGGAGGTTGCCGCCGACGGTGGCCATGTTGCGGAGCTGGCCGGAGGCACCGGCGAGGACCGCCTGGGCCAGCATCGGATAGCGGCTGCGGACTTCGCGGTGGGCGGCGAGGTCGCTGTTGGTGGCCGTCGCACCGACGCGCAGTCCACCGTCCGGCGCCGGCTCGATGCGGTCCAGGGGCAGTTCACGTACGTCGACGAGGCGGGCGGGGCGTTCCACGCCGCTCTTCATCAGGTCGACCAGGTTGGTGCCGCCGGCGAGGTAGCGTGCGTCCGGATCGGCGTCGAGGAGGGCGACGGCTCCCGGCACGTCGGAGGCCCTGCGGTAGTCGAACTCCCTCATGCGGCGACCTCCTTGGACTGCGCCGGCACGTTCGCACCCGACGGGACGTCGGCTTCGGCGGCTCGTGCGACGGCCTCGACGATCGACGTATAGGCACTGCAACGACACAGGTTGCCGCTCATCCGCTCACGGATCTCGTCCGGGGTCAGCGGCGGCGGCCCGGCCGCCGGACGGACGTCGTCGGAGGCGGCGCTCGGCCATCCGGCGGCGTGCTCCGCGAGCATGCCGATCGCCGAGCAGATCTGTCCGGGCGTGCAGTAGCCGCACTGGTAACCGTCGAGTTCGAGGAACGCCTGCTGCACCGGATGCAGGTGGTCGCCGTCCGCGACGCCTTCGATGGTGGTGATCTCGCGCCCTTCGGCCGCGACCGCGAGTTGCAGACAGGCGACCGTCCTGCGGCCGTCGACGAGAACGGTGCACGCACCGCACTGTCCCTGGTCGCAGCCCTTCTTGGTGCCGGTCAGATCGAGTCGCTCGCGCAGGGCGTCGAGGAGGGTGGTGCGGTGGTCGACGGGCAGCGTGTGCTTCTCGCCGTTGATGTGCAGGGTGATGACGCTGGACGTCGGTAAGGCCATGAGGAACTTCTTTCAGGCTTGCGGTACTTGAGGGGCGGCCGGGCGTGGGCCGCAGATGGACCCTGGCGGGGCTGTTTCGGCGGCTTGGGGTGCGCGTAGGCCGTCGCCGTGGCGGGTTGCGGTGGTGCGGGTGGTGCGCGACATGCTCGGCGATCGGGGGGCGCTTGTCGTCAGAGGAGGGCGTGGGGGCGTGGGGGGCGTGATCGTGGTGCGCTTGTGCTTGTGGCGGCGCTTGGAGTGCATGACGTACGCGGCGGAAGGTGAACAGCGCTTACGGCTGCAGAGGACTGACGTGCCCGTCGTGTCCGGAGCTAGAGTGGACCCCAACCGGACATCTGTCCGCTACCCGGGAAACGTAACGGACAGTTGTCCGCTTGGCAAGGGTGCGCTCCTGCCACGTGCCTCAAGGAGTGACGGTGCAGCACAAAAAAGACACCCCTCTGCGCTCGGACGCGCAACGCAACCGTGAACGCATCCTGTGCGTCGCCCTGTCCGAATTGACGCGGTGCCCGGACGCGCCTCTCAGCGCCATCGCGAAGAAGGCGGGGGTAGGCCAGGGCACGTTCTACCGCAACTTCCCCAACCGCGAGACCCTCGTCCTGGAGATCTACCGCCACGAGATGCAGCAGGTCGCCGACAGCGCGACGCAACTGCTCCAGGAGCTGCCGCCGGACCAGGCCCTGCGCACCTGGATGGACCGGCTGGCCGAGTTCGCCATGACCAAGGCGGGCCTGGCCGACGCGATCCGCCTCGCCACCAGTGCGCCAGGAGGGCCGGCGAAGCCCTCCCCCACCCCCGTCGCCGAGGCAGCCGAACTCCTGCTCCGCACAGCCGAGGAGGCGGGCACCATCCGCCGCGGGGTCACGGCCGACGACTTCATCCTCGCCATCGGCGGTCTGTGGCAGATGACCCCGACGGAGGACTGGCGCCCGCGCGCGGCACGGCTGCTCGACCTGGTCATGGACGGCTTGCGGGCGGGGGCGGCGCGGTCGTAGAGGTCAAGGTCGTGTGACCGCACGCGACCCGGCGGTCGCGTCGCGGGGCAGGCCCCCGGGCTGAATGTGGCCCGTGAGGGGAGACGATACGACGAACATTGGACCTTGAGGGAGGCCTCGCCGCGGCGCCATCCGCCTCCGGCACGTCCGGCAACCCGATCGATGAGCTCGCGTCGAATCTGGTTGGCTGAGAACCGGGTCGGCCGGGGGTGTGGCTAAGGGCTGTCCCGTAATTGATCTTTGATGGGCGCCTGGCGGGCTGAGCGTCCGGAGGAGTGGACGGCTACGCGGTCTGCAGCAGGTTGTGCAGGCGGGCGATGCCGAGCATGGCGGTATGAACCCCGTCCCCCTTGAGGCGGCAGTCGCGGAGGATCTTCCAGGTCTTCATGCGGGCGAAGACGTGCTCGACGCGTGCGCGGACCTGCTTGTGGGAACGGTTGTGCTCCCTCTTCCATTCACACAGGTCGCTGCCAGCCGGGCGTCGGTGCGGGATGACGAGGCCGGCGCCCTGGTAGCCGCCGTCGGCGATCGTGGTGGTGTTGCCTACCGCTGCCGCGGCGCCGGACTCCGCCCACGCCTTGCAGTCGTTGCGGTTGCCCGGGACCGGTCGGCCGACCGCGACAACCAGGCGGGTATCGGCGTCGATGACCACCTGGTGGTTGGTCGAGTAGCGGTAGTTCTTGGACTGCTCGGCGACCGCGTGGTCGCGCGTCGGCACGAGCGTGCCGTCCACGATCAGCACAGCGTCACGGCGGAACCGCTTGCGCTGGTGGAGCGCGAGGATGGGCCCGACGTGGTCGACGATCCGGTCCGCCGCCGACTTGGACACTCCGAACAGCGGCGCGAGTTGTCGCAGGGTCAAGTTGGTGCGCCAGTAGGTCGCGACCAGCAGGAGCCGGTCTTCCAGCGGGAGAGACCAGGGGCGACCTGGCCGCGCGTCGTCGGCTCCCTCGCGGCGGAGCTGGGTAAGCAGCTTCTCGAACGCCCGAGGGCTCAACCCGGTGAACGGGGCTATCCAAGAGGACTCCGACGCCGTGATCACACCAGCCATTCCAAAATCATGGCAGGCCGCGCACGGCTCCTCTCACAGGCAGTTAAGCCTCCGAAGCGGGAGGGAGGTTGGCGACCGTATAGGTCTCCGCGATGCCGAACATGCTCGCGCAGCGTGGGCACTCCGCCTGGCCGAACAGATGGCGGATGCCCTCAGCGAGTCGGAGTTCTCCGTCGCGGACCGTCGTGACGTGCATCCATCGGCCCGGATCGAGCAGCTCCTCGGTTGGCGCCGGCCGCAGGGCACGCTGCTCGACGTCGCCCAGATCCCAGTCGCGGATCGCCGAGTAGTGCCCGTAGTCGCCGATGGCGATGATCACCTCGACATCGCAATGGGGACAGCACACGGTGTAGAAGTCGTCGGTGAAGTCCTCCAGGGCCGCGCTCCAGTGATACTGGCCAGCAAACGCGAGTAGGTCGCAGAAGACGCGGTGGTAGTCGGAAGGACGTGCCCTTAGCTGCTGGTCTGCCAGTTCTCGCAAGCTGGCGATGACGTCTGTGCAGTCCTCGATCAGAGCTTCGCCGTCGTGGTGCCGAAGGACGCCCCGCATGATTGCGCCAGCCAGTTCTAGGGCTTGGTCGCTTCTTGGGGCCAGCGTTGCCAGGCGTGGAAGCGCCGCGAAGCTGGCCGAAGACATGGTCTCCCCATGAAGGCAGAGGCGGTCCCACAGCTCAGCCCATGCCTCCGGGGTTTCCGCGCGCTCGACCTGCTCCAAGAGCACCGGCACTCGTTCGGTCGCCCCGTGGGCATCGACCGCCTGCGTCAAGTCCGTCACCCCAGGCATTCAACCCCCACGGGAGCCCGCGGCGCCACGCAGGCAGTCGAAGGTGATCATTGCGTGACAGCCCTTAGGGTCCGTCTTCAAACGGATCTTGCCCGGAGTATGAATGACGCAAGACTGACCGCTGCTTCGTAGGAGGTGGCGGGCTTGTCCTATCCGGGTGGCGATTCTGCCGAAGCCTTTGAGGCGGTTGAAGCAGCGTTCGACGAGGTTGCGTCGGCGGTAGATCTGCCGGTCGAAATGCCGGTGGCCGGCCGCCTCGGCGGCCGTGGTTGTGTCGGTGGCGGTCTCGACCGCCTGTACGTCAAAAAGTCGTCGCTCCGCGGCCATCACTGCAAAGGCTTCCGACCCGGGCACCGTGATCAGCGTGCCCGGGTCGATGCTTGTGCCCTCAGCAGATATCGAGACGATTGAAGTCGTATGTCGCCTCGTCCCGGACCGTGTAGATCACGCCGTCCGCAGGAATCTTGACGTCGTACCTGGGCCCCCAGAAGTGGACTTGGGCTCCGCCCGTCTGGTGGTTGCGGACAGCGAGCGCGTCGATGAAGTTCGAGAGCGACCGCGTATCGCACTTGAACAGGTGGAAGACGCTGTGTTTGCCGTCGCCTTGGCCAACCGACACGCAGGCGATTCCATTTGCCAAGGAGCACGCAACCAGCGCCGCGTTCCGATCGGCACTCGACACGTTCCGCTGTACCCACTCGCCCGAGAACAGCGGGTAGATCTCCGGTGTCCATGCGGCCGTTCCGACCGTACCGTTCGGTGCTGCCTGTGCCGGCGCCTGCGCCGCCAGCGGAACAAGGACTGCGGCGATCAACGTCACGACCATTGCAGCCGCGCGCTTTCTGATTCCTATCAACCTCATGTGATCTCCTCTGTAGTCGCAACCGACGCAGCCATTGCAACGGAGAGATGTCGTCACCACGGCTGCTCCTGTACCCGACCGGAGCGCTCACATCGCCTGCTCCAAATGCCGTAGCGGCCAAGAGCTCCCCCGAGTCAGCGCCTCGAAGCGTAGACCGCGCCACGGACATCGCGACCCTGAGAATTGTCAGGGTGCGGCATTCAGGGCCGGCCGACGCTGCGGCCCCTCCGCCGGGTAGCTGAGCCAGCCAGTGTGCAGGTGAAGGTCGAGCAAGCCCCGGAGCCAGGGACGTGGAATCCGCGCGGCCCCCAGCCGACGCGCAACGGGCCGAGCGGATGTTGCCCGAGAGTTGAGATCGGTCTGGCGGCTGGCCATCTGCTGTCAGCGAATTCGTCTGGCCTCGTGGTGATCTCGGTGTTTGTGTGTCGGTGTGGAAATCCTGGTTCTGGGCGGAACGGCATGGGTGGGTCGGGAGCTGTCGCGGCAGGCGATCGAGCGCGGCCATCGGGTGACCTGCCTCGCGCGTGGTGAGAGCGGACAAGTAGCGGACGGGGCGAGGCTGGTGGCCGCCGACCGGCGCGACCCGTCGGCGTACGAGCCCCTGCTCGACCGCGTGTGGGACGCGGTTGTCGAGGTGTCATGGCAGCCGGGCTTCGTTCGTGGGGCACTCGACGTGCTGGGCAGTAAGGCCGGGCACTGGGTGTATGTCTCATCCGGCAACGCCTACGCCTCCCATGCCACTCCGGGGGCGGACGAGTCCGCGCCCCTGCTCGCCCCGACCGACCGGAGCGAGGCCGATCGCGAGTTGTACGGCGAGGCGAAGGTCGCCTGCGAGCAGGCGTCGACGGCCGCTGTGGGCGACCGCCTCCTCATCGCACGAGCCGGGCTCATCGGCGGCCCCGGTGATCACAGCGGGCGCTCCGGCTACTGGGTGGCCCGCGCCGCACGCGATCCGAGAGGACCGATGTTGGTTCCCGACACACCGGCCATGCCGACCCAGGTGATCGATGTGCGGGACCTCGCCGCCTGGCTGCTCGACGCCGCGGAGAGGGGGACCGTCGGCACCTACAACGCGGTCGGTCCGGTCGTTCCGTTCGGAGAGTGGATTGAGCTGTGCCGCGCCGTCGGCGGGCACACCGGTCCGGTGGTCTCCGCCGGATCGGCGTGGCTGCTCGCCAATGGCGTGGCCCAGTACATGGGGTCCGAATCGCTGGCGATGTGGCTGGTCGAGCCGGGCTGGGAAGGGTGGTCGGCCCGGGACGGGTCATCGGCGCGCACCGAGGGGCTACGTCATCGGCCGCGGGCGGAGATGGTGGCCGATACGTTGCGCTGGGAACGCGAGCAGGGGCTGGAGCGGGAAAGGCGCGCTGGTCTCAGCGCGCGGCGCGAGCGCGAGTTGCTCGACGCCCTTGGCTGACGGCGCTGGACGGTCTCGCGCAGCCGAGCGTCTGTACAGGTGCCTTCCGCGCTGATTTCGCGATCTCACGGTGGGCCCCGCCGGGCACGCGTCAAGCCGTTGCTGAAGCTCAACGCGAAGCGTTCAAGCAGAACGAGTCCGACTTGGCCGAGTTGGATAATCACAGCCGCTCGGTACGCGCAGCTGCCGAGGCCCACCTGCGTGAAGCAGACTACGATCCTGGCGGTCCTCTGTGCTGCTATATCTGCACGTGCAGCCAGTTCCTTTTCACCTGACAACGCGGGCGGTCTTGACGCTCGGTATCAGCGGGAATTCTGTCAGCAGACGTCGATGCAGCACGTCTGAGCTTCCGAACGTGTGGCGCGTCGCAAGCCGTTAGCCCCTCTTCGGATACGCGGCGTCGTGGTGATGAACCAGGCCGTCTCCTGCGGGTCATATCGCGGATCAGATGATCCGCCGAAAACGGCCTGGGCTCCCCGCCACCGCGCAGGGGGCCGGCAACACGCGCGTGCGGCGGCCCCCGATCGGAAGAGCGTTGAGCCCTTGACGTTCACGAGGGGCCCGGCGCCGGTCAGAACGGCATGTGGCCACGGGCCCGTCGCCCGGCCGAACCGCTGCGTCCGGCAGCCTTGGAGCTGCTTCGGAACGGCTTGCTGAGAACGCGCCCCAGGAAGCCGGGGGCCTTCCCGCCGGCTCGTGCTCCGGCGCCGAGTGTGCGCTGAGTGCCGCGCTGCGGACGGTGAGACAGGCGCGGTACGAGGAAGGCGAGAAGCGCGAGAACGACGCACAGCGCGACGATTCCGACGATCATCATGATGCGGCTCCTGAACGTGAGACGTGTCTGTCGGTTGCCCTCAGGGCGGGGGGCCATGCAAGACGGCGAAAGCAAATGCGCCGACGCCACTGACGGGCAGATGTGCATCCCGGGTACCCGGGTACTTCACGGGCGGAACCACCGAACTCGCCGTGCCTCATGCCTGGTCGTCCCGCGCGGAACGTCGGCGAAGCCAGGCAGGCAATCCGTACCAGCACAGGGCGAACCACAACATGACCCCGCCGACCAGAATTTCGGCGAGGAGGCTCGGCACGACGACGTGGAGGAGAAGCAGAAGCGTGCCGCCGATCGTCAACGCGAGAAGCACCATTCCGAACACCATCAGCCTGCCCGCAACCCTGACGATGTGGTCCTTCATGCGTTGCCCGGAGAGCAGTCGGTGTATGGAGACCGGTGCAATCAACGCTCCGGTTGCGGAGGCTCCGAGTATCACGGTGACCACGTACACCACGTGATCGAAGGTTTCCAACCTGTGGAAGTGCGCAGTGAACGCCACGCTCAGCAGGAAACCGAAGAGGATCTGCACGCCCGTCTGCGCGACCCTCGTCTCTTGCAGGATCTCGTTCCACCTGCGATTCAGACGTTCCCGTTCCGGTTCCTGCGATTCGGAGGTTCTTTGGTCTCTCGCCGTGTGGCAAGAGGGGCATTCGGGCTGGTGCGCGTCGGACAGCGTCTTGTCGGTCAGGCTCATGGCATCCTCCTTCTCAGGGAATACTCGGATGCCCGCGATCGGCGATTCCACGTCCCCAGAGGACAAGCTTCGTCCGCGCCACCTGCGCGATCTGCGCGATCTGCGCGATCTGCGCGATCTGCGCCATCCGCGCCATCCGCGCCATCCGCGCCATCCGCCGTGACGGGTATCGCGCCCACCTCGCGCGCACCGCTGTAGCACTTGGCGCGCGACCAGCACTGGGTCGGTGATCGGCCTGCCGACTCGACGTTCGGCTCGTACCATATGAGCTGCCACACACAGCAGTTGAGGGGGAGTCATGTCGCAGCTCGTGCGCTTGCAGATGCCGGATGATCAGGTGATCTGGGCGACGGTCGATGAGGGCGACGGGCCGAGCGACTCGGGGCTCGGCGAGAGGATCACGGAAAAGCTGGAGGGTTTCCACGAGTCCCTCCAGACCGTCGCTTCCAATGTTCGCAGTGCCGTGGCGTCGGCCCGCCCCGACCAGGCGAGTGTCGAGTTCGGTCTGGAACTGGCCGCCGGCGAAAGCGGCATCGTCGCCGCAGTGGTCGGCGGCAGCGGCAAGGCGGCGTTCAAGGTGACACTGACCTGGAACGGCCAAGGGGCGCACGACACACCGACCACCCGGGCGGTGCCACCGCAGCCGGCCCAGCCCCCGGTTGTACCCCCGGCACCACCCTCTCAGGGCTGAGGCCAACCGCTGTGCGCAGACCCTCGCCATTGTCACTCCTTCAGGAACACCTGGGCAGCTGCCGCGTGCGCGTACAGGGGGTGACACAAGGAACGGGCTTCTTCGTCGCCCCGGGCTACGTTGTGACCTGCGCCCATGTGGCGGGTGCGGGACTGGCGACTCGGGTACCCGTGTTCTGGGAGGACACGGAGTTCGAGGGAACGGTGCTGACCGCGTCGCCTCCGGCCAAGAACAGCAGGGAGTTGTGGCCGTATCCGGATCTGGCCGTCCTACAGCTCACCGACGCGCCCTCAGATCACCCGTGCGTCTGGCTGGACACCGTGCCTCCTTCGCGTGACGCGGACCTGACCGCGATCGGTTTCTCCGACATCTACGAGCCCGGCACCACGTCCGAGCGCTCTGCCGCCCTCCGCCGTGGAGGCACCACGAAGCTGCAGGGCGGCTCGATGCTGGAGTTGGTGGGCGGTGAGGTCAACAAAGGGCTGTCCGGGGGCCCGGTGCTGAACCATGAGTCCGGTGGGGTCTGTGCGATCGTCAAGGCGACCAGGCTGAGGAACACGTTTATGGGAGGCCTAGGGACTCCCGTGAGTGCGCTGAGGCTGCTGGACGCGGAGGTCTACCGCACCCTCATACGGGCACACGACGCTTTTCACGGGCAGGACGACCGGTGGTCCCGGCTGTCCGACCGCGTCGTCGGGTACGACGCGGGCCGGGCCGAAGAAGGCTTCGATGAGGAACTCAACCCCGTCGAGGTGCGGCAACTGATGGCGCTCTTCTCCCAGTTGCCGTCGGAGTCGACGGACGAGAGCCCTGCCCGCAGCCACCTCGCGGCATTCGTCGCCGCCGCCGTCGAAGGTGCGCTGCCGCCCGCGGCCTACCCGCTGCTGGACCACCGTGATGTCTTCACCGAGTTGGCGGCTCAGATGCCGCCCGAGGGCGGTCAACTTCCCTACGAGCTTGCCTTCGCCACCGATCTCGCCCGCGAGGGAGCGACAGCCGGCCCTGCGTATCAGGGCGCTGTACAGCAGTTGCGTGACCGAGTCCTGATCACGGCGGGCAGGCTCGGGCTCGGTGACACCACGCAGCGACGGCTGGCCGAGGGGCCGGGGCCGGAAGCCCAGCCCTCGATCATCGGCAGGATTCGGCATTCCATGCGCGACCGGCAGCTGTACCACGTCATGGTGTGGCGATACCGCTCGGCGAGCGACATCGATCCGGCCGCCCCGGAGTCGGAGGCGCTTCCCTTGAACCTTGCGGTCGAGCATCTTGCCGCATTACTGCCCGCACAGATCGAGATCATGGGCGGAGCCGGCTGTCCCGGTCTGATCGAGTTGATCCTCCCCAAGGAGGCACTCGACGAAGGCTTTGCCGATCTCGGGCTCTGGCCGCAGTTGCCCTGGTTCTCGCTGGGTCGCAAACAACGTGTGGTGGTCCGGCCGCTCGAGCGACACGAGGCCCCCTGGTTGCACGCTGCGTGGGCCGAACGCTGGCAGCAGCTCGACGGCAAGGCGGTCGGTGAGATGATGGCGTGCGTGTGCGGCCGGGGTGATCAGCATCAGGCCGCGCTGGACGCCTCGTTCGACAGCGACCCGACACTGGCCGCGCTCGCACTCGCCGGTTCGCCGCAGTCGCAGCCGGTCTCGGACGCGTACCAAGTGGCCGTCGCGTCCGGAGTACCGACGATGATGTGGCGGCGCGGCAGCCTGGCGTGCGAGCGTGTCGGGGGTGGCCGGTGCGGGGCACCGGGTCGCCACGCCTGCCCCGGAAACGTGTTCTTCGCCGAGCTGTGCACCACCTTGGACGATGCTCGCCGGGACGAACTGCCCGAAAGAATCCGCCGGTTGCGTATCGACGCGGAGAAGCCCCCGAAGAGGGAGGGGCATCTCGGTGACGACATCGTTCTGTTGTGGGACGACCCTCGACGCCAGATCCCCCGATCGCCTTTGGCCCCGGCCCAGGAAGGACGCTCTCGATGAGTGAGTGGCGGATCTATCAAGGTGTGCGCGAGCCGCACGACGGCATCGACCGCCTGCCGGCCCCACCACCGTGGAGGGACTTCGAGCACTCCGGTGAGGTCACGCCGTTCGACCGGAGCGCCGAGACCCACGGAGACCGACGACTCCCGAGGGCCGACGCGTACAAGGCCGAGGAAGACACCATCGAGGCGGTCAACACGGCCTTGTACCTGCGCCGCCCGCTGCTGGTGACGGGCGATCCCGGAGTCGGCAAGTCCACGTTGGCGTACGCGGTCGCCCGGGAATTGAAACTGGGCACAGTGCTGCGCTGGCCGATCAACAGCAAGACCGGACTGCGTGACGGGCTCTATCAGTACGACTCCCTGGGACGACTGGAGGACGCCGGAGTCACCCGCGCGGCCAAGGACGCCCCGACCGCCGAAAAGACGGAGAGCGGCACGGACCTGGGGCGCTACCTTCGGCTCGGGCCGCTGGGTACCGCCCTGGCGCCGTACGCGTTGCCGCGCGTCCTGCTCATCGACGAGATCGACAAGAGCGACATCGATCTGCCGAACGATCTCCTCGACGTCTTCGAGGAAGGCATGTACGAGATCCCGGAGCTCTCCAGGGTGGCCGACAAACACCCCACGGTCCGGGTCCGCCCGGCGGACGACGGTGAACCGGTCACGGTGGGGAGTGGCAAGGTACGTTGCCGGACCTTCCCCTTCGTCATCCTGACGAGCAATGGCGAGCGCGAGTTCCCGCCCGCGTTCCTTCGCCGCTGTGTCCGTCTCAATCTCCCAGCCGTCGACAGCGACGAACGGCTGCGCACGATCGTGAAGGCGCATCTCCCCACCGCAGTTGAGGACGCCGACGAAGTCATCAACAGGTTCCTCAGCCACGCCGCTTCCGGCGAGCTGGCCACCGACCAGCTTCTCAACGCCGTGTACCTGGTGAGCCGCACGACGAGTGAGGGCGCACCCAGCCTCGATCGACTCACCGACCTGGTCTTCCAACACCTCAATGTGACGGTTCCGGCGAAACCGTGATCGAGCGACTCGGCTCACTGCTGGCCGACCTGTGTCCGACGGAGCAGCCGCCCACACCTCGCGAAGTCGCCGAACTGATCTGGCTGGCACGGCACTTGCCCGAGGAGGCCGAAGGGACCGAGCCGGTCACCGGGCGGCCCGAGGAGCGCCCGGCACCGCCCGGCATGGTGGACGGCCACGGACCGGAGCCGTCAGAAACCGGCGATGACCACCGCTCCGAGTCCGAGGCCACGCGGCTGTACCTGCCCGGGCCCTCCTCGGCGGACGGAGGCGAGGAGGCGGAGGTCGAGCCGGCGACCCCGATCCGTGTCACCGGGCCGCCGACGCTGCCGCGCCGCCGCGAGCTGGGGCGTGCCCTCCGCCCGCTCAAACGGCGTGTCCCCTCCAGGGTCCGCACCGTCCTGGACGAGGACGCGAGCGTCAGCCGCATCGCCGATCACGATCACTGGATCCCGGTTCTCACACCGGCCGCGGACCGATGGCTCGACGTTCTCATCGTCCTGGACACCTACGGTGAGAGCGCCACCTTCTGGGAACCGCTCGCTCGTGAGCTGAGTACTCTGTTGCTCCAACTCGGCGCGTTCCGCGATGTCCGGCTGCACCATCTGGCTCCCCGCAGCGACGGCGATCCCGGGCTCGGAGCAGGCACAGGTGCCGCGACCTCGTCGCAGCCGCTGCGCTCGACAGGGTCGGCCGTCGATCCGACCGGCCGAACGGTGACCCTGGTCCTCACGGACGGAGTGGCACCGGCCTGGCGAACCGGCCCGATGCTTCAGGCACTGCGGAAGTGGGCGGATCACGGCCCGACGGCAATCCTCCAGACGCTTCCCGAGAACGTGTGGGAACGGACGGCACTGGCGCCCGAGCCGGGGCGCTTTCGCACCAGGGAGGCGGGCGGCCCCAACTCCCGTCTGCTCTACACCGGTTACGGGCTTCGGCCACCCGCTGTGCGGCACCACGTCCCGGTACCGGTGCTGGGGCTCACTCCGGAGTGGCTGGGTCCATGGGCACACGCGATCGCGCAACCGGCCGCGTTCGACGGAGCGGCGCTGCTGCTGCCCGCTCCCGGGGGATCTCCCTACCGCCGACTCGACGCGCCCCTGGACGTCGACGGGCTCGACCGGAGCATCACGTTCGAGGACTTCCGCGCCCAGGCGCAGCCAGATGTCTTCCGTCTCGCCGCGTATCTCGCCGCCGCCCCGCTGAATCTCGGGGTGATGCGGACCGTGCAGTCCGCGATGCTGCCGGCCAGCCCGGTGTCCGACCTCGCGGAGATCGTCTACAGCGGGCTGCTGCGCAAGGTGAACGGCGGTGGCGGGCGCCCTGACGACGCGCTGAACCAGGCATTCGAGTTCGTTCCGGGCGTACGGGAGCGCCTGCTGAGCACCATCCGCCGGGACGAGGCCGACGAGGTCATCGCCGCGGTTTCGGCATACGTGGACCGGCACACCCCGATGACCGGTGCCCGCTTCACGGCGGCTGTCCGGGATCCCGACGGAGCGCTCGCCCTGCCGCTCGGCGCGCGTCACTGGGCGGAGGTGCACCATCTCGTACGCCGACGACAAGGGCGGCGCATGACCACGGCGGACCGCGTGCCAACAGCGGCCGACCTGATGCCCGGGCCCTCGGTGCAGCGGACCGAGCACCTCTCGGTTCCTTCTGCCCCGGACCCGGGCGTGCGCCGCTTCCTGATCACCATCGGTGTCTCGCGCTACGAGGACCCGTCGCTGAGCGACCTCCCCGGCGTACGGCGGGACATCGCGCGTGTGCACGACCTTTTCGAAGGGCTCGGCTACACACACGTACTGCTCGGGCTCGCCGCCGATCCGAGGCGCGCCGAGTTGGTGCAGGGCCTGCGTGAATGGGCTGCCGACGCCTTGCTGGGGCCGACCGACGTGGTAGTCGTGTACTTCGCCGGGAGCGCATGGAATGTGCACGGGCAGTTGCGTCTGCTGGCCGCTGACAGCGTGCTGGAGGATGTGACCACCGCCTTGCTCCCCGAGGTGGCGTTCGAGGGCCTGCTCCGCAGCGAAGTCGGGCATCTGCTGTTTCTCTTGGACACGTGTTTCGGTGAACCGGGCCCGGCCGGCGACGCCTCTTCGCGGCTTTTCCGTGCCCCTCGGTCCGCGGGCGCGGTGTCAGTACTCAGCGCAACCGTCAGTTACGGATCGGAGGAAGGAAGCTGGTACACCGAGGCGCTTTCTGACGCATTGGCCGCTCTTGCGCTCGACGGCACTAGTCGCTTCATCGGTCTGAATGACGTGCGACGAAAGATGTCGGAGTTCCACGCCTCACGGGATAGCAGACAGCGCGGGCAGGTGATTCTCGCCATGTCCGACGCCTCGGCAGAGCAGCCGTTCTTCCTGAATCTGGAGCGCTACGACGTGTTCGTCTCGTATGCCCACCAGGACGGGGAATGGCCGGTCGTGTTGGCTGAGAATCTTCAGCGGCTGGGGCTCAGGGTGTGGCTCGACCAATGGGAAGTGACCCCAGGACAGAACGTGCTCGCGCGTTTGCAGGATGGGCTGGCGAGGGCCAGCGCGCTGGTGGCCGTGGTGAGTCCGAGTTGGCTCACGTCCCAGTGGGCCACCAAGGAGTTCGAGATGGCCGCGAAAGCTGCGACAGACGGTCGCATGCCGGTGATCCCGGTGCTCTGGGGGGATGTGACGACACTCCCGCCCTCGATCGCCGAACGAGTCTACGTCGATTTCCGTACGGTGACGACGCGGGATGAATACGAGGCGAAGCTCCGCGAACTGGTGCACGGCATCAGGACCTTGCAGGGGTCCGAGCCTCCGGCGGCGTCACGCGCCGCGTCGTCATGGCTCGGCAGGGCGCTGGACGACAGTCGGACCCGCGCGGGACGTCGGGACAAGTTCACACTGTTCGGCTATCCGACCGACTGCCACATCTACGAAGGCGACGGAACTCGGCCCATCAAGGAGGAGAACGTCCGCATCCACTACACCCCGGAGCGCGTGACGTTCCCCGAGGAGATCGCGGGCTGGCGGCTGGCGATCGAGGACGAGGAGCGGCGCAAGGAGGCGGCGGGCCGACCGTACAGCTGGAACTCCCGCCGCTTCGCCGTCGAGGGACTGACCGTGTCCCGCACTCGAACCAGCGAGTCGCCGATCGTCACGCTCTCGCTGCGGGACGCGGACTACTTCGACTTCCTGACCACGTCTCTCAACCTGGACCGCCCACAGACGAACGGGCTGACGCTGCGCCAGCAGTACCTGGAAAACCAGGACCCCGTCGAGGCCCCGTCGTTCATGTACTGCAGCTTCGGCGTTCACGTAACCGTGCGGACTCGCCCGGACGGCAAGATGTTGTTCTCGCACCGTAGCGCCAAGGTCGCGGGCCCGAACCGCTCGCGCTGGAACACTTCAGCGGGCGCGGGCATGGCAGTCAACGATGATCTTGGGCCCGACGCACGGATCAGCTTGCATGCCGTGGCGCGGCGCGCCCTGCGTGAGCAACTGGCGATTCAGGCGACCGACAGCCTCGACCTCGAACTTCTCGGCTTCGGCCTGGACCTGCAAAACAACCAGTGGGCCGCGTTCTTCACCGCCGAACTCCACGACTTGGACGAGCCGACCCTGCGCCGGCGCTGGGCCCGAGGCATCGAGGACAAATGGGTGCACGACGAGTACGCCTTCGTGCCCGCTGACCCCGATTCCGTGCTCTCGTTCCTGCTGAACAAGCCCGTTGACACCTGGACGCCGTGTGCCCCGGCTGTGTACTACCTGACCTTGGTCCACGCCGCAGTACGCGGCCGCAACGGCGACCCTGCCGGACGCTCTGATGTCGACGCCGCGGAGCGCCGAGTACTGAACCATGTGGCGGGGACGGACGACTGAGAAGCTGTGTCGGAACCGGTGGTCGGTGACGCTCTGTAGTCCATCTTGGAGAATGGCCGCTAGGAGGACTGTCGTCTCGTAGCCGTGTTGGGCAACGCTGAAAGTGCGGACCGGATCGGCTCAGAGTGTGCCGATGGGTGAGAGCGTGATCGGCCTGCCCGGGTGGTCCCGGCAGGCCGATCGTCGGCGAGGTGCCGGTTGGGTTGGCAAGGTGTCGGACTGTGACGCCGTGGGAGTGCCAAGATCGTGACAGGCATTGATCAGTAGACCAAGAGAGGTCGGGTTCAGTTATGTCCCGATGGATAGTGCTTGTCACCCCCGTTGGCGGGGTCGCCGCTGAAGCGTCCAGCGTTCGCACTCTGGCCGAATTTGACGGCAGTGTGGAGGAAGCGATGACGGAGTTCACCAAGAGTGTGGACACCTATGACCATGACGTCACGAAGGTCAAGCGACGCGAGGTGTTCAGGTGCTCGGACCGATCCTACTTCGTTCGGGTCAGCGGGCGCCTCTCTGAGTTTGAGTTCTTCTTCCAGCTTGCCGAGCTGGTGGCCGATACGAAGTCCTCTGATCTTCCTGACACGATCAGCTAGCAGGGGCGTTGACTCTTGTGACCCCGACGACCCGATCTTGAGCGGCTGCAAGAAGGAGAACGCACTCGTGGCCGGATGCCAACTGACGGATCGCACCTCCTAACAGGCCCCTGGAACCCAAGACTTGTGCCGGGCCCGGACGGCAGAGTCGTTCAGCTGTGTTTCCGGTACGGCCGGCGTTCGAGCGGGAGCGGGATGACTCACACGTGAAGCAGGGTATTTTCGGTCGTTTGTGGTGACCTTGGGGCGGCCGATGGAGCCTCGGGCATGCGCGGGCCAGAGTCGGGCGTGGCCGGTGAAGTGCCGGCCTGTCTGGCCCGCCCGGGGAGTGCGTGTCGTGGTCCAGACTGTCGGCAGTGTGCCGTGTGAACGTTTCGATGATCTGGTGGACCGGTCGGTTCAGCTGGTCCGGGTGATGACGGGCTGCCAGTTCGCGCTGGGAGACATCGCGCTGGAGATCGCTCCGTTGCGTACGCACGGCGGGAACATGGCGCTGGGCGAGGGCGAGGAGTTGGGAGTGGCGGACTCGTTACGCCTGTTCGCCGAGGAGATAGGACTGTCCTTCCATACGGTGCGCACGTATCGGTGGGTGGCCGCGCGGTGGCCGAAGGACCAGCGCCAGGAGTCCCGTCTCGTTCGAGGTGCACCGGATCCTGGCGTCGGCGCCGGACGCGTACGAGCTGATCCAGCACCCGCCGACCAGTGAGCGGACGGGCCGCTGCGAGTGGAGCGGGGACGCGGCGAAGCGGGCGGCGGGCTGGTCGACCGCGACACCCGTGACGGTGGAGGAGAAAGTCGAGGCCATCCGGGACCTCGCGCAGGACGAGCGGGTGGCCGCCCAGGCCGCGTGCGATCTGCTGCACCGGCCGGAGGTGGCCTTTAGGGCCATGCGGGACCGGCAGGCCCGTGAGCAGGTCAACCAGGCCCAGTTCGACCAGGCCGACCTCGCCGACGAGGGCGACGAGGAGGAGTGGTGGGAGGAGAACGACGCTGAGGAGGACGGTGTCGTCGATCCGGTCGCGATCGTGCGCGGTTTCCGCCGGGCCATGGAGTTCACCGACTTGATCGGCGTCTGCCAGAGCTTCGTGGCCGGAGCGAGCCGGCTGGTGCCGAAGCTGCGCGGCCGGGAGTTTTCCGAGTCCCAACTCGCCCTGGTCACACGGCAGGTGGAGAAGATCCGGGCCACAGCGGACTGGATCGAGACCGCGGTGGCCACCGGCAAGGTGGACCTGGACGAAGCCCTGGCCGAGCTCCTGCGGGGCCAGTAGCCATGAAACGGCGGGCGGGGCATCCCGCTCATGTTCATGCCGAAGCGATACGCAAAGCTCTGGAAGAGGCACGGCCCGCAGGGCTGCACTCGAAACAGCTGGCCAAAGCCACCAAACGGAGTCCGGCACAGGTCTGGACGGGTATCCGCTTCCTGCGCAGGAACGCGGTCAAGGACGGGCTACCACCGGTGACCCACAGCCGCCGCGACGGGTTCCAGCTGTCCGAGGACCCCGAGGTGTGGATCGCCTACGAACAGGCAGTCTTTGACGCCGAGTTGCACCGGATGACGAACTTCATCGAGGGGATCGTCGCCCCGCACACCAGACGCACCCCGAAGGACGAGTGGGCCCGCCTGATCCTGGACCAGCTCGGAGGCATCAGAGCCACCCTCGAAGTCCTCTCCCGCATGGAACGACCATGACCTGCATCCACACCGAGCAAGGCACCGTGCGCGAGCGGCACTACCCCAGCGACACCACGGACGCCGAATGGGCTGTCCTCGAACCGCTGCTGCCCGTCCCGGCCTGCGAGCTGCCCACGGGCGGGCGCCCGGAAGCCCATCCGCGCCGGAACGTCGTCGACGCCATCCGCTACGTCAACGACAACGGCGTGAAGTGGAGGGCCGTTCCGGTCGACTTCGGCATCCCCTGGCGCACCGTCTACGGATTCTTTCAGCGGTGGCGGGCGAGCGGGGACCTGGCCCGCATCCACGCTGAGCTGCACGAAAAGGTCCGCGTCCACGACGGAATCAACCCCCGCACCGTCGCGGTGATCCTGGACTCCCAGTCCGTCAAGGGCGCCGAGACAGTGGGCCAGGACACCCGCGGCTTCGACGGCGGCAAGTTGATCAACGGGAGGAAGCGGCACCTGGCCGTGGACATGCGCGGCATGCCCCTGGCCGTCATGGTCACCCCGGCGTCGCCGCACGACAGCGTCCCGGCCCGCGACCAGCTCTTCCGCCTGCGCCTGACCCATCCCGAACTCACCGTCGCCTGGGCGGACTCCGCCTACGGCGGAACCCTCGTCGACTGATCCCGCTCCTTCCTCGGCATCACCCTCAAGGCGGTGCCCCGCCGAAAAGCCCAGGACGGCTTCGCCGTCCTCGCCAAGCGGTGGCGAGTCGAGCGGGCCATCTCGTGGATCATGAGAGCCAGGAGAAACGTCCGGGACTACGAGCGGCTCATCTCCCACAGCGAGGCCCACCTCACCTGGACCTTCATCACCCTCATGGTCCGCCGCCTCACCCGGCCTCCCCGCCCACCCCGCTCGTCGCCGCACCCTGTCGAGCCGGTGACAGCCGCCGGCAAGCCCACGCCCATCCGCCTCCGGACGCAGCAGCCACAGACGATCCGCCTTGCTCGCACCGCCTTGCGCTGACCTCGGGCACCCCCTCCTCGGAGCCTCCATGAGTCTGGGGGCGGGCGGTTATCGACGGATTCTCCAGAGTCGACTGCCGCTTCGGCATCTTCCAGGAGCTGGAGAGCCTCAGTGCACAGCTCGCCCCGGGCAGAGCGTTCCTCCGGGAGGTACCGACCAACTGATCGGGCGCCAGAGCCGCGGTCAGGGCTTCCAACTGGGTGCGAGAGCAGACCAGTTACTTCATCGCTAAGACGCGGTTCAATTTTGGTGCAGCACGATGAGAGCGGCTGGCACAGTGATCGGTATGGATCTCTCTCCCACCACTGTGCTCGTCTTTGACCAGGACGAAGATCTGATCGTCTTCGAGTCCTTCGTTCATGCCACGAACTACCTTGAGGCGATTGACGTATCCGAGGGTGAGTACACGGCGGCATACTCACCGGAGGGTCGCCTGCTGGCACTGACTGCTCCCGAAGGCCCGCAAGGCCCGGTCGTTCTGACCACGACCGACAGAAGCGACCTGGCCGATTTGGAGCGGAGAGTGGCCCGCTACTGGCAACGTCACCAGATAGGCCAGCCCTCGCGCGACCCGCTGCAGACAGCCCGCTTCTTGATTGACAGGGACAACCAGCCCTGCACGGGATGGCTGAGCCGGGTCACTGACCGCCTGCTGAGACGCAACAGGCCTGAGGACGAGCCGACGTCACCGCCTCACGATCGTTCCATCGGGCCAGGCGGCGGTGAGCGATGAGGGCTGCGGCGATGCGGACGAAGGCGAGGAAGTGTTCGGCCTTGCGTCCATAGTGGCGGTGCAGGAGTCGGTATCCGGCCAGCCAGGACGCCCAGGTCACCGGCGACCTGGGTACGGAACGTCACGGATCACCGGTTCCGACACAGCTTCTGAGCCCCGCTGGCCATCGAGGACCGGCCCACTCTCCGTATGCCCAGCCCATGTACATGACCTGGTGTTGCTTCGCCTATGCGGCGCCGACGGAAAGGTAGATGTGCTGGCGAATCGACCTGAACCGCCGCACATCCAGTGGTGTCTACAGACCCAGGTCGACGGCGAGGCACGAATAGAACTTCCACGAGCCTTCGGGGTCGTAGGCTCCCTGCGCCGCGTCGGCTGAAGTGGGATCAACCGCTTCGGTCATGCCCTCGAAACGGATGCGCTCGGGAAGCTTTCCGAATCGCGCGTGCCGTACCGCGGCTTCGGCGGCTTCCGTGGTCAGCCCTTTGTTCATAGCAGTGCTCCACTTCGTCAATCGTGGATGGCGTCCGACTTGTCGCCTTGGACGACCCCTAGCATGACCCGACCATCGTCACCTGTCAAGGCGGTGACGATCGCGGCAGCGAAGGCGTCCCCGCTCCTGGGACCGCGCCCGGGGGCAGCGGCGGTAGCCGTGGAACACGAAAGACACATGTGAACACCTTGTGCGGTCGTCACCGCCCTAACAGGTGGCGCGATCACCGAAGGGCCGTCGCCCGCGGGCACCCCTTCGTCCTCGCGCTTGGGCTGGAGTTCGCGGTCCGGTCACCGCGCTTGCACCGAGGCGTCGTACGCGATCTGTTCGAGGAGATCGGCAAGTTTGTCGGGCATGGAGAGAAGCGGGGTGTGGCCGCTGGGGAGGTGGTATGTGGCACCCGTCCTCGCGGCGAATGGCTCCTGGTACGACGGGGGAAGGCTTCGGTCGTCGTCGCAGACGACATAGCTGGAGGGGAGGGTCTTCCAGGCCGCCCGGTCGACCGGTTCGGCGAAGGAGAGCGCGGTCTGGGGCAGCAGCCGCGCCAAAGCGGCCTCCTTCTTGTCCTCGGGCACGTCGTTGTAGAGGGTCACCGCGGGGTTCTCCCGGACCGGGATGACCCCCTCGACCGTGGCGAGGTCCGGTTGCTCGCCGCCGAAGCACGTCATGAGGCTCTCCCCTTCGTCCAGCGCGAAAGCGGCTACGTACACCAGGTGAGACACGTTGGAGGCCCCCGTGGCCGCCTGGGTGAGCGGGGCGCCGCCGTAGGAGTGCCCGACGACCACCAGAGGGGCCTGGAGGGCGTCGATCTTCTCGCGTATCACCCGGGCGTCGTCCAGCAGCCCGGGAAGCTTCCCGCCGGAACCCTCGGAAACCACGCTCGGCAGGTCCACCGTGTGGCTGGTCCAGCCTCGGTCGCCGAGAACGTCCTGGAGCTCGCGCCAGCACCAGGATCGGTGCCAGGCCCCGTGCACCAGGAGGAACTGGTGGTTTCGCGTACGGTCGTTCATCTGGTTCCTTCACATCGTCCGAGCGGCCGTCCCGGTCGGTCCGGCGCGGTCAAATAGGGGTGGCGGAGAGGTCAGGTCACCGCAGGGAGTGGGGAGTCCCACGGGCGGTCCGCGCCGGCCGTGCACCGCCGCCGCGTCCGCCTTTCCGCGACCGGCTCACCGACCAACTGGCGACGCCCGATGAGACTTGCTCCGCCGTGCGCCGCCGCAGCGGCGGTGGTGCGCAGCCCGAAGGAAGTCGCTGCCAGCGTCATACGTGTGACATGCCTTCAGAAGGAGGGGGTTTCTCGCGGTCGACGGCATCTGTCATGTGCCGGACGCCGGGTGAGACATTGCGCGAGAGTAACCATACAACGTGTTCATACATGACGGCTGGCGTGTTGATGCACCGCATCGCGCCGGGAGCGCCTCGGCGTCCTCCGGGTCTGTGCACGCCGCCACACACATGTGAGACAGCCCGGGCGGGATGGGCGGATCAGTCCAATGACTTACGTGTCGCGTCTCGGCCCGCCACCCGGCAAGGGAAACCGGCAGCCAATCGACGGAGGCCGGATGCCTCCGGTGCGACCAGAGTGAGAGACACCTCGCCAGCCAAGAGAAGGGCAGTCTCATGACTCGTACATGGTTGATCACCGGCGCGTCCCGAGGGTTCGGGCGTGCCTTGGCGGAAGCGGTTCTGGAGTCCGGCGACCAACTGGTCGCGACCGCCCGGCGTCCCGAGCAACTGGCGGATCTCGTCTCTCGCCACGGCGACCGGGTACGGACAGTGGCCCTGGACGTCACCGACACGGCGGCCGCTCGGAACGCGGTTCAGGCGGCGGTCGACGCCTTCGGTCGACTGGACGTGGTCGTGAACAACGCCGGGTACGCCAACAGCGCCCCCATCGAGGAGATGGCGGAGGACGACTTCCGCGGTCAGTTCGAGGCGAACTTCTTCGGCGTCGTCAACGTCACCCGGGCAGCCCTTCCGGTGCTGCGCGGACAGCGAACGGGAACGTTCGTGCAGTTCTCCTCGCTCGGCGGCCGGGTGGGGGGCACGGCCGGAATGGGCGCCTACCAGAGCGCGAAGTTCGCCGTGGAGGGCTTCTCCGAGGTTCTGGCCACCGAGGTCGCACCGTTCGGCGTCAAGGTCGTCATCGTCGAGCCGGGTGCCTTCCGGACGGACTGGCAGGGCTCGTCGATGGAGCTGCACGCCGTCGGCGCCGACTACGAGGAGACCGTCGGTGCCATGAACACCTACCGGGCGCAGAACAACGGCACCCAGCCCGGCGACCCGGTCCGCGCGGCCAAGGTCCTCATCGACGTCGTACGGCATGACGACCCCCCGCGTCGGCTCCTGCTCGGTGCGCAGGCCGTGGCCATGGCCCTGGAGGCGGGCGAGGCGCGGGCCGCGGAGACCCGGAAGTGGGCCGAGGCCAGCGGTGCTGCCGATTTCCCGGCCGGGGCGTAGACGCGCCCGGCCTCCAGCGCCCCTCTCGCACAACCAACTGCAGAAATGTCGCTACGGCATCCCCGTCAGCCCCACCGGCCTCATCCTCGTCCCTTCCCCTCCCCCGCCCCCTCTGCACCCTCATCCTCGTCCAAGGGAGATCACCCCATGTCTCGCAAGACCTGGCTCATCACCGGCGCTTCGAGCGGCCTGGGCAAGGCCCTCGCCGAGCACCTCCTGGCCCACGGCGACCAGGTGGTGGCGACGGCCAGTTCGACGCAGGCCACCACCGAGCTGGCCGCGCGCTATCCGCAGACCGCGCAGGCGGTCAGGCTCGATGTCACCGACGCCGGGGACCGCATCGCGGCCGTGCGTGCCGCCGAGGAGCGCTTCGGGAGCATCGACGTCCTCGTCAACAACGCGGCCATCGACTTCGTCGGCGCTCTGGAGGAGCAGCAGGAGAGCGACTACCGCAGGCTGTTCGAGGTCAACTTCTTCGGTGCGGTCGCCCTCACCCGCGCCGTGCTGCCCGGTATGCGCGCCCGGCGCAGCGGCACCATCGTCAACGTCTCCTCCATGGACGGGCTGGCGAGTCTGCCGGCCAACGGCTATTACTCCGCCAGCAAGTTCGCGCTGGAGGGCTTCACCGAGGCCCTGTGGCAGGAGATCGAGCCCATCGGACTGCACGCGATGATCATCCAGCCGGGCTCCTTCCGCACCGGCATCGAGAACCGGACGAAGGTGTCCGGCGAAGGCATCGAGGACTACGCCGCCACGGCCGGGGCCTTCCGCGCCATGATGGGCAACCTCACCCCGGAGATGTTCCCCGGAGATCCGGAGCGCGCCGCTGAGGCGATCCGGCAGGCCGTCAGCGCCGAGAAGCCGGCCCACTGGGTCGTACTGGGCAGCGACGCCCAGCGGCGCATCGGCGTCAAGCTCGATCAGCTGCGGGCGGAGTTCGAGGCGGGTCGGGAGTTGGCGTTCAGCACGGACTTCCCGGGAGCCGCGGACAACGCGGTGCTCTGAGCCGAACGACGCGCCGGCGGCAGGTGGATCGGCCCACCTGCCGCCGTCGGCGTTCGCCGGAATGCTGTGCGGTGCGTACATGCCTCCGTGCGTGCGCGTGTCGGGATGCTGTGGATGCGTGCGTGGTGCGTGCGTGCGTGTGCGTGCGTGTGTGTCTGCGTGCGTGTGTCTGCGTGCGTGCGTGTGTGTGCGTGCTTTGGGATGCTGCGCGGTGCGTACGTCCCGGGTCAGACGGTGACGGTCTTGTACTCGGTGTAGGTGCCGAGGCCGACCGCGCCGTACTCGCGGCCGATGCCGCTGGCTTTGAAGCCGCCGAACGGGCCGTCGAAGGCGACGGAGGCGCCGTTGATCGTGATGGTGCCGGTGCGGACGCGGCGGGCGATCGCGAGGGCGTGCTCCTCGTCGGCGGACCAGACGCCGCCGGACAGGCCGTACTCGGAGTCGTTGGCGATGCGGACGGCGTCGTCCTCGTCGTCGTAGGCGATGACCACCAGGACCGGGCCGAAGATCTCCTCCTGGGCGATCCGCATGGAGTTGTCGACGTCGGCGAAGACGGTGGGCGTGACGTAGTTGCCCTTCTCCAGGCCCTCGGGGATCTGGGGGCCACCGGTGACCAGACGCGCGCCCTCCTCGATGCCGAGCTGGATGTAGTTGCGGACCCGCTCCTGCTGGTCGGGGCGGATCATCGGGCCGATGAAGGTGTCGGGGTCGTTGGGGTCGCCGACCTTGAGCGACTCCACCAGTTCCTTGAGCCCGGCCACGACCTCCTCGTAGCGGCTGCGCGGGGCGAGGATCCGGGTCTGGGCGATGCACGACTCGCCGTTGTTGAGCAGGGAGCCGAACTTCACGCCCGCGACGGCCTTGTCGATGTCGGCGTCGGGCAGGATGATCGCGGCGGACTTGCCGCCCAGTTCCAGGCTGACGCGCTTGAGCTGCTCTCCGGCGATCGCGGCGATGCGGCGGCCGGCCCGGGTGGAGCCGGTGAAGGCGATCTTGTCGACGTCCTGGTGCGACACCAGGTACTCGCTGGTCTCCCGGTCCGCGGGCACCACGCTGATCACACCCTCGGGCAGACCTACCTGTTCGAGCAGTTCGGCCAGGAAGCCCATGCTCAGCGAGTTCTCCGGAGACACCTTCAGGACCACCGAGTTGCCCGCCAGCAAGGAGGGGATGATCTTCGAGGTGGCCGAGGAGAAGGGCGAGTTCCAGGGAATGACGGCGGCGACGACTCCGACCGCCTCACGGCGCACCACGCTGCGCACCGGGGACGCCGGGTCGGAGGGAACGAGGGTCTCCTCCCAGGCGAACTCCTCGGCCGCCTTCAGGTAGGCGTTCGCCTGCCGGGTCAGACCGGGCTGGCCGGCGCGGGTGAACCAGCCCGCCGAACCGTTCTCCAGCGAAATCAGGTGGGCGATCTTCTCCGCGTTCTCCTCACGCAGTGTGTTGAACTTCCGCAGGGCGGCGATCCGCTGCGTGGGCGGGGTCAGGCGCCACTCGCCCGCCTCGAAGGAGGCGCGTGCCGCGGCCACGGCGCGGTCGATGTCCGCCGGCCGCGCCTGTGCGGCGCGGGCGACCACCGACTGGTCGTGCGGCGAGGCGATGTCGAGCAGCTCCGGGTTGCTCGGCTCGACCCAGGTGCCTCCGATGAAAAGCCGGCCGTAGGTGATCATGTGCTTTCTCTCTTCCGGGTGCATTGGGTGCGGGCTATAGAGGCTCGCTTATAACTGCCACTCCAATGTAGCACTTCACTCGATTTAGGTCTCAGGCAAGTGCCATCGCGACACCCGACTCCGCGCATCACCCCTGGTGGAGCCGCCCCTACGGGAGCCGCGAAAGAGGCATGAGCCGTCGGCAAGCGGACGCCGCGACCCCACCGCGGCACACTCGGCAAGCCGGAGGGCGAACAGAGCCATTGAGCGTGTGCGCCGCGAAACGTGTCAGTCGAATGACTGACAGAGGCGACGCGCCGCACACCCCGGCCCGGTCCTCGCAACAGGCCGTCACATGACTGATGTGTCTGATTTCGATACGGACGAGAGTATGGGCATCGACCTTACGCGTCACCTGCTTGACAGGTGACGAGCTCTGTACGAGGGTCGTTACGCCACTGGCTTCACCGCACGGGCCGGTCATCGGAAACGCACGACGGAGGGCTTCACATGATCAACAGGCGTACCTTCAGCAAGGCAGTCAGCCTGGGCACCGGCGCGGCGGCGGTCTCGCTGTCGGGCCTGCAGACCAACGCATCCGCCGCGACCGCCGCACAGGGGCCGGGCGGCGCTTCCGTTCCCGCGGTGGCGGCCATCACCCCCGGCACCCACACCGAGTTCGCCACGCTCAAGCAGGTCAAGGCAGGTCTCCTGGACATCGGTTACGCCGAGGCCGGTCCCGCGCACGGCCCGGTCGTCGTTCTCCTGCACGGCTGGCCGTACGACATCCACAGCTTCGTCGACGTCGCCCCAGTCCTCGCCGATCTGGGCTATCGCGTCCTCGTCCCCTACCTGCGCGGCCACGGCAGCACGAGCTTCCTGTCCCGCCACACCCCTCGCACCGCCGAGCAGTCCGCGATCGCGCTCGACATCATCGCGTTCATGGACGCCCTGAAGATCGAGAAGGCCGTCCTCGCCGGTTTCGACTGGGGTTCGCGGACGGCCGACATCATCGCCGCCCTGTGGCCCGAGCGCGTGAAGTCGCTGGTGTCGACGAGTGGTTACCTCATCACCAACCGCAAGGCGCAGCTGGAGCCCACCCTTCCGGCCGTCGAGCACAACTGGTGGTACCAGTGGTACTTCGCCACCGACCGCGGTGTGAAGGCGATGGAGAACGTCGACGAGCGCATCGCGCTGTGCCGCTACACATGGACGCTCGTCTCGCCCAACTGGAACTTCTCCGACGCCACCTTCGCGCGCACCGCCGAGGCCTTCAAGAACCCCGACTACGCCGCCATCGTCCTCTACAACTACCGCTGGCGCATCAGCCTGATCGACGGCGACCGTCGCTACGACCGCTACGAGCGCAAGCTGGCCGCCCAGCCCTCCATCGGCGTTCCCACCGTCACCCTCGACGCCGCCCTCGACCCCTTCACCGCGCCGGGTGACGGCTCCTCCTACCGCAGCCACTTCACCGGCCCCTACCTGCACCGGACGATCGCGAACATCGGTCACAACCTTCCGCAGGAAGCCCCCACCACCTTCGCCCAGGCCGTGGTCGACGCCGACCACCTCTGAGGGCCGGTCACCTGCGAACGCCGGCGCCCTCGAACGCCGGTCCCGCACGGACGCGCGGGCGATCGCCGGGTGGCGAGCCCGGCCTGCGGCGCGCGGCCGGGAAGGGTGCATCCCTCTCGGCCGCGCCGGTGTTCGGACTTCGATCGCTCCTCGGCAGGCGCCAATTCGCGCACGGGAGGCGGCAGGTGTGCGCGTCCACGGTCCGAGCAATCCCGAACTCGCCGAGCACGTCACCGCCTTGACAGGTGACAAACAGCGTGACAGATTCGTCACTAGTTAAAGCGGTGACGACACCGGCGGAGCCGGAACACCGTAAGTACCGAGAAAGATTCCTGAGAGGGGTTTGTCGTGGTGAGCATCAAGGGTGGACGCAAGCGGCTGATGACGGGCGCGGTCGCGGCGGCCACGGCGGGGCTCGCGCTCGGCGCGTTCGCCCTCAGCGGCCCCGCAAGCGGCGCGACCGAGACCGACCGGGCGGCCGGCGCTTCCAAGCACGCCAAGCCCACCATCGTCCTGGAACACGGCGCCTTCGCCGACGGTTCCAGCTGGAACGGCGTCATCTCCGATCTGCGCGCCGACGGTTACCCGGTCATCGCCGCCGCCAACCCGCTGCGCGGCCCGGCCTCCGACGCCGCCGCCCTGCGTACGGTCCTCGACCATGTCAAGGGCCCGAAGATCGTCGTCGGCCACTCCTACGGCGGCAACGTCATCAGCCAGGCCGCCACCGACGACCCCGAGGTCAAGGCCCTGGTCTACGTCGCCGCGTTCCTGCCCGCCCCCGGCGAGAGCGCCCTGGAGCTCACCAACAAGTTCCCCGGCTCCACGCTCCCGGGCACCCTCGACCCGGTCACCTACCAGCAGGCCGACGGCTCCACCGCCACCGACCTGTACATCCAGCAGGACAAGTTCCCTCACCAGTTCGCCGCCGACGTGCCCGCGCGGAAGGCCGCCCTGATGGCCGCCGAGCAGCGTCCCATCGCCCAGGCCGCTCTGGAGGAGAAGGCCACCACCGCAGCCTGGAAGACCAAGCCCAGCTGGGACATCATCACCACCGAGGACCTCAACATCCCCGTCGCCGTGCAGCGCTTCATGGCCAAGCGGGCGCACGCCCACACCACCGAGGTCGCCGCATCCCACTCGGTCGCCGTCTCCCACCCGCACCTGGTGGCCGACGTCATCGAGCGCGCGGCTCGCGCCACCGTCCGCTGACACCCTCGAGGGCGGCAGGGCCGTAAGGTCCCGCCGCCCTCGGGCGGTACACCGGACCCACCCGACACACACCGCACGTGTGTGCCCTCCGCAGGAGAATCGACGTATGAGCTCTCATCCCGACCCGCACGCCCTCGGTGCTTTTCTCCGGGCCCGTCGGGCCCAGCTGGACCCGGTCGCCTGCGGTCTGCCGGAAACGGGCTCCACACGCCGGGTCGCCGGACTGCGCCGCGAAGAGGTCGCCCAGCTCGCCGCGATCAGCGTCGACTACTACACCCGCCTCGAACAGGGCCGCGTCCGCGCCTCCACCCCCGTCCTGGCCACCCTCACCCGCGCCCTGCACCTCGACGACGACCAACAGCGCTACCTCTACGAACTCGCCGGCCGCCCCCACCAGCCACCCCGCCGCCGCACCGCCCAACGCCTACGCCCCGCCATGCGCCGCCTCCTCGACCAACTCACCCACACCCCCGCCCTCGTCCTCGGCAAACGCCTGGACATCCTCGCCTGGAACACCGCCGCCACCAGCCTCTACACCGACTTCGCCGCAGTACCGGCCGAGCGCCGCAACTATCTGCGCCTCATGTTCACCGACCCCACCATCCGGGGGCTGCACCAGGAGTGGGCACATGACGCCCGCGATGCGGTGGCCGCCGTCCGGATGGAGGCGGGCACCGATCCCGACGACCCGGAGCTGGCCCGCCTGGTCGGCGATCTGACCATCCAGGACGCCGACTTCCGCACCTGGTGGGCCGAACACCGTGTCAACAGCGCGACCTACGGCACCAAGCACTACCGCCACCCCGTGGTCGGCGAACTCACCCTGGACTGCGACACCTGGGCAAGCCCCGACGGCTCCGGACAGCGCCTGATGGTCCTCACCGCCGAACCCGGCACCCCCTCCCACGACGCCCTGCGCATCCTCGCCTCCTGGACCGCGCAGCAGACGGAGCCCGACCCGGCGCGCGGCACGACCCGATAGCGGCCCGCGCGAGCGAACCCGGGCACCCTCGAGCAGGACGCGGCCTCGCAGGACGCGGCCCAGCGGAATACGGGACGGCACGGTGAGGGGCATCCAGGTGGCCATCAGCCTGCCGTGCACCGGCGTCACATTCGCGCCCCGGACGCCCGTCGGCACGGGCACATGTCATATGACCGAGGGGTGCGTGGTGGCCTCGGCGTCCCGCGCCACCCGCTCCAGCAGCCGTGCGGCGTCGGCCAGAGCGGCGTCGGCGTCCGGTACGTGGTGAGCGGTCACCTCGTGCAGGTCGGCGAGAAGGTGGGCGAGGCGGCCCCCGCCGGCGTACGTCAGGGCAAGACTGCCCTCCCACAGGACCTCGCGCAGCCGCACGGGGGTGAACTGGCCGTCTCCGGCACACGCCACGAGAAGTCGGGCCGCGAGGGTGCGCTCCAGCGGCCCCGGGGCCCAGGCGCCTCGGTCGAGATCCTGAGTGAGGGCGGCGGACAGTGCGGTGAGGCGCTCATGCGGCATCGAGTCGGCGGCCTTCTGTTCGGTGCGGAAGATATGTATGTGACCCACCCCGCCGGACGGCACCTGGCAGTAGGTTTCACTCAGAATACGTGTTTCATGTGTGGCTCCGCGACGACGGCTACATGTGTGGCACTGGATCCCCGCCGGGCGCGCGCGGCACCGCGGCCCCATGGCATCACCACCGGAGAGAGACCGGAGCATCGATGAGAGCGGACGCCCGCCACAACCGGCTGCGCATCCTGGAGGCGGCGGCGGAGACGCTGGCCGCCGGTGACACCTCGTTGAAGTCCATCGCGCGCAGAGCCGGCGTGGGCCAGGGGACGCTCTACCGCCATTTCCCCACCCGGGAGTCCCTGGTGCTCGCGGTGTACGGGGAGGAGGTCGAGGAACTGGTGAGCGCCGTGCCCCACCTGTTGAGCGCCCTGTGCCCGCCGCTCGCGCTGCGGACGTGGCTGCAGCGCATGCTGGACGTCGGCGCGTGCACGCCGGAGTTCGCGGACGCCATGAGCACGGCCGGCGGGGTCCTGACCGAGCAGTGCCGGCAGGCGTACCAGCCGCTGCTGGAGGCGTTGTCGGCGCTGGTGGAGGCCAACGAGAAGGCCGGCACCATCGTGCCCGGGACGACGGCCGAGGATGTGCTCCTACTGCTCGGACCGCTGTGGCGGGTCGGTGGGCACCATGAGAGGCGCGACCGGTCCGGACGCCTCCTGGAGGTGCTCGTACGGGGCCTGTGTCCGTCGGGAGCTGCGCAAGTGGCGGAGTCCGGTCAGTAGACGTCCTCACCGAGGAAGAGGGCGAGCGGCTTGCAGCTTGCAGCTTGCAGGCGAGGACGCACCACGCCGGAACGGCCGTCCCGGATCCCTGTCGGTCGCGGCAAGGATCCAGGACGGCCGCCGGTTCACTTCAGACCCCAGCCATCAGGCGGGCACGATGTTGTGATTGAAGCGGAAGACGTTGTCCGGGTCGTAGCGCTTCTTCACCGCGGCGAGCCGCTCGAACCGCCCCACCCCGAACAACGCGCGCACACCATCGGCATCCGTGGCCTCGTCGGGCGACAGGAAGTTGACCATGCCGCGCTCCGCCGCCCAGGGCGCCAGCCCGTCCACCAGCCGGGCCAGTTCGGCCCGCAGCGTCCCCGCCTGGTCCAGGGCGCCCACCGCGAACGCGAAGACGACATAGGGAAGACCCCGGCTGGGCACCGCGTTGGGGAATTCCCCTTCCCGGTCGAAGGCTCCGCCGAGCGACCGGATCTCGACGTTCGCCAGAGTGCACCCCGACTCCGCACCGGTCAGCTCCACCAGCGTCCCCGCCGTCTTCTCGGAGAACTCCGCCAGGCAGAGACTGCGGTCGAAGTACGGCATCGGGTCCACCGGATCCATGTGGATCTCCCCGATCGAGGTGAAGGGCTTCTCCTCCACCAGATCGATGAGCACCGGCGCGGACTCCCGCAGCGGGGCGATCAGTTCGGCCCCCTCGGCCGCCGGGCCGAGATGCCCGATCCGCAGGTGGATCACGAACGCGCCGCGCAGCGGCTCGGGCAGCACGGGGACGTCGGGCAGGCGCTGGATGCCCAGGGACGAGGTGGTCTCCTCCCCCACCGTCGGCAGCCAGGCCCGCCAGGCGTCCAGCACCTGCGGCAGGTGCTCACCCGCGAAGAAGAGGCCGCCGCCGTAGAACCGGGTGACCGGGAACACCTCGAACTCGATCTCGGTCACCACCCCGAAGTTGCCCTTGCCACCCAGCAGCGCCCAGAACAGATCCGGTTCACTCCTCGGTGTCACGCGGCGCGCCTCGCCGTCGGCCGTGACCACGTTCAGCCACCGCACATGGTCGGCGGCGTAGCCGAGACTGCGGCCCAGCAGCGGGCTCTGGCCGCCGCCCAGTGTGTACCCGATGACGCCGACCTCCGGCGCCGAGCCGACGATGGGGGCGAGCCCGAACTCCGCCGTGCGCGGCAGCACCTCGCTCCAGCGCACACCCGCCTCGACCCGGGCCGTGCGGTTCCGCTCATCGACGGAGACGCCCTTCATCCGCTCCGTGGTGATCAGCAGTCCGCCCTCGGCCGACGCGACGATCTGATGGGCCGCGGACTTCACCGCCACCGGCAGCCCGTGGCGCACGGCGAACCGGACCGCCGCCCGCACATCGGGCTCACTGCGCGCGCCCACCACAAGGGCCGGGCTGAGCCCGCAGTTCAGGTTGAACGTGGCGCACTCAGCCGCGTAACCCTCCGATCCGGGCTCCAGAACCGGGCCCTGAACTACGCGCCGCAGAGCCACCACGTCCTCCGGGCCCCAGTTCACACCTGCCGTACGTGACACGTCCGCACTCATCCTGATCACAACCTCGCTCACACCCGAAGGCGTCATTACCTGACACGAGTGAGACGAGCAGAACGCTCTGTACCGTTCACACCAACCTGAGCCACGCACCACGCACACGTGTGCCCGACGGCGGATACGTGGGCGGCGGCCGGCAGACTTGCCGAACCCTTGGCACGCATCAACGAAACGATCTACGCCGAACCATCGATGCGCTCAGGAGCACCGCCCCATTGCCCTCGACCCCCGACCGCGCTGACGCGGACGGATATGGACGTCCCTCAGGATCCAGTGATTGCATGGGCCGCACGGAGACAGGTGCGGGCGCATCAGACGGACCTCACCGGGCCTCCGGACGTCATCCGTTGGAGGCAGCTCGTTGACTCCTCCCCCTCCTGAAGGAGGAGGATTCCTGACTCACTTCGCCTGTCGCCTAGCAGGTGGCAGGGCTTACAAGATCAACACCAGTCGGGTTGAGACCAGCCCGGAGCAGCATCACGCGGGCGCTGTTCTTGTCTCTCGGGGAGACGGCTCCGCACGCGGTGCAGGTATACGTTCGTTGGGAAAGAGGGAGTGCGTGCTTGGTTCTCGCTCCGCACTCGGCGCAGTCCGTGGTGGTGTGCGCGGGGTGGACCAGGTGTATGGCCCGGCCGTGCTTCCGGGCCATCTCGACCAGGGCCTTCTTTGTGGCACTGATCGCCGCGTCGGCGGCCTTGCGCGCCATGGTGGTCTTCGCGAGGAACGTGGGCCGGAAGTCCTCCACGGCAATGGCGTCGTGGTCGCGTACGACCCTCTTGGCCCACTTACGGCCGGTGTCCATCCGCTGAGCGGCCACCTTGCGGTGCAGTCTGGCGGTATGGCGCTTCGCCTCACGGTAGCCCTTCGAGGCGGGATGTCCCTTCTTCGGCTTCCTGCGGGCCATCATCCGCTGGTAGCGGGCAAGCTTCTGCGCGGCCGTGCGCCCGTGCTGCGGGTGGGGAAGGTCGTGGCCGTCGGATGTGGTGGTGGCGGTCTCCTTCACGCCCCAGTCGATCCCGATCACACGCCCGGTGGAGGGCAGCTGTTCGGTAATGGCCGGGACGACGAAGGATGCCCACCAGTGCCCGACCGCGTCCTGGTGCACACGCACGCTCGACGGCGGCTTCGGCAGTTCCCGCGACCACACCGGCCGCACCACGATCCCGCCGGCAAGATGCAGGTGGCCGTCCTTGAGACGGAAGCCGCGCCGTGTGTATTCGAGGGTGGGCAGTGCCTCACGTTTCTTCTTGTACTTGGGCATGCCGGCCCGTTGCCGCATCGGGACACCGGCCTTGATGTCCTTCAGTGCCTTGGCGCGGGACTTGCCGAAGTCGCGTATTACCTGCTGCTGAGGAACGCACGCGCCTTCCCGCAGCCATGCTGTGCGGGCGCGGGCCTCGGTCAGCATCGCCGCGAGTTGGACCGGCCCGCACGTCGTCCTCTCGTCAGTCGCCCGGTTGTGCGCGTGGACGGCCCTGGATTTGGCGACGCACTCATTCCACACCCAGCGCAACCGGTCCCACTCCGTCTCCAGAACAGAACGGGCCGTGGACGACAGACGCAGACGGTAGGTGTATCGGCAGTGGCCAGTCGCCTCCGTGGTCGCCTCTGTCGTCATGCGTCCCAACCTACCTAGGAGGACTGACAGTTGGGACCTCCAGCAATACAAGGTGGCTTCACCTGCGCTTCGGTCTACGCCGATCCGCCCAGCCCGCGAATCGTCTTTCCCTGCCCCGCTCCCGCGTGAGCTTCGTTTCCTCCTCCCGCTGAAGTCGGGGGTATCCACGAAGGAAGACCTGATGAATGACCTGGACCGGATCGTCTGCCCTGCCTCGACACGGCTGGTCGGGCGCGACGGGGACCTCGGCTTCATCGACTCCTTCTTCAACGACTCCGCGGTGCACGGTGCGGCGCTGCTGCTCTCGGGCGAGGCGGGGGTCGGCAAGACCGCCGTGCTCGACGCGGTGGCTTCCGGTGCCGTGCGCAACGGCGTCCGGGTGCTGCGCGCGGCCGGTGTGCAGTTCGAGGCGGACATCAGCTACGCCGGCCTGAACCAGCTCCTGGTTCCCCTTTTCGACGACTTCGACGTCCTGGATGCCGTGCACCGTGACGCCCTGCGGGTCGCGATCGGGATCGGCGGCGGGCCGGCGCCCGACCGGCTTCTGACCTCGACCGCGGTTCTGCTGCTGCTGCGGCTGACATCGGCTCGGACGCCGCTGCTGATCGTCGTCGACGACCTGCCGTGGCTGGACCGGGCGACCAACGCCGTGCTCGGTTTCGTGGCCCGGCGGCTGGTGGGCAGCCGGATCGGCTTCCTCGCCGCCTCCCGTACCGGCTCCGAGAGTTTCTTCGAGTCCAGTGGTCTGACCGAACGGCGGCTGGAGCCGCTGGACGACGCCTCGTCGGCCGAGCTGCTCGCCCTCGCGCACCCGGACGTCTCTCCCGCCGTACGGCGCCGTATCGCGGCCGAGGCGCGCGGTAACCCGCTGGCGCTGGTGGAGTTGCCGATGGCGCTCTCCGCAGAGCAGCGCACGACCCTGGCGGCGGTGCCCGGTGTGCTGCCCCTCAGCGAGCGGCTCCAGGCCATGTTCGCCTCACGTGTGTCCGGGTTGCCCGATCGGACCCGGGAGTTGCTGCTGCTCGCGGCTCTTGACGGAACCGGTGACCTGACCGCCGTCGAGGCGGCCGCGGCGGACCGGGCGGGTGTCGACGACCTGGCTTCCGCGGAGCTGCACCGGCTGGTGACGGTCTCGACCGACAACCGGCGGCTGGCCTTCCGTCATCCGTTGATCGGTTCCGCGGTGGTGGAACTGGCGACGGCCGCCGAACGCAGACGCGCCCATCGGGCGCTCGCCGATGTGTTCGGCGAACGGCCCGAGCGTCGCGCCTGGCATCTGGGCGAGGCGGCGACGGGGCCGGACGAGTCGGTGGCGGCGCTGCTGGAGGAGGCCGCGGGCCGTCGGCTGCGGCGCGGGGACGCGCTCGGCGCGGTGGCGGCGCTGACCCGTGCCGCGGGACTGAGCCCGACGGCGTCCGAGGAGAGCCGCCGGATGGCCTTGGCGGCGTATGTGGGGGTGGATTCCAGCGGCGAGTTGGACGACGCCTCGCGGCTGCTGGCCGGGGCTCAGGCCCATCCCGCCGGTCAGCAGTCCCTGCACGCGGCGGCCGCGTCCGCGTTCCTGCTGATCAACAGGGACGGTGACATGGACACCGCGTACCAGCTGCTGATCGGCGCCATCGAGTCCGGGGAGCACGGTTACGACGCGTCGGACGACGGTCTGGTGGAGGCCCTGCACGTGCTGGTGCTGCTGTGCTGGTACGGCGGGGATCCGAAGTTGTGGGAGCCGCTGCTGACGTATGTGGAGCGGTTGACTCCCGAGCCGCCCGAGCTGCTGTGGGTGATCACCCGGACCTTCGGCGATCCGGCGCGTACGGGCGCCGCGGCGCTGCCCCGGCTGACGAAGCTGATCACCACAGTGGGCGACGACCCCACGCGGGTGATCCGTGTGGGCACCGCCTCGGTGTTCGCGGACCGGCTGGGGGACTTCCGGTGGGCCACGCGCCGGTTGGTGGAACAGGGGCGCGCCGGGACCGCGCCCGTCCGCCGTCATCTGGGCGCGTTGATGCATCTGGGTCTGGACTATTTCCATCTGGGCCGCTGGGACGACGCGGCCGAGCTGGCGGCCGAAGGGCTCGGCCTGTGCGAGAACCACGACTACCGGTTCTTCGCGTGGTACTTCCAGTACATTCAGGCGGCTGTGGCCGCGGTGCAGGGGGACGTGGGCACCAGTGCCGGGCTGGCGGAGGAGATCGTGCGGTGGGCGACTCCCCGGGGGACGCACGGCGCACGGTATTTCGCGTGCCACGCCAGGGCTCTCGCCGCCTTGGGTAGCAACGACTTCGAGACCGCCTACCAGCATGCCTGTGCCCTCAGCCCGCCCGGGACCGTGGCCCCCTACGTGCCGATCGCGATGTGGGGCGCCATGGATCTGGTCGAGGCCGCTGTGCGGACCGGCCGGGAGAAGGAGGCGGCGGCGCACGCGGCGGCGATGCGTGCCTCGTCGATGGCCGCGCTGTCGCCCAGGCTGGAGCTGTTGGTGCTCGCCTGCGAGGCGCTGACCACGCCGGGAAAGGCGTCGCTCGCGCTTTTCGAGAAGGCATTGTCCCTGCCTGATCCGGAGCGTCGGCCCTTCGACGTCGCGCGCGTGCGGCTGTTCCACGGTGAACGGCTGCGGCGGCTGAGGGCAGCGTCGGAGGCCCGAGAGCAGTTGTCGCAGGCGCTGGAGGTGTTCCGACGCCTGGGCGCCAAACCCTGGGTGGCGCGGGCGGCGGCGGAGCTGCGGGCCGGCGGCCATTCCGGCTCGGCGGCCGCCGGACCGGGCGCAGGGTCGCTGACCGCTCAGGAACTTCAGATCGCGAGGCTGGCGGCGACCGGGCTGACCAACAAGCAGATCGCCGAGCGGCTGTTGCTGTCGCATCGGACCATCGGCACGCACCTGTATCAGGTCTATCCCAAGCTGGGCATCACCTCGAGGGCCGCGCTGCGGGACGCGCTGTCGGGGCTGGAGAGCGACGGCGGCGGCTGAGCCGCCGGGTGTGGGGTGACGCTCTGTCGTGGGCCGAGTCATTTGACCTATGCCGGGGTCGTGGCCCCCGCGCACAGTGGATGCGGGGATGTCCTGTTGAGGTGTCCTCTCCGCGGTGGCTTCGTCCGACGTCACCTCGCGCCACGTATGAGGGGGGAGCCGGAATGTCCGGTGCCTCGGATGGCCATCCGGACATCCACTGGCCGTCGGGTTTCTCGCCCGACCAGGCGCACGGTTTCTGCCAGGCGCAGGCCGTGGTGGACGCTCCGCCGGATCTGGCCTTCTCGCTGCTCATGGATGTGCCGCGGTGGCCGGAGTGGGTGCCGGGTCTCACCGAGGTGCGGGCCGGGCCGCTCGTCCGGAGCTTCGAGGTGTGGTTCCACGGCCATCGGTTCGAGTTGTTCCCGGGAGAACATGTGCCGTACGCGCGGGTGGGGTGGTCGGGTGTCGGTGCCGGTGTGCAGCTGTATCAGGCGTGGCTGCTCACTGCGGTGTCCGGCGGCACCCATGTGGTGACTGAGAACGTGGTCCGTGGTCCGGCAGCCAAGTCGTTGACGGTGTTGTCCCCGCTGTGGGTACAGCGTTTGAACTCCTTGTGGGTCACGCAGCTCAAGCGGCTTTCGGAGCCGGGCCGCCAGGACGACGACGCGTAGCCCGAGTGGTGAGCGGTCAGGGCGTGCCGCCGGCCGGCACCCCGTGGGGGCGTCGGCCGGTCGCGGCGTGGTATGCGGTGAGTCAGGCGGGGACGGATTCCTCGGTGGTCGCGGGGGTGGACGGGCCGGAGGCGGGGGTGTCACCGGTCTTCCGTGCCGGCTTCAGGAAGAGGGCGAGGAGGATGCCGACGGCGAGGGTGGGCGCGATCCAGAGGTAGCCGGTGGCCGTGGCGTGGGCGAAGGCGTCCAGTGCGGTGTCGCGCAGGGCGCCGTGCAGCCGGCCGATGGTGTCGGGGCGGGTGGCGTCGAAGCCGCCCGCGGTCGGCAGGGCGTGGGTGCGTTCGGCGAAGCCGGTGTTGAGGAGGGTGCCGAAGACGGCGACTCCGAAGGCCGCGCCGATGGAGCGGGCGAAGGTGACGACGGCGCTGGCGGCGCCGAGGTCGGTGGTGGGCACGCTGTTCTGGACGGTGGTGAGCACGACCATGGGCACCATGCCGATGCCGATGCCGGTGATCAGGAAGTAGACGCTCAGTACGAGGGTGTTGGTCGCTGCTCCGATGGTGCCCAGCAGGAGCAGTCCGGCGAGGTTGGCCGCCAGTCCCGCCAGGAGGATCATCCGCAGTCGGGCGGCGTGTGCGGCCCAGCGTCCGGCCAGGGACTGGCTGACGACGAGTCCTGCGACGAGCGGCAGCATGTGGATGCCGGAGAGGGTGGCGGAGACTCCGTGGACGATCTGGAGGTAGGTCGGGAGGTAGACCAGTACGGAGAACATCGCGGCGTTGGCGAAGAACCCGATGAGGGAGGAGAAGACCACTGTCCGTGAGGCGAACATGGCCGGCGGCAGGACCGGGGCGGCGGCGCGTCGTTCGACCGGCACGAGCACGACGGCCAGTGCGAGGGTGGCGGCGATCAGGCCGACGATGGCCGGTGACCCCCAGCCCCAGCGCTCGCCGAAGGACGTGACGAGGACGAGGCCGGTGGCGATGGCGGCCAGCACGGTGGCGCCGAGGTAGTCGATACGGGCCCGGGTGCCCCGGGTGGCGGCGGGCAGTGCCCGCGCGGCGATGGTCAGGGCGACGATGCCGACCGGGAGGTTGACGAGGAAGGCCCACCGCCAGGACAGCTGGTCGGTGAAGACACCGCCCAGCAGGGGGCCGGCGATGCTGGCTACGCCGTAGACCGAGCCGAACATGCCCTGGTATCGGCCGCGTTCGTTCGGAGCGACGATGTCACCGACGAGGGCGAAGGTCAGCACGATCATGCCGCCGCCGCCCACGCCCTGAAGTACGCGGGCGCCGATCAGTTCGGGCAGGTTCTGTGCCAGGCCGCAGGCCACGGAGGCGGCCAGGAAGACCGAGGTCGAGGCCAGGTACAGCCGCTTGCGGCCGAACATGTCGCCGAGCTTGCCCCACAGCGGGGTGACCGCTGTCGAGGCGAGCAGGTAGGCGGCGCTGACCCACGCGATGTCGTCGAACCCGTTGAGGTCCTCGGCTATGCGGGGCAACGCGGTCGAGACGATCGTCTGGTCCAGGGCGGCGAGGAGGACCGCCAGGACCAGTGCGCTCATCGCGGCGGTGACACCCCCTGCCTTGGCGGAGGAGGACTTGTCTGCCTTCGACATCGGAGGATGCCTTCCTAGAGGACTCATTGATCTGCCACTATCAGATCTATCTGTCACTTGACTGTAGCACTTAGATGGCAGGGTTCTACTCCCGAGAGACGCTAGATGTCTCCGGCATCACATTTCGCCACTAGACTCGGCGCGGTGAGAGCCGACGCAGCGCGCAACCTCGAAGCCGTCCTGACCACCGGCGCACGCATGCTCGCAGCCGACCCCGGCGCCAGCATCGCGAGCATCGCCGCCGAAGCAGGAGTCGACCGACGCACCGTCTACCGCCGCTTCGCCTCACGCGAGGACCTCCTCGCGGCCATCTACGAAGCCCGGCTCACCGCCATCGAACACGCCATCGACGACGCCCGGCTCCGCGAAGCACCCGTCGCCGTCGCCCTGCACCGCTACGTCGAAAACATCATCACCGTCAACCGCACCTGGCCCGTCGACCTCACCCGCATGCTCACCGACCACACCGTCCACACCCGCCGCGACGCAGCCATCCAGGAAGTCGACACCTTCCTCCAACGCGCCACCGACGAAGGACTCCTCCGCCGGCAACAGCCACAGGGCTGGGCGAGCGCGCTGCTGCCCCAGCTGATGCACCTGGTCTCCCAGCAGATGCCCGAGCTGAGCGCGGGTCAGGCGGCGGATGTCGTCGTCGACACCTTTCTGCACGGCTTCGGGACGTCCTGACACACCGCCGGCCCGCCTGGGCTCAGGGAGGCCTCCGGCCGAGATGCGTCGGCGGCGAAGAGGAGGGCTTCTCACCTGCGTAACCGGTGCGCTCCCCTCCTGCTTCACCCTGTCCGCCGCCTCGCCGAACGGCGGGCAGAATGAGCGGATGGATCCGGCGCACACGACTTCGCAGCAGGCCCGGCAGGAATCCCCCCGCAAACGGGCCGACGCCCGCCGCAACCACGAGCGGGTCTTCGCCGCGGCGCTGGAGGTCTTCGAGGAGTTCGGGCTCCAGGCCACGGTCCCGCAGGTCGCCGAGCGCGCGGAGGTGGGCAAGGCGACGGTGTACCGCAGCTACCCGGCCAAGGAGGACCTGGTGGCGGCGGTCGTCCGGCACCGGCTGGCCGAACTGGACCGGGTCACCGCCCCCGCACTGGAGCGGGCCGGAGCCGCCAGCACCTTCGACACGTACGTGATCCTGCTCTTCGAGAACCTCGCCCGGGACCGTCTGCTGTCCGAAACGCTGGCCGAGGGGCCGTCGACCGGTTACACGGGTCCCCTGCTGGACCGGCTGACCGCTCTGATGAACGAGGCCAAGGCCGCGGGCCGGGTCCGCCCGGACGCGAGCCCGCTCGATCTGCGGGTGGTGTTGTGCGGCATGTGTCTGCAGCTGATCAAACTCGAGGAGCGGGACCCGGCGCTGTGGCGCCGGTACGGCGAACTGACCCTCCAAGCGCTGCGGCCCTGAGCCGGGCCCTGCCATTGTGTCCGCCAGGAGCCTCGGCCGCTCCGGTGCACGCTCACTCCATTTCCCAGCGGTCAGCCGCGAGCCCCGCCTCTGCGTCGGTGTGCACATGGCAGTACACACATATGAGTCTGTCCCCACACATGCGCTACCGTCCCACCGAACGCGTCCGGCCGCCCTCCTACGGCGACACATGTCATATGTGAGGCAGCTCGGCGGGTACAACAAGAACTGTTTCGGCCATACCGGGTGACGGAACACCGTCGAGGCATCTAATCTTCTGCGAGAAGTGTGAGTGCGCATACGGGCCGCCTGGCCTGCGCGCATTCACACGGCCGCCCGGCATGTGGCTGCCCGGGACGACGACGTACCCTCGCCCTTGCGCCTGGCGTGATCCGTGCACACAGACGCGAGACCGTTCGAGCCGGGGAGGTTCAGCGGTGAAGGGAGTGGGGTGTGGAGTCGATCGCCAGGACCATGGTCGGCCGCAAGAGCGAGCAGGAGGTGCTGTCGGCGTTCGTGACGGCGCCCGAGGGCCGAGCTCTCGTCCTGCGTGGCGACGCGGGGGTGGGCAAGAGCGCATTGCTGGACCACGTCATCGAACTCGCCGCCGACAAGCACAGGGTGATCAGGGCTGCGGGCGTCGAAGCCGAGTCGGAGCTGCCGTTCGCCGGGCTGCATCAGTTCCTGTATCCGCTGCTCAACCATCTCGACGGGCTGGACGAGGCGCATCGGAAGGTCTTCGACGTCGTCTTCGGCAGAGGCGAGGACACTCCCCCTTCGGTCATGACGCTCGGGATCGCCGTCCTCGACCTGCTCTCCCTCGCCGCCTCCCAGCAGCCGCTGTTGCTGGTGCTCGACGACGGCCAGTGGCTCGACACCTCCAGCACCGAGGTGTGCGGTTTCGTGGGCCGCCGGCTGACCGGCAGCTCGGTGAAGCTCGTCGTCGGTCTGCGCTCCGGCGTCCCCTCCGGCTTCGACACGGCCGCACTGCCGGAACTGCCCGTCACCCCGCTGCAGGAGAACGTGGCCGAGCACCTCCTGGACCAGCGCCACCCCGGGCTCGATCCGCGGGTCCGCGATCTGGTGCTGGACGAGGCCCAGGGCAACCCGCTTGCCCTGCTCGAACTCCCGCCCTACATGCGCGGCGGCCGGACCGGACGCAACTCCGAGGAACGGTTGGGCTACACGGGCGTCCCGCTGCCTCAGCGGCTGCAGCAGGTCTACGGCGCGCGCATCGACTCCCTCGACGCGGGAGTCCGCGCCGAACTGCTGCGTGGTGCGCTCGACGGTGTCGGAGCCGGCACCGCGGCCGACCGCACCCGGGGCACCCGTTACCGCATGCGCGATGTCGACGAGGCGGTGGCCTGCGGGCTGCTGGACATCGACCCGCTCAACGGCGATTTCGTCTTCCGCCACCCCCTCGTCCGGTCCACCGTCGTACAGACCGCCACACCGAACGAGCGCCGCGCCGCACACGCGGCCCTCGCCCAACTGCACCACGACGACGTCGAACGACGAGCCACCCACCTGGCAGCCTCCACTGTCGACCCCGACGAAGACGTGGCGACCGCACTCGAGGCAGCCGCCGACTCCGCCACCCGACGAGGCGGCGCGGTCACCGCCGTCGCCTGGCTGACCCGCGCCGCCGAACTCAGCGAAACCCGCGAGGAACGCTCCAGACGACTGGGCGACGCGGCGTACGTCGCCGGGCACTCCGGACGCCTGGATCATGCCCGGCAGTTGGTCCTCTCGGACACCGGCTCCGGCACCGCCGACTCCCCCTCATCGGTGGTCGCGTCGGGCTACGTCGCGTTCTTCGAGGACGGCGATGTGCGGTCCTCACAGCGCCAGGTCTTCGCGGCGATCGAGAGCATGCGCGACAGCGGGGTGCAGGAGCCGAACGAAGTGCTCACACGCCTGATCGACCTGCTGCTGGCCGTCAACCAGTACGCGAGTGACCGGGACGCGTGGGAGCGGACTCACCAGTTGCTGGACTCGTTGGGCGACCTGGTCTCCTCGCACTCACGCATCTACCAGGACGCGTGGGGCGACGTGGTACTGCGCGGTGCCGGCGTTCGGGATCGGGTGGACCGCGCCCTCGCCTCTCTCGGAGACCTGGAGCCCTGGGACATCACGCGGCTGGCGGTCGCCGCCTATCACGTGGACTCCCTCAGCCCGTACCGGCCGCATCTGCAGCGCATCGTGGACCGCGAGGTGGAGACGGGTGCGCTGGCCGACGCGATGACCATGCTGCATCTGATCATGCTGGACCAGATCGCGGTCGGCGAATGGGACGAGGCCGAACGCACCGGAGCACGCTGCCTGGAACTGACGACCACGCACCGGCACACTCTGTTCGTCATGCATACACAGGCGTATCTGGGGCAGATCGCGGCACTACGAGGCCACACCGACCGAGCACGCGAACTCCAGGCCACCGTCGACACCTGGGCCCGCCCCCGCGGCATCGGCTTCCTCACGCAGATCACCGACACCATCGGCACCACCGCCGCGCTCGCCGACGGCGACTACGAAGCCGCCTACCTCCACGCGATCGGCATCACACCTCCTGGCACCTTCACCCCCTACGCCCACCAAGCCCCCCGCACCCTCCTCGACCTCACCGAAGCCGCCCTGCACACCGGTCGCACCCAACAAGCTCACACCCACGCCCTGGCCGCTCACCAGAACAACCTCCACCACCTCTCCCCCCGGCTCGCCCTGATCACCCACGGCGCCCTCGCCCTCACCACCCCCGACCCCGCCCACGCCACCACCCACTACCAACACGCCCAGAACCACCCCGCCGCCACCACCTTCCCCTTCGAACTCGCCCGCATCCAACTCGCCCACGGCATCCGCCAACGCCACACCCACGGCCCCAAAACCGCACGCTCCCACCTCACCCAGGCCGCGGAAACCTTCGAACGACTCGGCGCCACCCCCTGGGCCCAGCGCGCCCGAGCCGAACTGCGCGCCACGGGCCTCACCACTCGCACCACCACCCACCACACCCCGCTCACCTGGCAGGAACACCGCATCGCCGACCTCGCCGCCCGCGGGCTCACCAACAAGGAAATCGGCGAACAGACCCACCTCTCGCCGCGCACCGTCAGCTCACACCTCTACCGCGTCTTCCCCAAGCTCGGCATCACCTCCCGCGCCGCCCTCCGCGACGCACTGGGCAGGATCTCCGACGACGAGAACGTGTGACGCGGCGTCATGTGTGGTGGGCGCGCAGACCATGCTCGTCCAGCCAGCCGAGCACATAGTCGGCGACGTACCGCCAACCGCTGTCGACGACCAGGGAGTGGGCGCGGTCCGCGAACTGCTTGAGGTCGGTCACAGCCGTGGAGTCGCCGTACTGCTTGTACACCGCGCGCGTCACGGAGTCGGGCACCAGCAGGTCCTCCTGCCCGGAGATCAGCAGGAGCGGGCCTCGGTCGGCGTTCCTGACGTCCACCTCCGCACGGGGGCTGCGTGTCGCTCCCCCGTGACCGACGTCTGCGAGCAGGCGGCGGGGCGCCGGGACGACGTACCGCTCGAAGAGCCGGTCGGACTCCGCCGTCGTGGAGGTGTTCGCAAAGACGTCGTGGAACTGTTCCGGTGACAGGGTCACCAGTGGTTCGGCTGCATCGGACCCTGCGGGGGTCCACAGCCGGGACGAGGTGCCGGGCAGCGGGACGTCGTTGATCGGGGTGGGAGCGATGGCGACCGCCGCCCGCGCGATGTTGGCGGTGATGAGGTGCTGCGCGATAAGGCCGCCGACCGAGTGCCCGACGATCACCGGCGCGGTGTCGAACGAGCGCACGATCCCGGCGTAGTGGTCGGTCAGCACGTCCAGGCTGATGCCCGCGAGGCTCTCGGCCGTCTTGCGCAGCTCCCCGACCGCGGCCGCCTCCCCCGGCCAGCCGGGCGTGAACGCGAGGAACCCCCGGCTGGCGAAGTGCTCCGCCCATGACTCCCAGGACAGCGCATGCAGCCAGGTGCCATGGATGAAGACGACGGGAGTGTGGTTCACGGCTGGCTCCTCCGAGCATGACGATCATCCGGCCCTGACGCGCCGGCGACACTTTCAGGATCGTTCAGGCGCAGGTGGGAGGCGACAGTCGAATGACTTAATGTTCATGGCCCCCGGCGCTCTCGGGAGCCCGAGCGGCCCGGGGAGGGCACCCCCTTCGAGGCACTGGATCCGGACCTGACGCCGCTCGGCCCGGGCACTCGCTCAGTACGCCGCGCCGGCACATCGGCGAAGTGGACGGTCAAGTGACTTATGAACGACGCGCTCGGACCGGCCAGGGTGGGGCGAGCCAGTTCTCGTCACGGGGAAGGATCCATCCGCAATGAGCAGCAACCCACCTGGTGTGCAGCCCCGACCGGCGTCGTACGCCCGTCCCGAGCTGATCCTGGACATCGAGCGCGTGCTGGACGTGGCCGCCCGGCAGACGATCAGGGCGGAGTTCCGCTTCGACCCGGAGTCGCCCCTGGCGGTGTCCCTGGAGCTCGTCGTCAAGGACGGCCCGCGTGTCCTGTGGCGGATCGGCCGCGATCTTCTCCACCAGGGGCTCTGTTCGGCGAGCGGTCTCGGTGACATCCAGATGTGGCCGGCGAGCCCCGAAGACGGGGGCACCGTGTGGCTGCAGCTGGCGTCCAGGGACATGGCCGCCCTGTTCGAGCTGCCCGTGCCTCCGCTGGCGAAGTGGCTGGAGTACACCTACGCACTCGTTCCCGCGGGGCGCGAGCTGGCCGAGATCGACTGGGACGCCACCACCGCGGATCTGCTGGGGCGCCTCTGACAGGCGGTCACGGACGTCGGTGGCCCTGGGCGCGGGAGAGGGCTAGCGGGCCGGGGCGCGGGAGATTGCTAGCGGGGCCGGGGCGCGGCGGAGGCCAGCGGGCCGGGGGCGCGGGAAAGTGCGAGCGGGGCCGGGTGCGCCGGAGCCGGAGTCCGCCGACGGGTGAACCCGCCATGGCTCACGTCCCGTTACCCCGGAGAGCGGAGCGAACGGCACACCGTCCGCCGTTCCGTGGCCTGTGACCTCCTACAATGGCCGGACACCCAGGAGGCACGCCCATGACACGCACCGCGCCAGGACGCTCGACCTGCCGGTCGTGTCGCTGTGCGACGCAGCCCCACCAGCTCCAGATTGCTTCCCGCAGGTGGGCCTGAGCGGCCCCGCGCGACCCGGGCCCGACGACCGGCTCGTGGGGCGCGACCACGATCTGAAGCAGATCCGCGCGCACCTCGCGCACAACGCGAGCGGTGTCCTGCTGCTGTCGGGAGAACCCGGCGTCGGCAAGAGCGCACTCCTGGAAGCCCTGGCGAAGACGGCCGCCGCCGACGGGTACCGCGTGCTGCGTGCGGGCGGCGCCGAGTTCGAGGCCGACGTCGGCTATGCCGCGCTCCACCAGATCCTGCTGCCGCTGGACGCGCTCCTGGACCGGCTTGAGGCCCCGGGACGGGACGCCATCAAGAGCGCGCTGGGGCTCAGCGCCGGGCCGGTGCCCGACCGGCTCGTCCTCTGCAACGCCGCCCTGACCCTGCTGCGGTCGGCGGCCGAGGACGGCCCACTCCTGATGATCGTGGACGACCTGCCCTGGGTGGACCGGGCGAGCGCGGCCGTCTTCGGGTTCCTCGCCCGCCGTCTGTCCGGCACTCCCATCCGGTTCCTCGCCTCCTCCCGTACTGGTGTGAGCAGCTTCTTCGACGGCGGCGGGCTGCCCTCCCTCGAGGTGTCCGCCCTGGACACGTCAGCGGCCGCCCGCCTGGTGGACCTGCACTTCCCCGACCTCGCGCAGCCGGTGCGCCGAAGACTGCTGGACACCGCTCAGGGCAACCCGCTGGCCCTGCTCGAACTGCCGGCGGCACTGCGGACGGAACAGCGCCGGGCTCGTGAGGTACTGCCCGCGGTCCTGCCGCTGAGCGAGCGCCTGCACACACTGTTCGTCTCCCGTATCCGTACGCTGCCCGCCGCGACCCGCACGGTGCTGCTCCTCGCCGCCCTCGACGGCAGCGGCGACCTGGGGGTCCTCTCCGCCGCCGCCCGGGAAGCGGACGGGCAGGTGGATCTGCTCGATGTGGACCCCGCCGAGCAGGACGGGCTGGTGAGATTCACGGAGTCACCGCGACGTCTGGTGTTCCGTCATCCCCTGATCCTGTCCGCCGTCGTCGCCCAAGCCACCAGCAGCGCCCGGCGGGCGGCCCACCGCGTGCTGGCAACGGTGCAGGCCGACAAGCCCGAGCGACGGGCTCAGCATCTCGGCGAGGCGACGCTCCAGCCCGACGAGGAGGTGGCCCTCCTGCTGGAACGGACCGCGCACCGCATCATGGAGCGCGGCGACGCCGTCGCGGCGATCGCCGCTCTCACCCGTGCCGCCGACCTCAGCCCGCGCAACAGTGACCGGGCGCGGCGGCTCTCGGAGGCCGCCTACGTGGGCGCGGAGACGATCGGCGCTCTGGACGGCGCCTCGGAGCTGCTGGAGGACGCCTTGCGGGCGGATCCCGGCCACGGCGGCTCCCTGCGCTCGGCTACCGCCGCCGTCCAGCTCGTACTCAACAGCGACGGAGACCTCAGCACCGCGCATCGCCTCCTCGTCGGCGCCATCGAGGAGGGCAGCCACGGCTACGACGCCGAGGACCCGGCGCTCGTCGACGCGCTGCACTTTCTGCTCCTGCTGTGCAACTACGGAGCCCGTGAGGAGCTGTGGGAGCCCTACCACCGGGCGGTGTCCCAGCTGCGGCCCGCTCCCCCGCCGCTGCTGCTGGTGGCCGCCCGCACCTGGGGCGATCCGGCCCATGCCGACACCGCGACCCTGCGGCAGCTGGACGAGATCATCGAAGCCACCACCGCGGGCAGCGACCCCGCGCGGATCGTTCGCGTGGGAACCGCCGCCGTGTATCCGGACCGGCTGGCGGGTGTGCGCGAAGCGGCCTGGCGGCTGGTGCGGCACGGACGTGACGGCGCGGCCGTACGCCGCCACATCGGCGCGCTGTTGCACCTGTGCCTGGAGGACTACCACCGGGGCGCCTGGGACTCCGTGCTGGAGCTGTCCGAGGAGGGACTGACACAGTGCGCCGAATCCGGCTACTCCGTGTGCACCTGGTTCTTCCAGTACACCAAGGGCCTGGTCACGGCCTCCCGCGGTGACACCGGAACGGCACACGCGCTCGCCGAGGCGATGGTCAACTGGGCGGCGCCGCGCGGCATCCGCGAGGCCGTCCACTGTGCCCAGCACGTCCACGCCCTCGCCGACATCGCCGACAGCGACTTCGATGCCGCCTTCACACGAGTCACCGCGATCAGCCCGGCCGGCACCTTCCCGCCTTACGTCGCCCATGCCTCTTGGGTGTTCTTCGAACTCGTGGAGGCCGCCGTGCGCACCGGCCGGCACGCCGAGGCGGTGTCCCACGTGCGGGCACTGCGCGCGGAGACGAACATCGCCGGCCTCTCGCCCCGGCTCGCCCTGCTGGCCGACGCGGCCGAGGCGCTCGCCACGAAGGACGACACCGAGGCAGCGGGCCTGTTCGCCGGTGCGCCGGCCGCTGCCGACGCCGAGCGCTGGCCGTTCACCGTGGCCCGGGTCCAACTGGCCCACGGGGAGCGGCTGCGCCGCTCGCGGGCGGTGTCCGAGTCGAAAGCCGCGCTGACGGCCGCGCTGCAGACTTTCGAACGACTGGGCTCCCTCGCCTGGGCCGAACGCGCGCGCAGGGAACTGCGGGCGGCGAGCCGGGAGGCCGCGCCGGCCCTCGGCCCCGGAGCCGCCCTGACCGCGCAGGAGCGCGAGATCGCGGAACTCGCCGCCGCGGGCCTGACCAACAAGCGGATCGCTGAGCGGCTGGGCATCTCCCACCGCACGGTCGGCGCGCACCTGTACCAGATCTACCCCAAGCTCGGCATCGCTTCCCGGGTGGCCCTGCGCGACGCGCTGCAGCGACAGAATCAGTGATGACCCGCATCCCAGCGCTGCATCGACGTCGTGGGCGGGAAGGCCGCAGCGGGGGCGGGGCTGATGATCCAGGGCTGCTCACCACACACGACACGCGGCTTCGGCTGTGGTCCTGCTCCGGCGGGGTCGACGTCCTGCGAGGAGACCGGCTGGCCGTAGGCACGCACGCCGGTGACCGGAGCCGGACGGAGCCCGCTCGAAGTTCGGATCCGCCGGTGTGTGCGCATCCGTGACGGCTCCGGCGAACGTGGTCCAGCGCGCTGAGGGCTGTCTCCGTCCTCGGCGTCGGCCAGTTTCAGTTGAGCGGGGAGATCGCCTGCAGCGAGGTCTACCGCAGGGCTGCGCCTGAACCGGAGTTCCGCGCACGGGCCTCACTGAAGACTGAGCAGACCGGTGACCGCGACGTGCAGGGTGCGGCCGAGCCGGGCGGCGAAGTCGACCTTGGTGTCGGCGAGTTCGGGGTCCTGCTGGGCTTCGGTGACGGCCGGCGAAGGGTGGGCGAACGGCCAGAGCCCGGCCGTGCACACGACGGTCAGGGAGACCAGTTCACGGGCCGCGGACGGGCTCAGCGTGGTGATGCGCCCGCGCAGCAGTTCGGCCAGCGCGCCCAGCAGGCGGACGTGAGCGAGCTTGAACGCGTGTGCCGACTCGGCGGAGATGTTGCGCTCCAGTTCGGAGCCGAGCGCACCGAACAGGCCGCACAGCAGGGGCCGACGGGCCAGCGACCGCGCCAGGGCGTCCGTCACGGCCTCGGGCGAGGTCGCGCCGTCCGCCCCGGCGGGCGGGAGTTCGGTGTCCAGTTCCTCGATCCACTGCGCGAGGGAGCGGTTGAGGAGTTCGAAGAACACCGCCTCCCTTGTCTCGAAGTAGCGCACGACGTTGGTCTTGGACAGCCCGACCCGCCGGCTGAGCTCCCGCAGGCTGATCTCGCTGACCGGCAGTTCCGTCAGGAGCTGTGTCGCGGCGTCGAGAATGGCCTGCCGGCGGATCTCGCGTTGTTCGGCGCTGCGCGCACGCTGGAACTGCGTCGGCCGTTCGTCAGTCATCGTCGCTTTCCCCAGGGAAACTTTCTCGCCGCCCGCACCCGGCGCCGCCTGCGGTAACCCTAAGGCCCCGCACCTGGCCACCGGGTGCGGGGCGGCGCGTCACACCGACTCGCTCACCGCACGCCAGGCGGCGTCCGACGCGGCGAGGGTCTCGGCGACGGCCCGGCCGACGTGTACGGCGTCCTTGCCGAGCAGCAGTCGCAGCGGGGGCTCCGGGGTGTCCACGACGTCCAGGAGGATCCCGGCGATCCGGACCGGGTCGCCCGGCTGCTTGCCGTCCTGCTCCCGGATGCCCGCGATGGCGGCACCGACGACCTTCTCGTACGGTGCGCTGACCGGCGGGGTGGCCATGGAGGAGCCGGCCCAGTCGGTGCGCATGCCTCCCGGTTCGGCGACGGTGACCTTGATGCCGAGGGGGGCCACCTCCTTGGCCAGCACCTCGGAGAAGCCTCCGACCGCCCATTTGGCCGCCTGGTAGGCGCTCAGCCCCGGGACGCCCACGCGGCCGCCGACGGAGGAGATCTGGATGATGTGCCCGGCGCCCTGCTCCCGCAGCACGGGCAGCGCGGCCCGGGAGACGTTCACGACGCCGAAGAGGTTGGCCTCGATCTGGTCGCGGAAGGCCTGCTCGGGCATGTCCTCGATGGCGGCCATGTCGGCGTAGCCGGCGTTGTTCACGACGACGTCGAGCCGGCCGAACGCCTCTACGGCGGCCTGCACGGCCCGCCGGGCGGCGGCGGAGTCGGTCACGTCCAGGGTCACCAGCCGGACCCGGTCGCCGTACTTCTCGACCAGGTCGTCGAGGGCTTCGGTGCGCCGCGCGGTGGCGACCAGGTTGTTGCCGGCCTCCAGGACGGCCTCGGCGAGGGTGCGGCCCAGGCCGCGGGAGCTTCCGGTGATCAGCCAGGTCCTGCTCATGACGGTGCCTCTGTTTCTGTTCGCGTGACGGGTGATGGGACGGGTGGTGGAGGGACGGGGCTCGGTAGGTCGGACGAGGACGCCGCCGTCGACAGTGAGGTGGGGTGCCTCGGTGGCGTAGGAGCTCCGGATCGGAGCGGAAAGGCGACAGCCTTCGCCGCTTCCATGCCGCTTGCGAGCCGGCCGGGAGGCGTGAGGCGGGTCCGGGCCACCTCTCCCCACGGAGTCCGACCAGCAGCCCCACTTAAGAGGCCACTGGAATCTTATGAGTCCACAGTAAGAGGCCACTGGCCTCTTGTCGAGACGGGGAGGTGCATGGTGAGGAGGGTCACGCGGGAGCGGCCTCCGGTCGTCGCGGCTTCAACCAGGCGTGGCGCAAGGTTCTCCGCGGGGTGTCCGCCCTTTCACCCGGGCCGACAAATGTGCCGGGGTCACACACACCCAGCGGTCGGAAGAGGACAGCCATGTGTCAGGCCGGAACCTGTGAACACACGTCGAACACCGCCGAGGAGGTGTCGGCCGACCCGGGGCGCCGGACGCTGCTGATGGCGGGCGGAGTGCTCGGCGCGGCCGGCGCGCTGACCCTCGCCCCGGTCGGCTTCGCGCAGGCCGACGAGAACGCCGCGGCGGGCACACCGGCCGACGGCACCGAGGTCACCCGCACGATCACCGGCCACCTCCCGACGGGCGCCGCCGACTTCGTCCACCTGCCCGTCGAAGTCCCCCGTGGGGTCGACCAGATCGCCGTCTCCTACACCTACGACAAGCCCTCCGTACCGAGCGGCACCCCGGGCAACGCCTGCGACATCGGTGTCTTCGACGAGCGGGGCACCGCGCTGGGCAGCCGGGGCTTCCGTGGCTGGTCCGGAGGCGCGCGCACCTCCTTCGTCGTCAACAGCGCCGACACCACACCGGGTTACCTGCCCGGCCCGGTCAACGCGGGGACCTGGCACGTAGTCCTCGGCCCCTACCAGGTGGCCCCCCAGGGCATGAACTACTCGGTGACCGTCACCCTGCGGTACGGCCCCACGGGCACACCCTTCACGCCGAACTACGCGAGCGAACGCGCCAAGGGCCGCGGCCGGGCTTGGTACCGCGGCGATTGCCATCTGCACACCGTGCACTCCGACGGCAAGCGCCTGCCGTCGGAGGTCGCGGCCGGCGCCCGCGCGGCCGGCCTGGACTTCATCGTCTCCACCGACCACAACACCTCCTCCGCGCACGCGGTGTGGGGCGAGTACGCCGGGCCCGACCTGTTGATCATCAATGGCGAGGAGATCACGACCCGCAACGGCCACTGGCTGGCACTGGGCCTGGACAACGGCTCGTGGATCGACTGGCGTTACCGCTCCCGCGACGACGCCTTTCCGCGCTTCGCCCGGCAGGTGCGCCGCCAGGGCGGCCTGGTCGTGCCGGCTCACCCCTACTGCCCGTACGTGGCCTGTCAGTGGAAGTTCGGGTACGAGGACGCCGACGCCGTCGAGGTGTGGAACGGCCCCTGGACCTACGACGACGAGTCGGCCGTGGACACCTGGGACGCGATGCTCGGCACCGCGATGCGCTCCGGCAAGGGCTGGCTGCCCGCCATGGCCAACAGCGACGCGCACAGCGTGCCGCAGGTCATCGGGCTGCCGCAGACGGTCGTGCTCGCCGACGACCTCAGCCGGCCCGCCGTCCTGGAGGGCATCCGCGAGGGCCGTACCTACGTCGCGGAGTCCTCCGCCGTCACGCTCGCTTTCAGCGTGACCGGAGGAGGGCGTTCGGCCGGCATCGCCGAAACGCTCCGGGTGGCCGCGGACACCCCCGTCGACGTGCGCCTGGAGGTCTCCGGCGTGCCCAACGGCACGGTGCGGTTCATCACCGACGAGGGCCAGATGCACCAGGAGTCGCTGAGCGCCTCCGGCACCGGCACGGTCGTGTGGCGCACGACCGCCTCGCTCGCCGCGTATGTGCGCGCCGAGGTCCGCCACCCGAAGGCGGACGGGACCCCCGGCAAGGGCAACACCATGGCCCCGGAGCTCCAGTGGGGCCCCATGGCGGCGCTCACCAACCCGATCCTGCTGCGTACCCGGGACTGATACGGAGCGGCGGCACGGCACACCTGCTGGGCGGCTTCGCCCAGCAGGTGCGCCGTGCCGCGACGACTGCTGCCGTCCGGGCGCAGGCGCGTCACCCCGGCACCCGTCGGCCCACGTAACCGCATTGACAGGTGACGACACCGCATGGGAATCTCTCGTCACCGCTCAGAACGGTTACTTCTCGGTGAGGACACACCCCATGACAGTCGTTCGCTTCCACCTCGTCTCCCGGCTCGACCCCAAGGAGGTCCTGGGGGTGCTGACCGACTTCGGCCCTTCCCGCGCCCAGGTCTGGCCCACCATCGACGCCGACCACTTCGAGGTCCACGAACGCGGCGACACCTGGGCCGAAGTCACCGAGGGCACCGCCGCCGCCTGGGAACGAGCCCGCTACGAATGGGCGCCCGCCGGTGACACCGTCACCGTCACCACCCTCGACTCCAAGCTCTTCGGCGCCGGCGGTGGCTGGGTCTTCACCATGACCCCGGAGGGCGACGGAACCCGCGTCGACGTCGAGCTGACGCGGCAGCCGAGCACCCTCAAGGGCAGGATGCTGGCCTCACTTCTGCCCCTGGCCGCGCCCGGCTCCCTGCGCAAGTCCTTCGCGGGGCCGTTGCAGGCGAAGTGACACACCCGCACATGCGGGAGGGGCCGACAGCACACGTTGTCGGCCCCTCCCGCATGTGCCCCCGTCCGTGGCCTCAGCAGGTCACTTGTCGAGGTGGGTGGTGAAGTAGTCGGTGAGCTTGTCGATGGCCTGGTCGATGTACTCGCGCTGTCGTAGAGGTCGACGTGGCTGGCGCCGGGGATGCGGTGCAGTTCCTTGGGGCCGGTGACGGCCTGGTGGGCCTCGATCGCCATCCACGCGGTCACCGCTCGCTCGCCGATGATCTGCAGGACGGGGCGGGGGCCGATGAGGGGAACGGCGCGGAAGACGTCGCTGGAGGCCATCTTGTCGACGCTGTCCCACGTGAGGAACTTCGCGGAGCGCTCGTGGTGGCCGCGCGCGCCGCAGTAGTACTCCCACCCCTCGATGCCGTGCTCTCCACCCACGGCGCCCGCCTCTTGCGCGGTCCCGGGGAACATCGTCAGCACACCGGGGTCCTCACCGCGCGCGGCCCGGGTGCGGGCCTGGGCGGCGGCGTCGAGGAGTGCCTGGAAGACGGCCGGGTCCTGGGAGCCGTCGGCGCCGAAGCGGAACTGGCGGGCAGGTTCGGCGGTGCACACGGTGGCGACGGCCTTGACGCGGTGATCGCCGCCGGTGGCGGCCAGTGAGTAGCCGCCGGAGGCACAGATGCCGAGCAGACCTACGCGGTCGGGGTCGACCTCGTCGCGGGTGGTGAGGTAGGAGACGGCGGCCTTGAAGTCCTCGACGCGCTGGGCGGGGTCCTCCAGCCCTCGGGGCAGACCGCCCGACTCACCCTGGTGGGCGGCGTCGAAGGCGAGGGTGACGAACCCGCGCTCGGCCATCAACTGTGCGTAGGTGCCGGATGTCTGCTCCTTCACCCCGGTTCCGGGGTGGCCGACGACCAGTGCCGGACGTCGGGCCACGACGGGGCTGTCGGGGATGTAGAGGTGTGCGGCGATCTCAATGCCGGCGCTGTCGAAGCGGACACGGGTCCTGGCCATGGAAACACTCCTTGGAAAAGGTGACGAACGAGGTCCTGAGCGCCCGGTCCGTGCTGGGCACATCACCACCATCCGTCGTCTGCCCCGTCCGCGGGAGAGACAGGTTTCTGCCTGGGAAAGGACCTGCCCCCTCACACCTGTCCCGTGTCCGGCCCGGCCACATGACACTGGAGAACATGAGACAGACACCCGACTCTCCCGTCGGCTCCGGACAACGCCTGACGGCCCTCGCCTCCGAACCCGGCGCCTCCTCCCGGGACGCCCTGTACGACCTCACCTCCCGGGCCGCGCAGGCACCCAGCACCGAGGAGCCGAACCGATGACCACGTGGACCTCCGCGGATGGGACCCTGCTTTCCGAGACCTACTCGCTCGTCCTGACCGCCGGGGACGGCGATCGCCCCGGGGTGGAGATCGGCATGGTCGTCGTCGACGGGGAGTTGTACGTCCGTGCCTACCGCGGAGTCCGCTCGCGCTGGTACCGGGCGGCGCGGAAGCACGGCCACGGAACGATCCGGTTGGGCGGGACCTCCCACGCCGTGCTGCTCACGACCCGCGCCCTCGATCTGCCCGCCGGGTTGGACGCCGCCTTCCGCGACAAGTACGGATCGGTGGCCGACGCCCTGGTCGCGAACCCCGCGGCGCACGCAGCGACGATCCGCATCGACCCGTCGCCCACCGCGGACCTCTGAGCCGTACGCGGTTCAGCCGCCGTCGCCGCCGAGTGCCCGCCGCCGAGAAAGCATCGGGCCTCGTCGAGGACGCCGATGACTTACGTCATCGCGGTCGTCGCTACGCCTCCCGGCGCCGCCCGATGACCGCCGGTCCTCTCACCTGCGACAGCCTTCGACCGTCAACTGACCGATGTGCGCGTTCTGTTCCCGGCGAAGAGTGGATACGCAGGCTTCGTCCCACGGAGGGAACTCCCGTCATGCACCGTGATCAGTCACCCCTGAAGGCGCGTTCGGCGTCCGAGTCGGTACCCCCGCTGTCCCTGGAAGTCGACCAGCTGCTGGACGAGTTCACCCCGCTGCCGATCCGGGCGGAGTTCCGCTTCGACGCCGGCGCGCCCGCGGTGATCACGGTCGAGTTCTCGGCGGAGCGGGGCCCGAGCTTCATCTGGCACATCGGCCGCGAACTCCTGTACCGCGGCCTGACGGCGATGAGCGGTTGCGGCGACGTACGGATGTGGCCGGCGCTGCCCAGGGAGCGCCCCTCGTCCTGGCTGCTTCTCGAATCGCAGGAGGTGGAGGCCCTGTTCGAGGTGCCCGCGGCTCCGCTGGCGCGATGGCTGGACGCGACGTACCTGATCACCCCGGCCGAGATGGAGATGGACGGCCTGAACTGGGACGGCTTTCTCCGGGACCTGATCGACGACCCGGCGGCGCCCTCGGAGTGACCGCGGCTGGGTGCGTGGCAAGGTGACTTGGCCACGATCACGTCGCCTGTCAGAGCGATGACGCACAAGGGTTGCCGCCGACGGCCAGGTACACAGCCGCTGCCACACGTAAGCCGTCCCAATTCCCGATGACAGGGCTTTGTCCTGCCTCCTGCTCCCCGTCGACGAAGCGAACCTCGGCCGGCCGTACGGCATCGCGATGGGTGCGGCCCTGGTCGCCTTGCTGCGGGTGCTGACCATCTTCAACAGCGACAACTGAGTTCTTCGCCGTTGGGAGGGGCACGCGCACCGCGCGTGCCCCTCCCAACGTGTTCACACACACCTTTACCCGGCCTCGTGAAGGACACCGGCCGATCGTGGCGAGCATCCGTGAACCTTGCACACCTCCACATCCGTGTACTCTGAAACGATAAGTGGACCCTTGGGTCCGGATATGGATCTGGAGCACTGATGAACCGTTTGGACCACGAGGCGCACACCCTGTCCGCTGACACAGCGCGCGCACTCGTCGAGGCCGCACGTGCCGCCGCTCCCGTGCTGCGCACGTATGCCGACGACGCCGAGCGGGAGAGCCGGCTCTCTCCCCGAACGGCACAGGCGCTGCGGGACGCAGGCATGTTCCGGCTCGGCACACCCGCACACCTCGGCGGGCACGAACTCCCCCTCACCTCCGCCGTCGACGTCCTGGCCGAACTCGGTGTGGCCTGCACCTCCAGCGCCTGGGTCGTCATGGTGTCGTACGTCGCCCAGCAGATCGCCGCGTCCTTCGGGGAGAAGGCCCGCCTCGACCTCTGGGGCGACGGCCCGGACGTCCCCATGTGCGGCGTGTTCAGCAGCGTGGGTGTCACCGCGGAACCGGTCGAAGGCGGGCTGCTGGTGTCGGGCCGTTGGTCGTGGGCGTCGGGCTGCCACCAGGCCGAGTGGGGTGTGCTCGGTGTGCCGATGCCCCAGCCGGCGGCGGAGGGGGCTGCGCCGGGGGTCGCGCTGGTCCCGACGAGCGAGCTGACCATCGAGGCGACCTGGGACATGGCGGGCATGCGGGGCACCGGCAGCGACACCCTCGTCGCCGAGGACGTCTTCGTCCCGTACCACCGGATCCGCGCCTTCTCCGACGTGCTGACCGACCACGAGCGGGCGGGCGAACCGCTGTACCGGATCCCTCCGGGCTCGCTGACGCTGACGTCCCTGGCGCCGCTGCTCGGCGCCGCGCGCGCCGTCTTCCGCACGACCGTGGAAACCGTCGGGCGGGGCAAGCCGATGGCCATGTCCCTGCATCGCCGGCTGGCCGACTCCCCCAGTGGCCAGGCGGCACTCGCCGACGCGGCCACACTGATCGACTCCGCGGCCCTCCACCTCACACGCTCGGCCGAGGCGGTCGACACCGCGGCGGCGGCCTCGGCCACTCCTACCCTCCTTGAGCGGGCCCGGGTGCGGATGGACGTGGGGCACGCCTCCACGTGTCTGCGGCAGGCGGTACAGCTGCTGCTCACGGTGAACGGGGCGGGCAGCTTCGCACGGAGCGCGTCCGTCCAGCGCTACTGGCGCGATCTGGAGACAGCGGCCCGACACCCCACTCTCAACCCCGGCCTAGCCCGGGAGATGTACGGCCGCGCCCTGGTGGGCGACGAGCGGCCCGTCAGCCCCATGGTCTGACGAGCCAACCGACCCGAACCGCAGCAGACTTCAGGATCGAGGCACCCACCATGGCCGATCTCCCCACCACCGCCCTCGGGCACCACGCCGTACACCGTGATGTGCTCGGGCACTTCGCGTCCGGTGTCGCCGTCGTGACGGCGGCCGGACCCGAGGGGCCCCTCGGGTTCACCTGCCAGTCCTTCGTGTCCCTGTCGCTGGAGCCCGCGCTGGTCTCGTTCGCACCGGCGCGCACCTCCCGCAGCTGGCCGCTCATGCGCGCTTCGGCCGCGTTCTGCGTCAACGTGCTGGCCGTGGGGCAGCAGGACCTCGGTTCTGCCTTCGCCGGGCCGGGTGACCGGTTCCGCGGAGTCAGGTGGTCTCCGGGACACGGCGGCGCCCCGCTGTTGGAGGGTTCCTGCGCGTGGATCTCCTGCGATCTGGTCCACGAGTACGACGCCGGTGACCACACCGTCGTCATCGGCCGGGTCACCGGGCTCCGGGCGGACACGTCGCGAGAACCCCTGATCTTCCACCGCGGGCGCTATCGCTCTCTCGCCCGTCCCGACTGAGCCGGTTGCGGAGGACGGGCCCAAACGCACATCGACCCGAGGCCGTGAGGTCTCGGGTCGATGTGCGTGGTACGAGGGGTCAGGTGGTCCCGGCCCGCAGCTGGCGGGACTTCCAGCCCAGCAGCAGCGCCTGCAGGATGAACCACACCCCGCCGCCCGTGGCGTACACCGACAGCACGTCGAGCGAGGGATTGTCGCCCGCGGCCTGGATGTTGTACGTGATGCCGACCAGGAAGGACAGCCCGCCCGAGATCAGGGTGGGCCACTGCTTGCCCAGCTCAGGACCGCGCCGCCGCACTCCGACGATCACCTGGGCGGCACCGGAGATGACGGCCCAGACGCCGAACACGTGGAGCGCGGCTGCCAGGCTGCCGGCCCCGGCGAGGCAGAGCGCGATGGCCGCCAGCGTGCTGAGCGCCCCGTTGAACGCCGTGACCTGGCGCTCGGAACCGTCCGGTGTGGCTCGGTAGTCGATCAGCGAGGACACCGCGTCGATCAGCGGGTACACGACCAGCACTGCGATGGCCGCCGCGTCGAGTTCCTCCTGGTCCCCTCGGACGGCGGCGAAGGCCAGGGCCCACACCACGGCGAGGACGCCACGGATCAGGTACAGCCTCAACAGGGAGGAGCGCTCTCCTGCGCCGGTGTGTCCGGTCGGGATGGAGGCCACGGTCGGGGTGCTCATGTCGGTTCGGCCTTTCTCAGGTCAGGGGTTGGGAGCCGACCCGGTCAGTGCCGGGAGGGGGAGACGCAGCGGAAGCTGGAGGCGACGGCCGGATCGCCGTAGCCCTTGTAGCGGGACACCTGCGGGTAGGTGCACAGGTCGCGGGTGACGTTCTGCCCGTCGGCGTTGATCAGGGTGGCGGGCAGCGTCTTGGGTGCCTTGCCGTGCTCGACCCAGGCGGTCAGCGCGGCGAGGCCGTCGGCCGAGCCGGCGGCGCCGTTGAGGCCGCAGTGGTTGGTGCCCGGGGCGAGGAAGAGGCGGTAGAAGTCGTCGACCTTCTTCGTGCCGCCGAGTTCCCGCTCGACCTTCTGGCGGTACTGCACGGTGCCCTGGGTGGGGATGTACTGGTCGGCCTCGCCGTGCCAGGTCAGCAGCTTGCCGCCGGACTTGCGGAAGTCCGACAGGTCCGGGTCGTCGGTGCCGATGACCTTGTCGTACTCGGCCTGGGACTGCTGGAACAGCCGGGTGAACCCGGCGTAGGTGATCTTCGAGAGGTCGAGGGACGGGTCCTTCGCCACCCAGAGCTTGGCCCAGGCGGCGGGCACCGGGAACGGCGCTCCGGTGACGTTGCCGTCGGCGTCGGGCTCGCTGTGCCCGGCCAGCGCCCAGATGTCCGCCCCGACCGGGACGCCGTACCAGAGCTTCTTGCCGGAGGTGGTGCGCGGGCCGTCCCAGATCTTGCGTACGACGGTGGCGTCGGCCGACGTGATGGTCAGTTCCTTGCCGTCGCACACGACCTTGGTGCCGACCAGCCGGCGCGGGTCGAAGTCGCACCGGGAGGCGTCGTTGACCAGGCCGTCCTTGACGCCGTCGAGGGAGTCGCAGGCCTTGACGGCGGCGTCGGTGAAGGCGTTGAACTCACACTGGGACGGGTAGGTCTTCTCGTTGCTCATGACCACCTGCGGCCACAGGGTGGCGATCTCGAACTCGTCCCAGTTGACCGCGGGGGCGTCGGCCAGGATGCCGTCGTAGTCGTCGGGGTGACGCTGGGCCTCCATGTAGCCCTGGCGGCCGCCGGTGGAGCAGCCGGTGAAGTAGGAGTAGGCCGGACGCTTGCCGTAGACCGCGTCGACGACCTCCTTGCCCACGACCACCGCCTCGTGCTGCGAGCGGGAGGCGAAGTTCTTGAGCAGGGCGCTATTCACCCGGCCCTCGCCGTTCAGCGCCCAGCTGGTGTCGAGGGCGTCGCCGACACCGGCGTCGGTGGAGACGGCGGCGTAACCGTTCTTGATCGCGGTGCCCAGGCCGACACCGTTGTCACCGGCCAGGTAGGCGGCGCCGCCGAGACCCTGGAAGCGGCCGTTCCAGCCGTTGGCGGGCAGCCAGGTACGCACCTTGGCGTGGTCGCCGGCGCCCGGGTGGGTGAGGGTGACCGTCACTTCGCAGTAGGCAGGGACACCGGAGACCGAGCCGCCCAGGACGCCCGTGCCGTTGACCGTGCCGCCCTCCTGGTCGACAGCGGTCACCGACTCCACCTTGGTGCCCGCGGGAGCCTTCACGGACGGCGCCGAGCAGGTGAACGGGGTGGCGGCGGTGTCCTTGGTCTCCGCCGAGGCGGTCGGCAGATACACCGCCGCGGCCAGCGGCACACCGGCCGCGAGGACAGTCAGAAGTCGTCTCATGGGGTTTCCCATCCAAGAAGTAGGTGTTAGTCCGGCCACGGCGACACATGTGCACGACACACGCGGCGGGCCGAAGACTGATCAGAACGCTATCACCAGTTGAACCGGTGACGGCAAGGGGTGGAGCCGAAGATCGGCGAACAGAAGGAATCGGTGGCTTCCGACCCGGTCCCACTCTGGCGACGCACAACATGGGCCCGCAACAGTCAGTTGACGGTCCACAGCCGCGAACAGCGGCCCGGCGCCGCCGTGGACGCGTTAGGTCATCCGACGGTTCGGCGCGTCCCCGCCGCCGTCACCTGCGTGTTCCTCGCCCAGCCACCGCGAGTGGTACCGCTGCGCCCATGACCGGCTGACATACCCGGTGCGCATTCCCAGCCGCGCCTCGGGGTCCGCGGCGGCCTTGCGCATGTGCCCGACGAGGACGAAGGTGATCGCCCAGGCGAGGAGGTCATGCACGAAGATCGCGCTGGTGCGGGAGATGAAGGGCAGCAGCCCCATGAACCACATGAGCAGGCCGGTGAACATCATCACCAGCACGGCGCCGGCGATCCAGCCCGCGTAGAGCTTCTGGCCCGCGTTGAACTTGCCGGCCGGACGCGCCTCGGGCGAGGTGCGACGCTTGCGGACGGCGCGCAGCCACTGCCGGTCGTACACCGCGAAGCGGTTCAGCCTGCGCAGGTCCGCGCGGAACGAAGGGGAGAGAAGGCCCAGAAGGAAGGGCAGCGGCAGTGAAATGCCGGACCACTCGTGGACCGTGACCATCAGATGGCGTCGCCCGACAAGTTGGGCCAGCGGCCCGAGGTAGAGACAGGCGGCCGAGACCAGGCACAGCAGCATCAGACAGCCGGTGGCCCGGTGGACCATGCGCTCGGCGGTGCTGAAACGACGTACCCGGCCCTCGAGTTCAGGCCGCGTGCCGGTCGGCGCCGTCGAGCCAGCCGTCGACCGCATATCCGCGCTCCTCCCAGTAGCCGGGAACGACCTTGTCGGTGACCGTGATGCCGGACAGCCACTTGGCCGACTTGTAGAAGTACATGGGCGCCACATAGAGGCGGACCGGGCCGCCGTGCGCGTGGGTGATGGGCTTGTCCTGCATGTTCAGTGCCACCAGGACGTCCGAGCGGCGCGCCTGTTCCAGGGTGAGGCTCTCGGTGTAGGCGCCGTCGAAGCAGGTGAAGCGAATCGCCGCGCCCCGGGAACGCACCCCGGCGGCATCCAGAAGGTCCGCCAGCTTCACACCCTCGAACGGCGTGTCGTCCACGCGCCATCCGTCGGTGCACAGGACGTCGTGGACCACCCGGGTCTGCGGCAGGGCACGCAGTTCGCCGAGCGTGTAGGTCTTCGGCCGTTCCACCAGCCCGTCGATGCGCAGTTCGTAGTTGGTCTCGTCCTTGTGCGGCACCGAGCCGACGACGCTGTAGTACCGAAAGCCGCCCGGGTTGGGCAGCAGGCCGGTCAGGCCGGTGGCGTCGACCTCGGAGGCGGTGGCGAGGAACCCCTCCCAGCCGCGCTGGAGATACGGCGCGGCGGCGAGCCCGGCCGCGCCCGCGCCCAGCATCCCCAGCATCGCCCGCCGCCCGACCGGTGCACCCCCGGTCCTGGGCTGCGGCTTTGGCTTCTCCGCCATGGTGTGCGCTCCTTCCGACACATGTGACCTCTGCCGAACCCTCGCGACATCGTCACCGGTTTAACAGGTGACGATGCTGTCATGGGGGTCACGGACTGTCAACACGCTCCGCCTTCGCACACGTATGAGCCCGCCCAGCGCCGCACCTCCGACCTGACGGGGCACCGACCGGCAAGCCACGCATGACGTCGACGCTTGACCGAGGAGGCACAGACGTCGTGGGTGAACGCGGCGTCTCCGATTGAGGCCCAGGTCTGACGGCCACCGAACGGAAGGCAGCTGCGCCACTCTCGCCGGCCACCCCTCATCACGGGCCCTGACCAGCGAGTCCGTACCCAGTGACGTACGATCACGAGCGCGCTCCAGCCGGAGGGAGTCACCCGGAGCGGCGACAGTTCTTGCGCTCGACGTGAGTCACCTGTCAGGATGGTGACGTGAATCTTGACCATGTCTTCGTATGCGGGCACCCGGCTCTCGACTTCGCGGCCACGCTCCGGGCCCGGCGCTCGACCCGGTTCGAGATGTTCGTGACGCCGGAGCGGCTGAACGCCTGGTACCTGGAGTCCGGGCTGGTGGACACGATCACCCCCGGCGGGGAGGACGACGTCCGGGAGGCCACGACCCTGCGCGAGGCCATCTACCGCCTCATCACCGACCGGCGGCTCGGCGAGAAGTTCGACGCCGAGGCGCTCGCCATGGTGAACGCAGCCGCGCGCAAGACTCCCGTGACGCCCCAGCTCGCCATGACCGGGCGGCACACCGAGGCCACACCCGGTCAGGCGCTCGCAACTGTCGCCCGACAGGCGGTGGAACTCCTCAGCGGCCCGGACGTGCCGCTGATGAAGGAGTGCGGCAACCCCGAGTGCACCCGGGTGTACATCGACCGCTCCCGCGGCATGCGACGCCAGTGGTGTGGCATGGACTCCTGCGGCAACAAGATCAAGGCCGCCGCGTACCGCGCCCGCAAGAAGTCCGCGCCCGCCGCAGCCACCCGCTGACCTCCTCACCTGGGCGGCGCGCGGTCCCGGCGAAGCGGGGCTCAGCCCGCGGCAAGCTTCTTGAGCATCCCGAGGCGCTGTCCAGGATGCTCGAGCATGATCTCTACAGCGCCAAGGCCGTCACCGCGCTCCTCGCACCGCACTCCGGTCCCACGATCCTGCCGCCGCCGCGGCCGGGCGTACGGGCCCGGGCCTTCGGCGACCGTGCGGACTCCGCCGAGTGGACGGGCTTCTAGGCGGTCCCTGCCTCCCGACGAACGACACCGCGCAGTTTGCGAAGGGCGTTGTGGTGTCGGCTCTTGACCGTGCCGGCCGGGACGCCGAGTATGCCCGCGGTCTCCTGGATGCTGCGGTCGCACAGGTAGATGTGCATCAGCACGGCCCGGTGATCGGGAGACAACCGGCGCAGGAAGGGCGTGGCCACCAAGGCGTCGAGCACCGCCTCGGTGGCGTCGGCGCCCGCCACGGGCTCGCTGTAGGTGACCCCGACGGCCTCCCGGCGGACATGCGGCTTGCGTACGTAGTCGATGACCAGGTGCCGGGTCACGGTGAACAGCCAGCCGCGGACCGACCCCTCCATCCCGAGCAACCGGTCCGTGTTCCGCCAGGCCCGGATCATGGCCTCCTGGACGATGTTCTCCGCCAGTCCGTGATCGCCCAGCATCTTCTCGGCGTACGAGACGAGGCTGTCCCGGTGTTCCCTCATGATGGTGCTGAGCAGGTCGGATCGGGACATAGCCGTGAGGGGCGTGGGCATGGGGTTCTGAACCATCCTGGTTCTCTGTCGGGCGGGGACCGGGGCCGGAATCAACCCCTCGCCCGCACACTCTGGGCAGGAGCAAGTGCCACCAACGTGCGGCGTTCGTGTGGCCTTAGTGCCGTGCACCGCAGCCGACCGCCACATGTGTGGCTGCCTCACAGATGAGGGAGAGCTTCCTCGAGGCGCCAAGACACCCATATCTGTATGCCCACACATGCCTCCGGTGGGCGAAGACGTCCCCCAGAGCAGTACCTACGAAGGGCACCACGTACTGGCGATGTCGTCGAACCTGTAGGAAGTCGAGAGGCGTCCACACCTACCGAACAATCACCGGCACATGCGCCTATCGTGAAGGGTGAGCATGCCGGGCCGACCATCTGGCGTTGACACTTATCCGCACGGGACCCTCGGGCGTGGGTACCATGCGCAAATTCATTCATATCGAGGGAGTGAACGGTTGTGACCGACCATTCAGCCGCCACGCTCCGATCGCGGTACGTAGCGCAAGCCGCATCGGACCTGGAGGAGAACCGCCGGCGACAGCAGGAACTGGCGGAGAGGATCACCGTCTTGAAGCAGGAGGAGGCCCTCCTCGCGGATATCCTCAACCTCGCCGAGCGGTACCAGGGTTTCGCGGACGCCTCCCGTCTGCCCGAACAGTCGCAGGACGAGCCGACCGTCGCGAAGAGGAAGACCCCGGCCCGCGCTGCCGCACGACGTTCCGCGCCCGCCAAGTCCGCACCGTCCACCGGGACGGCGAAGGCCGGCGCGAAGGGGAAGTCGCACCGGCCTCTGCTCGGTGACCTGTTGGCGGAGTTGCTCGGCCAGTACGAAGAGGCGCGTCTGGCGAAGGAGCTGCGGGACGAACTCCTGGAGAAGCACCCGGACCGCAACCCCACCCCGCAGGTGGTGCGCAACACCCTCGAGTCCCTGGTCGCCAAGGGCCGTGTCCGGCGCCACAAGCATCGGCGCTCCGTCGTGTACACCTTGGTCGAGCAGGGCGAGACGGACAGCGACTGACACCGACGACGGTCGGCGGGTCGACACGCGCCCTTGAGGCCGGACCAGGACGGCGGGCGTCCCAGGGCGCCCGGGGCCCGGCACACATGCACCGGCGTCGGGCGTGAAACCTCACCCACGTATGGCCACAGGCGCGCACCTCAAGCGCGTCTATGCCCGCCATACGTTGTCGAACGCCGCCTGCTCGACGTCCCGCCGCAGCCGCTCGGCCTCCAGTTGCGTCACCGCGTCGCCCACCGCGGCCAGCACGGTCGTGACCGCGTCCTCCGTGAGACGTTCGGCGGCCTCGTCCGGCTTCTCCTCGATCCCCGCGGCCGCCAGCAGCGCGGCGAGGACGGGCTCACCCGTGGCTCTGCGCTCCTCCGCGGCACGGCGCGCCTGCGATTGGGCCAGGACCGTGTGGCGGGACCGGAGCCCGAGGGGGCCCCGTGGGTGGATCACCAGCCCGGCGCGCTCCAGGTCGTCGACATAGGCCGCGGCGAGTGCGCCGCCGCGCCGCCACAGCCACTCAGCGACCGTGTCGTACGGCTTCCGCCAGGTGAGCGAGGCAGCCGCCTGGTCCAGCAGACGGTCACCGGTGGCGGCCGGTGTGCCGGGCACCATTCGGTCGCCGTCCATGCGCAGCGCCTTACGCTCCAGCAGATCGATCACCTCGGCGCCGGCGAGCGCCAGGGACAGGTCTCCCTGTGCCACGGACCGCTCGGCCGGCAGAGCCAGGGCGACCAGGATGAGATCGCGTGCGGTGGTCATGAATCCCTCCTCGTCTCCAGCAGCCGCAGCCACACCTCGCTGATGGTGGGGAAGGCGGGCACGGCATGCCACAGACGCTCCACCGGCACCTCCCCGGTGATGGCAACGGTGGCTGAGTACAGCAGCTCGGCGACGCCCGGCCCGACGAATGTGGCGCCGACGACGGTCTGACGTTCTCGATCGATGAGGATCCGCGCCCGGCCCTGGTAGTCAGGGCGGTACTGCACGGCGCCCGCGAGGTGACCGATCTCGTAGTCGACGACCTCGACGTCCCGTCCGGTGCGCTGGGCCTCGCGGACGGTCAGCCCCACGGAGGCGACCTCGGGGTCGGTGAAGACGACGCCGGGGACGGCCTCGCTGTCAGCCGTGCTGCTGTGCGGGGCCCAGCGGCCGGTGATCAGACGCTCGCCCCGGGCACGAGCGGCGATCACGGCTCCGGCGACACGGGCCTGGTACTTGCCCTGGTGGGTGAAGAGGGCCCTGCGGTTGACGTCGCCGACCGCGTACAGCCAGTGTCCGGGCACGGCGGTGACGGTGAGGCTGTCGTCGGTGGTGAGCCAGTCCCCCGGGTTCAGTCCGACGGTGTCAAGGCCGATGTCCTGCGAGCGTGGGGCGCGACCGGTGGCGAAGAGGATCTCGTCAGCGGTGATCACATCACCGTCCGACAAGGTCACCCGGACCTCGTTCCCGCCTTCGCCCACCCGCTCCGCGCCGACGACGGAGACGTCGAACCGCACGTCCGCGCCTGCTTCCCGCAGCCGTTCGGCGACCAACTCGCCCGCGAAAGGCTCCATCCTGGGCAGCAGTCCGCCGTCCCGGGCGAGCAGGGTCACCCGGCTCCCCAGGGCCTGCCAGGCGGTGGCCATCTCGACGCCGACCACACCGGCGCCCACGATCACCAGGCGCTGCGGCGCCCGCTGGGCGCTGGTCGCCTCACGGCTGGTCCAGGGCCACAGCTTCTCGATCCCGGGCAGCGGGGGCAGGGCGGCGCTGCTTCCGGTGCAGAGGGCGACCGCGTGCCGGGCCCGCAGCCGGACGGTGTCGCCCTCGGGAGTCGACACGGACACCTCCCGCGTGCCCGTCAGCCGGCCGTGGCCACGGATCAGTTCGATGCCGGCCGACTTGATCCATTCGGCCTGACCGTCGTCCTGCCAGTCGCCCGACATTCTGTTGCGGTGCGCCAGGACGGCCTCGACGTCCAGTGGCCCCTTGATGGCGGGGTCCAGGCCCGGGACGTGCGCGGCATCGGCGCGCAACAGGACAGGGCGCAGCAGGGCCTTGCTGGGCTCGCAGGCCCAGTACGAGCACTCGCCGCCTGCCAGTTCGCTCTCCACGAGTACGGTGCTCAGCCCCGCGGCGGTGGTGCGGTCCGCGACGTTCTCGCCGACCGGGCCGGCGCCGATCACTATGACGTCGTACGTACGGGAGTTCTCGATCGGCATGGGTCCTCCGGTGGCCGTTTGCCGGTGGGATGGGGTGGGGACGGAGCGGGTCTCAGCGGCCGGGGGCGCGCTCGGTGACCTCCTGCAGGAACCACTCGTTGCCGTCGGGGTCCTTGAAGGCTGCGAAGGTGCCGTAGCTGGCCCGCTCGGGGTGCACGCCGGGCACCCGGTGCGTGTCGCCGGCGTGGTGGAAGGCACCGGTCTCGTCGCGGAACGGCCCGGAGACCTCCACACCCAGGGAAGTCAGCTCTTCCTGGGCCTTGAGGATGTCCGTGACGGTCAGCTGAAGGCCGTGGAGCGTGCCCGCCTCCTGCCGGGTGAGCCCCTCCCCGAAGATGATCGAGCACTCGGAACCGGGCGGGGTCACCTGCACGATCCGGTAGCCGTCGCTCATCGGGAAGTCGGCGTCGAGGCGCCAGCCGAGCTGTTCCACGTAGAAGCCCTTGGCCCGGTCCACTTCGGCGACGGGCAGGATGACGACTTCGAGCTTCATGTCCATGTCTGTGCTCTCACTTTCGGGTGGTTCGTTCGTACGACGGCTGATGCCGTCCGCTCAGTGTCGGCCGCGACACATGTGCGCGGCCTCAGTCACCTGACGGTGTGTTTCGTCCGGACGTTGCTTCCAGGCCCCTGAGCCATGCCGCTACCGGAGTCGAGCACGTCCAGGCGATCGATACGTGTGAGGTGTGAAGGATCCGCCCGCCGATCGCGTGTGCCGAGACCGATGGACTGATGACGGAAGAACAGAGCTTGAGGTGACCGGTCCGGGCGTTGCCTCCGGCGCCGGGGTCGGTCATTCCGCCGGCTGTCGCGTGAAGCTGAAGACGGACGGGCCGTATCCCGAGAGGGCCGCGCTCTCCGCCCAGTTCCACACCTGCGTGTCGGTCGGCCAGCCCCGGTCCCCGTTGCTCGCCGCTTCATGGGGCGTCCGCGCGCCAGAGGCTCGGGCAGGGGCCACACAACTCTGCGGGGCGATCCGTACGTGTGTGTGCGTTGCGGAAGCCATGTCCGGCCCTCACTTCTCGGTAGGTGGTGCTGATGTTGCTGAAAAGTGGCGGGTCCCGTGCAGGGGGAACACGGGACCCGCGGTCCAGGGGACGGATCAGGCGGCGGCGCCGGCGTTGATGGTGACCGGGACGTTGTCGCGCGTGGCCTTGGAGTACGGGCAGATCTGGTGGGCGGCATGCGCGAGTTCCTGGGCGGTGGCCTGGTCGACGCCGCCCAGGACGGGACTGAGCACCGCGGAGAGCGAGAACTCACCGTCGTCGCCGTGGGTGAGAGTTATCTCGGCGGTGATGGTCGTGCTGGTGAGCCGGATCTTGCGCAAGGTGGCCGCGCGGCGCAGAGCACCGAGGAAACACGCGGCCCAGCCGGCGGCCAGCAGCTGCTCCGGATTGGTCGCGGTCCCGGCACCACCGAGTTCCTTGGGAAGGGCGAGGCTGGTCTCCAACAGACCATCGGAGGAGCGGACATGACCGCCGTTCCGGCCTTCTCCGTCAACGTCGACAACTGCGGTGTAGCTGACTGCCATGACTGCTGCTCTCCATCTGGGTCGATTGGTTTCGGACGCCCGCCGACCTGGACACTTTCTCCGCATAACCGGTTGAGGCGGTGACGTAATCATGGCAGCGCGTCCGTCACCGGTCAAGCCGGTGATGAGGTGGGGTCGCACAGTTTCATGCACGGTGCGCCCGCACCGAGGGACGTGGCCCGGCACCCGTCGTAGGGAGTTTCAGAAGGCAGCGCGATGCTGAAGCCAACGACTCTGCTCGAGGCGACCGCTTACCAGGTCAACTCGAAGTTGCACCGCTCGCTCCACACCCAGCCGACCCCCGTGCACATTCCCGGGCCGCAGGGCGGGCTGCGTGCGCGGGCCGGCGTGCGGCGTGCGGCGTGCGGCGTGCGGCGTGCGGCGTGCGGCGTGAGCAACGGCAGCAAGGTGACGGCGGGGCTCTGCCCGCTTAGTCCCGCATGCGTCGGCGAACCTCCGGCGCCCGGGACGCAGACGAGTGTCGTGCCGACGGGCGGTGTGCCGTTGAGGAGGGTGGGCCCCGTAGGGTCGCGGGTATGACGGACGATCAGCAATCGCCCTCTTGGCGACTGCTGCGTCTTCGGGACTCGGCGCGTCACGAGTGATCTCGATGCACAGCTTCCGCCCCTCAGCATCCGGGGCGGAGCACTTCCGGTCGCTGCCCTCGCCACGCAGTCCCGTGATCGGACCGGGATCGGTACGCGTGAATTCGATCGGCGTCTGAGCAAGCGAGTCGATGCCGGAGGTCGCCTGTGGTGCCGGGAAGGTGACGTACGGCTTCTCAGCCGGAGGAACGTTGATCTTGAAGGTGGAGTACGGGGACCAGTCGTTCTCGTACACGTCGCTCGTGGCGTCGTACCCGGAGGAGCGGACCGCGTAGGTGACACCGTTCTTGAGCTTGCCGGCCGGCACCGTGACCGAGGCCGGCTTACCGGCGGTCACCTCGCCGGAGACCAGGACGCCCCACTCGTTCTCGTCGGTCAGCTTGACGACGGTGGCCGTAGGCTTGCCGGCGGAGTCGGTGGTGTGAACCTCGAACGTCGCGGTGGTCTTGTGACCGCTGCGCGCCGTGACGGTGTTACGTAGCGTCGGCGTGGTGGTGTCGGCCTGCCATACGTTGTTGGCCTTGGTGAACGGCGGGCCGACCTCCGGTCCGTTGGGAGTGTTCGGCTCTGGCCGCAACTGCCCGGACGCCGGGGCCGTGAACGGGCGGTGGGCTGTCGGCTTCGCCAGCCGCGTTGGCAGTGCCGGTGGTACCGGCACTCACAACAGACCCCATGACGATCGCAAAGATCGCGCCGAGGGCTAAGCGGCGTCCTGCAGGTGTTCTTGCGGTGAGGCGTATCAACCTGCGACCTCCTTGTGGGAACGTTTGCACGAATCCCATCAGGCCGCTGAGGTGAGAACCATAGCCGAAGTCACGGTTTATGTGACAACGGAAAGAGATGAGTCATTCGGGCGGCCCCGCAGGGGCGGGCTGAAGGCCGTCTCGATGAATCGAGTGCTTTCGGTGGAGGTCGGGAAGTTGCGCCGAGCGGGACGAAGCCCGGCAGCAGCCGCCGCACCGCCAGAAACTGCTCACCTGGACACTCATGCTCTGCCCCCCGGGGCAGGGGACGCGTCGCCTGCGGTGGCGCGGGTGCCGAGGTGGTTACAGGTCCGTTGTCCCAGAGAACGGGGCCGGACCTGTATGAACCGGGCTGGGGCGGGGCCGGATGTGTGAGGGCGCTCCGCCTTTCAGGTAGTGAGCCGCCTGTCCGGGCGTCAGATCAGCCCTCTCACATGCGGGTTGTCATATTTTCCAGTTGCCCGTCTTCTTTCGCCCCCAGAAACGCCAAGGCTTGCCCGCTCATGCCCGATGGACCGAATCTGACGCCCCCCACTCGCGGCCTACGCACACGCATGCTGAGGATCTGCGCCGCGTGCGCCGCCACTACGGTTGCGGCCTCGCTCGCCGCCTGCTCCCCCGTCGGCCTGCCCTCTCGGACACAAGGCCCGTCAGTACGGGCGGCGGTGCCGGTACCCGGCCCACCGCGTGAGAGCCGCACCACGACACTTGCCCGGGCGCTGAAGCCCCTCCGGCCGGACGGGAGAACACGGCTGGGGGTGGCGGTACTCGATCTGGACAGCGCCGACCAGGAGGTCGCCGCCTACAGGTCGAACGAGTCGTTCGACACGGCCAGCATCAGCAAACTGGGCATCCTCGCAGCGCTGCTGCTCAAGGCGCAGGACGAGGACCGTGCGCTGACGGCTGCGGAACGCGAAGACGCCGAGGAGATGATCCGCACCAGCGACAACGAAGCGGCCAACACTCTGTGGCAGACGATCGGCGAGGCCGAGGGCCTCGACGCGGCACATGAACGGCTGGGACTGAAGGCGACCAAGGGCGGCCCCGGCACCAGCTGGGGCCTCACCCAGACCACCGCGAGCGATCAGATCCGACTGCTGCGCACCATCTTCACCCGGGGACCGGCCGCCTCCCCCGGCCCGCCGCAAGGGCTCGACCAAACCTCGCGCGCCTCCATCCGCCACCTGATGGCCCACATCACCGACGACCAGAGCTGGGGAGTCTCCGCAGCCGCCTCCCCCGGCTCCCGATGGGCCCTGAAGAACGGCTGGAACCAACGCAACACCACCGGCCTGTGGGTCATCAACAGCGTCGGACACGTCACCGTGCACGGTCACCACTACCTGATCTCCGTCCTGAGCAGCGGCAACCCATCGATGAAGAGCGGCATCAAACTCGTCGAACGGGCCACCCGGGCAGCCATCGGTGCGGCTACGACGCACGCACGGCCATGGCCACAGTGAGCCACCCGGCCCCCACGGCCCACCCTGCCGCCCTCGCGCCCTGGCCCAGCATGGGTTCGCGTCACCGTGAACAGGTGAGGGGTCGGTGACGGCGCGTCAGTGACCGGCCCGTGAGCCGTCCCTCGCCCGAGCCGGGACGGCGCTCCCTCTCTGCTCCGGACCATCTGATGCGCACGGACGGCGTCGCCGACACGCTGCCTATGGAGTAATGAGCCGTTGCGGCGGCTCGCCAGGTCACGTTGTGCTCATGCAGTGGCCGTAGGGAGGCGGAGAGGCGGGGCATGGGTGAGGAGAGCGTGGACCGGGCGGAGGGTTTCGGCGAGCGGCTGCTCGGCCTGCTGCTGGACCGGGTGCCTCTGATGCCACCGCAGTTGATCGCGCCGCTGGTCGCGGAGGAGGTGGCCAGGATCGGGGGTCGTGACGTCTCCATCCTGCTCCAGGACTACGCGCAGGACGTGCTGGTGCCGCTCGTGGGCAGGAAGCTGCACGTCGGCCAGCCCGAACCGATGGCCGAATCCCCCGCAGGCCGGGCCTTCCTGAGCGCGGACGTCGTCGAGGTGGAACAGAACCATGGCGGCGGCGTGCGGATGTATCTGCCGCTGCTGGACGGCAGCGACCAGGTGGGAGTGCTGGCCCTGACCCTGGACGCCGTCGGCCATGACGACCGACGCCTCCTGCGCAGGCTCGCCAGCCTGGTCGCCGACGTGCTGGTCACCAAGAACGCCTACACCGACATGTTCTTCCTGGCACGGCGTCGGGAGCCGATGAGTGTCTCCGCGGAGATCCAGTGGAACCTGCTACCGCCGCTGACGATGACCGTGCCGCAGATCGAGGTGGCGGGCATCCTGGAGCCCGCTTACCGTGCCGCCGGGGACAGCTTCGACTACGCCCTCAACGACAACATCCTGCACATGGCCGTGATCGACGCGATGGGCCACGGCCTGGACGCCGCCGTCATGGCGACCGTGGCCATCGGCGCCTATCGGCACGCCCGGCGCGTCTTCGTCAGCCTGGCCGAGAAGTACAAGTACATGGACGACGCGATCTCCCGGCAGTTCGGGCCCGACCACTTCGTCACCGCCCAGCTGATGCACATCAACATCGCCACCGGCGAGCTGGAACTGGTCAACGCGGGCCACCCCGCACCTCTGTTGATCCGGGAAGGTCGGGTCACGCGGCAACTGGAGAGCGCCACAACACTCCCGGTCGGCTTCGGCGGTGAACAACCCCGAATCCGCCAGCATCTCCTCCAGCCCGGCGACCGGGTGCTGTGCTACACCGACGGCATCATCGAAGAACACGTCACCGGCAGCGAACCGTTCGGTGAGGATCGCCTCATCCGCTGCGTCAACCGCCTTGGCGAAGAGCCATCCCAGGGAGTACGAGCCGACCTGCGACGGCTCTCCCACACGCTGAAGACGGAACGAGGCGGACGCACCAGCGACGACGCCACCCTCTTCATGGCCCAATGGCACGGCCACACGGCAGACCACCTGACCGTCGTCTGAACAGCCGCCTCGCCCACCAACGAACCTGGCACCGTCACCCCCGGGAACACCCTCCCTCCCGTGTCCCAGCGGCTGCGGTGTCGCCCATGCGCACGTGCCGGTGCGGGCCGGTGCAGGTGACGGGGCGGGCGTTCTCCCGGGGGGACCTCTGTGTTGCCGTCGTCAGCCGATGAGAGCCTGGGTGATCTGCCGGGTGGTCTGCGCGGCGACTTGCGGGTTGACGGCGGCGTAGGTGGTGTAGGCATTCAGACCGGTGGCCAGGGCCCAGCCACGCCCCCGCATCCAGGTGGCATCGTCCACGCCGAGGGCGTCACGGAAGGCGGTTCGGCTGTCGGCCGTCATCAGAGTGAAGGCGATCATCAGGTCGCAGGCCGGGTCACCGATGCCGAGTCCGCCGAAGTCGATGACGGCTGTGAGGTGGCCGTCGAGGGTCAGCAGGTTGCCGGTGTGGAAGTCGCCGTGGAACCAGACCGGAGGGCGGTCCCAGCCGGGGGCGCTCAGCGCCGCGTCCCACAGGGCGGTCATCGCTGTGGCGTCGAACGTGCCATCGACCTTGGCGATGGCGAGCCGCGTCTCGTGGTCCCGGTCGGACAACGGCGGCCCGGTGAGGTCTTCCCGGGTGTTCTCGGCGGGGACGCCTTCGGGGGCGAACCGCTGCAAGGCGGCCAAGAAGTGGGCCAGTTCAATGGCGCCCTGGGCGGAGTCGGCAAGCGCCTCGACGGTCGCGACCTCACCGTCCAGCCAGCGGGACACCGCCCAGGGCCAGGGATAACCGAAGTCCGGCTCCCCCACCCCCACCGGCACCGGGATGGCCAGCGGAAGGTGTTGGGCGAGTCGAGGCAGCCACTCGAATTCCTTCCTGGCCTGCCCGATCGCTCCGGCATGGCGTGGCAGCCGGACGGACAGCTCCTCGCCCAGCCGGTAGATCACGTGGTCGGAGCCGGCCGGGTTGAGCAACTTCAAGGGCAGTTCCGCCCATTGCGGGAACTGTGTATCGACCAGGCGCCTGACCAGTGCCCCATCAATCCGAGGGCGAGTGTCTGCAACGCTTGCGGTCACCGAAGGCAACTCCTGTGGCCGGCCCGATCCCTGCGACGGGCAGTCGGAGCCATCACAAGGGTTCGCGGCTCCGCCTGTCGACCGAATTTCACAGCGCACCACGGAACCTCATCGGAGCGTGGTCGCCACGCAGCCTCACTGACGCTGAGTGGCGACCCACGCCGTTGTGTTGGTTGCCCTGGGGACCGGGAGGCCGACTCTGCAAGCTTCACCGCTGGTGCTGCTTTCGCGTCCTGCGGCGAACCTGCAGCCACGCCCTCGGCGCGTCAGGCCGGCGTTCCCCGCCGGTCAGACGAACGCACTCTCCCCAGTGATCGCCTTGCCGACGATCAGCGTGTTCATCTCCCTGGTTCCTTCGAAGGAGTAGATCGCCTCCGCGTCCGCGAAGAAGCGTGCGACGTCGTAGTCCAGGACGATGCCGTTTCCTCCGAAGATCTCCCGCGCCCAGGCCACGACTTCGCGCATACGAGCGGTCACGTGCGCCTTCGCCAGTGAGGAGTGCTCGTCCCGGAACACTCCGCTGTCCTGCAGCCGCGCCAGTTGCAGGAGCATGCCCCAGCTCGACGTGATGTTGCCCAGGCTCCTCACCAGGAGGTCCTGCACGAGCTGGAAGCCGGCGACCGGCCGACCGAACTGCTGGCGCTCGGTGGCATAGCGCAGCGCCAGTTCGTAGGCGCCGATCATGACGCCCAGCGCCTGCCAGGCGACGCCGCTGCGTGTGGCGCGCAGGATCTCGGCGACGTCACGGAAGGAGGACGCGTTCTGCAGCCTGTCGCTTTCCGGGACGCGAACATCCTCGAGCGTGATGTCCGCGTTCTCCACCATGCGCAGTGAGGTCTTGTTCTCGATCTTCTCCGCCGTGAACCCCGGGGTCCCCTTGCCGACGACGAACCCCTTGACCTGGTCGTCGTCGACGTCCCGGGCCCAGACCACCACATGGTCGGCGAACGTCGCGTTGCCTATCCAGCGCTTGGCGCCGTTGAGCACCCACGTGTCGCCGTCCCGTCGGGCCGTGGTGCGCATGCCGGCGGCGATGTCGGAACCGTCGAGCGGCTCGGTGAGTGCGAACGCCCCGACGGTGTCCATTCTGGCCATCGAGGGCAGCCAGCGGTCACGCTGCGCCTGGTCTCCACCGGCCTGGATGGCGTACATCGCGAGCCCGTTGTGGACGCCGAAGAAGGTGGCGACCGAGGCGTCGACCCGGCTCATCTCCATCGCCATCATCCCGGTCAGGAGGTGGCTGGCCGCGGGGCCGTGGTCGCCGTAGCCCTCATACGGCAGTCCGACAAGTCCGCTCTCCCGGAACCGGCCGATCAACTCCTTGGGGAATACACCCTCGGCCCAGTGCTCGGCCACCATGGGCGCGACCTGGTCCCGCATGAACTCCCGCGTCTTGACCAAGACCTTGCGCTCCTCAGGCGACAGGGCGCCTTCGAAGTCGTAGATATCGGCGGCGTTCTGCGAATCCGTATGCGTAGTCATGCACCCCGTCTTCCACGCTTCCGCCGCGTAATGCGTGAGCCTGGAGTGAGTCCTGTCGTCTGCCGAGTCACTCTCGGCGGCGCATGGGGCAGAGGGCGCCGGCGTTAGCGCTGCGAGACGTGCCGGCCAACGATCAGGGCGTGGAGGTTGCCCTCATGGCTGTCACCGCACACTCCCACCGGATTTGGTTCGCACTGTTGTGCGTAACTTCGTAAGATCACGGCGCGAGGCGGTGCCGCAGTGGCCGACTGCTCGCCCAAGAACCTCGGAGAATCCCATGCGCCGTCCTCTCGTGCTCGTCGCTGCCGCCGCGCTGCTGTGCGTCGGCTGTTCCACAGCCGACGCCGGAAACGGCGACAAGGCTGCGGCCGTGTCACCGTCGTCCCCGTCGTCGTCGAGCTCTGGCTCCGCCGGCTCCGCCGTACGAGCGGCCGTCGCGGCTCTTCGCGAGGACAGCGCCGGGTTCCGCCAGAAGATCGAACTGGAGGGTGAGGGCCAGGTATACGGCCTCACCGTCGCCGGCGGTTTCGACTTCGCCGCGGACAAGGGACACCTGGCGGTCGACCTTCCCGGCGGTGCCATCGACCACAGCGAACAGGTCTTCGCGGACGGCAAGATCTACATCAGCGGTGTCCAGGGGATCGGCAAGGACGCCTGGGGGGTCATGCCCCGGGACAAGGCGCAGGCCCACTACCTGCTGCGGGCCCCGCTCAACGACCCGGAGTACGTCCTGCAGCAGATCGCCGCGATGCGCGAGATCTCCCGGGAGGGCGAGGAGAACGTCCAGGGAGTACGTGCCGTGCACTACCGCGGCATCCTCGACCACCGGACCGTCACTCTGCGCATGGCCCCCGATGTCAGCGCGAGGACGGACCGGGCCCGCGACGTCTTGGGCAGTGACCTCCCGGTCTTCGCGGACGCATGGGTCGACGGCCGGGGCCGCCTGGTGCAGACCCGCATGAACGTCAACATGTCCGGGGCGCAGGTGACGTCGACCATGACCCTGTCGGACATCGGCGAGCCGGTCCGCGTGACCGTTCCGCGGCCTGCGGACACGGTCCCTGTCACGGAGGTCGGCGGCATCCTGAACGGGTGAGCCGGACGGCCACCGGGCGGTCCCGGGCAGGCATCGGGTGGTCGGAGGGCCACCGGGCGGCCGGACAGGCATCGGGCGGCAGGGGCAGGCACCGGGCAGCCCGGGCACGCACCGGGCAGCCGGACAGGCACGGGCGGCCGGGCAGGCGCCAGTCCGCCGAACGGCCCGCAGGCACGGGTCGCTCCCGCACCGCGACGCTCTTGCGGCTGCGTCACGACGGTGGTCACGGGGAGTATCAACCGGCAGCCACGATCGAATCGGCAACGCGGCGAGCACTGTGCGATGTGCGATGTGCGATGTGCCACGGTGCACGCCCGGATACGCGTTGCACGCGGCGATCGCTCCCCGTTTGACATGGTTCGGGCCGGTGGCATCGTGGAAGGCGGGGCCGAGGTTGGGAGGTTCGACGTGGCATCCGGTTCCGCATGGCGTTCTGCAGCGCGGCAACTGCCGCTGAGGCTCTCCGTCGGTGCGTTCTTCCTCAACTCCGGACTGGCGAAACGCAACGCGGACGAGGCCACCGCCGAGCAACTCCATCAGTTCGCCTCCGGCACCTACCCATTCCTGGGCAAAGTCGACGCGCAGACGTTCACCCGGCGGCTTTCCACCGAGGAGATCGCCATCGGGGCCGCGCTGCTTCTGCCGGTCGTCCCTGCCGCTGTTGCCGGGGCCGCGCTCACGGCGTTCTCGTGCAGCACTCTCGGGCTGTACCTGCGTACGCCGGGCATGCGCCAGGAAGGCAGCCTGGCTCCCACCGAGCAGGGGATCGCGCTGGCCAAGGACGCCTGGATACTGGGCATCGGCCTCGCCCTCATCGCCGAGGGCGTCAACGGACACCGCGGACCCACATGCACTGCCCGCGGCCCTCGGCGCCACAGGCGGCGACGCTGATCAGGCCATCACACCCAGGGGAATGACTCCAGGGAAGCCGCTATGGCTTGGACGAGATGGTTCTTCGAGCCCGGCCATACCGGCGCGGAGTTCCGGGCGAGACACATGATGATCACCTACGTGCGCGGGCAGCTCAAGAACGTGCACGGCTGGCTGCATGTCGATCCCGACGAGCCGGAGAAGGCCCGCGTGAGCGCGACCATCGACGCGACGCAGGTGTACACCGGTCAGCCCGACCGGGACGCCCATCTGCGCAGCGCCGACTTCTTCGACGTGGAGCATCACCCGACGTGGACGTTCGCCGGCGTGTCCGTTCAGCAGTTCAGTACGACCGAGTTCGAGGTCGTCGGAGACCTCACCGTGCGGGGTGTCACCCATCCCGTGGCGTTCGACGTCACCTACTTGGGACAGTGGGACACGCCCTGGTGGGAGGACGGTCACGACCTGGGCCCCAGGAGGCGTGCCGGGTTCACGGCCACCACCCGCATCAATCGCCATGACTTCGGGGTGAGTTGGAACGACGCGGTCGACCGGGGCGGAGTCGTCGTCAGCTCCATGGTCGATGTCGTGGTGGACATCGAGGCCGTGCTCGAGGCCGGCGAGACGGCTGCCTGAGGACGGTTCGACGGCTTGGTCGACCGTGCGGGGCTCGATGCCGTCGGGGTTCTGCGGTTCGAGCTCAAGGTTCTTGACGCCTCTGGTCCGCTCTGTCCGGCACTCTTCCAAAACGACTTGCCCAGGTGCAATCCTGCTCAACAGGAGCAGCCCGGATAACCGGGGAGTCCGCGTCTGGTCTGGGTGAGGAGGTGTTCATCTCCCGGTGTCGGTATGGATGGCATGTGTATGGGGCCTTCTGGGGGCCAGTGCCATCGAGGCTCATCAACTGCACAGCGCCATTGGCCGGGTGAAGAACCTTCCGTGGAGGGTCCAAGGCGAGTTACCGCTCAAGCCGTACTTGGTGGCCCTGGTGCTCAGACTCGCGCTGGGCGTGGGGATGGCCGCGGCGTTCGGAGCCTCCGGGCAGGCGGGTGGTCCAGTGGGGGTGGTTGCCGTCGGAATTGCCGCGCCCAAGGTCCTGGAACAACTGGCCGGCGGGAGGTTGGCAGAGCTCGAGATGGTCCGGGCAGGCCGGGGCGGCGGGTCCGCTGACCGGCCGGACGCAGGAGCCGAGTCTGAGCAGGGTGCTGCGGCAGACTCCTTGCAGTCCCACGTCGATGCAACGCGTCTTTCCGAACCTGTCCCCGATCAGCGTTCTGGTTCGGGCCCCGCCCCGGCGGAAGGAGCAGGCGATGGCTGAGTCATTCATGCAACAACTCATCACCTCGCTCGCACGCCGCACACCCGTCCTTGACGAGTCGCCACCGTCCCAGAGCGGCCCATCGGACACCATCACGCAGGCGCATCGCCCGGCCAAGTCTCATCTTCTGGCAGAAGACCGTCCCGACTTCGAGCGCACACTGGACGAAGTACTCACCGCGGAAGCCACTGGCCACCCGACGGCGCGCCTCAGTGCCGAGCAACTCCGAACCATGGCGCTCGCAGCGTCCGGGCTCATCGCGGCGACTGCGGCTTCGGAGTACGCGCAGTACGTTGAGGTGCGGGAACGGGTCAAGGACACACAGGGATCTGGAGCGCCGCTCACGGATGATCAGCCAGATAGGCGGCCCGGTACTTCGCTTATGGCGGTCCTTGCCGTCCTTACGCCCGTGCTCTTCGGAGTCGCCGCCGTGATCTTCCTGCTGGTGGGTTACGCACTGGGTATGACAAGTCCGAAACCGGCGGTCGCCTCAACATTGCTCACCGCAGGGTGGTCGTTCGCTGCAGCCACGGCGGCAAGCTTGATGAGCGCCATGATCGGCCTCCTGTTGTCGGCCCTGCGCCACCGCGCCGCGTATGAGGAATGGGTTGGCAACGAGGACGTGGCCGAAGCGAGGGAAGCCTGGCGGCAGGCGCTACGCAGGCGTGGAATCGAGCCGTTCCTGCGTGAGGTGCGCAACGCTGTGAGTAGAAGCCTGGATCAAGACGAGGATTTGTAGCCGCCGGTACTTCAGCGTCCTGCGCATGGCTTCGCGGCGGTGGAGTCATCCGGTCCTCGGCACATGCCCCAACTATCACGCGAGGTTCTTCGGCAGGACGAGAACTCCCCTCATTTGCATCGGGACGCTGGGGGCTCGATTCTGCTTGACACGGACGGCTGGAATCGCGCGGCATTCTTGGCCGTATCGAGGACGAAATATAGTCGGCGCCTCAACGCACCGGCCGTTCGGGGACCTTCGGGAGAACCTTCTCAGCTATGTCGAGGAGGGCGCCGTCGTCGGGCAGGGCTCCGGACGTGCTCCACACGGTGATGTCGAAATAGCCGCCGCGGTCCTTACGGTCCAGGGCCACGGTGAGAGTCCTGGCCAGGGGGCCTTGTTCGACCGGTCCCCCGGAGCCGCCATTCATGAGATCGATCTCGATCTTCATGGTGTGATCCGAGAAGAAGACCGCGGGCCGACCGAGCACCGTAAGCGTCTTGATGTCCGTCTCCGTCCCGTACTTCATCAGCTTCACGTACTGATCAATCGTCAGCTCGTTGTATGTGGCCGAGACATTCACCGTGTACGTGTCGAACGCGATCTGGGCCTCAGGTTGGGCCACCTTGCCATCAGTGAGCGGCGCGGTGTTGTTGGTGCCGGAGGCAGTGGACGCCGTCTCCGCAGGCGTTCCCAGGAGCTTGGCGAGGTCCGACCGGTTGAGCGCCTTGCACAGTTCCTCACCGGTCACAGGCGGGGGCGTCTTCTTGAATGCCTTTGGCAGCGCCTCGTGCGTCTCACCGGAACAGGAGGCGGGCTCCGAGGCGACCTCCTCGGACGGCATCACGCGTGGACCCACCCACAGCACGGCGGCAATTGCCCCGAACACGGCCACGGCCGCGATGGCCTGAACCCATGGGTTGTGATCCTTCTCCGCGGTGGCCGAGCCGGTACCCGACCCAGGCACCGCCGCAGCAGGGGCCTGGGGCTGAGCCTGGGCCGGGGCCCCGCCCTGGGCCTGGTCGGCTGCCACGTCCGTAGGACCTGCTGCAGAGACTGCCTCACTCGGTTTGCGGCGTGCGCGCAGCGCCCGGACCACCGCGTACACGCGAGTCGCGGTGAACACGAGGAACACCAGGCCGAGACCGGCCGCGACCCGATCCTGATCACGGACGGCGAGATACATGATCCGTACGCCGAGAACGGTCCCGACCGCGATGAGGAGGGGCTCGCGGACCCAGAACGGCAGGAGACGGATGAGGAAACCGAGCATCCGGTGATCACATCAGGCCAAGGTCACATCCGCCGTGGTGGAAGCCACAGTTCCGGGCACATACAGGGCCCGCCGAAGCGCGGCCTCACCCCGCGGGAGGCTCCCTTGCAGGTGCTTCTCCTGGGCATCGGGGCAAATCCCACCATTTGGGAACAGGGCCGGGCGGCCGTAGGGGCGTTCACCTCCCGGAACAGCGGTTCATTCGGCCGGCGTCTCGCCTGCCTCGTCCGCGACCCCGACATCCAGCAGCGCCTCGTCCGCCGAACCCAGGAAGTCGAGGGACTCCTTGTCGAAGACCCAGACCGTACGGCTCTCGCGCTCTTCGAAGCTGAGGCCGATGCCGGAGCGGCCGGTGTAGTCCTTGGCGCCGGTGACCACCGAGACGCCGGGGATCTTCGCGGCCGCGCGGTAGAGCGCGGCGTCCAGTTCGGGCAGGAGCGTGGCGGTGGGCAGCATGTCTCCGATCCTCTCCAGCGCCGCACTCTGCCTGACCTGGCCCTCTCCCTTCGTGCCGGCATAGATCTTCTCCAGCAGCGCCTCGGGTTCGGTGGGCAGTGCCCGAAGCTCACGGAAGGTGGTGACGTTCGGGTCGGGGCTCAGCCTCATGTCGCGGGTGCCCTTCGAGTACGAGGAGAACGGGTCCCCGGGCCGGAACGGCGGACCCTCCAGCACGGTGACCCGGCGCAATCCGGCGCGCCTTCCGTCGACGGCGGTCCAACTAGCCTCGCGCAGGACCCGGATGTCCGTGTCCGAGAACTCCATGGAGCCCTGCGTGCGGACGTAGACGTACTGGTCGTCCTGGACGGGCACGGACTGCTTCGCGGCGGCGACCTCGGCGATGCGATTGAGGAGGTCCACCGCGTCGGCGTCGGTCGTGGTGGACTTGGAGCCGGCGGAGCCGACCAGGACGGCGGCGACGATCGCTGCCGCCGTGGCGAGAGGTACGGCGACGACAGCGATCCGGCGGCGGAGGGCGCGCGTTCGCCCGCCGTGGTCGGCTGCCGACTCGAAGTCCGTGCGATCCAGGGCTTGCTCGGTGAGCTCACTCATCAGGTGGTCCTTCAGCAGGTCGTGGCGGTCGCTCGTCAGGACCGGCTCACCCGGGCTCGGCAGCAGCCTGGCCAGTTCCTCGCGTTCTTCGGGGTTCATCGGTGTTTCTCCTGTGTCGACCGGGCCGTTTCGGGACGGCCACCCGGTACCTGTCCGGTGCGCGGGTCGAGTCCCGGCTTTTTCTGCTGAGGCGGAACGTCACGTATCGCGTCGGCACTTGGCTGCCGAGGGGGCGTGGCCGGCCGAGCAGCGGACGTGTGTCGGGCCAACTCCGCCTCCGACAGGGCCCGTAGACGCTGCCTGGCCCGGGCGAGCCGCGACCGTACGGTGCTCGCCGGCACACCGAGGGCCTCCCCTGCGGCCGCGTAGCTCAGACCCGACCAGACGCACAGCGCGAACACTTCACGCTCGGCTCTGCGCAGCCGGCCGAGCGCGGTACGCGCAGCCGCGAGCCGCTCGGCCTGTTCGATGCCGTCGACGAGGTCCTCTGCGAAGTCGGGCACGGTGTCACGGTCCGCCGGACGGTGGGGGAGCCGGGCGAGCGCGGCGCTGTGCCGGCGGGCGGCGCGGCGCGTGTTGCGCAGAACGTTGGTCGCAATGCCGTACAACCAGGGGCGCAGTCCCTCGTCGTCAGACGCGACGGCGTCTTCAGGCGGTGGCGCGGCTTCGGGTCTCAGTCTCTCCCTGAGCCGCCAGGCTTCGAGGAAGGTCAGGGACACCACGTCCTCCGCGGTGCTCCGGTCTGCCGACAGGCGGGCGGCATGACCGTAGACGGCCCGGGCATGTGCGCCGAACAGCTCGGCAAAGGCTTCCGGATCGCCGGCGCGTATCCGGTCGCGCAGGGAAAGTTCCACAACCAGCCCTGTCCGCTCGGCACTCGTCGTCTCTGTGGCGACGATCACATCACGAGCGGATCCTCCCACTCGCCTCCGAGACGAGACGGCCCTGTGTCCCCCAGAACTGACGTTGGTCGATTCAGCTGTAGATGTCCCGCCCGGGAGCACACAGAGGGTCCGTCACCGCGGCGTCGCGGCGAATGAAGAGGGCCGACTCGCCGCCGTTGACCGGGATCACCCAGCAGAGCTGGAAGTGCCGGCGAAGGACTTCTCGCTTGGTGATCTCTGCGGGGGTGTTGTCCAAGGGCTGACCGGGACGGTCGCGCAGGACGTTGATCTCACGGTGCCGGAGCATGCGCTGCCGGATGACGTCCGGGGACGCCTCGACGCCGTACAGGGTGCCGGAGGCGTTCGGCGTCTGCTGCAGCGCGATGTCGTCGAGCGGACCGAAGACCGCGGGCCGGGCAAGCACCCACACGCGGCGGCGCGCAGGCAGGAACAGGACCGGTTCAGGGTCTCCCGGAACGGTGACGGTGAGCCCCCAATAGCTCTCCACCGTGTCCGTGCGGCTGGCAGGCAGGCGCATCTGCCAGTACCAGGGGCCAAGCACTGAGACGAGGGTGAAGGCGACTGCTGCCGCCGCTTGCAGCCGGCGCCGCCTGCGTGTCGGGTGCGTCTCCGCTCGGAGGATCCGCTGCCCGTGCCGTAGGGCCTGACCGACGAGGAGCGCCAGCCCGGCCATGCAGTACAGGACGTAGCGATCGACGTACCAGGGGCGTGCCAGGGACACCGCGATCAGGAACCCGGCCGGGACGATCAGCAGCGGCACACCGATCGCCGGAAGAGTCACCGTCCTCGCCGCGCCCGGGTCCTGCTGACGAAGCAGGAGCCCCAGGGCGATTGCCGCGGCGGCGGGCACCGCGAACCCCAGCCAGTCCTGCAGGCTCGGACGGCCCAGCCAGTCCAGCTGCGCCGACGCCTGACCGGCACTCACCACGGCAAGCGGCGCCACGGCGCAACCGACGACGCCGATCACCAGCAGCCAACGACGCACGAGGCGGCTCATGCAGCCGCTGCGCGAGAGCGTCACGGCGTGCGCGAGGATCACCAGGAGAGCGAACACGTGCAGCCACCCGGCCAGCAGCAGCAACCCCGCGTACCCGGCCCACCAGCGCCGTCGGCCGTCCTGCAGCGCGCGGACGAAGAACCACGTCGCCCATACCACCGCGGCGCTCACCAGCGCGTATGAGCGGGCCTCCTGCGCGTAGAACTGCACTTGCGGAACACACAGGAAGGCGACCCCGGCCAGGAACCCGGTCGCCGGATCGCCGAGTCGGCTGCCGATGGCGTGTACTCCCAGGACAGCGGTCATCGTGCTGAGCACCGACAGGGCCCGCAACGTCAGGACACCGTCGTCCCATACCGCGAGGGCCAGGTGCGCCAGGAAGTAGTACAGCCCGTGGACGGCGTCGATGTTCTGCACCAGGTGCCACAACTCACCGAGGGAGCGCTTCCCCACGGCGTAGCTCACGGTCTCGTCGCGCCACGACGACGCGTCGCGGTCGAGCTTCCAAAGGCTCGTCAGCCCGACGAGCAGGACGAGAAGTACCGCGAGCAGCCTCCGATACCAGTGGTTCAGCCGATGTCGATCATGCCGCGGATGCCGCAGGTCATGCGCCCCGCGCGTCTCCAGCTGGCTGAGCACCGCTGTCACGGAGGCTCGGAGCCACAACGGCAACGACCGTAAGCGCTCGCGCAGGGACCCAAGACGTCCGAGCTTGACTGCCTGCACCAAAGCCCCCCCCCCGCGATCAACCTTCTTCGTGTCCAGCCCAGTTGTGCCGATTCGGCTGCATCAGATGGAACCTACCGGCTGCCGGGACGCCCCTCCAGCACACCTATCGCTCCCCTAGTTGACCAGCAGGATCTTGCCGATGTGACCGCCCTCTTCCATGAGCCGGTGGGCCTCCGCGGCTTCGGACATGGGGAGGGTCCGGTCGGTGACCAGCTCTACGGTTCCGTTCTCGATCAACGGCCAGACCTGGTCCTGCACTTCGGCGACGATGGCCGCCTTCTGCTCCTTGGAGCGGGTGCGCAGGGTGGTGCCGTACACGGAGATGCGCTTGAACACGATGTCGGCGAGGTCCAGCCGGCCCTCCAGGCCCTTCTGCAGGCCGATGACGACCAGGCGCCCGTCGGCGGCCAGGGAGCGGATGTTGCGTTCGAGGTAGTCGCCACCGACCACGTCGAGAATCACGTCGTACGGTCCATGCTCGGTGAAGTCCTGGGTGCGGTGGTCGATCGCCACGTCGGCGCCCAACTCAGTGGCCCGGGCCGCCTTTTCCGGACCGCCCACGGTGGTGACGACACGGGCTCCGAGCGCCTTGGCGATCTGGATCGCCATGGTGCCGACGCCACCGGCCCCGCCGTGCACGAGGAGGGTCTCGCCGGCCCTCAGCTGCGCGGTCATGACGATGTTGGACCAAACCGTGGCGGTGACCTCGGGAAGGCCGGCCGCCTCGACGAGGTCGATCCCGTCGGGAATGGTGAGCAACTGCCCTGCGGGCACGGCGACCTTCTGGGCGTAGCCACCGCCGGTCAGCAGCGCGCAGACCGGGTCACCGACCTGCCACCCGGTCACTCCCTCACCGACAGCGCTGATGCGGCCCGATACCTCGAGGCCCGGGTAGGGGGACGTCCCCGGCGGCAGTGGGTAGAGGCCCCAGCGCTGCATGACGTCCGCCCGGTTCAGGGCACTGGCCGCCACGTCGATGACCACTTCTCCGGCGGCGGGCTTCGGATCGTCGACATCGATCCACTCCAGCACCTCGGGGCCACCGGGTTCCTTGATCGACACGGCCTTCATGGGTACTCCGTTCACAGGTCTTGAGGCAAAGGGCTCCTTCGGGCGTCCGGGCCGAGCGTGCACGTGACGAGCCGTGCGGCGCCGAAAGGCGTCACGGCTCCGGGAATGCGGCACAACGCCAGGGACGCGGTACCGAGAGGAACAGGCGCATAGTCCTGCTGCGCCCGGTACAACCGAGGGCCAGATGTTTACAGTGCACACATTAGGTCATGGAAGTACGCGGTGTCAACATTCACGGTCTCCGCTCCCCCGCCCCTCAGGGCCTGGTGTCGTGGGGCAGGGCGAAGCGGAAAGCGCCCGCTCCGCTGCCCAGTTGCAGCCAGAGGTGCTCGGGCTGGGTGACGACGCGCAGGGCGATGGCCGCGCATCCGGGGCAGCGAGCGGTCAGGCCGGGCTCAGGGCCGTAGACGTGCAACTGAGCCATGGTCGCCGGCAGCCGGCAGGAAGGGCACAACCGCCATGCCGTGGTCGGGTCGATCGCGAAGACGTCCCCGAGCGGGCCGGCCAGGGCGTTGCCATCGAGGTACAGCGGATGCTCGTTCATGGCGGGGGTTCCTCACTGTGCGGCGCGGGTGTGTCAGCCGAAACGCTCGGTACGGATCTGGTGGGGTGCGTATCCGCCGGCCAGGAGGAGCGTGCTGACGTGCTCGACGAATCCGGTCGGACCGCAGACGTAGCAGCGGAGGTCCTTGGAAGGAGGAAGGCCCTGTACGTCGCCTTCGGTCATGCGTCCCGCGGAGCGTTCGGAGCCTTGCGGTGCTCGGCGTGTGTAGATGCGCAGGACGCGGACGGGGTCCTCCGCGGCGTCGAGTTCCGTGGCGTACCAGACCTCGTCCGGGTCGCGGACGGAGTACACGAGCGTGCAGGACTCGTCCGACGCCGATGCCAGCCGTGCGCGCAGCATGGCCATCAAGGGCACGATGCCGGAGCCTCCGGCGATCAGCAGGAGCGGGCCGCGGTCCTGCGGCGTCCACACGAACCATCCTCCGAGCGGCCCCTTGACCTCGACCGCGGCACCGACGGGCAGGGTGTCGGCGAGGTACGGCGAGACTTCACCGCCCGCTGGCGCCTGGACGCCCAGCTCGATGCCGTCGGTGTCGGCGGGTGCCGCGAGTGAGTAGCTGCGTACGGCCTGGTATCCGTCGTCGGCGGTCAGCCGTACGTCGACGTGCTGCCCGGGCAGATGTCCCGGCCACTCGGGAACCTCGAACTTCAGGGTGCGGCCGGTCGCTGTCTGGTCCGTCCGCCCGGTGAGGCGGGCCCGTCGCCATCCGTGCATCAGTCGTTCCAGTAGCGCTGTTCACGCCAGGGGTCGCCGTAGTCGTGGTAGCCGGCGGACTCCCAGAAGCCGGGTTCGTTGTCGAGGGTGAGACGAAGACCCTTGACCCATTTCGCCGACTTCCAGAAATACAGGTGAGGGATCAGCAGGCGGGCCGGTCCGCCGTGGTCCGGGGAGAGCGCGTAGCCGTCGAAGGAGTGCGCCAACCAGGCCTTTCCGTCGGTGACGTCCTCCAGCGGGAGATTGGTGGTGTAGCCGTCGAAGGACTCGGCGACGACGAAGTCGGCCCCGGTCTCCAGCTGGTCGAGGAAGGCGTCGAGCGGGACGCCCCGCCAGGGGGTGTCGAACTTCGACCACCGGGTCACGCAGTGGATGTCGACCGTGGGCTCCTCCTGCGGGAGGGCCATCATGTCGTCCCACGTCCAGGCACGACTCTCGCCCGCCTCCGTGGTCACGGTGAACGACCACCGGTCGGTCGGGATCCGGGGAGTGGGCCCGGCGGACAGGACAGGAAACATCTCCGTCGGATACTGCCCCGGCGGCAGCCGGCCCTCGAACGCGTGGGTCTTCCCATGGAACCCTGGAGACAAGCTGTCCATGGGTTCATTCCTCTCGCTGCGGTCGCCCTCCGCCGACATGTCGTCCAGGGAGGGGGCGGGCGGGGTATACAGCTCATGATCCGCGCCTGTGCGCACGGCGCAACCCGAGGTGATGGGCCTCTGCGGCTCCCCGGCAAGAGCGTGTGGGCAGGTGCGCACCATCTACGGGTGTCTGGAACGGTCGAGTTGGCGCGGGTGGCGCGGGTCCCGCCCACGGCGTTCTTCCCGGCGCGGTGAGTGCGGGCCGCCGGCGGTGGGAGGGCGATGGAACTGAGCCGGCGGGCCTGTCCCGGCTTGGGTCGAGCCCTTTCCGGAACAGGGTCCGGCGTGCGGTCAGGGCCGCCGCACCGCCGTCGCGTTCACATCGGCGACGATTCGTTCGGCGAGGCGCTCCGAGGTCGCCGGGTTCTGCCCCGTGTACAGGTTGCGGTCGACGACCACGTGGGGCCGCAACGGCAGTCTGGACTTGGAGTACTCCGCACCGCTCTCGCGCAGCCGGTCCTCCAACAGCCATATCGCCTTACGGCCGAAGCTGTTGAACTTCTCCTCCGCATTCGACAGGCCCGTCATCCGATATCCGGTGAACGGCCAGGACCCGTCCTCGTTCCGCGCCGCGAAAGCCGCGGCAGGCGCATGGCACAACAACGCCAGCGGCTTGCCCGAACGCAGCACCCGCGTGATCAGCTCGCCCGAGACCGCGTCGACCGACAGATCCTCCATCGGACCGTGCCCACCCGGATAGAACACCACGTCGAAGTCGTCCGGATGCATCTCCGCCAACACTCGCGGACTGTTCAACTCGCCCTCGATCGACTCCAGATACGCGGCCACCTCACGCAGCTTCGACGGCCGGCCGGCCGTCCACGACATGCTGAGGCGGTCCAGCGTCGGAACCTTCCCGCCCGGCGTCGCGAGGGTGATCTCCCACCCCGCCGCGGAGAAGACCTTGTGCGGCATGGCCAGTTCCTCGCCCCAGAACCCCGACGGATGCACCTCCCCGTTCCTCAACGTCCAACGATCAGCTGCCGACACGACAAACAGCACTCTGGTCATGACGACTCTCCTCTACCGAGACGGACCCACCATCGATCCGGTGGACATGTCAACCGGGTCCGACGCGAGAACCTCGAACCGTTCTCACCCGGGGCCGGGTGTGGGTGACCGGTGCGAGCACCCGCAGGCACCTGTCCGTAGCGCCCGCGACCCTGGTGTTGACAGTGCTTACATTACCCTCTTACAGTCATGTGTGCACCGCTTACATGAATGCGAGGAACCTACACGATGGCTTCGACACACGCGGACACCCTCAAGGTCGACCTGGGCGGCCATGCGGTCACGGTCCCCAAGGGAGGCCTGTACGACCGGTACCGGATGAACCCAGACCTCGACGAGATCGCCCGTGATCCCCGCGTCAGCGGCGTGGACTTCTTCCGGCAGCTGCCCAAGATCAAGGTCGACTCTCCGATAGGCCCCACGCTCACGCCGAACTTCTACTACTCGATCTCGACCGCCCGGCTCACGATGCTCGCGCCCTCCCGCGCGATCCGGACCCGGCTGCCCGAGGAGCTGGCCCCGCTGGAGATCGCCCCGGGGCTCGGGCTGGTCTCCGTCATGTTCTTCCGTTATGACGTGTGCGACATCGACTTCTACACCGAGGCCGCCGTGGGAATCGCCGTCAAGCCCGCCCGTCACGGAAGGCTCGGCTTCTTCGACCTCGTCGCCGGTCTCAAGAACGAGCACCTCGACTCCTACGTCCTGTCCCTGCCGGTGACCACGGAAATCGCCCAGGTTCGCGGACACGACGGCTACGGCTTCCCGAAGTGGGTCACCGAGCTCGACGTGGACATCGACGACAGCCGGACGGCCGCCCGCGTGACCAACGACACCGGCGGAGTCGACCTGTCGCTCCAGGCCACCACGCCGAAGCAGACCGCCCACCCGAGCGGCGAGCGCGTCAGCTCGCTCACCTCCTACACGACGATCAACGGCGCGTGGCACTCCACCCTGAGCCAGACCAACGTGCTCAGCGCCGGGACCACGCGCTTCCCGCGTGACGTCGCCCTCCAGGTCGGGGAGGGCCGCATGGCCGACGACCTGCGATCGCTCAAGCCGATCAGGACCATTCAGTTCGACGTCATGACCGAAGGCCAACTCGCCCTGCACATGCCGGTCCCCACCTCGGTCCAGAGCCGGAACAAGTAGCGAGGACCCCTGTCATGGCCACCGACCACGCCACCCGCCCCACCTCCACCCGCGGCCCGAGTCTGCCCGCGTCCCTCTCCCCCACCGTGCTCCAGCGTCTGGCCGCTCGCGTCTCGGCCGCGCCGAACGCCGCGCGGGTCACCACCAACGCCCCCTACACCGGTGTCCCGCTCGCCGACCTTCCGGTCTCCACGCCCGCGGACGTCGAGGAGGCGTTCGCCCGCGCCCGCACCGCACAGAAGGTCTGGGCGGCCACGCCGCTCCACGAGCGCAAGAGGATCCTGCTCCGCTACCACGACCTCGTCCTCGCCCGCCAGGACGAAGCACTCGACCTGATGCAGGCCGAGAACGGCAAGACCCGCCGGGACGCGCACCTCGAAGTCGTCGACATCGCGATCACCTCCCGCTACTACGCCCGTAACGCCGCCAAGTACCTCAACCCCAAACGGCGCCGCGGCGCCATCCCCCTCCTCACCCACACCACCGAACTGCGCCACCCCAAGGGTGTCGTCGCCGTCATCTCCCCCTGGAACTACCCGCTGAGCATGGCCGCCGGCGATGCGATAGCGGCGCTGATGGCCGGCAACGCCGTGGTGCAGAAGCCAGACACCCAGACCGCTCTCACCGCTCTGTGGGCGCTCGAGCTGATGCACGAGGCGGGGCTGCCGGCCGATGTGTGGCAGATGGTGATCGGCAGGGGCAGCTCCATCGGCGGCGCGCTGATGGACAACGCCAACTACATGATGTTCACCGGCTCCACCGCCACCGGGCGGCAGATCGCGAGCGACGCCGGCCGCCGCCTGATCGGCGCCTCACTGGAACTCGGCGGCAAGAACGCCATGATCGTCCTGGACGACGCCGACATCGAGAAGGCCGCCGACGGTGCCGTGGCCGCCTGCTTCCCCTCCGCCGGGCAGTTGTGCGTCTCCATCGAGCGTCTGTACGTGGCCGAGTCCATCCGTGACGATTTCGTCGCCGCGTTCGTGGCGCGCACCAGGAAGCTCAAGGTCGGTGCCGCGTACGACTACAGCGTCGACGTCGGCAGCCTCACCACCCCGTCCCAGCTCAAGACCGTCACCGAACATGTCGGCGACGCTGTCGCGAAGGGCGCCACCGTCCTCGCCGGCGGCAGAGCACGCCCGGACCTGGGGCCGCTGTTCTACGAACCGACCATCCTCACCGGCGTCACCCCCGAGATGACGCTGTACGACCACGAGACCTTCGGCCCCGTCGTGTCCGTCCACTCCTACCGTGACGTCGACGAGGCGGTCACGCAGGCGAACTCCACGCCCTACGGCCTCAACGCCAGCGTCTGGACCGAGAACGGGGCCCGTGGCCGTGCCGTCGCCGCCCGCGTGCACGCCGGCACGGTCAACGTCAACGAGGCATTCGCCGCCGCCTGGGGAAGCATCGACGCGCCGATGGGCGGCATGGGCGACTCCGGACTCGGCCGCCGTCATGGCACCGACGGCATCCTCAAGTACACCGAGCCCCAGACCGTCGCCCACCAGCGCATCCAAGGGTTCACCCCGCCGAAGCGCATCTCCCCGGAGACCTGGGCCACTCTCCTGACCGGCGCCCTGAAGGTCATGAAGGCAGCCGGCATGCGCTGAACAGCGACTGCCGTGCGACCGCGGCCCCGAACGGGCCGCGCCGCGACAAAGAGGGCGGCCCGTCCACACGACGGGCTCGCCCTCTTCGCCTTACGTACGGTCCTGCCGCGGCGGCAGGACCGCGGGACGGCCGAGGCCGCGGGCCGCACCCGACCGTGTCGCCGCGTCGTACCGCGACTCGCAACCCATCCCGGGGCCGCGTGCGGATGTGCCCGGCACCCAGCCGAACTGGGCGCCGGGCACATCCGAGGACGTCGCCACGAGGCGGGTTCAACGACTCGCGGTGACCCGCTCCTTGGACAGCCAGGTGCGGTAGCCGCGCAGGGCCTTTCGCTGCTTGCGCAGCTCGGAGATCAGGGCGATCGCCGGGTGGATGCCGGGCTTGGACGTGCGGCCACGGGCGAGGCGGCGCATCTGATGGCGGACCTGCGCCATACCGGCGGCGGAGGCAAGGGCCTTGTCGGACCAGGTCACCGGCTCCATCTGGCGGTCCGCCTCCCGAGACCGCTTCCAGCGCGCGGGGAGGTCGGGGGTGACCGCGAGGGCGGTGCCCATGCCGACGACAGCCACCCCACTGTCGAGAACCCGCTCCGCAGTGACGCGCTGGGTGATGCCGCCGGTGAGCATCAGCGGGAGAGGGCTGGTCTTGACCAGGTCCTTCGCGAGGTCCAGGAAGTAGGCTTCCCGGGCCCGGGTGCGGTCATCGGCGGGGCGGCCGGTCATCGCGGGGCTCTCGTAGCTGCCGCCGGACAGTTCCACCAGGTCGACGCCGAGCGGTTCGAGCATCGCGATCACTTGGCGCGCGTCGTCGGCGTCGAAGCCGCCGCGCTGGAAGTCGGCCGAGTTGAGCTTCACCGCGACCGCGAAGGACGGCGAGACGGCGGCACGGACCGCCTGCACGACGTCCAGGAGCATCCGGGCGCGGTTCTCCAGCGATCCGCCCCAGCGGTCGGTGCGCTGGTTGACCAACGGCGAGAGGAACTGCGACAGCAGGTAGCCGTGCGCGGCGTGGATCTCGACGCCGTCGAAGCCGGCCTCTTCCGCGCGGTGGGCCGTGACGGCGAACCGGGTCACAGTGTCCTCGATCTGCTGCGCGGTCATGGCCGTCGGTCGGCCGAAGCGGCTGCTGTGCTTGCCGAGGTCGACGCCGATGTCGGTGGGGCCCCATACGACGCCCGGCATGTCGGACGTGACCTGACGGCCGGGATGGTTGATCTGCATCCAGAGCGCGCCGCCACCGGACTTGCCCGCCTTCGCCCACTCGACGAACGGCTTCAGGAGCGCGTGCTCGTCCAGCACCACTCCGGCAGGGCCGGTCAGCGCCTCGGCATGCACCATCACGTTCCCGGTGATCAGCAGCCCGGTACCGCCGTCCGCCCAGCGCCGGTACAGCGTGAAGAGCTGCTCGTCGGGAAGCTGGCCGGCGCCGGCCATGTTCTCCTCCATGGCGGCTTTCGCTATCCGGTTGCCGAGCACCTGCCCGGAGCTCAGGAGCAGTGGCGAGAACAGCTCGGTGGTCATCCCGGTTTCCTCTTCCATATCGATCAATTAGGATGTATGCACCACTCACATTAGGGCCCGATGTGAGCACTGTAAACATGAGGGAGTGTGACCTGTGTCGCAAAGCGGTACGTACCATCACGGCGACCTGCGCGCCGCGTGCCTGCGCGCCGCGCGGGAACTGCTGGAGGAGGACGGCAGCGCGGGCCTGTCGCTGCGCGCGGTCGCCCGCCGGGCCGGCGTGTCGCCGACCGCTCCCTACCGTCACTACGCGGACCGCGATTCCCTCGTCTCCGCAGTCGCCGCCGAGGGGTACCGCGAGCTCGCCGGGCACCTGGCAGCGGTCCACCCCGCGCCTGCGACCCCCGACGACCTGGCCGCGGTCGCGGTTGTCTACGTCCAGTTCGCCCTCGATCACCCGGCCCTGTTCCGGGCGATGTTCGCCGAGCCCTGCGACCCGACCAGCGCGGAACGCGTCGCGGCGACTGCCGTGATCACCGAGTACGTACAGGGCATCGTCCGCGACGCCTTCCCGGGTGCGGACAGCTCGGGCGCCCTGGCGACCACCGTGTGGGCCCTCGTCCACGGCCTGGCGTTCCTGCACCTCGACGGCAAGCTGGACAGTTCCACACCCGAAGTGGTCGCCGACCAGGTCCGCGCCTCCGTACACGCGCTCTTCAGCGCGGCCCCCGCGCTGTCCCGGACGGCGACACAGGTGAGCAGGTGACCGTCTGACTCAGGGGCATGTGAGCGTGTACCGCCGCAGGCCTCGACCTGCGCATGCATCGACCTCCGCACAGGTGGCTGGCGTTCCGCGCATTTTCAGGGTCGGAGGTGGGGTCCGGCGGACAAGGGCGTCGGACTCGCGGCACAGGGACCTGCTGATCCGACGGCGTTGGCAGCAACTAGGGTGCTGTCTTTGCCGTTTGAAGATCAGGGGGATCCATGGCCTTCCCGTTCGACCCGAAGGAACCGCTGCCCGTACCGTTGTCCACGGACGCGGCGGCGGACGTGCTCGAACAGCGCCGGGCGTTGCTGCCCGAATGGATCGACGCCAGTCGAGCCCTGCTCGTCCGGCTGGGCGAGCTGTCCCGATGGGAACCGCCCGAGCTGCTCCTCGAGTCGCCGAGCCACGGGCTCATGCACATGAGCACGATCAGCTCCAGTGGAGACCTGACTCCGTTCGAGATGATCGGCTACCAGCCCTTCGACCTGTATCTGACCGTGTACTGCGCCGAGTACATGTTCAGAGACGTCGACGGCACCTGGGTGCTCGATGAGGACTCCGCGTCGCCGACATTCGGGCGTTTCCTCATCGGCGGATACGACGGCGACGCGACGGTGGACGTGTACGCCGCCGTGACCGCGTTCCTGAACGAGCCCGAGGGCCGTCACCTGCCCTCGCTCCTGGAATCCCTGCAGGAGGCCATGGGCGCGCCTACAGGCGTCCATGACACCTCGTACCCATGAGGTGATCTCGCGCAGAGCACCGGGGCACCGCCGCTGTTCGGCCGGTCCCCGGGGCTCCGCAGCAGATCGCTGATGGCGAGGACGCAGATGAAGTCGCCATCACGCACGATGTTGTGCTCCGGGCAGTCGGGGCGCTGCCGGAACACCACCTCGTGGGGGAGGCGGTGCGGCAGCAGGAGAGCGTGGTGGTCCGCGCGATCAGTAGAAGCGGCGGATGAACACGTCCGACTTGCCGTTGGTGTCGCCCGGCACGATGTCGACGGCCGCGGAGTGGAAGACCACGTCGCGTCCTGCGGCGCTGACCGCGTCGGTGCCCGCCGAGGCGACGTGGTTCGAGACGATCTCCTCGGTGCCCGTCTCCAGGTCCCGCAGCATCAGCGACGGTCCGCTCGTGTCGGTCGGGGCGTACAGCAGATAGTGTCCGGTGGGATCGATGGCCACGCCCCGGACGTTCGGTACCAGTTGCTCGGTACCCGAGCTCACGTCGTGGACGTAGGTGTCGGAGCCCGAGAGGTAGACGACCTTGCTGCCGCCCTTGCTGAGCTGGACGAGTGTCGCCGCCCTGGCCGGGCCCTCGATCGGGCCGGAGGAGGTGTCGGCGGTCCGGTCCCACACGAAGACGTCCTCCGCCCGGCCGTCCTGGTAGGCGAGATAGCGGCCGTCTCCACTGACGGACGGCCGGGCCGACACGGTGTGCCCGAACTCGGCGACGGTCTTCGTCGTGTCGGCGCGCCAGTCCCGTACCTCGATGCGCTGCCGGGACGGCGGTCGATCGAACGTGGCGACCTGGGCGATGTAGCGGTCGTCCGCGCTCAGCGACGGCTGACTGCAGCTGAGGCCCGGGCAGTTGATGCCGATCGTGCTTCCCGAGCTCACCTGGGACAGGTAGGGCGCCAGTGGCTGTGACGTGGCCTCCTCCCTCTCCCCCGTGCCCGGGTTGGCGGGTGTGAGGTTCCTCGCCGACGACGCGAAGGAGACCCGTCCGCCGACGGTCGTGATCGTGGCGCCGACGGAGTCGCCGTCGCCCTGCGTGCCGTCGGTCGCGACGCTGATCCGTTCGACGCCGGCTCCCCTGTCGCTCGCGACGCCCAGCACGGTCATGGGCTCCGCCGATGCGGCTCCGGGCAGCGCAGCCGTAACTGCACAGATCACGGCCGTGACGCTCAAGGCGGCCGGTGCGCGTCTGGTGGTGCTCCGATTCGCAGTTCCCCGCATTGTCCCCCCTTGGACACGACGTAGTCGTTCTCCCCCGGTCCCCACCGGGGGGCCACGAGCATGCAATCGCGAGGGCGGTGTGGGGTCACTGTGGCGCTTGACTATTGAGAGGCACGGTTCCGGTCAGGTGAGGGCGCTCGGCTTCGCAACGCGCAGAGCTCAGGGCCGTGTTGTGGGCCCTGACAACGGCAGCGGTGTCACGCGTAGTGAGGACGGGTCGTACCCCCGGGCTACGGGCCTTGATCCACCGTGAGCCGGTGGGGATCATGACCGCGTGCAGAACCGAGAGAAGCTCCACGATCTACTCGCACGTGCCGGACTCATGGTCGTCGAGGAGGTGAGCCCGGGAAGTCTGTTTCCGCCGGAGGCCGGTTGGCGGATCGCGCGCGGGATCGCGGCGCCGGACGGCGTGGCCCGGGAAGCGCTCGATGCCGCGTGGTGGAGCCGTCTTCGCGATGTCGACGGCGAGTTCCTGGTGGCCGTCCACAGGCACCGGATCGGCGGCAACGACTCCTGGTGGACCCGGGTCCGGCTTACCGGGACCGGTGTGCCGGAGTTGACCGGCGACCCCGGGTTCGTGGCGCTCTCCCTCGACGGGCAGGTACTGCTGGCGGAGGTGTCCGTCGCGGGCAAGCCTCGGGTGACGGCTCTCGACCGACTGCGCGAGCGGCTGGAGGAGACCGCCACGGCCGCCGGGCGCGAGACCGAGGCCGAGCGCGCAGAGGTGTGGGCGGCGGTGCCCGGCCGACCCGCGTGGCCTCTGCACTGGGCGGAGGGGATCGGGTTCAATCCGGTCGCGACGGACGAACTGCTGATCCGGCTGCTGGATGTGGAGGAGGGCTTCCTGCACGGATGCGACCGGCCCGCCGTCCTCGACGCCGCCGTGGCGCACCCCGATCCGCGGGTGCGGGCAAGGCTCGCCGACACGTTCCGGCCCAAGCTCACGTCCGCTCAGTGGGTAAGGCTGGTCCGCGCCGAGCCGTCGTCCGAGCGACGGGTGCTCTGGGCAGAGCACGCCTGCGCCTGGGGCGCCGAACTCCCCGAGGACGTGTACGACGACCTGCTCGCCGGCCCCTCCCGCGCCGAAGCCGCCGAACTCCCGGGGCTCCCCCAACGTCACCTCCCCGGCCTCGCCGCCGACGCCGATCCCCGGGTGCGGACGGCGGCCTGTGCCCGGTGGGGAGACCTGGCTGCGCCGTCCCGGGAGCGGCTGCTGGCCGACACCGACGACGCGGTACGAACGGCTGCGCTGCTCGCCCACCACATCGACGTACCCATGCCTCGCGAGGTTTTCGCCGCCCTGCCCGAGCCGCGGCGGGCCCTCGAACGCTGCCGCCTCGCACCCGTCCTGGAGGCGGAGCTGCTCCGGGACCGGGACGCGGAGGTGCGTCGGACGCTGGCCGCCAATCCGGGCCTGAGCGCGCACGGCGTCGCCGTGCTGGCGCAGGATCCGCAGGACAGCATCCGCTCCGAGGTGGCACTGCGCCCCGACCTCACCGAGGAGCAACGTGCCGCCGTCCGCCACGACTTCGACCCGAAGTCGATGTCGCGCACCTTGCCCTGGGTCGAGGACCTGCACGGCGACGCCGATGCGATGCGCCGTCTCGCCGCGTCGTCCCACCCGCTGGTCCGCCGCAGTGTGGCTCGAGCCCGACACCTCCCACCGGATGTGCTGGCGCGCCTTGCCCGGGACGAGGACCGGGTGGTCCAGCTGTTCCTCGCCGAATCGTGCGAGGACGCTCCGGCCGACATGCTGCTCGAGGTCTGGCGCTGGTGGGAGGGCAGCTTCAGCCACCCCGGCCGGCCCCGCAGCCATCCCAACTTCCCCCGTGAGGGGCTGCTGCGCTACGCCGCCGACCCGAGCGGACGCATGCGCCGCCTGGCCCTGGACGATCCCGAGTCGACACCGGCCGACGTCGCGCGCCTGGCCCGGGATCCCGAAGCCGAGGTGCGCCGCCGCGCTGCTGGGGACCCTCGGCTGTCACCGGCCGATGCCGTGCGTCTGCTGAACGACCCCGAGGCCTACATCCGCGGCACCGCCCTACGCAACCCTCGGCTGCCGGCCCGTGTCCTCTCCGGGCTGCTGCACGACCGCGACACCGCCATCGCCGCAGCCACCAACCCGGCGATCCCGGTCTCTGTCCTGCACCGCCTCCTTGCGGCAGCGGCGGCAGCGGCAGGCTCGCGCTGAACGCGGCTGCACCACCAACCGGGTGCGGCACGTCGTGCGCTCGGTGTGCCGACGCGCGATAGTCGTCCCCCGATCGACGCTGCATTGCGGCGCCACTCCACCGAAGCACCACAGAGGGCGCTGCTTCGGCACACCGGACTTGTCACCCGATGGCGCCCGTGACGCTCTGCGGCGTTTGGAACACCCGAACTATGGCGTTTGATGCACCGGCTACAGCGTTTGGTACACCCGAACGATCACCGGCGGGTGCTCGCAGGATTCCGGGCACCGGTAGATCTGCAATTGCTCGTCTCCCAGATCGATCTTGGTCGCACCCCCCACCGGTGGGTAGCAGTGCCGGTCATCAGCGTCGGCGTCCTCGACCGGGCGCCAACCGCCCCGGTTGTTCCCGTTCCATTCACCGGGACCGACCGTGAACAGGGGCTCGGTCACCGCGCCGCACGCACAACGTGGCGGGTCGGCGCAGTCGGGCTCATCCGATGAGACAACACCCCAGCCGCCGGTCTTCCAGCCCGGTGCCACCGCGAACTCGGTGTAGTGGTGGCCGGTTTCCTCCTGCCACGCGTGCACGCGCGCACCCACTGCAGCGGGCAACTGGTTGAGGTCCGGATACTCGGTCACCTGTTCCGGATGCAGGACGCAGGGGGCGGGCCAATAGTCTTCCAGCTCGATCACCGACGGCTCCGGCGCCGGCGAGAGTCCCGCAGTGACCTCATCGGCGCGGCGCCAGCGCACGCGGATGGCCGGCATGTCGTCCTCGTGGTCCATGAACGGGCACCACAAGATCTGCAGCAGGTCCGCGCCATCGGGGGTGGGTAGGCCGGGGACGTCCCGAGCGTAGAGCTGCGCCACGGGCAGGAGCGGCACCGGATCCGTATGGGGGCTGTCGACCTTCTTCGGTTTGCTCCGGTCGTAGATCGCCTCTTCCTCGGGTGTGCTCGGTTCATCCTCCGACCGTGACCACCGGGCGACCGTGGCGTGATGCGCGGCCCGCACCGCGTCCAGGTCCACCACCTCGTACACCTCGTGGGACTTGGTGCAGGTCGGCCACGGCTCGTCCCGCGGCCACAGCAGCGGACCCCCCACCGAACTGTCCTCGACCCCCGGTGAACCCGACCGCGGATGCAGCCGAGTGACGTTCCTGGACATCGTGGCCAACTCCGGGAACACCGCGGCCAGATCCAAAGGTCGCGGCGGCGTCGTACGCGTCATCGTTCTCCCCTCACATCCCCTGAGAAGACCATGGAAGCACTCGGCACTGACAACCCACCCCGTTGGCCGGCCTCGGGAGCCCGCTCAGCCTGTGGATCACCATCGCTACTGAGCACCACGTCCACACCGACCTACGCGAGCGCCACTAGAGTCCCCCCATGCGCGAAGTGGCGAGCGGAGTCTGGCACTGGCAGGCGCCGCACCCCGACTGGACGTTGGGCGAGCGATGGCCGCGTGAGGTCTCGTCGTACGCCATCGACGACGGCGCCCGGCTGCTCCTGTTCGACCCGCTGTCCGTGCCGGAGGAGCTCCTCGGGCTCGCGGCCCACCGCGAGTCGGTGGTGGTGCTCACCGCGCCGTGGCACGAACGCGACACGCAGAGCCTGGTCGAGCGCCTCAGCCTGCCGGTGTTCGTGCCACCGCCCGACACCGCCGACGATCTGGTACGCAAGTTCGGCATCACTGCTGATCAGGCCGCCGACGGCAGCCCCGACGTGGCCTGGCTGCTCGCCGGGGACAACTCCGAGGGGCACCTGTATGCGGCCGGCGACCTGCTGCCTATCGGCGTCGAGGCGCTTCTCGGCAGGGAGCACAACGACCTCGTGCTCTGGATCGACAGCGTGGGAGCCGTGGTTACGGGCGACACCCTGGTCGACTTCGGAGACGGCCTGAAGATCAACGACTGGCTGCGGGGCGGCGTCACCCGCGAGCAGGTCGTCGAAAGACTGCGGCCGCTGCTCACCATGACGGTCGAGGTCGTACTCCCGGCGCACGGAGCACCGACAGACCGTGCTGCGCTGGAGCATGCGCTGACCCTCCACTGATGATCTACATGTGATGCCGCGTGTCCGATGCCCGTCCCCACAGGGCGGCGCAGAACACCCCACGATCCCAGTAGCGTTGCCTGATTGAAGGGGGGTGGGGATGGAACAGCCTGTTTTCGAATCCGTCAGGTACTCCACGGTGTGTCAGGACTGTGGGGCGGAGCTGGAGTGCTGCGGCGTTCAGGCCCTCGTGGCCGGCCGTTTGCGGTGGGATGTCGAGTCAACGTGTGTCGTCTGTGGATTCGCTGTCGCCTTGTGTGGTGGGGACCTCCCGAGCGAGCAGCGTGAGCAGATGCTGGCCGAGCACGGTCGAGTGAGGCTCAGGGTGGTCAGCCCGTCGACGAAGAGGGTCGAGATCATGCGGGTGCTGCGAGTGGAACTCGGCACCGACCTCGTTGACGCCAAGGCGCTGGTGCGCCGAGTCCTGAGCGGCGACTACTGCGGGACGCTTCCCGAGATGGAGCTGCTGGCCCGGAGGCTTCGGGCATCTGGCATTGCTGCCGTAGCTGAACGGGTGTAGCAGGGGCAACCGCAGTGTCTGGTGCCACCCCCTGAGCCAACCGCCGTACTCAGGCGCCGTCCGCGGCGATGGGCTGCGACGCGCCCGTCCCGGCGCGTCGGCTATGGCCTGTTCGCAGATCAAGGTCGGCACCGGTGGGACGACTTACCCTGCAGGCATGTTGCTGGAGCATCGAGGTATGAGGCCCGTGGTTCCCGAGTCTGCATATGTGGCTCCCACCGCGGTGCTTTGCGGGGCAGTCGTCCTGGGAGAAGGAGCACGCATCCTGCACGGTGCCGTGCTCACCGCGGAGGATGGCGAGATTCGGACGGGCGCGAACGTGGTCGTGATGGAGAACGCGCTGATCCGAGGGCGGGCCAGGCACCCAGCTCTCGTGGGTGACTCCGTGCTGATCGGTCCCCACGCTCATGTCAATGGGGCGACCATCGAGGACGAGGTCTTCGTGGCAACCGGTGCTTCGCTGTTCCCGGGCGCCGTGGCTGGCACCCGCTCCGAGCTGCGAATCAACAGCGTGCTGCATGTGAACTCGAGGCTGGAGCCGGACACCGTCCTGCCTATCGGCTGGGTCGCGGCCGGAGATCCGGCCGAGCTGTTCTCCCCTGATCGTCATGACGAACTGTGGGAGAAGCAGCGTGACCTCGACTTCCCCGGCACGGTCTACGGTGTGCCGCGGGGCACTTCGATGCGCACGGTCATGGCACGCCAGGCCGAGTTCTACGGGACTCACAGGGAGGACCGTTCTCTGCACGACTCTTGACGGAGCGCCAGAGCAGATCTCACCGCCGAACCCACCGAGCCGACATGGCGGTACGAACCCAGCCTCCTTCCGGGGTCGACCCGGTCGCCAGGGTCCGCGCGTGCTTCGACCAGTAAGGTGCGCCGAGTGAACAACGAACCCCGTCGCACCAACGCATTCCGCCTCATCGTCACGGGTGGGGGCACCGGAGGTCACACGTACCCGGCGCTCACCGCGATCCGCACGTTGCAGAGTCGGCTGGCGGCCGAGGGCAGAGCCCTCGAAGTGCTGTGGATCGGCACGGCCGAGGGCCTGGAGGCACGTGTGGCGCCCGCCGAGGGGATCGCTTTCGCCACGGTGGCCACGGGGAAGATCCGCCGTTCGAGTAACCCGCTGAAGATGATGTCGGCGGCGAATCTGCGGGACATGGCGCGGGTGCCGCTCGGTGTGGCCCAGGCAAGGAAGATCGTGTCTGACTTCGAGCCGGACGTGGTCCTGGCCACCGGCGGTTACGTCGCTGTCCCCGCGGGGCTGGCCGCGCGTATGTGCCGGCGTCCGCTGGTGCTGCACGAGCAGACGGTGCGTCTTGGCCTGGCCAACCGGAAGCTGGCCGGTTCGGCGACGCGGATCGCGGTGTCTTCCGAGTCGACGGTGCCTCTTCTGCCGCAAGAGGTACGCGGCGCTGCGGTGGTCACCGGCAACCCGATCAGGCCGGAGGTGCTGTCCGGGCACGCGGACAAGGCGGTGCAGGCTCTGGGACTTCATGGCTTCGACCGTCGGCTGCCGACCGTGTACGTCACCGGCGGCGCGCAGGGGTCTCAGCAGATCAACGGCGTCGTACGGGATGCTCTGCCCTGGCTGCTGGAGAGGGCGAACGTGATCCACCAGTGCGGCCCGGACAACGTCGGGGAGCTGCGGCAGCATGCGGCGTCCTTGCCGGCCGCATCAGCAGGCCGGTACTACCTTGCCGGGTTCGTGGGTCCGGAGCTGCCCGACGTTCTCGCGCTGGCGGACGTCGTCGTGTCCAGGAGCGGCGCCGGGACCCTGGCCGAGCTCACCGCGCTCGGCAAACCGGCTGTCTTCATCCCGCTGGCTTCCTCGGCGGGCAACGAGCAGACGCACAACGCCCGCCACTTGGAGGAGGCCGGGGCCGCCGTCGCGCTGCTCGGCGACGTCACCGCACACCACCTCCGAGACGCGCTGGGCCCTCTCCTCACCGATCCCGCACGGCGAGAAGAGATGGCACAGCGGGCACGGACGCATGGGAGGCCGGATGCGGCGGACCGGCTCGTGGACGTGATCCTGTCCGCCGCATCCGGCTGACCCACACGCAGCGCCCCTGACGTGCAGCCCCTCATCGACACCCTGTTCGTGTACACGTGTGAGATATAACCACCGGGCCGACTGGGGCGATGACCCGCACGTACCGCTGTGCCTGTAGGGGTGGCGGTCAAGGGGCCGCTGTCGGTTCGGAGCCGCGGGCCGAGGACGCGCGGGTCACCGCCGTGGTGAGGGCGTGTCGCAGTTCGTCGGGGAGCCGTCCGGTGCGTGGCCACCGCACGATGTGCTCCGACACTTCCCGCAGTTTCGTGTTGGTGTTCTGCGACACCTCTTTGAGGACGACCCAGGCCGTCTCCGGGCGCACACCGCCGTACGCGATCACCACACCGATCGCCTGGTCGACGATCGCGTGCGAGAGGACGGCGTGCTGAAGCTGCGCGATCTCCTCCTGGAGTGCCGCGATCGTCTGGTCGCTGTCCACCTGGTCCGACATGGCGAAACGCTCTCCGAAAGTCAGTCGTGCCGTTACTGACACGCTGCCCTCGATCGGCGCCCGCGAGGGTGCCGCAAACGAATCGTCACCGGGCGGGCTGTCCAGAAAACGAAATGCGATGCTTCGGAACTGAGTAGCATCCGTGACCGGACCGGTTTCGTGAGCGTGATTCCTGGCAGGAGGGCCTCATGGGTTCGTTGACCTTCGACAGTGACAACCTCGAAGAGACCGAGGAGTTCCTCTGCCGCGCCTACGCCAGGATGCGGATCGGCAGCAGCACGCCGGAGGCCAGCAGGGCGCGGGTACGGCGGGATGCCGGGCCGTCCGTGAGCGTGGACGAGCTGGACCTGAACTTCGAGATGACGTACTCGGTCGCCCCGCTCGGCAGGATCTGCCTGTGCGTCGTCCACGAGGGCACCATCCAGGACCATGCCTTCAAGGGCGTCCGGGACGCCTTCGGTCCCGGCGACGTCGTGATGTTCGCGCCCCACGACCTGCCGTACGCGGGGCGGATCTGCGAAGCCCGCTACAACATCACCATGCTCGATCCCGGACTGCTCGACCACGTCGCCTCCAGCGCGGGAAAGCCGCTTCTGGAGCCCGTCCGGCTCACCGGGCACCGGCCCCACTCACCGGCCGCGGCCGAGCGGCTGAAGCGCACGATCATCTATGTGCGGGACCATGTCCTGGGGGACGAGACCGCCGCGGCCGAGCCGCTGGTCGTCTCGGCCGGAAGCCAACTGCTGGCCGCGAGCGTCCTCGCCGCGTTCCCCAACAACGCGACCACCGATCCCACGGCACGGGACCGTGCCGACGCCCACTCGGCGACCCTCAGACGCGCCATCGCCTACATCGAGGACCACGCGGACCAGCCCATCACCGTCGCCGACATCGCGGCCGCCACCCATGTCACGGTCCGGACGCTGCAGTACGCGTTCCGCCGCCGGCTCGACACCACGCCCCTCGGCTATGTGCGCCGGGTCCGCCTCGCCCACGCCCACCGCGATCTGCTGGCGGCGCGGCCGGGCGACGACTCCACCGTCGGCGCCATCGCCGCCCGCTGGGGCTTCCCGCATCCCGGGCGCTTCTCCGCTCTCTACCGGGACATGTACGGCACCAGCCCGTCCCGCACCCTGCGCGGCTGAGAGCGACGCTCAGCGCTGCGGCCGGCCTCCATGAACTCCGCCGGTTCAACGTCGAACTCCACGTCGCGGGCGTTGTACTCGGTCGCTGCCATGGCTTCTCCGGGCACGACGAACCGCCGGCGAACAATGTCGCCCCCACATACGTGGGCACACCGCTCCCATGCACAGCACTCGCATGCGCACCGTAGACACGATGGCGGGCAGCTGGGGCTGGTTTTCCAAGGAACTTGAGACCGCCATCGAGGAGGACGAAAGCTGACGCCCACGAGGCTGATCAGACCTACTCCTCCTGGCGCTGCTGCTGACGTCGATGCGCGGATAGCTCGCGCACGAACCGTAGCTGCCGTCCAAGCCCCTTCGTCACGACCCAGAAATCAGAGGCAGAAGACACCACGGAAGCAAGCAGCGGCGCGAAAGTGACCCACCCGAAGCCGATGAGGGTGGCCGCCAGGCAAAAGACGGCCAGACCGGGCGCATTGCCGGATCCAGGGGTGGCGAGCCACACGAGCGCGACAGCCTCCGCCAGGAGCAACAGCGTGCCGACCGCCGCGGCGGAAAGTACGTAAAGCAGGGGCCACAGATCCCTCAGCGGAGCAGATGAGGAACTGAGTAGGGATTCCTCCGCAGCCTCCAACTGCTCCCCACTGACCGTTTGCCCATCGGCGTACAGCGCATCGATTCGCCTCTGGTGTTCACCCGCCCTGGCGTACCAAGCGCGGAGCACCTGTCTGCGATTGGACATCTCGACTACAGCCACCAGCAGAACAACTGGCACTACTGCAGCGACTGTTGTAGCGAAGGTCTCGTTCATCCTCACCGCGACAGTTTGCCCGTACTGCTTCTGCCTCGCCGGCACTTTGGAGGGACGGCCTCAGGCCGCCTGACCACGTCTGATGACCTCGCTGGATCCATTCGTCGGCCAGGAGCGCACAGGCGCTTCGGGGCGGAAGACGGCTCGGCACACGGCCGTGACGTGATCACCGAGGCTTCCGAGCACGGGAGGCCGCCGGGGCAACCGGAACTCGACGGCCAGGACCTCCAGGCCGCCAAGGAGGAGGCCGCGCAGGCCAATGCAGTTGCCTTTGAGTCGCGGGGATCGTTGCCCCGCGTGTGACGGGGTGGGATGCGGGCCAGCGGGTGCGGATCGGGATCCTGACGAAGGTGTTCACCGCCGAGCTGGTCGACGCGGCGATAGCCAAGCACGACCGGGGCGAGCGGCGCTGCCGCCTCCTTCCGGCGCGGCTGGTCGTGTACTTCGTCCTGGCCCTGTGCCTGTTCGCTCGGGAGTCGTACGAGGAGGTGCTGCGGGTGCTGACCAGCGGCATCCCGGGCAGCCGGGCCCTCGCGCGGGTGAACCGGTCGTCGTTGTGCCGGGCCCGCGCCCGCCTCGGCGAGGACGTGCTGGAGACCATGTTCCGACAGGTGGCCGACCCGCTCGCCACCCCGGACACGCCCGGCGCATGGTGGCGAGAACTGCGGCTCCTTGCCCTGGACGGCACCCAGTTCGATCTCCCGGATTCGACGAGCAACGGCGACACCTTCGACGGCCCCTCCACCACCGGCGGCGTCCCCTTCGGATTCCCCCAGGTCAGGGCGGTGGTCCTCGTCGAGATCGGAACGCACGGAGTCCTCGATGCCCGCCTCGGCGGCTACCGCGACGGAGAACGCAGTCTCGCCTACCCGCTGGCCGGCTCCACCGGCCCCGGCGACCTGGTCATCGCCGACCGCGGCTACTGGTCGGTCCAGTTCGCTCACGTCTTCACCGCGGCGGGCTCGGATCTGCTGGTCAGGCTCCAGTCCAACCACCTCGGCACCGCCCAGGAAGAACTTCCCGACGGTTCGTACCTGTCGATGGCCCGACCGGGAAAGGACGTCCGACTCCGAGCCGCGCGGGAAGGCCGGATGCTGCCCAAGCACGTGATCTACCGCGTCATCACCTTCGCCAAGGGCGACAAGGTCGTCCACCTGGGCACAACGCTGCTGGACCCCGAGCAGTACCCGGCCGACGAGCTGGTCGCGCTCTACCGGGAACGCTGGGAGATCGAGCTCGCCTTCGACGAGATCAAGAACAACCTCGGCCCCGGCGGGCCAATCAGGTCGCGGACCCCGGACGGTGTCCGGCAGGAACTGTGGGCCTACCCCGCGGTCCACCACGCCATCCGCCAGTTCGCCCACACGGCCGCGCTCGCCCGCCCGACGGTGGACGCCGACCGTGTCTCCTACCTGAAGTGCGTCCGCATCATCCGCCGCAGCATCCCGGCCCAGCTCGGAGCGCCCCCCCAAGCTCACCCGTTCGGTCGCCGAGGCCGGGCGGGAGGCACGTGCACGCCTCCTCCACACCCGGCGCGGCCGGGACTGCCCCACGCGCGATCAAGAAGCCGAACCGCTGGCCTGTGTTGAGGACTCGCGCCAGACGCGGCAAGGTCCAGCCCGGTCGCTGGGCGCACAACCAGACTTCGAAACCAAAGAGCAACCGCCGGGCCGGGAGGCCGGTGCTCAAGGGAACGCAAGCCCGGACCTCGCCCTAGATGCCAGCGTCTGTCATACGCCCATCAGTCACTGCGGCGGCAATCAGTGCCACAAGGTTGTCGGTCCAGCAATCGGACTCTTTCGTCGCCACCTCAACGCCGCATCCGCCGCAGACGAGGTTGGGCCCGTCTTGGCCCGCGAGCCCGCAGCAACCACTGACAGAAGGCTGCCATCGAAGTTGGTCTTGAAGGTCCCCAGAGCCATCCGCGGCGGAGCGACCTCGTGGCCCGGCGGCCGCTCGGGACCCCTCACTGGTTCCCCCGACACCACTTCGCTGGTCACGGGCTGCTGACAGTTGGCACAGCGGAAGATGGTCATGCCGTCATTCTCTCGACTGCACGCGGCGCCATGAGGCCGGGACGTTAAGGCAACTGCATTGGGCCGCGCAGGCCCCCGGGTTCCATGTCCTCGACGACCAGGACGCCAGCGGCCAGAACCGTGCAGGTCTTCGACCGCAACCTGACCGTGTGCAGCCAGGAGCCCGAGGCCGGCACCCTCCCGACGGAGGCGGCAGTGATCTTGTACGTGGTCAAGGACCACGAAACCTGCTGAACCGCCCTTCGACCGGTGAAGGTGTTGCCCTTGCCGGCGGAGTGCGACATCGACGTGGCGGCATCCCGGCCGGTACCGGTGCTGGAAGCGTGGCAGGGCGCATGCCGGGCGTACACGTAACCGTCACACCGTGTTCGTTGAGCGTTCGACCTATGATGGGGCCCGCTCGGCTTCCCCGTGCGACAGGTGCTCGGGAAGCGGCAGGTCAGCCACGCCGGGCGGCAGAGAAGGGGCGGGCCACGTCATGCGGACCGGATCGGGGCGCGGCGCCCGACGCAGAGCGGCCGACCGCGTCGTCATCACCCAGGGGTCCGTGCGGCACGCGGCGCAGTCGACCGCGGCCGGCCACTGGCTGGTGCTGGGCAAGGACGGCCGGCTGACCGCGTACGCCCGCGCCGGCGGCGGGCTGCTTCGCTGGACCGAGACCCGGCCGGGCGGCCCGGACTGGACGGGGCCCGAGCTCATCCAGGTGCCGGACCTGACCCATCTCTCGGTGACCCAGGGGGCGGACACCTACGTCCACTTCGTGGGACGACGCGAGGTGCGCAAGGGCGATGGGCCACCCGCCGTGGACATCGTGCACGCCATCCAGTACCAGACGGGCCGTCCGGTCACCGAGTGGCGGTCGCTGGGCAATCCGCACAAGGACCGGGAGAAGGCGGCCCGGTTCGGGGTGCCGGTGGCGGCGGTGAGCGCGTCGGGGCGTGTGCATGTCCTCGTGCGCAACGCCGGTCGCGGGCTGATGCTGCGCCGGGAGGGGCCGACCGGGAAGTGGGAGGCCTGGGAGGACCTCAAGGGCAGCGGGGTGCAGGACGGGCTCGCCGCCGTGGCCCATGCCTCCGGGCGCATCGAGGTACTGGCGGGCGGCGGGCAGGACGCCATGTGGTGGCGGCAGGCCGAAGCGGACGGAACGTTTCGGCAGGAGCCGAACATCGCATTGCAGGTGACGCCGGGGTCGGCCGCGGCTCTGGAGACGGCGCCGGACCGGGCGACGTACTACTGGACCGACCAGGGCACGGGCCAGCTGGTCGCCCACCGACCGGGCGGCTGGCTGATCCCGCTCGGGGGCGCCCCGGCCGCCGAGCCCCCGGCGCTGCTGCGAGCGGCACTCGACGGTTACGACTGCACCGTGCTGGCCTTTCGCGGCCTCGACGGCCAGATCGCGCTGGCCGTCTGCGGCACGGAGAACGAACAGGCGGGCCTGTGGTGGTCCCCCACCGGCGAGCACTCCATCGGCGCCCCCGCCCTGGCCCTGGACGCGCACGCCCGCGTCGTCCTGGCCACGGTCGACCAGGACGGTGCGCTGCACATAGCCCGCCAGGCGAGGGGCCAGGGTCTGTCCCTGGCCCCGTCGGTCCGGGTCTGAGTCAGGACGTCGAACCACCCGTCGCCGGTGACTTCTTCGCCGACTCGGGGATCGCCCGGTCCTCGCGCAGGGCCTGCCACAGTCGGCCCGCCTGCGGCTCGGCCGCGACCACGCGGTTCGGGTCCTGGGTGTCGTACCGCACCGGGAGCATGATCGTCTCCATGGTGGCGGGGTCGATGCCGTTCATGCTGCGGGCGAACTCGGCGAGCGCGGTGAGGGAGGCGAGGCCCGAGTCGGTGGTGAGGGACTCGGTGAGGCTGTCGGCGATCCTGAAGGTCTTGGTGGGACTGCCGAGCAGGTCCTGCTGCTTGATCTCGCTCAGCAGGGCGATCATGAACTGCTGCTGGAGTCCGATGCGACCGAGGTCGCTCCCGTCCCCGACGCCGTGCCGCGTGCGCACGAACTGTAGCGCCTGCGTGCCGTCGAGCCGGTGGGTGCCGGCCGTCAGGTCCAGGCCGCTGGCCTTGTCGTGGATGTCCTGGTCGACGGTCACGCTCACTCCGCCGATCGCGTCCACCAGTCCCTTGAAGCCCGCGAAGTCGATCTCCATGAAGTGGTCCATCCGGACCCCCGACATCTGCTCGACCGTCTTCACGACACAGGCCGGACCGGCAAGGGAGTAGACCGAGTTGAACATCACCCGCTTCGCCGACGGGAGCGCCGAACCGTCCTTCGCCGTGCACTCGGGGCGCGTCACCAGCGTGTCGCGCGGAATGCTCACGGCGACCGCCTTGCTGCGGCCCTCGGGTATGTGGATCACCAGTGCGGTGTCGGAGCGTGCCCCGGAGACCTGGCCCGTGTTCAGCGAGGCGTTGGCGCCGGAGCGCGAGTCCGAACCCAGGACCAGCAGATTCTGTCCCGACGTGGGCAGCTTCTCGGGGCGGTCGTCGCCGATCGCCTTCTCCAGGTCGACGCCCTTGAGGTTGCCGTTCAGGTCGCTGTAGAGCCAGTAGCCGACGCCCCCGGCGGCGAGGACCAGCAGGACGAGACTCAGGGCGATCCACCGCCAGACCCGACGGCGCCGCCGGGGTGGCCTGGCCCGTCGGCGCGACGGTGCGCGCCGGGATTCCCCGGGGCCCCGCTCCGTCAGGGCGTGCGTCATGTGCGTCGGTCCTCTCTCGTCGAACAGGTGGCACGCGGCACGAGTGGGGGGAGAAGCCGGGCCTGTCTGCGGTGATGGACAGTCGTCCACCGGTCATCAGACGTTCATTAGGCGTTAATGGTTGTATGTGTCATCCGTCATTCCTGAATGCCGTTGACAGGCCGGTATGCGCTTGCTGATGATGTGCCGGTCCTGTGAAGGTTGAGTTCAAAATTAAATGGGCGGTGGAGTGGCTGTGCTGGTGCGTGCGTCAGCCCGTGGGGGGCGAGGGGCGTGACGGCCGTATCGGATCGTGCTGTCGGCGGGATGCGGGGTGTGGCCGCCGGCCGGAGAGCATCAGGCGGCGCCGCGCGACATTCCGCGGATCGGACCGCGCCCACCACGGTCACCGCCGAGCACGCGGACGTCTACGTGGAACCCGGCCTGACCCCGCTCTCCGCCCGCGAGGCCAACCGCTCCGCCCTGACCGCTCTGCTCGACTCGGCCGGCGTCCCGCACTTCGCCGTCCGCGGCACCGCCGACCACGGCACGGTCGTCGCGGTCGCCGAGGAGGACCGGGAGCGGGTGCTGGGCGTGGTGTTCCGAGGGCTGAGTCAGTACCCGGGACACCTGAGCGTGATCGACCCCGACGCGCCCCGGCCGGCCAAACCCGTCTCCTCCCGGGACGCCAAGGCATGGCGGGACGTCGCCACCGCACGCATCCTTCAGATCAGCTGGTACCGCACCGACCCGGGCCGCCACCTGCTGCTCGGGCACGAGTACGGCTGCGCGATCGAGTTCTGGCAGCGCCACGACACCCACCTCGTCGCGCCGCGCGCCAACCGGGCCGCCTGGGCCGTCGCCGCCGACGGCCCGAATGTCCTCGGCGCCGCCCGGCTGTTCAGCCGGTTCGTCTCCGACTGGACACCCGCGCATGTCGCGCCGGCGCTGCCCACCCGTCCCGAGTTCCTGGTGAACTGCGCGGACGACATCGCCTTCCCGGTCGACGCCGTCTACACCTGGGTCGACGGCAACGACCCGGCCTGGAAGCAGCGCAAGGCCATGGCGAAGGGCGAGGTCTACCACGCCGAGTCCGCGAGCGACGCCCGCTTCATCAGCCGGGACGAACTGCGCTACTCGGTGCGCTCGCTGCACCTGTTCGCGCCCTGGATCCGCAATGTCTACATCGTCACCGACGACCAGGTGCCGGACTGGCTGCGCGAGGACGTGCCCGGGCTGCGCATCGCCACCCACCGCGAGATCTTCCGCGACCACTCGGTGCTGCCGGTGTTCAACTCCCACGCGATCGAGTCGCAGCTGCACCACATCGAGGGTCTCGCGGAGCACTTCCTGTACTTCAACGACGACATGTTCATGGGCCGTCCGGTGGCCCCGCAGGCCTTCTTCACCCCCAGCGGCACGGCCCGCTACTTCCCCTCGCGCAACCGCATCCCGCAGGGCCCGGTCATGGAGACCGACACGCCGGTCGACGCGGCGTGCAAGAACAATCGCGCCCTGTTGCTGAAACGTTTTGGCAGAGTGATCACCCAGCCCATGGAGCACATCCCGTACGCCCTGCGCCGCAGCGCGATGGACGAGGCCGAGCGGGACTTCCCCGAAGCCTGGGCCCGTACGGCGGGCAGCCGCTTCCGGGCCATGACCGACCTGTCGCCCACGTCGTCCTTCGCGCTCTATTACGCGGCACTGACCGGCCGGGCACAACCGGGATCGATGCCCTTCACCTACCTGCAGCTGGCGGTACCGGACCTGGCGGACCGGCTGCAACGGCTGCTCGACGGCCGCGACCAGGACTCCTTCTGCCTCAACGACGCGTTCTCCACACCCGAGGACATCGAGGCGCAACAGGAACTCCTCGACGGCTTCCTCAACGCCTACTTCCCCACCCCCAGCCCTCACGAGCGATGAAACGGAGTTCATGACGTGTCGGACCCGACGTCCATGAGCTCCGCGGTCAACGTCTACAAACGCCTCGTCCCCCAGCCCGTGCGCTCCGCCGCCGCGACCACCGTCCCGGCGGGCGTGAGGCGCAAGGTCAAGCGGGGCCTCGCGCGCACCCTCAGCCGCCGCGAGGCCCGGCTGCACCGGCGCGCCCTGCGCAGGGTGCGCAAGGCGGGCCTCGGCCACTCGGAGCGCCGTACCCAGACACCCGACGGCAGAGTCGGCCATGTGCACACCGGCCTCACCGCCGATCTGGCCAGGCGGCTCGACCACGACCTGGTCACCCAGGCCCTGGACGCGGCCGAGATCCCCTGGTTCGCCGTGCCCGCACTCGACGACCGGCGCGTCTGCCTGGCCGTCGACCAGCAGGACAAGGGCGCCGTCCGCCGCGTGCTGCGCGCGTTGCTGGAGGAGCACACCGGCTACGTCGTCTCCGTCTCGCCCGCCCGCGACGACACGGGCGCGCTGCCCGGCAGCCATGTCAAGGCGTGGAAGCACTATGGGAAAGCCAAGGTGATCCGGCTGACCTGGCTGCGCACCGAGCCCACCGAGAACCTCTGGGTCGGTGAGGAACAGGGCATCGAGATCGAGTTCTGGACCACCAACACCGACCTGCCCACCGAGCGGCTGATCGGACCGCGCCCGAACCGGGTGCAGCGCGCGGTGCCCAGCGACGCCCCCGGCATCGAGATCGGCCTGGACCGGCTGTCCGGCTACTGCGACATCGACGGCGACCTGGAGCCGACGGTCACGCTGGAGGACTTCGACGTCCTGCGCCTGGAGGAGATCACCTTCCCGGTCGACGCCGTGCTGCTGTGGCAGCACCGCACGCCGTGGGGCGAGGCGCTCCTGCGGGCCGCGCTGCGCTCCCTGCACCAGTACGCGCCGTGGGTGGACGTCGTCCACGTGGTCGCGGAGGCCGAGCCACCGGCCTGGCTGACGGCCGACGACCGGCTCACCGTCGTCCCCGCCCCACCCGGCTCCGAGTGGTACCTGCACCAACTGCCCGACCTCGCCGACCACTTCCTGCTGCTGCGCCCCGGCGCTCTGCTCGGCCGGCCGTCCCGCCCCTTCGACTACTTCACGCCGAACGGCGCCACTCGCCCCCGGCGCGGTCCGTGGAACGCCCAGGAGTCCTTCGCGCCGTGGACCCGTACCGCGTACACGGCCACCGGGCGCGTCACCGCCCACGGCTATGCGCACGGCCCTCAGCCGCACCGCGCCGAGACGCTCACCCGGCTCGCCGGGACCGGTGTCGCGCCGCTGCCGCTCGGAGACGCGCAGCTCGCACCCACCGCCCCCGGCACACAGCCACTGGACGGCGTGGTGCACCACTTCGGCCACACCGCCGGACTGGCCGACCCCTCCGGTGAGGCCTTCGTGGCGCTGCACGCCGCGCTGCCCGGCATCGGCAATCACCTGGAGCGGCTCCTGGTGCGCCGGGACATCCGGCAGCTCCAGCTGTTCGGCCTCGGCACCGACGAGGCCCGTGCCCGCGGCGGCACCAAGGCCGTACTGGACTTCCTGCACCGCTACTTCCCCGTCCCGAGCGTCTTCGAGGGCGACCACCACACCGACAAGGCGGACAACCGGCCGTGAGCATGGGCAATCCCGAGGCCTCCGCAGCGGTCGGCGCCTACCGCACCCTGGTGCCGGTCGGCCTCAGACGCCGCATCGCGCGCCGCGTACCGCTACGCCTGCGCATGGTGCTCAAGCAGCTGCTGCGCCGCCTGCACACGCTGAATCTCGGCGCCCGTATGGTGCGCGGCGCCCGGGCCCGCCGCCGCTGGCCGCATTTGTTCGGCGCGGGGCAGCGGCTCGCCGCCCTCTCCGGGCACGGCTCGCGGATCGCACTGGTACGGCCGACGGTCTCGCCGCTCGGCCTGCGCGAGGCCAACCTCGAACTCGTCGTCACCGCCCTGGAGGAGATCGGCGTCGACCACTTCGCCGTACGGGGCGCCTGCGACTTCCGCTCCTGCATCGCCGTCGCCGAGGCCGACCGGGACCAGATCAGCCGGGTCCTGGCGCGGGTCGCCGAGCGCGGGCCCGTCTATCTGCGGGCCTGCCGGGGCGAGTCCGCGCAGGGCCGCGCCGTGCTGGCCGGGTCGCGGGCCGGCCGGCAGCTGACCCGGCAGGCGGATGTGCTCCGTGTCGGCATGGTGTGGAGCGACCCGGCCGGATCCCTGGTACTCGGTCTGGAGTACGGCTGCGACATCGAGTTCTGGCGGCCCGAGGACGGCCGGCTGCACGCGCCGCGCCCCAACCGGGTCACCGAGGACGTCGCCCTCGACGAACCCCGCGTCACCGTGCCCATCAGCCGGCTCACCGGCTTCTCCGCCCTCCACACCCGCCGCACCCGCTCGGTGCGCACCATCCGGCCCTGCGCCGACCCGCTCCCCGAGGACGTGCGCTTCCCCGTCGACGTCGTGTACACCTGGGTCGACGGCAGCGACCCCGCGTGGCAGCGGCGGCGCGGCGCGTACGGCGAGAACGGCTACCACACCGAGTCCGCGAACGCGGCCCGCTACATCAGCCGCGACGAACTGCGCTACTCCCTGCGGGCGTTGGAGCAGAACGCCCCCTGGGTACGCCATGTCTTCCTGGTGACGGACCGTCAGCGCCCGTCGTGGCTCAACGACGGCCACCACCGCATCACGGTCGTGGACCACTCGGAGATCTTCGAGGACCCGGCGGCGCTGCCCACCTTCAACTCGCACGCCATCGAGAGCCGGCTGCACCACATCAAGGGCCTGTCGGAGCACTTCCTCTACTTCAACGACGACATGTTCCTGGGCAGCCCCGTCACCCCGCAGGACTTCTTCCTGTCCAACGGCATGACCCGCACCTTCTTCTCCCCGTCCCAGGTGCCCCGCTGGGACCTGACCCCCGTGGACCGCCCGGTCGACGCGGCCGGCAAGAACAATCGCCGCCTGCTCCAGGACCACTTCGGCACCGCCATCGTGCAGAAGCTGCGGCACGCCCCCTACCCCCTGCGGCGCAGCGTGCTCGCGGAGATAGAGCGCGAGTTCGCCGGGGAGCACCGCGCGACCTCGCACAGCCGCTTCCGCAGCGCGAGCGACATCTCCATCCCGTCCTCGCTGTACCACTACTACGCCTACTTCACCGGACGCGCCGTGCCCTCGGACATCACCTTCGCCTACCTCGACCTCGCCAAGCCCGAGATCCAGCGCCGGCTGGGCATCCTGCTGGCCCGCCGCGACCGGCAGGCGTTCTGCATCAACGACACGCTCTCCGACGGCCACGACGTGGAGCGCCAGACACGGATGCTCAGCACGTTCCTGCGCGCCTACTACCCGGTGCCCAGTCCCTTCGAGCGCAAAGAGGGCGAGGTCCGGTGAAGATCTCCTTCCTGATCAACAACATCTACGGCATCGGCGGCACGAACCGCACGGTCATCAACCTCGCCGAGGCGCTGTCCGTCCACCACGACGTGGAGATCGTCTCCGTGTTCCGGCGGGCCACCGCCACCAAGTTCGAGATCTCGCCGCGTGTCACCGTCCGCGCCCTGGTCGACCTGCGCCCCGGCTCCACCGACAAGGAAGCCGCGGGCAGCGACGAACCCAGCGAAGTCGTGCCGCGCCAGGAGGAGTTCTACGCCCAGTACAGCCGCTTCACCGACGTCCGCATCATCCGCGACCTTCAGCGGACCACCGCCGACGTGGTCGTCGGCACCCGCCCCAGCCTCAATCTCTTCGTCGCCGCCCACACCCGCGACGGCGCCCTGCGCGTCGCCCAGGAACACATGACCCACCTGGCGATCCCGCTCGCGGTGCGCGAGGAGATGGCCCGGGTCTATCCGCGCCTCGACGCGATCACCACGGTCACCGACGCCGACGCCCGTTCCTTCAGCGAGAACACGCCGATCCCGGGCATCCCCGTCGTCGGCATCCCCAACAGCGTGCCCGAGCCGGCCGTCGCCCCCTCCGACTGCTCACGCAAGATCGTCGTCAGCGCCGGCCGCATGCACGAGATCAAGCGCTACGACCTCCTGATCCGCGCCTTCGGCCACCTGGCCGACGAGTTCCCCGACTGGCAGCTGCGCATCTACGGCGACGGCGGGGAGGCCGGCAAGCTGCGCGCCCTGGTCACCGAACTCGGCCTGACCGGACGGGCACTGCTCATGGGCGGCTTCTCTCCCATCGAGTCGGAGTGGGCCAAGGGATCCATCGCGGCGGTCACCTCCAGCGCGGAGTCCTTCGGCATGACCCTGGTCGAGGCGATGCGCTGCGGACTGCCCGTCGTCTCCACCGACTGTCCCGTCGGCCCGCGCGAGATCCTGCGCGACGGCGAGGACGGCTTCCTCGTGCCCAACGGTGAGGTCGAGGGCATCGCCTGGGGCCTGCGGCGTCTCATGGCCGACGAACCACTGCGCCGCACCATGGGCGCCGCCGCCCTGCGCAACGCCACCCGCTACGACCCCGCGGCTGTCGCCGTTCGCTACGTGGACCTGTTCGAGGACGCCGCCCGGCGCCGCAGCGCCGCCCAGCGCGGCTACCGCGCCCCGGCGGGGGCCCGCAGGAGCGGCCCGGTCCGGCTCACCGTTCCGCCTGTCTCGCTCGGCGCGGCCACCGTGGACGTCGTCGCCGACGACGCCGGCTGGCTGCGGCTGTCGGCCGACGGACCCGAAGAGGGCCGACGCCGCTGGCAGTTCGTGCTGCGCCACAAGCCCGCGGACGGCGACCGCCGGCCCGACCTGCCCCTGCGCACCACCCGCAAGGACCTGGACCACGGCGGCACCCGCTACACGGCCGTCGTCGCCCCCTCCGCCCTCGACGAACTCGGCGACGGACGCTGGCAGGTGACCATGAGCGCCCCCAAGTCCGCCCCCGTCCATATGAAGGCCGGTGTCCGCGACACCCGCGCCCTCATCGACGCCCGCGCCCGGCTGATCGCCCGCCCCCCGGCCGGCCCGATCGGCTGGAACCTGCCCTACGCCCAGCCCAACGGCCGGCTGATGCTGCGCACCGTCGTACGCGAGGAACACGCCGAGTGCACGCACGTCGAGTCGGCCGACGGCGCCATCACCGTGCGGGGCGTGCTGACCGGCGGGGGCCGTATCGAGCCCGGTGCGCTGTTCATCGTCAGCCGCCGCGGCCGCCACGCCCGTACCTTCTCCGTGCCCGTCGAGGTCCTCGGCCGGCAGGCGTTCCGCGCCGAGGCACCCCTGCGGCACGTCGTCGACCACCGCCTCGAGCGCTGGGAGGACTGGGACTGGTGGCTCCAGCCCGACCCGTTCGACCGGCGCAAGGTGCGCGTCTGCCATCTCCTCGAGGACTTCCCCGACGTCAAGGGCGCCTATGTCCACCCCTCCGTCCCGCTGACCGGAGACGAGGTCTCGCCCTACGCCGTGGTCCATCCGGCCCGCCCGGTGTGGGTGCGGCCCTACTGCTCCGCCTCGGGCGCCATGGCCATGAACGTGGTCGACCGATGAGCGCTGCCCACCCCGACGGCCGAGGAGGGCCGATGACCGAGTCCACCCGCTCCATCCTGCACATCGTCGCCCACCAGGACGACGACCTGTACTTCATGAACCCCGATCTGGTGCGTTCCCTGCAGGACGGCGACCGCATCACCACGGTGATCGTCACCGCGGGCGAGGGCGACGGCGTCAACGTGGACACCGCCGAGCCCCAGCGCGCCGCCGTCGCACCGGACTTCGCCCGCTACAGCACCGAGCGCGGCTGCGGGCTGCGCTCCGCGTACGCCCGTATGGCCACCGGCGACCGCGACCACCCCTGGCGGCGCGAACCCGTCGACCTCGTCCCCGGGTTCGCCGCGGAGCGGTTCACCCTTGCCGGCCACCACGACGTGTCTCTTTACTTCCTCCAGTTGCACATGGGGGCGCCCACCGAGCGCGGCGTCCGGACCCGGCTGCACGACCTGTGGGAGGGCGCCCTGCGCACGCAGGCCACGCTGCCCGTGCACGGCTGCACCGTCGGCGAGGTCCAGCACATCACCCGCGACCAGGTGATCGACGCCCTGACCGCCCTCCTCGGACATGTCCGGCCCACCACGGTGCGCACCATGGACCCCGATCCCGAACACGACGGCGGCCGCGCGGAGTTCGTCTGCTCCGACCATGTCGACCACACGACCACCACCCAGTTCGCGCTCGCCGCTCTCGCCCGGCACCGGGAGGCCGGCCACAACCCGGTCGTCGAGCACTACCGCGCCTACGCCAACCGTTTCTGGGGCTACAACCTCGACTCGGCCGCGATCACGGAGAAGGCCGAGTACCTGGCCACCTACGGCGGCCTCGACGCCCCCTCCGTCTGCCCGCACGGCACCTGCCGGACCTGTGGCGACCGCCAGTTGGGGCCCGACCCGTACCGCAGTACGCACATGATGAGCGCCGCGTACCGCTACTCGCCGACCACACACTGGCTGCGGCTCGGGCCGGGCGGACGGCTCAACGCCTTCGGTGTACTGGCCGGGCGGCTCGCCTTCTGGACGGAGACCGGTCCCGCGAGCGGCGAGTGGAAGGGCCCCTTCGCGCTCGGTGACGGCTGGATCGCCCCCACGCTCGCCGTCACCGGCCTGCCCGGCGGCCCGGCCGAACTGATCGGGCTGCGCCGCCAGAACGTCGTCGGCGGCGGGGCCACCGTCGATGTCGTGCACACCGTGCAGGACCCGGGCGGGAACGGCTTCAGCGGCTGGCAGACCCTGCAGAACCCGGACTGGGCGCACGGCGACGGACGCCGGCAGCGCGAGGCGGGCGTGCCGTCGGCGGCGGTGGACGCGGCCGGCCGGCTGTATGTCTTCATCCGCAACTTCGACCAGGGCATCAGCTGCAGGCGTCGCGAGCCCGACGGCACCTGGCTGCCCTGGGAGGACCTCGGTGGCAGCTTCGTCCAGGACGCCGGAACCGCCCTTGCCACCTCACGCGGAACCGTCGAGCTGTATGTGCCGGGCAAGAACTCTGTCTGGCGCTGGCACCAGACGGAGCCCGGCGGGCCGTTCCTCCTGGACGACACCCTGCAGACGGGCCGGCCGGCGACCGGCGGCATCACCGCCGTCGACTCCGGCGACGGCCGCACCTGCCTCTACTTCCGCGAGGCGGGCACCCAGCAGGTGATGGCCTACCGCCAGCACGCCGACGGCCGCTGGCCCGGCTCGGGTGCGGGGCTCGGCGGTCACGGCGGCACGGGCGCGGTGGCGGCGTTGTGGGCTCCCGAACGTGGCGCCCGCGAGGCGTTCCTGGCCCATCGCGGCCACCGCGGCCGCCTCGTCACGTCCCTGCCCGACCGGGACAAGAACGTCTCCGGCACCCACTGGCAGGAGTCCGGCGCGATGTTCGCGCAGGCCCCGGCGATGGCGTACGACGCGACCGGCGCCCTTGTCGTGGCCGTCGTCGGCACGGACGGCGAACTGCACGTCCGCCGCCAGCTGTCACCGTCGGCGGGCAGCCCGCTGGGGCCGTGGCGGCCGTAGAGATCCCGCTCAGGTGAACGACAGAGGGCCTCCGCCGAAGCGGAGGCCCTCTTCCCACGCTCCGAACGTGGGCTCAGGTTCAGCGCTCAAGCCTTGGCGTGGCGATGCCAGGTCATCCTTCGCTGGGCGGCATGGTGGGCCGGCTCCTGCGAACTGCCGCGCTGCTGACGCCGCAACCACAGTGACGTCATGAACGACAGAGCTGTAAAGATCACTAGCAGGACCAGCGATACCCACATCTGTCGGCTCCCGGGGTCGTCCCGCCCCGCCAGCACCGCCGCAGCGGCCCACAGGACGGCACCTCCGGCGTAAGCAATACGGATCCGGCGGAGTTGCCGCAGGGCTCGTGTCGATTCCGCGTGATCGGTTCCCGGTGTCATGTCGACGCAGGTACCCCGAAAATCCGCCTGCCATCAGACCTCGGCCACGCCTCTGCCGTTACGGGCCAGGACTGCCTTGACGATGTCCGTGCTGCGGATGGTGCCGCAACGGGCCCCGGCCGAACCGCGGAGGGGGTCACACGACGGCCACGGCGTCGATCTCCACGAGGAACCCGGGACCCAGGCCGGCCACGACGTGGACGGTGATGGCCGGCGGCGGGTCGGCTCGGTTCCACACTTCCTGGAAGGCGGCTACGCCCTCTTCGAACGTGTGGCCGTCCACGACGGCGATGTTCCAGTGGACGATGTTCGCCAGGCCTGCCCCCTCGCTCTCCAGGACCGTCGCGAGGTTCCGGAACGCCTGCCTGGCCTGCTCCCCGACCGTGGGACCGACGACCTTGCCGTCGGCGTCGACACCGTTCTGCCCGCCGATGTAGATCGTCTTCGCCGGATGTTCGACCACGACGGCCTGACTGAACGCCGGGCTCCGATGCAGCCCGTCGGGATTGATGTGCCGCACACCCATGTCCTGCCCTCCTTCGAGAACGAAACCGGTTATGGAGGTTACCTTCGTAACCACTTATAGTGGTGTCATGCGAGCGAGCGCAACCGGACGGGTGTTGCACGACCCCAAGGGAGGGTCGTTCCATTTCGACGCCGGAGCCACCTGCCTGGACTTCGCGCACACCGGCGGCGAAGGCCGGTACGCGGTGTTCGAGACCCTCCACGAGCCCGCCGACCTGGGTGAATGGCTGGCTCAGCCTCCGCCGGCCGCGGTCATGACCGTGCCCGTGACGGCCCGCGAGCTGGCCGCGGCGAAAGCCCTGCGTCAAGCGATCTGGGACGCCGCGCACGCCCGCGCGGCGTGTCGCCCCCTACCGGGCGAGGCGGTCGCGATCATCAATCGCGCCGCGGCCGCGGCGCCGCTGGTTCCCGAACTCGCCACCGACGGCACGACGACGGGATGGGCGCCACCGGTACGGGCCACGCACGCGCTGTCAACACTGGCGCGGGAGATGATCGAGCTGCTGTCCGGTCCGCTCGCCGGGCGTATCCGGGAGTGCGCGGGCGACAACTGCCCCCTGGTGTTCGTGGACTCGTCCCGTCCGGGCGCCCGGCGCTGGTGCGCGATGGAGCGCTGCGGCAACCGCCACAAGCTCCGGGCTCACCGCGCCCGACAGGCCGGGGATTCCTGACACACCCTCCGGATTCCCGCCGATGGTGCAGGAGATGAAGGAGCGAAACCCAGCGGCCGGGCCTGGCGTTCAGAGGGCCACTCGACGCCTGCCGGGCCGGCCGCGGCCGAGCACGTGGTGGTCAGCCGCCGGGGATCGCGTCTCTCCACCCACGCTCGCCCCCACAGACGGCGCTCCTCCTCCCTCGGAGCCCATACGACGTCCGAATCTCCCGCGCCGAAGGTCATCACCGGGCGCTCGTCGCTCCACTCGTCCCATCCGGGGTCCCCTTTCGCGGCGAAGGACGTCCACGCGGTGTGCATCGTGGTGGCCAGGGCGCGTGGCGCCGCGTCGCCCGTGAGGGCGCGGGTGTCGGGTGTACTTCCCCTCGCGTGGTCGAAGCGCTGCGCCGACGAGGGTCCGTCGGCCTGCCGGCCGGTGCTTTCGTGAGGCGGCGGCACCGGCCGGTCAGGGAGGAGTGTCAGGTGGCGATGGTGGTGACCGGCTCCACGCCGTAGGTGCGGGCATAGCCGTTCTCCACGCCCACGAGCAGGTCCACGACGTCGAAGTAGCGGTCCCAGAAGGGGGTTTCGCGGAGCGCGTCGATCAGCAGCCGGTAGGCGTCGTGGTCGTCCGCCTCCCAGACCCAGACGTCGGTGACGCGCGCCGAGTAGAACTCGGTGTCGTAGAAGCGGGAGCGGACCCCGCGGGTGCGGGCCTCGATCACCGGGATGACCTGGGTGGTGAAGGCCTCGATACGTTCGGCCACGGTCATCGCCAGCCACTCGGGCGTGGTCTTGACCAGCATGAACGCGGTGACCTGCGGCTCGGTTCGGTCAGTGGACATCGGCTGCCTCCGGTGTGTCGAGGACGGCGGGCTTGAGGGTCTGTGCGCACCACTGCGCGAATCCGGTGGCCGGGTGTGACTGCGGCGAGCGCTCGACGCCCGCGTCCAAGCCGTCGTCCTTGGCACGCTTCATGTCGACCATGCCCTCGACGAACGCCTCGTTGAGGCCGTGGCCGAGCAGGGTCGCGCGCAGTTCGTCGAGCGGCCGGCGCTCGTAGCGGACCGGGCGGCCCAGTTCCGCGGTCATGATGCGAGCCAGGTCGTTGGGCGAGAGGTCCTGCGGGCCGAGCACCGGGACACTGCCGACTCCGTTCCAGGAGCGGTCCAACAGAAGCCCGGCCGCCGCCGCGGCGATGTCGGCCACGGCCACCAGCGGGGCCGGACGGTCCGCGGCGACGGTGTCGGTGAAGAGGCCGTGGTCACGGATCGAGTCGGCCTCCTCCAGCAGATTCTCGAAGAAGGACGGGTTGGCCAGGGCCCGGTAGGCGACGCCGGAGTCGGCGATCAGGTCGTCCATGGCGAGGGAGGCGGTGACCAGCCCGGCCCGGGCGGCCTGCGCAGTGCCGCGGCCGAGCGCCGAGACGCCGACGACATGGCCGACTCCGTGGGCGGCGAACGCCCGCGCGGCAGGGCGGGTGAACCCGCTGTACGCCTCGTCGGGCGTGACCGAGGCGTCCGGTGGCACCAGCCAGAAGACGGCGTCGGCCCCGCGGAAAGCGCGCTCCACGGTCGCGGCGTCTCCGTGTGAACCGGTGACCACCTCGACTCGTCCGCGCACGGCCTCGGGAAGCCGGGCGGGATCGCGGACCACGACACGCACCTCCTCTCCGTGCGCGGGAGCGGCCTCGACCAGCAGGGACAGCAGCCGTCGGCCGATGTTCCCGGTGGGCGCGGTAATGACGATCATGAATACCTCGCGGTCTGTGTCGGATCGGTACAGCCCGTTCATCGTGCGAATCCGAACCGCGTTGCCACAATGGGAACTTGAGCATCCAATCATTGCCTGGAATGGAATAATGCCGGTGAGCAGCCCACTTCCGAACCTCGACGCCAACCTCGCCGTCGCCCTCGACGCCCTTTTGACCGAGCAGAGCGTCACCCGTGCCGCCGCGCGGCTGCACACCTCCCCCGCGGCGATGAGCCGCACCCTGTCCCGGCTGCGCCGGGTGCTGCAGGATCCGCTCCTGGTACGCGCCGGACAGACGATGGTGCCCACGCCCCGGGCTGAGGAGCTGCGGGACGAGGCCGCCTCGGTGGTGCGTCGGCTGGAGGCGCTGCTCACCCCGAGCGGCGGGATCGACCTCGCCGCGCTGCGGCGCACCTTCACCGTCCAGGCCTCGGACCTGGTCGGCGCGGCGCTTGCGCCGGGTCTGCTCGGGCTGGCCCGGCGCCGGGCACCGGGGGTGTCGCTCCGGGTGCTGGCCGAGGAGTGGGAGGCGGGCCCCGCCCTGCGCGAGGGCCGGATCGACCTGGAGATCGGGTCCATCGACCACGTGGATCCGGAGACCCGGGTCGAAGAACTGGTCACGCTGCGGATGGCTGCCGGTGTCCGGGCCGGGCACCCGCTCGCCGAAGGAAAGCTGACGCCGGCCAGGCTGGCCGCGGCCGAGCACGTGGTGGTCAGCCGCCGGGGTCGGTTCGCCGGCCCACTGGACGCGGCCCTGGCCGAGGAGGGGCTCAGCCGGCACGTCGGCGCCGTCCTGCCCGGACATCTGGCGGCGATGGCTCTGGCCGCGGCCGGTGACGTGGTGTGCCTGGTGCCGACGTCGCTGCCGGGCGAGCCCCCTTCACCGATCAGCGACGCGGCGCACGCGTTGGGGCTGCGCCTGCTGGATATCCCGCTGCCCTTGCCACCCCTGACGATCGGCATGGCCTGGCACCCTCGGCACAGCGCCGACGGGGCCCACCAGTGGCTGCGCGGCGCCGTGCGCCGGGTGCTGCGTCCGGTCGGGGAGGCTCAGCCCGCGGCGCCGAAGTAGGCCTTGGCGACGGCGTAGGTGTCCTCGTAGAGGTGGTAGCGGGTGATCCGCCCGTCCTGGACCGTGGTGTGGAGGGCGAACGCGGTGTCGATGTCCCGGCCCGTCTTCCTGACCTCGGAGACCATGCGGCCGATGAGCACCACGTCGTCCCCTTCGGTGATGATCTGGCGCAGGTCGAACTCCTTGGCCTGCACATGGGTCTGCAGCAGCTCGAAGAACGTCCGCATGCCCTGCGCCGAGTCGACCTCCGGTACCCACGGAATGCCGGGAGGGTGCGGAATGGAGAACGACACCGAGTCGGCGAACAGTGCCGCCGCCTCCGCGCTCTTCCCCTCGGCTAGCAGCGAGAACAGGCGCTGCACGGTCTGGGCCGGTGACTCCGCCGTCATGTGTGTCGTCCTTACGGGTCGGGGGTGCGGTGCGAGCCCATCGGGCCTTCGTTCACGAACACGGCCGTGCCGACGGTGCGAGGAAGCCGCGAGTCCGCCGAGCGGGGCCGGGCCGGGCTGCCGTACTGGAGTGCACGGGCCCTTATGGCGGTCCCTCAGCCCAGTTGCTCGGCGAGTCCGACGACGATGTCCTCGGGGCCACGGACGTAGCAGAGCCGGTAGACGTTCTCGTACTGCACGATCTCGCCGACGAGTTCGGCACCGTGGGCCCGCAGTCGGGCGACGACGTCCTCGATGTCGTCGACGGCGAACATGACGCGACGGAGGCCGAGCGTGTTCGCCGGCGCGTCCTTCGGCTCGGGGGTGATGGCCTTCGGCCGGTGGAACTTCGCCAGCTCCACTCTCCCGTGGCCGTCCGGGACCCGCAGCATGGCGATGTCCTGCCGGACGTCGTCGAGCCCGATGACGCGCTCCGCCCCGCGCCATTCGAGTGGCCCCTTGCCCTCGAGCTCCATGCCGAGTTCGACGAAGAACGCGATGACAGCATCAAGGTCGTCGACGACGATGAGGACGTTGTCCAACCGATGGATCGCCATGCCGGCCCTCCTTCGTAGCGCAGGCGCACGGCCACAGTAGCGGCTGCAGCGACCTCAGCCGCAGCGGCCGCTCTGACGGCGCCTCACACGCTGAATCCGCCTCCTCTCCAGGCAGACGCGGAGCGGTCACACGGGCTGCCGGAGGGCGGCGTCCTCATGGGTGTAGACCTCGGCGCGGTCCACGCTCACGAACGCGGCCGTGGAGGAGGAGTTGCGTTCCCCGGTGACGCGGACCTGTAGCGTGTGCGCGCCGTACGGCAGGCGTGGGCTGAGGTACTGGAGCGTCTCACCGGTGCGGATCGCTCCGTGGAAGTCGACGCGTTGTTCGGCACCGCCGTCGATGCGGATGGCCGCGATGCCGTTTCCTGTGTCCTTCACGGACAGCAGCGCGATCCGGGTCCCGGTGAAACTGAACGTCGCGGTGTTGCCGGCGCGGTCGCTCCAGTGATCGTCGCTCCAGAAGCACTGCGCCGCGCAGCCGGTGCCCGAGTTCCAGGCGCCCTGGTACGTCACCGTGCCGTTGCCGCTGGAACGGCCGTCGTCGTTGATCCAGTGGTTGCCGGAGCCCGGGTCGCCGGAAGGCAGGTCCTGTGTGGCGCCCAGGGCGAGAGGGGTGCCGAGGTCGGGGCTGCCGTCGGCACGCCAGCCGATCTTCTGGGCCCGGGTCGTGCGGTTGTCGTAGGTGAAGACGGACGTGGTCTTGGCGTGGTAGATGATCCAGTCCTCCGTTCCGTCGGGGGAACGGAAGAAGGCGTGGTGGCCGGGGCCGAACACGCCCCGGGCGTCGTTGCGCGAGAAGACGGGCCCGCTGTGCTGGGTCCAGTTGCCGGGCACCAGGGGGTCGGCGCCGCTGGGCAGGGACATCATCCACACCTGATAGTCGGGCTTGCCGGTGTCGCACGCCGAGTACGTCATCCACGTGCGGCCGTTGCGGTACAGGAACTCGGGGCCCTCACGCACCTCGGGGCAGCCTCCGGCGCCGTCGAGGGCGATGGCGTTGCCGGAAACGGTGTACGGGTTCGACATCGGCGCGATGTTCAGGCCGTTGTGCTGATAGGCGTTGATGCCGCTGTAGGCGAGGTAGAGCCTGCCGTTGTGCTGGAGGATCCCGGGGTCGATGGCGAAGTCGTCGGCGTGGTTGGGCGGGGTGAGTTTCGCCTTGAAGTGGTAAGGCCCCGTCGGGTCGTCGGCCTGCGATTCGAGGACGTACAGCCGGTGGTGGTCGTCCACTCCGTCATCGGCCGTGTAGTACATGTACCAGCGGTTGTTGAAGCGGTAGAACTCGGCTGCCCAGATGTGCTGGTTGCGTGTGGCGTCGGTGTCTCTCCACACCGTGATCGGGTCGGTCGCGAGCAGGGTGCTCAGTGAGGAGGAGCGCCACATCTTGATGCTGTCGCCCTGCGTGGTGGTGAGGTGATAGGCCCCGTTCGCGTAGGTCATGAACGGGTCGGGTCCGGTGTTGAGCGGATTACGGAAGGTTCCCGCTGCGGCTGCGGTGGCCGGTGCCGCGAATGCCGTGCGGTCGTCGGCGGTGGCACGCTCAGGGGCGGTGGCGGTCGCCTGCGGTATCCAGATCAGGCTCACGAGCAGGGCGAACAGGACGGTCACCAGGGAGGTGACGGAACGGGCGCGCATCGGCGACTCCCCACATCTCTCGAAGTCCATCGGATTGCGGACGGCGTTGCGTGAAGCGGCGGTTGCCCATGGCAGCACGGATATTACATCGATGTAAAGAGGGGCGGGGGAAGGTGACATCACGAACCGTCAGCGGATCTGGCCCGGCAGGGCGGCGAGGACGCGCCCCCTCAACCGACGCGCCCCCTCCGACGACGCGTGCCCCTCGATCGACCACTCCCGGGTCGAAGTCGCCTTCCCCAACTCGTCCCGCTAGGTTGCTCCTTGACCCATGAACCGGGCTGACCTGGAGGACTTCGCGTGACCGAGATTCCCGCCGCCTCGGACGAGGCGCGCAAGCGAATCAAGACCGACCAGCCGCACACGGCCCGCATCTGGAACTACTGGCTGGGCGGCAAGGACAACTACGAGGTCGACCAGGCTGCCGGAGATCAGATCCGCACGTTGCACCCGGGCATCGGCGACTACGCCCTCGCCGACCGGCAGTTCCTCGGGCGCGCCGTGCAGTACCTGGCCGGGGAGCGCGGGATACGGCAGTTCCTCGACATCGGTACCGGGCTGCCCACGGCCGACAACACACACGAGGTCGCTCAGCGCATCGCGCCGGAGTCCCGCATCGTCTACGTCGGCAACGACCCGATCGTCCTGGCCCACGCCGAAGCCCTGCTGACCAGCACGCCCGAGGGCCGTACCGACTATCTCGACGAGGATCTGCGCAACGTCGACACCATCCTGGAACAGGCCGGGCGAACCCTGGACTTCAAGGAGCCCGTGGCGCTGATGCTGCTCGGCGTCGTCATCTTCATCGAGGACGACGACGAGGCGTCCGGAATCGTGCGTCGTCTGATGGACCGACTGCCCGCAGGAAGTCACCTGGTGCTCTCGCACACGATCACCCGGCCGGACATGCCGGACGTGGACGCCGCGGTGGCGTTCTGGAACGAGCACGGCACGCCGAAGCTGACCCAGCGCACACCGGCCGACGTGGCTCGGTTCTTCGACGGGCTCGAGCTCCTTCAGCCCGGCGTCGTGTCCTGCAACCGCTGGCGACCGGAAGCCGGCGAGGCCGATCTGCCCGCCGAGGTGGCCATGTTCGGTGGCGTGGGGCTCAAGGCCTGATCGTCTTCGGGCGGGGAGGACCGCGAGCGCGGGACGGCTGCGGAGAGACGTCGAGGCGCTGGGATGCGTGGTGGCAATGGGGTATAGGTCTTTTCTGCGGCTCCCGAAGATCGGCGACGTGCGGGTGAAATGGTCCCGCACTCTGCCCTCGGTCCCGTCCACCGTGACCGTGATCAAGGACGCGGCCGGAAGGTACTTCGCGTCCTTCGTGGTGGAGACCGCGGCATCCGAAGTCCTGCCCGATGTGACTCGCGAGGTCGGCATCGACCTGGGTCTGTCGCACTTCGCCATCCTTTCCGACGGCACTAAGATCGACAGCCCGCGCTTCCTGCGCCGGGCGGAGAAGAAGCTGAAGAAGGCGCAGCAGTTGCTGAGCCGGAAGGCGAAGGGGTCAAGCAACCGAGGAAAGGCCCGGCTCAAGGTCGCCCGCGCACACGCGAAGGTGGCCGACGCGCGGCGCGAGTTTCACCATCGGCTCTCCACCAAGCTGATCCGCGAAAACCAAGCCATAGCGGTGGAAGACCTGGCGGTCAAAGGACTCGCCCGCACGAAGCTGGCCAAATCGGTTCACGACGCCGGATGGTCGCAGTTCGTGGCCATGCTCGAATACAAGGCCACCCGGTACGGGCGCATCCTCAACCAGATCGGCCGGTTCGAGCCGACCTCACAGGTGTGCTCGCAGTGCGGCGTCAAGGACGGCCCCAAGCCCCTGCACGTCCGCACCTGGGAATGCGGAGCCTGCGGGGCCCATCTCGATCGGGACATCAATGCGGCGGTCAATGTCGCCAAGGCCGCCGGACTGGCGGTATCAGCCTGCCGAGCGCGGGTAAGACCGGGACTCCTCCCGGCACAGCGCGATGAAACAGGAACCCACCCGAAGCCACGCCCGACAACGGCACGGCAGGCGGGAATCGGCCGCCTTTAGATGGGCGAGGAAGCCAATTCCAGTACCTGCACGGCATGGCGCAACGCTGGCTGGGCGAAGACCACCACGGGACCGGAGCGTCCACGGCCACCTCTTGACCGTACCCAGCTTGCTCGTTGCGCGGTGCAGTCACCGAGCTCGAGAAACTGTTGGCGGAACAGACCCGGACGCCGGGTCCCGACAGCCGGGCAACCCTGGCCACCCGCAGCCAGGTGGCGTTCGCCCACGCCTCCCCCGCACCCGGCGACCGCGGCTGCGCCGACGAACTCCGGAACGTGCTGGCCGACCAGCAAAGAGTCTTGGGCAGCAAGGACACGGACACGCTGTTCACCCGCTACCTCCTCGGTTACCTGCGGGTGATGTCCGGCGACGTCGACGGCGGGATGAGCGAACTCAAGAAGGTGCTGAAGGACCAGCGGCGGAGGTTGGGGGTCCGCGACGTCCGGACGCTGCACACGCGACAGTTGCTGGCCGAGCTGCGCATGTCCCAGGACGACACGGCGGGTCTCGAAGAGGTCCTGCTCGAGTTGATCGAGGATCAGAGGAAGGCGCTACTCCGGAACAGCGAGCAGGCTTTGCTCACCCGGCACAACCTCGCGGTCGTCCGCATGAGACGCGGCGACACAGTCAAAGCCGCGGCCGAGCTGGAGGAAGTGCTCGCGGATTTCACCAGGGGGTTCGGCGCGGACCACCGCGAGACGTTGGCGGTGCGGCGAAATCTCGCCGTCACGTACAGCGAACTCGGCGACAAAGTGGGTGCTTTGGCCGAGCTGGAACTCGCGATGAACTACGCGAGCCGCGTGTTGTCACCTGACGACAGGGACTTCAAGAGCACCCGTGATCTGCTGGATCACCATTGGCACCGCGCCTATTGGCAGGTGATGGACGAGTACGAACGCGAACACGGCTCCAACGAATACTTCTTGTCGCAGATGCGTGGCATCATCAGCTCACGATATTTCCGCAACGAGGCCGGCGGAATGGCTGGTTTGTGGGAATCCCTGCTGCGCGAGCGCACAGCGCCGATGGACGCGCAGAGCGCGTTGTCGATCCGCCGCATCGCGGCCTGCTGGCGCGCACTGGGCGGCCACCCGGCGGATGCGGTGATGGAGCTGGAGCAGGTCCTGGACGGTTGTGTGGAGGCATTGGGGTCCGAGCACCTGCTCACGCGGTTCGCCCGCCGCAATCTCGTCTTCTGGCGGGCGCGGACTGGGCGTGCCTGACGGCCTGGGGCTCGCGCTTGGGGTCGTCAGGCGGCGTCCGTGCCCGCCCTTCGGCGGCGTACGGCATACAGCGCGCCCGCGCCGAGCACCACGGCCGTGCCACCGACGAGGCCGATCACCGGCAGGGCGGAGGAGGAGCCGGTGTGGGCCAGGTCGCCGGTGGGTGCGGGAGTCGTCGTGGTGGTCGCCGTCGCGCCGGTCTGCGGTGTGGGCTCGCTGCTGCTCGGCGGCGTGGACTCGCCCGCGTCACCGGTTTCCGTCCCGGGCTTGACGACGTTGTAGTACCAGATCTCCCCGTACCCGCACACGCCCTGCTCGCCGATGCCGAAGACATGGAGGTTGATGTAGCCGGTCCCGATGGACTTGGTCTCCAGCTCCGGCCAAGTGCCGTGGGGGAAGTCCTTTTCAACGCTCATACGGAGCTTGAGCGTTACGGACTTGCGAGGCGCTATGTCGACGGGCGGGAGTTGCCCCTCCATCTCGTACTGATCCCAGGGGATCTCCGCCCAGGTACGGGACTCCTCGTCCCAGCGCTGAATGTTGACGTATTCCTGCAGCTCCACGGGGGCGTCGGGCGCCATCTCGTAGGCATTCTTGACGACCTCGACGGTTGCGTTCCGCAGAGCGGTGTCGGAGACGTTCTCCAACTCGATCGTGAGACCGTGCCAGCCGCCTCCCGCGACGAATCGTCTGGTCTCACCGGCCACGGTGGCGGACAGGAACTCATCGCCCGGTTCGCTGGGGCACGTCTGCGGACCGGTGGACGGTGGAGAGACCGTCGACGACGAGGACGTCGACGCGACGGGCTCGGCGGCGGTAGCGGATACGGACGGTGTCCCGGACGCGCTCGGGGTCGGCGAATCGCTCGCGGCCGGGGAAGCGGACGCGGACGGCGCCGGCGATTCGGTGGCGGACGCGGTGGTCCCGGCCATGAGTGCCGCCGGGATCAACGCGGCGGTGATGGCCAGAGCAGGACGGAGTCTCATCGAAAGCCCTCGGATGACGGGATCGGGTTCCCTCGATCCCCGGATGCGGGTACTGCGGACACCTGTGTGACCCCTGTGCCGCTCCGGCGGTTGTAGCGCTGAAGTGCGAAGCCCATTTCGACGCTCAGGCGTTGCGCCGAGTTCACGAGAACGGTCGGTGCCTGTTCACCAACTCGGGAGGCGTTGCAGTGATGAGTTCAGCGGCAGCCGGCCCGCGAATCGACCCTCCGAGACGTCCGGGTGGCTTCAAACTGGATCCCATGTCTGCGCTGTGGAGCTTGCTTGCCGCCCCCGCAGGGGCCGTCACGACCACACTGATCGGTGTCCTTGTGGGAAGTGCGGTCAGCACGAGGGCGCAAGACAGGCATTGGGCCCGGGAGCAACTGGCGACAGCGTGCGCTCACGTTCTCCGTGAATCGTCAGGGTTGCTCGTGAGCCTCAGCGAGGCTGAATCAGCGCGACCCAGTTCCGTCCCTCAAGGTGTCGTCCACCGGACCACCATTGACTGGCGACCATGGAACGAAGCCCTGAGCATGATGAACCTCGTCGCGGACAAGGACATCGCGGAAGCCGCTCACGTCCTTGACGAGCAGATATGGCGCCTTCACACCAAGGTCAGACGCGGCCTGACTCCCGAGGAGAACTGGTTCGATCTCCGTGCACACGTGGAATCAGCGCAGAACAACTTCATCGTCACCGCCCGCCGCCGGCTGTCGCCTGCAGGAGGTCCGCTTCAGCGTTTCTCCGGGCGACCCGCTGCGGACGACCCGATCTGGAGCTCATGAGCTGCCTGTGTGACTCCGAACGAGCGTGCCGGGGCGGGTGGGCCGGAACTCCGGGAGGTGTTCCGGCCCACGCTGTGCTCCCCCGCGGCTGCTCGTGGGAGTTGTCAGGCCGGGTCGATGCGGAAGACGCTGCCGCCGATGGCGAGGACGTACAGTTCGCCATTGCCGGCCTGCGCGAAGGAGATGACCTCGCCGCCGTTGACTCCGAGGTCGTTCACGGCGGTCACCTTGCCGTTCGTCAGCTGCAGGGAGCGGACGGTGCCGTCGCAGTAGTCGCTGTACACGTACTGGCCCCTGAGGGCCGGGATCGCCTTGCCCCGGTAGACGTAGCCGCCGGTCACCGAGCAGCCGAAGTTGGCGCGGTCGTACTCGTGGACCGGCGGGACATGGTTCGCGGGTTCCGTGCCGCCCCGGAAGGGATGGGTGCCCTCCATCTGGCCCCAGCCGTAGTTCTCTCCGCCCTTGCTGCCGGCCGAAGCCCAGTCGATCTCCTCCCAGTCGTTCTGGCCGACGTCACCGATGAACAGGTCGCCTGTGCCGGCGTCGAAGGAGAATCGCCATGGGTTGCGCAGCCCGTAAGCCCAGATCTCGTCCTTCGCGTTCGGGTCGTTCACGAACGGGTTGTCCGGCGGGATGGCGTACGGCTTGGCGCCCCTCGGGTCGATCCGCAGGAGCTTGCCGAGGAGGGTGTCGAGGTTCTGTCCGTTGCCGTGCGGGTCTCCGCCCGACCCTCCGTCGCCGAGTGCGATGTAGAGGTAGCCGTCGGGGCCGATCTTGATGTCCCCGCCGTTGTGGTTCGCATAGGGCTGCGTCTGGGTGAGGACCGTACGGCGGGTGTGCGGCTGGATCCTGCCGTGCCGTACGGCGAACTCGTCCACCGTGCTGGTGCCTTCAAGGTTGGTGAACGAGATGTAGAAGTGCGCGAACCCCTTGTCGAACGCGATACCCAGCAGCCCGCGTTCGCCGTCGGTGGTCGTCTCGGCGGAGATGTCGAGGACGGGCCTGCCGAGCCCTTTGCCGTCCAAAACCCTTATAGTGCCGGCGCGTTCGGCGATCCAGAGCCTGCCTCCCGGACCGGCGGCGCCGGCGATCGGATTCTTGGCCGTGGCCACGTTCTTGAGGGTGACCTTCGCGGACTGCTGTACATCGGTCTGTTCGTGGGTCTGTTCATCGGCCGACGCCGCGGTCAGTGCGAGCGAGGCCACGAGACAGATCGTGCCGATGATCGCCGAGCTCCTGGTGCGAATTTTCACCGTGTTCCTCCTGGAGGCGGTGAATCAGCAGGTCACGCGGCTTGGAAGGCTCGTCGTGCAATGCCGCTGGCGCCAACGCGCAACCTGGTGCGGGTGGGGGGAGAGAGCGGTGTTCAACGGCCGGCTGCGGATGAGGATACTGGGACCGGGGGTGCTTGGTATAGACCAACTGCACGAGAAGCTGCGGACCTTGCAAGGCGGAGGGCCCCGCACGGCAGACCGGCGGCATCGACGCCCAGGCAGCCCCGCAGCCCGACAGCCCGACAGCCCAGCAGCCCAGCAGCCCGCCCGGCCTTGCCGCGGGACGGCGTTCAGACCTTGGGGCGCCAGCCGGAGGCCCACGCGTCCAGCGGGCCGAGATGTTCCAGAAGGCTCCTGCCCTGGCCGGTGAGCAGGTAGCCCTCGCCGGGGTGCTCGACGAGGTCGGCCTGTCCGAGTTCACGAAGCCTGTCCGCCAGGACACTTGATGAGACGCCGTCGCATCGCTGCTGGAGCTGACGGAAGGTCGGCGCCGAGCCGTCCCGTAGCTCCCACAGGACGCGCAGCGTCCAGCGTCGCCCGAGGAGGTCGAGGAGCGCCATGATCGGCCGCCCGGTGTGCGAGCCCCGGACCGGGCGTCCCGGCAGTGGTGTCGATCGCGTCATCCGCTTCCCTTTCCGAAGCACCCATGTTAGCGTGCGAGCATGCCTCGAAAATCGAAGCAGACTCGCATCGAACCGCTCTCACCGCCGTACGACGAGGAGGCTCGGCAGGCGCTCGAACTCCTCGGGCATGCACCCATCCAGCTGTTCCGGGTGTGGGCCCGCCGCCCTGAGCTCGCCCGTTCCATCGCGGGCTGGGGAAGCTACTACTTCTCTCGACGCTCCGCGCTCGGCGTCCGCCGGCGCGAGCTGGTCATCGACCGGACGACCGCGTTGTGCGGTGCCGACTACGAGTGGGCCGTGCACGTCGCCGGTTTCGCCGAGAAGGCGGGCCTCGACGCCGCGCAGCTCGCGTCCCTCGCCACTGGAAGACCGACGGACGACTGCTGGGACGCCGGCGACCGAGCCGTACTCGAAGCAGTCGACGAGCTCCATGCGACTTCTGATCTGTGCGACGACACCTGGGCGAACCTGGTCGCTGTCGCGGATGAGGATGCCGCCCTGGACCTGGTCCTGATCTGCGGTTGGTACCACGCCATCTCGTTCGCCGTGAGGGCGCTCCGGCTGCCTCTGGAGCCCGGCACCGACCCGATCCCCACATCCTGATCACCGGCATCGCACGCCGCCGGACGCCCGTGAGGGCCGCGGCAAGAACGTCCGCGCCCAGGCGCGATCCCGGAATCCGGCCCGGCGGCCACCCACGGTCACCTCTTGGTGACAGGTCTCACATCCGCCCCGACCGGCGTCGATACCAGGTGGACTTTGGGCATCCGGGGGCACACGGGTGGGGACGGCGGGCCAGGTCGCCGTCTGCACGGATGTGCCGGCGTGTGGGTGGGCGTCGGTCCGATGAGCTGGGAGGCATGAGGTGGAAGGGCTGCAGGATGCGGGGGCCGTTCGAAGAGAGACGGTAGCGAGCGTGTCCGCCGCGCTGTCCCGGGCGCTGGACGCCATCGGCGCCGGGGCCTACGTCGTCGATGAGCGGGGCTGCATCATCGCGGTGAACGCCCGCGCCGAGGACGAGCTCGGCAGGCCCGCCGACGACCTCCTCGGCTACGACGCGCACGACCTGCTGCACCGCGGCCCCCACGGTCAGCCGCTCCCCCGGAGCCAGTGCTCCATGCGGCAGGCCTTCCACGCAGGGCGTCCCGCACAGGCCGACGAGGACTACTTCGCGCTGCCCGACGGCTCCGTACGGCCCATTTCCTGGCTGATCACGCCGTACGACATCGGCGACGACCAGGCCTGCACCCTGGTCGTCTTCCACTCCCGTGAGAACGGGCAGGAGGCGGGCTCGCGACCCGCGCCGCCGGAATCCGCCCTGCCCGAGCTCGAACGGCTGGCCCTGCTGGCGGAGGCCACCGCACAGCTGACCTCGACGCTCGACATCGAGGAGGCCATGCGACGGCTGACCGACCTCGTGGTGCCCCGGCTCGCGGACTGGGTGATCGTCGACCTGCTCACCGAGCGCGACGAGGTGTGGCGTGCCGTCGTCGTCCACGCGGACGGCGAGACGCTCACCCACCACGAGGACCTCCAGGGACCGATGCCTCCGGTGCTGGAGGAGTCCCTGATGCCGCTGTCCCGGGCCCTGCGCGGGGTGGCCTCCACAGTGACCGGACCCGAGACCTACCATCGGGCGCCGGACTCCGGCATCGCGGTCGAGCAGCGCCGGCTGTTCGACACCACCGGAATGCACTCGGCGGCCATCGCACCCATCCGTGGCACCCGCGAGGTACTGGGCGCGCTGACCCTGGGGCGCGCCGAGGACCCGGTCGGCTTCACCGCCGCCGACCTCACGCTGGTCGAGGACATCGCGCGCCGCGCGGGCCTCGCCCTGGACAACGCCCGCCTCTACGAGCGTCAGCGCAAGGTCGCCGAGACCATGCAGAACCATCTGCTGCCGCAGATGCCGGGCGTTCCGGGCCTGCAGATGACGGCCCGCTACCTGCCCGCGCCCGATGCCTCACAGGTGGGCGGCGACTGGTACGACGCGTTCCCCCTGTCCGACGGAGCCACCGCCCTGGCCATCGGCGACGTCGTCGGCCACGACCTGGAGGCGGCGGCCGGGATGGCGCAGGTCCGCAACATGCTGCGCGCCTACGCCTGGGCGCAGCAGGAACCCCCCAGCCGGATCGTGGCACGGCTCGACGAGGCGATGGAACACATCACCGACGTCAGCATGGCCACCATGATCTACGCCCGGATCGAAGTGCTGGACGGCGGCCACTGGCAGCTGTCCTGGACCAACGCGGGCCATCCCCCGCCGCTGTTGATCAGCCGGGACGGTGTGGCCCGCTATCTCGACGCCGGCCACGGTGTCGCCCTGGGCACGGGGCTGCGCACCTCGCGTCCGGACGCCGAAGTGGTGCTGCAGCCCGGCTCCACCCTGGTGATGTACACCGACGGTCTCGTCGAGGATCCCGGCCAAGTCATCGACGTCGGCCTGAACCGCCTGCGCCGACACGCGGCAGCTCTCGTCCACCGCCCGCTCACCGCCTTCGCCGACGAGGTACTGCGCCGCGTCCGCCCGCCCGAGAACCACGACGACGTGGCACTCCTCGCACTGCGCGCTCCCGTCTGACGCAGCTGGGCCAAGGCCACGGACGGTTGTCAGTGGCCTCTGTCAGCATGCGCGGATGGCCACAACCGACCACCCGTTCAGCGCCCCTGACGATCAGCCACGTGCCGGTCTCCTCGAGCTTCTCAGGACGATCGCCCCGTGGGACGACCTGGAGCGCACCCATCTGGAGACCGCCGCGCAGTGGATCGCCGGCGGAGCCCCTCTCCACCGGGTCCGCAAGCCCGACGTCCCGCCGATGCACCTGGTGAGCTACTTCGTCGTCCTCGACACCGCCCACGAGCGGCTGCTGCTCGTCGCCCACCGCGAGGCGGGCCTGTGGCTGCCGCCCGGTGGGCATGTCGAACCGGGCGAGGACCCATGGGCCACCGTGGCCCGGGAATGCGAGGAGGAGCTGGGTGTCGAGGCCGTGGCGTCGCCGCTCACCGGTCGTCGACCGCTCTTCCTCACCGTCACCCGAACCCGGGGGCAGGGCGCGCACACCGACGTCTCGCTCTGGTACCTCCTCGTCACCGATCCCGACGCCCTCACCTGGTACGACCCACGCGAATTCCGTGCGATTCGCTGGCTGACCGGCGATCAGGTCCTGGACGAGCCGGGCGAAGTGCTCGACCCCCACATGCACCGCTTCACTCGCAAGCTCCAGCACACCCGCGCAGGCGGGCAACACGCGTAAGGGACTGTTTGGCGTGTCGCCGGAGCGGGGCTGTCGCGTTGGTGCACCGTCGTTGTCATGACGACGAACGCCCAGTGCCCATCCGCAGCCCCGGCCCCGATCCGGGAGGCGGTGCGGAGGGTCCGCCGTCCGTCCACCGACGACAGACGGCCCTGACACCCCGGAGCGGCTGATCCATGGTCCTCGACCTGGTTGTGATCGGTTTGGCCATCACGCTGGGGCCCTTGCACAACAGCGCCTTCATCCTGCTGCTCTCCTCACGGCGCGGCGTTCGCAAGGGCCTGGCGTTCATGGTGTCCTGGCTGGCCAACCTGGTCGCGGTGATCGCTGTCGTGGTCCTGCTGACGGGCGGTCAGCCACCCGCTCGGCACAGCGCGCCCTCGACCGCCGCGATCGATCTGAAGCTCGCCATCGGTCTGGCGCTGGTGCTGTACGGCGCGTACCGGCACCACCGGCCTCCCCGACCGCACGGCCCGCCACGCTGGACCGCCCGCATCGACGACGCCTCCGCGGTCACGGCTGCCGGCCTGGCCTGGCTGCTGCAGCCCTGGGCGCTGGTCGGGGCCGGCGCCGCGTCCGCCGTCGACGCCGACCTCTCCACGCTCACCGCCTGGCTCGCCCTGATCGGCTACTGCCTGCTCGCCACACTCAGCCTCATCGTCATGGAGCTGTACGTGGTCCGAGCGCCCGCGGTCGCGAACGCCCGGTTGAACGCCCTGCGGACCTGGCTGGAGCAGCACCAGGAGCAACTGGTCGTCACGCTCTCCCTGCTCCTCGGCCTGTGGCTGACGGCCCGCAGCATCGCGGAGTTGCTCTCCTGAGCAGGACGGACGGCTCCGGTCAGCACCACCGAGACACCCGTCCCCGTAATGCTGCCCCCCGGAGCAGGTCCCGGGTGGTCAGCCGACGTCCCAGCCTCCGGAAGCGGCCCCTGAGGCCCGGGCCTCAGGCGCGGCGGCCGGTTCGTCAGACCGCGTCGATCACCCATCGGGACGCCGTGCCGATGGTGGGCTGGAAGACGACCTGGGCACCGACCGTTCCGTTCGCGTCCAGGTACTTGCCGCTCTGGTTGTGCTTGATGGACTTCGGACTGCCGGACGTGGTCGTCCACTTCTGGTACGCGCCGCCGTTGCAGGGGAAGGTGTAGACGTCCGCGCCGTTCCCGTCGAGGCAGTGGCCCGATGCCGGGTTCCTGAAGATGCCGCCGCTGATCTGCCACACCTGCTTGGCGCTGCGGTCGCAGTTGCCGAGGACGAGGTTGCCCTTGCCGCCCGAGATGTTCACCTGGAGACAGGAGTTGCTGCTGTTGCCATTGATCACCTGGTAGTTCACCGGCGCCGCCTGCGCCGAGGTCGCGCCGCCGACCAGCAGCGTGGAGCCGAACGCGATCGCCGCGCCCGCACCGGCGAGTCGGATGAGGCTGCCCTTGAGTTCCATGATCGATCCCCTCTGGTTCGGATGGGTACTTGAGCCGCCGTCTACGTTGAGGGGTGGGGCCGCCCGGGCACGGCAGTCCCGGAGGAGTCCGGATCCGATCGGCTCCCCCGCTGGATGAGCTACGTTTTTCGACTCGGAAGTCCGGACGACTCCGGAGAGCGAGACGGGGGAAGCGGCGTACATGAGGGGACCGAACTCGCCACAAAGCTGGTTCGTCGGCCGGTTGCAGCGGTTGCGCACGTCCTCGGGGTCACCCACCCAGGCGCAGTTGCTGACCCACGACGAGAACAAGGTCCTCACGCGGTCGTCGTTGTCGGACCTGCTGACCGGCAAGTTCACCAAGCCGCCCCCCTGGGAGCGGGTCGCTGCCTACGCGACCGCGTGCGTCCGCGCCGCGCACGCCGTTCGGATCGACCTCTCCTCCGAGGAGGAACTCGCACGCCTGCGCGGTGACCATGCCACGCTGACCGACCTCTTCGAGACAGGTGTCAAGGAGGTCCGCGCACCGGCGGCGCGTTCTTCGGCCTCGCTGCCCCGCCCGGCGACCTATCGGCTGCCGCCGCGCAACACCCACTTCACCGGCCGCGACGCCGCGCTGCGGGAGTTGCGGCAGCGCCTCACCTCCGGCTCCGAGGGCGCGAGGCAGGTCGTGCGCGGGCTGGGTGGGGTCGGCAAGACGCAGCTCGCGGTGGAGTACGCCTACCTCTACCGGTCGGAATACCGGTTCGTGGCGTTCGTGGACGCCGAGGATCCCGATCTGGTGGCGTCCCAGTTCGCGTCGCTGGCGAGGGAGCTGGGGCTGGCGGAGGTGAGCTCCGAGCAGGTCGTCGCGCAGGTGTACGGCACTTTGCCGGAGCTCGGGCCCTGGCTGATCATCTTCGACAACGGGGAGCGACCTGGCACGCTCCGGCACGCGCTGCCGTCGGGTGACGTGGCGAGCGGCGGTCACATCGTCGTCACCACGAGGCTGCGCGGCTGGTCCAGCGTCGCCGGCGTCATGGATCTGGACGTGTTCAGCAGGCAGGAGGCGGTGGAGCTGCTGGCCCGGCGGGTGTGCGGCATGACCCCGGTGGTCGCCGACCGGATCGCCGAGCACCTGGGTGATCTGCCGCTGGCGCTGGAGCAGGCGGCCGGGTACATGGACTACAACCACACCCCGCCCGAGGAGTACCTGGCGCTGCTGACGTCGCGGCTGGAGGACATGATCGCGCTGGGCGAGCTGGCGGACCGGCCGACGGTGGTGGTCGCGACCCTGTGGCAGCTCAGCGTGCGGCGGCTGGAGGTCGAGCGGCCGCAAGCGGTGCGACTCCTGGAGCTGTGTGCCCTGATGGCGCCCGAGCCGATCCCGCTGGCCCTGTTCAGCGGCCACGCGGACACACTGATCGCGGCCGCGGCCGACCCTCTGGTGTGGGACACGACGGTCGGGGCTCTGGCCGGCCTGGGGCTCGCGCGGCGCGGTGCCTGCTCCCTGGTGCTGCACCGGCTGGTGCAGGCTGCCATCCGCGCCGCGATGCCGGACGACGTGCGTACCGACGCCCGCGTACGGCTGAGCCGGGCGCTGCTCGCGGCCGTGCCGCACGACATTCACGGGGACCCGGACGCCCGGTCGCGATGGCAGGAACTGCTCCCCCACGCACTCGTGGTCACCAAGGACGCGCCACCGGCCGAGTGCGCCGCGGAGACGGCGATGCTGCTGCGGCTCGCGTCGGAGTTCCTCCTGTCGGTCGGGGACCACTCGGTGGCACTGCCCCTGGGCGAGCGTGCCCTCGCGATCGACGAGTCGCTCGACCACAGGGCTGCGGAAGTCGGCTTCGACCTGATCACCTTGGCGCAGATCCACCGGGACCGCGGCGCGCCGGAGCGAGCGCGTCCCATGGCGGAACGTGCTCTGAACGTGCACGAGTCCTGCCTGCCGGCGGACAGCCCGGCGATCGCGACGGACCTGGCCACGCTGGCGCGGATCCGGCACCTTCTCGGTGATCACGAGGCGGCGGTGCCGTTGGCGGAACGGGCGCTGCGGATCGACGAGTCGGCGTACGGGCCGGACGACCCGTACGTGAGCTTCGACTTGATCGCGCTGGCGAGTGTCCATCTCGACCTGGGCGACCACGCCGTGGCCGTGCCGCTGATCTCCCGGGCGCTCCGGATCCGCGAGGCCAGTTACGCGCCGGACCACCTGTACATCGGGTACGCCCTGCTGCTCAAGGCTCAAGCGGTACACGCGTTGAACGATCCGACCGCGGCGAGCCTCGCGCGCAGGGGAGCGCTGATCCTGAGCACCCGTCTGGGCAGCACCCATCCAAAGACCGAGGACGCCTTCGCTCTGGCCCGGCGTCTGCTGGATCGCGGCGGCCGCCAAGGGCACGACGGAGGGAGCGCGGTCGGTGCGGCCCACGTCACGCAGGCCGCACCGCTCAGCGGCACGCGTCAGTCACGCACGGTCTGACGCCGGGGGGCAGTAGCCCGCGGCATCTCCGCCCCGGAGGATGTCGCCGCTCCCTGCCAAAAGGACGCCTCCTCACTCCCGTTCGGTGAGCCAGGTACGCGTCGGGCGGCACACCAGCTTGCCGTCCACGGCCTTGCACGAGGTCTGGTAGCCGTGGGAGTAGAGGTCCTTGCCGAGCCAGTCGTAGGCGTTCGCGTCCGCGTGGGTTCGTGGGGTGTACGGCCGGAAGTTGGCGGCGTCGTCGATGCTGCCGGTGCCGTCGTAGCGGGCGACCCGGGGGTACGGGTACACGGGGCGGGAGCGGGTCACGGTGCCGTCGGTGAGGGCGCCGGCGATGATGCGGCCGGGCGCGGTGGCGGTCTCGGCCCATGCCATCACCGGGGTGAGGACGTCGAAGGTGTTCGGTCCCTCGCCGCCGCCGCAGTGGGCCACGCCCGGGAACATGTACAGCTTGGCGAAGCGGTCCGCCGTCTTCGCGCCCATCGTCCTGCGCACGGCGTCGTAGTAGGCCAGGGTCCCCTGCGGTGAGATGTGCTGGTCGTTCCAGCCGTGCCACAGGAGCAGCTTGCCGCCGCTCTTCGCGAAGGCGCCGAGGTCGGGGTCCAGGGCGGCGAGGTAGCTGGAGGACTGGACCGTCCTCCAGAACGACCGGGCGGTGAAGTCGAGGTCGGAGAGCTGGAGTTCCGGGTCGGGGGCGTTGGTGTAGGCCAGGTAGCGGGTGAAGGACGTCACGAAGTTCTCGCTGGCCACCTTCTCGCCCTGCGCCTTCGGTACGAACAGGGTCCATTCCAGCTCGGAGCCCCACTCGTGGGAGATCGGGAGTTCCAGCCTGCGGCCCTTGGCGTCGGTGGCGCCGTCGTGCAGTCGCCGGACCACGGCGGCCTGAGCCTTCGTCAGGCAGGTCGAGGGGTCCTGACCGGTGGCGCACACCAGCGTCCCAGGGTCGAAGTCGCAGCGGCGCGGGTCGTCGAGGATTCCGTCCTGCAGGCCGTCGAGCGCGTCGCAGGCGTCGAGCACGGCCCGGTGGATCAGGGGCAGTTGGTCGGCGAGGAGGATGTAGGCGCCGTTGTCGTCCTTGTTCGTCGTGACGTTCCAGGCGTGGTGGAAGGTGTTCTGGACGACCATGTTGTTCGCGGGGGCGCCGGCGGCGATGCCGTCGAAGTCGTCGGGGTAACGCTGGGCTTCCATGAGGGCCTCACGGCCGCCGTCGGAGCAGCCGGTGAAGTAGGAGTAGGCGGGGCGCTTTCCGTAGAACCTGGTGATGACCGCCTTGGCGACCTGGGCGGTGACATGGACGCCCCGGTAGGCGAAGTCGATCTGCGCCTGTGGGTTGTTCAGGGCCCATGAGCCGTCGTTCTGTCCCTGGTGCCCCATGTCGGTCGTGGCGCTCGCGACGGTGCCGTCGTTGATGACGGGGCAGGTCGACGCCTGGCCGTAGTTGATGGTGGCGCTCCCGCACAGGCCGCCGCAGCCGGTCTGGACGTAGCGCTGTGTCCACGCGTTCACCGGCAGACGTATGACGACGGTGTTCGCCGGGGTGACGGTCCCCCGCACCTCGCAGTAGGGAGCCGCTCCGGTCGTCACGATCTTGGCCGAGGAGATCGTGACCGGCGCGTCGGTGACGTCGCTCAGGTCGAGGCCCGTCACCTCGGTGCAGTTCAGCACGGGTGTCACGGCGGGCAGATCCGCCAGGCCCTGAGCGGTCACCGGATGGCGTGACGATGCCGCGCCGCTCGTGGAGCTCGCACTCGTGGCGGGCAGCAGGACTCCCACGAGTACCGCCGTCACTGCCGCGCAGGCGGCTGCGGCCGATCTCGTTCGGCCGCGGACGAAGGACCAACGCATCGATACCCCTATCGGTTCGGGCGGGCGGGCGGCTCGGGCAGCCGCGCCGCCCGAGCGGTGAGCGTGCCGCAAGTCGGCAATATCGTCAACAATGTTGGCGGCGATGTCTCCGGTCTTGGCCGGAAAGGAGGGGCGGGTGTCGCCCCGGCGCCTCAGCCCTGTGCGGCGATATCCGGCAGCGGGACCCCCAGCGCCCCGGCGTGCTGCGTCAGCTCACGCCACACCTTCGGCGTCACGGGCACACCCCGGTCGGTGCGCTCTTCCGCCACCGCGGCGCTCCGCTCGCCGGGGTAGTGCACGCCGACCGCGTCGTCCGCCGGCGGCAAGGTCTTGACGGTGCTCAGGGTCGTGTCGACGGCCGCGACGAAGGCGTCGGGGTCCCCGAAGGCCGCCGGGTCGAGGGCGATGAGGAGGGCGTTCTGGCGGTGCTTGCGGCCCTGAGGGTCGTCCGAGTGGAAGGCGGAGAGGATCGGCGCGCCGACGAGCACGCTGGTGAGCATCTCGAAGGCGAGCGACATTCCGGAGCCCTTCGCGCCGCCCAGCGGGACGGGCATGACCGCCTTCTCCGGGTCGGTGGTGGGTGTGCCGTCCTCGGTGGCGGCCGTTCCCTCGGGCAGCGGGGTGCCGCTCGCCTTCGCCTGGCGGATCCTGCCGAGGGCCATGGCCGCGGTGGCCATGTCCAGGAGCAGCGGGGCATGGCTGCGGGCGGGTACGGCGACGGCGAGCGGGCTGGTGGCCACGGCGGCTCCCTTGGCGCCCGTGTAACCCATGTTGGGCATGCCCGCGACGAAGCCGAGCCCGACAAGGCCCTGTTCGGCGATCCGCGACACGTAGTAGCCGATGGCACCGGTGTGGACGGTACCGCGCACGGCGACGGCCGCGACACCGCCCGCCCCGGCCCGGTTCGCCGCCTCGTCGGCCGCTACGGTCAGGGCCACCGGGCCCGGCGCACGGTCGGCGTCCACCACGGCGGTCGCCTGCGTGGCGGACCGCACCGTGATGGTGGGCCGCGCGTTGACGACGCCCTTGGCCAGCAGCTCCAGGTAGGCGGGTATGCGGGCGATGCCGTGGGAGTCGATGCCGCGCAGGGCGGCCCAGACGAACACGTCGGCGGTGGTGCGGGCGTGCTCGGGGCCGAGCCCTCCCTTTTCGAGGAGAGAGGCGGCGAGGGTGCGCAGGTCGTCGGCGCGCACGCGTACCTTGCGCTGCGGGGAGGTGGTCGGTGTGTCGGTCATGGTCGGGGGGCTCCTGAGTCAGCGGGTGACGAGCACGTCGACGACGGCGGTGGTGCCGTCGGCCACCGCTTTGAGCGCGCGGTCCAGGGCGGGCGTGAGCGTTTCCGGGGCGTCGACGGTCTCGGTGTGCATGCCGAAGGGCTCGGCGAACGCGGCGAGTCGGGGCAGCCGGTGCAGTTCGGTGCCGAGCCATTCGCCGGTTCCGGCGGCCGCGCCGTCCGGATAGAAGCGACGGTGGTTGAGGTTCATCGACCTGTAGGCACGGTTGTTGAAGATCACGATCAGCAGTGGCAGGTCGTAGGCCCGGGCGGCGTCGTACGAGGCGATGACAGGGTTGTACGCGAAGGCGCCGTCGCCGATGGTGAGCACCACCGGCCGCTGCCGGGCGGCGAGTTTGGTGCCGAGCGCTACCGCGATGCCCTGGCCGAGTCCGCCCTGGACGTAGAAGTAGGAGTCGGGCGCGTCGGTGCGCAGATGGCGTTTGACGACGCGGCTGTGGGTGATGGTCTCGTCGACGACGATCGCGTCCCGGCCGTCGAGCAGGGCGCGCAGGGCCGCGGCGACGTGCACCGGGTCGACGCCCTCGGCCCGTGCCGCCCTGGCCTCGGCCGCGGCGATCGCGGCCTGCTCGTCGCGGTGCCGCTCCTCCTGTGCCGCGCGCCGCGCGGTGACGGCCGCGACGTCCAGTTCCTGGGGGCGCCTGGTCAGCTGACGCAGCGTGTTGGCGACGCCGCCCTCCAAGTACCGGTCGGCGAACAGCACTTGGTGGACGATGTGCGGGCGCTGGGGCACCTCGTCGATCACGACGACCTTCGCCCTGGCCGGGCGGCGTGAGGGCGGGTAGAAGGGGGCGCGGCAGTTGACGAGGAGGATCAGGTCCGCCTCGTCCAGCCACGGGCCGATGTCGCCTCCCGCGTGCAGGGGATGCGAGCGCGGGAAGTTGCCGCACACCGCCGAGTCGGGCTCGACGACGGGTATCTGCCACGCCTCGGCGAAGGCGAGCAGCGCCTCGAAGCCGCCCTCCTCCCGGCCGGCCGTCTCGGTGACGATCACCGGGTGCGTCGACTCGCGGATCATCCCGGCGACCGCGTCGACCTCGTCGGGCGAACTGTGCGTGGAGCCGGGCCCGACGACGGGCTTGGGCTCCCTGCCGTCCCACTCCTCCAGCAGGATCTCCAGCGGGATGTTGAGGTAGGCGGGGCCCGCGGGGGCGCGCCGGGCCAGTTCCGCCGCCCGCGTGATCATCGCGGGCAGGACAGGCAGGGCGGCCGCCTCGGTGGCCCACTTGGTGAACGGGCCCGCGATCCCGTGCGGGCCGCCCACGACGGACAGGTTGCGGTACCACTGCCCGCCGGGGTCCTTGCCGGGGCCGTCCCCGTACGTGGCCGACTCCGAGGAGGCGACCACCATCGCAACGCCGGCCAGCAGGGCGCCGTGCACCGCCATCGAGCCCTGCAGCAGGCCGGGTGCCGCGTGCAGGAGCACCCCCTGCGGGCGGCGGGTGAGCAGGCCGTAGCCGGTGGCCATGCCGACCGCGACCGTCTCGTGGGTGAGGTCCAGGTACCGCGGCGCCGGTTCGCCGTCACGGTGGCGGCGGGCCAGGGACTCCCACACCGGGGCCCACTCGGACCCCGAGCAGCAGAAGAGGTAGTCGGCGCCGGCGGCGTCGAAGGCGGACACGAGGGCGTCGCCCCCGTCGCGTCGGTCGGTGCGGGGTGTGTTCGTGCCGTCCGTCATGTCGGCGTCCTCAGCCCTCGATCGGCCAGTCGAGGACCTCGCAGATGCCGCGGCCCATGATCCATTCCAGTTCCTCGGGCGTGAAGTCCCAGTGCTTGGTGAACTGTTCGACGGTGTCGGTGTAGGTGATGCCGTGACCGAGGAGCCGGGTGATGTCGGTGCCGTAGAAGCAGCGCCGCGGGCCCATCCGGTCGACCATCTCGCGCACGTACTTCTCGATGTTCTTGTTCGGGAAGGGGTGCGTGGAGTAGCCCGGCAGGGCCGAGACCTTGACGTAGATGTTGGGGTGCGTGTGCAGATCGGCGGTCTCCTGCACCCAGTAGCCGATGGCGTCGTCGACGCAGCGGGCCATGATGCCCATGTGGTCGATGATGATCTTCAGCCCGGGGTGCTGGGCGGCGATCTGGCCCAGCTCCCGCTTCCAGATGGGCGCGTGGACCATGGTCGGGATGCCGAGCCCTTCGGCGACCGGCCAGTACCAGTCGTTGGTGCCGTCGATCATCCAGTTGCGGTCCTGCGGCCGGTGGAAGGTGAGGCGGGTGCCCTTGACGTGCGGGTTCTGGGCGAAGTCCTTGAGCATGGCGGTGCCCTCGGCCTCGTTGTCCTGCGGGATGCGGGCCATGATGCCGAAGCGGTCCGGGTGGGCCTCGCAGGCTTCGAGGGAGTAGTCGATGCGGTTGCCCTCCCAGGAAGGGGGCAGGATCAGCGCCCTGTTGACGCCGGCCTCGTCCATCAGCTCCAGGGCCTCGTCGTACGAGAAGGGCTCCTCCCGGTGGCCGTTGAGGCGGATGCGCTCCCGCGCACCGGGGACCCAGGGGCGGTCCGGGGTCTCTTCCTTCCAGATGTGGATCTGGGTGTCGACGACGAACATGGCGTCAGCTCTCTCTCGTGGCATTCGGAGGGGTCCTGGCGGGGGTGTGGCACGAACGCTAGGGGGCCGGGGAGGGCTTGCAGAGATCCGGGAGCGCAAGCTGTTCTTGCGTGAAACACCCCTGCACGCAGGGCGTTTCAGGTTCGGGACGGGTCACCGAGGACGAGGTCGGCGATGTGCTCGGCGATCGCCATGCACGAGGTCGCGGCGGGTGACGGCGCATTGCGTACGGCGGTGACGGCCCCGATCGTGTGGACGGCGAAGTCGTCCACGAGCGCGCCGTCCCGGGCGAGGGCCTGGGCGCGGACACCGGCGCCGCCGCGCCGCACGTCACGGGCGCCGATGTCGGGCACGTACGCCCGGGCCGCCTTCATGTAGGCCCTCACGGAGAGCGATCCGCGCATCTCCTTGAGGCCGGTGCGCCAGTGACGTCTCGCCAGCCGCCAAAGGCCCGGGAAGGCGGCCATGCGTCCCAGCTCGCGCACGTCGATGTCGCCCAGGCGGTATCCCTCGCGGGAGAGGGCCAGGACCGCGTTCGGGCCGACCTCCACCTCGCCGTCGACCCGGCGGGTGAAATGCACGCCGAGAAAGGGGTAGCGGGGGTCCGGCACGGGATAGATGAGGCCCCGCACCATGTGCGCCTTCTCCGGGGACACCGTCATGTACTCGCCCCGGAAGGGCACGATGCGCGGTTCGTCGCCGTCGTCGGCGAGCCCGGCGACGCGGTCGCTGTGCAGACCGGCGCAGAGCACGAGCCGGTCGGCCCTCAGCGTCCCGGCGACCGAGCCGGCCTCGACGGCGCCCGAGGCGAGCCGGGTGACGCGGGTGACCGGGAAGCCCAGCCGTACCTCTCCCCCGGACTCCTCGATGTCCCGCGCGAAGGATGCGGCGACGGCGGTGTAGTCCGTGATGGCGGTGCGCGGGGAGTGAAGGGCCGCGCTGCCGCCGGCGTGGGGTTCGACCTCGTGGATGGCCGCCGCGTCGACGCGTCGCACGCCGGGCACCCTGTTCTGCCGGGCCTTGGTGAACAGGGCCTCCAGGCGCGGTACTTCCTCGTCGGTGACCGCGACGACGAGCTTGCCGCACTCGTCGTAGGGCAGCTTCCGGTCCTGGCAGTACTCGCGGAGCATGGCCATGCCCCTGGTGCACAGGCGGGCTTTGAGGCTGCCGGGCGTGTAGTAGATCCCCGCGTGCACGACCCCCGAGTTGTGACCGGTCTGGTGGACGGCGACCCGCTGTTCCTTCTCCAGCACCACCACCCGCGTGCCCGGGCGGCGCAGGGCGATCTCGCGGCCGGTGGCCAGGCCCAGGATGCCGGCGCCGACGATGCCGACCGTCTCGTCAGCCATGGTGGACGGCCACCGTCTTGACGCGGGTGGAGAAGCGCAGGACTTCCTCGCCCTGCTCCTTGTAGGCGGTCCCGGAGTCGTGGAACCCGCCGAAGGGCAGATGGACGTCCCAGCCGGTGGTGGTCGTGTTGACGGCCACCTGCCCGCACTCGGCCTCGTCGACGAAGCGGTACGCCTGTGTGAGGTCGCGGGTGAAGACGGCGGCGGCGAGCCCGAAGTCCGAGTCGTTGACCGCCTCGACGGCGGAGGCGAAGTCGTCGACCACGCGAAGGGCGAGGACCGGCCCGAAGACCTCCTCCCGCCAGACGGCCGCCTCCGGCGTCACGTCGGCGAGCACGGTCGGCTGGACGTGGCAACCGTGTGCGCGGTCCCCCTCCGTGTCCGCACCACCGCCGGTGAGAACGGTGGCGCCCTGAGCGACGGCCCTGTTCAGCTCGGCGAGCACGAAGTCCCGCTGCTTCGGGCCGGACAGCGGGCACAGGGTGGTCGCCGGGTCGCTGCCCGGGCCGGTCCTGAGCGCTTCGGCCTCGGCGAGCAGCAGCCGGACGAACTCCTCGTACACGGGCCGCTCCACGACGACCCGGCTGGTGGCCGTGCACCGCTGCCCGGCCTGTCCGAAGGAGGCGGCGACCACGGCCTTCGCGGCGCTCGGCAGGTCGGCGTCCCGCAGGACGACGGAGGCGTTCTTGCCGCCCAGCTCGCCCTGGAAGCGGACGTTGCGGTCGGCGAGACGGCGGCGGATCCGGTTGCCGACCGCGTTGGAGCCGGTGAAGGTGACGCCGGCCAGACGCGGATCGTCGAGGAGCGCCGCCTCGATCCGGGCGGTACGGCCCGTGACCACGTTCAGGACCCCGGCCGGCAGGCCCGCGTCGTGCAGGGCCCGGGCGAAGTGCAGGCCGGACAGCGGGGTTTCGCCGGCCGGCTTGAGGACGGCCGTGTTGCCCGTCGCGAGCAGCGGGGCCAGCTTGCGGGCCGGGGTGATCAGTGGGTCGTTCCACGGACTGATCACCAGGATCACTCCGATCGGTTCGCGCTGGGTGTGGGTTCGGGTGTCCGGGCGGGCGTCGTGCAGGAGGGTGCCGTAGCCCTGCCGGGCCAGTCCGGCGTAGTAGTCGAGGAAGTCGGCCGCTTTCAGGGTTTCGCCGCGCGCCTCGGCGGACGTCTTGCCGTTCTCTGCGGTGACGTCGGCCGCGATGGCGTCGGCGCGCTCCCTGATCAGGCGGGCGGCGTCGGTGAGGATCCGGGAGCGCTCGAAGGGGCTGGTGCGCTTCCAGACGGGGAAGGCGCGCGCCGCGTGGTCGTATGCGTGGGTGACGTCCTTGGCGGCGAGGTCGGGGACACGGGCGAACGGGCTGCGGACGTCGGCCGGGTCGTGGACGTCGATCCAGTCGCCGGTCGTCACCCACTCCCCGCCGGAGAGGGTTTCCAGGGTGCGCATGGAGATCACTTCCTTCGTCGTCCGCGAGGGCGGGTGGTGCGGGCCGGATGCGACGACACACCATGTGAGGGCGGCCCACCAGCTCCCCGAGGGCAGCCATTGCTTGCACCGCGCGCAGGCCGGTGCGCGCATGATCCGTGCTGGAATCAGCGGACCGAACGAGCCAGCTGGAGGCACCGCATGGCCTACGCCGTCTTCGCCCACTACCGCTGCCGGCCCGCCGACGAGGCGACGGTGCGCGCGGCGCTGCTGAAGATGCGCGAGCAGACCCGCGCCGAGCCGGGGAACCTCGTGTACGAGGTGCACGCCGAGGCGGAACGGCCGGGCGGATTCGTGTTGTACGAGGTGTACGCGGACCGGGCGGGCTTCGACGCCCACGCGTCCGCCGCGTACTTCGACGAGCTGATCGTGGCGACCGTACGGCCGCTGCTGACGGACCGTACGGTCACCTTCGCCGAGGTGCTGTGAGGAACGGGCTCAGAACTCGTTGCCCCAGCAGTACCGGGCGATCGTCTCCACGAGGACCAGCTTGCGCCGCTGGTCCTCGGCGCTGAGCAGCGGCCGGGTGGCCACGTCGGCGAAGCCCCGGGAAGGGGACACTGCCATGTCCTCGATGTCCTTGATCCCGGCGGCGGCGTCGACGCGGGTCATCACCGTGTCGATGTCCTCCAGGTCGGGCACGGCCGCGTCCACGGCGCCGAGGCACACGTCCCGGTGCTCCGGCAGCGCGCGGACCAGGTCGAGTTCGGCCTCGGTACCCGTGGCGAAGGGCAGGATCCAGCGGTCGGCCGGAATCCCGGCGTACATCCGCTCGGCGCGGGAGCGGTCGACCTCGGTGGGGGCGGTCCAGCCGGGGCAGACGCCGATGCGGACGCCGTCGGGGCGGTCGTCCACCCGTACCGCGAGCGCGTCGACCGCGAGCGCGTCCTCGAAGGACAGCTCGCCGGGATGTTCGCCAGCCAACAGACCCAACAGGAGAGGGTTGTTGAGTTGGATCAGGCGTACGCCCTCCGCGACCAGGTCCGCGATCTCGGCACGGATGATCTCCGCGAGGGCCTCGCCCAGGGCACGTGCGGAGGCCGGGCCGAGGCCGGGCCGGTACGTGGTCGCCGCCAGATAGGCCGGGGACGGCAGGGACACCTTGCGGGCGATCACCGTCAGATCGGCGAGCTGCGCGGTCCGGTCGGCCACCAGTGGGCCGTCCGCCTTGGGCAGCGACTCCGCCACCCAGCGGGTCAGGCCGTCGGCGTCGGTCTCGTCCGTACGCCGAAAGCCCGACACCGCGTCGAGGACCGCGCCGCGGAAGTCCGCACGGGGGAAGTCCCCGTCGGTGACGACCGTGGAACGCAGCTTGCGCTGGTACGCCACCCCGTCCCGCACGGCCGCCGTCACGGCCGCGGGGTCGTCGAGCGACAGGCCCGCCGGCCGGACCAGACTGCCGTGGTGGTCGATGCGGTAGTTGAACGTGTCGGCCATGAGTCAGTCCTTTCCGGCGGTGGTCAACCGGTCGACGCCATCGGGGGACGCCGGCCCGCCCGCCACACCCCAGGCGGCGAACTCCAGTTCGTACCCGAGGGACGCGAGGGCCTCTTCGGCGATCTGCTGGTCCTCGTCCGCCGTGCCGCCCGCGATGCCGAGGCCGCCGAGGATCTCGCCGTGCTTCTTGAGGGTGACGCTGCCCTCGGTGGCCATGATCGGCAGGGCGGCGCCGGGCAGTTGGGAGAGCTGGGAGAAGAAGACCGGCTGGCTCTCCTGCCATGTCTTCAGCATCTTGCCGGGGCGCTGCATGACGGCCGCGGTGTACGCCTTGGCGCGGGCGATGTCCGGGGTGAGCGGGCGCGCGCCGTCCGCGCGACGGATGGCGACGGGGAAGCCGCCCGCGTCCACCACGGCGACGCTCACCGCCTTGCCGACCGCCTGGGCGCGCTGGTGGGCGGCGGCGATGATCTTCTCGGCGGCGTCGAGACTCAGGCTGCTCATACTGCTTCCTTCGGTGGGGTCGGGGTGCGGCGCAGGCGGGCGATCGCGGCGTTGTACTGCTGCGGCGCCTCCCAGTACATGGAGTGCGGGGCGCCCGGGACGATCTCCAGGTGAGAGCCGGGCAGCAGCTCGTGAGCGCGGGTCACCGTCTTCACGCCGAGCACCGCGTCCTTCTCGCCGGCCAGGAAGGCCACCTGGACACCCGCCTGCTGGATGTCCTGCAGGGAGGGGCCGCCCGTGTCGAGGTTGCGCAGGTCGGCCATCCTGGCGACGTTGAAGGTGCCCATCTGCTGGAAGAGGAAGGTGAGGTCCGGGCGCTCCCGCCGGAACCCGGAGGTGAGCAGCCGGTCGAGGACGGGCAGTCTGACGGCCTCGGCACGGTCGGCGGCCGCCATTTCCCTGAGTTCCGGGTGGCTGATCCCGCCGAGGGAATGGCCGAGGACGACCGAGGTGACGCGCTCGGGGCGCAGCAGGGCGGCGCCCAGGGCGGCCACGCTGCCGATGGACTGGCCCACCAGCATGGTGTCGGTGAGGTCCTCGGCGTCGAGGACGGCGACGACGTCGCCGGGGAAGTCCTGGCCGTCGAACTCGGGCGTGGACGAGTCCGACCTGCCGAAGCCGCGCAGGTCCATGGTGACGATGGTGAACTCCGCGCGCAGTGCGGCCACTTGCTGCCACCACGCGGCGTGGTGCCCACCGCTGCCGTGCACGAAGAGGATCGCGGGACCGTTGCCGTGGCGCTCGTAGTAGATGGGGGTGCCGTCGGAGTCGGCGTAGGGCATGACGGACGCACTCCTGTCGGGCGGGTCAGTGGGGGCGCTTGCCGTGGTGGACGAGTTCGATCATGGTGTGGTCGGGGTCGTGGATGTAGCAGAACTTGGACTGGTTCTCGGGGCGTTCGATCGGGCGGGTGTGGCGGATGCCGAGCTCCCGCAGGTGCTGGAGGAAGTCGTCCCAGTCGTCTACCTCGACGGCGAAGTGGTAGGGCGCCATGCGTTCCATCTCCTCGACCGGCGTGAAGTGCAGGTCGAAGGTGCCCCGGGTCATCAGCACCACGCGGGTGTTGGACTTGGGCATGATCCGCTTCATCCCGAAGACCCTGGAGTACCACTCGGCGGTCCGGTCGGGGTCGGTGGTGGGGAAGTTGACGTGGTGGATGTAGCGCGGTTCTCGGCTCATGCCGGTGCCTCCTGGACGGGATTGGTGAGGACGCCGATGCCGCTGATCTCGACGTCCACGGTGTCCCCCGGCTCCAACTGGCAGGTCGCCTCCGCGCCCATCCACAGGACATCGCCGGGGTGCAGGGTGATGTACTTGGTGATCTCGACCATGTGGTCGTAGGGGTCGAAGACCATGTCGCCGGTGGGGAACGCGGCACGCTCCTGCCCGTTGACCCGCAGGGTGGTCCTCTGCGCGAGGGCGTCGACGTCCGTCTCGATCCAGGGGCCCATCGGTTTGAAGGTGTCGCTGTTCTTGCTGCGCCAGAACGTCCTGTCCCGGTGCTGCCAGGCGCGGGCGCTGACGTCGTTGCCGATGGTCCAGCCGAAGACGGACGCGCGTGCCTCCTCGTGGGAAGCGCGCCGGACCGTACGGCCGATGACGGCGACGAGTTCGGGCTCGGCCTCGAAGCGGCCCTCGACGTCGCGTGGTCTGACGATGGGGGAACCGTGGCCGGTGAGCGCGTTGTTGGCGCGATAGCCGACCTCGGGGCGGTCCGGGAGGGCGGCACCGGCGTGCTCGATGTGGCGCCGGTAGTTCATGCCGACCGCGTAGAACACGGGTGGGACGACCGGCGGCAGCCAGACGGCGGTTGCGCGCGGGATCGCGCCGTTCACCGTGGGCCGGCCGTCGATCGGCGACCCGGACAGCAGCTCGACGTCCCGGTCTCCCACCCGCCCCCATGCGGCCCGGCCGTTCACCAGGACACGGGCGTACCTCATGACGCCAGCAGATGGGAGACGCGCTTGGTGACGAGGTAGGCGTCCAGCGCCTCCGGCCCGCCCTCCCGGCCGTAGCCGCTGTCCTTCACCCCGCCGGAGGGTGCCTCGTGGACCGAGCCGCCGCAGTGGTTGATGGACAGGATCCCGGCCTCCAGCTCGCCGGCCAGCCGCTCGGCGGTGGCCGCGGAGTCGGTGAACCCGTACGCGGCCAGTCCGTACGGCAGTGCGTTCGCCGTCCGCAGTGCCTCGTCGAGATCGGTGAACGGCACGATGGGAGCGACCGGCCCGAACGGCTCCTCATGCATCAGCCGGGCGTCCGGCGGTACGTCGGTCAGGACGGTCGGTGGGTGGAAGTACCCGGCGCGGCCGGGGCGTTCGACGCCGGTGAGGACCTTCGCGCCGCGCGCGACGGCGTCGGCGGTCAGCTCTTCCACGGCCTTCAGCCGGCGCTCGTTGGCGAGCGGCCCCATGGTCGTGCCGTCCGCCAGGCCGTCACCGACGACGACCTCCTCGGCGGCCCGTACGAACGCGGTGGTGAACTCCTCGACCAGGCTCTCGTGGACGAGGAAGCGGCTGGGTGAGGTGCAGACCTGGCCCGCGTTCACGAACTTCGCCCCGGCCGAGCGGCGGGCGGCCGTGACCGGGTCGGCGTCCGCGCACACGATCACCGGGGCGTGGCCGCCCAGTTCCATCAGCGAGGGCTTCATGACCTTCCCGGCCTCGGCGGCGAGCAGCTTGCCGACGGGGACCGAGCCGGTGAAGGCGATCAGGCGGGTGACCTCGGACGCGATCAGGTGGGTGGAGACCTCCGCCGGTTCACCGAGGACGAGGTTGAGCGCGCCGGCCGGCAGTCCGGCGTCGGCGAAGCAGCGCACCAGTTCCATGGCCGTGGCCGGGGTCTCCTCCGACGCCTTGATGACGAGGGAGCAGCCGGCGGACAGAGCCGAGGAGATCTTCCGCATCGGGCCGCCGGCCGGGAAGTTCCACGGCACGAACGCCGCGACGGGGCCGATCGGTTCACGACGCACCGTCAGCACGGTCCCGGGGGCGGAGGGGACGATGCGGCCGTAGGCGCGGCGGGCGTCGTCGGCGTGCCAGCGCAGCGTGTCGGCCACGCGGCGGGCCTCCCCCACCGCCTCCGCCAGGGGCTTGCCCTGCTCCAGGGTCATGATGCGGCCGATGTCGGCGGCGCGTTCGGTGAGCAGGTCGGCGGCCTTGTGCAGGATGGCCGTGCGCCGGGCGATGGGGAGCGCACGCCAGGTCTCGAACCCGTCGGCAGCGGCGACGAGGGCGTGGTCGAGGTCGGCGACGGCGGCGAGCGGTACCTCTCCGATCACCTCCTCGGTGGCCGGGTTGACGATCGGGGCGGTACGGCCGGTGGCGCCCTGGCACCACTCGCCCGCGATGTGCATGCGGACGGCGGGGTAGGCGTGGTCGGTGCTCATGGGTGGGTGCCCTCTCGGGTCAGGATGCGGGGGCTTCCTGGTCGCGGTTGGTTCGCAGCGCCCAGATGTGATGGGGCGGAGCCGTCTCGTGGACGCGTGTCTCGTAGGAGTCGTCGACCCGGTCCATGTCGGCGGCGTACTCGACGCGTCCGCCGCACGGCGCGTGCAGGAAGCGGAAGACGTTGGAGCCGAGGGTGTGCCGGCCGAGTCGGCGTGCCTCGCGCCAGCCCTGCTCGATCATGTGGTTGCCGCCCTCCACCACGTCGTCGAAGCCGGGGACCTCGTAGGCGATGTGGTTGACGCCGGCCTTGTCGGGGCGGTGGCACAGCAGCATGGTGTGCTGGTCGTCGTCGCCCGGTGCCTGCATGAACACGCCCATGGGCTCGACCACGTCGGTGGGCCGGAAGCCGAGGCGCCGCGTGTAGAAGGCGACGGCTTCGTCCTTGCCCTGTGCGGGGATGTTGAGCGCCACGTGGCACATGCGCAGGGGCCGTACGCGGGTGATGGCCCGCACGGGGGTGTTCCAGCGCTTCACGTCGCCCGGCGCGTTGGCCGGCCTGCGCGTGAGGGCCGTGGGCTTCGGGCGGGCGAGGGTGAGTCCCACTCCGAAGCCGGTCCGGTCCACGGTGTGGTGGACGCCGTCGGCGCTCAGGCGGACCTCGCGGTCCCTGCCCGCCTCGGCCGCGAGCCGCTCCACCTCCTGCGGGGTGTCGACGCCCCAGACGACCTCGCGCAGGGTGGGGCCTTTCTCCACCGGCGGCGGCAGCAGCGGGTCGGGGCGGGTGTCCAGGTGGAGCGTCTGGCCGGTGAGCGTCTCGAACACGGCGTGCTCGTCGGTGCGCTCCAGCAGGAACAGTCCGAAGTCGCCGAAGAACCGCACGCACGCGTCGAGGTCGTCGATTGCGTAGGTGACCGATTCTATTCGCTGGATTCCCATGAATTCCTCGTTCTTCCGGGTCGCCCGGTGAGCGTAGGTATCGGAACGTGGGCGTCTCAACGGCCCGAGGCCGCCCGAGTTCGCAATCGTTTCTTGCGGCTAGCGCCGGATCGCCGGAATGGGATGGTGGGAGAACCACTCGGCGAGGAACTCCAGGAACACGCTGATCTTGCGTGGCGTGTCCTGCCCCGGTCCGTGGATCGCGTACAGCGGGCGGTCGGGTACGGGCAGTTCGGGCAGCAGGACCCGCAGCGCGCCCGTGACGAGGTCGTCGTACGCCGGACGCTGCGGGATCAGCGCGATGCCCCGCCCGTGGACCGCCGCCTTCTGCAGGGCGAGGTACGAGTTGGACGAGAAGGCGATGTTGCGGATCTTGTGCAGGGTGCTCGCGTGGCCGTGCCCGATGCGCCACACCGGGTCGTTGACGTGCACCAGGCAGTCGTGCACGGCGATGTCGTTGGGATGGCCGAGCGGGCCGCACCGCTTGATGTACTCCTCCGACGCGCACAGCACGAACGGCAGGGAGGCGATCTTTTTCAGGCGGACGCTGGAATCCCGCAGGTCGCGGGTATGGAAAGCAACGTCGAATCCGCCGTCCAGGAAGTCGTACGTGCGGTCCGACATACCACCGAGTTCGAATCGGACCTGAATTTTCGGATGGGCGGCGGAGAATGCCGCGATCGCGTCGCCCAGGTCCAGACTGCCGATCCATTTGGGGCAGATGATGCTGAGGGAGCCCTCGGCACGGTCGTGGAGCTGGGCGATGGCGGCGTCCTGCGCGTCGATCTCGTCGAGGATCCGGGCGGCGAACTCGGCGTACCGCTGCCCGGGTTCGGTGAGGCTCACCGAGCGCGCGGTGCGGTTGACCAGACGCACGCCCACCTGCCGTTCCAGTTCGGCGACGTGCCGTGACACCAGCGATCCCGATGAGCCCAGCTTCTTGGCGGCCTGATTGAAGCTGCCCGCGTGGGCGACGGTGACGAAGCTGTGCATCAGGAGCAAGCGATCCATGGTTCCTCCGCCTACTACGAGCCGGCGCCTACTGGGGGCAGTACTGAGGGGCCTCGCTCACGTTGTCCTTGGTCACCAACACAAGAGGAATGTCGGAGATTTTGTCAACACTCTTGTCGTCATCGAGGAGTCCGATCGCGTTCTTCACCGCGGTCCGCCCGATCGTCATGGCGGAGTTGGCGACGGTGGCGGAGAAGCGGCCGTCCTCGACGGCGGCCAGCCCGTCCTCCGTGCCGTTGACGGTCACGATCTTGACGTCCTCGGCACCTGCCGCGTCGAACGCCTTGCGTACGGCCAGCCCCATCTCCTCGTTGGCGACGAAGGCGTAGTCGAGATCGGGGTGGGCCTGGATCATGTTCTCGGCGACGTCCTGCGCCTTGGCCGGGTTGAACATGCCGGGCTGGTTCGCGACGACCTTCGCGTTGGCCGGCAGAGCAGCCTGGAACCCGCCCACGAGGAGGTCGGACGCGGCGCCCGGGGCGCCCGCGACGATCCCGACCGTCACGTCCTTGCCTGCCGCGTCCTTCTCGATCCAGCCCGCGTCCAGGCCGCCGACCTTCTTCAGATCGACGACGGCGGCGCCCAGCACGTCGGACATGTCGCTGGTGGCCACCGAGGTCAGGTAGATCGGGATCCCCGCGGCTCTGGCCTTGGCTATGTCGCCGTCGAGGGCGTCGACATTGACGGTCTGGACGATCAGGGCGTCGACGCTCCGGGAGATCATGTCCTCGATGTTGGACAACTCGGTCCCGGCGTCCTGCTTGGAGTTGGCCGAGTAGACCGTCGCGCCCTCCGCCTCGGCCTCCTGCTCGACCGCCTTGAGCAGACAGCTGTGGAAGTGGGTGTTGGCGCCGTTGACGAAACCGAGGCTGACCGAACCGGCGGCACCGGCGCCGTCGGATTCCGAGCCGCAGCCGGCGAGCACCAGGGCCGCGGTGGCCGTGAGGGAGGCCACGACCGCACGACGGGAAGGAGGGGTTGGCTTCATTGGGTACGCCTTTCCTGCAGGGGTGGGAGAAAGGGGGCCGCGGCCTCAGTGCCCGGGCACCGACCGTCGCTGGAACTCGTTGATGACCGCCGCGACGAGCAGCACCGCTCCGGTCACGACGAACTGGTAGTAGCTGTTGACCTGGAGCAGGTTGAGGGCGTTGGCGACGACGCCGAGCAGCACCACGCCGAGGGCGGTCCCGACGACGGTGCCGTGGCCGCCCGCGAGGGACGTGCCGCCGATGACGACGGCCGCCACGGCGGTCAACTGCAGTTGCAGGCCACCGGTGTTGGGGGCGGCGGCGCCGAGCCGGGACAGCAGCATCAGCCCGGCCAGGCCCGCGAGCCCTCCGGCCAGGGCGTACAGGGCGAGCTTGCGTCCGGCGACGTTGATGCCGCTGAGCCGGGCGACGTGCTCGTTGCCGCCCATGGCGAAGGCGTCACGGCCGAAGGTGGTGAACCGCATGGCCAGACCGATCACCACGAGCACGAGCAGCGCCACGACGAGCAGATACGGGACGCCCAGGACGTCGGAGTTGCCGAGCCCTGACATCGTGTCGCCGATGGTGACGCTCATGCCGTTCAGGACGAGCAGGGCGACGCCGTCCAGCAGCATCGCGGAGGCGAGGGTGGCGACGAACGGGGCGACCCGGGTGAAGGTGACCACCAGCCCGTTGACCAGGCCGATCACCGTGGCCAGGAGCAGCGTGAGGACGACGGTGACGGGCGTGGACCAGCCGTCGTGCAGCAGTTGCGCGGCCACGGACAGGGTGACGGCGGCGTTGCTGCCCATGGAGAAGTCCATGCCGCCTGAGGTCATCAGCAGGGTCAGACCGCCGGCGATCACCGCGGTCACGCTGATCTGCCGGAGGACGTTGAGCAGGTTCTGCGAGGTCGTGAAGGAGTCGGCCTGGACGGTGGTGAACACGGCCACCAGGAGGAGGACCACGACCAGTCCCCCGTGCGGCGCGTGCATCAGCCGCTTCGGCGTCGGACGGTGCGCGGTGGCCCGGTCGGTCGAGCCGCCCACGGCCTCGGGCGCGGCGGAGGGGGTCTTGAGGCTCACTGGGGCTGACCTCCGAAAGCGGTCGCTACGAGTTCGTCGCGGGTGATGGCGGAGATGTCGTGTTCGGCGACCGTGCGTCCGGCGCTGACGACGACGACCCGGTCGGCGAGGCGCATGACCTCCTCGGCGGACGAGGAGGCGAGCAGTACGGCGACGCCGCGCGAGGCGAGGTCGTCGAGGAGTGTGTGGATGTCGGCCATGGCGGCGACGTCCACTCCGTTGGTGGGGTCCTCCAGGAAGCACGCGACCGGCTCGGTCTCCAGCCATTTGCCGAGCAGGACCTTCTGCTGGTTGCCCCCGGAGAGGGCGCCGACCGGCGGGTTGCCGGTGAGGGCGACCACGCCGTACGTGTGGCGCAACGGGGCGGCCCGGCGGGCGAGTTCACGGCGGCGGTGCAGCCTGCGCCGGGTGAAGCGGTCGTCGGCGAGCATCAGGTTCTCGTCCAGGGTCAGGCCGGGCACCAGGCCCAGGGAGCGGCGGTCGCCGGTGACGCAGCGCAGCCCGCTGGCGAGGGAGGCGGCGACACGGCCGAAGGGCACGGGCCTGCCGTCGACATACAGTGCGCCCGCGTCGGGGCGCCGGCGTCCCGACAGCAGGTCGAAGAGCCGGGACTGGGCGTCCCCCGCGGGTCCGAGGACGGCGACGATCTCGCCCTTCCGCACCTCGACGCGGAAGTCCCGGATGGCCCGGCCGTGGCTCAACCCGCTGACGGTGAGCCCGCTTTCGGCCTTGGGCGCCGGGCGTTCGGGGCGCCGGGAGACGACGTCCCGGCCCACCATGCCGCGTACGAGGGAGGTCCGGTCCCAGTCGGCGGCGGGTGCGCTGCGGACGAGGTCACCGTCCCGCAGGACGGTGACGCGGTCGGCGACGGCCATGACCTCGTCGATGTAGTGCGAGATGTAGACGACGGCCACGCCCTCGTCCCGCAGGGTCCGCACCAGGGAGCGGATCCGGTTCGCGTCCCCGGCGCTGAGGCAGGCGGTCGGCTCGTCGAGGATGAGGACGCGGCCGCCGCGTCGTACCTCGCGCGCCACCTCCACCATGGTTTGCTCGGCGACGGTGAGCGTGCCGGCGATCCGGTCGACGCCGATGTCGATGCCGAGGCCGGAGAGCGCCGCGTACGCCTCGGACCCGACCGCCCTCCAGTGCACCGCGCCGCGGCGAGTCGGCAGGCTGCCCAACAGGATGTTCTCGGCGACGGTCAGCCCCATGGCCAGCTCCCGGCGCTGCGGCACACAGGAGATGCCGAGCCGACGGGCCTGACGCACGGTCAGTGCGGAGCGCCGCTGCCCGTCGACGTCGATGGTGCCCGCGTCGGCCTGGTGAACTCCGGAGAGGATCTGCACCAGCGTGGACTTGCCGGCGCCGTTCATGCCCATCAGCGCGTGGATCTCGCCGGGGTGCAGATCGAGGTCGACTCCCTTCAGCGCGGCCGCCCCGCCGAAGGCCTTGGTGAGACCTCGTACGCGGACGACGGCCGGCGGCCGGGCCGGTGTCGGTGGCGATGTCGGTGTCGGTGGCGTCACGGCGGTATCTCCCGGGGTGGGCCGGTCCGTGAGGGGTGTCACGGCTGCGACCGGTCGGTGCCGGGGACGACACGCCCGTAGCCGCGCACGTCCGGGAAGGGGGGCTGCCTGTCGGCCTGGAGGTCCACCTGGAAGGCGTTCAGACACATGCCGAGCATGGTGAAGTTGCCGAGCGCGCCGATGGTGTCGACCAGTCCTCTGGCACCGAAGTGACCGAGCGCCAGGGCGAAGGTGTCGTCGCAGACGAAGTGGTCTTCCAGGATCTCGTGGCAGAACTGGTAGAACGCCCGGTCCCGTTCGTCGTCGAAGACGGCCGCGCGCTTCTCGGCGATGGCGTCGACGGCGGCCTCCGGTATCCCGGCCTCGATCGCCTGCCGCACATGCGCGTTCCAGGAGTACTGGGCGTCCCAGTGGCGCGCTGCCATGAGCAGGCTCAGCTCGCGCAGGTGCTTCGGCAGACTGCAGTCGAAACGTGCGAAGGCGCCGAGGGATTCGGCCCGTTCGCACATCTCCGGGCTGTGCAGCCAGACCCGGAACGGGCCGCGTACGGCACCGCGGCGGCCGGCGATCCGGGCGGCCAGCTCCTGCTGCCGCGGATCCATTTCCTCATCAGTGAGTACGGGGAGCCTCATGTAGCCGATACCTGCCTTTTCTCTCCGGCGTGTTCGGGCACGGGTCCATCAGCCGTGCGGTGCCAGAGGACGGTACCGGCGGGTCCGAGAAGCTCACCCTCCTCGAAATGCAAGGTAAAGCTGCACTCCAGGGGGCAGCCGTTCGCGGGGCGGCGACCTAACGTCGTTCGGCGCAGCACCGACACAAGCCGGAACACCGGAGAGGAACCCCGGATGACCACGATCATCAAGGCCGCGTCCGTGCCCCTGCTCGACCGGGGCGGATCGGTCGTGACGACGCCGCTGATCACCACGCCGTCCGCGGGCGGAGAGAACCTGATCACCAGCGGCATGAGCGTCTATCCGGTCGGCTCCGGGGCACCGCTGCACTCGCACAACTGCGACGAGCACGTCACCGTCCTGGAGGGCGAGGCTGAGGTGGTCGTGGACGGCGAGGTGACGAAGCTGAAGCAGTACGACACCACCTACGTCCCCTCCCCGGTCCCCCACCTGTTCCGCAACACCGGCGACCGGCCGCTGCGCATCCTGTGGGTGTACTCGTCGGGCCATGTGACCCGGACGTTCACGGAGACCGGCCGAACGGTGGAGCATCTCTCGGCCGAGGACCAGATGGGGTGAGGTGTGCCGCTCCCATGCCTGCGGGGTACGTTCTCCGAGCAGGGCCTGCGACAGGGTCCACGGCGTACCGGGCGGCGCCGTGCAGGGGGCCGGCGCTCAGGTCGAGCTGGTTGCAGGGGCCGTGCGCTCAGGGGGTGAGCATCCGGTCCTGCTCCACCGGGGGTGTGCCGTCGCGCCAGGTCAGGGCCTTGCCGAAGCGGACCAACTCGCCGTAGAGGGCGGGATCGACGTGTTCGGCGAGGACCAGGTCGAGCACGGCCGCGGCGGCCTTGGCGGGTGACTGGGCGTGGCTGTAGTCGCTGAACCAGGGGCGCGAGGTGGCGGTGTCGACCATGCCGGGGCACACGGAGGCGATCAGCGTGCCCGTCGCTAGATCGCGTTCGCGGCGTTCCGCGGCGACCGCCCGGACCGCGGCGACCTGAGCCACCTTCGAGGGCACGTTCAGCCAGACCGGCCAGCCTCCCTCCTGCGCGGTCCGGTTGTGGATGGCGCTGCGCCACGACTCGACGGCGTACTCGACCTGCTCCAGGCTCGCCCGGTCGAACAGATGGTGCAGCCGCGGGTCGAGATGCCCCAGGGTGCCCAGGCTGCTGGCCACCACGAGCAGCCGCCCGCCCGGGCGCAGCACCGGGCCGAAGGACCGCAGGATCGCGTGCGTGGCGGTGTTGGAGACGTCGATGAACTCGTCCGCCCGCGCCGCCTGCGACTCCTCGGGCAGCAGCCGGGCGACCGCGTTGGAGATGACGACGTCGACGCCTCCGTGCCGGGACCGGAGCTCCTCGGCGAGGCTGCCGACCGCGTCGGGGTCCGTGACGTCCAGGACCCGGCCCTCGACGCGTGCGCGGGTGCCGGGCAGCCGGCCCACCTCGCGGGCGGCGTCCGTCACGCGTTGGTGACTGCGGCCGGTGAGCAGGACCAGGTCGTCCGGCTCCATGCGGGCCGCCAGCCCTTCGACGAGGGCACGGCCGAGACCTTGGTTGGCGCCCGTCACGAGGGCGATACGAGAAGCGTTCATGCATGCCACGCTAGGAAGCCCTTGGGCATGCGTCCAACGAAAGTCAGGCATGGCCAGTATGCGGAAACGTCATGGACCTTTCGGATGCTGGATGCTCAGGGTCGGTCGAGCGACTCCAACGCATCCCGCAGGGCGGCCCGGGAGCTGATGCCGAGTTTGGGGAACAGCTGGTAGAGGTGCGTGGACACGGTCCGCGGCGAAAGGAAGAGCCGTTCCCCGATTTGCTTGTTGGTCAGTCCCGCCGCCGCGAGGCTCGCGATCTCCCGCTGCTGAGGGGTCAGGGCGATGCTCTCGGATCCGGCGGCCGGTCCTCGGACCGTGCTGCCGCACGCGCGCAGTTCCTTGGCCGCGCGGTCGGCCCAGGGTGTCGCACCGAGGCGGGTGAAGGTGTGGACGGCGGTCTCCAGGTGCCCGCGCGCCTGCGCCGGCGCACGGCCGCGCCGCAGCCGCTCACCGTAGTAGAGGTGGATGCGGGCGAGCTCGAACGGCCAGCGTTCGCGGCCTTCGACCGACAGGGCGGTGTCGAAGCGCAGTTCGGCCTCCTCGTCGCTTCCGGCGGCCAGGGCGTCGGCGCCGAGGAGGACGAAGTTCAGCCGCGCCGAGGTTCGGTGCAGTCCGGCAGCACGGGCGACGCCGATGTGCCGTAGCGCCTGGTCGCGGCGCCCGGAGCGTACGGCTGCTTCCACGGTGTCCAGGAGGACCCACAGCGCCATCCTGACGAAGGGCGGGAACGATCCGGCCGGGGCGATGGCGGTCACGTGCCGGTACGCCGCCTCGAAGTCTCCCTGGCCCAGGGCGATCAGCGTGCGGACGTGGGCGGCGTAGCAGCGGACGGTGTGTGCGCGGCGGGACCCGGCCCACTGGTCCATGCGGTCGGCGAGACGCCGCGCGTCCTCGAAGTCGCCGGTCGCGGCGATCACATTGGCCGTGAGGTACTTCGCGGGCCAGGAGCGCAGGGTGTACTGGTACTCCTCGCTCAGGTCCAGCGCGTCGCGGGCGGCGCTCCGCAGTTCGTCCCACCGTCCCGCGAACCAGGCGTGATGGCAGAACAGAACCAGCGCCTGGATGGCGGGGAAGACGTTGTCGGCCGCACGTTCGCCGTAGCCGACGCGCCGCAGTGGCGCTTCCAGCGGGCCGAGGCGGTCCACGCACGACGCGGCGATTCCGACCCGCACGGCCTGCACCGGATCGGGCGCGTTGAGCGCGGCTGCGATCGCGGCGTCCAGTCGGGCGAGGGCGGCGGGGCCAGCGCTCACGGGGTCGCCGAAGGTGGCCCGGGTCACCTCCAGCAGCTCCGGCGGCGACGGGAAGTTCGACAGCGCCTCGTCGAAGGCCGGCCACAGTTCCGCTCGGCCGCCGTAGAAGCACACCATCAGCAGGGTGAACATGGCGTCGAGGAGTGTGGTGTCGTTCGGGTCGTGCGGAGTGTCCTGCAGGGCTATCGCGCCGCTGAGCACACGGTGCGCGGTGTCGATGTCTCCGTAGCTGTTCAGCAGGTGGATCGCCGTGGCGACGGCGGCCGGCAGGGAGTCGGGGCCGGGAGCGGCCTGGCGGGCGTGGTCGAGCAGCCGGGGGACGTCGCGCAGGTTCCCGGTGAGTGTGGCGCCCACATACGCGGCCTTGGCCAGGCGGCGGGCCTGCGCGGAACCGTGCGGACTCAGGTCCGCCGCGCGGGCCAGTGCCGCCACGGCGCTGGGTCCGTCGCCGCGTCCGGCGCTCAGTTCGGCGACTTCTTCGAGGAGGGCGGCGATCTGTTCGTCGGGTTCGACCGCGGCGCGGCCGAGGTGCCAGGCACGCTGTTCCGGAACGCCGGTCCACGCTTCCGCGAGCGCGCGGTGCACGCTGCGGCGCTGCTCGCCGGTGGACAGCTCCACGACGGCGGAGCGGATCAGCGAGTGCCGGAACTCCAGGCGCCCGGTGATCTCGTCGGTGTGGACCAGCTGGACCCGTTCGGCAGCGGCCCAGTGCTTCATGCCGCATCGGTCCGCCACGGCCCGGCGGACGATGTGTGCGTTGCCGCTGCCCTCCAGCGCCGCGACGAGCAGCAGGTGCCGGGTGGCGGCGGGCAGCCCCGTGATACGCGAGGCGAACGCGGACTGAAGACGCTGGGTCAGTGGCAGGCGCGGGGGCAGGGCGTGCGATTCCGCCTGCTGGAGGCCGGTGAGCGTGGTCGGAAGCTCCAGCAGCGCCAGCGGGTTGCCTTCGGCGTCGGCCATCAGGCGGCGCCTGACCCGCGGGGCCAGTGCCGGGAAACGGCGGGTCAGCAGGGCCTCGGCGGCGGCCTCGTCGAGCGGACCGACCTCGTGGAGCGGAAGCCCGCTGTGGTCGAAGAAACTCTCCTGCCCGGCGCGGGCGGCGGCCATCATCCCGATGCCGGCGCCCAGGAGGCGGGCGACCTGGGCCAGGATGTCCGCGCTGGCCCGGTCCAGCCACTGCGCGTCGTCGAGGACGAGGAGCGTGGATCGCTCGCAGGATTCCTGCGCCAGCAGGGACACCACCGCGTCGGCGACCGCTTCGTGCCCGGTCCCGTGGACCGAGCCGCGCCCGCTGCCTCGTTCGGCGAGCGCCGCGGTGCCGTGCTCGAAGCCGAGCGCCGCGGCGAGAGCGGGGCTTCGCACCGCGGCTGTCCGGACCTTCGGCGTCGAGGTCAGCAACTGCCGGAGCGCGCCGTAACTGGCCTCGGCACGGTACTGAACTCCGGCTGTCCGCAGCACACGCATCCCCGCGGAGTCGGCCTGACGGGCGACCGCGCCGAGCAATGCCGTCTTGCCGACGCCCGGCTCCCCCAGCACCATCACGGCCGCGCCGACGCGGCGAACGTCGGCCAGGAACTCCGCGAGCCTCGTCAGGTCGTTCTCGCGGCCGACCAGGGATGTGTCCATGTCTCAAGTCAACCTTCAGTACGGTCGAGTCGCCATGTCCCGGACCGTTGCAGAGTGTCCGGTGGAACCGCGGTGTTGATCCCTGAGACGAAATGGACGGGCACCGTTCGGGATGTCGGGGTCTGCGGGCGGCCACCGCATGGGCGCGTCGGCCTGCTCGTGGCCGCTGCGCGCGCCGCCGGCCGGACGGCGCGCGCAGCGGAGTCCGCGTGTGTCAGCCGGCCGCTTGCCTGATCAGGTCGGCTACGGCCGCCGGCTGCGAGAGGTAGATCGCGTGGCTCCCCTTGGCCTCGACGGTGCGGGCGCCGATGCGCTCGGCCATCGCCCGCTGCGCGGGTGGCGGGATCATGCGGTCGTCGGTGGCGACCAGGTACCACGAGGGCTTGGTGCGCCAGGCCGGTGTCGAGACCGCGCCGCCCGCCGCGTCCAGTCCCCAGGGAACCTGCGAGTCGGCGAGGAACTCGGCCTGTGCGAGGGGCAGGTCGCCCGCGAACGCGTCGGCGAACCTGTCCCGGTCCAGGTGCAGGAACCCGTCGACCGGCGGCAGAATCGGCGGCACCGCCGCTCCGGGCGGCGGGTCGGCGATCAGCGTGTTCACCGACTCACCCTTGTCGGGGGCGAACGCGGCGATGTACACCAGCGAGGTCACCTTCTCGTGGTTGCCGGCCTCGGTCACCACGACCCCGCCGTACGAGTGGCCGACCAGGATCACCGGCCCCCGCTGCGCGTCGATGACCTGCCGGGTCGCGGCCACGTCGCCGTCCAGCGACAGCGTGGGGTTCTGGACGACGGACACGTGGTAGCCGTCGCGCCTCAGCGCCTCGTACACCCCCTGCCAGCCGGAGCCGTCCACGAAGCCTCCGTGGACCAGGACGACGTTCCCGCGCGGCGCGTTGTCGCTCATCGTTCCTCCCGTCTTCCTCAGGCCCGCAGATGCCGCCTTGTTGCGGCAGGTGCGGCCTTGGTGCGGAACGATAGGAACGCCGCGGTTGCCCCGGCTTCCGTTATTTGACGTAGCTCCGAGCGGGCCTCCGAGACGGACGGGGAAGGGGCCGGCACTCCCGGCGGAGGCCGAGGGAAGCCTCCGGTGACCGGCCACGTCGCCGGTGTGCCAAGCCGCCGCGCGGGCGCAGCCCGTCAGCCGCGCAGGGCCGAGAGGAAGATGCCGGGCAGCTTGGCGGGCGTCGGTGCCGCCGTGTAGGCGGTGAGGCGTCGCATCGTCGTGTGGCCCGTGCGGTGGGTGACGAAGTACGGCGGGCGGGGTGAGAGGGAGGGAGAGCGGGTGAACAGGCCACGTGGGGCGGGCGCGAACGGGGCTCGTAGCACGGTCTTCTCCACGTCCCGCAGCATGAAGGCGTTGTGCACGAACCCGATGCCGCTGCCGATCGCCTGACGCGTGTGTCCCGGGTACGCGCCCCACGGCGTGTAGCCGAGCAGGAAGCCGAACGCCGACCAGCAGTTGACGCCGAGGGTGCCGTAGCGGAGTGCGGTGACGGCCTCGTTCACGGCGGTGCGGTGGGCGCGTTCGGTCCGGGGGTGGACCAGCAGCGTCGCACCGAGGGTGCCGGGCAGCCTGTCGTTGGCGAACTCCGTTGCCGCGCGCAGGAATTCGGGTGTGTCGGCGCCAGGCAGTCGTACGACTCCCAGGGCGCCGGCGAACACCTCGTCCGTGAGCATCGGGTCGTCGGGGTCGGTGATGTCGGGCACGAGAAGACGGCGGTGCCCGTCGCCCGAGGTCGCGGCCTGCGGGTGTGCCCGCGCCATCGCGTCGAGGCGGTCGGCCGCGCCCGGGTAGTAGTCGGCGCGCGGCGGCAGGTCGCGCAGCAGCCGGCGGATCTCGGCGAGCAGCCGTTCCGTGCCGTCCCAGTCGCGCGGCACGATGAGGACCTGTGTCGCGACGCAGTTGTGGCCGGAGTTGTTCAGCTTGCTGGTCACGATGTGTTCGGCCTGATAGCGGAGGTCGGCCGCGCTCCATGGGCCCGGCGTCACGATGCACGGGCTGACGCCGCCCAGCTCGCTGGTGAAGGGTTTGTCGATGCGCGGGGTGTTCTCCCGACGGCGCTCGTCGGCCCGCTCGTCCGTTCCCCAGACGATGGCGTCGTGCGTGCGCTCGCTGCCGGTGACGTGGAGGGTGTCGACGCCGTCGTGGGTGGTGAGATACGCGCCCTCCTGTGCACCGCCGTCGACGAAACGGACCCAGCCACGGTCCACGAACTCCCCGAAGACCTTCTCGAAATGCGGGCGGAGGTATGAGTTCACCGGGTTCATCTTGGCGAGGACGACCTGTCCATCCGCGTACAGCTTGTGCAGGACGTCGAGCGGTGTGATCGCCGCGACGTTCCCCGCGCCGAGCACCAGTCCGACGGCCGGGCCCGGTCGCTGTCCCCGGTACACCTGCGCCGCTCGGGCCCGTGCCTGCTCCGGCGTCGTGCCGGGCAGGGTCCACACCTGTGCGGTGAAGCCGTTGAGCAGCAGACGGTCCGACACGGTCACGGGGAAGACGTCGATCACGGTACGGCCGTCCCGTTCACGGACTGCCCTGGCCGGGATCGGGTCGTGCCCGCCGGCGATCCTGCGCAGCACATGGAGGTAGGCCCGCACGGTCTGGGCCAGCGCCCAGGGCGCGGCCGCCCAGTCCTCGGCGGCCCAGCCGGACGCGGAGGCATAGCCCTTGGCGCGGGCGGCGTCGGCGACCATGGCGGACGCGCCGTCGGCGATGCGTGGCAGCATCCGCTCCAGCAGAGCGATCCGTTCCGTCAGTGGCGTGCCGGTCCAGTCCTCGGCGTGCGCGCGCAGGTCGGCCAGGGCGAGATCGAGGGGGGCGGTGTCGAGGGCGGGCGCGGTGCTCAAAGGTCAACTCCTGTGGTGGGCGGTGTTGGTTGGGGAGGGGAAGCGGCGGGCCTGTCGCTGCGCAGGGACAGGCGGCCCCGTGCGGAGCGTTCAGCCGTTCAACCGTTCAGCCGGGCGATGTCCCGGCCCGGGTCGACGAGGACGAAGGACGCTGCGGCCCCTACGGCCAGGAGCAGTCCGGACAGCAGCACGGCGCTCTGGTAGCCGTCGTTGCCCTGGGCGTCGACGAGGGCGCCGACGATCGCGGGCGCGGCGAGTCCCGCCGCCGTCACCACGGCGTTCATGGTGCCCAGCGCGCCGCCGCTGCGCGACGGCGGGGCGAGTTCGGCGACCGTGGTCGCGGCGATCGTCGCGTACGAGCCGCCGAGGCCGAAGCCGAAGGCGACCAGCACCGTCTTCGCCGTCGGACCGTCGACGAGAGGCAGGGCCAGACAGCAGGCCGCGCCGAGGGTGAGCAGCCAGCCGCCCACCCAGCCTCGGGCGCGGCGGCTGCCGACGCCGCGGCGCATCAGCCGTCCGGTGATCCCGGCCTGCGTGAGGAGCGTGAGGGCGCCGATGACCCAGGGGGCCACGAGGACGGTGGACGCCTCGCCGGCCGAGTAGCCGAGGGCGTTGCGCAGGTAGGAGGGCAGCCAGACCAGCATCAGGGCCACGGCCCAGTAGCTGGTGAAGTAGGCGAGGGTGACACCGATCCAGGTGCGGGTGGCGAAGATCCTTTTGTACGGCGCGTCGAAGCGTCGCTTCATGTGACGTTCGGCGTCCGCCGCGCCACCCGCGTGCCGACCACAGGCGTCCACCCCGCCAACCGCGTGCCGGCCGTCGGAGCCCACCACCCCGCCACCCGCGTGTCCACCCTCGGAGTCCACCCCGCCACCCGCGTGTCCCCCGTCGGCGCCCCCTCTACCGACGGCATGCCTGCCATCCGCGCCGAGCGCCGCCCATGCCACGGCCCACACGAGCCCCACAGCTGCGAGCACCCACAGGGCCGCGCGCCACCCGTGATTCTGGATCACCCAGGACAGTCCCGGCGCGGAGACGATGACCCCGAGGGTGACCCCCAGCGTGATCAGCGCGCCGGGCAGATTGCGCCGGTGGTTGGGGAACCAGGCCAGGGTGGCCTGCTGGGCGACGGGGAACGCGGGCCCTTCCGACGCGCCGAGGAGGACTCGGGAGACGACCAGCACCGCGAGACCACCGCCGATCGCGGCCGGCACCTGGGCCACGGACCACAGAACGGCCATCACGAGGAGCAGCATCTTCGTCGACAGCCGGTCGGCCGCCAGTCCGACGACGACCGCGGCGACGGAGAAGAGCAGAAAGAACGCGCTGTTGGCCAGGCCGAACTGAGTGGCGCTCAGGCCGAGGTCGGCGCGGATCTCGTCGGCGGCCAGACCCAGGACGGACTTGTCCGCGAAGTTGACCATCATGAAGACCACGAGCAGCGCGGTCACCGTCCAGGCGCGGACGCTGCTGCCGGGGGCCCGGGCGGTCCCGGCGGACTGCTGGGGCGCGGTGGGTACCGCGGACATGGGTGCTCCTGTGGGTGTGGGACGACGGCCTTGTGCCGTGCGGCTGTTGGGGAGGTACGGACGGGCCCGACCCGGCCGTCGGGCGAGGCACAGGCCCATCCCGGCAGGTTCAGGACAGAGGGACTCCCGCGATGGCGATGCGCTCCATCACGCGACGGCGCGGGTAGTAGTCGTTGATCGCGTAGTGCTGGGTGGCGATGTTGTCCCAGACGGCGATGGAGCCGGGCTCCCAGTGGAAGCGGACCTGGTACTCGGGGATGCGCGCCTGGAGAACCAGGATGTCGAGCAGTTCACGGCTCTCCGCGTCGGACAGGCCCTTGATGCGGGTGGTGAACGGCTCGTTGACGTACAGGGTCCTTCGGCCGCTGCGCGGATGGCGGACCACGACGGGGTGCTCGACCTTCGGCCACTGCTTGCGGAACGTGGCCTTCTGCTCGTCGTTCATCAGGGCGCCCCAGCTGGGCTCCCAGTCGTGGACCGCAGTGAGGTCCTCGATCCGCTCCTTCATGTCGGCGGGCAGGTTGTCGTAGGCCGCCGCCATGTCCGCCCACATCGTGTCGCCGCCGGCGGCCGGTACCTCGACGGCGCGCAGGACCGAACCGAGTGCCGGGTTGGGCATGAAGGAGTGGTCGCTGTGCCAGATGTTCTTGTTGCCAGCGGCCTTCGCGTCCTTGGCGAGCCGGGAGACGCCGACGGTCTCGGTCTTCGGGAAGAAGGGGTTCGGCTCAGGCGGGCCCCAGAGTGCGGAGAGCGCGAGCTGGTGTTCGGCGGTGAAGCCGGTCTGGTTGCGGAAGTAGATCACCTTCCACTCCAGGAGCGCCTGCCTCAGCTCGTCGGCGAGCTCGGCGCCGATCGGGCGGGTCAGGTCCACGCCGCCGAGCACGGCACCGAAGTGCGGGGTGAGCGGGTTGATCTCCACCAGTTCGTACGCGGAGGGCTCGGTACCGGGGGCGAGCCGGTCCAGGACCCGGCTTCCGTAGTGCATGAGGGGCTTGTCCAGGACGGGCCTGGGGTTCTCGACGGGGGCGGTCTCGACATGGCGCACGGCGGTGTCTCCCAACGGCGAAGGCCAAATACGTAACCGGCAGTATCGATATCGAGTCGCGGCGAGGCAAGAGGCTGGGACGTACGAATTCCGGAGGCTTTACGGGGCCGGGAACGCCTTTTGGGCAGGGCGAGCGCACGCCGGGAGTGACTTTCCGGCGTGCGGCGGAGGGGGTTATGTGAGTCGTGCGTCAGGGCCGGGCGGCGACCGCCCGGCCGATCAGGTCCACCATCGACTCGACGAGGGCCTCGTCCGGCAAGCGCTGCTCACCGACCATCCGGAAGACCAGCGACGCCGCGACGAGGGTGGTGGCGTCCGTCAGATCGGCGTCGGGCCGCACGTCACCGCGCGCGACACCGCGCTCCAGCACATGACGCGTCTCGTTCATCACCCGTGCCGTGTAGGCACGGTAGGCGCCGGGCTCCGCGCCCGCCTCGGCGGCCGCGCCGATCATGCCCGCGAGCAGTCGTGCGACACCCGGCTGCCGGTACGCCTCCATGCGCGCCGCCAGCACGGTACGCAGCTCGGCGCGGAAGTCTCCGAGGTCGGGCACGGTCAGCGGCCCGATCCGCGATTCGGCCGCCGCGATGACGAGGTCCTGCTTGGTCGGCCAGCGCCGGTACATCGCCGGCTTGCTCACCCCGGCGCGGGCCGCGACGGCATCCATGGTGAGCGCGCCCATGCCGTGCTCCGCCACCAACGCGACGACGGCGTCCAGCACCGCCGCGGTGAGGTGTTCCTGCCGCGGCCGGCCCGGCCCTCGGCGCACCTGCTCCACCCGTTCCTCGGACATGCCGCGACCCTAGTCGACGGGTCCCGGCCCCATCGCACAGCGGTCCGCCGGTGCCGGGACACGGACAACCGTCGCCTGCGTACGTGATGGCCGGCACCGCATGCGACAGGGCGGCGGCGACGCCGTACTCGGCCTTCCGGCCCGTACGAAGTCGCCGCCGCCCTGTCGCGTGGGCGTGCTCTCCCGTCCAGCGGACGGACTTGCCGCACGTATCAGATCCGGCCACCGGTCATACGGGTGATCGGACCCAGCGTGCGCCGGCCTGAACGCCGGCCCACCTGGTAGGACATCGCGCTCAGCACGGTCAGCCCCGCCCCCACGCCGGCGGCGAGGATCTTGCGGTGGGCGATGACCGTCCAGGCCGTCTTGGCGAACGCGGCGGCCTGCCCCGAGGCGGAGACGACCGCTTGGCGACCGGCCTCGACGCGCTGGGCTGCCGTCCGGGCGACCGAGGTGGTGGCCTCGGCCGTCCGCTCTGCGGCGCCGGCGGCGGCTGACGCCGCGTCACCGGTCTTGTCGGCAGCCTTGCCCGCCGCCTTCGACGCCGGAGCAGTCGCCCGTGACGTGGTGCTGCGGGCCTTGGACGCAGCAGCCTTCGCGGATACGGAATCTTGACTGGTGTCGTTGTTCGATGGGCTCATGGACATCGCGTTGCCCCAACCTGCGGCAGCAAACATGTTCGACCAAGACCACCTGGGCCGAGGCATCACGCGCCGCCACGCCGACAGGACCGCCGGACCGCGCTCGCCTGCCCGTCGACCCGGCTCGGTTCACCTCCTGACGGCAGAGCCGCCGTTCCTCACGCCGAGCGTTCGGGCTCCGCGGCCTCGGACATCGCCTGCTCGGCCCAGATGGTCTTACCCGGAGTCGTGAAGCGGGTGCCCCACGCCTGTGCCAACTGCGCGGTGATGAACAGGCCGCGCCCGCCCTCGTCGACCATCCCGGCGTGGCGCAGGTGCGGGGCGGCGGAACCGGCGTCGCGGACCTCGCAGGTCAGGGTGCGGTCATGGATGAGGCGGAGTTCGAGCGGCGGGGTGCCGTGCCGGATGGCGTTGGTCACGAGTTCGCTGACGATGAGCTGGGTGTTGTCGGCCGTCTCGCCCTGAAGCCCCCACGTGCCGAGTTGTCTGCGTGTGTCGCGGCGGGCGACGGCGACGGTCGCCGGATCCGGGTCGAGCGGCCAGGCGGCGAACCGGTGGGAAGGAAAGGCGCGGGTGCGAGCGACGATCACCGCGGCGTCATGAACGCCCATGCCGGCGGGCAGCGCATAGACGAGGGCATCGCACAGGTCCTGCAGCGGACGGTCGGCGTAGTCGGCCGGCGCGGCCAACGGGCCCGGGAACTCGGCCAGATACGCCGTGAGGAGCGGGTCGCTGGTGAACACCAGGACGCTGCCGGCCGGTACGTCCGCCTCGACGGCCGCGAACGGGGCGCCCTCCGAACTCCCCAGCCTCGGCCCGGCCGGCACGTCGAGGACGGAGACCGACCGGTTCGGGCCCACGGATCGGTACGGGCTGACGGCCCCGTCCGGGCGCACGACGAGGGGGGCCAGGTTCCCGGCCGCCGAGAGGGTGCACACGCCGGTCAGGGGATCGTGGACCGCGTAGGCACAGTCGGCTGTCAGCACCTCGTGGCGCAACGGATCGCCCAGTGGGAGACGCGCACGTTCGGCGGCGAGCCTTCCCGCCGTGTCGTGCAGCCGGGCGAGCAGTTCGTCGGGGCTGAGGTCGAACGCCGACAACGAGCGTACGGCGGTGCGGAGTTGCCCCATGGCGGCGGCCGCGTTCAGGCCCCGTCCGGATGCCTTGCCGACGACGACGGCGGTCCGGGCGCTGGACAGGGCGGTGGTGTCGTACCAGGCCCCGGGATCGGCACCGGTGACGGAGAGGTACGCGGTCTCCAGCCACGCCTGCGCTTCGGGCCGGCGGGGCAGGAGGCGGCGCTGGACCGTGGCGGCGATCGTGTGCTCGCGCGTGTAGCGGCGCGCGTTGTCGATGCACAGTGCCGTGTGCGTGGCCAGTTCGAGGGCGAGCGCGCGGTCGTTGTCGTCGAAGGCCGGCGAGTGCTCCGTCCGGTACAGGCTCACGATGCCGAGGACGGCGTCGCGCAGCGTCAGGGGAACCACGAGCAGGGAGTGCGCCCGTGCCGACCGGATCGCGTCCGCCAGCGCGCGATCGACCGCCAGCCATGGCGTGTCCGGATCGAGCTGGACCACCCTCGGTCGCAAGTCGGCCAGGGCCTGTGTCATGGGCGACGGACCGGCGAGGCGGCGGACGTCTCCCACCGACTGTTCCCGCGCCGGCCATCCGCTCCCACCGCGGAAAGCGGTGCGCATGACGAACGTGCCCGTGGGCAGCGGGGCCGGCGGCGGGTCGTCGCCGCGGATCACGGCGTCCACGACCTCCACGATGGCGACGTCGGCGAACGCGGGGACCACGGCCGAGGCGAGCTCCTCGCCGATCACGGCCGGATCCAGAGTGCTTCCCACATTGCGGCGCACGACGTCGAGAATCTTCGTACGGGCGTCGGCCCGCTCCCGTTCGGTGACGTCGACCGCGGTGACCGCGACGCCGAGCACGCAATGATCACCGTCTTCCAGACGCAGCGCGCTGACCTCGAAGGTCCGCTCCTGCGCCGCGTCCTCGACGTATGCGCGGATCATGTGCCGCCGCAGCGGGATCCCGGTGTCGAGCACCCGCCGCAGGAGGTCCTCCACGTCGTCGGCGTCGATGAGCCGGTAGACGTCACGAAGCGGGCGCCCCCGGAACTCGTCCTGCGACATGGTGCGCATGAAAGGGGTCGCCGTGTTCACGCGCAGTACCCGCAGGTCCGTGTCGAAGAGGTGGAGCCCGATCGGTGACTGGGTGAAGAGCGCCTCCAGCATCGACGCAGCGGTCTCGTCGACCCGCCCGACGGGATCACTGTGCGCCACGGAGACCACCTCCGAGGTCTGTACCGCGCTCTCTCGGGGCTCGGGGCTGCCCGCATCCCAGCCTGCTCCCCGGATGACGTGACCGCACCCGCAGCCGGCCGGTCGGAATCCGGCGGGCGGGCGGCGACCGGCCCCTTGACCGGGGGTGTCGCCGGCCCGCCGGTCGGCGAGCTGTTCCCGCGGTCGTGAGCGGAGAGGCAGTCCTGCGGCTCGGCCTTCCGCTCGGCTCTTCTCGCAGCCGCGCAGTCCTCCCGGGGCGCCGGTGTGCGCGATGCCGAGTCGGGCTACTCCGCTGCCGGCTGCGGGCGCCAGGTCCCGTCCAGCGGGATGCCCGCGGCCGCCGCGATCCGGTCGCGTGATGCGACCAGTCGGGTCCTGAGCGCCGCCAAGTCCACGTCCACCAGGGCGCCGTCGCGTTTGACCAGGCGGCCGGCGACGAGGACGGTGTCCACCAGACCGGGGTGGCCGGCGCTGACGATGGTGGCGGCCGGGTCGGTGACCGGGAACACGGTGAGGTCGTCCGCGCGCAGAAGGACGATGTCGGCGTCCTTGCCGGGTGTGATGCTGCCCGTGCGGTCGCCGAGCCCGCAGGAGGCGGCGGCGTCCACGGTGGCGAACTCCAGCAGGTCGCGGGAGCGCAGGCCGCCGTCCAGGCCGCGCTGTACGGCGAAGGCGGTCCGCATGGTGGAGAACATGTCGCCGCCGACGGAAGGGACGTCGTCGATGGACAGCGTGGGGCGCAGACCGGCGGCCAGCGCCCTTCCGGTCATCGGCGATCCGAAGCCCATCTTCAGCTCGACGTCCGGGCTGATCGACAGCCAGCCGCCGGCTCCGGCGAGCATCCGCAGTTCCTCGTCGCCGATCCCGTTGGCGTGCACGAACGTGGTGGTGTCCCGCAGCAGACCGTGCTGGTGCAGTTCGGTGATCGTCCCGCCGGCCTCGATGTGCAGGCTGGTGCGCAGGTCGAGTTCGGCTGCCAGCTTCAGCTCCCGGGCGACGGTGTCCATGCCGGTCGCCGCGGGTCCGCGCAGCCCCAGCGCCATGGTGACCAGGCCGTCCCCGCTGAGGCCGGAGCGGACGCGACGGATGTCGGCGTCGACGGGGTCGGGGGTGCCCCAGCCGGCGCCGAGGCAGTAGATCGAGCGTCCCGGCGCGTCGCGCAGCGCGGCGACGGCGGCGTCCTCGTGCTCCGGGGTCTGGGCGACGTGGTACCAGTCCAGCATCGTGGTCACGCCGGAGTGCAGCGCCTCCAGACGGCCGAGCAGGGTGCCCGCGTAGACGTCCTCGGGTTGGTAGTGGGGCTTGACGGTGCCGTGCATGGCCACCGCCCACTCGGGGAACGTCCAGTCCGCGCCGATGCCCCGGAACGCCGTCTGCCAGGTGTGCCGGTGGTTGTCGACGAAGCCGGGCATGACGATCCGGTCGGTCGCGTCGATCACTTCGGCGTCCGGCGCCTCGACACGCTCGGCCACTTCGGCGATCACGCCGTCCTCGATCAGCACGTCACCGCGCTCGAGATCGCCGACAGACGGGTCCATGCTGACCACGGTGCCGCCGGTGAGCAGGGTCTTCATCGGATGAACTCCTTCACTTGCGGATGTTGCGGATCATGAGGCGGCAGACGCGGCTTCGCCGCTCGCCACCGCGCGGATCTGCGGCGCCGCTCAGGCAGTGGCCGCAGGGGCGAGCAGCGTGTCGGCGGCGGCGACCGCGTCCGCGACCAGGTCGGACGTGTCCTCGATGCCGGCGGCCAGCCGGACCAGGCCCGGCGGCACCGACGCGGCGATCTGTTCCTCGCTGAGCATTCCGCGCCACATGGACGCCGGGTGCACGGCCAGGGACTCCACGCCGCCGAGGCTGGCCGAGCGGCGGGCGTGGCGCAGTCGGCCGAGGAAGGCGTCGGCCGTCTCGAATCCGCCGGCGAACTCGATGCCGAGTACGCCGCCGAAACCGCTCATCCGGTCAGCGGCGAGCTTGTGCTGCGGGTGGGTCGCCAGGCCCGGGTAGTGCACCCGGCTCACGGCCGGATGGTCCTGCAGGGCTTCGGCGAGGGCCTGACCGTTGGCGTTGTGCCGGGGCACGCGCAGCGGCAGCGTGCGCATGCCGCGCAGCAGCAGCCATGCGTCGATCGGGCCGAGCGTGGCTCCGGTGAGCAGACCGACGTCCCAGATCCGGTTCAGCGTCTCCGCGGGTCCGGCCAGCACTCCGGCGCAGACGTCGGAGTGGCCGTTGAGGTACTTGGTCGCGCTGTGCCAGACCAGGTCGATGCCGAAGTCCGCGGGCCGCTGGTTCAGCGGGGTGGCGAAGGTGTTGTCGGCCAAGGTCGGCACGCCGTGCGCGCGGGCCAGGTCCGCGACAGCGCGCAGGTCGGTGATCTGCAGCAGCGGATTGCTCGGCGACTCCACCAGGATCAGGCGGGTCTTGGCGGTCAGGGCCTTCTCGAACGCGTCCGGGTCGGTCTGGTCGACGAGGGTGGTCGAGACGCCCAGGCGCGGCAGCAGGTTCAGCAGCACCGAGGCCGTGCCCCCGTAGGTGGACCGCTGCCCGATGACGTGGTCCCCGGCGGACACCAGCGCCAGCACGGTGGTGGTCAGTGCGGCCATCCCGGAGGCGGTGACCATGGCCGCCTCGGTGCCTTCGAGTTCCGCGACCACGGCCGCGACCTGGGCGTGGTTCGGGTTGCCGAAGCGGGTGTAGAAGTCCTGGCCGCGCGGGGCTACGGCGACGCGGGCGAAAGTCTCCGCGTCCTCGGCCGAGAACGTCGCCGTCTGGTAGATGGGCGGCGCCACGGCACGGCTGGGCCGGACATCGCGATCGGCGTGAACGGTGATGGTGCTCTTGCCCGGCATGGATGCCCTCCCGTGAACCGTCGGTGCGACACCTGAAGCGTGACCGACCGGCATCCCGATGTGGCCGGATCTCGGCAACTTCGGCAGCAAATTGCGCACCTCCAAGGCGTACGATTGTGGTAGGCGCACGCTGCGCGCAATAATCTGCCACCATGGATGAGGTGGACCGTTCGATCCTGGCCGTGCTCGAACAACACGGCCGCATCAGCAACAACGAGCTGGCCGCCCGGGTCGGGCTGTCTCCGTCGCCCTGTCTGCGGCGCGTGCGTCAGCTGGAGGAAGCCGGGGTCATCCGTGGCTACCGGGCGCTGATCGATCCCGCGGCGGTCGGCCGCAGTCTGCGGGTGTTCGCGGGTGTGCGGCTGACGCGGCACACCCGCGCGGACGTGGTCGCTTTCGAGCGCGGGGTCACCCAACTGCCGGGGGTGGTCGCCTGTCACCACATCACCGGCAACTTCGACTACCTGCTTCAGGTCGAGGTGGCCGACCTTCCCGCCTATGAGGACTTCCACGCCCACCAGTTGGCCACCTTGCCGAGCGTGGCCACGGTGACCAGCTACGTCACCATGAAGACGCTCACCGCCGACACCGCCTGACCAGTCCGTCCCCTCGCATGGATCGACGCACCGCCGCCGGCGTTCCGGCAACCCTTGCGAGGACGGGCCACGGGAGTGGTCAGAGCGTGATGGTGCCGCGGATGCAGACGGTGGCGGCTCCCCCGACCCAGACGGTGCCGTCGGCGTCGGCGGTGATCTCGATGCTGGCCGCCCGGCCCAGTCTCGTGCCCTGGGAGACCCGGTAGGTGGAGGGTGCGGCGGCCGTGGAGGTGAGCCACTGGCCGACACCGGCGTTCATGCTGCCGCACGCGGGGTCTTCGGGCACCCCCACGCGGGGAGCGAAGGTGCGCATCTCGAAGCGGTGCTCGGATCCCTCGGGATGAGCACCGATCGCGCCGACCATCGCGGTCGGGATGAGGGACAGGTCGGGTTCGAGGGCGAGCACCTCGTCGGCGGTGGCCAGCTGGACCACGGCCCACCCGGGCCCGTTGTCCACCCACTGGTGAGCCAGGACCCGGTCACGTGTGATGCCGAACGCGGTCACGATCTGGTCGAGATGGACGTCGTCGAGCTCGCCGTCGCGGAGCCGTGGCGGGGCGGCGAAGGACAGAGCGTCCTCGTCGAGGCGGACGGTGACCAGGCCGGCCGCACACTCCTGCACGACCCGGCCGGTGTGCTGCGGCACACCGCCGCCGTCCAGCCAGGCACGCGCGGAACCGAGGGTGGGGTGCCCGGCGAACGGCAGCTCGCCCTGCGGAGTGAAGATGCGCAGTCGGTAGTCCGCATCCGGAGTCGTCGGAGGCAGGACGAACGTGGTCTCGGACAGATTCGTCCAGCGCGCCAGGCGCTGCATCTCCTCTTCGGTCAGGTCCGTCCCGTCCAGGACGACCGCAACCGGGTTGCCTCGATAAGGGCTCGTGGAGAACACATCGACCTGCACGAACGAGCGTGTACGCGGCATGGTGTTCAGGGCCTTTCGGTCGCGGCGGAAGCGGCGGATCCCGGGTGACCGCCTGTCATCGCAAGCGCGTCCATCCCAGCGGGGCTCGCGACTCCGGGACAGGGCCAGTGGCCACAAAGTGGACCGACCGGCCACGGCACGCCGCCGGAACCGTCCCCGGTCGAATCCACCGGTCGCTCATCGCTGCGGCTCGGGGAAGACCACGCGGAGCGTCCGAACCCGTCGGTTCCGGCGGACCATGACCCAGGCGAGCGTGGGCGGGCAGGGGTCGGGGATGCCCGCGGGGTTGATGACGTCCATCTCCCAGATGGTGAGGGAACGGCTGGCCACCACATGGCGCAGACGCTGCGTCACGCCCTTCTCCCGGTTCCTCCTCATGGCAGGGAAGGGGTGGCAGCGCTCCCCCGGCGTGCTGAGCACGCCGAGCAGCTCGGTCTCCGCCGGCCAGAGCTGCAGGATCTCCCTGGGCTGACGGCCGCGCCGGGCGCCCTCCAGCGTGACCTCGGCCTCCTGCCGGCTGTCCTCGGTGAGCCGGGAGGCGTCGTCGTGCATCTGTGCGGCGGTCGTCAGCAGTACCTGCGCGACCTTCGTCCGGGCCTGGTTGAGGCGGCTGCGCACCGTGCCGACCGGGATCTCGCAGGTCTGGGCGATCTCCCGGTAGGAGGTGATGCCGCTGAAGTGGCGCAGCATCAGCACCAATCGCAGCGGCTCGGGGAGTTGTTCCATCGCGTCCCAGATCCAGTCGCGCATCGCGTGCTGGTCGACGACCCGTTCGGGGTGCGAGGGACACGACGGCCCCTGGTCGCGGGCCTGCAGGTGGTCGAGGCCGACCAGACCCGGTGTCTCCCGGCCGGCGCGCAGTCGCATGCGGCAGCTGTTGCGCACGATCGCCCGCAGCCACGCGCCCACGGCCGCGGGGTCGCGTACGTCGCCGATGCGGCGCAGCGCGGTGAGTGCGGCGTCCTGCACCGCGTCCTCCGCGTCCGGGCCGTAGCCGAGCAGGCTCAGCGCCACCGCCCGCATCGGTGCCTGATGGCGGGCCAGCAGCAGGCCGAGCGCCGCGGTCTCCCCGGCCTGGGCCCGGCGGGTGAGTTCCTCGTCCGTGGGAGGGCTGAGGGCTGTCATGGTCTGCTAACGCCTCCGTAGGTGACGCGACCCGCGGGGCGTCGGCCGCAGTCGGCCGAGGCCCCGGAGTGCCTGTGCTGCATCATGCCCGGGTCAGGACGGCTCGGGCAGCCAGCTGCCGTGGAAACCGGCCGGGACGGGGTGCGGCAGCTCCACGACGGCCTGCACGGCAAGCTCCCGTGCGTCGAGTACGAGCAGCTCGCCCGCCGCGCCATGGTCGTCCGAGACGAGTGACAGCAGCCAGCCCTCGTCCTCACCGGCACCGTCGGCCGCCGGTACGAAGACGGCCTCGCCGGCGTGGCGGCTGCCGGGCGTCTCGTGCGTGCGCGCGGTGTGACGCGCGAGGTCGTGCTTGGTGATGCCGTCGTCGCCGACCGTGTACAGGTAACGGTGGGAGCGCCCGGTGCGTCTTTCGTCGTGGGTGGGGAACTCGGCCGCGCGGTCGTCCAGTGGGGACTCGGTGACGTGACCGGTGGCCGGGTCCAGGGTCCAGCGGTGCAAGGCCGAGGGAGCCCGGCCGTGCAGCGGCTCCCCCGCCCCGGCCGGGCCGCCGCCCGGTGACACGGGCCCGCCGATGTCCGACCAGCCACGCCGGAAACCGTCGCGGTCGTAGCGCACCGCGTCCAGCACGATCCGCCCGTGTCCGTCCTCATGGGCGTTGCCGACGTGGAAGACGTAGCAGGGATCGACGTCGTACCACCGCACGTCCGTGCTGCCCGGCGTCCGGGACATGACCCCGAGCCGCGCGCCGTAGCCGTCGTCCCACCGGTAGGGCATTCCGCCGCGTCCGGCGAGTTGGGGGTCGAGGACGACGGGCAGGTCCAGCCAGACGATGTGATGCTCGGTGATGGCGAAGTCGTGCATCATCGTCGGGCCCGGCACGTCGATCGGGCGGCTGTCGAGCAGGTCGCCCTCCGCCGTGACCCGGTGATACGTGAGGTACGGCGGGGCGAAGCCCGTCCCGAACAGGTGCAGTTCACCGGTGACGGGATCCTCCTTGGGGTGCGCGGTCATCGCCGTGGTCAGCCGTCCGAAGAAGTCGTACGGTCCGACGGTCTTCAGCGACGGGGTGACCCAGTAGGGAAGCCCGACCTCGCAGAGGGCGAGCACGATGCCGGCGTGCCGGATCACGTGGGTGTTGGCCGGAGTCGCGGCCAGATCGACGGTGAGGTCCTCCCGGATGAGGGGATGTCCCTCCAGCTCCCGGGTGCGCACCCACCGGTTGCGGTACCACTCGGCGCGGCCGTCGCTCAGCCGGATGCCGTGCAGCATGCCGGGTCCGGTGAACCAGTGCCCTTTGTCCTCGCCTGGCAGCGGGTTGGGGCCGTTGCGCAGATAGCGGCCGTCCAGCTCGGGCGGCAGCGAACCCCGCACGGTGAGGTCGGCCGCGGTGTGCTCGTCGGGGACCGGGGCGAAGCGGCCCCGGAGGTACAGGGGAAGAGTTGTCTCGTCGGTCATGCTGCTTTCCTGGTCTGGCCCCGCGGGTCCCGTCGGCGTCACGGAACCCACGGGGAGCGAGGAACCTGGTCGTGCCCTGCCGGAATCCGGTGCGGCCGATGCCCGTCAGGCCCGTTCGGATGCCCTGGGGCACCGGCCGTCGGCGATGAACCGTCAAGCGCCCGTTCCGGCGGCGGCCCGCTGGATGAGCGCGGTGACCTCACCGGGCTTGGACACGTACAGGGCGTGGCTGCCGCCGGTCTCGGTGACCGTCGCGCCGGCCCGCTCGGCCATGGCGCGCTGCGCCGGGGGCGGGATCATACGGTCGTCGGTGGCGACGAGGTAGAAGCTCGGCCTGGCCCGCCAGGCGGGCCGGCTGACGGTGCCTTCCAACGCGGCGACGCCCCACGGCACTTGGGAGTCGGCGAGGAACCGCGCCTCGTCGGCGGGCAGGTCGGCGGCGAAGGCCGCGGCGAACTGCTCCCGGTCCAGGAAGAGGAAGCCGTCGCGGGGCGGCAGGATGGGCGGAACGGGCGCGCCGGGCGGCGGGTCGGCGATGAGGGTGCTGACGGATTCGCCCTTGTCCGGCGCGAACGCCGCGATGTACACGAGCGCGCTCACGTTCTCGTGGTTGCCGGCCTGGGAGATCACCGCGCCACCGTAGGAATGGCCGACGAGTACGGTCGGGCCGTCCTGGGCGTCGAGGATCGACTCGGTTGCGGCGACGTCGCCGTCGAGGGAGAGCGTGGGGTTCTGGACAACGGTGACGCTGTAACCGTCGGCGGTCAGCCGGTCGTAGACCCCCTTCCAGCCCGAACCGTCGACGAACCCGCCGTGCACCAGGACGACGTTCCTCGCTTCAGTGCTCATGTGTGCTCACTCCTTCACTGGGCTGCTGGGGTACGACGGTGGGTTGGTGGGGTACGGCCGTGGACTGCCGGGGTGCGGCCGTGGCCGGTGCCTGGGAGGCCTGCAGACGTGCCTGGGCGCGGGCGGGATACACCTTCGTGAAGACGGCGGGGCCGACGAGACCGACGACGTGGGCGGCGATGCCCACCCAGGCAGGGGCGGACACCGCGCCGACGACGGCCAGGCTGACGCCGATGAAGGTGAAGCCAGTGCCCCACGCGCTGGTGATGTGGTTGTTGACGCGGATGAACTCCGGCATCTCCCAGAACTCGCGCGGTGTCTGGCGTTTGGCGATGCCCAGCGTGAAGGGGCGGCGGATCGCCAGCGTCCCCCAGGCCGTCGCGGCCAGCCAGGCGAAGGACACGACATCCGTGTGATGCGACAGGGCGGAGGCCGGCCGGGTGACGGCGACGGCACCGACCACGACGAAGTACACGATGGTGCTGACCTCCAGGATCAGCGCGTCCAGGTCCACCCCACGACGGCGGTCCTGGAGCAGGAGCAGCAGTCCGGAGGCGAACCCACTGACCGCACCCCAGCGCCAGTCGAAGGAGGAGACGACGCCGGCGACGATCCAGGGGATGAATCCGCGCAGATAACCCATTGAGCCTTCCTTGGTGAACCGGAACGAACGTGGTCGACGCGGACTGGATGCGGGTCGGGCGCGGAAGTTCGCACTCTGACCAGTGATGCGCGTCACACTGAACGGGCCGGCAGCTGCCGCTCACGGAGGAAGCGCAGGGCGCCCCTCTCCGCCCTCAGCCGAAGTGGCGGATGCGTGCCGCGGTCGCGGGAGCGTAGGGCAGCCAGTCGGCGGCCGTTCCGGCGGCGACGAACTCGGCTACGGCACTGGCGAATTCGTGCCCCAGGGCACGCTCGGAGTCACCGGCCCCGGCGAGGACGGGGCTGTCGGGGTAGGCGTCGAAGGTGTTGAAGAGGAACGGCAGTTCGGCGCAATGGGTGGCACCGAGGGCGTACGGATCCTCAGCGGGAGCATGGTCGAACTGGTAGACGTAAGTGGTGTTTCCACCGGCCGCGTGGTGGTCGGCGATCTCCAGCGAGCCGTCGCGGAAGAGGCCGTCGGTCTGTACGGCGGTGAAGGTCTGCGCCGGTGTCGCGTGCGGAAGACGGGCGGCGTGCCGCTGGTACACCTCCTGAGCGGCCTGCGGACCTACCTGCGCGCTGAGCACGTCCAGGGCGGCGGCCGTGGTCAGGTTCTGGATGCGGGGGTCGAAGGCGAAGAACGCCGTCGCCTCGTCGCGCGTGGTGCCGATCAGCAGTGACCTGCCCTCCAACGCGCCGTCCACGAGCGCCTGTTGCCGGGTGCGGGACAGGCCGGGGGCGCCCAGGACCGGGTACATCGGCGGCGCCGCGTCGCCCGGAGTCGCGAGCCGACCCGAGAGCCGGCCGTAGGCGTCCAGCAACTGCTCGGCGGGCAGGGCGCGCAGGGCCTTCGCGGTGTCCGCGCCGTCCGGGACACCCAGCAGGCGCAGGTAGGCGGCGGCGTTCTCGGTGGCCTGCTGCGGATCCTGCGGGTTCAGGCCGAAGGGGCCGCTCTGGAGCAGCACGCGGGTGATGGATGCGTTCGTCCCGGGGTCGAGGGCGAGCATCAGCGAGGAGTAGGCCCCGGCGGACTGCCCGCCGACGGTGACGACGCGTGGATCGCCGCCGAAGGAGGCGATGTTGTCCTGGACCCAGCGCAGAACGGCGGCCTGGTCCTGGAAGCCGAGGTTGGCAGCGCCGATCCGAGGCAGGTAGAGGTAACCGAGCGGTCCCACACGGTAGTTGGCCGTGACCACCACGATGTCGCCGAGGGCGGCGAGCCGGCTGCCGTCGTACCAGTCCCAGCCGCCGGATCCGCTGGTGAAACCGCCCCCGTGCCACCAGACCAGGACCGGGCGCGTCGCTCCGTCCTCCAGCGCCCGGCGCGGGGCGAAGACGTTGAGGGTCAGGCTGCCGTCCTCGTTCCAGTCCGGTACACGCCGCCCCTGCACCCTCTCCAGCCGGGAGGCGGCCTGCGGCACGGACGGGCCGGCCGGTGCCGCATCCCGTACGTCCGTCCAGCCCGGGTGCGGCCGCGGCGGCGCGAACCTCAGTTCACCCACCGGCGACGCGGCGTACGGGACGCCCCGGAAGGAGATCGCCCCGCCCTCCGCCACTCCCCTGACCTTGCCTCGACCGGTGTCCCTGACCATGTGCTCGATGCCCGTCATCGTGCTCACCCGCTCTCTCGTCTCGATCGACCTGAGACGTTTCTAGGCCGGGGTGAAAATCCGAGCCAGAAGTGTCGACTCCGACGGAGGAAGTAGGACATAGGATCTTGATTCATGGAGGAAGTACGCCATCCACTCAACGAGACCGACAGCCGGATCACCGCCGCGCTGCTGGCCGCCCCACGCGCCTCGTGGCGCACGGTCGGACGCGTCCTCGACATCTCGGAGCGCACCGTCGTCCGCCGTACGGCACCGCTGTTCGGCGACGGCACCCTGCGTGCCACGGCAGTGCGCAACCCCGTGCACTTCCCCGATCTGATCCCGCTGGCCCTGCGCATCCGCTGCAAGCCCCACCGCATCAGAGCCGTCGCCGCCACCCTGGCCCGCCGCCCCGACACCGTCTGGGTGGACGTCCTCGGCGGCGGCGACGAGATCTGCACCGTGCTGTTCCTGGACGGCACGCAGGCGCGCAACCACCTGCTGCTGCGCGACCTCCCCGCCACCCCGGCGGTGCAGTCCTGGACCTCCCACGTGCTGCTGCGGGTCTTCCCTGCCGCCTTCGACTGGAGCGGCGGCCTGCTCACGGAGGCGGAACTGGCCGCACTGCGCCCCGACATGGCGGCGGCACTCGAACGCCCCGCCCTCCAGCCCGTCGACCAGCACCTGATCACCGCTCTGACCGAGGACGGACGCGCCTCGTACACCGACCTCGCCCGCCGCGCCGACACCACCGCGCTCACCGCCCGCCGGCGCCTGGAGGCACTGGTCGGCGGCCAGGTCCTGCGGCTCGCGACCGAGGTCGACCTCGCCCGGCTGGGCATCCGCACCGAGGCCCTGTTGTGGATCACCGTCGCGCCGGGCGGACTGGAGGAGACGGGTCGCCGGCTCAGCCGCCACCCCCAGGTCCGCTTCGCCTCCGCCACCACCGGCCCCGCCAACCTCCTCGTGGCCGTCGCGGCAGCGGACCTCGACGCGCTCTACCACTTCGTGAGCGACACGATCGGCGCCCTGGAACACATCTCCACCGTGGAGGTCACTCCCATCCTGAGCGGCGTCAAGCGAACCGGCCTGGTGCGCCCGGCCAGCCTCTGAGCCGGCAACACGCCGCCCTCCACAGCGCCACCGGAACCACGCACGACACACGGCCGACCCGTCACCCGCCCAGCGGTTGACAGCTGCCGCAACTGACGTATTCAGCACGGCAGTTGAGCCGCCAGGACTGACACCATCGCTCAGCCGTCAGCAGCCGGGGCGGGCCTGCCATCGGCCCGTCCGCCGGGCCCGGCCGCCTCTCCCTCGACCCCGCATATGATCGAAAGCCGGACCTGTGCCATCGGACTCCTCCCGCAGGTCAACGTCGCCCCGACACCCGACGAAGGCTGAGAAGGACGATCATGCAGACCCACCCCGTCGACCACGAACTGATCGAGGCCGCGGCCCAGGTCGCGCGCACGCGCTGCAGGGGTGACAACCACACCATGGCAGCGGCCGCACGGGCCGGCGACGGCCGGATCATCACCGCGGTGAACGCCTACCACTTCACGGGCGGCCCCTGCGCCGAGCTGGTCCTCGTCGGTACGGCGGCCGCCCAGGGCGCCTACGAGTTGGACACCATCGTCGCCGTGGGCGACCGCGACCGAGGGGTCGTTCCCCCGTGCGGACGGTGCCGTCAGGTTCTTCTCGACTACTACCCCACCCTCAAGGTCATCGTCGGCAAGGACGACCGCACACGAACGGTCCTCATCACCGACCTGCTGCCCGAGTCGTACCTCTGGGCCGACCATCAGGAATAGACCGGCACCGCGCAGCAGGACCGGCCGGCAGCAGGGCGGACGGTGCCCGGCGCAGCACTAGCTCGTGCCGGCGGGCGGGTCGGCGTAGACGCCGTGCAACATGCCTGTGGCCTGGCCGACTTCGATGAGATAGCCGTCCGGGTCACGCACGTAGCACCGCACCTCGGCCCCGCGATCGATCGGCGGCGTGAGGAATTCGGCGCCCTTCGCGCTCCACTCCCGGTGGCAGGCCTCGATGTCGGCGACGCGGAGGTTGAGGAAGCTGCTGACCGTGGTCGGGTCGGTGGGTGGACGCAGGGTGACGTCGGGCTTGTCCGGGGTGGGGCCGCCGCCCGGGTTCATGATGATCCATCCGTTGGCGAGCCGGACGGTGCAGGGGTTCTCCTCCAGCACCACCTCACCGCCGAGGACGTCGCTGTAGAAGGCACGCGAGCGGGCCACGTCGGCGACCGTCAGGAAATGAGTGACCAGGAGCCCGGAATCCGGGGCGGGAAAGCCGTCAGGCTGCACGGGAGACCTCCAGACAGAAAGGACATTTCCTGTCATGGTGGGGGACGGACATCCTCGCGCGCAGATCAACACGGCCGCGGGAGCGGATCTTGGACACCGCCCTGGTCAACCATCCGAGCGGAGCCACTAGCCCACCCGGGTCCTCTGGGCCACCCCGACGCGATCCCGGCGGTGCGTCCCGCGGCCGCCGCCCGTGCGATGGGCCATGTTGCTGAACGTCGAACCGATCGATCGGTCCCGGCCGGACGCGAAGGAGGCCCGCGGTGGGTGAGCTGTACATCGACGGTGAGTGGACACAGGCTGCGGCCGGTGCGCGGCGCGAGGTGGTCAACCCCTACGACGCCTCCGTCATCACCACGGTCGACGAGGCCGACGCCACCGACGTGGACCGCGCCGTCCGCGCCGCCCGGCGCGCCTTCGACGAGGGGGACTGGGCGAACGCCCCCTCGCGCCGCCGGGCCGACCTCCTGCTGCGCGTCCGCGATCTGCTGCTGCGCGACAAGGAGGACATCGCCCGCACCGAGACGCTCGACACCGGCAAGACGCTCACCGAGGGCCGGATCGACGTGGAGGACGTGGCGAACGCCTTCCGCTACTTCGCCGAACTCGCGGGCAAGGACGGCGGCAGGGTCGTGGACGTCGGCCCGGACGTCCTCAGCCGCGTCGTCTACCAGCCGGTCGGGGTGTGCGCGCTCATCGCCCCCTGGAACTACCCGCTGCTCCAGGCGTCGTGGAAGGTGGCCCCCGCCCTCGCCGCCGGCAACACCTTCGTCCTCAAGCCCAGCGAGACCACACCGCTCACCACGATCGCCATGCTCCGCCTCATCGAGGAGGCCGGCGCACCACGCGGCGTCGCCAACCTGGTGCTCGGCTCCGGGGCCACCGTGGGCGCCGCCCTCACCGGCCACCCCGACGTCGACCTGGTGTCCTTCACCGGCGGCCTGTCCACCGGACGGTCCATCATGGCCAGCGCCGCCGAGGGGCCGAGGAACATCGCACTGGAACTGGGCGGCAAGAACCCCAACATCGTCTTCGCGGACGCCGACTTCGACGCCGCCGTGGACTACGCGCTGGACGCCGCCTTCCTGCACTCCGGTCAGGTCTGCTCGGCCGGTTCGCGTCTGCTGGTCGAGGACGCGCTGCACGACCGGTTCGTCGAGGCCTACGCCGACCGCGCGCGGGCGATCCGGCTCGGCAACGGCCTGGAGGAGGGCACCGAGAGCGGGCCGCTCAGCTCCGCCGAGCACCGCGAGAAGGTCGAGAGCTACATCGCCGTAGGGCGGGAGGAGGGCGCCCGGCTCGTCACCGGCGGCACCCGCCCGGACGATCCGGCCCTGAACCGCGGCTTCTTCCTGCTGCCGACGATCTTCGCCGACTGCGACCGCTCCATGCGCATCGTCCAGGAGGAGGTCTTCGGCCCGGTGGTCACCGTGGAGCGCTTCCGCACCGAGGACGAGGCGGTGGAACTGGCCAACGACACCCGCTACGGCCTGGCCGGCGGCGTGTGGACCTCCGACGCGAGCCGCGCCCAGCGCGTCGCGCAGCGGCTGCGGCACGGCACCGTGTGGATCAACGACTTCCACCCCTACGTGCCGCAGGCCGAGTGGGGCGGCTTCGGCCGTTCCGGCGTCGGACGCGAACTGGGCCCCACCGGGCTGCGCGAGTACCAGGAGGCGAAGCACATCTACCAGAACCTCGCGCCGGCTCGCTCGGGCTGGTTCAAGGGCTGACGCCCGGGCTCCGCAGCGCCCGTCATGGCGCGACGACCACCACACACCGACCGTACGCCCCTCTGCGCAACGGCCGACGAAGAAGGGCACCGCATGGCCCCCACCACCCCGCACGGCCCCGAGTCCGCCTACGACTACGTCATCGTCGGCGGAGGCACCGCCGGCTGTGTGCTCGCCGCCCGGCTGAGCGAGGACCCCGACTGCCGCGTCTGCGTCATCGAGGGCGGCCCCAGCGACGTCGGCGACGAACGCATCCTGCGCCTGCGCAACTGGATCAACCTGCTCGGCTCGGAGTTCGACTACGGCTACACGACCGTCGAGCAGCCGCGCGGCAACTCCCACATCCTGCACTCACGGGCCCGGGTGCTCGGCGGCTGTTCCTCCCACAACACGCTGATCAGCTTCCTGCCGCTGCCCCAGGACCTGGACGACTGGGTGAGCCGGGGCTGTGCCGGCTGGGAGCCGTCGACGATCCTGCCGTACCGCGACCGGCTGCTCACCGAGATCGTCCCGGTGGCCGAGGCGGACCGCAATCCCATCGCCAAGGACTTCGTGACCGCGGCCGCGCGCGCACTCGGCGTCCCCGTCGTCGACGACTTCAACGCCGAACCCTTCGCCGACGGCGCCGGCTTCTTCTCGCTGGCCTACCAGCCGCAGGGCAATCTGCGTTCCTCCGCGTCCGTCGCCTACCTCCACCCCGTCCTGGACCGGCCCAACCTCACGCTGCTGCTGGAGACATGGGCCCACCGACTTCTCACCGACGACTCCGGCCGGCTGACCCGGGTCGCCGTCCGCGGCGCCGACGGGGAGCCGGCCGCCGTGCGCGCCGAGCGGGAACTCCTGCTGTGCGCCGGAGCCATCGACACCCCGCGCCTGCTGATGCTGTCCGGTATCGGCCCGGCCGACGACCTGCGCGGCCTGGGCATCCGTGTACGGGCCGACCTGCCCGGCGTGGGGGAGAACCTGCTGGACCACCCCGAGTCGGTGATCGTCTGGGAGACCGCCGGACCGCTGCCACCCCAATCGGCGATGGACTCCGACGCCGGGCTGTTCCTGCGCCGCGACAAGGGCCAGCCCCGCCCCGACCTGATGTTCCACTTCTACCAGGTGCCGTTCACCGTCAACACCGAACGTCTCGGCTACCCCGTGCCGCAGCACGGAGTGTGCATGACGCCGAACGTGCCGCGTGCTCGCTCCACCGGCCGCATGTGGCTGCGCAGCGCCGATCCGTCCCAGCATCCCGCCCTGGACTTCCGGTACTTCACCGACCCCGAGGGACATGACGAGCGCACCGTCGTGGACGGTCTCAAGGTCGCCCGCGAGGTCGCCGCCACCGACCCGCTGCGCGACTGGCTCGTCCGCGAGGTCGCGCCCGGCCCGGACGTCGTCTCCGACGCCGACCTGTCGGAGTACGGCCGCCGCGCGGCACACACCGTCTACCACCCGGCGGGCACGTGCCGCATGGGCGCCCCGGACGACCCGATGGCCGTCTGCGACCCGGAGTTGAGACTGCGCGGCTTCGATGGCGTGCGGATCGTCGACGCGTCGGTGTTCCCGACGATGCCCACCATCAACCCCATGGTGACCGTGCTGCTCGCCGCCGAACGCGCCACCGACCTGATCACCGCGGGACGGGGGGCGCGGCCATGACCGGTACCCAGCCGCCCGCAGCCACGTCCGGCGTCCCGGGCGGCGAGCCCGGCTCGGAGTTCCGCAAGGACATGGGCCCCTGGGCGAACTTCGCCCTCGGCTTCACCTACCTCTCCCCCGTGGTGAGCACCTACACCCTCTTCGGCACCGCCATCGTCGAGGGCGGACCGCCGATGGTCTGGGCGTTCCTGATCGCCGGCTGCGGTCAGTTCCTCGTCGCGCTGATCTTCGGTGAGATCGTCGCCCAGTACCCGATCGCGGGCGGCGTCTACCCCTGGGCCCGGCGGCTGTGGGGCAAGCGCTGGGCGTGGATGACCGGCTGGGTGTACATGTGGGCCCTGCTGGTGACGATCACGTCCGTCGCGTACGGCGCCGGTCCCTACATCGCGATCCTCTTCGGCTTCGACGCCACCGTGCACACCACCGTGCTGTGCACCGCCGTCCTCATCGTCGTCGCCATCCTCATCAACTACATGGGCACCAAGGCACTGTCGGCGGCGGCCATCATCGGTTTCGGCGGCGAGCTGATCGGCGCCCTCGTCGTCGGCATCTACCTGCTGACCACGCACCGCCACCACAACCTCGGCATCATCTTCGACACGTACGGCATCGAGGAGAACGGCTCCTATCTGCCCGCGTTCCTGGCCGCCGCGATCATCGGCCTCTACCAGTACTACGGCTTCGAGGCGTGCGGCGACACCGCCGAGGAGGTCGCCCACCCCGGCCGGGTCATTCCGCGGGCGATGCGTCGCACGATCTACATCGGCGGCGCCGCGGCCACGTTCACCTGCATGTCGCTGCTGCTGTCGGTCACCGACTTCAACGCGATCATCTCCGGCGAGCAGGCCGACCCGGTGGTGGACGTGCTGTACGACGCCATGGGCGAGACCGGGGCGCGGCTGGTGATGGCCGTGGTCCTGATCTCGTTCCTGTCCTGCACCATCAGCCTTCAGGCCGCCGCCGGGCGGCTCATCTACTCCTACGCCCGGGACGAGATGATCGTCGGGCACCAGTTGCTGCGGCGGTTCTCCCACGCCCGCGCGGTGCCCGGCTACGCGCTGTTCGTGTCCGCCGCGGTGCCGCTGCTCATCGCCTTCGCCTCGCTGCTCTCCGAGGACGCCCTCACCAACATCGTCTCGTTCGCGATCCTCGGCATCTACGGCTCGTTCCAGATGGTGGTCCTGGCAGCGCTGCGCGCCCGGCTCAAGGGCTGGCGTCCGGCCGGTGAGTTCACCCTGGGCCGCTGGGGCCTCGCGGTGAACGTCGCGGCGCTGGTCTACGGCATCCTCGCCATCATCAACATCTCCTGGGCCCGCACACCGGAGAAGTCCTGGTGGGAGAACTGGATCGTCCTGCTGTGCGGCGCGGTCGTGCTGGTCTCCGGCCTGCTCTACATGTTCACCACCCACCACTACGGCCGCGGCGACGCCCCCGCCGGTGACGCCGTACCGGAGAACCGGCGTCCGTCCTCGGACCAGCATCCCGTGTGATCGGGCGCCGGCCCTCTCAGGTCGGGCGGGACTGGCGCTGCGAGGTCATCGCCCAGCGGATGGCGCGGGTCAGCGCCTGGCCGGTGGGACGTACGGCGAGGCTCTCGACCACCGGCACCCGGGGCAGCCACAGCATGCCGCGGGCCCACCGCGGGAGCAGCGCGACGGCGTTCGCGGCCAGCCCGCCGTAGAAGGGCCGCACCGCGAGCGGCAGGGGCGGCTGGAACAGCAGGAAGCGGGCGGCGGCCCGGGCCTGGGACGTGGTCCGCAGTTCGGGCCGGTAGGCGTTCAGGCACTCGGTCAGCTCGCGCCGGTCTCGTGGCGGGTCGATCACTCCCAGCGCCTCGGCGACGCGCGCGGTGTCGGCGACGTAGCCGTCGTAACCGGCGGCGTCCAGAGGTCGGGCTCCGAAGCGTTCGTGGGCCCGCAGGAAGCTGTCCGTCTCGGCGGCGTACACCCAGGCGAGCAGATGCGGATCGGCCGCGTGGTAGGGCGTGCCGTCGGCTGTCGTCCCGCGGATGCGTTCGTGGATGCCCCGGACGTGGTCGACCGCCTGCTGGGCGTCCCCGGCGGTGCCGAACGTCGTCACGGCCAGGAAGGTGCTGGTGCGCTGCAGGCGTCCCCACGGATCGCCTCGGTACCCGGAGTGCCCGGCCACCGCCGCCATGGCGAGCGGATGCAGGGACTGCAGGAGCAGCGCGCTGAGCCCGCCGATGAACATCGAGGCGTCACCGTGGACGGTACGGATCGGACGGTCGGGTCCGAACCAGCGCGGGCCGGGGGTGTAGTGGATGCGGGCGCGCGCGGCCGGTCCGTCGGGGCCGGCGACGCGGCGGAACAGGGCCTGTCCCAGCTGTTCGCGGACTACGGTCAGCACGGTCGGCCTCCCCTCTCCCTGCTGCCCAGTGTCCGCCATGTCCCGCCGAATCCCAGTGCTGTGTCCTCACCTCTCGGAGTCGCCCCACTCCTGGACGACCACCTCGTCGCCGACCGACAGTTTCCCGGGCCGTAGCACGGAGAACTTCGCGCCGAACACCACGCCTCCGCTCGCCCCTCGCCGGTAGGTCGCGAGCGTCCGCAGGGGTTCCCGCCCCTGCCGCGCCCCGGCCTCCTGATCGACCAGGGTGACCGCACAGCGCACCGCGAGCTTGGCGTATCCCAGCTCGGCCTCGCCGATGGTGATGCGGCGTGCGCGGTCCTCGGCGTGCGGCACGGCCGCCCAGTCGCCACCGCTGTCATGGCCGGGGCCGGGGCGGGTGTCGACGACGATGTTCGGGCGGAAGCGGTTCATGGGCAGGGGCGGGGCGCCACGCTGAGCCATCCGCTGGTTGAGGAGGGTGAGGGAGGCGCCGGAGAGCAGGTGGACGGCGCTGCTGTCGGCGTAGCCGGAGGGACCGGGGGTCAGTCCCTCGGCGATCCGGTCGTGCTCCGGTGGCACGCGGACCAGCCGGCTGGGGGTGCCGAGGATCTCGGAGAGCCAGGCGGCGGCGTCGTCACCCTGGTCGATTCCCTGGAAGGCGGCCCCGAACAGGTCGATGTCGCGGCGCGGCGCGGACGTGGTCACGTCGAGGTGCACCGCGCCGTGCCGGCCCGTGGAGTCGGCCGAGTCGAGTGTGAGCCGCGTACCGTCGGCGCTGATGGCGGGCCTGATCAGGGCGAGGCGGGGGTGGCGGCGCTGGGTGCGGTAGACCCCGTCCTCGCTGATGACCATGAAGCTGCGGTCGTGCGCGAGGCCCGCCGGTGTGAGGAGCGCGTCGCTCATCGGCGTGCCCGCGCATCCCTTGATCGGGTAGCAGATCAGATCCATGACATCGGCCATGCGCCGCCTCCTTCGGTCGACGGCCACACTAGATGCGGTGTCTCAGGGCATCGTGAACGGTGGAGCCTAGTGATCGCTGCCGCTCACCGACCTCTGCAGGTGGCCGGAGTCCTCCTGCTCCGGCGCGGAGGCAGCGGCCACGAAGAGGGGAACAGCGACCAAGAAGCGGTCCGTCTCGGCGCGTCGGCGCTGCTCGGCGAGCCATTCGTCGGCCTGGTCACGGCCGACGGCGCCGCTCGCACAGGCCGGCTCGGCGAGCCTGGTCACCAGCGGCAGCATCGTGGGGTCGGTGAACACGCTGGTGTGCACTTCGACGCTGACGTCGACGAAACCGCCGTCCAAGAGCAGGCCGCGGTACTGGCGGCCGGCACGGGGCGCGCCCAGGAGGTCGGCACGGGCGCGCACGATCGTGCGGGTGAGGGCCGCGTCATCCGAGTCGATCATGATGGCGTCCCAGTCCTGTCCGACCAGGACGATCCTGCCGCCCGGGCACAGAACGCGCCGCGCCTCCGCCACCGCCCGCCCCGGCTTCCGCAGGACGTGGAAGACCTTGTCGGCTCGATAGCCGCGCACGCTTCCGTCGGCGAACGGCAGCTCCTCCGCTCCCGCCTCCCGGAACTCGGCCGCCGGCCACCTTCGTCGCGCCGCGGCCAGCATCCACGGGTCGGGGTCCACGCCCACCGCCCGGACGCCGCGCTCAGCCAGCTCGGCGACAGCGCGCCCGGCTCCGCAGCCGACGTCCACGACGCTCGATCCCGGGACGGCAGACAGCAACTCGTAGGAACGCTCGCGCAGCCGGGTGGCGCCCGGCATCCGGTCCGCCGCGTCGAGAACGGCCAGCAGGGCCTCGATGTCGCGGTGCTCTTCCACCGCTTCCTGGTTCTTGGACATGGATCCCAGGCTGCGACTTAATGTCGGCATGAAGTCAAGCGAACTCGGCGACGCCGATGCGATGAGCATCGGCGCCCTCGCGGCACGGTTCGGCCTGGCCCCACACGTCCTGCGGCACTGGGAGTCGGTGGGCCTGCTGCATCCCCGACGGGACGCGGCCGGGCACCGCCGCTACGACGCCGGCGACCTCACCCGCGTAGCGGTGATCCTCCTCTGCAGGGAGGCCGGCCTTGGCCTGGACACCATCAGGACCCTGTCCGCCACCGTCGACCGCAGCACCCGGCACGAGATCCTCCACCGCGAGGCCAAGGACCTCCGATCGAAAATCGCTGCGGCCCAGGCGGCGTTGGAGTTCATCGAGGGCGGACTGCACTGCGCCCACGAGGACGTCACCCGGTGCCCGAACTACGAACGGCTCGTCGGGGAGAGGGTCGCTTCAGCGGCGCCGCTGGTCGGCTCGTAGTTCGAAGTCGCCGTAGCTGTTGTCGGCGGGGTTGACGGTCACGCCGGGGGCCACGATCTCGTCGATGCGGTCGAGGACGTCGGCCGGGAGGGTGATGTCGGCGGCGGGGAGAAACGCGTCGAGCTGCTCCATCGTCCGGGGCCCGATGATCGCCGAGGTCACGCCGGGGTGGTTGATCACGAAGGCGACAGCCAACTCGATCAGGGTGAGCCCGGCCTTCTCGGCCAGGACCGCGAGCTGTTCCACGGCGTCGAGCTTGCGCTGGTTGGCCGGGCTGCTCATGTCGAAGCGGGCCGCAGGCCGCGCCGTGGAGGCCGGGCCGGACGAGGTGTCCTTGCGGTAGCGGCCGGAGAGCCAGCCGCCGGCGAGCGGGCTGTAGGTCAGGGTGCCCATGCCGTGGCGGCGCACGGTGGGAAGCACGTCTTCCTCGACGCCGCGGACCAGGATCGAGTACGGCGGCTGCTCGGTCACGAACCGTTCCATGCGCCGCTGCCGGGAGGTCCCCTGGGCCTCGACGATCTGGGAGCCGGAGTAGGACGAGGAGCCGATGTAGCGGACCTTCCCCTGACGGACGAGGTCGGAGAGGGCGCCGAGGGTCTCGGCGACGTCGGTGTCCGGGCTGGGACGGTGGACCTGGTAGAGGTCGATGTGGTCGGTGCCCAGCCGGCGCAGGGAGTTCTCGACCGCGCGCATGATCCAGCGCCGCGATCCTCCCCGCTGGTTGGGGTCGTCCTGGCTCATCGGCATGAAGAACTTGGTCGCGAGGAACACGTCCTCGCGTCGGTCCTTGAGTGCCTTGCCGACGATCTCCTCGGAGACACCGGCGGAGTACACGTCGGCGGTGTCGACGAAGTTGACGCCCGCGTCGAGGGCCCGGTGGATGATCCGTACGGAGTCGGCCTCGTCCGCGTTGCCCCAGGGGCCGAACATCATCGCGCCCAGGCAGAGCGGGCTGACCTGGACGCCGGTGCGGCCGAGCGGTCGGTACTGCATGTGGTGTCTCTCCTCGTCGGTGTGGTCAGTCGTTCCGGGAGGTCACGGCCGTGCCGGTACGCGCCCAGCCGGCCAGCAGGGCGAGGGCTTCCCGCTCCCGCGAATCCGGTTCGGGGGTGTAGAAGTTGAGGCGGAGTCCGGGGTCGGACCGCAGGTCCATCGCCTCGTACGGCAGCGCGAGATCACCGACCAGCGGATGGTGGAGGTTCTTCACGCCGGAGCGGTGGAACTTCACGTCGTGCCGTGCCCACCTGTGAGCGAAGGCGTCGCTCTTGGTGGTCAGCTCGCCGATCAGGTCGGTCAGCGCTTTGTCATGCGGCGCGCGGCCCGTCTCGGTGCGCAGGAAGGCGACCGAGTCGTCGGCCCCCTTGTCCCAGTCGGCCCAGAAGTCCTTGGCCGCGGGGTCCAGGAACAGGAAGCGGGCGGTGTTGACCGGCCCGCGCTGCACGAAGAGCGGTGAGTCGAAGACCGGTGCGTACAGCGCCCGCCCCAGTGCGTTGGCGGCCAGGACGTCGAAGCGCGCGTTGCGTACGTAGGCCGGCACATCCGTCATGGAGTCGAGCAGCCGCAGGATCGTGGGCCGCACGCGGGACGCGGTCACGGTGGCGCGCCGACCGGACGGCGTGGCCGCGCGCGCCAGGTCGTAGAGGTGGGTGCGCTCGGCCTCGTCGAGTTGCAACGCGTGCGCGAGGCCCTCCAGCACCGAGTCGGAGGCGCCGCTCAGGTTTCCGCGCTCCAGCCGGACGTAGTAGTCCACGCTCATGCCGGCGAGCAGGGCGACCTCCTCACGTCGCAGCCCGGCGACGCGGCGGTTTCCGCCGTACACCGGCAGCCCGGCCCGCTCCGGGGTGATCCGGGCTCTTCGGGTGCGGAGGAACTCGCGTACCTCGGCCGCCAGGTTCTCCTTGTCGGTGCCGGGCACTGTCAGATCCCGAATGCCTCTTCCGCGCCGCTGTCGGGGGACGCGGAGCGGGTGATGGATGCGTCAGGGGTCATGGCGGGGGTGGCTCCTCTTGATCGGACGGCCTGTGTCTCTGCCGGCGACTTCACCGTAGGTCCGTCCGCGGGACCCTGCGAGGTACTGCCATTACCTGGAAGAGCAGTGACTCCCACCCGCGTACCGGAGCGCGGTTGTCTGGAGACGGCCGAGGACCGGCAGTCCGGGACCGGCCCTGATCCGCAACCCGATCCGAAGGAACACCGTGCGCGCAGCCCTCCCGCAGCAAGCCGGCGACGTCCACGGCGCGCGCGAGGCTCTGAAGGTGCTGGTGCGGCCGTGAACCGGCAAGCTGAGCCGGAGCGGGCTGACCGCCGTGGCGGCCGCCACCGGCCACTCGGCCTCCGACAACGCGGCCGGCACGGGCGCTGCACCCGCCGGCTCGGCTGGCGCTCGCACCGGCGACCGCGGCCGTCCTCCCCCTCGTCGTGCGCTGTCACGCCACCCGCAACGAAAGGTCCCTGTGATGCAGACCCTCACCCTGAACAACGGCGTCAAGATGCCCGCCCTCGGTCTCGGGGTCTTCCAGACCCCGCCCGAGGAGACCCGGGCCGCCGTGCAGGCGGCGCTCGAGCTCGGCTACCGGCACATCGACACCGCCGCGGCGTACGGCAACGAACGCGAGGTCGGCCAGGCGCTGCGGGACTCCGGAGTGGCCCGTGAGGACGTCTTCGTCGAGACCAAGATCTGGATCAGCGACTACGGGTACGACGAGACCCTGCACGGCTTCGACAAGAGCGCCGCCAAGCTCGGTGTCGACCGGATCGACCTGCTGATCCTGCACCAGGCCCTGCCCTCCCGCTTCGAGCAGACCCTCGCGGCCTACCGTGCCCTGGAGACGCTGCTCGCCGACGGCAAGGTCCGCGCCATCGGCGTCAGCAACTTCATGGTCGACCACCTGACGGCCCTGCTCAAGGCCACTTCCGTGGTGCCCGCGGTCAACCAGTTGGAGATCCACCCCTATTTCCAGCAGCGCGCGGTCCTCGACTTCGACGACGCGCACCAGATCCTCAACCAGGCGTGGTCCCCCATCGGAGGGATCACCTTCTACCCGGGCTACGGCGAGAACCGCACAAGCGTGCTCCAGGACCCGGTCGTCACCCGCGTCGCCGAGGCGCACGGCAAGAGCCCCGCCCAGGTGCTGCTGCGCTGGGGGCTGCAGCAGGGCCGCTCGGTCATCCCCAAGTCCACCAGGCGCGAGCGGATCGCGGAGAACATCGACGTCTTCGACTTCGCACTCACCTCCGACGAGCTCACCGCCCTCGACGCGCTGGAGACGGGTCGGCGCGGCGGCCCGGAACCCGAGGCCGTCACGCTCGCCGACTTCGGCCGCGCCATCCCCGAAGCGTGAGGGCGGGCGACGCCCGCGGACCCCTTGCCCACCGGACCTCGTGAACCCCTCCGAAGCCCACGGACCTCGTGAACCCCTCCGAAAGGCAGACCATGACGAACTTCAGCGACGCCGACCTGGCGAAGGTCGGCACGGCCGAGGAACTGGACCTCCGGTCGGAGCGCGGCGACGGCACCCTGCGCGACCCGGTGACCATGTGGGTGGTCCGCTCCGGCGACCACGTCTACGTCCGTTCGGTCAAGGGCACCGCCGGCCCCTGGTACCGCGGCACCCTCTCCCGCCACCAGGGCCGCATCGACGCCGGCGGCGTACAGCGGCAGGTCACCTTCCGCCGGGCGGATCCCGGCGAGTACGCCGCCGTGGACGCCGCCTACCGGGAGAAGTACGGCCGCTACACGAGCATCGTGGAGCACGTGCTGACGGACCTGGCCCGCGAGTCCACACTCCGCCTCGAACCACGCTGACTCCCCCGGTTCACGGACTCGTGACCACGATCTCGCGCTTGAGGATCTTGCCCGTGGGACCCTTGGGGAGTTCGGCCGTGAAGGTCACGATCCTGGGGTACTTGTACGCCGCCACCCGGGCCTTGACGTGGTCACGGATCTCCTCGGCGGTGGCCCGGGCGCCGGGCCGGAGCGTGATCACCGCGGCGATCTCCTCGCCGTGGGAAGGATGGGGCACGCCCACGACAGCGGCTTCGGCGACCGCCGGGTGCTCGTACAGCACCTCCTCGACCTCACGCGGATAGACGTTGTACCCGCCGCGGATGATCAGGTCCTTCTTGCGGTCGACGATGAAGTAGAAGCCGTCCTCGTCGACACGGGCCAGATCACCGCTGTGGAACCAGCCCCCGCGGATGGCCTCCGCCGTGGCCTCCGGGCGGTTCCAGTAGCCGCTCATCACGTTCTCGCCGCGGATCGCGATCTCACCGACCTCGCCCGGCGGCACCGCGCCGCCGTCCTCGGCGACCAGCTTCATCTCGACTCCGCGGATGGGCTGTCCGATCGAGCTGGCCTTGCGGGGGCGGTCCGGGTGGTTGAACGCGGCGACCGGTGAGGTCTCGGAGAGCCCGTATCCCTCCAGCACGGTGGCGCCGAAGCGCCGCTCGAAGCCGTGCAGCACCTCGATCGGAAGCGAGGCGCCGCCGGAGACGGCCAGGCGCAGCCGCCGGGCGTCGAAGGCATCGGGGAGTTCGGCGTGGAGCAGCGCCGCGTACATCGTCGGCACGCCGAGGAACACCGTGACCCCGTCCCGGGCCATGATCTCCAGGGCCCGGCGCGGCTCGAACCGCGGCAGCAGGGTCAGGGTGGCGCCCGCGGCGACGGCCGTGTTGAGGGCGCAGGTCTGGCCGAACGCGTGGAAGAGCGGCAGGCCGCCGAAGAGAACGTCGTCGGGTCCGGCCTGGAGCAGGGTCTCGACGGCGGTGGCGGTGTTGGTGGCCAGGTTCCGGTGCGAGAGCGCCGCACCCTTCGGCGTCCCGGTCGTGCCGGACGTGTAGAGGATCAGGGCCGGGTCGTCGGGGGCCCGGTCGACGATGCCGGCCATCGGTTCGACGGCTCGCAGCATGTCGTCGAAGGCGCCGGCCTCGGTCACCAGGCAGTCGGTTCCGGTCTCGGCGGCGGCCTTCAGCACCTCGTCCGCGAACGACGGGAACACCACCGCCGTCCGCGCCTCGCAGTCGCGCAGGGTGAACGCCACCTCGCGGGCCTTGAGGAGGGGGTTCATCGGCACGACGACGCCGCCGGTCCGCAGGATGCCGTAGTAGATCACGGGGAACAGCGGGACGTTGGGCATGGTCAGCGCGACCCGGTCGCCGGGCCGCACTCCTCGGTCGCGCAGCAGGGCGGCGACTCTGGCGCAGGCGTCGTCCAGTTCGGCGTAGGTGAGCGTGCTGTCGTCCTGGCGCACGGCGACGCGGTCGCCGTGCGCCTCGGCGGAGTCGACAAGAAACGTGGCGAGGTTGGTCATGCCGACTGTCTCCTTGGGTTCGTCGCGGTCGGCGATCCGGCGCTTCGGGGCCGGATCACATCGCGCGGGGTGATCCCCGCGCGGGCGTCGTCGGTACGGGGGAGGTGCGGCAGGGCCAGCCAGAGCCGCAGGAGGTGGCGCTTGCGTTCGCGCTGGGCGTGGTCCTCGAACTCCGCTCGCGCGTACATGATCGTGTGGGTGTTGAGCAGCAGCAGATCGCCGGCCCGGAGGTCGAGGTCGAGCCGGACCCCGGGGGCGTCCGCCACGGCGTCGATGAGGTCGAACAGCTCGACGTCGGCCGGTTGCAGGCGCGGGACCTGGGGGAAGCGCTGGGCGGATTCCAGGTAGCAGCGGTTGTAGAACAGGCTCAGTGCGCCGCCCTGCCGCACGGCGATCGGGGCGGCCGCGTACGGCGGCTCTCCTGGGGCGTGCTCCTCCCGGCGGTCGAAGTAGTGCGTGCGGTACAGCCGATCGGCCAGATCGGGGCGGAGCGCCACCACCGCGTCGTGGACCGCCGCCGCGCTGACGAGAGAGGTTCGTCCTCCGGAGCGGGCCGCGCGCAGGGACAGCAGCGCGACCAGATCGGCCCCGTCGGTGTGGAACGGCAGCGCGGCCCGGGTCTGATAGCCGCGTGCCGCCGGGTCGGTCAGGCTGCGGCCGGTGTCCCGGACGTGGCCGAGCATGTGGCCGTCCGCGTTCTGCGGGACGGGCCGCCCCAGGTACCGGCCGAGACCCCACAGGACGGTGCTCACGACCGGCTCGCCCCACTGCTCGACCGGGAGACCCTTGACGAGGACGAAGCCCTGTCCGTGCTCCAGCACCCCGGCGATGCGTTCCAGCTCGGTGGCGAGCGTGGGCAGCGGGAAGTCGGCGGCCGTCAGTTTCAGCAGGGTGAGGTCACGTCTGCGCGCCTCCAGCACAGCGGAGTCGATCTCGGCCAGCTGGTGCGGCGAGAGCCGCACGGTCCACTCCTCGGGCCGTCTCGCCAGATCGCCGCCACGCCACACCGAGGGCCCCGAGCAGGGCGCGTGCGGCGCCTGGCCTGCGTCCGTCATACCGGTCATGTGCGCCTCCGTACCGTCAGGCGTTCACCGGCCCGGGGCGGTCGCCTCGCGTGGTCCGGGCCGGTGAACGGCGCCATGCTAGGTTGCCCCTCCCCGCCTCGCTTTTCCTGGCGTGACACGAGACTTTTCCTTTCGGGACACGGGCGGGCGAGCCTGGGAGTGTGCCCATGAAACCCCTGGTCCGCACCGCGGCCCTCAGCGGCTATGTCGAGCTGTGCCGCACGCTCGGTATCGACCCGCAGGCGCAGATGAGGCAGGTGGGCCTGGACACCGCCGCCCTGGCGGTCCAGGACCGCTGGATCTCCGGGGCGGCCGCCGTGCAGTTGCTGGAGCTGTCGGCGGCCGCCTCCGGGCACGAGGACTTCGGCGTGCTGATGGCGGAGCTGCGGCGCTTCTCCAATCTGGGCCCGGTCAGTCTGGTCGTCCGTGAGGAACCCGATGTGCGCAGCGCGCTCGGGCTGCTGATCCGTCATCAGCACATGTACAACGAGATCCTGCACGCCCGGTTGTCCGAAGGAGACGGGCTGGCCACGCTGAAGGTCGACCTGCAGATCGGCGAGGCGATGCCGGCGCGGCAGGCCACGGAACTCGCCGTCGCCGCCTTCCACCGGATCCTGCGCGGCTTCCTGCACAGCCGGTGGCAGCCTCTCTCGGTCTGGTTCAGGCACCCGTCCCCGGCGGACACCACCACGCACCGGCGCGTGTGCGGCCCGAAGGTGGAGTTCGGCCGCGAATTCGACGGCATCGTCTTCTACGCCGCCGACCTCGACGCACCCAACGCGATGGCCGACCCACTGCTGCGGGAGTACGCCCGCCAGTACTTCGAGTCGATCGTGGTCCCCAAGGACACCGCCGTGGCGGACCGGGTGCGGGAGCTGATCGAGGTGCTGCTGCCGAGCGGACGCTGCTCGGTCGAACAGGTCGCACGCAGCCTGGGCGTCGACCGCCGTACCGTCCACCGGCAGCTGGCCGCCTCCGGCGAGACGTTCTCCTCGCTTCTCAACGCCACCCGGATGCACCTCGCGGAACAGTTCGTCGCGAGCCCGCGGCGCTCCCTCACGGAGATCTCCGACCTGCTGGGCTTCTCGTCGCTGAGCGCGTTCTCCCGCTGGTTCAGCGAGCGGTTCGGCTGCAGCCCGAGGGCGTGGCGCAACCGGCAGCAACTCCCTGGCCAGGACTGATATCCGAGGCGGAACGGACTCGTACCGGTCGAGCGGGGCACGCTCCGCACGCCCCGCTCGATGTCCCCAAATGACAAGTTATCCGTCCCTGAGCGTCAAGCGGTCACCGGAACGCGCCCCTACCTTGGCAGCACCGCAGAGACGCGGTCGGCCGCCGGAGGAGCCGGTGCACTTCCCCTGTGCACCTCTCCTCCGGGCCCGGTCGAACCTACCGGGGCCCCTTCTCGCCCCTGTCCCCCGGTGACCCGCATCGATCCCCGCCGGACATCTCGGCCTCTCGCATCGCCCCTCGGCGATGTCCCCGGCGGGTGATCACCGATCGCACGAAGGAGACGGACCGTGCACTTCCACGACGACTCACTCTTCCCGGAGAACCAGGAGAAGCTGGTGATCCAGGCCGCTCCCTACGGGCCGGAGTGGCTGCCCGGGGACGCCGACGACCTTCCCCTGACGATGGACGAGCACGTCCAGGCGGCCGTCGACTGCTACAACGCGGGAGCCACCGTGCTCCACATCCACGTACGTGAGCTCGACGGCAAGGGCTCCAAGCGGATGTCCATGTTCAACGAGTTGCTGGGCCGGCTGCGCGAGGCGGTGCCGGACATGGTCCTGCAGATCGGCGGCTCGATCTCCTTCGCCCCGGAGGACGAGGGCAGCGAGGCGAAGTGGCTGAGCTACGACACCCGTCACCTGCTGGCCGACCTCACCCCCGCGCCGGACCAGGTCACGATCGCGATCAACACCAGCCAGATGAACATCGTCGAGATCATGACCGACGACGACCTGGAGGGCACCTCGATCGCGAAGCCGGAGTACTACAAGGCGTACCGCGACATGGTCGTGGAGGCGGGCCCCGACTTCTATCTGGAGCACCTGAAGCGGCTGCACGCGAACGGCATCCAGCCGCACTTCCAACTCGCCACACTGGCGCAGCTCGAAACCGTGGAACGGCTCATCCGGGCCGGCATCCACACGGGCCCGCTGATCCTCAACTACGTGGCCATCGGCGGTGGTTTCGCGGGCCGCCACCCCGCCGACCTGATCGAGTTCGTCCGCCGCACCCCGGACGGCGCCGTCCTCACCATCGAGAGCTCCATGCGCGCCGTCGCGCCGATGAACGCGATCGGCATCGCGCTCGGCGTCCATGTGCGCGTGGGCAACGAGGACAACCTCTGGCGGCGCAAGGGCGAGCGCATGACCACCGTCGAGCAGGTCGAGCAGATGGTGCAGATCTCCGAGGCCCTCGGCCGCGACATCGCGACCGGGGCCGAGGCCAAGAGGATCTACCAGCTCGGCGAGTACTACTCCGACGCCGACGAGACGCTGGCCCGCCTCGGCATGGTGCCCAACCGCCGTCCCGGCCGGCGCGGCTTCATGCTCCGCGACGCCTGATCAAGGCACACCACCACCGGCGCACCCTCGCCCCACCTCTCACGAACAACGGAGTACGTCCATGGCTCACGCCATTCGCTTCAAGGAGACCGGCGGTCCCGACGTCCTGCGCTGGGAGGAGGTCGTCGTCGGCGACCCCGGCCCCGGCGAGGTCCGGATCCGGCACGAGGCCGTCGGACTCAACTTCGCCGACACCTACTTCCGCAGCGGCCTGTATCCGGCGCGGCTGCCCGCCGGGCTGGGCGTCGAGGCCGCGGGAGTGGTGGAGGCGGTGGGCGAGGGCGTCACCCACGTCGCCGACGGCGACCGGGTGACGTACACCGGAAGTCCGCTCGGCGCCTACAGCACGCAACGCGTCATGCCCGCCGACTCCCTGATCCGGCTGCCGGACGGCATCGGCTTCGAGACGGCCGCGGCGATGACGATGCGCGGCCTCACCTCCGCGTATCTGCTGCGCAGGATCCACCCGCTGAAGGCCGGCGACACGATCCTGCTGACCGCGGCGGCGGGCGGCGTCGGCCTCATCGTCTGCCAGTGGGCCAAGCTGCTCGGACTGACCGTCATCGGCACCGTCTCCACCGAGGAGAAGGCCGAGCTGGCCCGCGCCCACGGCTGCGACCACGTCATCCACTACCGGCGCGAGAACGTGGCCGAGCGAGTGCGCGAACTGACCGACGGCGCCGGCGTCCCGGTCGCCTTCGACAGCGTCGGCCGCACCACGTACGCCGCCTCGCTCGCCTCGCTCCGGCGCCGCGGTCTGCTCGTCTGCTTCGGTACGGCCTCCGGGCCCGTGCCTCCCATCGACGCCATGCAACTCGCCGTCGGCGGCTCCCTGTTCGTCACCCGGCCGGCGCTCGCCGACTACATCGCCGACCCGGCGGAGCGGGCGGAGCTGGCGGGCGAGCTGTTCGACCACGTCGCCTCCGGCCGGATCGCCATCGAGATCAACCAGCGCTACGCGCTCGAGGACGCCGTACAGGCGCACGTCGAGCTGGAGTCGGGACGGACCACGGGATCGTCCGTCTTCGTCCTCTGAGCCCCAGCGGGATCACGCCCGCCACACCCTCTCCTGGAGGAACCACGATGGAGAAGACTCTCGCCTCGTTGGAAGGCGCGCCCTCGCCGGTGCGCGCTCACTCCCTCGGCTCGATCCATGTCGAGCCCCTGACCTGCACCATCGGCGCCGAACTCAGCGGCGTGAACCTCGGCGACGCCGCACGCGACGAAGAGCTCTTCGCGGAGATCAAGGCCCTTCTCCTGCGCTACAAGGTGCTGTTCCTACGGGATCAGGACATCACGCGCGCCGAGCACGTCGCGTTCGCGGAGCGCTTCGGTCCGCTGGAGGACCACCCGGTGGCCGGCAGCGACCCCGACCACCCCGGCCTGGTGCGCATCTACAAGGACCTGGACAGCCCGGCGGAGCACTACGAGAACGCGCTCCACACCGACGGCACCTGGCGCGGGAACCCTTCCATGGGCGCCGTACTACGCTGCGTCGAGTCGCCCCCGGTGGGCGGCGACACGATCTGGGTCAACATGGCCGAGGCCCACCGCCGGCTGCCGGAGCACATCAGGATCCAGATCCGGGACCTGCGGGCCCGCCACAGCATCGAGGCCACGTTCGGCGCCGTCATGCCGCAGGAGAGGCGTCACGCCCTCAAGGCGCAGTTCCCCGACGCGGAGCATCCCGTGGTGCGCACGCACCCCGAGACCGGTGAACAGATCCTCTTCGTCAACGCCTTCACCACGCACTTCGTCAACTACCACACGCCCGGGAACGTGCGCTTCGGGCAGGACTACGCCCCCGGCGCGGGCCTACTGCTGAACTACCTGATCAGCCAGGCCGCTGTCCCCGAGTACCAGGTGCGCTGGCGCTGGACGCCGAACAGCGTCGCCATCTGGGACAACCGCTCCACCCAGCACTACGCCGTCCAGGACTACTGGCCGGCCGTCCGCAAGATGGAGCGCGCCGGGATCGTCGGCGACCGTCCGTTCTGACGCTTCTCTCGTTCCGCCGGCGCTTCCCCTTTCAGCCGGCCTCCCTTCCTGCCGGCACTTCGTTCATTCCGCCGGCCCGCCGCCCCCTCCGGCCCTTTCTCCTTTCCGTCAAGAGCAGTCGAGGTGATGACAATGGGGTTTCTCACCACTGCGGAACCCGCGCCCGGCAGAACCGGTTCCGGTCCTGCGGAGTGGCCCGGGTCCCGGCGCTATGCCTGGGTCGTCTTTGCACTGAGTTTCGGGCTCCTGCTCTCGGACTACATGTCCCGGCAGGTCCTCAACGCCGTCTTCCCGATGCTGAAGGCCGACTGGCTGCTCTCGGACGCCCAACTGGGCTCCCTCAGCGGCATCGTGGCACTGATGGTCGGTCTGCTCACCTTCCCCCTCTCCCTGCTGGCCGACCGCTGGGGCCGGGTGCGATTCCTGGTCGTCGCGGCGACGATGTGGAGCCTGGCGACGCTCGGCTGCGCGGTGGCGGCGAGCTACGGCCAGATGTTCGTCGGCCGGCTCTGCGTCGGCATCGGCGAGGCCGCCTACGGCAGTGTCGGCATCGCCGTGGTCCTCAGCGTCTTCCCGCCCGCACTGCGGGCGACCCTCTCGGGGGCGTTCATCGCGGGCGGCGCCTTCGGTTCGGTCCTGGGCATGTCCATCGGCGGTGCCGTGGCCCAGGCGTACGGCTGGCGCTGGGCGTTCGGCGGGATGGGCGTCTTCGGCCTGGTGCTCGCCGGCGTCTACGCCGTCGTGGTCACGGAGAAGCGCCTGACCGCGCGGAAGGCCCCGGCCGACGACGACCGGGGAGGCGTCGACGGGCGCGCCGCCCTCCGCGTGCTCCTCCCGCGGCTGTTCTCCTCCGTCTCCGTCGTCAGTGCCTACATCGGCAGCGGTCTGCAGCTGTTCATCGCGGGCGCCCTGATCGCCTGGCTGCCCAGCTACTTCAACCGCTACTACGACATGCCCACCGCAGAGGCGGGCGCGACCGCCGGCCTCTTCGCCCTGGTCATCGGCATCGGCATGATCCTCGGCGGTATCGCCTCCGACCGGATCAGCCGACGCGCCCCGATCCACAAGTGGACCGTCGCCATCGGCTGCAGCGTGGGCTCACTCGTGCTGCTGATGACCGCGTTCCGCCTGCCGGCCGGTCAGACGCAGCTGCTGGTCCTGGCATTCGGAGCCCTGTTGTGCGCGGGAACGGCAGGGCCGGGCGCCGCCATGGTGGCGAACCTGACGCCCGCGGCCATCGCCGCCACGGCGTTCGCGACGCTCACGCTGGCCCAGAGCCTGCTCGGCCTGGCCCCCGGCCCCGCGGTCACGGGCGCCCTGGCGGACCGGCTCGGACTGCTCGGCGCGCTCCAGCTCGTCCCGCTGGTGGCGATCGCGGCCACCGGTTGCCTCCTGATCGGCCGCCGCCACTACGACCGCGATCTGCGCCGTCTGACCGGCCTCGCGCCGGTGCCGGCGCCGACGGAGACCACGTCGGAGGTGGCCTCATGAGCCGGGCGACCGACGAGAGCCGGGCGACCGACGAGAGCCCGACGGCCGACGAGAGCCCGACGGCCGACAAGGGCCGGACGGCCGACGTGACCGGGACGACGGAGGTGAACCGGACGAGCGTCGGGGGCCGTGGCGGCGAGCCGGTGATCGTGATCGTCCCCGGTCTGCGCGACCACGTCGAGGAACACTGGCAGACCCTGCTGGCCGCCCGGCTGTCCGAAGCGGGGCGTGCGGTCCGCACCGTTCCCCCGCTGACGCAGGACCGGCTCAGCCGCGCGAGCCAGGTCGCCGCGCTGGACCAGGTGATCTCGGCCGTCGCCGGCCCGTTGGTGCTGGTCGCCCACAGCGCGGGAGTGATCACCACCGTCCACTGGGCCCGGCGGCACCGGGCCCAGGTGCTCGGTGCCCTGCTGGTGACCCCACCGGACTTCGAGACACCGTTGCCCGACGGCTACCCCACCCCCGAGGTGCTCGCCGAGAACGGCTGGACGCCGGTACCCCGCTCCCCGCTGCCCTTCCCCACGATCGTCGCGGCGAGTTCGAACGATCCACTGGGCGCCCTCGACCGTGTCACCGAGCTGGCCCGGAACTGGGCCGGCCGTCTCGTGGAACTCGGCGCGGTCGGTCACCTCAACCCCGCTTCCGGCCACGGCCCGTGGCCCAACGCCGAGGAGCTGCTCGGCGAGCTGGAACAGAGCCGGAACTGATTCCCTGTGCGGCCCCCTCGAAAGGCGACGATGAACACCGAAACCGGCCCGCTGTGGTCTCCCGGTCGCCGCGAGTTGGAGGACTCCAACGTCGCGTGCTTCATGGACTGGGTGAGCGAGACGCGGGGGCTGCACTTCTCCGACTACGCCGCGCTGTGGCGCTGGAGTTCCACGGATCTGCCCGGCTTCTGGTCGGCCGTCTGGGAGTTCTACGGGCTGGACTCGGTCACCCGCTACGACGAGGTGCTGAGCGATGCGTCGATGCCGGGCGCCCACTGGTTTCCCGGGGCCCGGCTGAACTTCGCCGAGCGATGCCTCGCCCAGGCCACCGACGCCCACCCGGCGCTGGTCGGCCTGGCCGAGGGCGGCACTCCGGTGGAAACCTCGTGGCAGGAGCTGCACCGCCAGGTCGCGGACGTCGCCGCGGCCCTGCGCCGTATGGGCGTGGGCCCCGGCGACTGCGTGGCCGGGTACCTTCCCAACCTCCCGCAGACCGTCGTCACCCTGCTGGCCACCGCCGCCGTCGGCGCCGTATGGACGGTCTGCTCCCCTGACTTCGGCACGCCGAGCGTGCTCGCCCGGCTCCGGCAGGCGCGGCCTTCCGTCCTGGTGGCCGCGGACGGATACCGCCACGGCGGCAGGACGTACGACCGGCGCCAGGCGGTCGCCGAGCTCGCCGACGGACTGCCCACCCTCCGTCACATCCTCGCGGTCGACAACCTCTTCGGGGCTCCGACCCAACCCTGGTCGGCGCGGCTCGGGCTGGAACAGCACACGTGGTCCGCCCTGCCGGCCGCCGAGGCACCCCTCGAATTCGCCGACGTGCCCTTCGACCACCCGTTGTGGATCCTCTGGTCATCGGGGACCACCGGGATACCCAAGGGGATCGTTCAGGGCCACGGTGGCATCGTGGTCGAACTCCTCAAGGCCCTCGGCCTGGGTGCGGACCTGCGCAGCGACGACCGCTACCTCTTCCTCACCTCCACGAGCTGGATGGTCTGGAACTTCCTCGTCGGCGGCCTGCTGCACGGCAGCACGATCATCCTGTACGACGGCAGCCCGACGTTCCCGGACGTCAACGGGGCCTGGCGGGTCGCCGAACAGACCGGCGCCACCATGGTCGGCGTGGGCGCGGCCTACCTCACGGCCGTCGAGAAGTCCGGTACGCGGCCCGCGGCCGAGTTCGACCTCCGGCGACTGCGTTCCCTCCTCCAGACCGGTTCGTCCCTGCCGCCCGGCACCTGGCGTTGGGTCTACGAACACCTCTCCCCCGGCGTCTGGTTGCAGTCGATCTGCGGCGGCACCGACGTCTGCTCGGTCCTCGCCGGCGGTTCCGCCCTGTTGCCGGTGCAGGTGGGCAGGATCCAGTGCCCCGCGCTCGGAGTCGCGCTCGCGTCCTGGGACGCCGACGGGCTCCCGCTGACGGGCGAGCAGGGCGAGTTGGTGGTGACCGCTCCGCTGCCGTCCATGCCCCTCCATTTCGTCGACGACCCGGACGGCACCCGCTACCGGGACGCCTACTTCGACGTCTTCCCCGGGATCTGGCGGCACGGGGACTGGGTCACGATCGAGAGTGACCTGTCGGTCGTCGTCGCCGGCCGTTCCGACTCGACGCTCAACCGTCAGGGCGTGCGGATGGGTTCCGCCGACATCTACGACGTCGTCGAACAGCTCCCCGAGGTCTCGGACAGCCTCGTCGTCGGCGTGGAACTGCCGGACGGCGGCTACTTCATGCCGCTCTTCGTCGTGACCACCGATGGCGTCGCCCTCGACGACGTGTTGCGGGAACAGATCGCCCTGGCCGTCAGACGCCGCCTGTCCCCGCGCCACGTGCCCGACGTGATCGTGCAGATTCCCGCCGTCCCGCGCACGCTCACCGGCAAGAAGCTCGAAGTACCGGTCAAGCGCATCCTCCAGGGCTCCGCCGTCGCCGATGTCAGCAGCGCAGGGGCGGTGACGCACTCCGAGATGCTCGCCTGGTTCGCCGACTTCGCCGACCCTCGGCTGCCGACGGCGGGTGCGGGCCTCCCGCCGTCGGGGCGCCGTCAGTGACCGACATCGTGGTCCCCCGCTTCGATGAGGCCGCTCTCATAGGCGAAGATCACGATCTGGATCCGGTCGCGCAGGCCGAGTTTGGTGAGGATGCTCGACACGTGTGACTTGACGGTGGCGGGTCCGATGACGAGCCGCTCGGCGATCTCCGCGTTGCTCGCTCCCCGGGCCACGGCGGTCATGATCTCGCGTTCGCGGCCGGTGAGGCGTTCCAGGCGGGCCGCGGCGACGGTGTTGACGCGGCGCTGGGCGAACCGGTCGATGAGGCGCCGGGTGATCGAGGGGGCCAGTAGCGTCCCTCCCTCGGCGACCGTGCGTACGGCGGTGGCCAGCTGTTCGGGAGGAATGTCCTTGAGGACGAAGGCACTGGCGCCGGAGCGCAGCGCCTTGTAGACGTACTCGTCCGGGTCGAAGGTCGTCAGGATCAGCACCCGCGCTCCCCAGTCGGCCTCCTTGAGGATCCGGGAGGTCGCTTCGAGGCCGTCCATCTCGGGCATGCGGATGTCCATGAGGATCACGTCGGGGCGATGCAGGTGGGCCGCCTCGATCGCTTCGAGTCCGGTGCCCGCCTCGGCCACGACCTCGATGTCCTGGTGGACCCGGAGGATCATGGTGAAGCCCCGGCGTACCAGCGCCTGATCGTCGGCGACGACGACGCGGATGCTCACGTGGGGTCCCCCTCGATGGGCAGATGCGCGGTGAGCCGGAATCCTCCCCCGGGACGCGGAGCCGCGTCGAGGGTTCCACCGAGCAGAAGGGCTCTTTCCCGCATGCCGACGATGCCGTGGCCGGGCCGGCTCCCCTGACCCGTCGCGACGGAGCCGACGGCGGCACCACGGCCGTCGTCGAGGACCTCGATGGTGATGCCGTTGCCTCCCCCTCGCAGGTTCACCTCGGTGCGGGTACCGGGTCCGCTGTGTTTCAGGACGTTGGTCAGGGCCTCCTGGACGATGCGGTACGCGGACAGGTCCACGCGGGCCGGAATGGGATCCCGGTCGCCGCCGGAGAAGGAGACGTCCAGGCCCGCCTCGCGCACCTCGGCCACGAGCCGGGGCAGATCGGCCAGACCCGGCTGGGGGCCCAGGCCGTCGCGTTGGGCGTCCGGCCGCAACACCCCCAGCAGGTGGCGCAGTTCGTCCAGCGCCTGACGTCCTGCCTCCTCCACCGCGGCCATCGCTTCCAGGGCACCCTGTGGATCCTCGGCGGCCACCATCCGCGCCGCTCCGGCCTGCACGGTCATCATGCTCACCCGGTGGGCGACCACGTCGTGCAGTTCACGGGCGATGTGCGTGCGCTCCTCGGTCACGATCCGTCGCGCCTCGGCGGCCTGCTCCTCCACGAGCCGGGCGGCCCGTCCGGCTCGCAGCCGTAGCCGCCGACCGAGGTACCAGGCCCCGGACATGACGAACGCGCCGAAGCCGATGTCCCCCCAGGGGACGGACAGGAGGAGGCCGTCGATCGTGAGCGCGGTGACGGCCGCGACGACGCCGAGGGGGCCCCACCGGTTGTCCTCGGCGTACCGCCCGACGCCGTACAACGCGAAGATCACCATTGCGCCCAGGGTGGAGTGGCTGCTCCCGAGGGTCGCGGCCCACGCGACGAGCACGACGCCCAGCACCGCCACCGGCCTGCTCCGCCGCCGGTACAACGCGGCACCGGCCGCCAGGAAGAGCAGGAGCGCGGGATGCAGGATGTCCGAGAGGGGGCGGACGGCGACCGCGTCCCCCGGAGCCTCCTCCAGAAGCGCCGTCGGCAGGAACAACGCCGTCGCCAGGACCGCGTCCGCGGTACGCGGCCATCGCGTGAACGGGCCGCGGAACCTGCCGGGCCCGCGGCGGCCCGGTGCTTCGGTGTGCGGCGCCGGTTCGTTCATCGTCGCTCCATGAAGGGCCGTCCGGTGCCCTGGCGCAGGTGAGGTGGAGCGCACCGGGCAGGCCATCGTATTTCCAGCTCCGAGGCACCGTCACCCGTCCGGCGGCGGATGCCGCCCTCCGTCGCCGGACGGAGAGACCGTCCCGTTCTCCCCGCCGGCCGCGGGAGGAACGGACCCCCCGGGCGGCGGGAGACGGGCGTGAGGCCGGCGCCCACGATGGAACCGCTCAAGCCACCTGCCCCGGCACACCGAGCGGCACCGCCGGTCGGTGGCAGTCCACGTTCCACGCCGCCAGTCGGTGGCCGTCCTACGTTCCACGCCGCCAGTCGGCAGCCGTCCCACGTTCCACGCCGCCGGTCGGTGGCCGTTCCACCCTCGCTCGACCGCCGGTCGGTGGCCGTTCCACGACGCGCGTCGACTCGCGTCGCCGATCGGTGGCCGGCCGACGCTCCGCGCCGCCGGTCGACGACCCTCCCACGATCCGTGCCGCCGGGAGGCGGCCACCCCACAGGAGCCCCAGCCATGAACCGACTTACGCGCCGGATCGGCGACGCGAGCGCCCGCCGACCGTGGATGACCATCGCCGCCTGGGTGGCCGCGCTCGCCCTCGTCCTGCCGTTGGCCGCCGTGGCGGGCGGCTCGTTCGTGGACGACCTCGTCGCCCCCGGCAGTCAGAGCGAGGAGGCGATGGAGCTGCTCGAGGAGCGTTTCCCGGAAGCGTCGGGCGGCAGTGCCATGGCGGTCTTCGCCGTGCCGGAGGGTGAGCGGATCGACGGGCACCGGCCCGCCGTCGAGGCCGCGGTCGCGCGGATCTCCGACGTGGAGCGCGTCGCCACGGTCACCGATCCCTTCGCCGCCGGAAACGTCTCGCCGGACGGACGGATCGCGTTCGCCCAAGTCGCCTTCGACGTACCGGCGATGGAGGTGGCTCCCGGGCAGATCACTGCTCTGGGCCACGCGATCGAACCGGTACGCGACGACGGTGTCGTGGCCGAACTCGGCGGCGACGCCGTCTTCATCAACGCCGAGACGCCGACGTCCGGCGCGGAGGCGGCGGGTCTGCTGACGGCCCTGGTCATCCTGGTGGTGGCGTTCGGCACGCTCGTGGCCGCGCTGGTCCCGGTCGCGCTCGCCCTGGTCGCCGTCGCCGCCGGTCTGGGCAGCGTCGCCCTGCTGGCGCACGCGATGGACGTGTCCACCGCCGCGCCCACCATCGGCGCGATGATCGGCCTCGGTGTCGGCATCGACTACGCCCTGTTCATCGTGGCGCGCTGCCGCGAGAACCGTGCCGCCGGCCAGGACAACTCCACCGCCCTGTCGAACGCCATGGCTTCGTCGGGTGCCGCCGTCCTGTTCGCCGGCGGCACCGTCGTCGTGGCGATGTCCGCGCTCGCCCTGACCGGCCTCGGCTTCCTCACCTCGATCGGCCTGAGCACGTCGCTGGTCGTGCTGTTCGCCGTGGCGACGGCCCTGACGCTGCTGCCCGCGCTCCTGACCCTGCTGGGAGAGCGGATCCACAAGGAGCGGCGCCGGCGTCTTCTTCCGCGCCGGGTGAAGGGGCCCGAGCACCCGCAGCGGACGGCATGGTGGCGGTTCGCCCATCGTGTCTCCGGCCGGCCGTGGCCCTATCTCCTCGCCGCGTCCGCGGCGCTGTTGGCGCTGACGGTCCCGGCACTGCGCATGGAGACGGGGTTCCCCGACGCGGGCAACGACGCGACCGGCACCACCCACCGGCGGGCCTACGACCTGTTGGCGGAAGGCTTCGGCCCCGGCTTCAACGCCCCGCTGATGATCGTCGCCGACCTGCGCAGCCCCGGAGTGGACGCCGCGGGCATCCCCGGGCTGTCCCGGCGCGTGGCCGGCGATCCCGGCATCGCGACGGTCGGCGAGCCGCGGTTCTCCGTGCAGGGTGACACGGTCGTGCTGCCCACGATCCCCACCACCGCCCCCGCGGATCCCGCGACCTCCGACACCCTCGCCCGCGTCCGCGACCTGGTTCCCGACAATGTCGCGGTGTCGGGCCTGACCGCGATGACCGACGACCTCACCGGGCAACTCACCGACACCCTGCCGGTGTTCGTGGCCGCGATCCTCGTGGTGTCGTTCCTGTTGCTGATGCTGGTGTTCCGTTCCGTCGTGGTTCCGCTGAAGGCCGCGATGATGAATCTGCTGTCGATCGGCGCCGCGTACGGCGTGGTGGTGGCCGTCTTCCAATGGGGCTGGCTGAGCGGGCTGTTCAACCTCGACGAGACCCTGCCGATCGCCTCGCCCCTGCCGACGATCTTCTTCGCGGTTCTCTTCGGTCTGTCCATGGACTACGAGGTGTTCCTGCTCTCACGCGTCCGCGAGGAGTACGACGCCACGGGTGACCCGACCGAGGCCGTGGCGCGCGGCATGTCCGTCACGGGCCGCGTGATCACCTCGGCGGCGCTGATCATGGCGGTGGTGTTCCTGAGCTTCGTCGCCAACCCCTCGCCCCTGGTGAAGATGATGGGCCTGGGACTGGCGACGGCCATCGTGCTGGACGCCACGGTCGTCCGGATGGTGCTCGTCCCCGCGGCCATGGCGTTGCTGGGTCGCGCCGCCTGGTGGCTGCCCCGCCCCCTCGACCGACGCCTGCCCCGCGTCGCCGTCGAGGCCGCTGCCGCGCCTGCGACGGAGCCCGCGCTCGCGCCCGCCTCGCGAGGCGACTGACGTCACGAGCCCGACGCACAGCTGTCAGCCGCGGGCCCGCGTCGACTCCCGTCCTGCCGGCAGCCGCGCCGGGCCGGCGTCCAGTCCGACGGCCAGTCCCCTGGTGGTGACGTCGAGTGTGGTGGCCTTCAGCCCCAGGGGGTAGTCCACGCCGGTGCGGCTCGTCAGGCCGTTCTGGATCCGGTCGACGAGTCGGGCCGGCGCGGGGCTGCCGAGTATCTCGACGCCGGCCAGGTGCAGCGTGACCCGTCCGTCCTGGAGGCGTGGCCGGAGGGTGGCCTGCCCGAGTCCGCCCCGGCCGAGGTCGAGGGTGACGGTGTCTGCCCGGTCGTCGAGGTGTACGGCGGTGACGGGGAGGCGGCCGTCGGGTGTGCCGGCCATGTGTTGCAGTGCGGCTGCGGGCACCTCGACGTCGGCGTGGGTGCGGGCGACGGTGCCGGAACGGTCGGCGGTCAGCCGTAGATCCTCCAGCCGGGCACGGACGGACACGCCGGGGATCCGGCCGAGGGTGGCGTCGTCGTTGCTGATGGTCACGGCGTCGAGGTGCCGGTCGAACAGGGCGAGCAGCGCCGGACCGCCCTCGATGTCGACGGCGCTGCCCCGGCCGAGGGCCCTGCCCGCGACGGTGGACAGGCGGCTGTGCAGCAGTGTGCGGGCCGCGAGTTCGGCGACGGCGGCGGTGAGCAGGACGACCGTGAGGACGACGGACGTCACGGCAACGGCGCGATGCCGCCTGAACACGGCGCGGATCACCGGCGATCCCCCGATCCGGCCTGGACGGGAACCGCCGCGTCCGCGTCCCGGGCCGCGGGGTGCGCCGGTGTCGCGCCTTCGGGATCCAGGTGAGGCAGCAGCCGGTCCAGCCAGTGCGGCAGCCACCAGTTGGCGCGCCCGAGGAGGTACATGGTGGAGGGCACCAGGATGAGCCGGACGACGGTGGCGTCGATGACGACGCTGACGCCCAGGCCGAGGGCGAGCATCTTGATGACCACGTTCGTGGAGAGCAGGAAGGCCAGGAAGACGCTGGTCATGATGAGTGCGGCGCAGGTGATGACGCGGGCGGTGCCGGCCAGTCCCGTGGCCACGCTGAGGTGGTTGTCCTTCGTGTGCAGCCACGCCTCGCGGATGCGCGAGAGCAGGAAGACCTCGTAGTCCATGGACAGCCCGAAGACGATCGCGAACATCATCATCGGCACGTACGACTCCACCGGCACGGGTTCGTCGACGCCGAACAGGCCGCCGCCCCAGCCCCATTGGAAGACCGCGACGACGACGCCGTAGGCCGCGCCGATGGACAGCAGGTTGAGCAGGGCGGCCTTGAGGGCGACGAGGAGGCTGCGGAAGACGGTGAGCAGGAGCAGGAAGGACGCCGCGACGACGACCGTGACGATGACCGGCAGACGGTCCACGACCACGTCGCGGAAGGTGAGTTGGGCCGCGGTCACGCCGGTGACGTAGCCCTCGGCGTGCGAACGGGAGAGTGCGTCGGGGAGGACGTCGTCCTCCAGGCGGTGCATCAGGTCCGAGGTGGCTTCCTCCTGGGGGCCGGTGTCGGGTGTCACGGTGGTGATGAGCAGGGCGCGGTCTTCGCTGGTGACGGGCGTGCTGACGTGGGCGACGCCGGGGGTCGACGCCAATGTGTCGTGCAGCGATCCGGAGAGGGCGGCGAGGTCGGTGGCGGTGTCGCCCAGGTGGGCGACGACGGTGAACTGACCGTTGGTGCCGGGTCCGAAGGCGTCGGCGACCAGGTCGTAGGCGCGTCGGTCGGTGTAGTCGGTGGGGTTGGCGCCGCTGTCCACGTGGCCCAGGCGCATGGAGGCGGCGGGGATGGCGAGGACGGCCAGGACGAGACCGCCGGCGGCGAGGAAGAGCCAGGGGCGCCGGCCCACCGTGGCGGCCCAGCGGTGCCAGGCGTCGGCCGTGCCGCTGGGTTCGTCGGCCGGCGGGCGTACCCGCCAGCGGTCGATGCGTCGGCCGGTGACGCCGAGGAGCGCCGGGGCCAGGGTGAGGGCGGCGACCGCGGCGACCAGGACGGTGAGGCCCGCGGCGGCGCCGAGGGTGCCGATGAAGGTCACGCCGGACGCGTACAGCCCGCCCAGGGCGAGGGCGACCGTGGCCGCCGCGACGATCACCGCGCGGCCGCTGGTGGCCATCGCCCGGCCCGCGGCCTCGGCCGGTTCGTCGACGTCGTGCAGGAGGCGTCGGTGACGGGTGATCAGGAAGAGCGCGTAGTCGACGCCGACACCGAGTCCCATCATCGTGGCCAGGGTGGGCGCCGCGTTGCCGAAGGTGAACACGGCCGCCAGGAGGCCGAGCAGCGCCATGCCGGACAGCAGTCCGACGACGGCGGTCAGCAGCGGCAGCCCGGCGGCGGCAAGGCTGCCGAACCCGGCCAGCAGCACGATCACGGCGGTGGTGAGTCCGATCACCTCGGACAGCCGGTCCTCGGCCTTCGGGCGGGCCAACTGGCCGAGCGGGCCGCCGTATTCGACCTCGACTCCGTCGGCCCGCAGTCCGTGCACGGCGTCGTCGACGCCGTCCAGGTAGGAGGTCTCGAAGCGGGTCGGGTTCTGGGTGAAGCGGACCGTCATGATGCCGGTGGTCCCGTCGGCGGAGACCGTGCCCGGCGTGCTCAGCGGATCGGCCACCGAGATCACCTCGGGCAGCTCCTCCAGCGCGGTCACCGCGGCGCCGACGGCGTCCCGGTGCGTGCCGAGGGACCCGGTGTCCGTGTGCAGCACGATCTGTGAGGCGGTGCCGCGCACGGTGTCGGATCCGTGGGCGTCGAGCAGGTCGGCTCCCGTCTGCACGGCGGTTCCGGGAAGGGCGAAGTCGTCGTCGTAGGTGCCGCCCCAGGCCCGGTCGGCGCCGAGGGCGGTCAGCAGCACCAGCAGCCAGGCGGCGATCACCCACCACGGTCGTCGTGCGCACCAGCGGCCGAGCCGGTGGAGCCGGCCGACGACCGCGGGTGCCGCGCGGTGTTCGGGTTCCTGGGACGTTTCCGGGGCGTCGGTCATGCCGTCGTTCCTGGTCGGGCCCTCGTGGGGCGGGGTCAGCGGTCGGTGAGCGGGAGTCATCCGTGTCGGCACTCAGTCCTGCTGCCAGAAGTCGGCGCGCCGCTCCGCCCAGCGCTGCACCTGGCGGCCGTACGCGCCGGAGAGCGCCTTGTCGCGGATATCCGTCCGCTGCTCGGCCCGCTCGTCCCCGCTGAGCCCCCGCAGCTCCTCGATGTCGTCCTGAAGCTCCCCGGGCAGCGCCTGGAAGCGCCGCTGGGCGGTTTCGGCACGGAGCTCCACCCGGCGGCCGTAGTGGCCGTCCAGGGCGTCCTGCCAGATCTTCGCCGCCGCCTCCTGTCGTGCCGCGGGGTCCAGGGTGTGCAGCTTGCGCAGGTCCGCGCGGAGATCCTCGGGCAGCCGGCCGGGCAGGGGCCGTGGGTCGCCGGCGACGAGGCCGACCGTGTCGGCGTCGGCCAGGCCGACCGCCGAGGCGCTCGGTGCCGTCGGCGATCCGGACGGCGACGATGTCGTCCACACGAGTCCGGTGACGGCGGCGGCCGTGACGGCCAGTGCTGCGGTGCCGGTCCTGCGGGACACGGCGCTGCGGATGCGGTTCACGAGGTCCTCCCCTTGGTCGATCTCGGGCCTCAGCCTCGCCGTGGCGTGCGAGACGGAGGTTCGGCGCATGTTCGGGGCGTGTAAGGGCTGGTCGTGAGGGCGCTCACCAAAAGCGGGGCTGGTTAGCATCGGGGAGCGGGCTGCGAGGAGAGGGCACATGTCGGAGAGCAAGGGGCTCGTCCTGGTCGTGGAGGACGAGCGGAACATCGCCGACCTCCAGCGGCGCTATCTGAGCCGGGAGGGATTCGGCGTCCACGTCGAGACCACCGGGGACGCGGCGCTGGCCGCCGTCCACCGGATGCGCCCGGCCGCGATCGTGCTGGACATCGCCCTGCCCGGCATGGACGGCATGGAGGTCTGCCGGCGGCTGCGCGAGGAGGGCGACTGGACGCCCGTGCTGTTCGTGACCGCGCGGGACGAGGTGACCGACCGCGTCCTGGGGCTGGAGCTGGGCGGCGACGACTATCTGACGAAGCCGTTCTCCCCGCAGGAACTGGTCGCGCGCGTCAAGAGCCTGCTGCGGCGTGCCGCCGGCCCACGGCTCGACCCGGTGCGCAGGATCGGCCGTCTCACGCTGGACACCGGCCGCCGGACCCTGCACGTCGACGACCGGGCGGTGGAGCTGACGACCACCGAGTTCAACCTGCTGGCCTTCCTGATGCACCATCCCGGCCAGGTCTTCACCCGCGAGCAACTCCTGGCCCAGGTCTGGGGGTACGCCGGTTACCGGGACACGCGCGTGATGGACGTGTACGTCTCGCAACTGCGCGCCAAGCTCGGTGACGCCAGCCTCCTGCGTACCGTCCGCGGGGTCGGTTACAGCGTCTCCGACAGCGGCCGATGAGCACCGTGGACGGCCGCGGTTCACTGACCAGGAGCATCGTCCTGCTCACCAGCGCCGTGGCCGCGGTCGCCGTCCTGCTGACCGGGTTGTTCGCCTGGCGAACGATCCGCGTCAACGCGGAGGCGCAGGAACGTGACCAGCTCTCCCGGCAGGCGGAGGTGCTCGCCCGCACCCCTCCCCTGGCCTTCTGGATACTCGAACGGCAGCAACGCATCGCGGGGCCCGACGACATCGGTCTCGCCATCGTGCGGCCCTCGGGCGAGATCGACGGTCCGGCGGCCGCCGCGGTCGGCGCCGGGAGCCGTGCCGCGCTGCTCTCCGGCGACGGGGTGTCCACGACCGCGCGTCTCGACGGCCACGAGGTACTGGTGGAGGGGGCGCCGACCCCGACCGGCGGCGGTCTCGTGCTCACCCAGCCGATGAGCGCCGTCGACCGGGCCACCGACCGTATGCGCGGCAGCCTCGCGCTGCCGCTGGTCCTGGGCCTGACCGGGGCGGCCCTCGCCGGTGCGCTGCTGGCCCGGCGTCTGGCGCGCCCGCTCGTCTCGGCCGCGCGCACCGCGCACCGGCTGTCGGAGGGCGCCCGCGGAGTGACGGTTCCCGCGGAAGGCCCCGCCGAGGTGGCGGAACTGGCCGGCGCGCTGAACACCCTGGACACGGCCCTCACCCACAGCGAGAACCGCCAACGCGACTTCCTGCTCTCCGTCTCCCACGAGATCCGCACCCCCCTGACCACGGCCCGCGGGTACGCCGAGGCACTCGCCGACGAAGTGATCACCGGCGAGGAGGTGCCCGAGGCCGGCCGCATCCTGCGCACCGAGATCGAACGCCTCGAGCACTTCGTCGGTGATCTGCTCGCCCTGGCGCGGCTGGAGGCCGACGACTTCCGCCTCGACATCGCCGAGGTCGACCTCGACGCTCTGGTGGCGGAGGCCGCGAGCGCCTGGTCGGCACGGTGTGCCCGGCACGATGTCGACTTCCGCGTCGAGCGTCCGGGGCACCCTGTGCTGATCACCACCGACGGCTTCCGCGTACGTCAACTCCTCGACGGCCTCGCCGAGAACGCCCTGCGCGTCACCCCGGCCGGCCGGCCCGTCGTCCTGGCCCTGCGAGCGGACGGTCCCGGGGCCCTGCTGGAGGTGCGCGACGGCGGTCCCGGGCTCACCGACGACGACATCGAGGTCGCCTTCGTACGCGGAGCCCTCACCGACCGCTACCGAGGCGTCCGCCCGGTCGGCAGCGGCCTCGGACTGGCCATCGCCCACCGCCTGGCCGGCCGGCTCGGCGGCGCCATCACCGCGCGGGGACAGGCGCCGGAAGGCGGCGCCTGGTTCACCGTCCGGCTGCCGTCCCACTCCGCCCCTCCTTACACGCCCCTGACAAACCCCTGACGTGGGCGTAGCCGCACACCGTCAGGCTCCTCCCCACGGCCGTGCGGAGGAGGAGCAGGATGAACAGGCTGTTCGGCAAAGGGTCGCGACGCCGCACCACCGCCGCGAAGGAACGCAGCATGCCACGACGCCTGCGCCAGGACCTGGACCAGGCCCTGGCCCTGACGGACGACACGGAGCGACGGGCAGCTGTCGACCGGGTCGTCCAGGGGATCACGGAGGGTACGTACGGGTCGACGTTCCAACGCCGGGCGAAGAGCGCGGCGACGCGCAACGCCGCTGATCCCTTGTGAGCGAGCACCTGCGTGGGGACGTCAATCGGCCCGGGTGCGGAGGCTTCGCGCCAAGGTGGGGATCATCACCGCCGCGGGAACGAGGTGGAGCCCGAGGAGGGCTGCGATGGTGGCCGTGTTCGCCCCCGAGAGGACGGGCGGGATCAACGAGATCGCGGTCAGCGTCACCGCCGTCCACACGAATCGCCGGGCGGGGCGAGCGCTCCACCGAAGCAGGGCGACGGCGATGACGATGCCCACGAGCGAGAAGAAGCCGGTCACCACGGCGAACCCGGACAACGGGATCGTGTCGCCGCCATCAGGGATCTGGAAGTCGACGCCGGCGGTCCGGGCGAGCGCCGCGGCGAGCGTGGTCGCCAGTGTCGCCGCGAGCGCGGCAGGCAAGCCGGTGCCGGCGAGCCCGCGGAGCCGGTGGGTGTGGCTGGTCCGGTCCGCTGCCCGGCCTGCGACGACCCCATCGTCGTGCGTGCTGGTCATGCCTGCTCCCTGCCGTCCGCCGGCAGGCGCTCCGGCAGCCCGAGCCGCGGGAACCGGTCGTCGTGGAACGTGACGATCTCGGCGATCGCCCCGCCGGTGACACGCAGGACGTCGATCGTCAGCGGCAGGTAGGCGCCCTCCCGCTCCCGCCGCTGGTAGAAGGCGACGGCCGGCTGGCGGTTCACGGAGGTGAGGACGGTACGCAGGCCCTTCATGCCCACGAAGCCGCTCTCGATCCAGTCCTTCACCACCGCGTCGCGGCCGACGTACAGGCCCGGCGTGGGCGGCATCGAGCAGCGGACGTCGTCCCGCAGCAGTGCGGCGAGCCGGTCGATGTCCGTGGCCACGCTGGCGTCGGTGTAGCGGCGCACCAGCTCGCGCGTCCCGGCGTCCTGGTCGCCGCCGGTCCAGTCCTGCCGCTCGGCGGGGAGGTGCTCCCGCATGCCGGCGCGGGCGCGTTGCAGCGCGCTGTTCACTGAGTTGACGGAGTCCCCGAGGAGCTCGGCGACGTTCTTCGCCGGCCAGCCCAGCACGTCCCGCAGGATCAGCACGGCCCGCGGGCGTGGCGCGAGGTGCTGGACCGCGACCAGATACGCCAGCTCGATCGTCTCCCGCGCGACGGCGACGGCCTCGGGCTCGTCCGCGTCGCCCGCGGACAGCTCGTCGAGCAGCCGGTCGGGGTAGGGCTGCAGCCACAGCACCTCGCCGCCGGTCGCGGGCTCCGGACGGCACTTGGCGAGCAGGTCCAGGCAGGCGTTGGTGGCGATCCGGTACAGCCAGGCCCGGAACGTCGACCGCCCCTCGAAGGTCTCCCGCCGCCGCCAGGCACGGAGGAACGTCTCCTGCACGGTGTCCTCGGCGTCCTCGAACGACCCGAGCATCCGGTAGCAGTGCACGTGCAGCTCCCGCCGGTACCGCTCCGCCAGCCCCGAGAACTCCGCCTCGTCGACCTCGCCCAGACCGCTCACGCCCAGCTCCTCCAGCCGCGTGTCCGCACTCATCACGTCATCCTTCCGCCTCGTCGCGTCGTCCCTTCGTAGGTGTGACGGGCGAGGGCGCGAAAACTCATCAATCGTCGCGGCGAGTGGTGCCCTGGTGATCGCGGACGCGATCCTCGATCCCCCGTCCGGCATCACGCCCGAGCGAAAGAGGGACTGACCGTGGCCCGCTACGTACCCTGGTCGCATGCGCATGCGACCCACGCTCACCTGGACCCCGACCGAGGACTGGCCGGCGGCCGGCACGGATCTGCGGCCGGTCGCCGAGGCGCTGCGCTCGGGCGGTCTGCTCGTGCTCAGCGGCGCGGGCATCTCCACCGAGTCGGGTATTCCCGACTACCGGGGTGAGGGCGGGAGCCTGAGCCGGCACACGCCGATGACGTACCAGGAGTTCACCACGAGCGAGCGGGCGCGGCGCCGGTACTGGGCGCGCAGCCACCTGGGCTGGCGTACCTTCGGACGTGCTCGCCCGAATGCGGGGCACCGGGCCGTTGCCGCGTTCGCACGGCACGGCCTGCTCGCCGGTGTGATCACGCAGAATGTCGACGGCCTGCACCAGGCGGCGGGCAGCACGGATGTCGTGGAGCTCCACGGGAGCCTGCAGCGGGTCGTCTGCCTCTCCTGCGGCACCTTCAGCCCGCGTGTTGAGCTCGCCGAACGTCTGGAAGAAGCCAACGCCGGCTTCGACCCGGTGGCCGCGGCCCTCAACCCGGACGGCGACGCCGACCTCACCGACGAGCAGGTCGGGGACTTCCGGGTCGCGCCCTGCACGCTTTGTGGAGGCATCCTCAAACCGGATGTCGTGTTCTTCGGTGAGAACGTGCCCCCAGAGCGCGTCGCACACTGCCGCACACTGATCCGCGAAGCGGAGTCACTGCTGGTTCTCGGTTCCTCACTCACGGTGATGTCCGGGCTTCGGTTCGTCCGCCTGGCAGCCGAGACCGAGAAACCGGTGCTCATCATCAACCGGGACCCCACCCGAGGCGACCGCCACGCCACCACCCGCATCGCCCTGCCCCTGGGAACAGCCCTCAGCACCGTCGCCGAGCAGCTGGACATCGCGGTCGAGTGAGGTCCTTCCGCACAGACCCCTAGCCCTGGTTCCTCTTCTCCAGTTCCTCGGCGTAGTTGTATGCCGCAGCGCTCCCCTGCTTGCCGGGCGAGAGCTTCACAATCGCCTTGTCCTTCTCAGGGTTTCCGCTGAGATACGCCTCGGTGAGGACGTACGGCAGTCCGTCCACGCGGAAACGGATGCTGCCGTCGGGGTACGCGCTGACGCCGATCCTTCGGCCGTCGGGAAGCACGATCGGCTCAGCCACGAAGTGGGCTTTGAGGGGCTGATCGGCCATACAGACCTCCAAGTGGTACGGGCTCGCCGGAAGATCCGACGATAGCCCCGCATCAAGGGTGAGCGGGGCCGCCCTCGTCGAAGGCGACCCCGCTCTGTGTGACACCGGTGGGAGCTACTCGATGGTGATCTTGAAGGTGGTCGTCCGGTTGCGGATGTCCTCGGCGTTGCCGCTCATCCGCAGGTTGCGGAAGACGGCCTCACCGACGGCGGGTCCCTGACCGGGCTCGGGAAGTTCGTTGGCCCAGATGCCGAACCCGGACTTCGCGTCGAACGCGTCGCCGCTCTTCTTGGAGTTGGTGATGGAGATGTCCGTGAAGATCGTGTCCTTGACCGGGAACTGCGGCTGGCCGCCGACGTAGTTGGTCTGGAACATGACGCCTCCGTAGGTGGAGTCGTCGATGTCGACGTTGTTGACCCGGATCCCCTGGAAGACCTTCGAGGCGGAGAACGCCCAGATGGCCGGGAAGACCTGGGAGCCCCAGAAGTGGCCGCCGGTCCGTTCCAGGGAGACGTTCTCGATCGTCGTCGGTTCGGTCCCGAAGCCGTTCATCGGGTAGCCGAAGTCCAGCGAGGAGATGGTGATGCCGGAGTAGACGAGGGTGTCGGCGACCCGGATGTTGCGGAAGGTGTTGTCGTAGCCGCCGTAGACGGCGATACCGGCCGCACGCCAGGTGAGCGTCGACGTCAGGTTCTCGTACAGGTTGTTCTTCTCGTCGGCGCCGCCCGCGTCGATCGCCGAGAACAGCGCGAAGCTGTCGTCGCCCGTGGCCCGGGCGTCGTTGTTGACGACGTGGTTGTCCGTGGAGCCGTTCGTCATGTTGATTCCGTCGGCGAACATGTTCCGGATGCGGGAGTTCCTGATGGTCATGCTGTCGGTGTTGGCGCCCCAGTACAGGCACACCATGTGCTCGACCCAGATGTCGTCGATGGCGATGTCGGAGACGTTGGAGAAGTCGAACACCTTGCCCGGACCGTCGATCCGGGACGTGTAGTTGCCGAAGTAGGTGAAGCCGGCGAACGTCGAGCCCTTGGCGCTCGCCTCCGCACGGAAGCCCACGTCGGTGTTCTCCTGCGAGGCGGGAGCGTGGAAGCGGGTGAACCAGGGACCTGCTCCGACGACCTTGACCGCCTTGCCGTAGACCTGGAACTTGCTGGAGGTCTCGTAGTCACCGGCGGGCAGGTAGACGCCGGTGAGCTTGCCCGTGGTGTCCATCCGGACCTTGTCGAGGGCGTTCTGCACGTCCTGGTGGGAGAAGCCGGCGGGGACCGCGTAGGCGGCCGGGTCCGGGTTCGGGTTCGCCGTCGCCTGTTCGGTGTTGATGAAGTCGATGGCGTAGGTGGAGCTGTTGGCGGCGTCCTTCTGGAGCCGGATCCTGGAGCCTGCCGGGACGGTCTTGCCGAGCAGCAGGTTCGCCTCGTCGTAGATGTGGCGCGGGGCACCGGAGCCGGGCGAGTTGCCGGGCGCGGTCTCGTTGCCGTACAGCCAGGCGTACTTGGAGGTGAGGTCGATGGGCTTCAGGAACTGGCCGTCGACGTAGACGTTGAGCGTGGTGTTGGTGCCGTCCGGGATGGAGAAGCGCGTCACCAGGGTGTTGGTCGCCGCGCGGGTGGTCCACTCGACGTACTGTCCGGTTCCGCTGAGCGTCACCGCCTTGCGGCCGCTCGCCTCGCCCGCGACGTCGCCGATCGTGCGGTTCGGGCCGACCACCTTGGCGCCGCCGCCGACCGTGCCGTCCTCCGCCTCGTACATGTCGTACGGCATGTCCGCGCCGCGTCCGACGAACAGAGGTTGCTCGGTGGTGTTGTTGGCGCGCTTGACCGGCAGTTCGTTGGCGTCGTCGGCGATGACCGTCCTGACGGTGTACTTGCCGTTGGCTGCCGTCCAGGAGCCGAGGCCGACCGGGGCGGTCGTCTGGCCGGAGGCGATGGCGCCGCTGTGGGAGCCGGTGAGTGTCTTGACGACGGCGCCCTTGGAGTCCTGGATCGTCAGCGTGACGCCGTGAGCGCCGGACGCGGAGGCCACCGATCCCTGGTTCTTGATCGCCACGGTGAACTTGACCTCGTCACCGGCCGAGGCGCTGGACGGGCTCCAGGAGACCGGCGCGGCGAGCAGGTCGGAGCTGGCGACCGGCTTGACGACGAGGGCGTCCGAGCGGGTGAAGGAGTTGTTGGCGTCGTTCTGCTCGATGACCTTGTTCGAGGGGTCCACGTCGGCGCCGACCGTGTAACTGCCCGCGTCCCGGGTGCCGATGCTCGCGGTGACCGTCTTCGACTCACCGGCCGCGAGGGCCGGAACGTCGGCCGTGGCAGCCTTGGTGCCGCCGAGCGTGAAGTTCAGGTCGGTCGCCTTGGAGGCCCTGCTGCCGCTGTTGGTGACGGTCGCCGTGAGGCTGATGGCGTCCGACTCGACGGGAGAGGCGGGTGAGTGGGTGAGGGCGGTGACCTTGAGGTCGGGGTTGGCCGCCGGGGTGCCGATCACCTGCAGCTCGGCGACCTGCGCGCCCGGGGCGCCGGTGTTGGAGGTGAACTTGAGCTGGATGTCCGCGGCGGCGCCGGAGACCGGGATGGTCACGGTGTTGCCGCTCGCCGGGTTGAACGTGTAGTCCTTCGCCGCGGCGAGGCTGGTGAAGGACGTGGCGTCCTGGTCGCGTCCGAGCACCTGGATGTTCTGCGTGCGCGTGGACCATGCGGCGTCCGGGTTGAGCTTGACGACGACCTGGCCGAGGTCGGCGTTGGCACCCAGCTCGGTGGTGAGGGTGGCCGGGTAGGCGCCGCCGCCGCTCTCCCAATAGGTGCTCGTCTGCCCGTCGTTGGCGTTCGCGGCCCCATAGGTAAAGGTGTGGGAGGAAGCCTCGATGGGCTTGCCCCGGGCGAGGTCGGAGCCGGTGCCGGACCCGGGGCGGGTGACGCTGTTGCTCGCCGCCGACACGTTTCCGGCGGCGTCCTTCGCCTTCACGTGGTAGGTGACCGTGGCGGACGCGGCCGGGGTGTCCGTGTACGTCGTCACGTCACCCGCCACGGTCCTGACGAGCTGGTCGTCGGCGTAGACGTCGTACCCGGTGACCTTGACGTTGTCGCTCGACGCCTGCCAGGTGAGCTTCACGTCGCTGCCGGACTGTGTGTAGGCGAGGTTGCCGGGTGCCGTGGGGGCCTGTGTGTCGCCGCCGGCCCCCTTGCGGGTGACGGTGTTGCTGTTGGCCGATACGTTGCCCGCGGCGTCCTTGGCCCGGACGAAGTACGTGATGTCGCTGCCGGCCGGCTGGGTGTCGGTGTAGGTCAGGACGTTCCCGGCGACGCTCGCCCGCAACTGGCCGTTGGCGTAGATGTCGTAGCCGGTCACGGCGGTGTCGTCGGTGGCCGCGTTCCAGGTCAGTCTGATCTGTCCGCCGGCCGGCTCGGTGTAGCTCAGGCCGGCGGGCGCCGAGGGCGCCTGGGTGTCGCCTGTCGCCGGTCCGTAGACCTCCAGCTCGGACACCTGCCCGGCGGGCCAGCCGGTGTTGGCGGTGATCAGCACGCGTACGTAGCGGGTGGTGGTCGCGTCGAAGGAGATGGTCGTCGACTGGTCGTCGGAGCCGTCGAAGGTGTACGCCTTGGACGCCGTCAGGTCGGTGAAGTTCTGGTTGTCGGTCGAGCCCTGGACCTTGAGGGTCTGGCTGCGGCTCGGCCAGCCGCCGGGCAGCCGCAGAGTCACCTGGTTGACCTTGAGGGAGGAGCCGAGGTCGACCTGGAGCCACTGCGGGAAGGCGTTGTTCGTGCTCTCCCAGTAGGTGTTGCGGTTGCCGTCACCGGCGTTGGCGGCGCCGTAGACATCGGCGTGCCCGCTCTCGCTGAAGGGTTTGCCCTGGGCGAGGTTGGGGGTGGCGGCGGCGGTCGTGCGGACCTGCATCTCGGCGAGCTGGGCGGTGGGGGCGGCCGAGTTGGCGCTGAAGTCCGCCCGTATGTACCGGGCGAGGGTGGCGGGCAGGGAGATCTTCACGGTGTTGGCGTTGCCGGGGCTGAAGACGTACGGCGCCGACGGCTTGAGCGTGGCGAACGTCTTGCCGTCGGCGCTGCCCTGGAGCGCCAGTGTCTGCCGGCGGGTCTTCCAGTGCTCGGGCAGCCGCAGCACGACCTGACGGACGCGCTGGGTCCGGCCGAGGTCGGTCTGCACCCACTGGGCCGACTTCTTCTCGGCCTGCCAGTAGGTGTCGGTGTCGCCGTCGGTGATGTGGGCGGCCTGGTGTCCGGCGCCGGCGCTGCCCGCCGTAGTGGCGGCGTCGCCGGTGTCCCTGGGCACGTCGGCCGCGTGCGCTCCGACGGCGGGCAGGCCCAGCACCATGACGGCCAGGGCGATCAGCGTGGTCGCTGCGCGCCGGCGTGGGGGTCTCGGCTGGTGTGGAGTCATACGGGGTCACTTCCTACGGAGGCTCGCACGCCGGATGGGGCGGCGAGGGCGGCTCGTTCCTTACGGCAGCGGTGCGTGATCCTCAGAAGCGCTTCGTGGCAGGATTTTGCATTGATTCATCGAAATATTGCAGAGCACTGAGCGATGGTCTACAGCTGAGACAACACAAGTTTCACCAGAAGCACCCACGACTCAGAGGTGAGTGCGACGCCTGCGGCGCATGCGAGGCCAACCGGTCAAGTGGCGGACGCCGCCGCGGCCTTCGAGCGGGCGGCACATCGAGGATTGCGGCCCGGGCCATGGATTGCAGGACTTACGTCCACGGAACGCAAGCGCGCGTAAGCCGCGCAAGTTCTTGCGTAAACGGTGTCAAGCAGCAGGCTGCCGCTGCGGCGGCCTGTTCACGCGGTGTGATCGGGCCGAACGAGAAGGGGGCGCAGGGTCTCGATGACGCTCGGGTCGTCCACCGTGGACGGGATGGGCTCGTCCAGGCCGTCGGCGATACCGCGCATCGTCCTGCGCAGGATCTTCCCCGAGCGCGTCTTGGGCAGCGCCGCCACGACGGCGACCTCCTTGAGGGAGGCGACGGCTCCGATGCGTTCGCGTACGAGCTGGACCAGTTCGGCCTCGACCTCCCCCGGCTCGCGGGCGGTGCCCGCCTTCAGGACGACGAAGCCGCGCGGCACCTGCCCCTTGAGGGCGTCGGCGACACCGATCACCGCGCACTCGGCGACGTCGGGGTGCGCGGCCAGGGCCTCCTCCATGCTGCCGGTGGACAGCCGGTGTCCGGCGACGTTGATGACGTCGTCGGTGCGGCCCATGACGTACACGTAGCCGTCCTCGTCGAGGTGCCCGCTGTCGCCGGTGAGGTAGTAGCCGTCGTAGGCGGAGAGGTAGGAGGCGACGAAACGGGCGTCGTCCTTCCAGAGGGTGGGCAGCGAACCGGGCGGCAGGGGGAGCTTCACGACGATCGCGCCGTCGACGCCCGCGGGCACGGGCTGCCCCGACGGGTCGAGGACCCGGACGTCCCAGCCCGGCAGGGGGCGGGTGGGCGAGCCCGGTTTGACGGGGACGGCCTCGATGCCGACCGGGTTGGCGACGATCGGCCACCCTGTCTCCGTCTGCCACCAGTGGTCGATCACCGGGATGTCCAGCAGGGCGCTCGCCCAGTGGTAGGTCTCGGGGTCGAGGCGCTCGCCGGCGAGGAAGAGGTAGCGCAGCCGGGAGAGGTCGTACGCGGCGGCGAGGGTGCCCTTCGGGTCCTCCTTCCTGATGGCGCGGAAGGCGGTGGGCGCCGTGAACATCGTCTTGACACCGTGCTCGGCGGCGACCCGCCAGAACTGGCCGGCGTCCGGGGTACCGACCGGCTTGCCCTCGTACAGCACGGTCACGGCGCCGGCCAGCAGCGGCCCGTAGACGATGTACGAGTGCCCGACGACCCAGCCGACATCGGATCCGGTGAACATCGTCTCGCCCGGGCCGATGTCGTACACGGCGCCCATCGACCAGTGCAGGGCCACGGCACAACCGCCGCAGTCGCGGACAACGCCCTTGGGTTTTCCGGTCGTTCCGGAGGTGTAGAGGATGTAGAGCGGGTCGGTCGCGGCCACCGGGACACAGGCGGCCGGTGACGCGTCAGCGACCAGGTCGACCCAGTCGAGATCGTCCTGACCCAACTCCGCGCGCTCCTGCGGACGTTGAAGGATCACCTGCTTGTCCGGCTTGTGCCCGGCGAGTTGGATCGCGCGGTCCAGCAGAGGCTTGTACGGGATGACACGCTCGCCCTCGATGCCGCAGGAGGCGGAGACGACCACCTTGGGGGTGGCGTCGTCGATACGGACCGCGAGTTCGGGCGGGGCGAAGCCGCCGAAGACGACCGAGTGGACGGCGCCGATACGCGCGCAGGCCAGCATCGCGATGGCGGCTTCGGGGACCATCGGCATGTAGATGACGACGCGGTCGCCGTGCCCTACACCGAGCCCGGCGAGGGCTCCGGCGAAGGCCGCCACCTCGTCCCTCAGCCCGGCGTAGGTGTAGGTACGCCGGGTGCCGGTCACCGGCGAGTCGTAGACGAGCGCGGGCTGTTCGCCCCGGCCGGCTTCGACATGCCGGTCCACCGCGTTGAAGCAGACGTTGAGGCGGCCGTCCGGGAACCAGCGGTGGAAGGGCGCGCCCGAGGAGTCCAGGGCGCGGGACGGCGCCACCTCCCAGTCGACGCCTTCCGCCGCTCGGAGCCAGAAGGTCTCGGGGTCCTCGAGGCTGGCCCGGAAGACGTCCTCGTACATTCCCATCGCGCTCTCCTTGACCAGAGTCGTGGTCGCCCGCCCGCCACCATGTCACACGTCGATCATGCGATCGGCCAAGCCGTCCGCGGCCACCGGGAACGCGTCACGCGCTCACGAGCGGTCCTCCAGGATCTCCTCGGCCGCGCGGATCGCGTCCTCGTTCCAGCGGCGGTGTGCCTCCAGCGCCCCTCGGTGCCGGGCGACGAGGTCGTTCTGCACGCGTACGTCGATGGCGTGCACGGTGCGGACGTAGCCGGTCCGCTGCTTGCAGCGGGCGTCGGCGGCCGCGGTCCGCTTCTCGAGGGCGGAGGGCCCGTCAGGATCACGGGACGCCCCGTTCAACCGCTCCTCCAGCTCCTGACGCCGGCGGTCCTCTCCGATCTCGGCGTCCCTGGGGCTCGCGTAGGGGTAGCCCGCCTCGCGCATACAGGACGCCCACTTCCTGTCCACGGCCTTCCAGGCGGGAGACCGCCTCCCCTGCTCCAGGCTCTCGGTCTCCAGATCGAGGACCGGATCCTTGCGGTCCTGCGGATTCGAACCGTATATCGCCCGGTCCGCCTCGCCGAGACAGCCCCGCCTCGGGATGCGGTGGCCGTGCACGCTCTTGGGGTCCTCGGCGACGAACTGGCCGGTGAGCGCGAGGTGTTCGGACAGCGTCCAGTCCCTGTCCGGAGAGCGGCGCTCATGCTCGGCCCGCGCCCCCTGGTACCCGTACCGCGCGGCCTCCTCCGGGTCCTGGACGCCGTAGCGCAGGTCGTCGGAGGCGTAGAGGGCGAGCTGCACCACTCCGGTGCCCGCGGGGCGCCGGGGCCAGGCAGGAAGGGGATCGATGTCGAGCTCCTTCAGGCCCGCGAAACCGAGGCGCACCATGCACTCCTTGGCCAGCGTCCACCGAGCCCTGCCGACTGTGCTGCTGTCGTCGTCGCTCATGTCGTACGCGGCAAGCGGCAGAAAGCGCGGGTCGTTCGAGGAGGTGGGGCTCGCGTGGGATGTGGGCGGGTCGGATTCCTGCCCGCATCCCGCCAGGGCCAGGGCCACGGCGAGGACCGGTAAGAGGGGGGCGGCGGCGGTACGCATGGGCCCACCTCATCAGGGCGCGAGAAGGGCCGACCGTGGCGGAAGCCACACTTCCGGGTCACAGCCGCATCACAGCTCCGGCGCGGGTCTGCCGTTCGCGAGCTGCGGGTATGAGGGAACGCGCCGTCGCCGCGATCATCCCGGACCTCGTCCCGGTGGAAGCGGCCACGGCACCTGAATACCGGGCTCTCTCTTGCCGCGAGCCACGTGCCACCCGTACGCTCCACCCGTACCGACCAGACGGTATGCCCAGGGGAAGGTCGGTGTGCCACGACGGCAAGCTGCCGGCCGTACCGGCCACCGTGTCAGCTCGACCGTCGAAGGAGCCGCCGGAGATGACCAGAATCAACCGTCAGGTGCGCCTGGCCGCACGTCCCGTGGGAGAGCCGCGGCCCACCGACTGGGAGCACGTCGAGGAGCCGGCCGGGCAGCCGGGCGACGGGGAGTTCCTGGTGCAGGTGCTCTGCCTGTCGATCGACCCGGCGATGCGCGGCTGGATGAACGCGGGCAGGTCCTACATCCGTCCGGTGGAGCTCGGCGAGGTGATGCGCGCCGGCGCCGTGGGACGCGTGATCGACTCCCGCCATCCCGGATTCGCGGTCGGCGACCATGTGTCGGGCGGGTTCGGCGTGCAGGAGTACTGCGTGTCGGACGGGCGCGACGTGACCAAGGTCGACCCGGCGGCGGCCCCCTTGCCGACGTATCTCGGCACGCTCGGTATGTCGGGCCTGACGGCCTACTTCGGCCTGATCGACGTCGGGCGTCCCGAACCCGGGCAGACCGTGGTGGTCTCCGGAGCGGCCGGGGCCGTCGGCAGCGTCGTCGGGCAGATCGCCAAGATCCTGGGCTGCCGGGTCATCGGCATCGCCGGCGGCGAGGCCAAGTGCCGGCTGGTGGTGGACGAGTTCGGATTCGACGCCGCGATCGACTACCAGAGCGAGGACATCCGCAAGGCGCTGCGCGAACACGCCCCCGACGGCGTCGACGTGTACTTCGACAACGTCGGCGGCGACGTGCTGGACGCCGTACTCCTGCGGTTGGCCCGGGGTGCGCGCGTCGTCGTCTGCGGCGCGATCTCCCAGTACAACAGCACCCAGCCCAAGGGCCCGGCCAACTACCTGTCACTGCTGGTGAACCGGGCCTCCATGACGGGCATCGTGGTGTTCGACTACGCCGACCGGTACGCCGAGGGCGTCGCCCAACTGGCCACGTGGCGGGCGCAGGGCCGGCTGACGTCCCTGGAGGACGTGGTGTCCGGCCCGGTCACGGCCTTCCCCGAAACGCTGATGCGCCTGTTCCGTGGTGACAACCACGGCAAGTTGGTGCTGAAGATCGCCGACTGACCGGGCTGAGCGGAGAGAAGACCGATGAAGGCACTGACCTACCACGGCCGTCACGACATCCGGTACGGCGATGTCCCCGACCCCGTCGTCGCCGGCCCCGCCGACGCGGTGGTGCAGGTGACCGCGGCCGGCATCTGCGGCAGCGACCTGCACATCTACGGCGGCAACCCGTTCAGCCCGGAACTCGGCTACACCCCGGGCCATGAATGCGTCGGCGTGGTCGTCGAGACCGGCGGCCAGGTCACCCGCTTCAAGCCGGGCGACCGGGTTCTGGTGCCCGCGTCCGTCGGCTGTGCGCAGTGCGGTTCGTGCGCGGCCGGGTTCACCGCCCGGTGCGAGCGCGCCAAGTCGAGCACGGAGCTCTGCTACGGAGTGAGCCCGCAGCTCCCGGGCAGCCAGGCGCAGGCCCTGGCGGTGCCCTGCGCCGACGTCAATCTGGTGCGGTTGCCCGAGAGCATCTCCGACGAGGCCGCCATCGTCCTGACGGACAATGCCCCCACCGCCTGGTACGGCTGTCGGCGCGCCCGCATCCAGCCCGGCGAGACGGTCCTGGTCGTCGGCCTCGGTCCCGTCGGCCTCATGGCCGCCCAGTCCGCGTTCGCGATGGGCGCCGCGCGGGTGCTGGGCACGGACCTGGTCGCGGAGCGCCGCGCCTTCGCCGCCACGCTGGGTGTCGAGCCGGTCGAGGGCGAGGACGTGCGGGCGGCCATACGGGAGATGACCGGCGGGCGCGGGCCGGACGCCGTGGTCGAGGCCGTGGGCTCGGACACCACGATCGAACTCGCCCTCAAGGCCGTCCGACAGGCCGGCCGGGTCAGTGTCATCGGGGTCAGCCAGAGCAAGGCGTTTCCCTTCCACATGGGACTGGCGCAGATCAAGGAACTGGAGTTCGCCATCGGGCTGTGTTCGGTGCACTACGAACTCCCGCCCTTGATCGCCCTCACCCGTGCCGGCCGGATCAAGCCCGAGGCCGTGGTCTCCCATCGCTTCGCGCTGTCCGACGGCCCGGCGGCGTACGAACTGTTCGCGGGGCGCTCCGACGGCGTCCGCAAGATCGTTCTGGACCCCACGGGCTGATCTCTCATCCGGTGCCCGGGCGGCCGGCCCGGGCGGCCAGCGCGGTGGAGGGACCGGGGGGCGGGGCTCAGCCTGGTCGGTGCAGCCCGGGACACCGGGCTCAGCCCACGCGATGCAGGTCCGGGACGCCGGGCTCAGCCCCCGCGTCGTACCCGGGCCGCCTTGCGTGCCTCGGCGAGCTTGGCGGCCTCGCTGCTCTTGCGGGACGACCTGCCGCCGGATCCGCTCTTCGCGGTCTTGGCGCTGCCCAGGCCGCGGAACGGGGCGTTGTGGTTCTTGGGGCGCGGCAGCGACGGCCCGCCGTCGAGAGGGACCCCCGAGGGAGTCTTGGCGCCGGTGATCCGGCTCAGCTCGGCCTCGCCGGACCGCACCTTGGTCACCTTGGGAGCGACGCCGGCGTCCGCCATGACCTTGCTCGTCTCACGGCGTCCGCCCGACGGGACGAGTGTCACGACGGTGCCCGAGCGGCCGGCCCGGGCCGTGCGGCCCGCGCGGTGCAGATAGTCCTTCGGGTCGGTGGCCGGGTCGACGTTGACCACCAGGTCCAGGTCGTCGATGTGCAGGCCGCGCGCTGCGACGTTCGTCGCGACCAGCGCGGTGACCTGCCCGTTCTTGAACTGGGCCAAGGTCCGGGTGCGCTGCGGCTGGGACTTCCCGCTGTGCAGGGCGGCGGCGGCCACTCCGCTGGCCCGCAGATGCCGTGTGAGCTGGTCGACGCCGTGCTTGGTGTCCAGGAACAGCAGGACACGGCCGTCCCGGGAGGCGATCTCCGTGGTCACCGCGTACCGGTCCGGACCGTGGACGACGAATACGTGGTGCTCGATCGCGGACACCGCGCCGGAGGAGGGGTCCACGGAGTGCACGGCGGGGTCGCGCAGGTAGCGCTGCACCAGTTGATCGACGTCGTCATCGAGGGTGGCGGAGAACAGCATCCGCTGCCCGTCGGGACGCACCTGGTCCAGAATCTCGGTGACCTGCGGCAGGAACCCCATGTCACACATCTGGTCGGCCTCGTCCAGGACCGCGATGCGTACGCGTCCCAGTCGGCAGTCCTTGCGTTCGATGAGGTCGTGCAGCCGACCGGGCGTGGCGACGACGATCTCGGCGCCGTCCCGCAGCGCGGCGGCCTGGCGGCCGATGGACACGCCGCCCACGACGGTCGCGATCCGCAGCCGCAGTGCCTCGGCGTACGGGGTGAGCGCCTCACCGACCTGCTGCGCCAGCTCCCTGGTGGGCACCAGCACGAGCGCGAGGGGCTCCTTGGACTGCGCACGCCGCCCGGCGGTCCGGGCGAGCATCCCCAGGCCGAAGGCGAGGGTCTTGCCGGATCCCGTACGGCCCCGGCCCAGGACGTCCCGTCCCGCGAGCGCGTTCGGCAGCGCCGCCGCCTGGATGGGGAAGGGCACGGTCACGTCGCGCTCGTCGAGCGCCCGCAGAATTTCGGCCGGCAGCCCCAGCTGCGCGAAGGAGGCCGCCGGAGCAACGTGCGACGCCTCGGACACGTGGTCCTGCCGCCGGGCATCGGACCGTGCTGATGTGCTCACAGAAAGCCTTCCTCCAGGGGGACCGTACCGAGGAAGGCGCGGCGGGGACGCGGTCACCAGCCAGGGACACCGAACGGACCACCGACGCAGCGACGCTGCAAACGGTCAACGTTAGCACGCCACGCGTCGTCCCAGCTGTCGGGCTCGGGCGCCGCCTGCCTGGAGCAGAGGCGCCGACTGCGGGGCCCGGCCGAGGCAGAACGACCGCAGGTCACACCGGAGCACGGCGTGACCTGGGTGCGCAGATCCTGCCGAGCGGTTACTGCTTCAAGGCGACAGCGTCTCCGACCGACACGACCCGCGCGGTCGTCGTCGTGCCGGGGAAGTACCAGCGCCAGCTTCCGGCCGAGGTGGCGGTGACCTTGGTGCTCAGCTGTCCGGTGTCCCCCGTCTTCACCGTCTTGACGGTGCTGTAGTGGGCGGCGCCGGACTTCCTGTACTGCAGCTTCACGTCCTGCCGGGCGTAGCCGTGGTACTTCAGGTCCTCCCAGTTGGCCCGGGACAGCTTGCCCGTGATGGTGAGCTGGGCGCCCTTGGCCACGGGTTCAGGTGCCGCGTCCGTCGTGAGTTTGGAAGCGCGCTTCATCTTGAACTCGGCGATGTGGTCGGAGATCCAGTAGTCACCGTCGTTGGCCTTGACGGTGGCGTTGACCTGCCAGACGCCCGCGGTGCGGTTCACGTCCTCGGGCACGCTGCCCGGGAGCCAGGCCGGCGCGATCGTCATCGAGGCGGTGCACACGGACGTGGTGGAACTCGTCTTCGTGCACCGGGTGTCCACCCAGTCGCTGAAGCCCCAGCCGTTCGTCTTGTTGAACACGCTGACGTCCGTCAGGCCCTTCACTCCGGAGTTGTCCCGGATGGTGATGGCGATCGGGTAAGTGACGCGCGCCGTCGTGCCGATGATGACGTTGTTGCCATTGTTGACGACCGTCTTGGTGACCCGGACGTCCCCTCGGCCCTCCGCATGGGCCACCGTCGAGGACAGCAGCGTCAGGGCCGCCGCCCCACCGGCCGCGATCCAGGCCGCTCTGGCCGTTCTACCTCGCATGATCCCTCCCCTTTGATGAGGGGAGCGAGATTACACAGCCGGTCGAACCGAGTTCGCACAGAGGTTCGCCCCGGACAACGGCCATGCCGAGGCGGGGAACTACGCTGGCACCCCTTCTGACCCACCGAGGAGCAGCGTGCCGCCGGCCTTCGTCCACCGGATCACCAAGTACGACCCCGCCGACCGCGACGAGGGCGGCCACTACACCGGCGCCGAGGACACGGTCAGCGACCACGGGCCGGTCGAGGAGGCGTACCTCGCCGCGATCGCCGCCTTCGCGGACGCCATGGGCATCGACCGACTGGAGATCCGCGAGCCCGGGGTCACCGGCTTCGTCCACTTCGGCGGAGAGCCTCCCGCCCAGGGACACGGCCTGAGCGGGCTTTTCCCGCCCGACCTCACCGGCTACCACGACGGCGCGGAAGTCTCGCTTCCGGTCGCTCTGGAGTTGGTTCGGGCCATGCTCCGTGACCAGGGCGCCTGGTGCCGACTGGAGGCAGGAGACATGTTCACGGTGCACGTCGGGTGGGACCAGTACGTGTACGTCGGCACCGACCGGCCCTGCGCGGAAGCCGTGGCTCGCGCACGCGAACTCGGCCTCTTCCCGGAACCGATGGCCGCCTCGCCCTACGCGGCGGACCTGGAGGAAGCGGAAGTGGTGGAGCCGGCCGACGAGGACTTCTGGGAGCGCGTTCGCACAGAGCTGGCCTCACGACACACGCTCCTCCTGGAGGAGGCTTACGTCCGCAACGCCGTTCGCTGGCACCGCCTCACGCCGCAGAACCTCGACCCGGTGCGCTCGCGTCTGCGCCCGCGCGCCCTGCTGAGCGTCTGGCCCGGCCCGTTTCCCGATGTCGGATCGGTCCTCGCCTCGCTGCCCGAGGAGGGGTCCGTGGAGTTCGTCTGGGAGACGCAGGACGGCACGATCCAGTACTCGATCGTCGACGCCACCGAGTACGAGGAGTTCGCAAAGCTGGTCGCCGACGCGCGGGCGGCATGTGCTCTGTCCTTGTACCAGGACGAAAGCCACCCGCTGCTCTGCGCCGTTCTGCCCGACAGCGATGGGGTGGTACGCGCTCGGTGGTAACCCGTGCCGCACAGCGGACGAGTCGACAGGCACGTGCCGGGTCGAGGTCACGACTCTCGTCGACGCCCCCCGCGGAGAGATTCCGTCCCCTCCTTGACGCGTGCGGCCAGTCTCTGTTTGTCCGGCTTGCCGGCGGCCGTGAGGGGCAGTGTGTCGTGGAAGGTCACCACGGCCGGTACGTGCTTCGGGGTGAGCTCGGCTGCCACGTGGGAGATCAGGGTTCCGGAGTCGGCGGTGGCGCCGGGGCGCACTACTACCGCGGCGTGGATGTGCTCCACGCGGTCGTCGTCGATCACGCAGTACACCGCGGCCTGCGCGACCGCGGGGTGGGTCAGTAGTGCGTGCTCGACGTCCGTGGGGCGGACTTTGATGCCGTTGGCCTTGATCACCTCGCCCATCCGGCCGTGCAGGCGCAGGTAGCCGTTCGTGTCGAGGGAGCCGAGGTCGCCGGTGTGTACCCAGCCGTCGCGGACGGTGGAAGCGGTCAACTCCGGTTCGCCCCAGTAACCGAGCATGGTGGATGGGCTCCGCACGCACACCTCGCCGATCTCGCCCGGCGGAAGGTCGTGGTCGTCGTCCAGGTCGCGGATGCGTACCTCGGCGGCCGGGCGGCCGACGGTCCGGCGCAGGTCCGGGTCGGCGTGGTCCGGCGGGGTGAGGACGCCGATGGGGCTGGTCTCCGTGGTCCCGTAGATGCCGAGCAGTACCGGGCCGAACACCTCCAGCGCCTCGGCCAGTCGGGCGGGGGCCGCCGGGGAGCCGACGTAGGTGATGTTTGTGAGGCTGGAGCGATCGGTGGTGGCGAGGTCGGGGTGGTCGATCAGCAGATACAGCTGAGGTGGGGTGATCGTCAGCGTGGAGACGCGGTGCTGTTCCACGGCCCGCAGCACGTCGCCGGCGTCGAACCCGTCGTGCAGGACGACCGTTCCGCCGGAGGCGAGGGCGAGGTCGACGATGGAGCCGCTCGAGTTGCTCACCGGCAACGTCGAGAGGTACACGAGGGGTTCCGGGGACTGGAAGCCCACCTTGAGGCCCACCTCCAGGTAGCGGCTGCGGACGCGGTACGGCATGGTGACGGCCTTGGGGCTGCCGCTGGTTCCGCTCGTGCAGATCACTACGGCAGGCCGTTCGGGGTCGGCTTCGACGGCTTCGAGGTCGAAGGCGTCCGGGTCGCCCGATGAGAGGTCCAGGACGTCGGGGCCGAGGGGACCGAGCGCGGCGAGGCGCGGTGACTCGGGCAGGCGGTCGCACAGCTCACGGGCCGCGTCGAGGTTCTCCTTGTCGACGGCGAGGAAGGTCGCCCCGGTCCTGCTGAGGATCTTCTCCCGTCCCTCGGCGGCCAGTTGGTCGGTGGGATCCACCGCGTTCGTGGAGTGCAGATGGACCAAGGTGGCGCCGACGAGGTTGGCCGCGTAGCGGAGGATGATCGTCGCCGGGCTGTTGGTGACGGTCAGCACCGCCACAACCGGGCTCCCCTCGGATGCGGTTGGAGCTCGCTTGCCCGTGCCATGGCGCCGTAGGGCCTCCGCCGCCGTGCGCACCGCCCCGGTGAACTGCCCGGCGGTGAGCACCTCCCCCTCCCGCCAGAGGGCGATCCGGTCGGGGGCGGCTGCCAACGCCTCAAGCACCCGGCGGGCGTAATTCTCATGCGAAGACATCGGAACTCCACTTCGCCGCCCCGCTCTTCGGGCGGTGCGGGATCGAGAGATGCGGCTGGGCGGCGTGGCAGCGGTCGTGGTCATGGATCACGGCACGTACGGCGAGGGCCGGCGGCCGGCCGGTCAGGGCCGCTGGCGCGTGGGGCGCAGCCGGATGTCGTCGAGGTGGACGTGCGTCGGGCGGCCGATCACGTACCCGATGACGTCGGCGACGTCCTCCGGGACCAGCAGTGGGCCGTTCTCCTCTGCGATCGCCTCGAACCACGCCGCGTCGTAGCCCGCTGCCTCCTGGAATCCGGAGCGCACGAAGCCCGGTTCGATCAGCGTCACCCGGATGTTGTGGTGGCACACCTCCTGCCGCAGTGCCTCCACCAGCGAGTGCACCGCGAACTTGGTCGAGCCGTACACCGGGTTGGCGGCTGACACCTGCCGGCCGACGGTCGAGCCGATGACCACGACGTCACGCGCTCGCGCGCCGTCGTCGGGCTCGGCCTGCTTGCGGAACTCGGCGGCCACCACCCGGAGTTGGCGCAGCAGGGCGAGGTAGTTGACCTCCACCAGTCGCTCCCAGCGCTCCGGGTCGGAGCCCAGCACGGTGCCGGGCAAGCCCTGCCCGGCGGCGGCGACGAACACGTCAGCCGGTCCCCACTCGCGTTCGGCCGTGGCCAACAGTTCCTCGGTGTGGCCGGCCTGCGTGATGTCGCCGGCCACCGCTACGGCGTGGCCGGGCGCCGTGCGCACCTGTTCGGTCAGCTCCGTCAGTCGTTCGGCGCGCCGGCCGGCGGCCACCACCCGGGTGCCCCGCTGGACGAGGTCGCGGACCACGGCCCGCCCTATGCCCGACGAGGCGCCGGTCACGACTGCGATGCGTCGGTCTGTCATGGTGAGTCCCTGTCCTTCGTCGGTCGGCTGGCTCATGGAGAGGGCGGGGCGGGCCGGAGCGGCAGCTCGCCCTGGTCGATCAGGCCCGTCAGCCAGGCGTGCAGCCAGGTGCGGTCCGGCGCGGGGAACGACACGTCCAGGCGGGCGAGCAGGCGACGGGTACGGCTGTGGTCGTAGCGAACGTTGCGCTCCGGGCGGTTCGCCCAGAAGTGCGCCAGGGCGATCTGCTCGTCCCCGTCGGCCAGGTGGGCCGCGAACAGCGGCGCGAAGTCGGCGGCCGCGTCGGGCTCCAGGTCGAACCCGAGGTCGCGCAGGGCGGCGAACAAGTCCGCGTAGCGCACCTCGTGGTGTGTGTCGACATGGAAGGTGCCGCCCGATACACGTTCGCTTCGCGAGATCGCCAGGATGCCCTCGGCGACCACGTCCACCGGGCTGAGTGCCACCGTCCGCGCGTCGACGCCGGGCACCCGGCCGATCCGTACCGCGGCGCGCAGGAGCTGGACCAGCCGGCTGTCGCCGCCGTTGCGCTGGAAGCGGCCGGTGACCGAGTGGCCGGTGACGTTCCCCGACCGGTAGACGAAACCCGCGCCGCCGGCCGCGGTGAACGCGTGCACGATCCGCTCCGCCTCGTACTTGCTGCGCTCGTACTCGTTGAGGAAGCGCTGGCCGATGTTGAGGCTTTCCTCGGAGAAGACCGCCCGCTCACCGTCCGGCCCGGCACCGCTGACCGCGAGCGTGGAGACGTAGTGCAGGTCCTTCGGCCGGCCGGTGGAGGCGAGGGCGACGACCGCACGCACCGGATCGGTGTTCTGCCGGGTGAAGCTCTCCCGGTCGCCGAACAGGCGGGTGTCGGCGGCGAGGTGGTAGACGGCGTCGACCTCGCGGACCAGCCGTGCGTACTCCCGGTCCGGCAGGCCGAACCGGGGCTCGGCGAGGTCACCGGCCAGCACGGTGAGTCGGTCGGCACCACCGTCGAGGGCACCGTCGGGGAGGTACCAGGTGAGCGTCTCGCGCAGCCGCTCGGCGGCCGGGCGGCCGTCGCGGTCACGGACCAGGCAGAGGATCCTGCCGCTGGTACGGGTGAGCAGCAGATGCAGGAGGTGGGCACCGATGAAGCCGGTGGCCCCCGTGAGGAGCACGGTGCCGTACTCCCGGACACCGGTCCGTCCGGGGCCGCTGTCGGCCGGCGGCTCGAGGCGCAGCGTGCCGGGGACTTGGACGAGCAATCCCGTGGTGGAGCCGCGCCGCACCACGAACTGCCCTTCCTCCGGCGGAAGTCCCGTGGCCTGCAGCAGATGCGCCCGCGTGTCGCGTGCCAGGTCGAGCCCTTGCCCGGAGTCGTTCAGGCGTGCGGGGTAGGACAGGTCGGCGACCAACTGTCCGTCGTGCAGGCGCGCGGTGAGTTTGAGGGTGTGACCGCGGTCGTTCTCGGGTCCCCGGACCGGGCCCAGCCGGTGCCGTGAGGGCGCCAGCCGCAGCTCGTCGTCCTGGGGTAAGGCGAGCGTGCCGAGGTAGTTGAAGCACACGTCGGTGCGCTGCGGCTGACCGTGCAGCCCGTAGGCGACGCCGAGGCGCGGCACATCCGCCAGCGCGGCCTCGGCGGCCTTGACGGTGGCCGTCATGTCGTCGGCGACGGAGGCGATGCCGACGGGAAAGGTCGAGGTGAACCAGCCGACGACGCGGGAGACGTCAAGGGCCTCGTCGAGCGGGAGGCGCCCATGGCTCTCGACGTCCACCACGACCTCGTCGGTGCCGCGTGCCGTGGCCAGTGCCTGGGCGAGGGCGCCGAGCAGGACGGCGTGCGGGGGCATCCCGGTGCGGTGCAGCGCGTCCGTCTGGGCGCGGGAGAGGCGGAACCAGACCGTCTCGGCGTCCGCCTCACGGTTGTCGGTGAGGGCGGCGGGCCGGGTGGTGAGGTCGCCCCAGTACCCGAGGTCGTCGGCCAGGGCAGGGGCCTGGACGCGCAGGTGGGTCGCCCACGCGCCGAAGTCGGTGGGTGCGGGGGCCAGCGACGGGGTTCGACCGCGCAGGCGTTCGGCGTAGCAGTGGGCCAGATCGCTGGTGATGATCCGCCAGGAGACGGCGTCGACGCAGAGGTGGTGGGCCACCAGCAGCAGGTGGCCGCGGTCCGCGCCGTGGAACACATGGACCTGCAACAGGGTGCCGTCCTCGACGCGGATCCGCCGCTGGCAGGTGGCGGCGGTCTCCTCGATGTGCCGTCCGGCCTCATCGGCGGAGTGCGGCAGAGCGGAGCTGGTGAACGGGGTGCCGGGCTCGGTGAGCACACGGCGCACACCGGTTGGTCCGGGCCGGAAAGCGGTGCGGAGCAACGGATGCAGGCGGACCACGTCGGCCACGGCGGCGGCCATGATCTCCGGGCGGACGGGTGGGTCGGCGTCCAGCAGCAGCGCCTGGTTCCACTGGTCGGGCTGGGCGAAGTGCTGCCGGAAGAACCATTCCTGGGCGGGGGAGAGCGCGGTGTCCTCCGCCAGGATGGGGGCCGCCGGACGGTCGGCGGCCTCGGGGCTCTCCCCCGCCGCGCCGGCCCGTAGCCGGATGGCGAGGGCGGCCGCGGTGGGTTCGGCCAGAAAGACGGCAGCCGACACCCGATGCCCGCGGGACTGGAGGTCCGCGATCACCTGGATGGCGTCGATGGAGTTGCCGCCGACCGACGAGAAGTCGTCGTGCGGGGTGAAGTCGTCGTGGCCGAGCTGGCGCCGCCAAGCCGTCAGCACCTCGTCCAGCAGCGGGTCCTGGGTGGAATGCGGGCTTCGGCGCCCGGTGGGGCTGTCCTCGACGAGCTGACGCAGTGCGGCGAGGTCGGTCTTTCCGTTCCCGGTCCGCGGGAAGGCGTCGAGCACGTCGATCCGGTCCGGGACCATGTACGCAGGCAGCACTTCCCGGGCACGGGCACGGAGCGCGGCCGAGCGCTCGTGGATACCGGGCGCGCTGACCACGGCGACGAGTCGGCCCTGCTCGCCGGGCAGCACCATCGCGCGGACGTCGGTGACACCCGGAAGCCGCCGCAACTCTGCCTCGACGTGGCCGAGTTCGACACGGTGGCCGCGTACCTTGACCTGCCGGTCGCCGCGGCCGAGAAACTCCAGCACGCCGTGGGCGTCGGCCCGGACCCGGTCGCCGGTGCGATAGGCCACGCCGAGACCGGGGTGGCATGCGGACACCTCGTCGGTGAACGCCGCCGCCGTGGCCTCCGGGGCGCCGCGGTAGCCGAGCGCGACCGAGGGGCCGGCGACGTACAGCTCGCCGGTCGCCTCGCGCTCGTGGAAGGCTCCGTCCGGCGTGCGGACGAAGAGCCGGTTCGCGCCGAGCGGGCGGCCGATCGGTACCGACACCGCGTCGCCCAGGGCGTCGAGGTCGGCCTCCGAGGCCAGGAGGTGGACGCAGACACCGACCGTCGTCTCGGTCGGGCCGTAGTGGTTGACCAGGGTGCCGGTGATACCGGATGCGATGACTCGGCGTGCCAGGGGCAGGGGAAGCAGCTCGCCGCCGAGCAGCAGATGCCGCAGCTTCGGCCGGGTGGCGCCGTCGAGTCCGTGAGCCTGGAACAGGACGCTCCAGTGCGAGGGCGTGGTCTTGAGGACGTCGATCTTCTCGGTGTGCAGATGGCGGAGCAGACCTGCCGGGTCGCGCCGTGTGGCGTCGTCCACCAGATGCAGGGTGCCGCCGGTCCACAGGGCCAGGAAGACACAGGTGTTGCCGAGGTCGGCGGCGAGCGTGGTGACGTGGGCGTACGTGAGCGGCTCGGTGATGTCGAGCCGCTCGAGCAGGGACTCGGTGTAGTGCCGGATGTTGGCGTGCGTGACCATGACGCCCTTGGGCACCCCGGTCGACCCGGACGTGTGCAGCACGTACGCGATGTCCTCGGCCGCGGGCGTGCTCAGGCCCGCCTCGGCCGGCTCGTCGGCGTCCTCGGGGACGTTCTCGTGGACGTCGACGACGTCGAGCCCGTGCCGACGCAGTTCGTCGAGGTACGGCGCCGCGGCGAGGACGAGGTCGGGGCGGGCCGCGGCGAGGCGGCCCGCCCCTTCGGAAACCGGATCGGAGGGGTCGATCACGGTGTACGCCGCACCGGCGCGGAGCACGGCCAGAAGCGCGGCGACAGCCGCGGGCGTGCGGTCCAGGTGTACGCCGACGAGGTGCCCGCGGCCGATGCCGCGCCGGCGCAGTCGGCCGGCCAGTCGTGAGACCTGGCCGTCGAGTTGTGCGTAGGTCAGACGCTCGTGACCCACGGCAACGGCCGTCCGGTCCGGGTGAGCCCTGGCGTGCGCGTGGACCTGAGCCGGGAGCATCTACTGTCGTCCTCTGGGTGTCGACGCGTGGCCGGGGTGGCTGGTGGTGGGGCGTCAGCTCCAGAACAGGAGCGGTTCCTGCGGGCCCTTGGTGAGGATGAAGGTGCTGGCCCCGACGCGGTGTTGGTTCCTGGCCGGTGTCACCGCGTGCAGCTGGCGGGGGCTGATGAGGATGAGGTCACCGGCTTCCGGGTGGATCTGGAGCGCCGGCTTCTCGATGGTGTCCGGGTCCAGGCCCTCGACTTCGAGGATCCGCGCCTTCTCCTCCGGCGTGGGCTCGCGCAGCCAGAGCTGGAGGTCGCCGCCCTCGTCGGCGGACTGCAGGAAGATGTTGGCGACGAGTTGATTGAGCACGCCCTCGATCTCGGGGGCGTCGGTCTCCCAGTCGATCGAGTCGCTGTGCGGCCAGAACTCCGAAGTGTTCGGCTGGAAGACCCGGAGGGCGCCGACGAAGCAGGTCCGGCCCCGCAGGCGCAGCAGGTTGGCTCCGGCCGGCCACAGCTCCTGCAGCTCCAGTCGGATGCGGTCCACGGGCGCGATGTAGGGGTGGAACATCGAGCGGACGTCCTCGATCGCCGGGAGCGCCTGCTCGTGGTACTTGCTGGTCAGTTCCTCGTCCCACTTGGTATCGATGTGGGGCATGTGAACACGGCCGACACTGCTGGTGTGCTGCTTGTGATAATGGCCGAGTTCTTGGTGATTGATTGCCTTTTCCGCGACCTTGGCAGCGACCTCCGCCGGGTAATAGCCGCGCACATGGATCGCCGCGATCTCTCGACCGGCCAGCTTGAGCAGATTGTCTGTGGTGAGTTCGTGCGCGACCGTGCTTGTCGCGGACCGTACGACGTCGGGCAGGGTGGTCACGGGTGGCTTCCTCTCTGTGGGCGGCGCGGGATGGGTGCGAGCGGTGCCACGTTGTTCGTCGGTGCAGCCCACGTGGTCATCGCAGCCAATAACCGCGGTGGCAGGAAGGATTGGAATTCAATAGGCGCTGCATCACCGCAGGTCACCGATACGCTGCTCCCGAGTTTCATATCGACCCGGAATCCAGAGTTCGCCAGGATCCAGTGGCGGTACCGGATTGGAGTCTGGTGATCTCTCCGAGTCGTGTCAACGATGCAGCAATGAGGACTAGGGAAACCACTAAAGGTCGATGCGCTTTCGAGCCCAGTCATCAGAAGGGCCGGCCGTCTTTCAGACGGCCGGCGTGGAGGATCTTCCAGAATCTGCAGAGGGGCGAAGGGGCAATCGATACGGGCACCGAACGGGCCTGCCCGCCGCCGCATTCGGTCCCTCTTCGTGCCCGATCGGTTGCGCTCCCTCGCCGAGAATGGCTTGAATTACTTGCTCGTCGCGCACTTCGCAGGCGATGCTTTCAAGGCGAAACCATGAAACGTACGATGCGCGTACATTTTTCGGACGGAACACGTATCGCGCACGTTCGACTGACGTCAGGGTGTGGTGGTCAAGGTCGCCCAGACAACGTTGCCACCGGTGAGCCGGGACCGCTCGACGCCCCAGCCGCCGGCGATCGCCTGCACGAGTAACAGTCCGCGCCCGTTCTCGTCCTCGGGGCCCGGCTCGCAAGGGGGCATGGCGGCGGCGCGTCCGTGGTCGTGGACCTCCACCCGCAGACAGGCGGTCGCGACGAGGCCCATGCCGCACAGGATTCTTGCGCTCGGAGTGTGCCGTACGGCGTTGGTGACCAGTTCGGACACGAGGAGCACGGCGTCGGCGCACACGTCGACGGGCAGCCGCCAGGCGGCCAGGCCCTTACCCACGAAGCCTCGGGCGATGCGCACGCTGGTGCGCTGGGCGGGGAGTTCGAGCCAGCGGGAGCGCTCCGGATCGGCGATGTCCAGGAGCTGTGGGGGGTGGGTCGTGTGGGGGGACACGGCGGTCGCCTTCCATCGGTGAGCGGGCGCAGTCGGATGACGGGAGAGTGAGCAACGGGCCGACCGGGCGGGGGTGTTCCTGGTCGCGAACCGGGGCTCGAACGTCCTTGCGTGCTCCAACTCACCTACGGGCAGGGCCTGTTCGCCCCCGACGTGTGGACGCTCGGCAGGGTCGTTCACGCACGTCACTATGCTCGCAGCGGAGTTCATGCTGCAAGGCGCTGCCTGATAATTTCAGCAAGCCGGTATCGGTCTGGTGGCATCAGCAAGTACCTGTCAGACTGCGGCTGGTGACAGATCATCAGGAGGTCCGGGTGTGAGTGAGGTCCGTTCGAGCGCGGGCGCCAGCGCACCCACCGTGCTGCGCATGATCCTCGGCCGACGTCTGCTCGACATGCGTGAGGACGCGGGCATGTCGCTGGACGACGCGGCGAAGGCGCTGCGTGTGACGCCCTTGACCATCCGCCGCCTGGAGAAGGCGGAGGTCGGTCTCAAGCCCCTCTACGTCGAGAAACTCCTGCAGACCTATGGGGCGGAGCAGCAGGAGATCGACGAGTTCGTCGGTCTCGCGGAGCAGGCGAACGAACCGGGCTGGTGGCACGCGTACCGCGACGTGGTGCCGTCCTGGTTCAGCGCGTACGTCAGTCTGGAGACCGGCGCCAAGACGCTGCGCACCTACGAGCCCCACTACGTGACGGGGCTGCTGCAGACCCACGGGTACGCCCGCGCGGTCCTGCGAGGCGGCTTTCCCAACGACACTCCGCAGGACCTGGAGCGCAGAGTGGATCTGCGGCTGCGTCGGCAGAACCTGTTGGAGGGACCCGACGCCCCCACGTTATGGGTGGTGATGGAGGAAGCGGTGCTGCACCGGGTGGTGGGCGGCGCCGAGGTGATGCGTGAGCAGATCGATCGGCTGCTGGCGGTCTCGGAGCTGGACCACGTGAGCGTGGACATCGTGCCGTTCACCGCCGGCGCCCACGTGGGGGCGTGCGCGCCGTTCACCTACTTCCGCTTCGAGGAGCCGGAACTGCCCGACGTCGTCTACTCCGAGATCCTGTCCGCCTCCATGTATCTCGATCAGCGCTCCGATGTCGTCGCCCATCTCGAGGCGCACAACCGGATGTCGCTGCTCACCTCGTCGGCGGACAGCCGGGGCCTGTTGAACCGCATGCGTAAGGAGTATTCATGACCGTCACCGACGACCCGTTCTCCTTCTACAACGGCATGCCCGCCTCGGACCTCGGCGAGCAGGGCTGGGAAAGCCCGTGGAGCGGTCCCAACGGCGGCCAGTGCGTACAGACCAAGCAGCTCGCCGACGGCCGTGTCGCGTTGCGGCAGTCGACCGATCCCCACGGCCCCGCGCTGATCTACACCCCGCAGGAGATCGCCGCGTTCGTCGCCGGCGTCAAGCAGGGGATGGCCGATCATCTGACGGCCTGCTGAGCCAGGACCCGAGTGGGAAGGACGCCGGCCGAACCCGGCCGCGACCCGCCCGGCAGGACACGTACACCACCGAAGGGAAGAGAATGAGCAGCCCCCACGCCGCGCGGGACATCGACACCAGCAGGCCGCACTCCGCTCGCATGTACGACTACTACCTGGGCGGCAAGGACCACTTCGAGGCCGACAGGGTGGCGGCCGAGACCGTCGCCGCCGCCTATCCCGGCATCTTCGTCTGCGCTCGCGAGAACCGTGCCTTCATGCACCGGGCCACCAGGGTCCTCGCCACCGAGCACGGCATCCGGCAGTGGCTCGACATCGGCACCGGCATTCCCACCGAGCCGAACCTGCACCAGGTCGCGCAGACCGTGGTTCCCGACGCCCGCGTGGTGTACGCCGACAACGACCCCCTCGTCCTGAAGTACGCCGAGCGCCTCATGCGCAGCACTCCCCAGGGACGCACCACCTACATCGAGGCGGACGTCAACGACGCGCAGGCTCTCATCAGCGCTCCCGAGCTGGCCGAGGTCCTGGACATGACCAAGCCTGTCGCGCTGTCCCTGAACGCCCTCATGCACTTCGTCACGGACGCGCAGGACCCGTACGGCATCGTCGGCAACCTGCTCGACGTCCTGCCCTCGGGCAGCGCTCTGGCGCTGAGCCACTGCACGCCGGACTTCGACCCGGGAACCTGGCAGAAGGTCACGGACATCTACAACGGAGCGGGTACGCCCGTGCAGTTCCGTTCCCAGAAGGATGTGGTCCGCTTCTTCGACGGGCTCGACCTGCTGGAGCCGGGTGTCGTCGTCGGACACCGCTGGCGCCCCGAGGCCGCCGCGGGGACGGAGCCCGTGACGGATGCCCAGGTCAGTCTGTGGACCGGGGTGGGCATCAAGCCCTGATCGAGGACGGCGGCACATCGTGCGTGCGCGGGCGCCGTCCGGTGCCCCCGCGAAGCACCGCCTGTTCGGCGACCGGGAGAGCTTCACCCGGCAGAACACCGACCCGGTGCGTGCGGTCGTCGCCCTCGCCTCCACCGGCCGGCCGGGAGGCCGCCGAGCCGGCACAGCTCACGAGCTGAGGTCCGGCATCAACTTCATGCCACGGCAGGGCACTTGACGTCCGTCGACCGATCAGTTCGCGCCGCCGTTCGGTCGTCGAAGGTCAGTCCCGAACAGTACGTCCTCACGTGACGGCGGCATGCCTACCGTCCGGACACCGAGGCGGGTCGGGCGGCATCGGCCCGCTTAGTCGAAGGCACGTACTGGGAGGCGTTGTGGCGAGTGTGGAAGTGTCGTTGAAGGAGATGATGGCCGGGGTCGAGGGGGCCCTGGGAGCCGCCGTCGTCGACTACACCAGCGGGATGGCGCTGGGCACGCTCGGTGGGGGCAAGGATCTGGACCTGACCGTCGCCGCGGCCGGCAACACGGATGTCATCCGGGCCAAGGTCCGCACCATGGACCAGTTGGGTCTCAAGGGCCAGATCGAGGACATCCTGATCACGCTGGACCACCAGTACCACGTGATCCGCCTGGTGACCGGCCGCACGGGCAACGGGCTGTTCCTGTACCTCGTCCTCGACAAGGCCAACTCGAACCTGGCGATGGCCCGCCATCAACTCAAGCGCGTGGAGGAGGCGATCGAGATCTAGCGTCCCGACGACGCCGGTGGCCACGTCTGCCCATGATGTGAAGACTTCTTCAAGTCACCACATCAGCATGGTGCGAAGGTGCGTTCCTACCGGGTCCGAGACGTGAAGGATCGGCATCCGAGACGGTCCGCGACGCGGCGGTGTCCTGCGACGCCGCCGCATCGCGGCGACCGCGGTCCCACCCACCCGACCAGGAGCGAGCATCCATGCAGGCCCCCCTCTACCAGGTCAAGGCAGAGTTCTTCCGCATGCTCGGCCACCCCGTGCGCATCAGGGTGCTGGAACTCCTCCAGCACGGGCCGGTGTCCGTCCGGGACCTGCTGGCCGACATCGAGATCGAGCCGTCCAGCCTGTCGCAGCAACTGGCCGTCCTACGGCGCTCCGGCATCGTCGTGTCCATGCGGGAGGGCTCCACCGTCCGCTACGCGCTGGCCGGCGGGGACGTCGCCGAACTCCTGCGCGCGGCGCGCCGGATCCTCACCGAACTGCTCGCCGGCCAGAACCAGCTCCTCACCGAACTCCAGCAGGTCGACGCGCCGGACACCGGTCTGCACACCACCGCCAGGTGACGGCCGGGTGCTCCCTCGGCCGGCTCCAGGACTTGGCCGTGAGACGCTCCGGCGCGGTCCCCGCGCGAGCAAGGACCGGGCCGGAGGTTCAGCGGCGCCGCACCACGGTCACCGTCGTACGGTCACCTCATGGCGCGAGCCGGTAGGCGTTCGTGATCGTCTCGCGGACGGTGTTGCCGCCCTTGTCCTTCAGGTCCACTCGGAAGGACGCTGCCTTGGCGGTCGCGGGGTGCTTCACGCTCACCGAGCGGGCCCCGTTCGCGGCGGTCGTCACGGTCAGCGGCTTCCAGGTCCGCCCGCCGTCGAAGGAGACGTTCACAGTCAGCGCGGCGACCTGCCCCGCCGCGGCGGCCGCACCGCTCAGCTTCAGCGGCACCGTGAGTGTGCTGCCCGCCGGGGCCGTTCCGGTCAGGCTCAGCTTCGGTGCGAGCCGTACCGTCGACAGCGGCAGCCTGGCTGTGGCGTCCGACGCCGGCCGGGCCGAGGTGAACGTCCACACGCCTGACACCTTCGTGCTGGTGGAAGTGTCCGCGGCGGAGCGGCTCGCCTCGAACGTCAGCCGGTACGGGGCCGAGGCGACGGGGACTTCCGCGCCGATCCAGTCCGTGGCCGCGCCCTCCGCGAGAACCCGGCCGCCGGACTCCAGTCGGCCGAAGCCGCCGGCGACGATCGAGGACCCCCAGTTGCCGCTGCCGTCGTTGAACAGCGGGATCCTCGCGCTGATGTAGTCACCGGTCCGCTCGGCGCCCTGTTCCTCCGGGCTCCCGGCCGCGAGATCGGGGCCGACCACCCCGGTGTTGAACCTCAGGGTGTGGCTGGAGCCCGCCTCGTACGCCACCCAGTCCTTCCCATAGGTCATGCGCACCTCGCCGGCGTCGTTGAGCTGGGACGCCCTCCAGGACCAGCGCACGCCGGCCGTGCTGAGGTAGTGGGTGGTGCTCCGCGGCAGCTTCTGTTCCTGCGGGTCCTGGATGCCGATGTTCATGCCGCGCTCGTCCAGCGGTGTGATGTGGACCTGCCCCTTCGCCCCGGTGACGGACGCGCCGAATCCCAGCTTCACCTCGGCGACGTCGGCCCGGGTGACGGTGCGGTTCAGGCCGGTGAAGAAGCTCCCCTTGCGGTTGAAGGCGAGCCGGTAGTCGACGTTCCCGCCGGCCGCTCCGGGCGTCTTCCACACTCCGTTGAACTGGGCCCGCATCGCGTCGGACGCCGGGCCGAGGGAGGCGGTGCGGATCGGCGGGACCCCGTTGGTGGACCAGGAGTTGGACAGCCCCAGGGCCTCGTCGTAGTAGCCGACGATGGAGGTGACGAGCTTCGCGGCGGGGTCCGGGGCCTTCACCACGAACGGCTTCGCCTTGCGGGAGTCGAGGGTGACGGCGACGTTCCCGGTCACCTTGAGAACGGGCTGGACGAAGAAGCCGAGTTCGTTGTCCTCGGCGAAGACCAGGCTCTCCAGCTGGTACGACCCCTTGGGCAGCCGTTGCACCACCGTGCCGTTCTCGCTGTACGGGAGCTCCACGCGCCCTCCCTCCCCGGCGACGGGGTTGATCGTCGTCGCGTAGGTGGCGGGGCTCGCCCCGTCGGCGTCGATGTGCCGCACCGTGACGTCGTACGACTCCACCTCGCGCTCGACCACCAGACCGGTGCGCACCTGCTGGCCGTCTCCCGACGCAAGGACGGTTCCGCCGAAGACGCCGTCGGCCGTGCCCTGGCGTGTGTCGGCGGTGACGGTGGTCTTCGCGGTGCCGCCGGCCGGAACGGTGAGCTGGGCGTCCTTGACGGTGAACATGCCGGTCGGGGCGGGGTGGCCCGCCGCGTCGACACCGGCGGCGCTCAACCGCAGGGTGACGGCCTGCGTGCCGTGGTTGCGGTAGGTGAGGGTCTTGGCGGCCGGCTTGTCGTCGGCGTGCGGCCAGGCCTGCATGCCGAAGTCGAGGGAGCCGGGCTCGGAGACGACGGAGGCGGTGGCCGCGCGCTCCAGGTCCACCCGGCCCGAGCCCTGCTGATGGGCGTTCAGCAGCGGGTTGGGTTTGGCCGAACCGGTCAGGAGCGCCTTCAGCCGGGCTCCGCTCCAGCCCGGGTGCTGCTGGAGCACCAGCGCGGCGGCGCCCGCGACGTGCGGAGACGCCATCGACGTACCGGACTGCGACACATAGCCCTCGCTCGGGGGCGCGTCGCTCTGTGTGGTCAGGGCGGCGGTGATGTCCACGCCGGGGCCGGTGATGTCCGGCTTGGGGGTGCCGTCGAGGTTCGGGCCGCGGCTGGAGAAGTCCGCGATCGCGTCCTGCTTGTCGACGGCGCCGACGGTGAGCGCGGCGGGGGCGCTGCCGGGCGAGCCGAGCGTGCGGGGTCCGTCACCGTCGTTGCCCGCGGCCACCACGAACAGGGCCTTGCCGGAGAGCCGGGCGACGGCCTCCTCCAGCGGATCGACACCGGGAGTGTCCGGGTGGCCCAGGCTCATGTTGACGATCTGCGCACCCTGTTCGACGGCCCACTCCATGCCGGCGACGATGTTCGACGTGGATCCGAAGCCGTCGTCGGCCAGGACCTTGCCGTCCAGCACCTTCGCGTCGGGCGCCACGCCCTTGTAGCGGCCGTCGGACCTCGCGCCGCTGCCGGCGAGGATGGAGGCCACGTGTGTGCCGTGCCCGAAGCGGTCCTTGACGTCGGGGGCCTCGCTGAAGTTCTTCTGGGCGATCTCGACGCCCTTGAGGTCCGGGTGGGTCTGGTCCACGCCGGTGTCCAGGACCGCCACCTTGACGCCCTTGCCCGTGTAACCCGACTGCCACATGGTGGGCGCGCCGATCTGCGGCACGCTCTCGGCCAGGTCGGCCCGGACCTTCGCGTCCAGCCAGACATGGGCGACGGGTCGCGCGGGGGCGGCCGTACCGCCTGACGTACGGGCCGAAGAGCGGCCTGTGAGGGCCGCCCACAGCTCCGGGGCACCGGCCTTGGACGCCTTGAACGCCTCACCGCCGACCGCCAGCAGCGCGCGACGCTCCCGCAGGGCCACGCCCGCGAACGGGTCGCCGCCTGCCGAGTCCCTCGCACCGGCGCCGTCTTTGCCATAGCCGACGATCAGCGGCAGCGTGGCGCGGTGCGCGTCGCCGTACCCGTCCTTGACCAGGCGCGCGACGTCGAAGAGCTGGCGGTCGAGCACTCCGTCGGCGACCATGCGCAGGGCGTCCTGCGGGACGACGTACGTGTGGCCCTCCTCGCGCCGCACCGAGAAGCCGATGCCCTCGCGGCCCTCGCCGCGCTCCAGCCGGACCACCTGACCGTCGGAGGCGACGGTCGCACGGTCGCCGGTGATCAACGTGACCGTCGCCGGAGGCTTCGCCTTCGCCGGGGCCTTTTTCCCGTCGCCCGCGCCGGACCCGGCGGCCTGCGCGTGTTGCCCTCCCGCCGATACCGCTCCCGTGACCAGCGCCCCCGCCGCTAAGGCGGCCAGTGCCGCCGTTCTCGCGCGTGCCGTGAATCCCACTCGTCTCCCCCGCCTCGTGTGCATGCCAACGCGTTCCTCGGTATCACGCACGGGAGTTGCGTTCGGTTCTCGGTGTCACTCGCGAGCCGGTGAGGAGCAGAAACCGTCAACGGTCCGCGTGGACGTCCCCTTGAGCCGTGAGAACGACCCCCTCGCGCTGGGGAAACGCGCCCGGCGGGATGCCGGGAATGGAGTGCGCCGAGGTCGTCCGCTCGTCGCCGGTCGGCGGGCCCAGGGTCAGGCGGGTGACGATGCGGTAGCGGTCGCCGCGGTAGATGGAGTGGACGTATTCGACGGCCTGGCCGTCGGTGTCGTTGGTGAGGCGTTCGAAGAGGAGCGCCGGCGACAGGTGCGGCACGCCGAGGATCTTGGCCTCTGCCTGGCTGACGACGGTGGGCTCGATCGTCTGCACGGCTTCGCTCACCCGCACTCCGTGGCGGTCGTGGAGGTGCTCGTACAGGTCGCCCGCTTCCAGTTCCTGGGCGGTCAGCGTGGGCACCAGGCGCGCGGGGATGTGCAGGTGCTCGATGGCCATGGGGACGCCGTCGACCAGCCGCAGCCGCGCCACGTAGACGATGTCGGCGGCGGGTGACAGGTGCAGTTTGCGGCCGACCCGGGCCCCGGCGGCGATGGTGGTGAACTCCAGCAGGCGGCTCGTCCAGGCGCCCGACGCCCGGGGAACGACCATGGCCCGCTGGTCCGACACCAGCTCCTGCGTGATCTTCTCCGGCGCGACGAACATGCCGCGGCCGTGCTCACGCACGAGGAGTCCCGCGGCGACGAGTTCGTCGACGGCTGCCCTCAGGGTCGGCCTGGAGACATGGAGCTCGGCGCACAGGGACCGCTCGGAGGGGATGGCGTCGCCGGGGTCGAGCGATTCCATGAGTTCGAGGATGTGGTCCCGGACGCGTTCTCGCTTGAGAAGCGTCCCCGACTCGCCAGCGTCCATGCTGCTGCTCCCGCCCCGCCGTCCGTGACTTCACCTGACCAGCCCTCATTCCTTCTTACCACTGGTCGGGTACTGGTCAGGTGGAGTGTAACCAGATAGCACCCCGCCGCGGGACGGCTCGGCGTGAATCGTTCAACCAACAGCCAGTCCAGCGCGGAGGGTTGACGCCTCGATTGGTCTATGCCACCTTCATCGACCAACAAGAGGTCACCTGACCAGTCGACGAACTGGTCAGGTGGCGTGGCGCTTTCCTCCCAGGGGTGAACTGTGAAGCTCCGCATGCTTGCTGGTGTTTCCGCGCTGGTCCTCGCCGGCGGCCTCAGTGCCTGCGGCGGCGACTCGGAGTCGTCCGGGAAATCCGCCGACGGCCGGACGACGATCGACGTCTGGCTCATGCGCGACAGCGTCTCGGCGCAGTTCCAGAAGGAGTTCGTCGCGGGCTTCGAGGCGGCTCACAAGGACATCGATGTGAAGGTCCAGATCCAGGAGTGGGACGGCATCGGCGAGAAGGTGACCGCGGCACTCGCCAGCAACGACGCCCCGGACGTCATCGAGACGGGCAACACCCAGGTCGCCCAGTTCGCGCAGAGCGGCGGGCTGCTCGACCTCAGCGACAAGGTCGGCGAACTCGGCGGCGGTGACTGGCTGAAGGGGCTGGCGGAACCGGGCGCCTACGAGGGCAAGCAGTACGGCATCCCGTACTACGCGGCCAACCGGGTCGTGATCTACCGGACCGACCTGTTCGAGAAGGCCGGCGTCGACGCAGCAGCCATCAAGACCCGCGACCAGTGGATCACCGCGACCGAGAAGCTCAACAAGGGCGGGACGCAGGGCATCTACCTGCCGGGCCAGATGTGGTACGCGCTGGCCGGGTTCGTCTGGGACGAGGGCGGCGACCTCGCCACGCGGTCCGGCGACACCTGGAAGGGCGCGCTCGACAGCCCCGAAGCCGTCCGCGGCATGAACTTCTACGAGCAGCTCCAGGCCCTCGGCAAGGGCCCCAAGGACTCCGACGAGGCGCAGCCCCCGCAGGCCGAGGTCATGGCCAAGGGGCAGGTGGCGCAGATCATTTCGACGCCCGGCGGGGCCAACGTCGTCCTGGCGAACAACCCGGAGCTCAAGGGCAAGCTCGGCTTCTTCCCGATCCCCGGCAAGACCGCCGCGCAGCCCGGTTCGGTGTTCATCGGCGGTTCCGACCTCGTCATTCCGGCCGCATCGGGCAAGCAGGACGCCGCCTTCACGTTCGTCAAGGAACTCACCGGTGACGCCTGGCAGCGCAAGCTCGCCGCGGCCATGAGCTACGTACCGAACAAGACGACCCTGGCCGACGCGGTCGCCGCCGACCCGGGTGCCTCCGCGATGGCCGTGGGCGCCGCGGTCGGCCGGGCGACACCCAACACCCCCGGCTGGGCCGCCGTCGAGGCCAAGAACCCCATCAAGGACTACATGACCGCCGTGCTCACCGGCGCCGACACCCGGTCCGAGGCCGCCAAGGCGTCCGAGGCGATCACCGCGGCCATGACGACCGGCTCCTGACCCGTCGACTGCCCCGCGTTCGGCGCGTCGTGCCCTTCGTCCCGCCGTACAGCGCGAGCCGCACACCGAGAGGAGAGGACATCGTGACGGTCGTCCGTGAGGCCGGCGCACCACCCGCCTCGCTCCCCCGGCCTCCGGGCGGCACCGCCCGGCCGGGCCGCGGCGGCGGGCGCGGGCCCATCGGGGGCGCGGTATGGCCCTATCTGCTGATCGCCCCCGCGATCCTGGGGATGCTGTATCTGCTGGCGTACCCCCTGGTCCGTACCGTGCTGATCTCGCTGCAGGACTTCCAACTACGGCAACTCATCCAGGGCGACGCCCGGTTCGTGGGCCTGCGCAACTACCGGACCCTGCTGACGGACGCCCACTTCTGGCAGGTCGTACGGCGCACGTTCCTGTTCATGGCCGTCAACGTCGTCCTGATCATGGTGCTCGCCACCCTGGTCGCCCTGGTGATCGAACGGCTGGGCCGGGCCGGCCGCGTCACCGTGCTCAGCGCGCTCGTGCTGACGTGGGCCATGCCGGTGATCGCTGCCACAACGGTCTTCCAGTGGCTGTTCCACTCGGAGTTCGGCATCGTCAACTGGGCGTTGAAACAGCTGGGGTTCACGTCGTTCGACCGCTATCCCTGGTTCGCCCACGGCTGGGCCGCCTTCACGATCCTGGTCGTGCTGATCGTCTGGCAGTCGGTGCCGTTCGCGGCCATCACCCTGTACTCGGCCCTGGTCACCGTGCCGACGGAACTGTACGAGTCGGCACGCATCGACGGCGCCTCCGCACGGCGCATCTTCCGCGCCATCACGTTCCCCATGATCCGGCCGATCTTCATGCTGGTGTTCTCGCTGGAGGTGATCTGGACCTTCAAGGCGTTCGTACAGATCTGGGTGATGACGAACGGCGGCCCCGGCGACGCCACCACCATCCTGCCCGTCTACGCCGTGCAGACCGCTCTGTCGAGCCAGCGCTACGACCTCGGCTCGGCGGCCTCGATGGTCACCGTGCTGATGCTGGCCGGCGTGCTCGTCCTCTACTTCCGTCAGATGTTCCGCCAGGAGGGCGAGGCCCTGTGAGCATCCCGCGAGGCGGTACCCGCGGCACGGCGCTCCTGTCGCTGCGGCTGCGGCGCATGCCGCTGTACATCGCCGCCGCAGTGATCGTCGTCGTCTGCCTCTTCCCGGTCTACTGGATGGTCGCGACCGCGTTCAAGCCCAACCGGGACATCCAGTCCGACAACCCTCAACTGCTGCCCCAGACCTGGACGTTGGACCACTTCCGGGCCGCTGTCGACGCCGACGGCTTCGGACTGTTCTGGCGCAACAGCATCCTGGTGACCCTGGGCGCCGTCCTGCTGTCCCTGCTGGTCGCCCTCGGAGCGTCGTTCGCGGTGGCACGCATGCGCTGGCGCGGCAGACGGCAGTTCATGCTGATGGTGTTCATCGCGCAGATGGCGCCCTGGGAGGCGCTGATCATCCCGGTGTACATCATCTCCCGCGACACCGGCATGCTCGACCGGCTGCCCACCCTGACGCTCGTCTACTTCATGATGACGCTGCCGTTCACCATCGTGGTGCTGCGCGGGTTCATCGCCGCCATCCCACCGGAACTGGAGGAGGCGGCACAGGTCGACGGCTGCACCCGGCTGAGCGCCTTCCGGCACATCGCCTTCCCGCTGCTCGCCCCCGGTCTGATGGCCACGTCGCTGTTCGGCTACATCACCGCCTGGAACGAGTTCACCTACGCCAACTTCCTGATCATCAAGCACCAGGACAGCCGCACGCTGCCCGTGTGGCTGTCGTCCTTCCAGAACGTCTTCGGCACGGACTGGGGCGCCACCATGGCCGCCTCCACGCTCTTCGCCCTGCCCGCGCTGGCCGTGTTCCTGCTGCTCCAGCGCCATGTGACGGCCGGCTTCGCCGCCGGTGCCGTCAAGGGCTGACACTCCCCCGCACCCGACCCCCGGAGACATCTGTGCCCGCACCCCCGCCCGTGACCTTCTCCCTGCTCCCCCGCCCCACCAAGGCCCACGCCCGTGCAGGTCACTTCACCTTCGGCCCCGACACCTGCCTGCGTATCAGCAGCGGTGCCGAACCCGCCGCCGAGCTGCTGCGCGCCCTGCTCACCCCGGCCACCGGCCTGCCGCTGCACTCCGCCGAGGACGCGACCGTCGTCCTGGCGCTCGATCCGGCCCTGACCGGACTCGGCAGCGAAGGGTACGGCCTGACGGTCGGACCGCACTCGGTACTGCTGCGCGCCGCACAGACCACCGGCCTGCTGCGCGCAGTGCAGACGATCCGTCAGCTCCTGCCCCCGCAGGCCCTGGCGGGGTCCCCGCAGCGCGGGGTGGCGTGGTCACTGCCCTGTGTGGAGATCACGGACGTCCCCCGGCACCGCTGGCGCGGCGCGATGCTCGACGTGGCCCGCCACTTCCAGCCCGTGTCGTACCTGCGGCGTTACGTCGACCTCCTCGCGCTGCACAAGATCAATGTCTTTCATCTGCATCTGACCGACGACCAGGGCTGGCGGATGCCGGTCGCGGCGTATCCCAAGCTCACCGAGATCGGCTCCCGGCGTGCCCGGTCCGTGCTCCGCGCCGGCAGCGACGTCCACGACGGCGTGCCGCACGAAGGCGCCTACACCCGCGCCGAGTTGGCTGGCCTGGTGCGCTACGCGGCCGCCCGCGGCATCACCGTGATGCCCGAGATCGAGATGCCCGGCCATGTCCGCGCCGCCCTGGCCGCGTATCCGCACCTGGGCAACCGTCCCGACCGCGTGCTGGACGTGTGGACCCGGTGGGGCGTGTGCGACACCGTCCTCGGCGTGCACGAGGAGGTCTTCGACTTCTGCCGCACCGTGCTGGAGGAGGTCATGGACGTCTTCCCCTCCCCGTACCTCCACATCGGCGGGGACGAGTGCCCGACCGTGGAGTGGGAGCAGAGCCCGCACGCCCTGGCGCGGGCGCGGGACGCGGGGCTGAACGGGCCCGCCGCCCTGCACGGGTGGTTCCTGGGCCGCGTCGGAGCGTTCCTGGCCCGGAACGGACGCAAGCCGGTCGGCTGGGCCGAGACCGGCACCGAACTGCCCGACCACTTCACCGTGATGGCCTGGCGCGACCCCGCGCACGCCCTGGCCGCCGCCGGACGCGGCCTGGACGTGATCAACGCCCACTACCGGTCGACCTACTTCGACTACCCGCAGAGCGAGGGCCCCCAGGAGCAACCGGCACAACCCGGGGCCGTCGTCGCGCTGCGCGGCGTGCACGCCCACGACCCCGTACCCGAAGAGGCGACGCCCGAAGCCGCGGCCCGCGTGCTGGGCACCCAGGCCCACCTCTGGACCGAGTACGCCGCCACCCCTGACCGGCTCGAATACCTCACCTACCCCCGGCTGTGCGCCCTGGCGGACCGCGCCTGGAGCGGCCCGACGCCGTGGACGGACTTCCGTTCCCGCCTGGACCGGCACCTCCCGCGTCTCGACGCCCTCGACGTGCGCCGCCACCCCTGATCCCACCGAGCACGACGAACCCCACATCCCGTGTTGGAAGGAATCGGCATGACGTCCCGAACCACTCCGAGCAGGCTGCGTATCGTCGCAGCCGCCTCCGTGGCCATGGCCATGGGCACCGTCGGCCTCACCGCCCTGACCGGCACCGCCAGCGCCGCGACCGACGACGTGACGGTCCAGTACCGGACCAGCGCCACGGGTCTCACGGCGGACCAGGCCGAACCCTGGCTGAAGGTCAGGAACACGGGCGACAGCGCCCTGTCGCTCAGCACCGTCAAGGTGCGCTACTACTTCAAGGCCGACTCGGCCGGCACCGCCTACCGCTTCGCCTGCTCCTGGGCGGTCAAGGGCTGCGCCAACATCACCGGCACCTTCGGCACGCCGGCCAATCCCACGGCCACCGCCGACCGTTACCTGGACATCGGCTTCACCGCGGGAGCCGGCACCCTCGCTCCCGGCGCCGACACCGGGGACATGCAGCTGCGCTTCCACCGGGCGGACTGGCAGACGCTCAACCAGGGCGACGACTACTCCTTCGGCGCGTCCCAGACGACGTACGCGGACTGGTCGAAGGTCACCGCCCAGGTGTCCGGCAGCACGGTGTGGGGAACGGCCCCCGAGGGCAACGAGCCGACCGATCCGCCCACCGACCCGCCCACGGACCCTCCGGCCGGCGGGCAGAGCCTGTTCGACGACTTCAACTACACCAGCTCGAGCGACCCGAAGATCTCGGCCAACGGCTGGAACGTACGCGCCAGCTCCGGCGGTCCGGGCGTGCCCGGTGCCACCTGGTCCCCGGAGAACGTCACCTTCGCCGCCTCCGGCGGCAACTCGGTGATGAACCTGCGGACCTCGACCGCCGGCACGGCCGACAGCACCAAGCAGACCGAAGTCCTCACCAAGGCGACGAAGTTCAAGAACGGCACCTACGCGGCCCGGGTCAAGTTCGCCGACGCGCCGGTGTCCGGTCCGGACGGCGACCGCCTCGTCCAGACGTTCTTCACGATCAACGACCTCAAGGCGCCCATGGCCGACGACTACGCGGAGTACGACTTCGAGTACCTGCCCAACGGCGGCTGGGGCGAGCCCGCCAACATCCTGTACACGACGTCGTGGGAGACCTACAACCCCGATCCCTGGCAGGCCGTCAACCAGCACACCGAGTCCCGGCAGAGCTACGCGGGCTGGCACGACCTGGTGCTCACCATCGACAACAGCACCATCAAGTACTACGTCGACGGACAGCTCTTCGGCACCCACGACGCCGCCTATCTGCCCGAGCGCCCCATGTCGATCAACTTCAACCAGTGGCTGATCGACCTGGCGGGCCAGACCAGCACCACGCCGCGGTCCTACGACCAGCAGGTCGACTACGTCCTCCACGTCAAGGACCAGGTCCTGACCCCGGCACAGGTCGCGGCGAAGGTCGGTGCCTACCGTACGGCCGGCACGGCCTTCGAGGACACCGTCCCCAGCAGCTAGCGCACGCCGACGCGGCGGCGGGGCCCCCGGTTTCACCTCGACGGGCCCCGCCGGCCGCCGGACGCTCCTCAGACTCCTTCGACGGCGCCGTGTGCGAGCAGGCTCTCCGCGCAGTCGAGCACCGCTTCCCGGGCGGGCCGCAGCTGCCACCCGAGGACCGTTCGGGCCTTGTCGGTGGTGTGCCGGTTGCGGCGGCCGAGGGAGGGCGTGATCTCCCTCAGGGACGGGTCCCGGTACCGGGCCATGAGGCGGACGACGGCGTCGGGTATCCGGCGGGTGGACACCCTGCGGCCGTTCGCGCCGAGGCCGTCGCGCAGCGTGCGCGCCATCTCGGACGCGGCCTGCGGCGCCCGGACCGGCCGGAGAGCTGACCTCGCCGCGCCTTGGGGGGACTGCCGAGGTCAGCGCCTGTCACCTCGGCCGCGGAGGCTCAGGACGATGACGGAGACGAGGAACCAGAAGGCACCGAAGGCCGAGTAGCCGGCCACGGTGGACAGACCGCTCGTCGCCGAGGCGGACGTGCCGGCGATGGTGGCGCCGGCGAGGACGGACTGCCCGCCGCTGATGACCATGGGCCACTGGGCGCCGACCGTGCGACGGCGCCGGAGCGCCACGGCGAGCTGGACGGCTCCGGCGAGGAGGGCCCAGACGCCGAACACGAGGAGTGCCTTGCCGATGGTGGAGAAGGCGGCGACGATCATTCCGGCGGTGGTGGCGAGGCCCAGACCGATGGTGACGGTACTGACACGGTCGGTGGAGCCGGGGCCCGCCAGGCGACGTTCCAGGAGCGTGGCGATGACGTCCCACAGGGGGTAGACGACGAGGAGCGCTGCCGCGATCGCCGTGGGCCTGTCCCCCGACACGAGCCGGCCGGACGTACCGAAGACGAGTGCCACCCAGATCAGGGAGAAGGCGACTCGGATCAGGTAGAGCGAGCGGAGCCCGGAGGACAGCGTCGTGGCCGCGGTCGAAGCGGTCGTGGTTACGGTGGTCTGAGTCATCAGGTGTCCCGTGGTGATCGTGACGGTGTGAGGCGGTCGCCTCGACCACGAGTCTCAGCGGCCTCGACAAGGGCCGCGTACTTCGAACGAAGTAGTTCTGCCGCTCACTTCGGGCGCGGTACCTCTGTCTCCACTTAGGCGGGAGGAGCACCGCCGCATGCGGCGACCGGAGCGACTTCGTTCGTCTACATCATTTGAAGTACACGGCCGCCGCACGCGTGGACGAGAATCGGCTCATGGTGCTCATGGTCAAGGCGCAGAACAGTCACGACGGGCCCGCGGCACCGCTGTGGGTCCGCCGGCCGGAGGTGCTGCACCGAGTCGCCTACGCAGTGGCCGCGCTGGTGTTCACAACCCAGATCGTGGCCGCGGTCCTGAGGGGCTCGGACTGGCCCACGGCCCTCTCCGTGCTCCTCGCCGGCGGCGGTGTCGCCCTCTCCTGGTGGAAGCCGTGGGCGGGACTGGTCGTGACGAGCGCGGCGTCCTTCGCCGTGACGGCGGTGGGGCACGACCCCCTGTCGGTGTGGATGATGGCGGTTCTCGTGCTGTTCTCGGTCACGCTCCGGGGAAAGCAGCCGCTGGCCGGAACCGGGATCGTGGCGGCGTTCTTCCTCGGGGCGTTCATGACGGTGGGAGGATTCCGCGGCGGTGCGGTCGTGGGAGCCGCCGCCCTCTTCTCGGCGATGGCGGGCGGTGCGACGGGAGCCGCGCTGCGGATCCACCGCGAGCACTGGTGGACCCTGGAGGAACGCGCCGAAAGCGCCATCGCCACCCGTGAGATCGAAGCCACCCGACGCGTCACCGAAGAACGGCTCCGCATCGCCCGAGACCTCCACGACGTCATCGGCCACCAGGTCGCGATGCTGAGCCTGCACCTCGGCGCCGCCGAGATCGGGCTGCCCGAAGGCTCCGAGTCCTCCCGGCAGGCCCTCGACTCGGCCAGGTCCAGTGCCCGCACCGTGGTCGTGGAGACGCAACGCATCCTCGCCCTCCTCCGCCTCGGGGACGACGTCTCCGGCGACGAGGCGCTCCGGCCGACCCCGGCGCTCAGCGGCCTGGAAGGACTCGTCGCCTCCTTCGAGAGCATCGGTCTCGACGTCCGGCCCTCCCTCGACATCCCTGCCGGCTTCGTGGAACCCAGCGTCGGCGTGACGGTCTACCGGGTCGTCCAGGAAGCGCTGACGAATGCCTACCGGCACGGCGAGGGGACGGCGACGGTGGAGGTGCGTGAGCGCGACGGCAGGATCTGCGTCACCGTCGAGAACCCCGTCGCCCGCTCGCCCCGCGGCTCGGGGACGGGCAGTGGACTCGGGCTCGTGGGGATGCGCGAACGTGTCGAGTCCTCCAGCGGACGGCTGACGATCGACCGTCACGACGGGCGGTTCCGGGTCCACGCCGAGTTCAGCCCGCTGGGAGCGGTCGTCCGATGACACGCGTTCTGATCGTCGACGACCAGGACGAGATCAGGGCCGGGATCCGCACGATGCTCCGGCTCGACCCGGACCTCGTCGTCGTGGGTGATCTCTCCGATGGACTCCAGGTCGTCCCCTTCCTCCGGGACCACCCCGTCGATCTGGTCCTGATGGACATCCGGATGCCCGGCATCGACGGCGTCGAAGCCACCCGCCGGATCCGGCTGGAGCATCCGCCCGAGAAGACCCGGGTGATCGTGCTGACCACCTTCGACCAGGACGACATCGTGCTCGCCGCCCTGCGCGCCGGCGCCAACGGTTTCCTCAGCAAGACGGTCAGTCCCGCCGAACTCGTCGCCGGCATCACCGAGGTCGTCGGTGGTGGCGGTGCGTTGTCGGCCGCCGCGACAGCGGCGCTCATCGGCCATATGACCGACAGTCCGCCCCCGGTGATCGACCGGGAACTGCTGCGCCGCTTCGACGCCCTGACGCCCAGGGAGCGGGACGTGGTCGTTCTCGTCGCGAGCGGTCTCGGCAACGACGAGATCGCGGCGCAGATGTCCGTGTCGCCGTTCACCGTGAAGACGCATGCGGTGCGGGCCATGACGAAGGTCGGCGCACGTGATCGCGCGCAACTCGTCTCGTTCACCTTCCGGGCGGGCCTCTACCCCTGAGCCGCGGCCGCGCTGTCGACCTCGCGCGGCCCTCCGCACCTCGTACGCGGCCTCATCTGCGCGGCGCCATGCTTGCGAACCGTCACCCTCTGTGGCGAGTTGGAACCGCTCCGTCAACTCATTCATCATGTCCGAACACACTGTATGGTTACTCGCGCGATGGCTTGCCGAAGCAGCGCCACGCACGCCACCACCCAAGAAGCAGCGACCCCTTCTGAAGGCAGGACACAGCCATGACGCTCACCACCACTCCATTCGGGATGCGCGCCACCGCCGCGGAGGTGCTCGACGGGGTCGATCTGAGCGGACGCCGGATCGTCGTCACGGGAGGAGCCTCCGGCCTCGGCGTCGAGACGGTGCGCGCACTCGCCGGTGCGGGAGCGCGGGTGACCATAGCCACCCGGACCCCGGAGGCCGCCAAGGCGCTGCTCGAGGAGTTCCCGGAGACCAGGGCCGTCGCGGTCGACCTTGCCGACCTGGCGTCCGTCCGTGCCTTCTGCGCCGCCTGGAGCGGGCCCCTCGACGGCATCATCGCCAACGCCGGCGTGATGATGCTCCCGACCCGGCAGGTCAACGCGCAGGGCTGGGAAATGCAGCTCGCCACGAACTACTTGGGCCACTTCGCCCTGGCCGTTGGCCTGCACTCCGCTCTGCGGGAGGCCGAGAAGCCGCGTGTCGTGGTGGTCAGTTCCGGTGCACAACTGCGGGCGGGATTCGACTTCGACGACCCGCAGTTCGAACGGCACCCCTACGACCCGTTCGTCGCCTACGCGCGGTCCAAGACCGCGGACGTGCTGCTGGCCGTCGGTATCAGCGACAGGTGGGCCGAGGACGGCATCAGCGCCAACGCCTGCGCGCCGGGATGGATCCACACCAACCTGGCCCGGCACATCGACACGGCCACCATGCAGGCCCTCGGCGCGATGGACTCGGACGGCAATCTCCTCACTCCCGACTACTACAAGACCCCGGCGCAGGGCGCCGCCACGGCGGTTCTGCTGGCCGCGTCACCTCTCCTCGAAGGCGTCACGGGACGGTACTTCGAGGACAACCAGGAGGCCGAGGTCGTGGACGGCGGTCCCGAGGTGATGGCCGGCGTGGCGAAGTGGTCGGTCGACCCCGCCGCCGCCGACCGGCTGTGGGACTACGCTCTCCCCGTTGTGCGTTGATCCACTGCCGCCCGCAGGCCATGCTCCTTCGAGGAGCAGTGGTTCGACCGAGAACGTAGACACACCAGAAGGTTCCCGATGAGACCCGTGACCCGACGCCAGGCCGACCACCATGCGGCACGCTCGGCCGCGACCGTGGCCCAGGTCATGTCCACCCTTCAGCGACTTCTCGACGCGGGCGAGGCCTTCTCCGAGATCAGCGTCCAGCGGATCCTGGAGGAGGCCGGCATCTCCCGAGCCACCTTCTACGCGCACTTCCAGGGCAAGTCCGACGTCCTGGTGCGACTCACGAACGACCTGCGCGCGTCCCTGCTGACACTGGCCCAGCAGTGGGACCCCTCCGCCGGTCCCGACAGCCTCGCCCGGTTCTTCGAGGAAGTGATCAAGATCCACCGGGCTCACCAGAGCGTGATCACCGCGGTCCGCGAGGCGTCGGCCTACGACTCCACGGTCGACGACTTCTACACCGCCGACCTCGAAGGCTTCGACGAGACGGCCCTGCGCTCGCTGCTGTCCGACCAGAGCGCCGGCCTGACCCCGACCGACGTCGACGCCGTCTCCGCCAGCCGCATCATCGTCTGGGGCGGCGCCCAGGCCATCGCCCACCACATCCGCGTCGACGACGGCACCGGGGACAGCGTCTTCGCCCGCGAACTCGCCCAGATCTGGTGGCACGGCGCCTACCGCCGCCCCGACAGCACCACTTGAGCCTTCTCTCGCCGATCTCTCTCAGGGGCCGGGATAGGTTGCGTGCCATGACCGACTTCGGAACCGCCGCCTGGCCCCCGGCCCCGATACGGACCGAACGGCTCGTGCTGCGCGCGTCCGACGCCCGGGACCGCCCGGCGTTCATCGAACTGTTCGCCTCACCCGAGGTCGGTACCTACATCGGTGGCCCGCGACCCCGCGAGGAACTCGAACGCGCGGTGCCCGAGGTGCCGGGGCGGCGCCCCGGCGTCTTCGTGGTCGATCTCGACGGAGCGATGATCGGCATGATCACGCTGGAACGTCGCGCACCGGAGAGTCCCGGTCATGTGAACCCGTATGCCGGGGAGGCGGAGCTCGGCTACATGTTCCTGCCCGGGGCCTGGGGACGCGGGTACGCCGCCGAGGCGTGTGCGGCGGCGCTCGACTGGTTCGCCGACGCGCTTCCCGGCGAGCCGGTGGTGCTCTGCACCCAGAGCGGCAATGACCGCGCGCGGCGCCTCGCGGGGAAGCTGGGGTTCACCGAGGTCGCGCGGTTCGAGCAGTACGGCACCGAGCAGTGGTTCGGTGTGCGGACCGCGCTCCCCCCGTCCGCCTGAGGTCGGCACCTTGAAGACCTTCGCCAGGTCGGCGGTCTGGGCCTCGTCCGGCGGCGATGGACAGGCCCGCGCAGCAGGCGGCGGCCTGGCCGATCACCTCAAGCTCTTGCTTCGACACATCTCTATGTTGACGTTCCTCGATTCAAGGCGCAAGGTTGCATCAATGAACGTCAATACAGGCCGTTCGGGCACCGCCTGGCCCGTCATCCAGGAGTGAAGTCATGAGCGAGCAGTCCACCGACCTCCGGGAGACCGTCCGCCGGCGGTATGCGGCGGCGGCCGTGAAGGTCACCGAGGGCGGCACCGCCTGTTGCGGGCCGCAGCCGGTCGAGGTCGACGAGAGCTTCGGCTCCACGCTCTACGCCGCCGACGAGCGCGACGCCCTGCCCGCCGAAGCGGTGGCCGCCTCCCTCGGCTGCGGCAACCCCACCGCCGTCGCCGAGCTCCGCGAAGGCGAACGCGTCCTCGACCTCGGTTCCGGCGGCGGCATCGACGTCCTGCTCTCCGCCCGCCGTGTCGGTCCAGACGGCAAGGCGTACGGCCTGGACATGACCGAGGAGATGCTCGCCCTGGCGCTGGCCAACGCGGCGAAGGCGGGCGCGCGCAACGTGGAGTTCCTCAAAGGCACGATCGAGGCGGTCCCGCTGCCCGCGAACACCATGGACGTCGTCCTCTCCAACTGCGTGATCAACCTGTCCACCGACAAGCCCGCCGTGTTCGCGGAGACCTTCCGCGTCCTCAAGCCCGGCGGCCGGATCGGCGTCTGCGACGTCGTCGCCGACGACACCCTGACCGCCGAGGCGCGGGCCGAGCGCGGCGACCACGTGGGCTGCATCGCCGGAGCCCTGTCCTTCGCCGAGTACCGCGCCGGGCTCGAAGCCGCCGGGTTCACGGACGTCGAGATCACCCCGACCCACGCGGTCGCCGACGGCATGCACTCCGCGATCGTCCGCGCCACCAAGCCCGTCGCCGCCGAAAGCGCCCCACCGGCCACCGAAGCGAGCAGAGCCTGCTGCGGTGTCAACTCCTGCTGCACACCCGCCGAGACCTCGGTCGCCCCTGCCCGCACGGTGTCGGACGCCAAGAACGCGTCGGGGTGCGATTGCCAGGACAGCCAGGACTGACGCACGCCGGCAGGGTCCGGACCCCCGACCCTGCTGTCCCTGTCACCTGGCGGCAGGAGGTCGATCGCCGGAAGCACATGCCGATTCCTGGGCCGCCATCACCTCGTCGCCGTGCTCGAAGGCCCAGGCTCCGAAGGCGTCGATGGGGGTGAGCAAGGTCCGTCCCAGAGCGGTGAGTTCGTACTCGACCCGCGAGGGTGAGTCGGCGTGGACGTGCCGGTCGATCAGGCCGTTGAACTGCAGCCGCCGCAGCGTCTCGGTGAGGACCTTGGAGCTGATCCCGCCGATCCGCTCCCGTAGTTCGACCGGCCTGCTCGGGCCGTCACGCAGCGCCCAGAGCACCACGGCGTTCCAGGTGTGGGAGAGCAGGTCGAAGGCGAGGCGGGCGCGGCAGTCGGCGAGGAAGGCGTCGTTGGTCACGTACCAAATGGTGCCCGCACGTCTCTCTAGCGTCTCTGTGAACCGTAGTCGCCGACGCGAAGAGGGAGCTTGTGATGAGGATCGGTGTGCTGGGGACGGGCAACATGGCCGAGGCGCTGGCCACGCACTGGGTGCGCGTGGGACATCAGGTGACCGTCGGAGGACGTGATGCGCACAAGGCGCGGCGGCTCGCGACGCGGATCGGAGGCGACGCCCGGGCCGGCGGTCTGCGCGAGGCGGCCGCGTCCGGCCGGGACGCGGTGCTGGCGGCGCTGCCCTTCGGGGCGGGCGAGGACGTGGCGCGGGAGCACCAGGCGGCCCTGGACGGCAAGGCGCTGATCGACTGCTCCAACCCCGTCGGGCCGGGCTTCCGGCTGCTGACGCGGCCCGGCGTCTCAGCCGCGCAGCACCTGGCCGCGGCAGCCCCGGGCGCTCACGTGGTGAAAGCCTTCAACCTCTGCCATGAGGACGTGTGGCGGATGCGGCCGCCGGTCTTCGGCGGTCGGCCCCTGGCCGTCCCGGTGTGCGGGGACGACGAAACCGCCCTGGCGCGGGTACGGGAACTGGTGCGGGACCTGGGCTGTACACCCCTCGCCGGTGGTGGTCTGGAACGGGCGGGGCTCCTGGAGGCGACCGCTGCCCTGTTCATCGCCCTGTGGGTCGGCCAGGGAGCGGACGCGCAGGCCATCGCACCACCGCTGGCATACGCGACCGGACCGGGTGGGCAGGCAGGAGCAGGCGGCACGGAGGCGGTCGGTCAGCGGCAGGGCATGCACGGTCAGAGGTCAGCCGGCCGTGATCAGCGGCCGTGAGAGGAGGACGAAAGGACGGTCGTGGCCACGTGGCGGTACGCCGTGGGCGGGTACTCGGGCTGCAGCGGCGGTGAAACGCACCGCCCCGTCACGAAGGGACGCTTCCCATGGCTCACCATGTCCGCGACGTCATGACGACCGACCTGGTGACCGTCGAACCGCAGACGTCGGTGGCAGTCGTCGCCGAGATGATGCGTGACGAGGACATCGGGGCGGTACTCGTCACCGACGGCAACCAGCTGCGGGGCCTGGTCACGGACCGCGACCTGGTCGTTCGCTCGGTGGCGGCGGGGCACGACCCGGCCGCCACGACCGTCGTCGACGCGTGCAGCGACGAGGTGATCACGGTCGGGCCCGACGACGACCTGGACCGTGCGGTCGACGTGATGCGTGAGCACTCGGTACGCCGGGTCCCGGTCGTCGATCAGAAACAGCACGCGGTGGGTGTCGTCTCACTCGGCGACCTGGCCATCGAGCGTGATCCCCACTCCGCACTGGGTGACATCAGTGCCGCCACTCCCCACACCTGACCTGCCGCCCGGCCGACAGCCGGAAGGAGGGCAGCAACCATGACCTCTCCCGACCCCGAGCCCACCCGGACCCCCGGACTCGAACCAGGTGGTCAGGTCTCCCCCGGAGAGACCCCGCCCGCCGAAGGGGGCACCTACGGCATCTCCCATCCGGAACCGCCCGAACTGCGCAAGGGCTGGGGCGCGATGCCTCTGACCGTGATCATCGCTTTGGTGGTGCTGGTGGCGATCGGCCTGATCGCCATGGCCGTGGCCCTGTGAGGCGAGCACATCGCGCCCCAGTGAGGCAGGCACACAGCCCTGTCGGGCAGGGGTGTGCGTGTGCGCTTGTCGGACAGGGGCACGGCCCCGCCCGGCAGGGGTGTCGCACGCGAGCCGCGAACCCCAGGCCGAATGGTCCGCGTGCCACGACGGTGGAAGGGGAACTCGGCCGCCATGAACGCTGAGCGACTGTCGCAGAGCTCCTACTGGCTCGAAACCGCCCCGGCCGGCGCCCCCGCTCCCCCACCGGACGCCGACATCGGCGTCGACGTCGCCGTGGTCGGCGGCGGCATCGCGGGACTCAGCGCGGCCTGGGAACTCGCACGCCAAGGACGCGAGGTCGCCGTACTCGAGGCCGCGCGCCTCGCAGCCGGGGTCACCGGGCACACGACCGCCAAACTCACCGCCCTGCACACCCTGATCTACGACCACCTGCGCCGTACCCGTGGCGCCGAGGGCGCCCGGCTGTACGCCCGCTCGCAGACCGCCGCGATCCGGCATGCCGAAGCCGTCGTGGAGGAACTGGACATCGACTGCGACTGGGAGGAGGCGGCAGCCTTCACCTACGCCGAGAACCCCCGGCGCCTGACGGAACTGCGCGCGGAGGCGGACGCGGCACAGGAGGCGGGCCTGCCCGCCGAGTTCGTCACGGAGACGGGGCTGCCGTATCCCGTCGCGGGAGCGGTGCGGGTGAGCGGTCAGGCCCAGTTCCATCCCCGGAAATATCTGCTGGCGCTCGCTGACGACCTGCGCCGGCGCGGTGCGTCGGTGTACGAGGACACTCGGGTCGTCGGTCTCACCGAGGGCGAGCCCTGCACGCTGACCACCGAGGCCGGGGTGTCGGTGTGCGCCCGCGAGGTCGTGATCGCCACCCACTACCCCGTCTTCGACCGGGCCCTGCTCTTCTCCCGGCTGTCCCCGCGCCGGGAACTGGTCGTGGCCGGGGTCATCGACGAGGAGCGCGCGCCTCGTGACATGTACATCACGCCGGATCAGGCCACACGCTCGGTGCGCACGGCACCCCTCGGCGACGGTGAGCGTCTGCTGATCGTCACCGGGGAGCACTTCACGCCCGGCACCGCCGACGTCGAGAAGCGGTTCACCCGCCTGTCCACCTGGGCCGAGGCCCGCTTCCCCGACGTCAGGCTCACCCATCGGTGGGCCACTCAGGACAACGACTCCACCGACTCCGTCCCCCTCGTCGGACCGCTCCGTCCCGGCAGCCGTCACACCTACGTGGCAACCGGCTTCGGCGGCTGGGGCCTCAGCGGCGGCATCATGGCGGGCCTGCTGCTGAGCGACCTCATCGCCGGTCGCGCGGTCGAGTGGAGCGGCCTCTACGATCCCCGGCGGATCGCCTCGGTCGTGCGCGAGGGCGGGTCGTTCCTGAAGCACCAGGCCGAGGTGGCCCGGCACTTCGTCGGCGACCGCATACCGCCGCTGACCGGGCCCGCCCCGGAGGACATCGCCCGGGGCGACGGCGCCGTGGTGCGCGTGGGCGCGGGGCAATGTGCGGTGCACCGCGACGAGCAGGGTCAGTTGCACGCTGTCTCGGCCAGTTGCACGCATCTGGGCTGCGTCGTCGCCTTCAACCGGGCGGAGAAGGCATGGGAATGCCCGTGTCACGGCTCCCGTTTCGCTCCGGACGGCCGGGTCCTGCAGGGGCCCGCGGTGCGGCCGCTGAAGAAGCGCGAGCTCTGACGGGTACGCCGCCGCTCAGCGGCCGAGGGCGTTCTCCAGCTGCTTCTTGGTCATCGAGGAGCGGCCCTGGATGTTCCGCTTCCTGGCCTCCTCGTACAGCTGATCCTTGGTCGGCCCCTCGGCACCGCTGTGCGAGCGCTGCCCGCCACGCTGCGACGCCGACTTCGGATCGCGGGTCGAGGCCTTGCCGGCGGTCTTCGACTCCCCCGACCTCGCCCGCTCCTTGTTCACCGTCCGCGCGGCGATCTCCTTGGCCCGCTTCGGCGACTCGCCACGATCCCGGGCGCTCTCCTTGACGTGCTCGTACTGACGCTCGCGCTTCGAGCTCGAACCTGCCGGCATGACACCTCTCCTTACCTACGCGCTGCGGTGAGATCGGCATCGCGGCCCAGCCGGGGAACCTGCCCGCCGAGCCGGGGCACCGAGGTCACCCGAGTTCCCCGGGGGGGGTTGTCCGAAGCATGGGCGGCGGCCGCCGGGTGGGCCCTTACGCGGTTCCGGGCCCGGCCCGCAGACACCGTCGCAGCTCCTCCGCGTACGGCATGACGACCCCCAGCCCGATGACGGCGGCGAGTCCGGCGAGGTACGCAGGCGGCAGCGGGTCCTCCTTGGGCAGCAGCCGCCAGTCCCGCGGGTGCCGTCCGCCGCGCAGCGCTGAACGGACCTGGTCCGGATGCAGACAAGCGGTGAAGGCCAGCGCGGTGAGCGGCAGCACTTCAAGGAAACTGTGGATGTGCTGCTCGATCGGCCGGACCTCCCGTTCGCCAGTGGCCAGCGACACGTCGTAGACCGCGGTGGCGCCGTGTGCGACAGCGGCCGCGCCCATCGTGGTCAGCACCAGGGGGTTGACCCGGGCGAGCAGCCCCATGACCACCGGCACGCCGGTCTCGGTCATCATCAGTACCTCCCGCGCGCCCGGAACACGCGCACGCCGCGGTTAGGCCCCTCAGCCCACCGGGTACTCGCCGACGCGTCGCAGTACCGCTGTCCCCGCCTCCTCTGAGAGAGACACCATGCCCGACTTCGGATACTTCCTGTCGTGCGAGGAACACACCCCGGCCGAACTCGTCGATCAGGCCCGGATGGCCGAACAGGCCGGTTTCACCTCACTGTGGATCTCGGACCACTACCACCCGTGGAACGACAACCAGGGCCAGAGTCCGTTCGTGTGGTCGGTGATCGGCGCCCTGTCGCAGGCGGTGTCCCTGCCGGTGGAGACGGCCGTGACCTGCCCCCTCGTCCGCACGCATCCCGCGGTCATCGCCCAGGCGGCCGCCACCAGTGCCGCCCAGCTGGGAGGCCGGTTCCGGCTGGGGGTCGGTACCGGTGAGGCGCTCAACGAACACATTCTGGGCACGCACTGGCCCGAGGCACCGGTGCGTCTGGAGATGCTGGAGGAGGCCGTCCAGATCATCCGGCATCTGTTCACCGGCGAGCGGACGAGCCACTACGGCAAGCACTACACCGTGGAAAACGCCCGCCTGTACACCCTGCCGGACGAGCCGGTGCCCATCGACGTCTCCGCCTTCGGACCGCAGGCCGTCGAGAGCGCGGCACGCATCGGCGACGGCCTGATCACGATGATGCCCGATCCCGCTCTCGTCGAGCGCTTCCGCCGTGCGGGCGGCGGCACCAAGCCGGTGTACGGCGGGCTCAAGGTGTGCTGGGGCGCGGACCGTCAGGAGGCGATCCGCACGGCGCACCGGCTGTGGGCCAACGAGCAGCTGCCCGGCGAACTCCCCCAGATCCTTCCCACGCCACGCCACTTCGAGCAGGCGTCCGAGCAGGTCACCGAGGACCAGGTGGCGTCCGCCGTACCCTGCGGCGATGATCCGGACCCGCATCTGGAGGCGTTGAGCGCGTTCGTCGACGCGGGGTTCGACACCGTGTACGTCAGCCAGATCGGCAAGGACCAGCAGGGCTTCTTCGACTTCTACCGCACGAAGATCCTGCCGCAGATGCGCGACGCGTGAGGCCCGCCGACGGGCCTCGGATCACGGCACGGGCACCCCGAACACCCCGTCCCTGCGCCGCGGGAACGCGACCGTGATGTCGAGGCCGCCCTCCGGGCCCTGCTCGGTGACGATCCTGGCCCGGTGGGCGCTGGCGACGGCCGCGACGATCGACAGGCCGAGGCCGTGGCCGTCGTGGCGTGCGGAACGGTGGCCGAGCCGTTGGAAGGGCTGGTAGAGGGACGGGATGGCGTCGCGCGGGACGACCGGTCCGCTGTTCACGACGCGCACCGTGGGCACCCCTCCTTCGAGGCTGGTGGTCACCGTGATCCAGCCGCCCCGGTTGGTGTAGCGCTGGGCGTTGCCGACCAGGTTGGTCACCAGCCGTTCCACGAGGCTGGCGTTGCCCTCGGTCCCGGCGGAGGCGAGCCTGACGTCGAGGGCGACGTCGTCGGGGCGGGTGGGCGTGAGGTTGTCGAGCACGTCGGTGACGACTTCGGCGAGGTCCAGCGGTTCCGTGGCGAAGACACCGCTCTGGCTGCTCGCCAGGGTGAGCAGCGCCTCGATCAGCCGCTCCTGCTCCTCACCTATGGTCAGGGCCCGTTCGCACACCGCCCGCAGGGCCTTAGCGTCCGGGTCGGGAGTGCTGAGCGCGACCTCGATCACCGTACGTTGCAGGGTCAGCGGCGTGCGCAGTTCGTGCGAGGCGTTGGCGACGAAGCGTCTCTGGGCGTCGAACGCGGCGTCCAGGCGGCCGAGCAGGCCGTCGAAGGTGTCGCCGAGGTTCTTCAGTTCGTCGTCGGCGGGGCCGGGCATGGCGAGCCGTTCGTGCAGGTTGTGCGCCGAGATACGGCGGGCGCGTTCCGTCATCACACGTACGGGGCGCAGCACCCGCCCGGCCACCAGCCAGCCCAGGCCGCCGGAGACGCCGGTCATGACGCCGAGCGCGATGCCGGACCGGGTGAGCAGGGTGCGCTGGGCCTCCTGCCGCTGGCGGTCGGCGACGTACGAGATCTGGCCCGAGATCTCCTGGACCGCCGGGTTGCGCGAGGCGTTACCGGTGGTGATCTTGGTGCCTTTGGAGGCGGGGCTCTGCACGACCAGGAGGTAGGTGACGGCGAGCAGGGTGGCGCCCGAGACGAAGAACAGCGTGCCGTAGAGGAGGGTGAGCCGGAGCCGGGCCGACCAGCGGATGCGGAACCGGCCGGCGGGCTCAGATGCGGTAGCCGACATGCGGCACCGTCTCGATCACCGGCGGGTCGCCGAGCTTGCGGCGCAGGCGGCTGATGGTCACCTTCACCGTGTTGGTGAAGGGGTCGGTGGCCTCGTCCCAGGCCCGTTCGAGCAGTTCCTCCGCGGACACCACCGCGCCGCGCGCGGCCAGCAGCAGCTCCAGTACGGCCATTTCCTTGGGAGACAGGTCCAGTTGGCGTCCGCCGCGCCAGGCGGTGTGCTCGGCGGGCGACAGCGACAGGTCGTCGTGGGTGAGCACCGGCGGCACGGCGGGGTGGGCACGGCGAGCCAGGGCGCGGATCCGCGCGACGAGTTCGGCGAACGCGAACGGTTTGGTCAGATAGTCGTCGGCGCCCAGGCTCAGTCCGTCGACCCGGTCGGCGATGGTGGACGAGGCCGTGAGCATGAGGATGCGGGCCCGGCAGCCGTGCTTGATCAGCGCACGGCAGACCTCGTCGCCGTGCATCAGCGGGAGGTCCCGGTCGAGCACGATGACGTGGTAGTCGTACACGGTCGCCTGTTCCAGCGCCTGCCGGCCGTCCAGTGCCAGGTCGATGGCCATGCCTTCCTGCCGCAGCCCCGCGGCGATCGTCTCGGCGAGTTCGAGGTGGTCGTCGACAATCAGCACTCTCATGCCGGTCAGGATGCCCTGCGACCCATAACAGGGGAATAACGCGTGGACGGGGTCAAAGAGGCCGGCACGACTGTTCCCCGGGTGTAACCGCACCCGGCGTACAACTCCGTGCATGTTCTCCACACAGCGACGTGCCCTGATCGGGCGCGCAATTCTTCCCGTGTCCCTGCTTCTCACAGGCGCGCTGATCAGCGGCTGTTCCGGCTCGTCCAGCGCGGCTTCCGACAGTGACCCGACCTCGGAATCCTCCGGGTCGGCCAACGGCGCGTTCGACCAGGCCCTGGAATTCGCCGAGTGCATGCGTGCCGAGGGCGTACCCGAATTCCCCGACCCCCAGCAGGCCGACGGCGGTATCCGCATGGACGCCGGGGGTGTCGACACCAACTCGCAGGAGTTCCAGGGCGCCATGGAAGCCTGCCGTGACAAGGCTCCGCAGGCCGAGGGGCAGGCCCAGGGCGGCGAGCCGCTCGATCCCACCAAGGTCGCCGCCTGGGCGGAGTGCATCCGGGAGAACGGCGTGCCGAAGTTCCCGGACCCGGAGATCAACGGCGGTCAGATGGCCCTCGACTTCGCCGGCGCCGGCCTCAGCATGGCCGACCCCGCCTTCCAGAAGGCCCGTTCCGCGTGCCAGGACAAGTGGCCCGGCGGCGGGATGATGATCCAGGGCGGCGGAGGCCAGTGACCACGCAGGAGGAGGCGGAACACCTCCCGGCCGTCGTGGAGCCCGGCGGGGCCCCGGCGGTCCCGGACGACGCGGAACAGGCCCCGGCCGTCGCCGAGGAGGCGGCACAGCCGGCGCCTGCCGAGGACACCGACCGGCCGACGGCCGACCGGCGCAGGCGCAGCATTCGCCGTACGGCCGCCCTCGTGGTGATCGCGATCGCCGTGGCCGCCGCCGCGGGGCTCGCCGCCACGGGCGCCTTCAGCGGTGACGACGGTGCCGCGGCGCAGGCCGCCCCGTCGGGTCCGGCCGCGACGACGAAGGTCCAGCGGATGACGCTGACCAGCACCGAGACCGTGGACGGCACGCTGGGCCACGGCGAGCCGACCGCGGTCACCACCGGCTCCGCCGCCCCCGCGTCCGGACAGAACGGTCAGAGCGGCGGCCAGGCGCCTGTCGACAGCGAGTTCGTCACGTGGGTGCCCGGCGAGGGCGACACGCTCGAACGCGGCGACACCGTCTACCGGGTCAACGAGCGCAAGGTGCCCCTGCTGTACGGGTCCGTCCCGCTGTACCGCACGCTGGAGGCGGGCAGCGAGGGTTCCGACGTGCGGATGCTGGAGCGCAACCTCGCCGCTCTGGGCTACGACGGCTTCGACGTGGACGACGAGTACACCTCGGGCACCGCCGCGGCCGTCGAGGAGTGGCAGGACGACCTCAACGCCGAGGAGACCGGCACCGTACGGCCCGGGGACGCGGTGGTCGCCGCGGGGGCGCGGCGGATCGCGGAGCTGAAGACCTCGCCCGGCGCGGTCGCCGGCGGTGAGGTGCTCACCTGGACCGGCACCGAGCGGCTCGTCTCCATGGACCTGGACCCTCAGCACGAGGACCTGGTGAAGGAGGGCTCGAAGGCCACGGTCCGGCTGCCGGACGGCAGCACCGTGGTCGGCGAGGTCACCGACATCGGCACCCCGGCCAATGCCTCCGCCGGTTCCGGCGGCGGGGCCGGCGGTGAGGGCCAGGGTGCCGACGAGGCGACCCTTCCGGTGCGGCTGGAGATCGACGACCAGAAGAAGCTGGGCCGTTACCAGGCCGCGTCCGTCGACGTGATCCTGGAGGCCGACAGCCGCCGGGACGTGCTGGCGGTGCCGGTCAACGCGCTGATGGCGCGGCCGGGCGGCGGCTATGCGCTGGAGGTCCCGAAGACCGGCGGCGGCAGCGAGATGGTGCCGGTGGAGCTGGGGATGTTCGCCGGCGGTCTGGTCGAGGTCAAGGGCTCGGGCATCGAAGAAGGTATGAGGGTGGGGGTGCCCAAGTGACGCCGAACGTAGTGGAGTTGACGGGGGTCTCCCAACGGTACGGAGAGGTCGTCGCGCTGGCCGACACGAATCTGGTGATCGGGCGCGGGGAACTGGTCGCGATCGTCGGGCCGTCCGGTTCCGGGAAGTCGACCATGCTCAACATCATGGGCACGCTCAGCCGTCCGACCTCCGGGCACGTCCGGGTCGACGGCCACGCGGTCGAGGAGCTCAGCGACCGCGAGTTGTCGGCATTGCGCGCCGGCACGATCGGTTTCGTGTTCCAGCAGTTCCATCTCACCCCGGGCATACCGGTGCTGGACAGCGTGGCCGACGGGCTGCTGTACAGCGGCACCCCGCGCGCCAGGCGGCGCCGGCTCGCCGAGACGGCGCTGCGCCGGGTGGGGCTGGGGCATCGGCTGTATCACGAGCCGCATCAGCTCTCCGGCGGTGAGAAGCAGCGGGTGGCGATCGCCCGTGCGGTGCTGGGCGACCCGCCGCTGCTGCTGGCGGACGAGCCGACCGGCGCGCTCGACTCCCGGTCCGGCGCGACCGTGCTGGAGCTGCTGCACGAGCTGAACGAGGCCGGCACCACGGTCGTCGTCATCACACACGACCGGGACGTGGCCGCGTCCCTGCCGCGCGAGGTGCGGCTCAAGGACGGGCGGATCGAGCACGACTCCACCGCCGGCCGGGAGTTGGCGGCCGCCGCGTCCGGGGCGCGGCGGTGACGCGGTCCGACGGGCGGGCGGCCGGCTCGCGGCCCCGCCCGGCCCGGATGAGCCCCGCCGACGTGCTGCGGGTGGGTGGGTACGGGCTGCGGGCGAGGCCCATGCGGGTGTTCCTGTCCGCGCTGGGCATCGCGATCGGCATCGCGGCGATGGTGGGCGTGGTGGGCATCTCCACCTCCAGCACGGAGGACCTGGACCGGCGGCTGAGCGCGCTGGGCACCAACCTGCTGTCCGTCACTCCGGGGCCGTCGCTCAGTGGTGACGCCTCCCATCTGCCGAGCGAGTCGGTGCAGATGGTGGGCAACATTCCGGACGTGGAGTCGGTGACGGCACTCGGCAAGGTGGACGCCAAGGTCTATCGCAACGACCACATACCGGAGGCCGAGACCAGCGGTATCGCCGTCTACGCGGCGAAGACCAACCTGCCCGAGACGACCGGCGCGCAGGTGACCGACGGGCGGTGGCTGAACGCCGCCAACGACCGTTATCCCTCCGTGGTGCTCGGTCCCCGCGCCGCCGAACAGCTCGGGGTGCACCGGGCCGGATCCGACGTGCAGGTGTGGCTCGGTGGCCGCTGGTTCACCGTGATCGGACTGCTCGCGCCCAACGAGCTGACTCCGGAGCTGGACACCCAGGCCCTGGTCGGCTGGCCCTACGCGCAGGACAAGCTCGGCTTCGACGGCTACCCGTCGGTGATCCACGTACGGGCCGTGGAGGAGCGCGTCTCCCAGGTGCAGGGCATCCTCGGGGCGACCACCAACCCGGAGAAGCCCGACGAGGTGGCCGTCTCCCGGCCCTCCGACGCCCTCGCCGCGAAGGAGGCCACGGACGACACCCTGAGCGGGCTGCTCCTCGGGCTCGGCGCGGTGGCACTGCTGGTCGGTGGTGTCGGCGTGGCCAACACCATGGTCATCTCCGTGCTGGAGCGCCGCTCCGAGATCGGTCTGCGCCGCTCGCTGGGGGCCACTCGGGGGCAGATACGCAATCAGTTCCTGTGCGAGTCGCAGCTGTTGTCCGCGCTCGGCGGCGTCGGCGGGGTGACTCTGGGGATCGCGGTGACCATCGGCTACGCCTCGTACCAGGGCTGGCCGTCGGTCGTCCCGGCGTGGGCCATGGCCGGTGGCATCGGTTCGACGCTGGTCATCGGCGCGCTGGCGGGCTTCTACCCGGCGGTGCGCGCGGCCCGGCTGCCCCCCACGGAGGCGCTGGCGACACCGTGAGCGGCAGCCTCGTACGGCAGGGGCAGTCGTTCCCCGATCACCGGTGCCCCTGGACATTCCCCCGCAGGGGGCACCGGGTCCGTACCCTCCCCGGCGAGTCGCCGGGGAGGGTGTCGGTGTGCCGGCGGTGACGGTCGGCCGTGGTCACGAAGGAACCCCGACGAGGGCGGTTTCGGTTCCCTCCGGTACGCCGTCGTCGTGGACGACGTCCCAGCCCGCGGCGGCCAGTTTCTGCGCCAGGGTGTCCGCGTCGGCCGCGGCGAGCTCGAACCGGATGACCAGCGGTGCGTCCGGGCCGTACCCGGCGACCGGCGCGGCGACGGTGTCCGCGCCGACGCCGTGTCCGGCCGCGGTCTCCAGGAGCCGGGCGAGTTCGCCGGGGCGCTCGGCGATGGTGACGTCGACATGGGCGGTGTCGGCGGGGAGCGGGCCCGACACCGGGGCGGGAAGAGCCTCCAGCGCGGCGACACCGCGCTCCAGCAGACCGGTGAGGTTGCGCCTGCTTCGCGCCCTGCTCCTCGGGTCGCGCACCGACAGGTCCCGTACCGCCGTGAGCAGTTCGGTGAGATCGGTCTGCAGCGCGGTGAGGACACCGGCGACCTCGGCGGCGTTGGTCTCGATGATGTCGGTCCACAGCCGGGCCTCGCCGCGGGCGATGCGGGTGGCGTCCCGGAACCCCTGGCCGACGAGGAGCGCGCTGACGGGCGACCGGCCGCCGAGCCGTGCCGCGACCAGGCTGGCCATGAGGTGCGGGGCGTGGGAGGTGAGCGCCACGGTCTCGTCGTGGGCGCCGCTCCGCATGACCGTGGGGACGCCTCCGCACAGGTCGATCAGGTCCAGGGCCCGGTCGAAGGCGGGCTTGGAGGTGAGCCGGGAGGGGGTGAGCACCCACACCCGGTCCTGGAAGAGGTCGGGGCGTGCGGCGAGCGGGCCGGAGCGCTCACGGCCCGCCAGCGGGTGTCCGCCGACGAAGTGCGTGGGCCGCGGGGCACGGGCCAGCACCTCGCGCTCCGGGCCCGCCTTGACGCTGGCCACGTCCGTGTAGCTGCGTGCGAGGCCGCGCGCCTGCTGTTCGGAGAGCACGTCGGCGACCTTGCTCGGGGGGACGGCGAGCACCGCGAGGTCCACCGGCGCCTCGGGCGGCAGCGCCGTGCCGGCGCCGAGCAGTTCGGCGGTGCGGACCGCGGACGCGCTCGCGTCGAGGAGATGGACGGTGACGCCGCGCCGCGCGGCGGCGAGCGCCACCGAGGTGCCGATCAGTCCGGTGCCGACGACGGCCAGGGAGCGGATCACGAGGCAGCCCCGGCGGGGACGTCCGCGGTGACATCGCCGGGCAGACGTGAGATGACGGCGGCGGCGAGCCGGTCGAGCCCCTCCTCGATCCGCTCCGGGGTCAAGGTGCTGACCGACAGCCGCAGTTGGCGGGACTCGGTGCCCGCGCCGAAGAAGTGGTGCATGGGGGTGAACAGCACGCCGTGCTCGCGCGCCGCGTGCTGCAGGAAGGCGTCGTCGACCGCGAACGGCACGGTGACGACCACGAAGAACCCGCCGTCGGGTTCGTTCCAGGTCACCCCCGTGGCCTCCCGGAACCGCTCGGTGAGCCCTTGCAGAACCTGCGTCAGATTGCTCTGGTACACGGCGGTTTCGCGGGCGTTGGCGGCCACCAGGCTGAAGTCGTTGGCGATCAACTTGCCGCCGATGACGGCCTGGGCGATCGGGGAGGTGTTCACCGTCAGCATGCTCTTGATCTTCGACAGCTCGTCGGCGAGCACTCCGCCGCGCACCGGCTGGTCCGCGACCGCGAAGCCGACTCGGGCACCCGCCACGCCGCTCTTGGCGAAGGAGCCGAGATAGACGACCCGGCCCTCGGTGTCGAGCGACTTCAGCGTGGGCGGGCGTCGGTCCGGCGTGCGGTGGAAGAGTCCGTAGGGGTTGTCCTCCAGCAGCAGCAAGCCCTCCGACGCGGCGATCTCCAGCAGCCGGTGCCGGTCGGCGACGGTCATGCTGAGACCGACGGGGTTGGCGAAGTCCGGGGTGACGTAGCAGGCGCGCACCCGGCGGCCGGCGTCACGCGCGGCGTGCAGGCGGCGCACCAACTCCCCCAGGTCCAGGCCTTGTTCCCCGGAGGGCACCGGCAGCACCGGCAGGTCGATGAGCAGGGCGGCGCCCGTGAGACCGACATAGGTGGGGGACGGCGCCAGCAGCGTGTCGCGGTCGTCGGCGCGCAGGGTGCGCAGCACCAGGAACAGTGCCTCCTGGAATCCGACGGTGACGACGACGCAGCGCGGGTCGACGTCGATGCCCTCGTCGACCGCGAGGTTCTTGGCGATCAGCTCGGTGATGACGCCCTTGGTTTCGCCGTACTGCAGGAGGGTGCGCGACACCTGCTGTTCCGTCATGTGCCGCTCGGTTCGCAGATACTCCGTGAACACCTCCAGGTATTCATGGATCTGGTCCGTGTCGAAGAATCCCTCGTAGGGCCGGCCGGCCGCGAACGATATTGCCGCGGGATGGTTTCCGGCAATATTGTTGAGCAGATTCATCGACTCCATGGACGCAGCGGAGAGCGAGGCGTGCAGCGGCTCCGAACTCAATTCCGCGAGATTTTTCGGGATCGGCATGGAGGCCAGTATCACGCACTGCGGCAACTGCGACAATGCCGCACGTTTGACACCCTGGAACCGGCGTTGACCTGCATCTTCAGCTGCCAACTTTGACAAGTTCGGTATTCGCGAATCGAGTTGTACGGTGGTGCCGCAAATCCCGATCCTTCTTCGACCCAGGGACCGTCATGAATGATCGAGCGAGCGCGCATCGACCCGTCAGTCACTACACGATCGACTACGTCGAGTTGTATGTGGAGGACCTGGAGGCAGCGACCCGGGACTGGCAGGACGCATACGGCTTTTCCGTGGCCGGCGAGAGCATTTCCGCCGATCACCGGAGCGTCGCGCTGCGGCACGGCGGAATCACCCTTGTCCTCACGACCCCGTTGAGCGACCGGCACCCCGCGTCCGCGTATCTGCCGGCCCATGGCGACGGGGTCGCCGACATCGCGCTGCGCACCCGGGACGCGGGCGCGGCGTTCGCCGCCGCCGTGGCGGGCGGGGGCCGGGCGTTGCGCAGGCCGGAGCGGCACTCCGGGAACGGGCCGCGGGTCACCGCGCTCATCGGTGGCTTCGGGGACGTCGTCCACACACTGGTGGAACGAGAGCCCGTCGCGGCCGGCGGCCTCCCGGCGGGGTTCACACCCGTCGCGGGTGAACGGCCGCAGTGGTCCGGCGAGGTGGGGCTGCTGGACATCGACCACTTCGCGGTCTGTCTCCCCGCGGGCGATCTCGACACGACGGTGCGGTTCTACCGCAACGCCCTCGGTTTCAGCGAGATCTTCGAGGAGCGGATCGTCGTCGGCACACAGGCGATGGAGTCGAAGGTGGTGCAGAGCCCGAACGGCGCGGTGACGCTCACCCTCATCGAGCCGGACACCAAGGCCGAGCCGGGGCAGATCGACGACTTCCTGAAGAACCACGACGGCGCCGGGGTCCAGCACGTCGCCTTCTCCAGCGCCGACGCCGTGCGCTCGGTCCGCGCGCTGCGGGAACGCGACGTCCGCTTCCTGAAGACGCCGGACGCCTACTACGACCTGCTCGACGGCCGGATCGATCTGGCGACGCACTCCATCGCCACGCTGCGCGAGACACAGCTGCTCGCGGACGAGGACCACGGCGGTCAGCTGTTCCAGATATTCACCGCCTCCACTCACCCCAAGCGCACCCTGTTCTTCGAGATCATCGAGCGGCAGGGCGCGGGCACGTTCGGCAGCGCCAACATCAAGGCGCTGTACGAGGCGGTGGAACTGGAGAAGGCCGGGCAGCATGGCCTGCGATGACGTGGGCGGGGGTACGGCGGCGGTCTGGCTCGACATGGACGATGTCGAGCGGGCCGCCGCCGCGGTACTGCCGCCCGACGTGTGGGACTTCGTCGCCGGGGGCAGCGGCCGGGAACTGTCGTTGGCGGCCAACCGGGCCGCGTTCGACGGCGTGTTCGTGCGCCCCCGGATCCTGCGGGACGTGTCCGGGTGCGACACGGAGACGACACTGCTCGGGCGAGCCGTGCGGATGCCGGTGGCGGTCGGACCCGTGGCGTACCACCGACTGGTGTGCCCGGAGGGCGAGTCGGCGACCGCGCGGGCCGCGAAGGCGGCGGGCGTGCCCTTCACCGTGGCGACGCTGAGCAGCGTGCCGGTGGAGGAGATCACGGCCGTCGGCGGCTCGGTGTGGTTCCAGCTCTACTGGCTGCGCGACACCGGGCGGACGCTGGATCTGGTCCGCAGGGCCGAGGACGCCGGCTGCGAGGCGATCGTGCTCACCGTCGACGTGCCGTGGATGGGCCGGCGGCTGCGGGACGTCCGCAACGGATTCGCGCTGCCCGACCACGTCCGGGCAGTCCATCTGGGCGGCGGGACGTCGACGGCACACCGCGCGGGCGGCGGGGAGTCGGCGGTGGCCGTGCACACGGCGGAGACCTTCTCCCGGTCCGTGACCTGGTCGTGCGTGCGGCAACTGCGGGAGAGCACCCGGCTGCCGATCGTGCTCAAGGGAGTCCTGGCCCCCGAGGACGCGCGTCGCGCCGTGGAGCACGGCGTCGACGCCCTGGTCGTCTCCAACCACGGCGGCCGCCAGCTGGACGGCGCACTGACCGCCGTGCACGCGCTGCCCGGCGTGGTGGAAGCGGTCGGCGGGGCCTGCGAGATCCTCCTCGACGGAGGCGTGCGCAGCGGCACGGACGTCCTCAAGGCCCTCGCGCTCGGCGCGTCGGGCGTCCTGGTGGGCCGCGCCCCGGTCTGGGGTCTGGCGGCCGGCGGCGAGGAAGGCGTACGGCGCGTGCTGGAGCTGCTGGCCGGTGAGGTGACGGACGCCCTGGGGCTGGCCGGATGCGCGGGGGTCGCCGACGCGGCGGGGCTGGACATTCTCCGGCCGGTCGGCGTGGGGATCGGGTAGCGGAGGCAGGCAGGGCCCGGCATCGGGGTGCCCGGCACTTGGCGCGTCCCCGGCATGGGGGTGCCCTGCACATGGCGCGTCCCCGGCATGGGGGTGCCCCGCACTTGGCGCGTGCCCGGCATGGGGGTGCCCCGCACAGGGCGCGTGCCCGGCATCACCTCGATGCCGGGCACGCGCCCTGTGCGGGGCAGCACGCTCTAGCGGCGTCCTCCCCGCTCCGTCTCCTGCGGTGCCGGTTCCCGGTCGTGGACGGTGATGGCGTGTCCGGGGCAGCGCCAGACGACCGACCGTACGGCCGCGGCCAGTTCCGCGGCCGGGGCGGCGTCGTTCACGACGCCCATGCCGTCGTCGTCCTGGTCGAACACCCGGGGCGCGAACATCGCGCAGACGCCGCCGCTCACACACTTCTCACGGTCGATCCGGATCTCCATCGGTCTGCCGTCTCCTTTCCGTCGGTCACCAGGCGACCGGCAGGCGGTGGAGTCCGTGGGCGAGCGCCCGGTTGTAGAAGCGCACCTCCTCGGCGGGCACGGCGAGCCGCAGTTCGGGGAAGCGCCGCCACAGGGCCTGGTAGGCGATGCGCAGCTCGGTGCGGGCCAGCGCGGCGCCCAGGCAGTGGTGGACGCCGTGCCCGAAGGCGACGTGGGCGACGGGCTCACGGGCGAGGTCGAGCCGGTCCGGTCCGTCGGTGAGGGCCGGGTCGCGGTTGGCCATGGTGAGCGAGCAGATGACGGTCTCGCCCGCCTTGATCAGCTGGTCGCCGATCCGCACGTCGTTCACGGCAGTGCGCGGTGTGGGCGCGTTCGCCACCGACATGTAGCGGATCAGCTCGTCCAGGGCGCGGTCGGAGGCCAGCCGGGAGCCGTCCCCCTTGTCGTCGCGTTCGCCGAGCAGCAGCGGGAGCTGGTCGGGGTTCTCCAGCATCGCGAGGACGCCGAGGCCGATCATGCCCTCGATGTTGTCGATGCCGGCGAGGATCAGCAGCACGCACACGCCGCGCATCTCCTCGTCGGTGAAGTCGTCGCCGTGCTCGCGCACCAGCGCGCCGATGAACCCGTCGTCGGGGTCCTTGCGCTGCCGCGCCACCATCGAGACGAGATAGCGGGAGAACGCGGCGCCGTCGGCGGCCCGCACCTTGCGGCTGCGGGAGAAGTCCAGGTGCCGGTGGCAGTGGCGCAGGAACTCGGGCCGGTCGTCGCGCGGCACGCCGATGAGCTCGCACAGCACCTCGCCCGGCACCGGCTGCGCGAACAGCGGCATCAGGTCGGCGCCCGGCCCGGTTGCCTCGACGGTGTCGAGGTGCTCCTCGATGATCGCCGTGATGTCCGGTTCCAGCCGGCGCAGCCGCCGTACGGTGAATTCGGGGGTGAGCATCCGGCGCAGCCGGGTGTGCTCCGGCGGGTCGTAGTCCATGAGGTGACCGACCAGCTCCGGCGGGCGCCAGTTCGGTCCTTCGGCGCCCCACCGGCGGCGGGTGCTGAAGTTGGTGTGGTCGCCCAGGATCCGGCGCACCTCCGGGTAGCCGGTGGCGAGCCAGACCCATTCGTCGGATTCGTTGGGGCCGATGACGTACCTGCTCAGCGGGGCCGCGGCACGCAGGTCGTCGGCCGGGTCGAAGCGGGTGCGCCGGGTGTAGAGCAGTTCGGGGTACGCCTGCTGTGCCCGCGGTTGCTGCTGCGGGGCCGGGTGCTGGGTCTGCTGCGGCATGAGCGTTGTCCTCCTACCAGGCCACCGGGAGCGCGTCCACGGAGTAGACCCGTGAGGACGGCATCCGGAACCTGATCTCCTCGTGCGGGACGGCGAGCCGCAGGTCCGGGAAGCGCCGCCACAACGCCAGGTAGGCGGTGCGCAGTTGCATCCGGGCCAGCGGAGCGCCGAGGCAGTGGTGCACGCCGTGTCCGAACGCCATGTGCGGGGCCGGTTCACGGGTGATGTCGAAGCGGTCGTCGGGACGGCCACCCGGGGTGGCGATCCGGTTCGCCGCGAAGGCCGAGCAGATGACCCGCTCCCCCTTCGGTATCACGTGCCCGCCGAGGGGCACGTCCTCCAGCGCGGTGCGCGGCGAGAGGGTCGGGATCACCGAGACGTGGCGCAGGAGTTCCTCCACCGCGCGGTCGATCAGTTCGGGTTTCTTCCGCAACTGGGCGAGCTGGTCGGGATGTTCGAGGAGGACGAGGGTGCCGAGTCCCAGCATGCTGGCGACGTTCTCGATGCCGGCGGAGGTCAGCGACGCGGCCAGGCCCTCCAGTTCCTCGTCGGTGATCTCGTCGCCGTACTCGCGCACCAGCATGCCCAGCAGATCGTCGCCGGGGTCCCGGCGCTGCCGTGCGGTGAGCTGGTGGAAGTAGGCGCGGTAGGCCCGGCCGGCCGCCATCTGGCGGGCCCGGCCGCGGCCGTCGTCGCGGGTGATGTCGAGATGGCGGGACAGCTCCGCGCGGTCGTCGCGGGGCACGCCCAGCAGTTCGCAGGCCGCCTGGCCCGGGATCTGCCAGGCGAAGTGCTGCATCAGGTCGGCCGGCGCCCCGGCCTGCTCCATCGCGTCGAGGCACTCCTCGACGACGGCGTCGATCCGCGGCTGGAGCCGCCGCAGGCGCCGCATGGTGAACTCGGGGTTCAGCATCCTGCGCAGCCGGGTGTGCTCCGGCGGGTCGTAGTGCAGGGGGTTGCCGATGTTCTGCAGCCGCCGGGACTGCGCCTCGGTGTCGGCGGGCGGGAGCATGGTGAACCGGTGCTGGTCGCTGAGCACCTCGCGGGCCTCGTCGATGCCGGTGACCAGCCAGCCCACGACCTGGCTGGAGGGCCCGCCGTGCAGTTCCGTCCGCAGCACCGGGCACCGGTTGCGCAGTTCGACCAGTTCCGGGACCGGGTCGAACCGGTCCCGGCGGTTGTACACGGGGACGTCACGGGACACCATGTGGCAGCTCGCCTCCCTCAGGCGGTGGTGGCCGGCAGCCAGTACAGGCCGTCCGCGGAGGAGACCAGTCCGCCGGGGAACATGGGTGTCTCGGGTTCGGCGTCCTCGCCGAGCAGCGCCCGCATCTGCACCTGGCCCGCCTCGTGCATGGCGTTGCGCACGACCGAGGAGCTGAACAGGGGCACCGAGCTGCCGTCCTCGTTCGCGGCGAACTTCTCCACGGCGGTGGCGAACTCCTCGGAGTTGTCCGCGAGCCGCTCGCTCAGCGCCTCGGCGTTCATCAGGCCCTGCTCGCCGGAGGAGACACCGCCGATGAGCTCGACGAAGGACTGCAGCTCCGGCTCGCTGTTCGAGGTGACCTTCTTGGCCTGCCAGAAGTAGGAGTTCTCGTCGCGGTGCATCTCGTAGAAGGACACGAGGAACTCGTAGAAGACGCCGTACTCGCGCCGGTAGCGGGCCTCGAACTCCTTCATCGCGGCATCCTCGTCGACCTTGCCCTCCAGGACGCTGTTGAGGGAGCGGGCGGCGAGCAGCGAGCTGTAGGTGGCGAGGTGGACGCCGGAGGAGAAGACGGGGTCGACGAAGCAGGCGGCGTCGCCGACGAGCATCATGCCGGGCCGGGTGAAGGTGGTGTGGTGGTACGAGTAGTCCTTGCGGACCCGGATCTCGCCGTACTGGCCCTCGGTGACACGGGTGGCGCCGGAGAGGTAGTCGGCGATCATCGGGCACTCGTCGATCAGGGCCCGCAGCGCCTTCTCCGGGTCGCCCTGGATCTTCTCGGCCAGCTCCCGCCGTACGACGGCTCCGACGCTGGTCAGGGTGTCGCTGAGGGGGATGTACCAGAACCAGCCGCTCTCGAAGGCCACGCAGAGGATGTTGAAGCGGTTGGGTTCGGGCATCCGCTTGCCGTTCTCGAAGTAGCCGAAGAGGGCGAGGCTGCGGAAGAAGTCGGAGTACTCGCGGGTGCCGCCGACCTTGTTGTAAAGCCGGCTCTTGTTGCCGGAGGCGTCGACGACGTACCGGGCGCGGATCTCGCGCTCGTTTCCGTCGGCGTCGGTGTAGGTGAGGCCGCGGACCCGCTCGCCCTCCTCGATCACCCCGCGCACCGAGCAGCCCTCGCGGACGTCGGCTCCCTGCTTGCGGGCGTTCTTCAGCAGGATGTCGTCGAACTTGGACCGCTCGACCTGATAGGCGACGGAGGTCGGGCCCGCCATGCGGGGCGAGACGGAGAAGGCGAAGGTCCAGGGCTCGGGCCTGGCGCCCCAGCGGAAGGTGCCGCCGCGTTTGAGCGGGAAGCCCGCCTTCGCGAGGTCGTCCGCGGCGCCGGAGAGCCGGCACACACCGTGAATGGTCGACGGCAGCAGCGATTCACCGATCTGGTAGCGCGGGAAGTTCTCCTTTTCGAGTACGACGACCCGGTGCCCTTGTTTGGCGACGAGCGCGGCGAGGGTGGAACCGGCGGGTCCGCCGCCGACGACGGCCACGTCGAATTCTTCGGTCACTGCTGCCACAGCCAACTCCCTGTCCGTTGCGGTGTTCTCATTGAGCCTGAATTTGTCCGGCGGGCTCGTCAACTCGTCCAATTTCCTTTTCCGGACGCTCTTTTCGTCCGACGAGGGTGAGCAGCGGGCCGGTCATGAAGGTGGTGACGAGCGCCATCAGGACGAGCACCGTGAAGAGGCCGGGGCCGATCACCCCCGCTTCGAGCGCCACGTCGAGCACGATCAGTTCGGTGAGGCCGCGCGTGTTGACCAGTGCGGCGACCCGTGCCGACTGACGCGGGCCGAGGCCGGTCAGCCGGCCGGCCGCGTACGCCGGGCCGAGCTTGCCGACGACGGCGATGCCCAGGATCAGCGCCAGCAGCACCAGTCCGTCGGCGTCGAGCGTGCCGACGTCGAACTTCAGCCCGGTGGTGACGAAGAACAGCGGCAGGAACACCGCTGCGGTCTGCTCCATCGGCTGGAGCACCTCGGCGTCCGGGACCTCGTTGCGGCGCGGCATGACCAGGCCCGCGAGGAAGCCGCCGAACACCGGGTGCAGCCCCAGCACGGACGTCACCCAGGCACTGCCCAGCGCGAGTCCCAGGGCCACCGGCACAGGGCTGAGCAGCCGTGACTCCGAGCGCCGTAGCAGCCGGTCGAGCAGGGGCCGTACGACGAGGAACATGACGGCGCCGAACAGCACGATCAGCACCAGGGCCAGCAGCCACGACGGCCCCGAGGAGTGCCCGGTGCCGGCGAACGCGGCGGCGAGCACCAGCCAGGCGGCCACGTCCATGATCCCGGCGGCGGTGGTGGCGACCGCCCCGGTGGGCGTGCCCGCCATGCCGCGCTCGCGGACGATCGCGACCAGCACCGGCAGTGCGGTCACCGAGCAGGCGACCGCCATGAACATCACGAACGTCCGCCCGCCCGCGCCCGGTTCGACCGCGGTGAACATGCCGTCCAGGAGCGTCACCGCGCCGGTGCTGAGCCCGGCCGGGACCAGCAGTGCCAGCGCGGCCACCGCCAGCACGGACCGGCCGCCACGGCGCAGTTGCCGGTAGTTGATCTCGTATCCGGCGAGGAACATGAAGATCACGACGGCGACCTGGGAGAGGACCGTCAGGAACGGCAGCACCTCCGGCGGGAAGAGTGTCTTCGTCGGATCGCCCGGCAGCCGCCCGAGCACGGTGGGACCGAGGGCGATTCCCGCCACGATCTGCCCGATCACGGTGGGCTGGCCCAGCCGGCGGGCCAGCGCGCCCAGCAGCCAGGAGGCGACGACGATGAGCGCGACGTCGCCGATGACGACGGTGGTCACCTGTCCGGTGTCCACGTCCCTCCCTTCCTCTCACTGCGTGCCCGCACCGCCGGTCAGGCCGTGGCGGTGCCTTCCATGCGGGCGATGAGGCTCTTGGGCCGCATGTCGGTCCAGTTCTGCTCGACGAATTCCAGGCATTCGGCTCGGCCCGCCTCGCCGAACACGGTCGTCCAGCCCTGCGGAATCTCCGCGAAGACCGGCCAGAGCGAGTGCTGGCCCTCGTCGTTGACGAGCACCAGGAAAGTGCCGTTCTCGTTGTCGAAGGGGTTGGTCATGGTGTCATTCGCCTTCTTTTCCGGAGTGGTTCGTGGATTTCGCGGTCTGGGGAATCGCGGCCAGTTTCCCGGTGAGGACGGAGCCGACCGGCGGGAGATTTCCGGGGTGGAGCATCCGGTAGTGGTCGACCGGGATTTCGTGGCTCTCGACGGTGCCGCCGGTGTAGGGCCGCCAGGAGGCCCGGGCCTCGGCGGCGGGCAGTTCGTCCGGGCGGTCGTGCGCGGCGATGAACAGCAGGACGTCACCACCGAAGCGACGGGGGGTGTGGCCGGGCGCGAACCGGGCCATGTTGCCCAGCACTTCCCGCATCCGCGACAGCACCCGGTCGCCCAGGTTCCCGCGTGCGTCGACACCCGCCGACACCTCGATCTCCTGCTCCATCAAGGTCGACGCCTGCTCCTCGCGGGAGGCCCCGCGGTCCCGGGAGACCGACTTGCCGGCGCTGCTGGGGTAGGCGTCGAGCAGCGCGAGCAGCGCCACCTCCTCGCCCAGCTCCTCCAGCCGGCAGGCGATCGCCTGGGCGATCATGCCGCCGAAGGACCAGCCGAGCAGGTGGTAGGGGCCTTCGGGCTGGACGTTGCGGATCTCGTCGGCGTAGTCGGCCGCCATCTCCTCGATGCTGTGCGGCAGTTCCTCGGGCCCGGCGAGGCCGCGCGCCTGCACGCCGTACACCGGGAGGTCGGCCGGCAGGTACGGCAACAGCGCCGCGTACGACCAGCTCAGGCCCATGCTGGGGTGCAGGCAGAACAGCGGCTTGCGGGTGCCTTCGGGCCGCAGCGGCAGCACAACGCCCAGTTCGCCGCCGCCCGGGCCGGCCGGCCTGCCGGCCCGCGCGACCCGGCGGTCGCGCAGCGACAGCACGCCCCGGCCGTCGCGCCTGGCGCGCTGGCCGGTCCGCAGCATCCGGCCGCCGGGACGGTACGGGTCGGCGACGATCCGCTCGGCGGTGAGTGCGGGGCGGCCCGCGTATCCCCGCGCGAGGGCGCCGCCGGCCACGTAGAGATCCCCTTCGACTCCGCCGGGGACAGGGCGCAGCCGGTCGTCCAGGACGTAGGCCAGGGTGTGCGGGAGCGGTCGTCCCGCCTGGAGTCCGGAGGCGGGTGTCAGCTCGCCGGGGCCGTAGCGCGCCTCCAGCCAGGTGCCGCCGGTCTCGGGGACGGCGTGACCGGTGACCCGTGTGGTGACGGCCGGGATCCGCCGCGGGTCCTCGTCGACGACCAGGATCTCCGGGTACGACGGTGAGTCCGTGGCCCGTTCCGTGAGCGGGGCGCCGGTGGTGACCAGGAGGTCGGCGCCCGGCCCGTCGGTGGAAGGCGTCCCGAAGCGCACGGTGCCGCCGGACGTCAGGGTGGCGAGCAGGGGGGTGAGCAGGGCCGGAACCGGCACGCGGGGGTCCAGCTGCGTCACGCCGGACACGGGCGAGACCTGCGCGCGGTGCGCGGTGCGGGACGCGAGCGTGCGGTGCTCGACGACCGCGTGGGAGCCGTTCCCGGCTGAGGCGGGGAGCAGCAGGGCGGGGTGGCCGGGGTGCGGCGGGCGCGGGGCGGTGTGCTCGGCGGGGTCCTCGTCGGACGCGGTCGCGGTGATGTCGCTGAGCAGCACCGCTGCCCCCGCTGCCGCCCAGGGCCCGGCACCGGCTGAGGTGGTCACCACGGCGGCGGCACGGATCTCCCCCGATGCCGGGTCCGCTCCGGAGACCGGCCGGACCGCGGCTCCGGATCGCAGCACGCCGAGCAGCGCGGCGACGAGCCCCGCGTCGGCGGGCCGGTCCACGGCCACGACGTCCTCGGCGCCGATCCCCCGCGCCGCGAGCCGCAACGCCAGTGTCCGTGCCTCGGCGTCCAGTTCGGCGTAGGTGAGCGCTCCGGTCCCGTCGGCCACCGCGACCGCGTCGGGCGTGGCGGCCGCCTGCGCGGACAGTGCCTCGACGACCGTGGTCTCGGGCGGCTCGGTGCCGGAGTGGTCGCCGAGCTCCACGGCGGCCCGCCGTTCGGCGTCGTCGAGCAGCAGGTCGAAGTCCCCGACGCGCAGTTCGGGGTCCTCGGCGGCCTGTTCCAGGACCCGGACCAGTCGTGCGGCGAGCGTGGCCGCCGTGTGCCGGTCGAACAGGTCGGTGGCGTACCGGAGTTCGCCCGTCAGACCACCGGGGAGTCCGTCCGGGTCCTCGGTCTCGTCGAGGTGGAGGGACAGGTCGAACTCCATCGCGTCGGTGCCGAGGTCGACGGGTCCACCGTTCAGGCCCGGCAGTTGCCAGGCGTCCCAGGGGTCCTCGCCCTCGTCGCGGACGTCGAGGGCGACCTGGAAGACGGGGTGGCGGTCGGGTGTCGGCGGCAGGTCGAGGGCTTCCAGCAGCCGGGCGAAGGGCACGTCCTGCCGGCGGCGGGCCTCGCGACCCGCGTCGTGCGCCCTGCCGAGCAGTTCGGCGAACGTGGGATCGCCGGAGAGGTCGGTGCGCAGGGCGAGGGGCCGTTCGAAGGCGCCGATCAGCCCTTCGAGTTCGACCTCGTCCTCGCTGCGCGGCAGCACGGTGCCGACGGTGACGTCGTCGGTCGCGCCGAGCCTGCCGAGCAACAGCGCGAGCGCGGCCTGGACGACGGTGAACGCCGAGGCACCCGAGGGCTCGGCCGTCGCGGCGAGCCGCGTGTGCGCCTCGGCCCCCAGCCGGACGGGCACGGATCCGGCCCGGCGGGTGGGCAGCACCGGACGGTCGCGGTCCGTGGGCAGGTCCAGGGCTTCCGGGGCGCCGTCGAGGGCGCCGCGCCAGTACCGGATCTCGTCCCAGGCGAGGGTCTCGCGGTCCTGCTCGCCGCTCAGCAGCTCCCGCTCCCACAGCGCGTAGTCGGCGAACTGCAGTGGCAGCGGCGCCCGTTCGGGGGCGCGGCCCCGGCGCCGGGCCCCGTAGGCGGCGGCGAGGTCGCGCATCAGCACGCCGGTGGACCGCGCGTCGGCGGCGATGCGGTGCACGAGCAGATGCAGGACGTGGTCGGTGTCGGAGAGGGCGAACAGGGTGTGGGTCCAGGGCACTTCGCGGGTGAGGTCGAAGGTGTGAGCCGTCGCCCGCTCGAGAAGGGCGGGCAGCTCCTCCTCGCGGGCCTCGGTGAGCCGCAGCCCGGGGCGTCCGGCCTCCGGCTCCAGCACCCGCTGGCGCACCGAGCGGCCGGTGCCGGGGAAGGTGGTACGCAGGATCTCGTGCCGGTCGGCGACATCGCCCAGCGCCGCCGTCAGCGCGTCCCGGTCGAGGGCGCCGCGCACCCGCAGCGCGAGGGCGTGGTGCGCGGGCGCGTCGTCGCCGTTGAGGCGGTCCAGCAGCCAGGTGCGCAGCTGGCCGGCGGTGAGGGGCAGCGGGTCCGGGCGGTCCTCGACCTGCCGCAGCGCGGGGCGGACCTTGGCGGCGAGCACCCGGGCCACGCCGGCCGGGGTGGGTGCCGAGAACAGCTGCCGGATGGGCAGGTCGACGCCGAGGTCCTCGCGGATGCGGCGGGCGAGGCGCATGCCGAGGCCGGAGTCGCCGCCGAGCTCGAAGAAGTTGTCCTCGGCGCCGACCTCGTCGAGGGCGAGGACCTCGGCGAAGAGCGTGCACATCTGTTGCTCGGTCTCGCTCTCCGGGGCGCGCCCGGCGCTCCGCGAGACGAAGTCGGGGGCGGGCAGCGCGTCGCGGTCGACCTTGCCGTTGGCGGTCACCGGCAGCGTGACCATGGCCATCACCATCGCCGGGACCATGTACTCAGGCAGCACCTCGGCGACCCGCTCGCGGACGTGGTCGGGGTCGAGGTCCGGTCCGTCGGCGACGACGTAGCCGATCAGCCGCTTCTCGCCGGGCCCGTCGTCACGGACGGCGACGACGGCCTGCCGGACGCCGGGCTGTGCGGCGAGCGCGGACTCCACCTCGCCCGGTTCCACCCGGAAGCCCCGGATCTTGACCTGGGAGTCGGCCCGGCCGACGAAGACCAGGTCGCCCTCGTCGGTCCAGCGCACCAGGTCCCCGGTGCGGTACATCCGCCGCCCGGCCGTGTCGTAGGGGTCGGCCACGAACCGCTCGGCGGTCAGGGCGGCCCGTCCGGCGTACCCGTGTGCCACGCCCTCCCCTGCGAGGTACAGCTCGCCGGGCACGCCGGCCGGGACCGGCTGCAGGAAAGCGTCCAGGACGTGGATGCGGCGGCCCGCCAGCGGCCGTCCCATCGGCAGGGTGCCGACGCCGGGCGAGCCGGGTTCGACGAGGTGCCAGGTGGCGCACAGGGTGGTCTCCGTCGGCCCGTACAGATGCCGGATCCGCAGCTCGGGGCAGACCTGCCGTATGCGCTCGACGGCCTGCAGAGGTACGACGTCGCCGCCGGTGAGCACCTCGCGCAGCCCGGCGAAGCACTCCGGTTCCTCCTCGGCGAGCACCCGGAAGGTTCCCGCGGTCAGGTGCAGCGAGGTCACCCCGGCGGCGGCCTCGTCCCGGATCCGCGGGGCGTCCACCACGCCCGGCTCCGCCACCACCACGCGGGCCCCGGACACCAGCGGCACCCAGATCTCGAACAGCGAGGCGTCGAAGGCGTGCGGGGCGTGCAGCAGCACCGCGTCCTCTTCGCGCAGTCCCCAGCCCGGGTCCCCGGCCAGCGCGGCGACGGCACCGTGCGGCACGGCGACGCCCTTGGGTGTCCCGGTCGAGCCGGACGTGTACATCACGTACGCGAGGTCGTCCGGGGTCGTCCGCACCGCGGGCCGGCCCTCTCCCCCGGCGGGCAGGTCGTCGAGGACGAGCGGCGCCACGGGAGTGTCCTCGGGTACGGCACCGCGCGTGGAGCGGGTGCACAGGACGGCGGCCGGTGCGGAGTCCTTCAGCAGGAACGTGATCCGCTCGGCCGGTTGGCCCACGTCGACTGGCACGTACGCGGCTCCGGCCCGCCAGATCGCGAGCAGCGCGCTCAGCAGGTCGGCCGAACGCTCCATGAGCACGGCGACCCGGTCACCGCGGCCCACGCCCCGCCGCGCCAGGTGTCCCGCCAACCGGGTCGCGTCGGCGTCGAGTTCGGCGTAGGTCAGGATCCGCTTCCCGCCGGTGACGGCGACCGCTTCGGGGGTGCGGGCCGCCTGTTCCGCGAACAGCTCGGGCACGGAACCGCCGGTCACGGCCGCCTCGGTGACGTTCCACTCGCGCAGGACGCGTTCCCGCTCCGGTCCGCCGACCGCCGCGAGCCGCCCGACCGGCAGCCGCGGGTCGGAGACGATCTGTTCCAGCACGCGGATCAGCCGGCCGAGCACCGCCTCGGCGGTCCCGCGGTCGAACAGCTCCAGCTGGTGGTCGAGTTTGACGTGCAGCCGGTCGTCGCCGGGCGCGACGACCAGGGTGAACGGGTAGTGGGCGGTGTCGCGGGAGAGCTTCGCCGGGCGCATGGACAGTCCCTCGGAGCCGGGCTTGCCGGGCGCGTGCGGGAAGTTCTCGTAGACGACGAGGGTGTCGAAGACCGCGCCGGGACCGCCGAGGCGCTGTACCTCGGGCAGGCCGAGATGCTGGTGGGCGATCAGCCCCGCCTGCCGCTCCTGGAGGGCGGTGAGCATCTCCACGGCCGACTGCCGCCCGTCGAGGGGCACCCGCACCGGCAGGGTGTTGATCAGCAGGCCCACCATGGTCTCGACACCGGGCAGTTCGGCGGGCCGGCCGGAGACGGTGGCGCCGAACACCACGTCGGTGCGTCCGGCGAGCTGTGCCAGCACGACCGCCCAGGCGCCCTGCACGACCGTGTTCAGGGTCAGCCCGTGGCCGCGGGCGAGGCTCACCAGGCCCGCCGTCAGCTCCGCGGAGAGGTCGGTGAGCACGAAGCCGGAGTCGGGCAGCCGGGTCGGGTCGGCGGGCGCGACCAGCGTCGGGGCGTCCAGGCCGGCCAGCTCGGCCCGCCACACGTCGCGCGCCCGTTGCTTGTCCTGCCGGTTCAGCCAGGCCAGATAGTCCCGGTAGGAGGCCGTGGCCGCCAGCCCGGAGGCGTCGCCGCCGGCCGCGTACAGCGCGGACAGCTCGCTCATCACGACCGGCATCGACCAGCCGTCCATGAGCACGTGATGGCTGGTGACGATCATCCAGTGCCGGTCGTCGGCGAGTTCGACCAGGGCTATCCGCAGCAGTGGTGCCGCCGCCAGGTCGAACCGCCGGCTCAGTTCCTCGGCCGCCACCCGGTCGGCCGCGGCGGTGGCTTCCTCCCGAGGCAGTCCGCCGACGTTCTCCTCACGCCACGGCAGGGTCACCTCGCGGGCGATGACCTGCACCATCTGAGCGCCGCTGACATGGCAGAAGGAGGCGCGCAGGGCCGCGTGCCGGGCGACGAGTGCCTCCCAGGAGGCGCGCAGCCGGGCGGCGTCCACGGGTCCGTCGAGCGCGAGCACGGCCTGCACGGTGTAGACGTCGGGGCCGCCGCGGTCGTCCAGGGCGGCGTGGAAGAGCAGGCCCTCCTGGAGCGGGGACAGCGGCCACACGTCTTCGACGAGGGATCGGGGCATCGCGTTACTCCTCACAAAGGCTTGCGGTCATGTGCTGTCACTTGTCGTCGGAGAGTTGCGCCTCCAGCTCCTCGATCTGGCTCTGCGCGAGGTCCAGGAGCGAGAAGTCGGAGGGGGTGTGCCCGCCGGCGGCGGGGTCGTCGGTGTGGGCGGCGAGGCCGCCGAGCAGTTCGGTCCACGCCTGGCCGAGCCGGTCCAGCGCGTCGGTCCTGCCGCGGAGTTCGAGGGTCAGTTCGGGGCCGTGCGGTGTGTCCCGCAGCTCGGCGGTGGCCCGCACGGCGTGCACCGGAGGCCGGACGGCGGACGGCCGGGCGAGGGGCCGCCACGGCGCTCCGGTGTCCGGGGTGCGGCCGTGGTAGCCGAACGCGAGCGCGGGCGGGGCGAGAGCGGCGAGCCGGGGCGCGGTCCGGGGGTTGAGGTGGCGCAGCAGCCCGTATCCCAGTCCGTCGCCCGGCACCGCGCGCACCTGCTCCTTGACCGTCTTGAGCAAGTCCCCGGCCGCCGCGCCACCGGCCCGTGCCGAGCCGAGGTCGAGTCCGGCGAGCTCGACGCGTACGGGGATGTCGTGGGCGAACCGGCCGACCGTGCGCGACGGATCGACTCCGTCGACGGTCTGCCTGCCGGAGATCTCCAGGTCCATCACGGCGGCGGTGCCGTCCTCCACCACGGCGCCGACGAAGGCGGCGAGGACCACGTCCGACGGCTCGCAGTGGAACGTCTCCGGGGTTCGGTGGGTGAGTACGGCCGTGATCTCCGGAGCCAGCGACCAGGTGGCGCGGGCCTCGGGACCGCCGGGCGCGATCCGCTCGCCGGCCTCCGACCGCGCCGCCCAGCCGTCGAGTTCCTCGACCCGTGCCGCCGCTGTCGCCTGCTCGGCGAGCAGTCGCGCCCAGCGCCGGTACGACGTGCTCTCCGGCTCCAGCACGGGTTCCTGTCCGGCGGCCGCGGTCTCGTACGCCGTCCGCAGGTCGGACGTCAGGATCCGCCACGACTCGTCGTCCACGACCAGCTCGTGGACGACGACCACCAGCCTGCTCCGCGGGCCGGCGTCCGCCCACACCAGTCGGACCAGCTCGCCCGCGGCCGGGTCGAGTCGGGACGCGGCGTCGGCCACGGCGTGGTCGAGCGGTACGCCGGGGTCGGCCCGGTCGATCAGCCGGGCCGCGTCCGGTGCTCCCGGCTCGCCCACGACCAGGTCCTCGCCTATCCGGCAGCGCAGCATCGGGTGGGTGTCGAGCACCGCCCGCAGGGCACGGGCCAGCGCATCGCGGTCCAGGCCGGCGGGGACGGCAAGGGCCATCCACTGGGCGGGCACGGCCCCGTCGGCCAACGCGGTCCCGTTGGCCAACGCGGTCCCGTTGGCCGACACGCTCCCGTTGGCCGACGCGCTCCCGTCGACCGACGCGCTCCCGTCGACCGGCACAGCCCCGCCGACCCGCGCACCCTCACCGGCCAGCGCAGCCCCACCGACCGGCACAGCCCCTTCGGCCAGCACAGCCCCTTCGGCCGACACTGCCCCACCGGCCGACACTGCCCCGCCGACCGACGCTGCCCGCATGGCCGGTGTCCACGGCACCACGCCCGTCGCCGCCTCCTCGGCGGCGGCCGCTTCGGCGAGCAGGGCGAGCCGCTCGGGCGTCTTCTCGACGAAGACCTGCCGGGGCGTGAGCACGATGCCCTCGCGGCGGGCCCGCGAGGCGAGCTGCATCGAGGTGATCGAGTCGCCGCCGAGCGCGAAGAACGAGTCGTCGGCCCCCACCCGGTCCAGGCCGAGCACCTCCGCGAAGAGGCGGCACAGCAGCGCCTCGGCGGCGGTACGCGGGTCACGTCCGCCGGCGCGGCCCGCGAAGTCGGGGGCGGGCAGTGCGCGCCGGTCCAGTTTGCCGTTCGGGGTGAGCGGGAGGCGGTCCATCGGCACCAAGGCCGTCGGGACCATGTAGGCGGGCAGCCGCCGCTCGACGTGCTCGCGGAGTTCGGCCAGCAGGGCACCGGTGCCGCGGCGGGCGGCGGGGTCGTTGGTGACGGCCGCCGGCGGCGCCGGTGCGGGTGTGTAGACGTCCACCACGGCCGCGGACGCGGTGAGTCCGGTGCGGACGAACACGGCGTCGACCTCGTCCGGCGCGGTCGCCGACCAGGTCACGCCCACCCAGTAGCCGAGCCGGTCGCCGAGGTCGTACAGCTCCTCGATGTCCGGGGCGGTCACGCTCTCCCCGGACGCGGGCGGTACCCCCTCGTCGAGGGCGCGGGCCAGCTCGACCTCGTAGGCCACACGGGAGTTGGGTACGCCCGTCAGGCGCAGCCGTTCCGGGTGCGCGGAGGTCAGGTGGCGGGTCAGCCTGTCGAGGTCGCCGGCCTCCGTCCAGGTCAGCCGGGGTGCGTCGGCGACGGCCAGGGTGGTCGCGCCCGCCTTGCGCAGCACCACGTCGTAGCGGTGCCCGCTGAGCTCGTTGTGGTGCGAGGCGCGTTTGACCCGGATGTCGGCGCCGGCCGCGTCGGGCAGTGCGGTGGCGAGCGCGGCGAAGAACTCCGGGTCGACGAGCAGTTCCTTCTCGAGGGTGAGGTTCTGCTCGACGGCCCGGCGCAGGGTGAACACGTCCTGCTCGGTGGCGCGGGCGGTCTCGACGGCGGTCGCGAACGGCCGCAGCAGACGGTGGTTGCGCACATCGCCGACGAACACCGCGCCTCCGGGAACGACCAGCCGCAGCGCCCACTCCAGCACTCCCCGCAGGTAGCCGGCGTGGGGGAAGTACTGCACGACGGAGTTGAGCACGACGGTGTCGAAGTGCCCCTCGGGCAGTCCGTCGGTCTCGTCCGCGGCCTGCACCCGCAGCCGTACCTTCGCGGCCAGCTCCGGGTCCCGCTCGACCTGACGGCGCAGCTCGGCGACGACCGGCGCGGAGAAGTCCGTGGCCCAGTACTCCTCGCAGTCGGCGGCGAGTCGGGACAGCAGGAGCCCGGTGCCGACGCCGATCTCCAACACCCGGCGGGGCCGCAGCGCCCGGATCCGGTCCACGGTCCGTTCCCGCCACTCGCGCATCTCGGCGAGCGGGATGGGCTGTCCGTCGTAACTGCTGTTCCATCCGGCGAAGTTCTCGCCGAAGGCGGTGTCGGTGGGTTCCGCGTGCACGGTGTCGTACAGCACCTGCCACTCGCCGACCTGGTCGCGCGCGATCCGCTCGTCACGGCCCCGGTCGGCGGTGTCCGGCACGACGTATCCGATCAGCCGCCGCTCGCCGGGCGTGTCCTCTCGGGCGACGACCGCCGCCTGCGCCACGCCCGGGTGTCCGGCGAGCACGGCCTCGACCTCGCCCGGCTCGATGCGGTGCCCGCGCACCTTGACCTGCGTGTCCGCCCGCCCGACGAAGACGAGTTGGCCGTCCCGCGTCCAGCGGGCCAGGTCGCCGGTGCGGTACATCCGCTCGCCCGGGGTGAACGGGTCGGCCACGAACCGGGTGACCGTCAGCCCGCCGCGTCCCAGATAGCCGCGCGCGAGGCCCGCGCCGGCGACGTACAGCTCGCCGGTGACACCGGGCGGGACCGGTCGCAGGAAGGAGTCGAGGACGTAGGTGCGCCCGTTGGCGAGGGGCCTGCCGATCGGGACGACGTCCGCGCCCGGGGCCAGCGGCGGGCTCATCGACGCGCACACGGTGGTCTCGGTCGGGCCGTACGCGTTGATCATCCGTCGGCTGCCGGCCCAGCGGTCGGCCAGCGCGGGCGGGCACGCCTCGCCGGCGGCCACCAGCGTCCGCAGGCCGTCGGGGAGTTCGTCGGCGGTGGCCAGCGCGCTCGGCGGCACGGTCACGTGGGTGACGTCCCAGTGACGCAGCGCCTGGTCCAGCGACACCTGCGGGGGCAGGGTCTCGGCGGGCGCGACGATCGCGGCGGCGCCGGACAGCAGCGCCATCAGCAGTTCGGAGACCGCCGCGTCGAAGCCGAGGGAGGCCAGTTGCAGGACGCGCGCGTCGGGGCCGACCTCGAAGCGGTCGATCTGCGCGGCGGCGAGGTTGCCGAGGCCGGAGTGCGGGACCACGACGCCTTTCGGGGTGCCGGTGGAGCCCGAGGTGTACATGACGTACGCGGCCTGCTCCGGCTCCACCGGTACCGCGTCGAACGGCCGGATTCCCACGGCCGTGTCGTCGATCTCGTCGAGGACGACGATCCGTCCCGGGTAGTCCGCGGGCACGGCGTCCCGTGTGCGTGCCGTGCACAGGAGCAGCGGGGGTGCCGCGTCACGGAGGAGGTGGGCGATCCGGTCGGCGGGGTGCGCGGGGTCGACGGGGACGAAGGTGCCGCCGGCCCGTGAGATCCCGAGCAGCGCCACGACCATCTCCACCGAGCGTTCCACGAGCAGTGCCACCCGGGTCTCGGCGGCCACGCCGAGATAGCGCAGGTGGGCCGCCAGCCGCCCGGAGTCCCGCTCCAGCTCGGTGTAGGTCAGCTCACGGCCGGCCCCGACCAGGGCCGTGTTGCCGGGGGTGCGTGCGGCCTGGGCGCCGAACAGCTCCGGAAGGGAGGCCCGGTGCCGGCCGGGCGTGGCGGTGTCGTTCCACTCCCCCAGGACCAGGTCCCGTTCCGCCGCGCCGGTGACCTCCAGGCGTCCGACGGGGACCGACGGATCGGCGACCAGTTGCTCCAGGACCCGGACCAGGGCGGCGAGCAGTTCCTCCACGTCCCCGCGCTGGAAGGCGTCGGGCCGGTACACGAGGTCCCCGCGCACCCGCTCGTTCTCCAGGACGGCGACGAGGGTGAGCGGATAGTGGCCCGCGTCCTCGGGTGTCCCGGCGGGCCGGATGGACAGCGCGTCGGGGTCGCCCGAACTCAGCGGCGGGCGCGGGTAGTTCTCGTACACGACGAGCGTGTCGAAGGTGGCGGCGGGGCCGGCCAGCCGCTGGATCTCGGTGAGTCCCAGGTGCTGGTGGGACATCAGCGCGACCTGTCGTTCCTGGAGGTCCGTGAGCATCTCCAGCAGCGGCTGCGCGCCGTCGAGCCCGACCCGTACCGGCAGGGTGTTGATGAACAGCCCGATCATCGACTCGACGCCCGGCAGTTCGGTGGGGCGGCCGGCGACCGTGGTGCCGAACACCACGTCGGTGCGGCCGGTGAGCCGGGCCAGCAGGATCGCCCAGGCTCCCTGGAGCAGGGTGTTGAGGGTGAGGCTGTGTCCTCGGCCGAGGGCGACGAGCCTGCGGCCGAGTTCCTCGTCCAGTGCGTACGTCACGCGCTGCGGCTCGGCGGGCGCGGTGACCAGGTCGGCCGGGACCACCAGCGTCGGCTCGTCCACGGGGGCCAGTTCGGCCCGCCAGGCGGCGCGCGCGGCCTCCTTGTCCTGCCGGGCCAGCCACTCCAGGTAGGCACGGTAGGAGGTGGCGGGCGGCAGGGCGCGGGCATCGCCCCCGGCCTCGTAGAGCCGGGCGACCTCGCTCACCATCACCGGCAGCGACCAGCCGTCGGAGGCGATGTGATGGCTGGTGAACGCCAGCCGGTGCCGCCGCTCGGCGATCCGCACCAGCAGCACCCGCAGCAGCGGGGCCTCGGCGATGTCGAAGCGGTGTTCCTGGTCCTCGGCGGCCAGCCGCTCGAACGCCGCCAGCGCTTGGGCCTCCGGAAGGCCGGACACGTCCTCCGCGCGCCACGGGATCTCCACCTCGCGGGCGACGCTCTGCACGAACCGCCCGGACTCCAGCTGCCGGAACCCGGCCCGCAGCGTGGCGTGCCGTGCCACCACCGCCTGCCAGGCGGCCCGCAGCCTTGCCACGTCGAGCGTTCCGGTCAGCTCCAGCCAGCGCTGCCCCTCGTAGACGTCGGGGCCCTGCTCGTCGTACGCGGCATGGAAGAGGAGCCCTTCCTGCAGCGGCGACAGCGGCCATACGTCGGCGAGCGCGGGCACCGCCGTGTCGATCTCGGTGACTTCCTCCTGGGTGAGGTCGAGCAGCGGGAAGTCGGAGGGCGTGTGACCGCCGGCTGCCGGACCGGCGACATGGACGGCCAGCCCTTCCAGCATCGCCAGCCAGGCCCGCCCGAGGGCCTCGGCGTCGGCCGCGTCGAGCACCTCGGCGGCCCAGCTCAGGCTGAGGGTCAGCTCCGGCCCGTCCGGCGTGTCCCGTACGGCGGCGCCCGCCTCGATCACGTGCTTCACCGGCGTGTCGGGGTCGACGGATCCGCCGATGCCGGCCGTGGCCTGCCAGGGTTCGACGCCCTTGCCCGTGGGGGCGGCGGACCGGCCGAGGTAGTTGAAACCGATCTGCGGGACGGGGAGTTCGGCCAGGGCGGGCGCGGTCTGCGGGTTGAGGTGGCGCAGCAGCTCAAAGCCCAGCCCGTCACCCGGCAGGCCACGCACCTGCTCCTTCACGGCCTTCAGCAGCGCCCCCGCCACCGGACCGCCGGCCTGCGCGTCCGCGGTGTCGACGCCGGCGGTGTCCAGGCGCACGGGCTTGACGCCGGTGAACCAGCCGACCGTACGGGACAGGTCGACGCCGTCGAGCGCCTCCCGGCCGTGGCCCTCGATGTCGAGGAGCACGGCGGTGCCGGCGTCCTGCACGGACCGCTCCCGCCAGTGCGTGACTCCTCCGGCGAGGGTGGCGAGCAGCACCTCGTGGACGCCGCAGTGGAAGGCACCGGGGGCGCGGTTCACCAAGTTCTGGGCCTGCGCGGGCGCCAGGGTCCAGGTGGAGCGGCGTACGGTCGACGCGGTGTCGAGGGCGGGGTCGAGCGGCCGGGTGCCGATCGGGTGATCACCTTGGGCCAACAGCGCTGTCCAGGCGGTGAGTTCGGCGACCCGGCTGTCCTTGCGTGCCTCGGCGGCCAGCTTCTCCGCCCAGCGCCGGAAGGAGATCCCGACGGGCACGGGCTCGGGTCGCCGTCCGGATGCAGCGATCTCGCACGCGGCGTGCAGGTCGCTGAGCAGCACCGGCCAGGACACGGCGTCGACGGCCAGGTGGTGCACGGCCAGCACCAGCCGCCCGGTGTCCCGGCCGGCGTCGATCCACACGGCCTGTGCCATCACGCCGGACACGGGGTCGAGCCGGGAGACGGCGTCGTGGGCGGCGCTGTCGGCGAGTGCGTCCAGGTCCTCGGCACCACCGGTGGTGGCTGCGACACGGGTGATGATCCCGGCGGCCTCGACGCTCCCGCGCTCGGCCACGAACAGCCTGGGATCCGCCCCGGGTTCGACGCGGGCGCGCAGCATGTCGTGCGTGTCGAGGACGGCGCCGAGGCCGGCGGCCAGTGTCCGCTCTCCGAGTGCGGGCGGGGCGGCGATGACCGCCCACTGGGCGAGGCCGCCGGTCTCCACCGCGCGCGGGGCCCGGTCCCGCAGTGCCCGCATCACCGGCGTCCACCGCACCTCGCCCCCGGTGTCCTCCTCGGTCCCGGCGCTGTCGTCCGCGAGCCGTGCCACGGCGGCGATGGCGCCGGGTGTCTCACGCTCGAAGACGTCCTGGGCGCTGAAGACGATGCCCTTGCGGTTGCCCCGCGCGGCGAGCTGCATCGACATGATGGAGTCGCCGCCCAGCTCGAAGAAGCTGTCCTCCACGCCGACCTGCTCCAGATTGAGGACGTCGGCGAACAGCTCGCACACCAGCTTCTCCGCCGGGGTCCGGGGTTCGCGGCCGGTGCTGGCGGTGAACTCGGGTGCGGGCAGGGCCTTGTGGTCGACCTTGCCGTTGACGGTCAGCGGAAGGGCGTCCAGGACGACGAGGGCGGCCGGGACCATGTAGTCGGGGAGGATCGTGGCGAGTCGGTCACGCGTACGGTCCGGGTCCACGGCATCGCCGTCGGGGACGACGTACCCGATGAGCCGCTTTTCACCCGGCCGGTCCTCACGTACGACCACGACGGCCTGGGCGACTGCGGGCAGTTTCGCCAACGCGGCCTCCACCTCTCCGAGTTCGACCCGGAATCCGCGGATCTTCACCTGCGCGTCCGCGCGTCCCGCGAACAGCAGCTCGCCGTCCTCCGTCCAACGGGCCAGGTCACCGGTGCGGTACATCCGCTCGCCGTCCGCGAAGGGACAGGCCACGAACCGCTCGGCCGACAGCCCGGCCCGATTCAGGTATCCGAGGGCGAGTCCGGCGCCGGCGATGTACAGCTCACCCGCCACTCCCGGCGGCACCGGCCGCAGGAAGGCGTCGAGGACATACACCTGACGGTTGGTCAGCGGACGGCCGACCGGCAGCACTCGGTCCGTGTCCTTGCCGGGCTCCAGCAGATGCCAGGTGGCGCACAGGGAGATCTCGGTGGGGCCGTACAAGTGCCGTACGCGCACGTCGGGACAGGCCGCGCGGACCCGTTCCACTGCCTCCAGGGGTACGACATCGCCGCCGGTCAGGACCTCCCGCGCCCCGGAGAAGCAGCCGGGCGCCTCCTCCGCCAGCACCCGGAACAGCCCAGCGGTGACGTGCACATGCGTCACACCCCCGGCGACGTACGCCCGCACGGCCGCCGCGTCCACCGCCACGGACGGCTCGGCCACCACCACCCGCGCCCCGCTCGCCAACGGCACCCACACCTCGAACAGAGAGATGTCGAAGGCATGCGGGGCGTGGAACAGCACCGCGTCACCAGGACCGACACCCCAGCCGGACTCCCCCACCAACGCCGCCACACTCCCGTGCGGCACCGCCACACCCTTCGGCGTGCCCGTCGAACCGGACGTGTACATCACGTACGCGATGTCGTCCCCGGTCACCGCAACGGACGGAGCCTCGCCCTCGCCCTGCACGACCGCGTCAATGGTCAACGTCGGCGCGGCGTCCTCCAGGACGAACGCGATCCGCTCCGCCGGGTATGCGCTGTCCACCGGGACATAAGCGGCCCCCGCCTTCCACACCCCCAACAAGGCGGCGATCAGGTCGATCGACCGCTCCAGCCGCACCGCCACCCGATCGCCCCGGCCCACCCCACGAGCCCGGAGAGACACCGCCACCCGGTCCGAGGCCGCTTCGAGCTCCCCGTACGACACCTGCCGCTCGCCGTCGACGACCGCCACCGCATCCGGCGCCTGCGCCACCCGCGCACGGAACATCTCCAGCATCGAGGAACCCGGCGACCGGCCGTGCGTGGAGTTCCAGCCCTCCACCACCAGCCCGCGCTCCAGCGGACCCACGACGTCGACCCGTCCGACCGGCACCGAGGGATCGGCGACCATCTGCTCCAGAACCCGTTCGACCTGCCGGGCCACCTGGAGGGCCTCGTCGCGGTCGAAGAGGTCGGGCCGGTAGGTGACGTGGACCCGCATCCGGTCGCCGGGCATGATGCCGACCGCCAGGGGATAGCTGGTGCCCGCACGGGTGTTGACGCGTTCGACGGTCACTTCGTCGTCCGTCGCGGCGAGGCGGGACGGGCCGCCCGGGTAGTTCTCGAACATCAGCATGGTGTCGAAGACGGCGCCCGCACCGGACAGGGACTGGATCTCCGCCAGGCCGACGTGCTGATGAGCGAGCAGGGCCGACTGGCGGGCCTGAAGCCGTGTCAGCATCCGCACGACGCTTTCGTCGCCGTCGAGCCGTACCCGCACCGGCAGCGTGTTGAGGAACATGCCCACCATCGACTCCACGCCGGTCAGCTCGGGCGGGCGGCCCGCGACGGAGATGCCGAACACGACGTCCGTACACCGTGCGAGCCGGCTCAGCACCATGGCCCAGGCGCCCTGCGCGAGCGTGTTCAGGGTCAGTCCGTGCGCGCGGGCCATCGAGGTGAGGACGCGGGTCAGCTCCTCGGAGAGCTGCACCGAGTCGCCTTCCGTGGCCGCCGGTCCCCGGCCCGTGGTCAGGGACGCGATCAGCGTGGGCTCGTCGGCGCCCGCCAGCTCGGCCCGCCAGGCCGCATGTGCCGTCTCCTTGTCCTGCCGGGCGAGCCAGGCCAGATGGTCGCGGAAGGAGGGCGCCGGGCCGAGACCGGAGGCATCGCCGTCGGCGGCGTAGATCCGGGACGCCTCGTCGAGGGCGATCGGCGTGGACCAGCCGTCCAGCAGAATGTGGTGGGAGGTCAGGACGAGGCGGTGGCGTCGCTCGCCCAGCCGGACGAGGAGGAGCCGCAGCAGCGGGGCCCGCGTCAGGTCGAAGCGTTCGGCGCGTTCGCGTTCCGCCAGTGCCTCGGCCTCGGCGAGCGCCTCCGGCTCTGGGCGGTCGGACAGGTCGGCCTCGCGCCAGAGGGGTTCGGCCGCCCCGGTGACGGCTTGGACGCTGCGTCCGTCGGCGAGTTCGTGGAAGCTCACGCGGAGCATGTCGTGCCGGGCCACGAGGGCGTTCCAGGACCGGTGCAGGCGGTCGGCGTCCAGCGGGCCGGTCAGGTCGAGCACCCGCTGGGTCTCGTAGACGTCGGGGCCCCGGTCGTCGTAGGCCGTGTGGAAGAGCAGTCCCTCCTGGAGCGGGGAGAGCGGCCAGACGTCGGTGAGTCCGGGGACCGCGGTCTCCAGTTCCTCCACGTCCGACCGGGTGAGGGTGTGGAGCGGGAAGTCGGACGGGGTGTGGCCGCCCGCCGACGGGTCCGTGAGGTGGGTGGCCAGGCCGGTGAGGAGAGCGAGCCAGGTGCTGCCGAGCCGGTCCGCGTCGGCGGCGTCCAGGATGTTCTCGGCCCAGTTCAGAGTGAGGGTGAGCGACGGGCCGTCCGGCGTGTCGCGGACCACGGCGGCGGCCTCGACCGGGTGCAGCAGCGGCGTGTCGGGGTCGATGGAGCCGCCGGGGGCGGCCGGCCCGGCTGCCCCTTCGGTCGTGGGGGCGGGGAATCGGCCGAGGTAGTTGAAACCCACCTGGGGGGTGGGGAGTTGGGCCAGTACCGGGGCCGTGTCGGGGTTGAGGTGACGCAGCAGGCCGTAGCCGAGCCCGTCCCCCGGGACGGCCCGCGTCTGTTCCTTGACCGCCTTCAGCAGCGCTCCCGCCGCCGGTCCCCCGGCGAGCGCGTCCGCGATGTCGATGTCCGCCGTGTCGAGTCGTACGGGGTGGGAGTCGGCGAACCAGCCGACCGTGCGTGACAGATCCACGTCGCCGAGCGGTTCGCGGCCGTGGCCCTCGACATCGACCAGGACCACGCTGTCGGTACCGGACCGGGAGCGGACGACCGCGCCCGCCAGGGTGGCCAGCAGTGCCTCGTGGACACCGCAGTGGAAGGCGGCGGCGATACGGCCGATCAGGTCGTGGGCGGGTGCGCCGGACAAGGTCCAGGAGCGGTGCCGGAGGGTGCCGGCGGTGTCGCGGGCGGCGTCCAGCGGCCGTGCGCCGATCAGGGCGTCACCGTCACCGAGCAGCTCCCGCCACCCGTCCAGTTCCGCGATCCGGGCCTCGTCCCGGGCCTCGGTCCCCAGCAGCTGCGCCCAGCGTCGGAACGAGGTCCCCGCCGGGTCCAGGTCCGGGGCCCGGCCCGCGATCGCCGCCTCGCACGCGGCCCGCAGGTCCGGCAGCAGGATCCGCCACGACACGCCGTCCACCACCAGGTGGTGGACGACCAGGGCCAGTCGGCCGGTCCGCTCCGGTCCGGCGTCCGCCCAGACCAGCCGCACCATCGCGCCGGCCATCGGGTCCAGCCGGTCCGCCGCTTCCCGCGCCGCCCGCTCCACGGTCCGGTCCAGGTCCTCGTCACCGCGGACCTCGACGCGCGACACCAGCGCGGCCGGGTCCACGGACCCGCGCTCCGCGACCACGAGGGTCGGCGTGTCGGCCGCCACCCGGGCGCGCAGCATGTCGTGCGTGTCCAGCAGGCCCCGCAGTGCGACGGCCAGGGTCTCCTCCCCCAGCGCCGGCGGCGCCGCGACGACCGCCCACTGCGCGAATCCCGGTCGGGTGGCGGCGCGGCCGAGGGCGCGCATGACGGGTGTCCAGGGCAGTTCGCCTACGGCGTCCTCGGACGGGGTCGTGGCCCTCGCCGCGGCCGGCAGGGCGGCTTGCGCGAGCCTCTCCGGTGTGCGCAGATCGAAGACCTGACGTGGTGTCAGTACCAGGTCCGCGCGTCCGGCCCTGGCGACGACCTGCATCGAGGTGATCGAGTCACCGCCCAGGTGGAAGAAGTCGTCCTCGGCACCGACCCGTTCCAGGCCCAGCACCGCCGCGAAGGTCTCGCACAGCGTCCGCTCGGCGTCGGTGCGCGGTTCACGCCCCGTCACCCGGCCCGCGAAGTCCGGCGCCGGCAACGCCTTGTGGTCGACCTTGCCGTTGGCGGTCAGCGGCAGCGTGTCGAGCACGATCAGGGCGGCCGGGACCAGGTACTCGGGCAGCACCTTCGTCAGGCGCTCGCGCAGCAGCCCGGGGTCGACGTCCTCGCCGTCCGGGACGACGTATCCGACCAGCCGCTTCTCGCCGGGCCGGTCCTCGCGGGCGGTGACGATCGCCTGACCGATGCCGGGCTCAGCGGCCAGTGCCGCCTCCACCTCGGCCGGTTCGACCCGGAAGCCGCGGACCTTGACCTGGGCGTCGGCCCGGCCCACGAACACCAGCTCGCCGTCCGAGGTCCAGCGCACCAGGTCACCGGTCCGGTACATCCGCTCGCCGTCCGCGAAAGGACAGGCCACGAACCGCTCGGCCGACAGTCCGGTCCGGCCGAGATAGCCGTCGGCGAGTCCGGCACCGGCGAGGTACAGCTCACCCGTCACACCGGGGGCGACGGGGTGCAGGTAGGTGTCGAGGACGTAGACCCGACGGTTCGCCAGCGGCCGCCCGACCGGCAGCACCTGGGGGGTGTCCGCGCCCGGCTCCAGCAGATGCCAGGTCGCGCACAGCGACACCTCGGTGGGACCGTACAGATGCCGCACGCGCACCTCGGGGCAGGCCGCGCGCACCTGCCGCACGGCCCTGGCGGGCACGACGTCACCTCCGGTGAGCACCTCCCGCGCTCCCGTGAAGCAGTCGGGCGCCTCCTCGGCCAGCACCCGGAACAGCCCGGCGGTGACGTGCACATGGGTCACCCCGCCCGCGATGTGCTCCCGTACGGCCACCGCGTCCACTTCGGGTTCCGCGACCACGACCCGGGCGCCGCCCGCCAACGGCACCCACACCTCGAACAGGGAGATGTCGAAGGCGTGCGGGGCGTGGAACAGGACCGCGTCCCCGGGCCCCACCCCCCAGCCGGTCTCCCCCACCAGCGCCGCGACACTCCGGTGCGGCACGGCGACGCCCTTCGGCACGCCCGTCGAACCGGACGTGTACATCACGTACGCGATGTCGTCCCCGGTCACCGGTCCGGCAGCGGGCTCGCCGCCGCCGTCGAGGACCGACGGATCGTCGAGCGGCACCAGACGGGCCGGCACGTCGTCCGGTACGACAGCTCGCGTCCGCCCGGAGCACACGACGGCCGCCGGTTCGCAGTCCTTCAGCAGGAACGCGATGCGTTCGGCCGGGTATCCGGTGTCCACCGGCACGTACGCGGCGCCGGCCTTCCACACCGCGAGCAGCGTGACCAGCAGCTCGGCGGACCGCTCCAGCACCACGGCGACCCGGTCGCCCGCGCGTACTCCCCGGTCGGCCAGACGGCGGGCCAACCGGTCGGAGAGGGTGTGCAGTCGGGCGTACGTCAGTTCCCGCTCGCCGTCCGACACGGCGACGGCGTCCGGTGTCCGTGCCGCCTGTCGGGAGAAGAGCTCCGGCACGGACTCGGCCGGTGTCTCGGCCACGGTCGCGTTCCACTCGTCGACGACGCGAGTCCGCTCGCTCTCCCGTATCGCCTCGACGCGCCCCACGGGCTGCCGCGGGTCGGCCGCCAGCTGCTCCAGCACGCGGACGAGCCGGCCGAAGACGGCCTCGGCGGTCGCGCGGTCGAACAGGTCCGGACGGTAGTCGAGTTTGAACAGCATCCGGTCCTTGGGCACGGCGACGAGGGTCAGCGGGTAGTGGGCCGTCTCCTGGCCGGCGGCGAAGCGCAGGGTGAAGGCGTCGGGGGCGGCCGGTTCCTCGGGCGGCCGGGGGTAGTTCTCGAAGACGACGAGGGTGTCGAAGACCGCGCCCGCGCCGCCGACCCGCTGGATCTCGGCCAGGCCGAGATGCTGGTGCGCGATGAGTGCGGACTGGCGGGCCTGGAGTGCCTTCAGCATCTCCACCGCGGGCCGCTCACCGTCGAGTTCGACGCGCACGGGCAGCGTGTTGATGAACATGCCGATCATCGACTCGACGTCCGCGAGTCCGGCGGGGCGGCCGGCGACGGTGGCGCCGAAGATTACGTCCGTACGGCCGGTCAGCCGCGCCAGGACCATGGCCCAGGCGCCCTGGATCAGGGTGTTGACGGTGAGGCCGTGCAGCCGGGCCAGTCCGACCAGTTCGCTCGTCAGCTGCTCGGGGAGTTCGGCGATCAGGCTCTCGGGCAGGACGGGCGTACGGCCCGGGTCGGCGGCCACGACGAGCGTGGGCTCCTCGGCGCCGAGGAGTTCCGCCCGCCACGCCTCGTGTGCCGTGTCCTTGTCCTGGCGGCCGAGCCAGGCGAGGTAGTCGCGGTAGGAGCTGGGGGCAGGGAGTACGGAGGCGTCGCCGCCGGCGGCGTAGACCGCGGTCAGCTCCTGCAGCAGGACGGGCATCGACCAGCCGTCCATGATGATGTGGTGGCTGGTGACGATCAGCCGGTGCCGGTTCTCCGCCAGCCGGACCAGCAGCAGGCGGAGCAGGGGCGGTGCGGCCAGGTTGAAGCGCTGCGCCCGGTCCTCGGCCGCCAGGTCCGCGAGACGGGCCGCCGCCGTCTCCTCGTCCAGTTCCGAGAGGTCCTCCGTCCGCCAGGGCAGGTCCGCCTCGCGTGCGATGACCTGCACGGCCTCGCCCGACTTGCGGCGGCGGAAGCCCGCCCGCAGTACCGGGTGGCGGGCGAGCAGCGCCGCCCAGGACACGCGCAGCAGGTCGGCGTCGACGGGGCCGTCCAGGTCCAGGAGCCGCTGCCCTTGGTAGACGTCCGGTCCGTCGCTGTCGAAGGCCGCGTGGAACAGCAGGCCTTCCTGCAGCGGCGACAGCGGCCAGACGTCCTCGACCTGGGATCGGGTCATCGCGTAACTCCTCACAGAAGCGCGTGTCGGGCGGGCCCGCAGGCCGGTGCCGGGGCGGGTGACTACGGGTGCTCGTCGGCGAACTCGGCCTCGAGCTCGTCGACGTCGTCCTGGTCGAGGCGCAGGAGGGGGAAGTCGGACGCGGTGTGACCGCCGGCCGACGGGTCCGCGGTGTGCGCGGCCAGGCCGTCGAGCAGCCGTAGCCAGATCCGGCCGAGCTCGTCGACCGAGCCGGCGTCGAGCGGGCCGGCGGGGTGGCTCAACAACAGGGTGAGTTCGGGGCCTTCGGTGCTGTCGCGGATCACCGCGCCCGCGCCGAGCGCGTGCTTGACGGGCATGTCCGGGTCGTTCGCACCACCCAGGGCGGACGGTCCGGCGGGCTGCCAGGGGACCGCCTCGGAGGCGGGGGCGGGGAATCGGCCGAGGTAGTTGAAACCCACCTGGGGGGCGGGGAGTTGGGCCAGAAGCGGCGCCGTGTCGGGGTTGAGGTGACGCAGCAGGCCGTAGCCGAGCCCGTCCCCGGGGACGGCCCGCGTCTGTTCCTTGACCGCCTTCAGCAGCGCTCCCGCCGCCGGTCCCCGGGCCAGCGCGTCCGCCAGGTCGATGCCGGCCAGGTCGATCCGTACCGGGTGGACGCTGGTGAACCAGCCGACGGTCCGGGTCAGTTCCGCGCCGGCCACCGCCGTACGGCCGTGGCTCTCAACATCGACCAGAACGTCATGTTCTGTACCGCTGCGCCACTCTACGACGGCCGCGGCGAGCGTGGCGAGGAGCACGTCGTGGACACCGCAGTGGAAGACGCCCGGAGTGCGTCCGACGATCACCTCGGCCTGCGGTGCGGGCACGGTCCAGACATGGCGCTCCAGGGTGCCGGCGGTGTCACGCGCCGGGTCGAGTGCCGTTCGGCCGATCGGCGCGTCGCCGCCGCCGAGCACCGTTCGCCAGCCGTCCAGCTCGGCGAGCCGATTCTCGTGCCGGGCCTCGGTCTCCAGCAGCTCCGCCCAGCGCCGGAACGACGTTCCGGCCGCGCCCGGTTCCGCCGCCCGGCCCTGCGCGGCCGCCTCGTACGCGGCCCGCAGATCCGGCAGCAGGATCCGCCACGACACACCGTCGACGACGAGGTGGTGCGCGACGAGGACGAGCCGCCCCACCCGGCCCGGACCTGCGTCCACCCACACCAGCCGCACCATCACTCCGGCCGCCGGGTCGAGGCGCCCCGCAGCCGCCCGGGCGGCCCGCTCGACCGCCTCGTCCAGCTCGCCCGGTGCGGTGACCCGCAGCACGGAGATCAGCGTGGCCGGGTCGACGCCGCTCCGCTCCCCCACGACGAGCCTCGGCCCGTCCACGACCCGGGCACGCAGCATGTCGTGCGTGTCGAGCAGAACGCCGAGCCCTGCGGCGAGTGTCTCCGCGTCCAGCTCCGGTGGCGCCCCGACCACGGTCCACTGCGCGAATCCGGGACGGGCGGCAGCCGGGCCGGAGGCCAGGAGGGCGGGAGTGGGAGGCACGGGCCCCGAGCCGACGTCCCGAGCCGGCTCGCCGTCCGCCTCCAGCTGCGCCACGGCGGCGATCGCGGCGGGCGTCTCGTGCTCGAACACGTCCTGCGCGCTGAACACGACACCCCGGCGCGTGCCCCGCGCGGCGAGCTGCATCGACATGATGGAGTCACCGCCGAGCTCGAAGAAGCTGTCCTCCACCCCGACGTGGTCACGGCCCAGCACCTCGGCGAACAGTTCGCACACGAGCGCCTCGGCGGCGGTGCCCGGCGCACGGCTCGCGGAGCCCGCGAACTCGGGTGCGGGCAACGCCTTGAGGTCGACCTTGCCGTTGGCGGTCAGGGGCAGGGAGCCGAGCACGACGAGGGCGGCCGGCACCATGTACTCGGGCAGTGCGTCCGCCACCGCGGCACGCACGGCCTCGATGTCCGGTTCCTCGCCGCTCGGTACGAGATAGCCGGTCAGTCGCTTCTCGCCGGGCCGGTCCTCACGGGCCACGACGATCGCCTGGGCGACGGCGGGCTGCGCCGCCAACGCGGCCTCCACCTCACCGAGTTCGACGCGGAAGCCGCGGATCTTCACCTGGGCGTCGGCCCGGCCGACGAAGACCAGCTCGACGCCGGTGGTCCAGCGCACCAGGTCGCCGGTCCGGTACATCCGCTCGCCGTCCGCGAAGGGGCAGGCCACGAACCGCTCGGCCGACAGTCCGGTCCGGCCCAGATAGCCGTGGGCGAGTCCGGCGCCGGAGACGTACAGCTCACCGGTCACTCCGGGTGGCACGGGCTGCAGGAAGGGGTCGAGGACGTACACCTGCCGGTTGTTGAGCGGCCGGCCCAGCGGCAGCACGTCACCCTGTGCCTCACCGGGCTCGAACAGATGCCAGGTGGCGCACAGGGAGACCTCGGTGGGGCCGTACAGGTGCCGGACGCGCACGTCTGGGCAGGCCGCGCGGACCCGCTCCACCGCGTCCAGCGGTACGACATCGCCGCCGGTGAGCACTTCGTGGACGCCGTCGAAGCAGTCGGGCGCCTCCTCCGCCAGCACCCGGAACAGCCCGGCAGTGACGTGCACATGCGTCACACCCCCGGCGATGTGCGCCCGCACGGCCGCGGCGTCCACCGCCACGGACGGCTCGGCGACCACCACCCGCGCCCCGCTCGCCAACGGCACCCACACCTCGAACAACGAGATGTCGAAGGCATGCGGAGCATGGAACAACACCGCGTCACCAGGACCGACACCCCACCCGGTCTCCCCCACCAACGCCGCCACACTCCCGTGCGGCACCGCCACACCCTTCGGCGTGCCCGTCGACCCGGACGTGTACATCACGTACGCGATGTCGTCCCCGGACGTCTCCGCCGCTTCCGGGTCGCCGTCGGTGCTGAGGACGGAGGAGCCGTCGAGGGTCACGACCGGCGTGCAGTCCTCCAGCACGAACGCGACCCGCTCCGCCGGATAGGCGCTGTCCACCGGGACGTAGGCAGCGCCCGCCTTCCACACTCCCAGCAGGGCACCGATCAGGTCGGTCGACCGTTCCAGCCGCACCGCAACCCGGTCGCCCCGGCCCACCCCACAGTTCCGCAGACCGGCCGCCACCCGGTCCGAGGCCGAGTCCAGTTCGCCGTACGACACCTGCCGCTCACCGTCGACGACCGCCACCGCATCCGGCGCCTGCGCCACCCGCGCACGGAACATCTCCAGCACCGAGGAGCCCGGCGGGACGTCACCGGCGGTGGCGTTCCAGCCCTCCACCACCAGCCCGTGTTCCAGCCGCCCCACAAGGCCGATCCGGCCCACGAGCACGGACGGGTCGGAGACCAACTGCTGCAGCACCCACTCCAGCCGGCCCGGCAGGTCCTGGGCCACGTCGGCGTCGATCGCGTCGGGCCGGTAGGTCACGTGGAGCTTCATCGGACTGCCCGGCATCACGCCGAGGGTCAGCGCGTAGTGGGTCGCCTGCCGGCCCTCCAGATGCGTGAAGGCGAGCGCTCCGGGCGCCGGTGCCTCCTCGGGCGGCAGGGGGTAGTTCTCGAACATCAGCATGGCGTCGAACACGGCGCCCGGTCCGCCCACCCGCTGGATCTCGGGCAGGCTGAGGTGCTGGTGGGGCAGGAGCGCGGACTGCCGGGCCTGAAGATCGGTCAGCAGGCGCAGCACAGGCTGGTCGGCGTCGAGACGGACCCGTACCGGCACGCTGTTGATGAACAGGCCCACCATCGATTCCACACCGGGGAGTTCGGCGGGCCGGCCGGCGACGGTCGCGCCGAACACGACGTCCGTGCGGCCCGTCAGCCGGGACAGGAGCATCGCCCAGGCGCCCTGTATCACGGTGTTGACGGTCAGGCCGTGGCGGCGGGCCAGGCTGGTCAGGGCGTCCGAGAGTTCGTCGGAGAGGGTCAGTTCCCGGCTCTCGGGGAGCACGGAGGCGTGGTCCGCGACGGCGGGGGCGACGAGGGTGGGGCCGTCGGCGTCCGCGAGCTCGACGCGCCATGCCTCGCCGGCGCTCTCCTTGTCCTGCCGGGACAACCAGGCCAGGTGGTCCCGGAAGGTGGGCGCCGGGCCGAGGACCGAGGCGTCCCCGCCGGCGGCGTACACGGCGGCGAGCTCGGTGAGCATGACCGGCATCGACCAGCCGTCCAGCAGGATGTGGTGGGAGGTCATGACGGTCCAGTGCCGCTCGGCGGTCAGCCGGACGAGCAGCAGCCTGAGCAGGGGTGCCTTGGCGAGGTCGAACCGTTCCGCGCGCTCCTCCGCGGCCAGCCGCCGTACCTCGGCGAGCGCTTCCTCCTCGGTCAGGTCCGTGTCCGACAGGTCTGCTTCGCGCCAGCGCAGCGCGACCTCGCGCGGGATGAGCTGCACGGTCCGGCCCGACTTGCGTCGGTGGAAGCTGGCCCGCAGGGCGGCGTGCCGGTTCAACAGGGCCCGCCAGGAGGCGCGCAGCCGGGCGGCGTCGACGTGCCCGCTCAGCAGGTCGGTGCGCTGGATGGTGTAGAGGTCGGGCCCCTGCCCGCCGTACTCGGCGTGGAAGAGCAAACCTTCCTGCAACGGAGAGAGCGGCCATACCTCGGCGAGCGCCGAGCCGTGGACCGGGGTTGTGGACGTCACCGGGAGAGCCCTCCTTCGAGGTCCGCTGCGATCGCTTCGAGCTGCTCGACCTCGTCCTGGTCCAGGTCCAGCAGGGGGAAGTCGGACGGTGTGTGGCCGCCGACCGCCGGGTGGTCCGAGTGGGCGGCCAGCCCTCGCAGGAGCGCCAGCCAGATCCGGCCGAGGGACTCCACGGCACCGTCCGCGAGCACCCGTGCGGGACGGCTGAGGGTGAGGGTCAGTTCGGGGCCGTGGCGGGTGTCGCGGACCACGGCACCCGCCTCCAGGGCGTGCGGCACGGGCATGTCCGGGTCGTCGGAGCTGTACAGGGCCCGCGCGGTGGCGGGCTCCCAGGGCACGGCGCCGCCCGCGCGGGCGGTTCCGCCGAGGCCGCCGGCCCGGGCGTCGAAGCGGCCCAGGTAGTTGAAGCCGATCTGGGGTACGGGCAGTTCGGCCAGGACCGGTGCGGTCGCGGGGTTGAGGTACCGCAGCATCCCGTAGCCCAGCCCGTCACCGGGCACGGCACGGATCTGTTCCTTGACGGTTTTCAGCAGCTGCCCCGCGGCCGTCTCGCCGTCCAGCGCCCGGAACATGTCCACGCCACGCACGTCGAGCCGTACCGGGTGCGCGCTGGTGAACCAGCCGACGGTCCGGGAGAGATCGACGCCGCCGAGTGACGTACGGCCGTGGCTCTCCACGTTCACCAGGACCGGTGCGTACGCGTCGTCGCGCCAGTGGGCGACGGCTCCCGCCAGCGTGGCGAGCAGGATGTCGTGGACACCGCAGTGGAACAGGGCGGCCGTCCGGCCGACGAGGGTGGCGGTGTCGTTGTTGCGCAGGGTCCAGGAGGTGTGGCGTACGGTCGCCGCCGTGTCCCGGGCCGGGTCGAGGGGCGGGACGCCGGGCAGCGGGGTGACGTGCCGCAGCAGTGCGGCCCAGGCGGGCAGTTCGGCGACCCGGTGGTCGCGGTGCGCCTCCGCCGCGAGCAGTCGGGTCCAGCGTCCGTACGAGGTGGCGACCGGCGCGGGACGCGGGGCGAGGCCGGCCGTGGCGGCGTCGTACGCCTGCTTCAGGTCCGGCACCAGGATCCGCCACGACACCCCGTCGACGGCGAGGTGGTGCACGGCGAGGACCAGCCGCCCGGCTCGTTCGCCTCCCGCGTCCAGCCATACGGCGCGGACCATCGCCCCGGCCGCCGGGTCGAGCCGGCGCACGGCGTCGCGGGCGGCTGATTCGGTGGCGTCGGCGAGTCCTTCGGGAGTTCCCGTCGCGTCCACCCTGGCCAGGAGGCCCGCGGTGGCCACGGAGTCGTCGGCTCCGACGACCAGTCGGGGCCCGGCGGCCGCGTCCGTCACCCGGGAGCGGAGCATGGCATGGGTGTCGACGAGGGCGGCGAGAGCGGTGGCGAGGGCGTCCTGACGGAGTCCGGGCGGTGTCGTGAGGATCGTCCACTGCGCGAACGTGCCTCCGGTGACCCGCTCGCCGAGGAGATGAGCGGCCGGCGTCCAGGGCACCTCGCCTCCACGGTCGTCGACGTCGGCGCCCCGGTCGCCGGTGCCGGCGGGCCGGGCGACGAGAGCGAGCCGCTCGGGGGTCTTCTCCTCGAAGATCTGCCGGGGAGTGACGACCAGTCCCGCCTGCCGGGCCCGGGTGACGAGTTGCAGCGAGGTGATGGAGTCGCCGCCGAGCACGAAGAAGCTGTCGTCGGCGCCGACCCGGTCGAGTCCGAGCGTCTCGGCGACGGCGGTGCAGAGGAGCTCCTCCGCGGGAGTCCTGGGCGCCCGGCCGACGGCTCCGGCGGCGAAGTCCGGCGCCGGCAGGGCCTCGCGGTCCAGCTTGCCGTTCGGGGTCAGGGGCAGCTCGTCGAGCAGCACCACGGCCGCCGGCAGCATGTAGTCGGGGAGCACGCGGGAGGCGTGGGAGCGCACGGCCGCGGGGTCCGGCCGGCGCCCCGCCACGGGCACGGCGTAGCCGATCAACCGGGTTTCGTGGACGGCGGCCACCGCCTGCCCGACCTCCGGGTGACCGCAGAGGGCGGCCTCGACCTCGCCCAGTTCGATGCGGTGCCCGCGCAGCTTCACCTGCTCGTCGGCCCGGCCGACGAACACCAACTCGCTGCCGTGGGTGCGCCGCACCAGGTCACCGGTGCGGTACATCCGCCCGCCCCGGGTGTGCGGGTCGGCGACGAATCGCTGGGCGGTGAGGCCCTGCCGATGGAGGTAGCCACGGGCCAGTCCGGTGCCGGTCACGTACAACTCGCCCGTCACGCCCGGCGGCACGGGACGCAGGAATCCGTCCAGGACATGGACGCCGGAGCACGCGATCGGGCGGCCGATCGTCAGCGCGCCCGTGCCGTCCAACGGTGCGGTGACGGTGGAGACGACGGTCGCCTCGGTGACGCCGTACTCGTTGTGCAGGTCGCAGCGGGCCGCCCAGCGCCGCCTGGTGTCTGCGGGCAGAGCGTCGCCGCCGCTCACCAGCACGCGCAGCGCGGGCAGTTCACGGTCCGGGAGATGGGTGAGCTGGACGGCGGGCATCACGGCGTGGGTGATGCGGTGGTCGGCCAGCAGGTCGCCGAGCTCGTCGCCGGTGGTGTGCCCGCCCGGCGGTGCCAGCACCACACGTCCGCCCGCGCACAGCGTCGGCCAGATGTCCGCCATCGACACGTCGAAGCTCGGCGACACCAGCTGCACGAGACGGGTGTCCGTGCCGATGCCGTACCGCCCGATCCGGTCGGCGACCAGATTCCGCAGCCCGCCCCAGGTGACGGCGGCGCCCTTGGGGGTGCCGGTCGATCCGGAGGTGTGGATGACGTACGCGATGTGGTCTGCGTCCGGGGTCGCGAGGGGGTGCCCGGCGGTGTCCTCCGACGGTGAGTCCTCGTCCAGCACGACCACCACACCCGTGAACCCCTCCGGCACCAACTCCCGGGTCCGCGCCGTGCACAGCAGCACTTCGGGCGCGGCGTCGGCGAGCACGAAGGCGATGCGGTCGGCGGGGTGGTCGGGGTCGACGGGGATGTACACGCCGCCCGCGAGTGCGATGCCGAGCAGACCGGTGATCAGTTCCGTCGAGCGGGGCGCCAGGACGGCCACCCGCGTGTCGGGGCCGACGCCGCGCGCGGACAGATGGTGTGCCAGGCGCGTGGTCTCACGGACCAGCTCGGCGTACGTCAGCTCGTGACCGGCCGCGACGAGGGCGGTGGCCTCGGGAGTACGCGCCGCCTGCTCGGTGAAGCGGCGGGGTGGGAGAGGGGAGGCGGTCGCGTCCGTGTGTGCTTCGGCGGCGTCCGGCGGCAGGGCGTCGGCGGCGACGCCGGGGACGTCCAGTCGGCCCACCGGAATCGACGGATCCGCGAGCATCTCCTCCAGCACCCGCGCCAGGCCATGGGCGAGGCCCTGGGCGTCCGCCTCCGAGAACACGGCGAGCCGGTGAGCGAGGCGAACCTGAAGGCGGTCGGTGAGGACGACCCCCAACGTGAGCGGGTAATGGGTGCCCTCAACTGTCGAGACGTGGTCCGTCCGAAGGCCGTCGAAGGACTCGGCGGAGCCGACCGCGCGGGGGTAGTTCTCGAAGACGAGAACCGAGTCGAACGCGGAGCGGGACCCGGTGAGCTTCTGCAGTTCGGAGAGCCCCACGTGGTGGGAGCCCAGCAGCGCGGACTGGCGTGCCTGCAGCGCGGTCAGCATCTCCAGCACCGGCTGCCCGCCGTCGAGCGGGACCCGCACGGGCACGGTGTTCATGAACACCCCGACCATGCCCTCGACGCCCGGCAGTTCGGTGGGCCTGGCCGCGACCGGCGCCCCGAAGACGACGTCGGTCCTGCCCGTGAGCCGCGACAGCACCAACGCCCAAGCGCCTTGCAGCAGCGTGTTGACCGTCAGCCCTCTGCCCCGCGCGAAGGTGACCAGGCGGGTGGTGAACTCCTCCGGGAACACTCGGGTCACGAAGCCGGCATCGGCCGAGTCCTTCGCCCTCTCCAGTGGATCGACGAGGGTGGGTTCGTCCACCTCGTCGAGCTCGGCCCGCCACGCCGCGAGGGCCGCCGCCCTGTCCTGGCGGGCGAGCCACGCCAGATGGTCCCTGAAGGAGGGGGCCGGGCCGAGCCCGGAGCCGTCGCCGCCTGACGCGTACAGCGCGGAGACCTCATCGAGGACGACGGACATGGACCAGCCGTCGAAGAGGATGTGGTGGGTGACGACGATGAGCCGGTGACACTCGTCGGAGAGCCGGACGAGGACCAGCCGCAGCAGCGGGGGCCGGGCCGGGTCGAAGCGCTCCCTCTGCTCCTGCGCGGCCGTCTCGTCGAGCCGCGCCACGGTCTCCCGTGCACCGAGCCCGGAGAGATCGACCTCCCGCCACGGGATTTCCACGCCCGCCACGACAGCCTGGACCAGCCGGCCCGAGGCGAGCCGGTGGAAGCCCGCCCGCAGGGTCGCGTGCCGAGCCGCCACACCCTGCCAGGCCGCCCTCAGCCGGCCGACGTCCAGCGGCCCGCGCAGTTCCAGGGTCCACTGACCCTCGTAGACATCGGGACCCTGTTCGTCGTACGCGGCGTGAAAGAGCAGTCCCTCTTGCAGCGGCGTGAGCGGCCAGGTCTCGGCAAGCCCGGGAACCAGGACCTCCAACTCGGCCGACTCGTCCTCGGTGAGGTCCACGAGGACAGGGCCGCTCTGCACGGCCGCCTCGGCAGGGACCGCCTCCAGCTGTGCCACGGCGGCGATCGCGGCGGGCGTCTCGTGCTCGAACACGTCCTGCGCGCCGAACACGACGCCCCGGCGCGTGCCCCGCGCGGCGAGCTGCATCGACATGATGGAGTCGCCGCCCAGCTCGAAGAAGCTGTCCTCCACCCCGACGTGTTCACGGCCGAGGACCTCCGCGAACAGGGCGCAGAGGAGCTTCTCCGCCGGGGTCCGGGGTTCGCGGCCGGTGGCGGGGTTGAACTCGGGTGCGGGCAGCGCCTTGTAATCGACCTTGCCGTTGACGGTCAGCGGAAGGGCGTCCAGGACGACGAGGGCGGCCGGGACCATGTAGTCGGGGAGGGTCGTGGCGAGCTGCGCGCGTATCCGGTCCGGGTCCACGGGATCGCCGTCGGGGACGACGTACCCGATGAGCCGCTTTTCACCCGGCCGGTCCTCACGTACGACCACGACGGCCTGGGCGACGGCGGGCTGCGCCCTCAACGCGGCCTCCACCTCACCGAGTTCGACCCGAAATCCGCGGATCTTCACCTGCGCGTCCGCGCGCCCCGCGAACAGCAACTCGCCGTCCTGCGTCCAACGGGCCAGGTCCCCGGTGCGGTACATCCGTCCGCCGCGCGTGTGCGGGTCGGCCACGAACCGTTCGGCGGTGAGAGCGCCCCTGCCCAGATACCCGCGGGCGAGCCCGGCACCGGCGAGGTACAGCTCACCCGTCACACCGGGGCCGACCCGCCGGAGCGAATCGTCGAGCACATAGACCTGACGGCCGGTGAGGGGACGGCCCATCGGCAGCGCCCGACCGGTGGCTTCGCCGGGCTCGACGAGGTGCCAAGTGGCGCACAGAGCCGCTTCCGTCGGGCCGTACAGGTGTCGGACGCGCACGTCTGGGCTGGCCGCGCGGACCCGCTCCACCGCCTCCAGCGGCACGACATCGCCGCCGGTCAGGACCTCCCGCGCCCCCGAGAAGCAGTCGGGCGCCTCCTCCGCCAGCACCCGGAACAGCCCAGCGGTGACGTGCACATGCGTCACACCCGCGGCGATGTACGTCCGCACGGCCGCCGCGTCGACCGCCCTGCCCGGCTCGGCGACCACCAGCCGGGCACCGCTCGCCAACGGCACCCACACCTCGAACAACGAGATGTCGAAGGCGTGCGGGGCATGGAACAGCACCGCGTCACCAGGACCGACACCCCACCCGGTCTCCCCCACCGACGCCGCCGCGCTCGCGTGCGGCACCGCCACACCCTTCGGCGTGCCCGTCGACCCGGACGTGTACATCACGTATGCGATGTCGTCCCCGGACGTCTTCACCGTCTCGGGTTCGCCCACGGCCGTGAGAACCGAGGAGTCGTCGATCGTCACGACCGGCGCGCAGTCCCTCAGCACGAACGCGATCCGCTCCGCCGGATAGGCACTGTCCACCGGGACGTAGGCAGCGCCCGCCTTCCACACCCCCAACAAGGCGGCGATCAGGTCGATCGACCGCTCCAGCCGCACCGCCACCCGATCGCCCCGGCCCACCCCACGAGCCCTGAGAGACACCGCCACCCGGTCCGAGGCCGCTTCGAGCTCCCCGTACGACACCTGCCGCTCGCCGTCGACGACCGCCACCGCATCCGGCGCCTGCGCCACCCGCGCACGGAACATCTCCAGCACCGAGAAGGGCGCTGTCACCGACGTGCCGTTCATGTCTCCCCCTTCGACTGACGACCGCTTCTCGGGCTGCTGGTGCTGTTCAGGGGGAGCCGTCGCCCCGAACCCGTGGGCCTCGCGCACCGGGCCCGCCCAATCCAGTTCCGCCCATTCCGGGACCGCCCATTCCGGGTCCGCCCATTCCGCCTCCGGGCATGCCGCCTCCCATGCCTGCGGGGCCCGTTCCGCCGCCCATGGCCCCGCCGCGTGTCCGGATCCTCGGGCCGGTCGGGGCCTGGGGCGGAGCCTGCTCGCGGTGTCCGTTGCTGCGGGGCGGAGGCAGCGTCTCGGACTTGCTGAACTGGGTGGTGTAGAGGTGGGTGTAGAGGCCGCCGGCGGCGAGGAGTTCCTCGTGGGTGCCGCGTTCGCGGACCCGGCCCTCGTCGATCACGAGGATCTGGTCGGCCTCGCGGACGGTGGAGAGCCGGTGGGCGATCACCAAGGACGTGCGGTTGCTCAGGGCCGTCTTGAGGGCGCGCTGGACGGCGGCCTCCGATTCGGAGTCCAGGTGGGCGGTGGCCTCGTCGAGCACCACGATCGCCGGTGCCTTCAACAGGAGCCGGGCCACGGCCAGTCGCTGCTTCTCGCCGCCCGAGAGCCGGAAGCCGCGGTCACCGACGACCGTGTCGAGTCCGTCGGGCAGGGAGCGGACCAGGTCCAGGATGCGGGCCTGCTCGCACGCCTCGACGAGTTCGTCCTCGGTGGCCTCGGGGCGGGCATAGGCGAGGTTCGCCCGGATGGTGTCGTGGAACAGGTACGCGTCCTGGGCGACGACTCCGACGGTGGCGCGCAGCGAGTCGAAGGTGAGGTCGCGTACGTCCTGGTCGTCGATGCGGACGGCTCCCGAGGTCACGTCGTACAGCCGGGACACCAGGTGGGTGATGGTGGTCTTGCCGGCGCCGGAGGGGCCGACGAGTGCGGTGAGGGTGCCGGGGGCGACGCTGAAGTCCAGTCCGTGCAGGACCTCCGGAACGGACAGGCCGCGTTGCTCACCGGGGGCCGGTCGCGTCTCCAAGGAGGCCAGGGAGACCTCTTCGGGGCGGGGGTAGGCGAAGGACACCTGCTCGAAGCGGATCTCGGGGGCCGAGCTGCTGCTGGGGGCCGGAAGAGCGACCGCGTACGGGCGTTCCTCGATGAGCGGTTTGATGTCGAGCAGTTCGAAGATCCGGTCGAAACTGACCAGCACGGTCAGGGCGTTGGCCTGCATGCTGGAGAGCTGGGTGATGGGGCCGAACAGCCGCCCCAGCAGGGTGGCCAGGGCCACCAGCGTGCCGAGTCCGATGACGTCGTCGAGCACGAGGCCGCCGCCGACGCCGTAGACCAGTGCGGTGGTGAGCGCGGTGAGCAGGGCCATCAGGATGAAGGCGAGACGGCTGTAGATGGTCAGCCGTACGCCGACCTCGCGTACGTTCCGCGCCTCGCCCTGGTACTTGGCCAGTTCCTCCGCCGGGCGTCCGAACAGCTTGGCGAGCATGGCGCCTTGCACGTTGAAGCGCTCGTGAATCGTGCCGCTCAGATTGGCGTGCAGTTCCATCTGCTTCCGGGAGTACGCCTGGAGCCTGCGGCCGATGTAGAGCCAGGGAAAGAAGAACAGGGGCAGCAGCACGAGTGCGATGAGACTGACGAGCCAGGAGAGATAGAACATCTCGGCGAGTACCAGCACCACGGTGAGGGCGCCGGTCGCCGACAGCAGCAAGGTGGTGAGGGCCTGTTGGGCCATGACCACATCCGTGCTGAGTCGGCTGGAGAGGGCGCCGGTCTGGGTGCGGGTGAAGAAGGCCAGCGGCATGCGCTGCACATGGCGGAACGCCTGGACCCGCAGGTCGTAGCTGACTCCCTGGCCGATACGGCCGGACAGGGCGCTCTGTGCGAGTTGGGTGACGGAGCCCACCAGGGCGAGCGCGGCGACGATCAGCGCCAGTACGACGACGACCTGGGCGTCGTCCTTCATGATCCCGCCGTCGACGATCTCCTTCAGCAGGAGCGGAGTGGTGACGATGACGAGGGAATCGACGAGGGTCACGAGAATGAGGGCGAGCACCGTTTTGCGATGCGGCCCCACAAAAGCGAGTACCCGGCGCGATGTTCCCGGCCTGATCTTGGAGGGCTCCGAATCCTCGCCGCCCTTCATCATCACCCCACTGGGGGTCTGAGTGACCAGCATGTCGACGGGGACCTCCTGCAGTTGGGATTCGGGGATGCGGTGGCCGCGAATGGGGGGATGGTTCTCGACCTCATTCCGGCCCGCGATCCGGGAGGCGACGATACCTGTCTGAATTCCGGCCAACCACGTGCTCCGGCTGAGCTTTTCCGCATGACGGACACACCATCAAACAATCGTGCACATGACAGAATTCAAGGGTGCTGCGCGCGTAGAAGCACCCGGTGCGAATGGTGTGCGCCCCGGCCGCGAAAAAGCGTCGCCCGGCCGGACGGGCATGCCGTTCCGGCGGGCGGCTTCCGTAATGCCGCCCGGCCGGAAGGCTTCCGTTTGTCGCGAGAAGGTTCAGCGGCTTCGGCGTCCAACCGCTCGCGTCACGCAGTTGGACAATCAGGTGAAGCCGCGCGAGCGTTCAGACGGGTGAACGCACGGGCATACGGGCCGGTGAACTCACACGGTCGGACAGGCCGGCGAATCCGCCCGGGAAGTCGGTGCGTCATCGCCCTGGGCAACGTTCTTCTCCACCCGGGCGGCGACCTCTTCCCAGATATGCGCGCACTCGCGGGCCAGATGCGCCACGGTTCCGCTCCAGTACGGCGGCACGGTGTCGACTATTCCCTCCCACTCGGCCGGCGGGAGCATGTGCACGCTGAGCAGCCGCAGCAATTGACGCCCTGTCTCATTGAGTCGGAGAGCGGGGTCCGCCTTGAGCCGGTTCACCGCCGAGAGCCCTTCCGTGAAGGCGGGCCCGGCAACCGCGTCATGCCGGGTCTCCTCATGGCCCGGCTGCGGCACCACCTTCAGCATCTCCTCACGCGGACGGGGCCGGACCCCTCGGGGCCGCGGAGGGAGCAGCGGCTCCTCCCCCCGGCTGAGGCGATTGCGCACGTCCCGCGCGGTCTCCGGGGAGATGCCGGCGGCCCGGGCGATCTGGCGCAGCGAGAGATTCGGGTTCTCGGTGATCAGCTGTCCGGCCCGCCTGCGCCCCTCGGCGATGTCGACGGGCCGGACCCGCCCGTCCCGTCCGATCCGCGCGAAGCTCTCGCCGGGCGTGCCGACCGGCGCCGAACGGCGCACGTCGGCGACCGTGCCCGGGGCGATGCCCGTCACGGAGGCGATCTTCCGGTCCGACCACTGCGGATGCGTGGCGATGATCCGCACCGCCGCCCGTTTGCGGTCCGGGAGAGACAGCGGCAGCCCGTGCCGCACATTGGACTCGACGGCGAGCACGAAGGCATCCGCCTCCGTGCCGTCGTAGAACGTCACCGCGATGGTGCTGTGGCCGCGCAACTGGGCGGCACGCAGTCGGTGCAGCCCGTCGATCACCCGCATCGAGTCGCGGTGCACGATTATCGGCGGCAATGGAGTATCTAATTCCGCGAGTGCCGCAACGTGATCCGGATCCTCCCCCGCGTTTCTCGGTGAACCTTCCGCCGATAATGCTCGGATGTCAACGTCGACAATCCTGTCATCGGTACTCCCCCGTCGCACCCACATCTCCGTTCGCTCGATCAACGCCTTCCCCACGCGTCGCAATCTCGCGCGACGCCCTCCGGCACACACCGATTCCGCTGACACGAGTCGATCCGTCGCCACTGATGACAAGAGGCCGGGCGACGTTGGTCGACATCACGCGCTCATATCGTGGAGATCGGGTCCACGGTGCCGGCGCTGTACGGCTGCGCCACCACTGCGTCGAGGCAGTCAGGTCCCGAGTCACTACGGTTCGTAGACCTGTGGAGTCCGCTCTGGCGAGGAGCCGAACTATGACGCGCTCGCTTTTCGAACGAGACTCCAGGCGAACAAGAGTCCTTTTTCCTGGCGCGTTCACTCTAACAGCAGCGCACAGTCCAGAAGTCGGACCGCAGCGCGCCATCCAGCACTTGAGACGGCCCGCCAATTTCCCCGAACACGCGGATGCGGGGCGAACCGAAGCCGGAATGGAACATTCTCCCTTACCTACCGGCTATCCCTCGCCCATTCAACCACCGTCCGACCGCTCGGTCGGGCAAGTGCACAACTCGGCACGATAAAAGCGGCGGCCGTCGCAACGGGCGCCGAAGACCCCGGAAGCGGATTTCCTCTCCCTCCCGTGGGGCCGCCGATTGCCGAGCTCGCAACCCGGCGACCGATCAAATCCGTTTCGCGCGGGGTCTGGGCAGTCCTGACTTCACCGCCGGCGCCCGATGCTCTCACCGAGGGGGTTTCAGCGAAGTAACAGCCGCTCGGCCTGCGCCGTCGCGGGCACGTCGCACAGGGCGGGTTGCAGGGAGGTAACGGCAGGCGTTCCGGCGCGGTAACCATGGACGCGCTCTACTGAGCACGGATCGCGACCACCCCCACTCCGACCCGGGAGGCTCCATGGGCAACGCAACCAGTCTCTGCGCCACTTGCGGCGTCGAGTTCGTCCCGACAGCCCGTCGCCGGGGCCGCCCCGACTCACGGTTCTGCACCGCCACCTGCCGCGCCCTGTGGGAGCGGGCCGACAAGACGCGGACCGTCTCCGAGACTTCCACCGACGACGGAGACACCGGTCGGCCGACGCCGCTGCCGCCGCTCGGAACCGAGGCGTCCTGCCCCCACTGCGGCCACCACCTCACGATCGTCAACTTCGTGCTGCCGAGCCTGGATTCGGCCGCGGATACGGACGCGGCCGACGACGGCGACGTACGGAACCGCTACTCCGCGGGGTGAGCGGCACCGGCCCCGCTTTCCTCCCACCGCACGTGCAGGGAGGGAGGCTTGCGGAAGACCAGACCGCACGCAGCGGTGGGACGGTCGGGGTCGAGACGCAGGGCGGGGAGGCGTTCGAGCAGACGCTGCAGGGCGATGCGGGCCTCCAGGCGGGCCAGGTGTGCGGCGAGGCAGTAGTGCGGGCCCTGTGCGAAGGCGAGTTGCAGACGTGCGTTCTCGCGGCGGACGTCGAATCGGTCGGGGTCGGGGAACACGGCCGGGTCGCGGTTGGCTCCCGCGAGGGAGACGGTGACCAGTTCCCCCTGCCGGATCGTGGCCGGTCCGAGCTCCGTGTCCCGTGTGGCGTAGCGGTCCACGACCGCGGCGCCGGGTTCGAGGCGCAGCGACTCCTCGATCGCGCCGTCCAGCAGGTCGGCGTCCGCTCGGACCAGGGCCAACTGGGAAGGGTGTCGCAGGAGGTGCAGCAGCGCGTTGGTGATCATCGCCTCGGTGGTCTCGATGCCGCCGAACATCAGGACAGCGGCGTTCGAGGCCACTTCGGGCGGCGCCAGCCGACCGGCGGCCGAACCGAGAAGCGACGACGCGCCCCGGGAGGCGATGGTGTCCTCCACCGCGGCCCGTAGCTGCGCGTAGGCGGCACCACCGGCAGGCCCGGCCGCGCGTCCGGCGGTGAGGTCCGAGACCGACCGCACGATCGCGTCGTACCAGCGCAGCACCGTGTCCGCGGTGGTGCCCACCAGCCCGAGCGCCTCGGTCACGACGGCGACCGCGAGCGGACCGGCGAAGGTGCGCCGCAGATCGGCGGCGCCCGCCGGTTCCAGTGCGGTGATGAGCCGATCGACCTCACGCTCGATGAACGAGGCGAATCCGTCGCGTACCGCCCTGGGCCGGAAGGGCGCGGCGAAGGGCTCACGGTGACGGGTGTGCTCCTCGCCGTCCAGGGACAGCATGCTCGGCCCCACGACCTGCGCGGTGGAGAACCGGGGGTCGTCGACGGTGAAGGTCGCGGCGTCGCGCATCACGCTCAGCGCGAGGTCGCGACGGGTCACCAGCCAGCCGTCCAGCTCGGGCAGCCAGGAGACGGGCTCCCGCGCGCGCAGCTCCGCCAGTCGCGGGTGCGGATCCCGGGTGAGCTCGGCGAGCGTGGTCGCCGCTCCGACCGGGAAAGAGCCGACCGTCCTCATCGCACACCTCGGCCGTGGCCTGGGAAACCGTTCATGGTCAAGGTTAACGGGACGACCGGACCTGCCGACGGCGGCTTGTCCCGGGCGACGCCGGGCACCGCGGATCCGGCAAGTCCCGGATGAGAGGGCCCGGTTACACGACGTTAACGCCCGTGACTCGGACGCGAGACCGCTCCACCTCACCATCGCAATACCTGTCGCCCGACAGGTAACCCTCGCCCGGAGGTGCGGTGATGAACCGATCTGAGCTCACCCCTGCGTCACATCCCGTCGATGGCGTCGGGACCGGACCCGTTCCCGTCGGTTACCACCAGGAACTGCGGCGCGGGATGGGCGGCTTCGCGTCATTCGCCGCCGGGTTCTCCTTCGTGTCGATCCTCACCACCGTCTTCCAGCTCTTCGGCCTCGGCTTCGGCCTCGGCGGGGCGGCGTTCTTCTGGACCTGGCCGCTGGTCTTCGCGGGCCAGCTGCTGGTCGCCCTCTGCTTCGCCGAAATGGCGGCGCGCTGGCCCATCTCCGGGGCGATCTACCAGTGGTCGAGCCGACTGGCGGGCACCACGGTGGGCTGGTTCACCGGCTGGATCATGATCATTGGTCAGATCCTCACCGTCGCGGCGGCCGCGATCGCCGCGCAGGCGGTGCTGCCGGGCATCTGGTCCGGATTCCAGCTCGTCGGTGGCCCGCACGCGGATCCGTCGGTCGCCTCCCCGAGCGGCGCCCAGAACGCGGTCCTCCTGGGCTGCGTCCTGTTGGTGATCACCACCGTCGTGAACATCCTCGGCATCCGTCAGATGGCCGCCGCCACCAGCGTCGGCGTGACGATCGAGATCGTCGGGGTGATCGCCCTGGTGCTGGTGCTCTTCTTCCTGCCGGAGCGAGGCCCGCAGGTGGTGCTCCACAACACCGGTTGGGCCGCGGAGGGCGGCTATCTCGGGGCGTTCCTCGCGTCGTCGCTGATGGCGGCGTACGTCATGGTCGGCTTCGACTCGGCGGGCGAGCTCGCGGAGGAGACGCACAGCCCGCGCCGGACCACTCCGCGGACCATCCTGCGGGCGCTGGTCATCTCGGGCGTCGGCGGAGCACTGCTGATCCTGTCGGGGCTGTTGGCCGCCAGGAGCCTCACCGACGGCAACCTGGCCGCCGGCGGCCTTTCCTGGGTGCTCACCGACCGGCTCGGCGACGTCCTGGGCCGACTGCTGCTGTGCTGCGTGGCGGTCGCGGTGTTCGCCTGCACGCTCGCCGTGCAGACCTCCGGCGCCCGCATGATCTACTCCATGGCGCGCGAGGGAGCCCTGCCCTTCCACCGCTCCCTCGCGAAGGTCTCGGCCCGCACCGGCACACCGATCACCACCTCGATCGTGGTGGGCGTGGGCGCGGCGATCGCGCTCCTCGTGAACGTCCGTCAGTCGGCGATCTTCACCGCCCTCTCCAGTCTGTGCATCGCCATGCTCTACCTCGCCTACCTGGGCGTGACACTCCCGTTGCTGGTCGCCCGGATCCGGCACCGGGGCACCGACCGGCTCCCGGACGGCGTCGACGAGACGGGCCGGCCGCTGTTCTCACTGGGCCGCTGGGGAACGCTCGTCAACACGCTCGCCGTGCTCTTCCAGATCGGCATGGCGGTCAACCTGCTGTGGCCGCGAGCGGAGATCTACGACCTCACCGAGGGCACCTGGTGGCTGCAGTGGAGCGCGCTGCTCTTCATCGGGCTCAGCCTCGCCGTCGGCGCCGCCTACTTCCTCGCCCGCCGGCTGCACCACCACATCGAACTGCGGCACGTCCCCCACACACACCTCGAACCGCCCACCGAGGCCGTTCCCGAGCCCGCCTGACGCCATCACCGCACACCCGGCCACGCACTACCGGACGCACCGAAGAAGGGACGACGGCACACCCATGACGAGGACCGAAGGGCCGACGGCCACCCCGCACGACCGGCGCCCCACCGCGGACCCCGGCGCGCAGCAGGCCACCGAGAACACCCCCGGCGGCGTGCGTGACCTGCACCTGACCGACAGCGTCCGCAACGCCCGCGACGACGCCCGTGCCCAGGGCGGACAGGCGGGCGAGTGGATGCCGTACCTGCCCGCCTCCGCCACCCCCCACTGCCCGCCGGGCGTGGACCCGGCCGCGCTGGTGTGGGCGGAGACGGTGGCGCCCGGCGGCTACACCCACAAGGTCCTCGCCCGCGGCAGCCGCTTGCGCTTCGACGACCCGACCGGTGACGCCTGCGCCCATCTGCTGCTCTTCAACGCCCTTGAACCGGTCGAGCGGCTCAACGTCGCGGACACCCAGAAGATCCCCTGGCAGGCCTACTTGGGCGTGAACCACCCTCTGTTGTCGGGCGACGGCAGGATCTTGGCCGTCGTCACCGGCGACTCCTCCGGTCGGCACGACGCCTTCTGCGGCACCACCACCGACGCCTGGAACGAGCGCAAGTACGGGGACGCCCGCCCGGAGGGACCGTCGCCGTCCGGCCGAGCCCTTTTCCTCAAGGCGGCCGCCAGACACGGCCTGGGCCGGCGCGATCTGCCGCCCGGGGTGTCCTTCTTCCAGGGGGTGCGCGTCGAGGCCGACGGTGCCCTCGCGTGGCAGGGCGGCGCGGGACGGGGCACGCATGTCGAACTCGTCGCGGAAATGCCCCTCCTGGTGCTGGTCGCCAACGTCGCGCACCCGCTGGACCCGCGCCCCGACTACATCGTCGGACCCCTGCGGGTGCACGCCTGGCGCGGCCCCGCGACAGGTCCCGGCGAGGAGCGGTTCACCACGACGCCCGAGCTGCACCGGGCGTACCTCAACACCGTCGACTACTGCGAAGCCCGGGGGCTGTGACATGACGACCAGTCGGACCGAGAGCACCGCGAGCGCAGGAAGCACCGTGAGCGCCGCGAGCGCAGGAAGCACCGTGAGCGCCGCGAGCACGGGAAACATCCTGCGCACCTACCCCACCGCCTCGGGCGGCACCGTCGCCTCCACCGTTCCGGTCGGTGCCGTGCACGCCGAAGGTTCGCCCCTTGACTGGGGGGCGAGCCTGGTCGGGGGCGCCGTGGTCCTGGACGAGAAGGTGGCGCCCAACGCGCCCTGGTCGGCGGTGGTGCCCGAGGGTCACGTCCTGACGATCGTCGACGTGGGCGGCAACCAGTCCGCCGACTGTCTCCTCTACAACGCGGACGACCCCCAGGAGCGCTACAGCGTCCCCGACACCCTGGCCTGGCAGGGCAACGCCTATGTGCGTACCGGCACCGTCCTGCGCAGCAATGAGGGCCGCCCGCTGATGACCGTCGTCGCCAACGAGATCGACCGCCAGGACACCATCGGCGGTGCCTGCGGCAAGGAGTCCAACACCCTGCGCTACGGCCACCACGTGATGTTCCATCACGGCTGCCGCGAGAACTTCCTCGCCGAGGCTTCCCGGCGCGGGCTCGGGGTGCGGGACCTCGTCTCCAACCTCAACTGGTTCATGAACGTGCCCGTCGAGGCGGACGGCGCGCTGGGCATCGTCGACGGCATGTCGGCGCCCGGCCGGCGGGTCGCGGTGCGCGCCGAGCGGGACGTCCTGGTGATGGTGTCCAACTGCCCGCAGATGAACAACCCGTGCAACGACTTCAACCCGACCCCGCTGCGGATGATCGTCGTGGACCCCCGCACCCCGGAGATCTCCGCGAGCCCTCTCGACGCGAGCCGGGAACCCGCCGCGGCACAGGGCACGCACACCTCGGAGGACGCCGCGTGACCCGCCCCGTCGGCGTACTCGTCGCCAATCGCGGGGAGATAGCCCGCCGCGTCATCCGCACGGCCCGGAGGATGGGCCTGGCGACCGTCGCCGTGTTCTCCGACGCCGACCGCGCCGCCCCGCACGTCCGCGAGGCCGACCACGCCGTCCGGCTCGGTCCGGCGCCCGCCCGCGACTCGTATCTGCGCGGCGACGCGATCGTGGCGGCCGCGCTCGAACACGGCGCGGGCATCATCCACCCCGGCTACGGTTTCCTGTCCGAGAACGCCGCCTTCGCCCGCGCCGTCGAGGACGCCGGCCTGCGGTTCGCGGGCCCTACCCCCGACCAGATCACCGCTTTCGGCGAGAAGCACACCGCCCGTGCCCTGGCCGCGTCGGCCGGGGTGCCGCTGCTGGCCGGGACCGAACTGCTGGCGGGCGCCGAAGAGGCCGTCACCGCTGCCGAGTCGATCGGGCTGCCCGTGATGGTCAAGGCCACCGGAGGCGGCGGCGGCATCGGGATGCAGGCCTGCGCCACCACCGAGGAGGTGCGCGACGCCTTCGCCCGCGTCGCCGCGCTCGCGGAGTCCCACTTCGGATCGGCGGGAGTGTTCCTGGAGCGCCTGGTGCGCCCGGCCCGGCACGTCGAGGTACAGGTCTTCGGCGACGGCACCGGCCGGATCGCCGTCATCGGAGACCGTGACTGCTCGTTGCAGCGCCGCAACCAGAAGGTGGTCGAGGAGGCCCCGGCCCCGGCCCTGCCCGGCCACGTCCGTGCCCTGCTGCACGACTCCTCCCGCCGGCTGCTCTCCTCGGTCGGCTACCGCGGCGCGGGAACCGTGGAGTTCGTCTACGACCCGGTGCGCGAGGAAGCCGCCTTCCTGGAGGTCAACACCCGGCTCCAGGTCGAACACCCGGTCACCGAGGAGGCGTACGGCGTCGATCTCGTCGCGCTCATGCTCGCGCTGGCCCGTGACGGCCGGAGCGACGACGCCGTGTTCGAGCGGGAGTGGACGCCGTTGGGACATGCCGTGCAGGCCCGGGTCTACGCGGAGGACCCCGGCAAGGACTCGCTGCCGTCGTCGGGCCTGATCACCCGGGCGGTCTTCCCCGGCCAGGATGCGGACGCGCTACCGGGTGTGCGCGTCGACGGTTTCGCCGAGACCGGCCTGGACGTCTCGCCGTACTACGACCCCATGCTCGCCAAGGTCATCGCGCACGGCGCCGACCGCGACACCGCCTTCGACGTCCTCGGAGCGGCCCTGGACGCCAGCCGGATCGACGGCATCGTCACCAATCTGGGCCTGCTGCGCTCGCTGACCGTGCGCGACGAGGTACGCGAGGCCGTGCACAGCACCAGCACTCTCGCCACCACCGCCGACCCCGAGGCCCGTATCGACGTCCTGGTGCCGGGAGCGATGACCACAGTCCAGGACCTGCCCGGCCGGCTCGGCTACTGGCACGTCGGCGTGCCGCCGAGCGGGCCCTTCGACCGGGTCTCCTTCGCCGAGGCCAACCTGGCCGTCGGCAATCCGGCCGAGGCCCCCGCTCTCGAAGTCACCGCCGGCGGCGTCACCCTGCGCTTCTCCGAGTCCACCGTGGTCGCCGTCACCGGCGCCCCCGTCGCCGTCACCGTGGACGCAAGCGCGGCGGACCTGTGGGAACCGGTGCCGGTGCCGGCCGGTGCCACCCTGCGCCTCGGTGCCGCGCAAGGGCCGGGCCTGCGCACCTATGTGGCCGTCCGGGGCGGCATCGATGTGCCCGCCTACCTGGGCAGCGCTTCCACGTTCACGCTCGGTGGCTTCGGCGGGCACGGCGGCCGGGCGCTGCTCGCCGGAGACGTGCTGCGGCCCGGGACGGCGGACATGGCCACCGCGGGGGGACCGACGCCGCCCGAGCGCCGTCCCGCGATCACCTCGCACTGGCGGATCGGGGTCACCGAAGGACCGCACGCGGCACCGGAGTTCTTCACCCGCGAGGACATCGACACCCTCTACGCCACCGACTACAAGGTGCACCACAACTCCGCCCGCACCGGTGTGCGCCTGATCGGACCCAGACCGCGCTGGGCACGCCAGGACGGCGGCGAGGCCGGACTGCACCCCTCCAACATCCACGACACGCCGTACGCGGTGGGCGCTCTGGACTTCACCGGCGACACTCCGATCGTCCTCGGCCCCGACGGGCCGTCCCTCGGCGGGTTCGTCTGTCCCGCGGTGGTCGCGGGCGGCGACCTGTGGAAGCTCGGCCAGCTCCGCCCCGGCGACAGCGTCCGGTTCGTACCCGTCAAGGAGGCCGAGGCAGGCGCCCTCGACGCCCGCCGTGCCTCACCCGCGCTGATCAGCTCGGGCGGCGACGGCGACGACGGCGTACTGGACCGCATGGAGGCCACCGCTGCCCGCCCCTCGGTCACCTACCGCCGGGACGGCCACGACAACGTCCTCGTCGAGTACGGCCCCATGGCACTCGACCTCGGCCTGCGGATGCGCGTGCACGCCCTGCAGGAGACCCTCGCCGCGCACGCCCCCGACGGCATCGTCGACGTCACCCCCGGCATCCGTTCCCTTCAGATCCACACCGACGCCCGCCGCCTCGAGGCCCGCGACCTCACCGCCCTGCTGCGCGAACTGGAGGACGAGGTCCCGCCCACCAGCGAGCTGGAGGTGCCCTCCCGTACCGTGCGGCTGCCGCTCAGCTGGGACGACCCGGCCACCCGCCTCGCCATCGAGCGGTACATGGCCGGGGTGCGCGACGACGCCCCGTGGTGCCCGTGGAACATCGAGTTCATCCGCCGGATCAACGGCCTGGACAGCGCCGACGACGTCTACCGCACGGTCTTCGACGCCTCGTACCTGGTGCTCGGCCTCGGTGACGTCTACCTCGGCGCCCCCGTGGCGACCCCGCTGGACCCACGGCACCGCCTGGTGACCACCAAGTACAACCCGGCCCGCACCTGGACCGCGGAGAACTCCGTCGGCATCGGCGGTGCCTACCTGTGCGTCTACGGCATGGAGGGCCCCGGCGGCTACCAGTTCGTCGGCCGCACCGTGCAGATCTGGAACCGGTTCCGCAGGGGCGGCCTGTTCCAGGACTCCCCCTGGGCGCTGCGCTTCTTCGACCGCATCGAGTGGTACCCCGTCACCGCGGAGGAACTGCTGGAACTGCGCGCCGAGACCGATGCCGGCCGAGGTCTCTTCGACACGCGGGAAGGTACTTTCTCGATCGCCGACCACAGCGCGTTCCTGGCCGCGAACGCCGACTCGATCGCCGCCTTTCGGCAGCGGCAGAACGCCGCGTTCGAGGCGGAGAAGGAACGCTGGCGGGCAGCCGGGGAGTTCGACCGCGACGACGACCCCGAGCCCCCGGCCGCCGACGCCGTTGTCGTGCCGGACGGCGCGGTCCCGGTCACCGCGCCCTTCACCGCCACCGTCTGGCAGACCGTCGCGCAGCCGGGCACCACCGTCGCCGAAGGCGACCCGATCCTCTCTCTGGAGGCGATGAAGATGGAGTCCAAAGTGAGCGCCCCCGCCACCGGAACGCTCCTGGAGATCTACGTGAAGCCCGGTGAACAGGTCGCCCCGGGTCAGGTCCTCGCGGCGGTGCGGGTATGAGCGCCATGACCCCGGCCGAGCGTGTCGAGGCCGCCTACGACCGCATCGAGTCCGCCGGCCGGCCCGAGATCTGGATCCACCTCAGGCCCCGCGACGAGGTGCTCGGCGAAGCCGCCCGGATCGATCCGGCACGTCCGCTGGCCGGTCTGGTCGCAGCCGTCAAGGACAACATCGACGTGGCCGGGCTGCCCACGACCGCCGGCGCGCCGTCGTACACATACTGGCCCGACGCCGACGCGCCCGCGGTGGCACGGCTGCGCGCGGCCGGCGCGCTGGTGCTCGGCAAGACCAACCTGGATCAGTTCGCCACCGGCCTGGTCGGCACCCGCAGCCCCCACGGTGCGGTGCGCAACGCCTGGGACCCGGCCCGGATCTCCGGCGGTTCGTCGTCCGGCTCCGCCGTGGCGGTGGCGCTGGGCATCGCCGACATCGCGCTGGGCACCGACACGGCCGGCTCCGGGCGCGTGCCCGCGGCCCTCAACGGCATCGTCGGGGTCAAACCCACCAAGGGCCTGGTGCCCGTGACGGGTGTGGTCCCGGCCTGCTACACCCTCGACTGTGTGACCGTCTTCGCCCGCGACCTGCGACTCGCCCGCACGGCCGCCGAGATCGTCGAGGGCCCCGACCCCGCCGACCCGCTCTCCCGCACCGACGCCGGACTGCCGGCACCGTCCGCGCGTCCCAGGGTCGCCGTCCCGGCCGAGGAGAACCTGCGGGGCATGGCCGTCGGCTGGCGCGAGGCCTTCGCCACCGCGGTCGCCCGCATGGCGAGCACCGGAGTGGAGATCGTCGAGGCCGATGTGACCCCGCTGTTGGAGGCCGCGCAACTGCTGTACGACGGCGCGTTCGTGGCCGAGCGGTACGCCGCGGTGGGCGAGCACCTGGACAAGCACCGGGAACTGATCGGTACGGACCTCGACCCCACCGTCGCCTCCATCATCCTCGCCGGCCGGGAGAAGACCGCCGCCGAATGGGCCACCGACACCGCCCGGCTCGCCGCTCTCGGCGCCGCCGCCCGCACCGCTCTCGACGGCTGCGCGGCGCTTCTCACGCCGACGACCACCTGGCATCCCACCCTCGACGAGGTGGCCGCGGACCCGGTCGCGACCAACGCCCGCATGGGACGCTTCACCAACTTCGCCAATCTGCTGGACTACGCCTCGCTGGCCGTCCCCGCCGGCTTCGTGGCGGGCCTGCCGTTCGGCGTGATGTTCACCGGCCCGGCCTTCTCCGACCGCGCCCTGGCGGCCCTGGCCGAGCGGTTCGCCGCTCCCGGGATCGACCTGTTCGTAGTCGGCGCCCACCTCACCGGGCAGCCCCTCAACGTCCAACTGGTGCAGGCGGGCGGCACGTTCGTGGGCCCGGCACGCACCGCGGCCCACTACCGGCTGCACGCCCTGGCCACCCGGCCGCCCAAGCCTGGCCTCGTACGGATCGCCGACAGCGACCCGAACGCCGGTGGCGGGGCGGGGATCGAGGGCGAGATCTGGCGGCTGCCGGCAGCGGGGTTCGGGACACTGACCGCCGCCGTTCCCACGCCGATGACCATCGGCACGGTCGAACTGGCCGACGGACGGCGGATCAGCGGGTTCCTGGTCGAGCCGTACGGCGTCGAGAACGCCCCCGACATCACCCGCTTCGGAGGCTGGCGGGCCTATCTGGCATCCTCCTGACCGGCTGCGGAACCGGTGCGCCCCCCATGTCCACAGCGAGGGGGCGCCGCCGGCGGAGTGGCAGGATGGGGCCATGAAGACCACGCGGCCGCGCCAAGGAAGACCCCGGCACACGCCGCCGTCCGATCCGAACGCCTCCGGTCGCGAACAGATCCTGGACGCCGCCGCCTCGCTCTTCGTCGCACACGGGATCGCCGCCACCAGCACCAGGATGATCGCCGAGCGGGTGGGCATCCGACAGGCCTCGCTCTACTACCACTTCGCCACCAAGGACGACATCCTCGCCGAGCTCCTCGCCACCTCGGTCCGGCCGAGCCTGGAGATGGTCGACCGCGTCCAGGCGTGCGTGCCGGAGCAGGCCGGTGCGGCCGCGGCGCTCTACGCGGTGGCCGCGACAGACGTCCGCACCCTGTCGAGCACCCCGCACAACATCGGCACGCTGTATCTGCTGCCGGAGGTGCTGACCGATCGGTTCGACGCCTTCCGCGCCGACCGGAGCCGGCTGCAGCAGAGTTACGGGGCTCTGGGCGCTGCGGCGGCGACCCAGGGCGTGACCGCGGGCATTCCGCCGGAGCGGCTCGGGGAACTGCTGATCCAGCTGGTGGAGGTCGTCATCCAGATACGGCGCACCCGTGCTCCCGAGCCGGCCGACACGGATGTCATCGCGTCGTCGTGTCTACGGCTGTGCGGGCTCGACGAGCGGACGGTGGCCGCCGCCAGGGACGACGCGTACGCCCTGCTGAACCGCCTGGGCGGTGGGCTGCCGCCCGGCCAGGAGTAGGCGTACCGCCGGAGGCGCCGTCGTCCCCTCCGGGATGCGGCTGCGGCTGCGGCACCGGAGATTGGAGACATCGGCCTCTGTCGCAGCGGAAGGAGGTCGGCGTGCAGGCTCGTACGAGCGGAGCCGGTCCGCGTCCGGCGTCCCGCGCCGGGAAGCCAGGCGCCCCTCGCGCGGGCGGTCGGTCCCCATGACGTCCCGCCCGGACCCGCCGGCGCCCGGCCGGCAGGCTCCGCGTCCGATGTCCGAGGAGGCGTTCCGGTCGCTGTACCGGCAGCTGCGTGACCAGGCGCGAACCGGCGCGGAGCACAGCCGCGGCGCTCTGGTCCATCTGACCCCCGAGCGGGTGTCGGCAGCCACCGCCGGCGTGCGGTACGGCCGCAGCGTCTCCCTGGCCGCGCCCATCGAGGCGCACCCCGGGCCGGACAACCCGCATCCGGCGACGCACCGGATGACGGGCCCCTCCCGCCGGGACACCGAAGCCGCCGGGCTGCACTTCGCCCTGGACCGTTTCGCCATGAACGTCCACGGTGACGCGGACAGCCACCTCGACGCGCTGTGCCACGTGCTGTTCGACGGCGAGCTCTACGGAGGCGTTCCGGCCGGCACCGTGACTCCGGACGGTGCCACCGCGCTCACGCTCGACCTGCTGCACGACGGAATCGTCGGCCGTGGTGTGCTCCTGGACATCGCACGGCTGCGCGAAGTGCCCTGGCTGGAGCCCGGCGACGAGGTGACGGCCGACGACCTCAGGGCGGCCGAGGCCGCGCAAGGGGTCCTGACCGGGCCGGGAGACCTGCTGTTCGTGCGCGTCGGGCACCGGCGCAGGCGGCGGGAGCTCGGCGCGTGGGACGCGGCGCGGGCCCGGGCGGGACTGCATCCGACGGCGATGGAGCTGCTGGCCGAGCGGCAGGTCGCTGTGCTGGGCTCGGACGGCAACAACGACATCGCTCCGAGCCCGGTGGCGGGGATCGCGTTTCCCGTGCACGTGCTGGCGATGCAGGCCATGGGGGTGCATCTGCTGGACTACCTGGACTTCGAAGAGCTGGCCCCGGCGTGCGCGGAGCTGGACCGCTGGCACTTCCTGAGCGTGGTCGCGCCGCTGCGGTTGCCCGCGGCCACCGGCTGCCCGGTGAATCCGATCGCCGTGCTCTGAGCTGGCCGTCCCGGGCACGGGTCGTCCCCAGGTGCCGAGCCGCCGAAGGGCGTATACGTTCGAAGGGACGGAGCAGGCGTGACTGGTCCCCCAGGGGAGGACGCGGGACCGCTGACCCGAGGACGGTGGTCGCTGTGGGCGACACCCCCCACTACGACGTCATCATCATCGGCACCGGTGCCGGCGGTGGCACTCTCGCCCACCGGCTGGCTCCCTCCGGGAAACGGGTCCTCATCCTCGAACGTGGGGACTACCTCCCACGAGAGCGGGACAACTGGGATTCCACCTCGGTCTTCGTCAAAGGCAAGTACCGGGCCCCGGAGTTCTGGTTCGACCAGCAGGGCCGGGAGTTCCCGCCCGAGGTCAACTACTACGTCGGCGGCAACACCAAGTTCTACGGGGCGGCCCTGTTCCGGCTCAGGCCCGAGGACTTCGGCGAACTGCGCCATCACGACGGACTCTCGCCCGCCTGGCCGATCGGCTACGACGACCTGGAGCCGTACTACACCCAGGCGGAACACCTCTACCTGGTGCACGGGCGGCATGGCGAGGACCCCTGGGAGGGCCCGGCCGGCGAGCAGTACGCGTACCCGCCGGTCGCACACGAGCCCCGTATCCAGCAGCTCAGCGACGACCTGGAGAAGCAGGGCCTGCACCCCTTCCATCTGCCCATCGGCGTCAACCTGACCCAGGACGAAGCCGGCCGGGCGACCCATGCAAGCGTGTGCATCCGCTGCGACCGGGTCGACGGCTTCCCGTGTCTCGTGCGCGCCAAGTCCGACGCCCAGGTGATCTGCGTCGACCCGGCCCTGCGGCACCCCAACGTCGAGATGATCACCAACGCCCACGTGGTGCGGCTGGCGACCGACCCGACGGGGCGCAGGGTCGACACGGTCGTCGCCCGGCTCGCGAGCGGCGAGGAGGCCCGGTTCAGCGCCGACATCGTGGTCGTCGCGTGCGGGGCCGTCAACTCGGCCGCGCTGCTGCTGGCTTCGGCGAACGACCACCATCCCCAGGGCCTGGCCAACGGCTCCGACGTGGTCGGCCGGCACTACATGCGGCACAACAACCTCGCGCTGATGGCGGTGTCGAAGGAACCCAATGACACCAAGTTCCAGAAGACGCTCGCCCTGCACGACTGGTACCTGGGCGCGGACGACTGGGACTATCCGCTCGGGGGCATCCAGATGCTCGGCAAGTCGGACGCCGAGCAGATCCACGGCGAGGCCCCGCGCTGGGCCGGAGCCGTGGCCCCGGACATGCCCTTCGCGGTGCTGGCCCATCACGCCGTCGACTTCTGGCTGTGCGGAGAGGACCTCCCCCTCCCCGGCAACCGCGTCACCCTGGACGGTGACGGCCGCATCCACCTCGCCCTCGACGAGAACAACAACATCGCCGGACTCAAGCGCCTGCGGCACAGACTCCAGCACATGCTCGGCCATCTGGGCATGCACGAGCACCATCTGCTGGACCACAGCATCTACCTGCACAAGGGCATGCCGATCGGTGCCACGGCACACCAGGCCGGCACCGTCCGCTTCGGCGACGACCCGGCAAGCTCGGCCCTGGACGTCAACTGCCGGGCGCACGAGGTGGACAACCTCTACGTCGTGGACACGAGCTTCTTCCCGAGCATCGGCGCGGTCAACCCGTCGCTCACGGCCATCGCCAACGCCCTGCGTGTGGGCGACCATCTGCTGGAACGGCTGAGCTGACGCCCGACCCACCTCTGTCCGGGCGAACCTCGTCGGCCAGGCGGCCCAACACCGGCCCGCCGTCCACGAGGTCCCCCGCACCCGGTGATTGTGTGACGCGCGAACTCGGGGCGGGCCGCGGCCTGCCCCGACAGGGCCGTGCAGTCGAGGAGGCAGTCGATCGTGAGTTCCGCCGAGGGCCGGTCCCAGAAGGTGATTCCCTCCCAGCTGCTGCGGGGGCAGAAGGCACTGGTGACCGGAGCCAACTCCGGAATCGGCAAGGCCACCGCCATCGGTCTGGGCAGAGCCGGAGCGGACGTGGTCGTCAACTACGTGACCGGCCGCGACGAAGCCGAGAAGGTGGCCGAGGAGATCAGCTCGTTCGGCGTGCGGGCGGCGGCGTACGAGGCGGACGTGTCCGAAGAGGGCCAGGTCGTGGCCATGATGGAGTGGATGATCGCGGAGTTCGGGACGATCGACATCCTCGTCGCGAACGCCGGGCTCCAGCGGGACGCTCTGCTCGCCGACATGACCCTCGCCCAGTGGCAGAAGGTACTGGACGTCAATCTCACCGGGCAGTTCCTGTGCGCCCGGGAGGCGACCAAGGAGTTCCTGCGGCGCGGGGTCGTACCCGAGGTGTCACGGTCCGCGGGCAAGATCATCTGCATGAGCTCGGTCCACCAGCTCATCCCGTGGACGGGTCACGTCAACTACGCGGCCTCCAAGGGCGGCGTGCAGATGCTGATGCAGACCCTGGCGCAGGAACTCGCCCCGAAGCGGATCCGGGTGAACGGGATCGCCCCCGGGGCCATCAAGACGCCCATCAACCGCAGCGCCTGGGAGACCCCCGAGGCCGAGCGGGATCTTCTGCGGCTGATTCCCTACGGGCGCGTCGGTGACGCCGAGGACATCGCGTACGCGGCCGTCAGCCTCGCCTCCGACCTCATGGACTACGTCGTGGGAACCACCCTCTACGTGGACGGCGGCATGACCCTCTTCCCCGGATTCGCCACCGGCGGCTGACCGCACTCGTCCGCGTCGTCGTCGGCTCTCGGGGAGACACATATGCACAGCGCGATGCATCTGCTGGCGGACGCGCCGCCGCAGATGCTGCCGGCCAGGTCGCTCATGGCCTTCACCCTCGCCTCGCACATCATCCTGGTGCCGTTGGGTGTTGCGCTGCCGCTGATCACGCTCATCATGCACGGGTACGGGCTGCGCAAGGGCGACGCGACCGCCCTGTTGCTGGCACGGCGCTGGTCGGCCGTGATGGCGGTCCAGTTCGCGATCGGCGTCGTCACCGGCACGGTCCTGTCCTTCGAGTTCGGGCTGCTGTGGCCCGGCCTGATGGGCCGCTGGGGCGATGTCTTCGGGATCGGCTTCGGGGTCGAGGCGTGGGCCTTCTTCCTGGAGGCCGTGCTCATCGCCATCTACCTGTACGGCTGGCGGCGTCTGAAGCCGCGTACCCATTTCCTGCTCGGGCTTCCGCTGCCCGCGGCGGCCCTGCTCGGGGCGTTCGGCATCCTGGCCGCCAACTCCTGGATGAACACGCCGCGGGGCTTCACGCTCGACGCCGAGGGCAACCCGACGGACGTGAACATCTGGAAGGCGATCTTCACGCCGATGTTCGGGCCGCAGTACTGGCACTTCGTCGTGGCCATGCTGGTGACCGCCGGCTACGTCGTGGCCGGTGTCTACGCCACCGGGTGGCTGCGCGGACGCCGGGACCGCTACCACCGCCTCGGCTTCACCGTCCCGTTCACCGTCGCCGCGGTGTGCACGCCCGTCCAGTTCATGCTGGGCGACTCGATCGCCCGGCAGGTCTTCCACAAGCAGCCGATCAAGTTCGCCGCGATGGAGATCGTCTGGGAGACCGACACCCACGTGCCGGAGTACCTGTTCGGCCGGCTGCACCCGGACGGCACCATCTCCGGCGGGATCAAGATTCCGCAGTTCGACTCGATCCTGGCGGGATTCAGCCCCGACACCAAGGTGACCGGCCTGACGTCGGTGCCCGCCGACCAGCGTCCGAACGCCACGCAGGCCACCATCGCCCACTGGGCCTTCGACGCCATGGTGGGCATCGGCTCCCTGCTGGTGCTGCTCGCCCTGTGGTACGCCCTGGTCTGGTGGCGCCGCCGCAGGCTGCCCGAGTCGACGTGGTTCTACCGCGCCGCCGCCTGCGCGGGCGTCGCCTCCGTGGTCGCCGTCGAATGCGGCTGGATCACCACTGAGGTGGGCCGCCAGCCGTGGATCGTCTACGAGAACATGCGGGTCGCCGAAGCGGTGACGGCCACCCATTCCACCGGACTGTGGATCACCTTCAGCGTGGTGATCGTGGTGTACGTGTTCGTCTTCGGCTCGTTCCTCGCCGTGCTGCTCAAGATGCGCACCCGCTGGCGCCGCGCCGACGAACAGCAGGCGGCCGGCCGGCCGGTGGAGGGCCCGGAGGCGGACACCCCCTATGGCCCCCGCCCCGCCGTCCCCGTCGGGGACTCCCGCCCGTCCGGCACCGGACCGACCGAAGGCAGTGGATCGTGATGGCCGATGTCATCGCCGTCGTGCTGCTGCTCGCGGTGGCCGCCTACAGCTGCGGCGGCGGCACCGACTACGGGGCCGGGTTCTGGGATCTGACGGCGGGGGGAGCCAAGCGCGGCGAGCGGCCCCGCCGGCTGATCGACCATGCGATGGCCCCCGTCTGGGAGGTCAACAACGTCTGGCTGATCTTCGTGCTGGTCATCATGTGGACCGGCTTCCCGGTGATGTTCCAGACGGTGTTCTCCGCCATGTGGCTGCCCCTGGCCCTGGCGGCCGTGGGCATGGTCCTGCGGGGCGCCGGCTTCGCCCTGCGCAAGCCCAGCCGCCGGCTCGCCGGGCGACGCCTGTACGGGGCCGTGTTCGCCGTCTCGTCGCTGCTGACCCCGTTCTTCTTCGGTGCGGCGGCCGGCGGCGTCGCCTCCGGCCGGGTGGCCCCGGGCACACCCGCGGCGGCCGACGCCTGGTCCAACCCCACGTCCCTGCTCTTCGGCCTGCTCGCCATCGCCACGACGGCGCTGCTGGGGGCCGTGTTCCTGGCGGCCGACGCCCGGCGCTTCGAGGCTCCGGACCTCGACGGCTACTTCCGCAGGCGCGGCCTCGGGGCGCTCGCCGCCGTCGCCGTACTCGCGGTGATCACCCTGTTCGTCACCCATGACGACGCCCCGCATGTCTGGCACGGTCTGACCCACGGCGTGGGCCTGGTCTTCGTGGTCCTGGCGGCGGTGGCCACACTCGCGACCGGCGGGCTGCTGCTGACGGCCTCCGGCTCCTGGTCGCGGGTGACGGCCGTCGCGGTCGTCGCCTCGGCCGTGATCGCCTGGGGCATGGCCCAGCGCCCGTACCTCATTCCCACCTCCCTGACCATCGCCGAGGGGGCGGGCGCCCCCGGCACGCTGCGCTGGCTCGGTGTCGTCACTCTGGTGGCCGTGCTGCTCGTCCTCCCGGCCGTCGTGCTCCTGTACTGGCTGGACACGCACGGCGAACTCGAGTCCCTCACCGACGCCGACCTGCGGCGAGGCGGCGCCGGGGACCGGGGCTGACCCCCGCCGCCGCACCACCGCGTTCGACAGGAACGGGACCGCCGTGAGCGAAGAGCAGATCCTGCTGGGCATCGGACTGACCGTGGTGCTGGCGGTCGGCTCCCAGATCCTGGCGAGCCGGCTGCACGTCCCCTCACTGGTCGTGCTGCTGCCCGTCGGCTTCACCGCCGGAGCGCTCACCGACGTCATCCACCCCGACCGGCTGGTACCCGACTTCACGCCCCTCGTCTCGCTGGCGGTGGCCGTCATCCTCTACGACGCCGGGCTGGGGCTCGATCTGCGGCATCTGCTGGGCGAGACCCGGCGCGTGGTGGCCCGGCTGATCGTGCTGGGGGTCTTCATCACCTGGGGGGCCTGTCTGGGGCTGGTCACCGCGTTGTTCGACGTGTCCCTGACGGTGGCGTTGATGGTCGGCGTGATCCTGGTGGTGTCCGGCCCGACCGTGGTCGGTCCCCTGCTCGACCATGTCGGACCGACCGACCGGGTGCGCAGGATCCTGATCTGGGAAGGCTCGCTGATCGATCCCCTCGGTGGCATCCTCGGCGCGGTCGTCTTCCACGTCATCGTCCGATCCCAGGAGAGTCGAGGATTCCGGTTCGGGACCTTCACCGGCAGCATGGCCGTGGGCCTGGCCGGCGGTGCGATCGGCGTCGCGCTGCTGTGGTTCGCGCTGCGCAGGCTGCGACTCGGCGAGACGCTGGGTACGCTCGCGCAGTTGGCCACCGTCGTCGCGGTGTCCGCGGGATGCGACATGGTGTTCGACGACACCGGGCTCATCGCGGCGATCGTCATCGGGATGGCGTTGGCGAACCTCCCCGGGTTCGACATGCCGGCCCGCCGGCCCTTCTTCGAAACCGTCGTCGAACTGGTCATCGGCCTGCTGTTCATCTCCATCTCCGCCACGGTCGCGCCCAAGGCCGTCACACCCGTCCTGCTTCCCTCGCTGGCCCTCGTGGGGGCGCTCGTCCTGGTCGTGAGGCCACTGGTCGCCGCCTGCGCGGCGGCGCGGACGGACGTCGCGCCCGGGGAGCGGCGTTTCATCGGCTGGATGGCGCCCCGGGGGATCGTCGCCGCCTCCACCGCCTCCACGTTCTCCGCCACGCTCGTCGACAAGGGACTGCGCGGCGCCGACAAGATCCTGCCGATCACCTTCCTCGTGATCGTCGGGACGGTTCTGGTGTACGCGCTGACCGCCAGACCGGTGGCCGCCCGGCTCGGCGTCGTCCGGCCGACGCGGACCCGGCCCCTGCTGGTGGGCGGCGCACCCTGGTCGGTCGACATCGCGCGTTCGCTGAGGACGGCGGGACTGGACGTGGTGATGTGGGCCGGACTCCCGCGGGAACGGGACCGGATCACCGAGGCGGGGTTCGAGCTCGCCCCGGGGGAACTCCTCGCCACGGTGACCGACCCCGAGGCCGAACTGGAGGGCATCACAGCGGTGCTCCTGCTCACCGACAACGACGACTTCAACGCCCTCGCCTCGGTGATCGTGCAGGACAGGGTCGAAGGACCGGTCTACCGCATCGGCCCGCCGCCCGACCGCAAGGGCGTCGTGGCCCCGTACACCGGGGGCGGTGTCCTGTTCGGCCCCGGCCTCGTCCGGGACACCCTGGCCGCCCGGCACGGGCGCGGGGCCCGCTTTCTCGTGCGGCCCGCCTCCGACCCGGTGCCTCCGGGACACACGACGCTCTTCCTGGTGCGTGCCGACGGCCGGCTCGAACCGGTCACCGAGGCGCAGGAGGTCACACCGGCCGAGGGCGACCGGCTCGTGCTGCTCGGACCGGTACCGCACGACGGCACGGAGAACTCCACGGGCGCACGCGTCCTGGGCTGACTACCGTCGCCGGTTCAGAGCCGCGTCCAGGGTGATGGCGGCGTCGATGAGCGCCAGATGGGTGAACGCCTGTGGGAAGTTGCCGAGTTGACGGCCCGTCAGGGCGATCTCCTCGGAGTACAGGCCGAGGTGGTTGGCGTACCCGAGCATCTTCTCCAGCACGAGCCTGGCCTGGTCGGTCCGCCCCGCGCGGGCCAGCGCGTCGACGTACATGAAGGTGCACAGCGAGAAGGTGCCCTCCGAACCGCGCAACCCGTCGGGCGAGGCCTCGGGGTTGTACCGGTAGACCAGGCTGTCGGTGACCAGCTCCTGTTCCATGGCGTTCAGCGTCGAGGCCCACATCGGGTCGTCGGGGGTGATGAAGCCGACCGTCGGCATGCGGAGCAGGGAGGAGTCGAGCACATCGCCGCCGTAGTGCTGGACGAAGGCCCCACGGGCGTCGTTCCATCCCTTGGCCATGACCTGCTCGTAGATGGCGTCCCGCACGCCGCTCCAGCGTTCGGCCGGGGCAGGGCGCCCGGTGCCTTCCGCGAGGCGCAGCGCACGGTCGAACGCGACCCAGGACATCACCCGGCCGTACGTGAAGTGCTCACGGCCGCCGCGGGTCTCCCACAGGCCCTCGCCGGCCTGGTCCCAGTGGTCCGCCAGCCAGTCCAGGACCGTGATCAGCCCGGTCCACCCCTGGTGGCCCGGGTGGATGCCGTGCCGTTGCGCGAAGAAGATGCTGTCCATCGCCTCGCCGTAGATGTCCAGCTGGAGTTGCGTGGCCGCCCCGTTGCCGATGCGCACGGGAGCCGATCGCTCGTAGCCCTCCCAGTGCTCCAGGATCTCCTCCGTCAGGTCGGAGGAGCCGTCGACCGTGTACATGATGTTCAGCGGGCCGGTGCCTCCTTCGCCGCCTGCCCGTTCCTTGATCCGTTCGCCGAGCCAGGCGATGAACGCCTTCGCCTCCTGCGTGAATCCCATGCCCAGCAAGGCGTACACGGAGAAGGAGGCATCCCTGATCCAGGTGAACCGGTAGTCCCAGTTGCGTTCGCCGCCCAGTTGTTCGGGCAGGCCCGCCGTGGGAGCGGCGACCACCGCGCCGGTGGGGGCGTAGGTCATGAGCTTGAGCGTGACCGCGGAGCGTTCCACTGCCTCCCGCCAGCGACCCGAGTAGCGCGACTGGTTCAGCCACGAACGCCAGAACCGGATGGTGTCGTCGAAGACCTGCTGGTACTCGGTGAGCCCGATCTCCCTCGGTGGTCCGTCGGCGGCGGACTCCAGCATCAGCCCGCGCTGCTGGCCCGCCTGCAGGCTCAGCGAGAGGTGCAGGTCACGGTCTCCGACGAGTGAGTTCAGCAGTCGCTCGTCGTCCGGTTCCCGGATCGAGTGCACGGTCAGTCGCAGGTCGTCCGAGGCGAACACCGCTCCGTGCTCGGTGACGTGCAGTTCGTGCGGCTTGCGTCCGTAGTCGAACCGTGGCGCGATGTCGATCTCGAACGTCATGCTGCCGCGCACGCAGCGGACCATCCGGACCAGCCGGTGGCAGGCGGTGGCCGTCGTTCCGGTCACCGGCATGAAGTCGACCACCTCGCCCGCGCCCGCCTCCGTCATGAACCGGGTCACCAGGATCGCCGTGTCGGGAAGGTACAACTGCTTGGTCGCGTACATCTCATGAGCCGGCCGGACCGTGCAGTGACCGCCCTTGCCCTTGTCCAGCAGAGCACCGAACACGCTCGGCGAGTCGAAGCGGGGACAGCAGAGCCAGTCGACCGTCCCGTCCGTGGTCACCAGCGCCGCGGTCTGGAGGTCGCCGATCAGACCGTGGTTCTCGATCAACGGGTACTCGTCCATCGGGGCGCCCCTTCCAGCATCTGTCGTCCCTCGGGTGGCGCCCCCTTGACCAGCGTAAGTCTGCCGCTAGCCCTCCGCCTCCGTGGCAGCTCGGCGACTCGCGCGCCGCCAGAGTCGTCGCTGGGTACGCAGGGTGAGGAAGCCGACGATCACGAGGACCGACACGTTCATGAGGAGCTGGAGCAGCGATCCCCGGGCCTCGGACCAGTCGGTGAAGGCGACGGAGACGGCGATGTCCGAGGCGGCCGGAATCGTGGTCACGGAGATGAAGACGCCGAGGAGGGCACTGGCGTGTGCCTCGGTGAGCGAGACGATGCCGACGATCCCGGCGAGGCAGGCCACGACCAGGGAGAAGAAGCTGGGTGTGTCGATGAGTTGGGAGACAGGGCGCACGCCGCGCCGAAACGCCTCCGACTCCAGGCCGGCGGCTCGCGCCAGCACGGCGAACGCGAACGTGACGACGATCGCCAGCAGGAAGCCGATGGTCAGCGCGCGGGCACCTTCACGCACTCTGCGACGGTTGCCGCGGTCGAGCCCGAGGGCGACTCCCGCGATCGCGTTGTACTCGGGGCCGACGACCATCGCCGCCACGATGAGGATCTGGGAGTTCGACATGATGCCGACCGAGCCGATGATCCCGGCGATGACCAGGAACAGGTAGAAGGACGGCAGGTAGGTGCCCTCCGCCCGGATGTGGGCCTCGACCGCGGCCCACAGCGGGGTGTGGACGAGTGCGCTGGGCTCGTCGGCCTCGATCTGCTCCGCACGCTTCGAGAACATCATCTCGACGTCCTCGACGGCGATCGCGCCCACCCGGTCGACCCCCAGAGCGCGCAGGCTGCCCAGCACGCCGTTGGCGGCGCCCTTCATGACGTCGCATTCGAGCGCGTCGCCGTCGGGCGTGTGCGCCGCCGAGGAAACGACCACGAGATTGAGGACATGATCGTCCGCCGTGAGCAGGCCGACGGTCCGCTCGGTCAGCTCGGACGGCACGACGATCCTGAAGTGGATCAGGTCCATGCCGGTCCCCGGCCCACGCGCACCGTGATGGGTGCGCGCACGCTCGCGCTGGTGCCGGTCACGGTGCCTCGCCGGCCGTCGCGGGGGGCCGCGCGGTCAGGCGGTGGAGCCCCTTGCGGTCGTAGTAGAGGGTCATGGCGAACCCGAACAGCAGGGCCAGGGCCACGCCGATGGCGATCATGACCCAGCCGCGGGTCAGTCCGGCGTCGGCCCGGGCGTCGAAGTACAGGATGGCGCGCACCCCGTCGCTCAGTTGCCGCATGGGTTCGAACAGCGCCAGGAAGCGGTAGAAGCCGGGAACGGCGTGGAGGGGGATCGTCGCCCCCGACGACGGCAGGGCCAGGGCGATGAACACGAACATGGACACCACCTGGCCGATCCCGCCGAAGGCCGCGTTGATGGCCTGCACGCCCAGGCCCACGGCCAGGCTCGCGCAGTAGGAGAAGATCCACAGCAGCGGCAGGTGCGATGCGTCCATGCCCAGGATCCCGATCGCGGCGATCATCAGCAGGCTGGTGGTGAGCACGGTGATGCCCGCGGTCATGAGCATCTTCAGCAGCAGCGTCTGCGTGCGGCTGATCGGCACCGTGGGGCGCCGGGTATGCCAGGGCCCGATCTCGTTGTCGGTGTAGCCCAGGCCCGCGTCGACGCCGTTGTTGATGATGTTTCCGCCCACGAACCCGGTGAGCACCAGGAGCAGGGCGAAGTAGAAGGCGGTCAGTCCGAGGCCGCTGTGCCTGCCGATGGGGTGGCCCACCTTGGTGGTGACGGTGATCGGATCGCCGAGCAGCACACGGGTCGTGGTGTCGGCCTCCGGCGCGGACGACTGGCTGGTCAGTTGCCGACCGATCGTCAGGGATGTCTGGTGAGCCGCACGCTGGGTGATCTGACTGGCCAGGGAGGAGCCGAGGCTGCCCAGCCCGGGGTTGGTCAGGACGGTGAGGGCGGGCCGCGCCGTGGCCTTGGCGGTCGTCAGTGCCCCCACCGACGTGGTGAAGTCGGCCGGGATGACCAGGGCGCCGTAGATCTTGCCCGAGTCGAGTTCGTCCTGCATCCGGGCCTGGCTGAGCCGGCGCCAGTCCACGGTGTCCGCCGGGGTCTGTGCGATGACCGCCCGGCTCACCTGCGCGCCCAGGGTCTGCTGTTGTCCCGGCAGCGGCGGCCCCTGGTCCGCGTCGACCAGGGCGATCGGGAGATCGCGCAGGTTCCCGTTCGGATTGAGGATGCCGCCCAGGTAGAGCAGCGTCAGGCACAGGGCCACCAGCGAGGCCAGGATCGTCGGCACCAGCCAGAGCTTTCCGTGACGCGCCACGGCGGAGGCGCGTGCGAGCGACGTCTGCTGCTGCCCGGAATCCGCTGAGGTCATGGAACTCCAATGGGGACACGGTGCCGCGCTGTCTGGGCCTGCCTGCGGTGTGGGCGGTCGACTGTGGCGCAGGAGCCGCACGCCGGGTGTCGCGGCGGCCCGCACACCCGGGAGCGACGATCATGGCCGACCCTCGAGCGACGATAGCCCTGCGCGGTCGGGGCATCCCTTCACGACACGACCGGGGCTCGGGAGCACGGCGCCCGGCCCGGCCGGGGTCGGACGAAGCCGTGCGAGCCGTGCATGATCCGCACGTCACCCGCCGGGCGGGCAGGGTGGGACGTGCCCGGCAGGCACAACTCATCGCGCGGGTACGGGACTTTCGCCGGCCACGGCTGCCGGCCCGGCACTGCGAGTGGCCACGGCTGCCGCCCGGCACTGTCAGTGGCAGGTGGCAGCATCGGCCGTATGACGGACACCACGGCATTCGACTGGCGGTCCTTCCTGCTCAGGTGGAGCGGGGAGTGGGCCGATTCCCTCCCGCACGGCGAGGCGCAGGGCGAGGACGACGAGGCTGCCCGGCAGGCGCGTTGGCTGGGGTTTCCGCCCGCGTCCGAAGAGCGGATCGCGGCGATGGAGGAGCGCCTGGGCCGCCGGATGCCGCCGTCGTACCGGGAGTTCCTCAAGGTCTGTGACGGATGGCGGCACGCGGGCGGGTTCGTGTGGCTGCTGGCCGGGACCGAGCACGCGCACTGGCACGACAACGAGTCGGGACTCGCGGACCTGTTCGAGGAGTCTCTGGACGAGGACGCCGGGCCCGAGGAGCGGCGGGAGGCGGAGCTCTGGCGGCGCGGGCTGCAGCTCGACGTGGAGTCCGACATCACCCATGTCCTCCTGGACCCCGAGGACGTGGACGAGGACGGCGAGTGGGCCGTCTACACCTGGGCGAGCTGGCGGGCCGCGCCACCCGAGCGGCACGAGAACTTCCTCGCGTTCATGCGGGACATGTACCGGGAGTTGCACAGCCTGCGGTCCCGCCCGGGCGACGGTGAGCCCGCGTTCGTCAACGACACGACGCGAGAGCTGGACGCCCGGGTGGAGGAGGCCCGGCTGGAGGCGCTGCGCGGCAACTGGGAGGCGGCCGCTGGTTCACTGGACGAGGCCAAGGGATACGGCCGTCCACGCGCGGCCGGGCTGGGGGACCAGATACGACGCCTGCTCGGAGAGACCTACATGGTGTACTTCGACGGCCTGGTGACGGACCCTCTGTACGCGCCCGAGCTGCTGCCCCCGCTGGTCGCCGAGCACGCCGCGCACTCGTACCGGGACGACTCGACGCTGACGTTCCATCTGCGGGGCGCCGACGGTGACCTGGTGTCGTCGGCGTACGCGACGCTGGAAGAGATCCGCAACGGCACGTACCGGTATATGGCGGCCGGGCCGTTCGGGGAAGCGGTCGAGCGGGCGCGGAAGCTGGCACGTTGGGGGGACACGGACGGGGCGTGGCGGACACTGACTGCTGCGCTGCCGTTGTGGGAGCCGCTGGGACCCGACCACTTGGCGCCCCTGGGATGGGTGGCCGACCCTCTCCTCGGGCCGCTGCTGACTCCGGAGCGGGGCCGCGAGCTGCTGTCCACGCCGCGGGGCGGGCAGACGGGTGAGGCACCGAGCCCGACGGCTCCGCTCGACCCGGGCGACCTGGCGTGGCTCGCGGTGCCGGACCCGGGCAACAACCGCACGTCCTACCGGTTCGTCCTGATGGAGGGGGTCGAGCCGGAGGAACTGCCCGGACGCCTCGCGGGCCGCGACACGGTGCTCAACGAGCCCATGACCCTGTGGGACGCGCGCCACCGGTCCCGGCGGGACCAGGAGGAGTTCTCGTCCTACGACGACCGGGCGCTCATGGCGGTCGGTCGGGCAGGGCCCGGCTGGAGCTTCGCCTTCGACGGCGAACCGGCCCCGTTCGACCGGCGCCGGTTCGTCTCCCCCGCCGCGAGCGCCGGCGCGGGCACCCGTGCCGTGGTGGTGTGGAGCGGCCTGAGGGCGTCGTACGGAGAGCCGTTCTTCCACCTGTCCGTGTCCGTGGACGGGGTCGAGCAGTACGCGTTCACCTACGCGGACGGCGAGGTCCGGAAGAGCGGGGAGATACCGCCGGCGCTGAACCCGGACCGGTTCTTCGGTGACCTGGTCTCCGGCGCCGAGGTGGAACGCTCGCTCCTCGAAGCGGTGGCCGGGGAGTTCGGTGCCCGACTGCCGCGCCACGCCATCACGAACGGGCGGCTGCACACGTTCACCACGCGGTCCTGGACGCGTCCGCCGAGGGACGGGGAGACGTACGCGGTGATCCGCCTGCACCGAAGCGCCCCGCACACGAGGGGCGGCGAGGGCACGGGCGACGACGACCTGGGGGGGGTGAACCCGGCTCGGCGTAGGCCATGAACCGCGGTCGGTACACACGACGGCCGTGCGGTGTTCCGTGTCCGCTGCGACGGGAGAATGGCCGGGTGTCAGGACGGGGATGTGAGGTCTCGGCGTCTTCAGCAGGTTGCCGCGGAGGCCAGCGTCTCCTCGACGGCTCGTACCGTCGCCGGGGAGATCCTGGATCGGGTGGCGTCGTCGTTGTGCAGTGCCTCGATGATGCGCGCGGTGGCCACATAGACCTCGCGGAGCTGGTCTATGCGCGCATCGCGTGTGCGGTCGCCGCCGACGTCGAGGTCGTCGATGACCGTGTTGAGCCGGCGCAGCCACAGGCGGTCCTCTTCCTCACCGTTGGTGCCCATCGCCTCGAACTGCTTGTATCCGATGACTTCGAACTGGCGCTGGCCCATCTGGGCGTCACGGAGCATCAGGTCACCGATCGCGGCCTGCCAGTCACGGTAGATCCACGCCTCGCGCACGGCGAGACACGAGACCGCCCGGTGGCGGGTCTCCCCCACGATGCCGTCGGCGATGCGCGGGCATTCGACCACCTCCGCGAGCATGTCGGCCACGGCCTGGCACAGACGCAGCTGGTCCTCGTCGGACAAGTGGGTGGCGCCGGCCACCTGCGCCTCGTGGAGGAACCTTCGCTGCTCACGGTCGATCCGGATGCCCGCCTGCGTGATCACCTCGGTCGAAGGACTCGCACTGACGCTCCACAGGCGCATCAACGAAGCGACCCTCTTCGCTTCCACGTGCCCTCCCTCGGCCAGGGCCGAGGTGAAGGAGTGCAGCGCATCGTCAAGCCGTTCGAGCGTCGTCTTGCTGGCGCCGGGAAGGAAGAACAACTCGCGCCGCAGGGCACGGATCCAGCCGAGTACGACCGCGAGCCGGTACAGCGTGCTGAGGGCCTTGTAGTGCTCGAACTTGGTCAGATGGAGCTGGCCCTGGAGGTAGAAGCCCGCGCCGGACGTGTCGAATACCTCCCGGAGACGCCAGAAGAGATCCATCGAACTCAGCGCGAGCGGCTCCGTGTACTTCTGGTACGTGGCCTGGATGCCCTGCCTCTTCTCCTGCCGGGCGCGCTGCCGCAGGAAGAGCTCACCGAGGACGAGGATCAGCGTCGACACACCGGCGCTGATCAGACCTGCCTGTAACTGCACGGACACGAAGACGGGCCTCCTGCGCGGGCGATGGGCGGCTGGAGCGTCCTCGTGATCCGCTGCGGACCAATGCCATGGCTCCCCCTCAACAGGGCAGATGCTAGCGCCTCTCCCCGCCCGGCTTTCGCGCTGCGCTCTTGCCCGCCGCCTACGGTCCGCCCTGGAAGAAGCCGGACTTCAGGTCCCCGACGATGGCGTCGAGTGGATGCCCGCTCACGATGAACGGTCCGCTCCAGGAGGCGCTGAGTGCGAGGAGCAGGGCCAGGCTCAGCCCCACCACACACGCGACGCCCGCGACGAGCAGTGACGTCCGCAGGCTGTTGCGGAAGACCAGTGCGCCGGAGTTGACGATCAGGGCCAGGCCGCTGACGACGAGTGTGACGACGTAGAGCACGGGCACGTCGCGTGAGGCGGCGGCGACGCGGGCGCGGCGGCTGCTGGTGACCCCGTCCAGGGAGACCACCAGTTCGGTGCCCGTCGTGGTTCCCACCTCGGGCCGTGCCGCCTCGGCGCGCACGCTCCGCTCCAGCCGTGCGATCGCGCGGGCGGTTGCCGTGTCGTCGCCGGACGCCGCCGCCGCGCCCTCCCATTCCCTGGCGCGCGTGGTCTGCAAGTAGTCCACCAGCGCGGCTTGGATCGGCTCCGCCCGGACTCGTGGGCTGGTCGTCGCCCATGCCAGGCGGGAGGCGGCGGCCGCCTCGTCGCTCACCAGTGCCTCCGCCGAGCGCAGGTAGCCGGCCTCGCTGGACAGTGACAGTGCCGCGAAGATCGCGAAGGCGGCGCCGAGTGACGACATCAGGGGCATGGCGATCTGCGCCACCTGGTCCTGTTCCCCGACCGGCACGAGCGCCCGGACGCCGACGCGTGCGGCGGCCGTGACCAGGAGGGCGAGCAGGAGTCCGCCCACGACCAGCACCGCGGCCGGCAGCGAGGTCAACCCGTTCACCACATCACCCACAGCGCGTTCCCGCGAGCGCTCCACGGCGGCGGCACCTCGGCCCCTGCGACCCGGAGCTGCTCGTTGATCACTTTTCACCGGACGCCTCATGGTCACAGGCGAACGACCCGAGCCGTTCCCGACGCCCCGGCACGGCGTCCGGCTTCGCGGACCAATCAGCCGAATGCGGGCCGGTACGCCCGAGCTGCACGGACGAACACGTCCGCCCCGGTCCCTCGCGACAGCGGCGCGCCCACCGATGAGAGCGCTCCCGCACAAACCCCGGCAGCACCACCGATACCGTCGCCCGTCGCGCTCCGCCTGCCCGCCTGCCCGTGCAGCGCAGGCACGTCGCGCCCCCGTACCGGCCACGACACCGCGCTCCCTCCGGGGTTAGAGTGCCGTCGCTCCCCCCACGCCCAGCAAGGCCATAGGAAGGCAGCGCGTTCCGTGACCCACCCCCACGAGTCCACCGGTTCCCTCGGCGAGCGCCGCCTACAGCATCTTCTCGGCACAGCCGAGCAGGCCGCCACCTTCTACGACCGGCAGGTGCAGCCCCGTCTCACCCCTCGGATGGCGGACTTCATCAGCCGGCAGACCATGGCGTTTCTCTCCACCGCGGACGCCGGCGGCGCCTGCGACGTCACCTTCCGTGCCGGTCCCCCGGGCTTCGTCACCGTGCTGGACGACGGCACCGTCACCTACCCCGAGTACCGCGGGAACGGAGTCCTCGCCAGTGCGGGGAACATCACCGAGAACCCGCATATCGGCCTGCTCTTCGTCGACTTCACGCAGGACCACATAGGTCTGCACGTCAATGGCACGGCCCGGCTCCACAGGGACGAGGAGCAGCGGCGGGCCTACCCCCGCCTTCCGGTGGACACCGCCCCGGGACGCCGGCCCGAATTCTGGGTGCACATCACGGTGGAGGAGGCGTATGTGCACTGCTCCAAGCACATCCCCCACCTCGAGCCGGCGCCCCGTCCGCGTGCGGGCGCCCAGCGGCCGAAGGACGCCGAGTACTTCGTGTCCGGCTCCGAGCACCGGTCCACGCCGTACTACGAGGACGAGCAGCCGGCGGCAACCCGAAGCGGATCGCGGCCCGGCTGGGGGTGACCCGGTCGGGGGCCGGTCGGCACGGCCCAACCGATGGCCTCCGCGCGGCAGTTCGCGGAGGCCACGGCAGGGACGTCACTGCTTACGGCAGCAACGACGGTCATATGCCGACGCGTTCCCCGGGCAGGGCGTCAGGGTGCCATCTCGTACGTCCCGGACAGTGCCTCGACACGCTCCCAGACACGCTCCGAACGCGCGGCGTCCACGACGGGGCGCCGCACCGCGCCGAGCGCCCAGCTCTGCTGGTCCGCGGTGGCGGAGTCCTTGCCGTGCAGCTCGACGGCGTAGGCGGAGAAGTCGCGGACGAGGACGGAGAACAGCTCGTCCAGCACGTCCTCGTCGAGGCCCGTCAGGCGGGCCTGTTCCAGGATCAGCTGGCCGTGCACCACCAGCGCGAACAGCTGGCCGACGGCGAGCAGGAGATCGAGGTCGCGGCTCTGCTCCTCGTCGGGGGCGGCGGTGGCGACGAACTCGCACAGGGCGTCGGCCTGCTCGCGGAAGCGGGCGACGTTCGGTACGGCGGCGTAGGCGTCGTAGGCGGGGCGCCAGTCGTGGAAGCGTACGGAGCCGAGGCCGCGGGCCGGTCCCTGCTCGAAGAGGAACGTGTCGTCGGCCGCGTCGAGACGGGTCGGAACGGCCGCGAACTCGGCAGGGTTCAGGAGGTGGTTGCGCATGAATTTGAGGATCAGCGCGAGGTTGACGTGGACCGTGCCCTCGAGCTTGGGCAGCCCCCGGATCTCGACGGCGGCCTGGGCGAAGTAGGTGTCCTTCTCGAAGCCCTTGGCGGCGATCACGTCCCACATCAGGTCGATGACCTTCTCGCCCTCCGTGGTCACCTTCATCTTCGTCATCGGGTTGAAGAGGAGGTAGCGGCGGTCGTCCGGCGAGGCGGAGCGGAAGTAGTCGACGGCGCGGTCGCTGAACAGCTTCATGCCGACGAGGCGGACGTACGCGTCGGCCAACTCGCGGCGTACGTGCGGGAAGGCGGTGACGGGGCGGCCGTACAGGATGCGGTTGTGCGCGTGGGTGACCGCCTCGTACATCGCGTGCTCGCAGATGCCGATCGAGGCGGTGCAGAGGTTGAACTTGCCGACGTTGACGGTGTTGAGCGCGGCGTCGAAGGCGGCGCGGCCCGTGTGCAGGACGTCGTCCGGGCCCACCGGGTAGTCGTCGAGGCGGAACTCGCTGACGTACTTCGAGGAGTCGACGACGTTCTTCACGAGGTGGTAGGCCGGGTGGCGGCTGTCGGCGGCGAAGAAGACGTAGCCGTCCGGGCCCTCGATGTCGGTGCGGCGGCCGAAGACCGAGACGAGCCCGGCGGCGTTGCCGTTGCCGATGTAGTACTTCGAACCGGACGCGGTGAAGCCGCCGTCGCCGTCCGGCGTCAGCAGCATGTCGGTGGAGTAGATGTCCGCGCCGTGGGTCTTCTCGGAGAGACCGAAGGCGAACACCTCACCCTGGGAGAGGAGTTCGGCGGTGCGGGTGCGGGCCGCGGCGTTGTCGCTCTGCCAGACCGGTCCGAGGCCGAGGATGGTCACCTGCCACGCGTACCAGTAGTCGAGACCGTAGAACCCGAAGATCTCGTTGAGGGCGGCGATCCGGGCCGTGTCCCAGCGCTGGTCCTCGGCGCCGGCCGCGGAGGCCGGGGTGAGGAAGGTGGCGAACAGCCCTTCCTTGGCGGCGAACGCGAGGAAGTCCGCCAGCCAGGCGCGGGAACGGTAGTCCTCGATCAGCCGGCGCTTGCCGCGGTCCTCGAACCAGTCGACGGTGGCACGCAGCAGCCTGCGGGTCTCCGGGTCGAACTGCGCCGGGTCGTACGTGCGCGGGTTGAAGAGGAGGGAGTCGGCCATGGAGGTCCGCCTTCCGGGGTTGAGGGTGAGGGTGCGGGAATGAAGTTGGTGGAGCGCGGGCGGCGGTGGCCCGCTGCTCAGGTGCGCGGGTGCGGCGTGCGGAGCCGGTGGAGGGTGGCGAGTACGTCGTCGAGCCAGGCGACCGTCATCCGCTCGTACGCGATGCCGCCGCGCAGCACGACGTGCTGCAGCTCCTGTCCGGCGTCGAGCGGGGTGGGGGCCGTCGGGCCGGTGAAGTCACGCAGTTCTCCGGCGAGATAGTGGGCGAGCCGGTCGCTGTGCACCTGACGGTGCCGTTCGACCTCGCGGATCAGCAGGGACGGGTCGTCGAAGGCCGCGCCACGGATCTTGACGGCGAGTTCGTGCCGGATGCTCTCGGGTTCGATGGGTTCGTGCAGCCACTGGGACAGCGCCGCGCGGCCGGGGCCCATGACGGAGTACTCCTTCTTGTCCGGCCGGCTCTGCTGCGACAGCCCGCGCACGGCGAGCAGGCCGTCGCTCTCCATGCGCTTGAGAACGCGGTAGATCTGCTGGTGCGTGGCGGTCCAGAAGTATCCGATGGACCGGTCGAACCGCCGGGCCAGCTCATAGCCGGAGCCCGGCTTCTCCAGCAGGGAGACGAGGATCGCGTGCTCGAGCGCCATGCCTCGATCTTCATATGCAACTCGTTGCATAGCCAAGGGGCGCCGCCCGGGTGAGACAGGGGTCACGCGGCGGGGCAGGGCGTTTCGTCCGGATCATTGACGAGCGGGACGCCTCGGGCCTGGCCGGTGGCTGCGCTGTCAGTGCCACGGTCTACGGTGCGACCATGCCGTTCGCCTTGCCCGGTGGCCTGCCTCCCGGCCGGTTCCTGCCCCCTGGTTCCGCACCCGTCTGGGTCTCCGACGACTTCCCTGAGGACATCGACCGGCTGTGGCCACGCCTGCTGAGCGAGCAGGGCGCAGGCGGCCCGGTCCCGTTCCTCTGCCCGCTCGAAGCCATCGGAAAGCCGCTCCGCCTCGACCAGGTCGACGGCGTCCGGCTGGAAGAGGTGCTGGCCGCCGACTTTGCCGAGTACCGCCGCAGGCGGCTGCCCTACTGGACGGACCGGACGCCGGACCCGGCACCTGAGGACGAAGACACCGAGCCGTGGCCGCACGACCCCGGGCCGCCCTTCGAGCAATGGCCGGGCTTGGCGCCGCGGATGCCGGCCACGTCAGGCGGCCCGACGCCCGAGGAGGCTGCGGCGAGCCTGGTGGCCCGGCTCATCGATACCGGCCCGTTCGGGCTGGAGGATTGCCGCCTGGTTCTCGTCCCTGCCGTGCGGGGCAGCGACGCCCTGGCGTTGATCGGCTGGTCGGCGGAGGCGCCCCTGCCCCTGCTGTGCGCGTTGCTGCGGAGCTGGGAGGACCGCTTCGGCGCTCAGGTCGTGGCGGTCTCCGGCGGTGAGCTGCACGTGTCGGTCGCGCGCCCTCCGGCCGCAGCGGAGCACGCCGACCTGCTCGCCCTGGAGCATGTGCTGTCGACGGCGGACAACATCGTCGACGACCCTCCGACGCCGTTCCCCGAGTACGCGACGGACCTCGTGGGGCGGACTTCCTGGTCGTTCTGGTGGGACTGAGGTGTGAGGGCCGGCCGTAAGCCCCTGTGAAGGGGGAACCCGTCACAAAGGACCCCGAAGGCAACCTCCTCGCACTCGTCCAGCCCGCCGTCGAGGACGAACGGGGTCTCGCGCACGGGCGGTAGATCGCCGCCGTCCCAAGTCCCGTCACGCGGAGCCGGGTTCAGGACCCGTGTCACTTCCGCGTGGGGCGTCGAGTCGGCAGCCAGGTGTCGACGACGGCTGCCAGCCCGTCGCGGTCGGTGAAGACGTGTCCGTTCATGCCGGTGGCCTGCGCGGCGCGTACGTTCTCCTCCCGGTCGTCGACGAAGAGGAAGTCGGCCGGGGCGGCCCGCATGGCGACGGCGCAGTGATGGAAGGCCGCAGGGTCCGGTTTCGCCACTTTGATCTTCCCGGAGAAGGCGACGTGGTCCAGATCGCACAGCCAGGGGTTCGCGACGAGGAAGGCGTCCGCGTGGTCGGAGGGGATGTTGGACAGCAGCGCGACCTCCGCGACGGCGCGGAGGGAGCGGACGTAGGCCACCATGCGTTCGTCGACGCGGGACCAGCTGTCGATGTCGGTCAGGCGCAGCTCCTCGATCATGCCGGCGTCACCCGGTCGGGACAGCCCGCGCAGTACGGCCCCCCCAGTACTCGGACGCGGACTGCCGGCCCGCGTCGTAGGGCTCGCGGCAGGCCCAGTAGGCCGCCGTGAAGGCGTCGACGGGCGCGTGGCAGCGTGCGGCCATCTTCTCCAGCGCGCCCGGGCGTTGGTGACGGGCGACGACCCCGAAGAGGTCGAACAGAACGATGTTCCGGTCGGTGCGCATGATGGCGGGACCTCCGCATCCCGAGGGGGTCAGTGGCTGCTGGCGGACATCTCGCGGGTGCGGTCGGCTCCGGTGCGCAGGACTCCCGCGGCCACGGCTGCGATCACGCACAGCAGGGTGAGCAGCAGGAAGGTCTGGTTCAGGGGGACGAGGTGGGTCAGCCAGCCGATGACGGCGGGACCGGCGAGCATGCCGACGTAGCCGAGCCCGGCGACACGGGAGACGTTGGCGCCCGCGGCGGCCGGGTCGGCGTGCCCGGCCGCGCTGAACAGCTGCGGGACACAGCCGGAGAGTCCCAGACCGAAGAGGGCCCAGCCCGCGAACGCGGCCCCCATCCACGGCGCGAGGGCGACGAGGGTGATGCCGACGGCGGCGGTGGCCGCGCCGTGACGCAGGATCGCCATGGGCCCGAACCGGGCGGCGAGGCGGTCGGCGAGCAGCCGGCCGATGGTCATCGTCGCCGCGAAGGTGCCGTAGGCGAAGGCGGCGGTGCTCGCGGACGCGCCCAGGATGTCCTTCAGGTGAAGGGCGCTCCAGTCGTTGGCGGCACCCTCACACAGCATCACCATCAGAGCCAGGGCGGCGAGCAGCCAGATGCGGCCGCCGGCGCCGCGGCGCTCGGTGGCCGGCGTCCGCTCGGCCTGCGGGACGACATCGGTGTCGGCAGCGGTGGGTGCGGCCGGCAGCAGGGCGCGCGCCGACACGAGAGCGATCACGATGCCGAGCGCTCCTACGGCGGCCATGGCCACGGCCGGGCTCAGGCCGGCGCCCGCCGTGGCCGCTCCGACGACCGCGGCGAAGACACCGCCGACCGAGAAGGTCGCGTGGAAGGCCGACATGACGGGGCGGCCGTACGCCTTCTCCACGTGCACGGCGTGCGCGTTCATGCTCACGTCCAGGGAGCCGTTGCAGAAGCCGAACACCAGCAGGGCCCCTGCCAGCATCCACGGCTCCCGGGGCAGGCCGGGCAGCACCAGGGCGGCGCTGCACAGCACGCCGGTGACGGGGACGACGACCCGCGCTCCGAGCCGGTCCGTCAGCCGCCCGGCCACCTGCATGCCGATGAAGGCTCCGAGCCCCAGCAGGACCAGGAATCCCCCGAGCGTCGCGTGGCTGATGTCCACGCGCTCCTCGACAGCGGGGATGTACACCACCCAGGTGCCCATCAAGGCGCCGCACAGGATGAAGTAGACGAAGGTCGCCACTCGGGCGGCTCGGAGGGAGTGATCCATACAGGCAACCGTAACGAACACGCAGGACGATTGAACACTGGCGTTTCGCACATATTGATTGTTCGTTTCGTGCGGTGTTGAATCGTGGCATGAGCAACGCAGACCGGCACGGGGTGATCGCGCAGGCCGTCAGGGAGTCGGGCAGGGTCACGGTCCAGGAACTCGCCGAACTGACCGGCGCCTCCGAGATGACCATCCGCCGGGACCTCGACGCGCTGGCCGCGCAAGGCGTCCTCGAACGGGTCCGCGGCGGCGCACGGACCTTGCTGCTGAGGGGCGAGGAGCCCCCCTTCGCGCTGCGCGCGCGTGAGGGCGTCGAGACCAAGCGCCGTATCGCGGCTGAGATCGCCTCGCTCGTCGCCGACGGTGAGACCGTCCTCCTCGACAGCGGCACGACGTGCCTGGAGGTCGCCCACCTGCTGCGCCGACGACCGGTCACCGTGATGCCCCTGTCCTTGCAGGCCATCCATGTATTCGGCGAAGGCTCGAACCCGGCCAGGCTGATGGTGCCCGGCGGGCGGCCCCGGGCCGCCGAGGGCGCCCTCACCGGCCCTCTGACCCTCGCGTCCCTCGCGGCCCTGCGCTTCGACACCGCCGTCATGGGCTGCTGCGGTCTGAGCGCCGTCGAGGGCATGACCGCCTACGATCTCGACGACGCGGCCGTGAAGAAGGCCGCGATCGCCTCCGCGCGCCGCGTCCTGGTCGCCGCCGACGGCAGCAAGCTCGGCCACACCGCCTACGCCCACGTGGGCCCGGCGACACTCGCGCACACGCTCGTCACCGACGGAACGGCGCCCGCCGACGAGGTCGCCGCGCTGGAACGGGCCGGCGTCGTGGTGAAGGCCGTCTGACCTCGGCACGGCGCCCGTGGATCAGCGCCGGACCTCAGGCGATCGAACCGACGGCCGAGGCCGTCGCGACGAGCTCGTAGGACCGCAGACGCTCCTCCACCGCGTACACGGGGGTGACCAGCATCAACTCCTGTGCCCCCGTTGCGTCGACGAGCTCTGTCAGGCGCCGGACGACGGTGTCGGGCGTGCCGTGGGCCTGCTGGGCGCGGAAGCCGGCCAGGGCCTGCGACTCCTGCTCGGTGAAGCGGTGCTCTGCCGCCTGGGCCGGTGTCGGGAAGGGAAAGTCACCGCGGCCCTGGAGGAGCCCGGCCTTGACCACGTTCATCGGACCGGCGAGCCACTCGACGTCCTCCGGCGTGGGAGCGCACACCGTCTCCACGCACAGCAGCACACGCGGGCTGTCGCACCAGCGCGAGGGCTGGAAGCGGGCCCGGTACTCCGCGATCGCGGCAGCGGTGTTGTCGGGGCGGATGTGGTGGGCGACGGCGACCGGCAGGCCCAGGTCCGCGGCGAGCGCGGCACCGGCGGTGCTGGAGGCGAGCAGCCAGGGCTCGGGCAGGTCGTCGAGCGCGACCTCGTCCACGAGGAACCGCAAGGTGGCGGCCACGCCGTCGCGGTACTCGTCGTCGGTGGTCGGTCCCGCTCCTCGCCGCAGCGCCCGCGCGGTCGCCTCGTCCAGCGTTCCCGGACCTCGTCCGATGCCGAGGTCGACACGCTCCGGGTGCAGCCCGGCCAGCGTGCCGAACTGTTCGGCCAGCAGGATCGGACTGTGGTGGGGAGCGAGAACACCCCCGGAACCCAGCCGGATCGTCGACGTCGACGCGGCGGCGTGCGCGATCAGCACGACCGGCGGGAAGGCACCGATGGCGGGCGAATGGTGATGTTCGGCGTACCAAAGTCGCCGATAGCCCATGGCCTCGACCCGCCGGGCGAACACGGTCGTGTCGCGCAGGGTGTCGGCGGCCTTGCCGCCGGCCTGAACCATCGCGACTTCCAGTACGGAGAGCGGCACAGCCATCATGTGATCATCATGGCCCAACCTCCCGCACCCGAGCGGGATTTCACGCCACCCGCCCGACGCAGGGCCACTCGGAGCCGGGGCTCCTTCGACTCGCACACGGGAGCCCGACGCGGCGCGCACACCGCGACCGAACGCGCCCTACCCCCGCCGGACCCCGCCCGGGCACAATGAGCCTGCTTCGCCTCCGCCCGGCGTCGTAGACGAAGCCACGACGAGGGCTCGCGTTCGCCTTCGAATCCCGCACGACACCAGCACCACGGCAGGCAAGCCGGCGCGCCCGGTGACGACCCGGCGTGCCCGAAACCGTCCGACCGTCCTCGGGGAGATTCGGGATGACAGCACGCCGTACCACCAACAGACGCTCTCGGCCGATCGCCTACGCGCTGAGCCTGCTGGGAGTGGCCGCCCTCACGGTGTCCGGTACCAGCGCGACGGCAGCGCCCACCGCCCGGCCCGCGCCGTCCTCCCTCTCCGCTTCGGCCTCGGCCGTCGCGTCCCTGGGGATCGACGGGACGGCGTGGGCCGTGGACGAGCGCAGCGGGAAGTTGCGCGTCCTCGCCGACTCGACGGTCAGCGGCACCGAGCTGGCCCGGCTCCGCCACGCCACCGGCCGCCTCACCGATGCCGTCACCTTCGAACGGGTCGACGGCCGGCTGCGCACGCTCCTGTCCGGCGGCGACGGCGTCTACGCCGGCGGTCGCCGCTGCACGGCGGGCGTCAATGTGCAGAGCGGGTCCGCCTACTACTTCGTCACCGCGGGACACTGCACCGAGGGTGCGGCCACCTGGTACACCGGCGCCGCGCTGGACACGGCCATCGGCCCGACCACCGGCACCAGTTTCCCCGGCAACGACTTCGGGGTCGTCCGTCACGCCAACCCGGCCGTGCCGCACCCCGGCACGATCGGCACGGTCGACGTGACCGGGACGGCGTCCGCGTACGTCGGCCAACGGGTCTGCACCCGGGGCGCGGTGACCGGGGTCCGGTGCGGCGTGGTCACCGCCCTGAACGCAACGGTGAACTACGGCGGGGGCGACATCGTCAGCGGGCTGATCCAGACCAACATCTGCGCCGAGCCCGGCGACAGCGGTGGCCCGCTGTACGCGGGCGACAAGGTCATCGGCATCCTCTCCGGCGGCTCAGGCAACTGCGCCACGGGCGGGACCACCTACTACCAGCCGATCGGGGAGGTGCTGAGCGCGTACGGCCTGTCCGTCTACTGACGACACGCCCGCCCGCGCCGTCCACCGAGCGGCGCCCGAGGTGCCCGGCGGCCCCACGAGCGGCCATTCGCCGTTTGTGGGTCCGCCGTTCGGCCTGTTGCCATCACGTGGCCACGGCCGGTCAGCACTGTGCCTTCCTACGTCGACATTCATGACCTGGAGGGCAGATGAGCAGTACAGAGGACAACCGCAGACGACTGGACAGACGTGTCCTGCTGCAGGCCGCGGTCGCGATACCCGCGGCCGGTGCGGTGGTCACGGCGGCCGGCGCGGGACCGGCGCGGGCCGACTCGGCGGCCGTCAGCAGCGGTCGGTCGCGGTTCGACACCGAGAGTCCGCGGTTCGCGCTGGCCGTGCTTCCCGACACGCAGTACCTCTTCGACGCCGACAGCGCGGACCCGGCGCCGCTGCGCGCCACGTTCCGCTACCTCGTCGCCGAGCGGGAGGAGGCGAACATCGCCTTCATGACGCACCTCGGCGATGTCACGGAGCACGGCACCGAGGAGGAGATCGAGCTCGCCGCCGACACCTTCAGGGGCCTGCACGGCAAGGTGCCGTACAGCGTCCTGGCGGGGAACCACGACATCCGCTCGTCCACGGACGACCAGCGTGGTGACTCCGCCTATCTCGCGGCGTTCGGTCCCGAGCGCTACGCGTCGATGCCGACCTTCCGCGGTGCCTCCCCCGACGGCTACAACAGCTACCACGTGCTGCGCGCCGCGGACCGCGAGTGGCTGGTACTCGCCCTCGACTGGCGGGTGTCGGACAAGGGGCTGCGGTGGGCGCAGGGTGTGCTCGACGAGCATCCGACGCTGCCCGCCGTCCTCACCACGCATGACATCGCCTGGTCGGACGACGAGGGCGCGGCGCAGCTGTCGGACAACGGCAAGCGGCTGTGGGACGGGCTCATCCGCGGCAACGACCAGATCTTCCTCGCGCTGGGCGGCCACTACTGGCCGCCCGGGCGCACCGTTCTGACCAACGACGCTGACAACGATGTCCACGTCCATATCACCAACTACCAGGACCGCTACTACGGCGGCGCCGGCATGATCCGCCTCTACGGCTTCGACGTGGTGCGCGGCGTCATCGACGTCGAGACGTTCTCGCCGTGGTTCCTCGCCCGTGACCCCGAGCAGCGTGCGCCGCTGGAGGCCGAGACGATCGAACTGACGGGCCCCACCGACCGGTTCAGCCTCAGCATCGACTTCGACGAGCGCTTCAAGGGCTTCGCGCCGGTCCCCGCGCCGAAGCCGCGTCCCGCGTCCGCCGTCATGCCCCGCGGCACGGTCGCCTACTGGCGCTTCGACACCTCCGGTACGACCGCCGCCGGCACCCCGGGTGCGCCCGTGGCCGACGGAGTGCGGGTACGCGACCTCACGGGCAACGGCAACGATCTGACGGTGAGCCGGCTGCACGCGAGCGGGCCGGACGCCCTCACCTGGTCCGCCGACCATCACCCGAACCAGCCGGCGCACGCCAGCCTCCGTTTCGACGGCGGCAAGAGCCCCGACCGCGGCGCCATCCTCACGACGGCCGCGGGCGCTCCCGTCAACAGCGCGAAGTTCACCCGGGGTTACACCTTGGAGACGCACATCATGCTGCCGGAGCCCTTCGAGGGCGACCACAGCTGGATGGGCATCCTGAGCTGGGAGGGCCGCAACGGCGACGCCGGGAAGACCACCGGCTGGTCCCCGCTGGAACCCACCTGCAGCCTCAACCTGTCTCCGGAGAGGTTCCTCCAGTTCGTCGTCTACCCCTACGCGCAGGACGCCGACCCGACGTCCTGGAGCCACGCCGTGCCGGTCGGCCGCTGGATGCACATCGCGCTCGTCAACGACGGCCGACGCACGGTGATGTACGTCGACGGCTCGAGGATCGCCCGCAACCCGACGCAGCCGTCGACCGGCATCACCACTTTGGGCAAGCCCTTCGTCATCGGCGCCACCCAGTTCGACGAGAAGTTCGGGCAGGGCTTCTACGGGTGGATCGGCGACACCCGCATCGTGAGTCGGGCCCTGTCCCCGCGCGACTTCCTGACGCCCTTCGACTGAGCGGCCTGCGCGCGAGGACGTGACGGCGGGGCCGTGTGCGTCGGCCGGCAGCCGCGGATGGACGCCTGCCGGCCGGCGCCCCGCCCCACCCTCACGGCCCCACCACCCCGGCTCCAGGTCATCGACCGGCGAACCGGTATCCGGTGAAGTCGGCCACGTGGACGTATCCGACGCGCTGGTAGAGGGCGTTGCTGGTGGGGTTGGCCGGGTCCGTGAACAGGACGACGTCCGTAGCGCCCGATGCCAGCGCGGCACGGCTCACCTCGACCGTCACGGCGCCGGCGAAACCGCCGCCCCGGAGGTGGGCCGGGGTGTAGACCGGGTCCACCCGGATCATGCCGGCGACCATCGTGGTGGCGGCCGCCAGGGAGACGGGGGTGCCCTCCGGGGTCTCCCAGAACGTGAAGTGCCGGTCGCCGAAGCGCGAGTCGGCCCAGGAACCGGCGTCGATCAGGTCGATGGAGTGCTGCTCCCCGACCTCGACGCAGAACTCACGGCACCAGCGCACGACTTGGGCATGGTCGCGCGCGCCCGCCGTACGCGCCCTTCCCTCCGGGTGTGGCCGGGGTGGGGTGAGCGTGCCCAGTCGGTAGAGATGGGTCCGCCAGAAAGGCGTCGGCACCGCGCCCGTGTGCCGCCGCCAAGCCTCGGCGAAGGCGGTGGCGGTGTCGTGGTCCGCGATCACGCCCGAGGGGCGGTGGCCGAGGGCGGCCAGGTGAGCGGCGAGCGTGCCGGCCTGTTCGGCGGCGAGGGGGGTGATGTTCAGGTATCCGCGCGGGGTGCGGTAGCAGATGCCGCGGACCTCGCCTCCTGACTCCAGTCGGCCGAGGACGGCGGGATCGCCCGCGTGTGCTTCCGGCCCGCGTTTTCGCAGCTTCTCGATGTCGGTCAGCGGCGTGTTGTGCAGGGCGGGCCGCGAGCGCAGGAAGTCCCCAGCTCGGGCGAGGAAGTGGTCGATGTCGTGGGTGAGTTGCCAGTCGTCCGGGCGCATGGTTCATGGTCCCGGATGTGCGGGGCTCCGCAGCACACGGTTTCGTCCACGCCCCCGCCTCGTCCACGCCCCCGGCCCCGTCTCCGGCCCCGTCTCCGTCTCCGTCCCCGTCCTCGCCCCCGATCCCGGCCCCGGCCCCGGCCCCGGCCCCGGCGGCAGAAGACCACTGTGCGCCCGCCGGCACCAGATGGCCGCGGGTTCACGGGGCCACCTCAGGGAGCGCCTCGGGTTATCCCCACCCGCGATGCGCCAGCAGCCACCATGGCCCGCGATCACCGTGATCCGTAGCGTCGAGTCATCGGCTGGAGAAGATCGCGAGAGGGCGGACCATGGGGCTGCGCAAGGGCAAGCGCGAGAAGACGGACGACCCGCCTCGGGCGCAGGGCACGCCCGGTCTCGCCGTCGAACTGCGCGGTGTCCGGCGGCAGTACGGCCGGGGAGCAGGCGCCGTGCACGCGCTCGCCGGCATCGACCTCGCCCTGGCCGGCGGCACGTTCACGGCCGTCATGGGCCCCTCCGGTTCGGGCAAGTCCACCTTCCTCCAGTGTGCCGCCGGTCTCGACCGGCCCTCGGCCGGTTCGGTGCGCCTCGGCGGTACGGAGATCACGGGCATGCGTGAGAACCGGCTCACGGAGCTGCGCCGCAGCCGCCTCGGCTTCGTCTTCCAGGCGTTCAACCTGCTGCCCTCCCTCACCGCCGAGCAGAACGTGCTGCTCCCGATGCGCCTCGCGGGGCAGCGCCGCGACCGCCGCCGGGCGGCCGAGGTGCTCGCGCAGGTCGGACTGGCCGACAGGGCGCGGTCCCGGCCCGGCGAGCTCTCCGGCGGCCAGCAGCAGCGGGTCGCCATCGCCCGTGCCCTGGTCACCAGGCCGGACGTGATCTTCGCCGACGAGCCCACCGGGGCCCTGGACACCGGTACCGCCGCCGAGGTCCTCGGTCTGCTCCGGCAGGCGGTGGACGCCCTCGGGGCGACCGTCGTCATGGTCACCCACGACCCGGTGGCGGCCGCCTGGGCGGACCGTGTGCTGTTCCTCGCCGACGGTGTCCTCGCCGGCAGTCTCGACCGCGGTTCGGCGGACCAGATCGCCGCCCGGATGGCCGCCCTCACGTCCCGTACGGGCGCGATGGTGAGGGCCGCGGCGTGAGGAGCCTCGTCCCCAACGGCCTTGCTCGCGCGGCCGTGAGCTTCAAGCCGGCGTCGTTCGCGGGCACGTTCGTCGCGCTGATGATGGCGGCGCTGATCGTGTCCGCCTGCGGCATCCTTTTGGAGACGGGGGTTCGCGCCTCGGTGCCGCCGCAGCGGTACGCGCAGGCGCCGGTCGTCGCGGCGGCGGACCAGTACGCCCGTCTCGTCACGGGCAGCGGCGACGACCGGTCGGAGTCGGCGGACCCGTTGCCGGACGCGGCGCGGGTGGATGTCGCTCTCGCGGACGGGGCGGCACGCGTGCCCGGCGTGACGGCGGCGGTGCCGGACTTCACGTTCCCGGTGCGCCACGACGCGGGCCCGCTGACGGGCCACGGCTGGGGATCGCACGCTTTCACCGGTGCCGCGCTCACCGCCGGGGTCGCGCCCCGGACCGGCGAGGTCGTGCTCGACGCCGCCACCGCGCGCGCCGCGAAGGCCGGCGTCGGCGACACCGTCGCCCTCGAAACCGCCACGGGACGGGCCGGCTTCCGCGTTTCCGGGCTGGCGGAGGGCGGGTCAGGTGACGTGTCCGACGGGCCCACCGTCTGGTTCGCGGACGCCCGGTCTCCCGTGCTCGCCGGCCATCCCGGCAAGGCCGACGCGATCGCCGTACTGTCCGAGGACGGGGTCGACACCGACGCCGTCGCCGCCGGCGTGCGGAAGGCGCTGGCCGGCTCCGGCGCCCAGGTGCACACCGGTGACAGCCGGGGTGGCGTCGAGGACCGGGGGCTCGGCTACGCCAAGGAGATGCTCACCGGCCTCGGCGGCTCCTTCGGCGGAATCGCCGCCGCGGTCGCCGTCTTCACGGCGTCCGGCACGGTCGCCCTGTCGGTCGCCCAGCGCGCCCGCGAGTTCGCGCTGCTGCGCGCCGTCGGGGCCACCCCGCGGCAGATCCGCCGCGCGGTCGCCGCCGAGGCGCTGCTCGTCGCGCCGCTCGCCGGTGTGGTGGGGTGCCTGCCCGGGATCGGTCTCGCGCACTGGTGGTTCGGACAGCTCCAGGACCGCGGGGCCGTCCCTGAGGCCGTGCAGCTGCACGTCTCCTGGATCCCGCTCGTCGTCGCCGTCGGCACGGGGCTGCTGACGGCGCTCGCCGCCGGCTGGGCGGCCGGGCGCAGGCCCGCGAGGATCAAACCGGGACAGGCGCTGACCGAGGCGTCGGTGGAGCGGCTGCGGCCGGGCGTGATCCGTGTCGTGCTCGGTCTGGGCGCTCTCGTCGGCGGCGGGTTCCTCACCGTCGTCGCCGCTCGTTCGGCCGGGGACGACGCCGCCAACGCGGCTCTCGGCGTCGTCATGCTGTTCATGCTCGCCGTCGCGCTCCTCGGCCCGCTGGTGGCACGGCTGTGGGCGGCGCTGTTCGGGCTCGCGTTGCGGGGAGGCGACGCCCCGGCGTCCCTCGCGGCCGCCAACTCCCGTACGAACGCCCGGAGGTTGGCCTCCGCGATCACCCCCATCGTGCTGGCTATGGCCTTCGCCTCGACGCTCGTCTTCATGCACACGAGCGAGAGCCACGTGGCCGCGAAACAGCTGCGCGCGGGCGTCACCGCGGACCACGTGGTCACGGACCCGGACGGGCTGCCGGCCGACGCCGCCGCCCGAGCCGCCCGGGCGCCCGGCGTCGAGGCCGCCGTGGGCCTCCTCGACGCACAGGTGCTGGTGCCCGTCGGATCCGGCGGCGACCGGTGGCTGCAGGGCTCGACGGCGCAGGGCATCTCCGGCTCCGGTGAGGAGCTCGCCGAGGTGCAGGACCTCGACGTGCGCGGCGGCAGCCTCGACCGGGTCGGTGAGGGGCGGATCGCCATCGACAGGACGCTCGCGGCATCCGCGAAGGTCGAGGTCGGCGACGAGCTGCCGCTGTACCTTCCGGACGGCACCATGTCCAGCCCCGAGGTCGTCGCCGTGTACGGCCGCGGACTCGGCCTCGCGGCGGTGACCATGGACCGCGCGTCCCTGGCGCCCCATGTCACCTCGGGCTTCGACCGGGTGCTGCTGGTACGCGGCGGCGACGCGGCGGCTCTCACCGCGCTCGGCCGGGTCACCGACGCGTCCGGGTACGTCGTGGAGCAGAACACCGACCGCGAGCTCAACGCCTGGGCCAACTACACGATGGCCGGCGTCCTCGGCGGCTTCGCTGCGATCGCCGCCGTCAACACCCTCGTCATGACCGTCCTCGACCGCCGCCGCGAGCTCGGCATGCTCCGTCTCATCGGCTCCACCCGGCGTCAGGTGATGCGGATGCTGCACTGGGAGGGCCTGCTGGTGACCCTCGCCGGCATCGTCCTCGGCACGGCCATCGCCGCCGCGACCCTGATCCCGATGATGCGGGGCCTGACCGGAGAGGGGCCGTACGTACCTCCGTTGCTGTACGCGGCCTTCGCCGGGGGCGCGGTGGGACTGGGCCTGGTGGCGGTGACGCTGCCGGCGAGGGCGGCGTTGAGAAAGTAGGGCCTGCCTCGCCGATCCTCGCCTTTCACGGCGTCGACGGAGTCAGCCGCGCCCTCGCCCGCGACAAAACCCGGAGACGTCGGTGACCGCCCTCGGGATACTGGTCGCCCATGGACGAGGTCGAAGTCGTCGTCGCTCATGCCGAGCGGGCGACCCTGCGCGTCGGTGACGTGTTCCTGAAGGTGGACCCCGATCAGGCACGCATCGACATCGAAGTCGCGGCGATGGCCCTGGCGCCGGTGCCGACCCCGCGGGTCCTGTGGCACAGGCCGCCCGTGCTCGCGATCGCCGCGGTCCCGGGACGGGCGCTCGGCCGCCTCGGCGAGCCGTCGACCTCGTCGCCGGCGGCGTGGGAGGCGGCGGGTGCCGCCGTCCGGAAACTGCACGACGGGCCGCCGCCGTCCTGGCACGGCCGAGCGGGCCGAGGCCCGGACGAGCTGGCGGCGGCTCTCGACGCCGAGTGCGCGTGGCTGGTGAGGAACGGCGTCCTGCCCGCCGGCCTCGTCACCCGTAACCGCCAGGTCGCCGAGGCCGCGCTCCGGCCGTGGACTCCCGAGTTCACCCACGGGGACCTGCAGATCGCGCACGTGTTCGTCGACGGCGACGAGATCACCGGCATCATCGACTGGTCCGAGGCGGGCCGAGGAGATGCCCTGTACGACCTCGCCACGCTGGCCCTCGGACACGAGGAGCACCTCGGCGACCTCTTCGCCGGCTACGGCACCGACGTGGACCTCGACGTGATCCACGCCTGGTGGTCGCTGCGCAGCCTGCTGGCGGTTCGCTGGCTCCTCGATCACGGCTTCGACCCGTTCGCACCGGGCTGCGAGGTCGACGTGCTGCGCTCCCGGCTGTGAGGCACGCCCCGGCGTCATCGAGAGCAGGCACACCGACTCCGCGTGCCTGACGCACCCACCAGCCTGCACCACCCACAACTCGGCACCGCCCGCGAGCGGCGCCGATTCCTTGACGCGCTCACTTCCTGATGAGGGCAGCAGCACCTCTGGCACCTCCACCCCGACCTCCACCCGCAGCAGGACCTGTTCACCTCACCCGAGGCCCCCGCCCTCCTGGCCGATGCCCGCCGCATCGTCGTGACCGCCTACTCCGTGCTCGGTGAACGTGAGTGAAGGTGGCCGACCTCGTCCGAACCGTGCAGGAGTTCAGCTACGACGGCATCAGCACCGCCGTCCCCCGCTACTTCAACTCGTCGTCGTTCCACCAGGAATGGATCGATCGACGCACCCGGCTCATCCCTCGGTGGACCTGACCTGTCCTGCTGCTCCAGGGAGCCGACGCCCCCCTCCAGCCCCGCGAGTTCTACACCGACCCCGACGTCCTCGCGAAGCTGTCGGAAGGAAGTGGCGTGCACCTCTTCGACTCCGGCCACTTCTGGCCCTTCGAAGCCCCCGCCGAAATGGTCACCGCCCTGCGGGACTTCCTCGAGCAGGACTCCCCCGCCGGATGAAGGGACCCGGTTCGCCCGGCCTGCCGGTGGAGGACGACGGGCAGCGCCTGAGCCACGACGGGTCAGGCGTCGGACTTCTCGATCTCCCCCGCGAAGACGATGACCTGGTCGATCAGACTCCGCCGCAGATGGACGACGTCCGTCCCCGCGAGGCGGGGGCCACCGCCGGGCGTGGTGAAGACCCACTGGTACCGCGCCCACTCGTCCGGCATGTCCACCGCCGAACAGCGCACCATCGTGCCTGCCCCGGCCGGGTGCCGCCGGAGGTCCAGTACGAACTGTTCGACCGCCTCGATCCCTTCGCTACGGCCGAGCGGTCCCCAGAACACCACGTCCGAGGTCAGGGCCTGTGAGAGCAGACCGGTCACATAGCTGTCGTCCGAGGCGTTGAACGCGGAGATGAACGTGTCAATGGCGGAACGTGCGATCTCTTCCTGCATGCACCAGTAGTACCAGCCGCTTCACGCATCGCGCTCACCTCGCGAACAGCTCGTGCCGGCCTGCCCGGAGGGCTCCCTGTCGGCTTCTGGGGTGACGGACCCGGGTGCCGGGGCGGGTGGACACCTCGCCCCGGCACCGGCCCGTCACTCCTCGTCGCGCAGCCGCGTCGCCAGGGAGGCCAGCGACTCCGCTTCCTGCCGGTGGCCCGCGGCCGTCAGCCGGGAGATCGCCGGGTCGAGGCGGGCGAGGGCGGGCGCGGGGCGTTCCAGGTAGAGGCCCTCCACCGCGCCCGCGAGCCGGATGCACTCGGCCCACTCTCCGGCGTGGTCGGCGTCCTCGCCCGGCTCACCGAGCAGGGCGAGGGCCTTGTCCAGGGCGGTGAGGGCGTCCTCGTACTCGCCGGCGTAGGCAGCCACCCGACCGTGCTCGTAGGCCAGGGCTGTGTCCAGGGAGCGGCCTTGAGCCTCGTACTCGGCGGTGCGGGCCTCGTCGGCGACCCGGGCGGCGTCGTCGAGGAAGGCGCGCGCGTCGTCGAGGCCGTCGTGGCCCTGTCGCTGGGCCTGGAGGCGGGCGAGTTCGCGCAGGCAGTTGCTGAGCTGCTCGTAGCGCGGAGCCAGGGCGTGGGCGGCGAGGGCCTGGTCCGCGGCCTCGCGGGCGCGGCCGAACTCGCCGGACTCGCCGAGGAGTACGGCCGTCTCCGCGGCGATCATCGCATGGCTGCCCGGGTCGTCGTCCCAGCCTGCCGACTCGGCTGCGAGGGCGACGAACTCCGCCGTGGCGGCCTTGAGGTCCTCGCCCGCGTGCAGCGCGCGGGCGCGGGTCAGGCGCAGTTGGGCGACGAGCCGGTCGTCGAGTTCTCCGGCGGCCACGTCGGGCTCCGCGAGCAGCGAGTCGAGCAGGGCTATGCAGTCCTCGACACGGCCCAGGTCGAGGCTGAGCTGAGCGGCGTTGCTGTACGTGCAGTACGCGTCGGTACGGCTGCCGCCGCGGAGCTCCAGCTCGGCGCAGCGGGTCAGGTGGCGCAGGGCTTCGTCGGGACGGCCCAGGTGCATGACGGCTTCAGCCAGGTCGCCGTGCAGGCGGGCGGTGTCGACGGCGTCGGCGGGCCAGTCGGCCGCCAGTCGCAGGCCCTCGGCGAGGTCCGCCTGGGCGGCCTGCGCGTCCCGGAGCGCGAGCTGGAGCCGGCCACGCAGTCCGAGCGTGCGGGGCAGATGCCAGGCGGGGCCCCGCGTCTTCAGCCGGTCGAGCAGGGCGTCGACCTCGGTGACCGCGGCGGGCAGGTCGCCGGAGAGAGCGTGCGTGCTGGTCCGCAGCAGCAGGGCGCCGGAGACCTGTACGTCGATGTCGTGCCGGGCGGCGAACGCGTGCAGCAGGTCCACTTCGGCGAACACGGGCGCTGCGTGCTCCTCGCTCCTGGACGTCTGGAGGCGCAGGCCGAGTGCGGTGGCCCGCAGGCGCAGCAGGCGGGCCTCCTGGAACGGGGTGAGGCCCGGCGTCTCCTCGTGCAGGCGGACCATGGCGGCGTGGGCGGCGGTCAGCGCGGCGACCTTCGCCTCGGCGCCGTCACCGGCCTGTGCCTCCGCCGCGTCCGCGCCCTCCGTGGCGTTCTCGGCGGTGGCGAGGACGGCGCAGGCGCGGCAGACCGCCGCCTGCCCCGGCTCCCCGGCGTCGTCGTACAGGGCCGCGGCCTCCTCGTGGAGGTCGGCGGCGACGGTGAACTCGTCCTTGTCGCCCGCCCGGCTCGCCTCCTCGGCCAGCAGGTCCGCGCGCAGCCGCACGAGCGGGCCGACGGCCGGGTCGTCGGGATGGACGTAGTCCCGGGCGGTGACGAGCGTACGCAGCCGCGCCCAGCAGGCCCGGGCATCGGGGTGCCCCTGCTCGTCCAGGGCCCTTGCCCGGAGGACGAGTTCGGGCAGGGCGTCGGGGACGGCGGCGGCTCGGGCGGTGGGCTCGGCGACCGGGGCGGCCGCGACGGGCGTCACGTCGTCGAGGCCGCGGGCGCGCAGGGTCAGTTCGAGGGAGTCCACGAGCGGGGCACGCTCGAGGCGTACCCGGCGGCGGTCGGTGTGGGCCGTGGTTCCGTTGCGGGCGTCGAAGCGGGCGGCGAGGTCGTCGGCGCGACCGCGTACCTCGGCGCGCAGGCCGGACACCGTCCAGGTGCGGCCCGCGTATCCGGCGGCGGGCAGTTCGCCGCGGCCGAGGGTCTCGACGCGCTGGAGGAGGACCTCCACGCCGGTGAGGAAGCCGAGCTGGTCCAGCGGCGAGTCGACCTCCTCGAACAGGACCCGGTTCTCGGCGAGCAGCTCCAGGCCGCGGGCCTCGTTGCCGGTGAGCGCGCAGAACTCCAGGTGCCGTCCGACCTCCCGGGACATGGACGGGTTGCGGCGGCAGCCGCGGTAGCCGGCGAGGTGCAGCTCGCGGGCCCGGTCGGTGCGGCCGGTGCGCAGCAGGGGCAGCAGCGCGTACGACACGGAGCGGGCCGGCTCCTCCTGGCAGGACTCCTTCCCGGCCAGGACGGGCTCCCAGACGCTCAGCGCCCGTTCGTCGTCGCCGGCGACGAGGTGGTACAGGGCCCGCTCGCAGATCTCGCAGGCCTCGCAGTCGCTGAGCCGGGTGCGGGTGCGGCCGGCCCACAGCTCGTAGGCGAGGGCGGTGTCCTCGCCCAGGTGGGCGGCGAGCTGGTAGGCCTGTCCGTAGTAGGGCTGCAGTCCGAGGCCGGCCTTCTCGTACCGGTCGCGCATCTCCGTCAGCCACTGGCGCAGCCCGGTCAGCGGGACCTCGGGCAGCTGGCGCAGGGCGTGGCCCACCCACTTGAAACGCCAGAACAGCATGTGCCGCAGGCGGTCGTCGAAGACGTCGGGCTGCTCGTCGAAGAGGTTGAGCAGGCGGGCGAAGACGACCGGCGACTTCCGGGGTTCGGAGCCGTAGGTGTACGCCTCCTGGAGTTCGAGGAGCGCGTGGACGAGCGCGACGGGCTCCTCGAACTGCTCGGCGGCGTCGACGAGTTCCTCGGCCGTGACGGTGCGGGTGCGGCCGTAGGGGCGCCGGTCGTTCTCCTGGAGCGCCTGGAACAGCTCGTCGGTGGTCTGGGGTGCGGTCGGCATCGTCAGCTGTCCTTGCGGAGGGCGTGGGCGAGAAGGTCGAGGAAGGAGCGGTTGATCAGGCTGGATTCGGACGGCCTGAGCGGGCGCCGGGACAGCATCGCGGCCTGCCCGTAGAGGGCTTCGGCGCTGGTACGCGCCAGCTCGGGCTCGTCGATGGCCACGGCGGTGCGGACCAGCGGGTTGAGCTGGTTGAGGATCAGCTGAGCCCTGGGGGCCTCCTGGCGCAGGGCGCCGAGGATGTCGCCCCACAGGCCGCCCTCCTGTTCGCGGGCGAGCTGGGAGCGGGTGCGCTCGTGCCGGGCGTCGCGGCTGTCGACGAGGAGCGCGGGAGCGGAGGCCGGCTGGAAGGTGCGCAGGGCGACGTCGCAGTCGAAGACGGCGAGCGCGTCGCGGGCCTGCGCCAGGTAGGGCGCGGCCGCCAGTTCCGTTTCCCGGTCGACGGGGTCGAGGTGGGCGGTGAGGGTCGCCGGGTCGAGGTCGGCGACGCTGACCTCCGGCCTGATCTCGGGCAGCCGGTGGACCAGTTCACGGTCGTAGGTGTAGCCGCCGTTGACCACTCCGAGCCCGGCGGCCGAGGCGATCGCCGCGACCTGGCGGAACTCCTCCACGCTGGACGTCACCAGCACGGTGCGGTGGGTGCGCGCGAACTCGTCGAGGGTGGTGTGCCCGTCGGTGGTCTCGAACGGCAGCCAGGGCAGCAGCATCCGCAGGATCTCGTCGTCGTGCACGGCGAGCGACTTCACGGCCAGGTGGTGGGCCTGGAGGAAGCGGCCGAGCAGGTCCGGGTCGCTGGCGGCGGCACGGGCGATCCACGCGCGCAGCCGCTCGGCGAGGGCGTCGCGGACGGCGGCGAGGGTGTCGTCCTCGTACAGCGCTTCACGGGAAGCCGTGGGGCGCAGACTCTCCGCGTCGACGACGCAGCGCACGAAGAACGCCCACTCGGGCAGGATCTCCTCGGCCTGTCCGGACAGCAGCATGCCCTTGACGTGCACGCGGTGGCCGTGGCGGCGTCCGGCCGGCACCGCTTCGGGCAGCACGCACGCGATGCCCTTCAGGCCGACGGCCGGCAGGTCCAGCTCGATGGTGTCGAGCGGCGTGAACCCGAAGACCTCCTCGCCGTAGGCGGCCAGCGCACGGGCACGGGCTCCCGGCGTGGGGAAGCCCCGTGTCCACGGTGCCGGTTCGGGGTTGACGCAGGCGCCCGGGCCGCCCGAGCCGTCGTCGAAGGTCACCGGGTGGCGCAGCAGCGAGCCGAAGTGCCGGGCCAGCGCGTGCACCTGCTGCGGGCGGGTCCACTCGCCCGCGTCGGAGCGCGGGGTCAGTGTCACGGTGGTGCCCGGTCGGGGTCGGGCGGAGGCGGGCAGCGTACGGACGCTGTAGCTGCCGTCGCCGCGTCCGCGCCACTCCACGGCCGGGGCGTCGGGGGTGCGGGCGGAGCGGCTGAGGACGTGGATCTCGTCCGCGACCAGGAAGCAGGAGAGCAGGCCGATGCCGAACTGGCCGATGAAGTCGCCGCGCTGCTCGGCGATCCGGTCGGCCCGCTTGCTGCTGCGGCCGATCGTGGCGAGGAAGGTGTGTACGTCGGCCTCGGTGAGACCGACGCCGTCGTCCTCGACGCGGACGACCTTGCCGTCGGCGTACAGGCGGATGCCGAACGCGTCGGCGGGTGCGGTCTGTTCCAGGCCGTGCCGGGCGGTCAGTGCGTCCACCGCGTTCTGGAGCAGTTCGCGCAGGTAGACGCGAGGGCTGGAGTACAGGTGGTGGGAGAGGAGGTCGACGAGGCCGCGCAGGTCGACCTGGAAGGTGCGGTCGGCGCCGGCCGGGTCCACGGCGGTGTCGTGCAGAGTCATCGGGCAGTCCGGGGTGGGAGAAGCGACGGGTGGCGGGTGGGCGGCACCGGGGCCGGAGGGTGCTCAGGCACGGCGGTGGTGGCGGGCGAACTGCTTCTCGGGATCCGCGAAGTAGACCCAGGGCCACTTGGTGTAGGCACCGTCGAGCGTCTGGAAGACACGTCGGACCGTGTGGCGCTCACCGGCCAGCGACAGCGCCATGGCGAACATGTTGAAGTCGTGCTGCCAGCCCGGCCCCCACACATAGGCGGGGTGGAGGATGCTGTGGTCGGCCGCCTTGCGCAACTCGGCCTGGATCTCCGGGGTTTCGAGGCAGTCCCCGCGCTCCGACTCGACCCAGTCCTCGATGTGCGCCATGGCGACGACACAGCCGAGGCGGTGACCCTGCGGGGTGCGGGCGAGGGCGTCGCGGGCGAACGCCAGGGCCTGCCCCGGTTCACCGCCCCACCGGGGCTGCAGCTGCGACACCCACTCGATGTGACTCTCCAGGTCGAGGGGGTCCCGGCGCAGCGCGGCGTCGAGCCGGGTCCGGGTGATGTCGTGGCCCAGCGACATGCCCCGGCCGGAGGTGAGCAGGCGGCGCCACGGCGTGACCCAGTCCGGCCGCAGCTCGGCGGCCTCCAGCAGGTGCTCCTCCGCGATCTCGAGCCGCTCGTGGAAGACCCGCCACTGCTCCTGCGTGACGTCGACGGCCCGCGCGGCCGTGCGGGCCTCCCAGCCCCAGCTGACGTGGCGGGTCCCGGAGATGAGCAGGGCGGTGGCCCGGTGCTCCTTGTCCTCCTCGACGGCCCGGCCGATCCAGTCCTGCACTCCGTCCAGCTCGGCGAGCTCGCCCAGGACCTGGTGGTCGCGGCCGAGGTCGAAGGGGGCCAGTGCCGCCTTCACCGCGTCCCATTCACCCGCGTCGGCCGCCTCCACCAGCGCGAGCACCCGCGCGTCCCCGAGCGCGCGGAGCGTGTACGTCCCGTTCCGCTGCCTTCGCGGAGCCGGAATGACGTTCGGATCCGTCGCCGGTCTCTCCGCTCCCCTGCCGAACAGCTTGCCCAACATGCCGCGCCCTCCCCTGGGTCCCGCGTGATCATCGGGGGGCAGCATAAACGGCACGACTGACACCGCTTCCACAGGGTTTTCACCCAGGCTTCACGGACCTGCCCCGTCCGCCCGCCGGTCACGGCCCGGAGGGACGGCACTCGTCCAGCGCTCGAAGCGCCTCGTCGGCCACCGCGCGGGTCTCCGCCGCCGAGGCGTCCGAGGCGAGGCGGGTGAGCCGGACGCGGAGCCGCTGCTCGTCGCGCGGCGGTCTGCCGGTGGTCACGAGCCAGTGCGCCAGCCCTTCCGCGGCGTGGTGGCGAACGTCCTCGTCGGGGTCGTCCAAGGCGTGGACGAAGCGCGGCAGATCCCGGCCGGTGTCCGCGTCGGTGGCGTTGTGCGTGTCGAGAAGCGAGAGCGCGGCGGCGCGGACGTCGGCCGAGGGGGTCCGGTCCACGATCTGCCGGAGCCCGGGCAGCGCCTCCGCCAGGCCGATGAGCGCGTTGTGCGTCTGCCGGACCGTGTTCGGGTCCGCGGCGAGGTGCGCCACCAACGCGCGGGCCACGGGATGACGTTCCCAGAGGCGTAACCCCTCGGCGACCAGGATGTCCAAGCCGTCGACGGCGCCCGCGCGCACCTCGCCGTCGGGGTCGTCCAGGAGCGGAAGCAGCAGCCATACGGCGTCCCAACGCCCCGCCTGCCCGATGGCCTTCGCCGCCGCGCCACGTGTACGGCCGGACAGCGCGCTGCCGGTCACGGCCGTACGCAGAGCCTGCGCGGCCGCCCGTGTTCCCGCGGCTCCCAGCGCGAGCGCCGCGGAGGTTCCGGCGTCGGCATGGCCGAGCCAACGGATCGCCGGGCCGGTCAGCCGTTCGTCGCCGCGCTCCGCGAGCCCGCGCAGCAACAACTCCGCGCATCCAGCGTTCCGTTCGGCCTCCAACGCTGCGGCCAGGGCGTCCTGGACCCGTGCGTCCTCCACGCGCATCAGGCGGTCGGCCACCTCGCTGCGCACCTGCGCGGACTCGTCGCGCAACCCCGCGACCAGTACGTCGAGGATGCGCTCCGTCCAGCGTTCAGGAAGCAGTCGGAGAGCCTGCACGCGGGCGTCGACCGCGCCCTGCTCGGCCGTGCGGACCAGTTCCGCGCCGACGTCCGGGTCATCGCGGAGGGCGTACACCAGACTGCGGGCGCGCCCCCACACGGCTCCCTCCGGGTCGCCGAGAAGCTCCATGAGCGCGCGCACGTCACCGGGCACGCCCAGGGCCCGCAAGCCGTCCAGCGCGTTGATCCGAAGATGGTGGTCGGGGTCGCGCAGCAGACGTGAGAAGGCGGCCACGACCGTCGGGCCGTCGAGCCCGAGCCGGATCGCGGTACGCGAGGCCCGGCGCCGCACCCAGGGATCCTCGTCGCCCATCAGGCCGGGAAGGACCGCGTGGCCCGCCCCGGCCACCCCGAGCCGTCCCAGTCCCGCGGCCACAGCCTCGCGCACCTCCGCCGCTCGGTCATCGGCCGACCCGGCGAGCACCCAGGCGTGCTCCTCCCGCCCGATCCGGCCCAGCCCCTTCGCCGCGGCGGCACGCCGCCAGGTGTCGCCGTCCTCCAACTCCCGCAGGAAGAAGGCGATCTGTCGTTCCGAGCCCATGAACACCCCGGTGAGTCAGACCGGCGAGCGGGCCGGAGGTTGTACCGGGCCGGTCGAGGAAAGCGGGTCCGGGATCACGGGGCCGGGGCTCTCGGCCACTCGCTGTCCACCTCTGATGGGGGCGAACCCCCAGGTCCCTCCGCTCGCCGCCGACGTCAGCTCGGCGAGACCGGGAAAAGCATGCAACTGCTGGTGGCGTGTGCGAGCAAGCGGTCCTCGGAGTCGAGCAGTTGGGCCTGCGCCAGGGCCGTGCGGCGGCCGTGGTTGAGGACGGTGCCGACGGCACGGACCTTGCCGGTGTCCACGGTGATCTGCCGCAGGAACTTCACGGTCAGGTCGAGCGAGGTGTACCCCGTGCCGGCCGGAAGCACGGACTGCACGGCACAGCCCGCCGCCGAGTCCAGAAGGGTGGCGTAGACGCCGCCGTGGACACTGCCGATGGGGTTGTAGTGCTCCTCCCCCGGCTCCAGGACGAAGACGGCGTGACCGAACTCGACCTGCTCGAGGGTGAAGCCGAGGGTCGCTGCGATGGGCGGGGCGGGCAGACGTCCGCTCAGCACGTCGCGCAGGAAGTCGAGGCCGCTCTCCTGGCCGACGTCGGCTGCCGAGATGCCCGGATCCTGCCACTCGTACGTGCGTGACCTCGTCATACGTCTCTTCCTCCCCGGCTGGCTTCAATAATCGAAGTTAGCTGGACGCAGAGCTGGCTGTCAATGATGAAGCCAGCCTAGGATGAGGCATGACCTGGCTGGAGACGAACACCGAGAACTGCACGGTGCAGCGCACCCTCGACCTGATCGGTGAGAAGTGGTCGCTGCTGGTTCTGCGTGACGCCATGAACGGCGTGCGCCGCTTCGACGACTTCCGCCGACACGTGGGACTGTCGGAGGCGGTGCTGGCGGACCGGCTGCGCAAGCTGGTCGCCGCCGGGGTGCTGGACACCGTCCCGTACCGCGAGGCGGGCCACCGCACCCGGCACGAGTACCGGCTCAGCAGCAAGGGCTGGGATCTGTGGCCGGTGATGATCGCGCTGAAACAGTGGGGCGACCGCTACACGGCCGACCCCGAGGGGCCGCCCCTGGAGGTCCGCCACCGTGAGTGCGGTGAGACGGTGGAGACCGTCGTCGTCTGCTCCGGCGATCACGGGCCCCTCACGCCACGGGAGGCCTACACACGGCCCGGCGCCACGGCACACGCCTTGTGACCCGCCGGGCGCGGCCCGGGAACGGGCCGACGCGACGGCCCCCTCCCGGACGACCGCCTCGGAGGACGCTCAGTCGAGGCAGAACTCGTTGCCCTCGATGTCCTGCATCACGATGCACGACTCTTCGACTCCATCGGCAGGCAGCAGTCGCAGGCGCACCGCGCCGAGCGCGACCAGGCGCGCGCACTCGGCCTCGAGCGCGGCGAGGCGCTCCTCACCCACGAGACCGGTGCCGACCCGGACGTCGAGATGCACCCGGTTCTTGACGACCTTGCCTTCGGGTACGCGCTGGAAGTACATGCGCGGGCCCGCACCCGAGGGATCCATGCAGACGAACGCCGCGTCCTGACGCTCCGGCGGCAGTGAGCGATTGAACTCGTCCCAGGTGGCGAACCCCTCCGGCGGCGGCGGTACGACGTACCCCAGCACCTCGCACCAGAACCGGGCGACACGCTCGGGTTCGGCGCAGTCGAAGGTGACCTGGACCTGCTTGACCGATGACATCGACGCACGATAGCAGGGCCGCTCCGAGGCCCCGCCCGCACCGTTGACCGGCAGGGCTGTCGGTCATCTGTCGGCACGTCGGTCATCTGTCAGGGCTGTCGGTCGGCTATCGGTGGCCCGTCGACGGGGCTTGGCACCTTTCAGGGACGGCCGACCGGAACACACCGGGCGGCCCGAACCCGAAGGAGCCACCATGACCACTCCCGTCACGATCATCGGCGCCGGACTCGGCGGTCTCACCCTCGCCCGCGTCCTGCATGTGCACGGAATCCCGGCCACGGTCCACGAAGCCGATCCCTCCCCCTCGGCACGCGCCCAGGGCGGAATGCTCGACATCCACGACTACAACGGGCAGCTCGCCGTCGAGGCGGCCGGGCTGATGGACGCGTTCCGCGCCATCGTCCTGGACGGCCGGCAGGCGATGCGGGTCCTGGACCGGGACGGAACCGTCCTGTTCGAGGAAGCGGACGACGGCACCGGCGGACGCCCCGAGGTGATGCGTGGGGAGCTGCGGCGGATGCTGATCGACTCGCTCCCGGCCGGCACCGTCCGGTGGGGGGACAAGGTCACCGGCGCCCGATCCCTCGGCGACGGCCGGCACGAAGTGGCCTTCGCCGACGGCAGCACCGCCGTCACCGGCCTGCTCGTCGGCGCGGACGGTGCGTGGTCCCGGGTGCGCCCGCTGCTGTCCGCCGCCACACCCGAGTACGCGGGGACGTCCGTGGTCGAGACCTACCTCCACGACGCCGACACCCGGCACCCCGTCGCCGCCAAGACCGTGGGCGGCGGATCGATGATCGCGCCCTCGCCGGGCAGGCAGTTCTTCGCCCACCGGGAGAGCGGCGACACCCTGCACATCTATGTGGCGCTGGCCGAGCCCCTGGACTGGTTCGCCGCGATCGACTTCACCGACCCCGCAGCGGCGACCGCACGCGTCGCCGCCGAGTTCGCCGACTGGGCACCGGAGCTCACCGCGCTGATCACCGACACCGACACCGCGCCGGTCCTGCGCCCGCACTACGCCCTGCCGGCCGAGCACCGGTGGGACCGGGTGCCGGGGGTGACGCTGCTCGGCGACGCCGCCCATCTCACCGTCCCGAACGGCGAAGGCGCCAACCTGGCCATGCTCGACGGCGCCGACCTCGGCCGGGCGATAGCGGCACGCCCCGACGACATCGAGGCCGCGCTCACCGAGTACGAGCAGGTGATGCTCGCACGCAGCGCCGACGTCGCCACGTCCGAGGATGCCGCGATCCATCGGATCGACTCGCAGGACAACACGGCCCACGGCCTGATCGACATGTTCACCGAGGAGGGCCGATGACCCGCTCGCGCACTGAACCGGGGCTGTCCTTACGGCTCCTGCCCCCTTCGCACCGTCATCGCACCCGCCCGACGGCCGCCCACGCGGACTGACCGTCCGCTGCCGGCGGGCGTGCGCCGAGCGGGACACCGCGCTCGCCGTCATCGGTCAGGACGGCGAGCACGGGCCCGTGCGATCCCGCGCCCACGGCCGCGGCCCGCTCGGGACAAACACCCGTCCCCGGCCGGCGTCAGCGCCCGGCTTCCTCGTCCGGCTTCCGGCCCCACGCCGTGAGCATGCCTGCGGACAGCGCGGCACACTCGTCCGAGTCCAGGTAGCGAACCGCCGCGTCGACGGTTGCGTCGTCGACCAGGTCGGTGGCGAGCATCGCCGCGCGGCTGCGCTCCCATGTGTCCGCCCAGAACCGGCTGATGGGGCTGCCCGGCACCAGCGGCGGCACATGGATCTCGGCGGCGACGGCCTCCAGCCCTTCCGCGCGCAACAGGTGCGGGTACGACGGCACCCAGGAGACATCGGTGCCGATGGTGGCCCGCAGTCCCTCCCACATCGCCCGCATCACTGTGGTGTAGGGCGTCACGGGCGTCCGGTCGCTGGTCAGATCGACCGCGTCGCTCAGGACCAACACCCCGCCGGGCTCGACGAGTTCGGTGAGCGCGTTGATCACGCCCCGGTGCTCCGGCAGGTGCATCAGCACGAAGCGCGCGTGGACGAGCCGGAAGCGGCCGGGGATGCGGTCCGGGGAGGTGATGTCGGCCTCCAGCACGTCGAGCCCGGGACGCTCGGCGAGGAACCGCACGTCGCGGTCCACGGCGAGCACGCCGTCCACCCCGGCCTCGTCCAGCAGTCGGCGGGAGACCGTGCCCGTGCCGGCACCCACGTCCAGGCAACGCCACCCCGGGCCCACGCCCAGTGTCCTGAGCCTGGCCATGGTGACGTCGTCGTAGGCCAGGGCGCCGAAGTCGATCCGCTCGCCCTCGCCGGCCCGTTCGGGGCGGAAGACGGCCTCGCCGTAGCGACCGCCGCCCGGCGTGGCCCCGCGTGCGGCGGGCATCACCTGGCCGCCGACGTGGCGCCGGGGCTGTCGTCGTGCCCGAGGGGGCGGTACAGCGGGTCGTCGAGGAGTTTCATGGCCGTACCTCTCCACACGGTGGGTCGAACCGGGCCCCGTTGCCGGAGCCGTCGCCCCACCGATCCTCCACCGGCCACCGCCCCGGCGCCCGAGGCGCGCCGAGCCTGCGCCGATCGGACCAGGGCCGCCACGGCAGGCGTCACCGGCGGCTCACGAGAGGCTCCACGCCCCTCACGGGTGATAGAGCGCTCGGGCGCGGGCCGCGTCGACGGGTTCGCCGTCCCCGAGGGGCAGGAAATGGTCCGTCTGCCACGCCTGGGCACTGCTCGCCTGGCGGTTGGTCGTGGTCACCCACGGCGGGTAGACGCGGAAACCTCGTTTGCCGCCGGAGCCGGCGCGGGAGACGATGCCGCGCCGGCACAGCACCTCTCGGGGGAACACGAACTGTCCGAGGCAGCCGCTGTCGCGGCTGCTGATGACGAAGAGGTCGACTCCGTCCTCGGCGTCGAAGGGCCGGATCGGGCCTTGCGCGGACCGCTGCCACACGGTGACGAACTGGCCGACCTTCGTCGGCGTGGTCTTGGCCGCGCGGAACCTCACCGACCGGCCGTCGAGCGTGAACCCGTGGGCCGCGTACTCGGCGCTCTCGGGCTCGGGCACCGGCCGGGAGCAGGTGAAGCCGCTCGGGTCGTACACCAGGGTCTTCGCCGCGAGCAGGTCTCCATGGAGCCCTGACCAGGGCTGATCCGTCACCATCCACTCATCGTGCCACCCCGTCCGCCACGCGCCGGCCCGGGATCGGCCCTGCCGTGGCGTCTGCTGCTCGTCACCGAGTGGTCAGGGCCGGTCGGCGACGAGCAGCTGCGGGGAGAGGGGCCTGATCATGGTGTTGGTCCAGCGTGTCTCGTCCCACCGTCAGAGGTTCAGAGCACCGAACCCGGGTTCTCGGGCCGGATGCGTCCGCGCCACCCCTCGGCGGCGGCTCCGCCGCTCTCGACGTAGTCCTTGAAACGGCGCAGGTCGCCCTTGACGCGGCGGTCGATCAGGCCCAGGGCGTCGGCGCCCTTCTCGGCCATGCCGCTGGGCTCGACGTCCATGGTGAGCTCCACGCGGGTGTGCATGTCGTCGAGGGGCTCGAAGCGGACCGAGCCGCGCTGGCTGGTCTCGCCGTCGACGGTCCGCCAGGTGATCCGGTCGTCCGCCAGCTGGTCGACGATCTCCGTGTCGAACTCGCGCCGCACCCCTCCGATACTGGTGATCCAGTGGTTGTGCCGGTCATCGAGCTGTGTGACCTCGTCGACGCCCTCCATGAAGTTCGGGAACTCCTCGAACTGGGTCCACTGGTCGTACGCCTTGCGCAGCGAGACGTCCACCTCGATGGCTTCCTTGACCGTGCTCATGGATCCTCCTCACTCGGTTCCTGACGGGGGTCGGCCGCACTTGACCGGGCGGCGCTCCCCCTGCGTGCAGGGCCCCGGGTACCCGAGAAGGCGATCTGAATCAGCACGACCGGCGATCGACGGACAGAATGCGCCGCCCAGGCCCTGAGACACGGGTCTCGGCACCCGGTGACCGCGTTTCCCGGTGCGGCCACCGGGAACTCGGGCCTCTCATCGCCGGCCCGTCGGATGTCGCATCTCCGGGTCCGGCGGACCGACTTTTTCTGAACGCAGAGAGTGGATGAAGCGCCGTGACCGCGCGCACTGTCAGTACCGAGACCGTCAATGTCCTGCACGTGGCCGAGACCGGCTGGTCGAAGGCCCGTCACCTGAGTGGCCGGCGCGTCCGCACTTGCGTCGCCCCCGTCGCGGACCCAGGTGCCACGCCCTCGCCGCCCGCCGGCGCCGAGCGCAACATCGTGCGGGGCGAGGACTGACCCGGGCACGGCCCGAAGCCCCGACACAACGCCTTCGCGCACGTTACGTCTGTGACCACCGGGTACTCGTGGGGCGCTGCGACCAGGGAGTCCGTATCCACGCAGCGCAACCCCCGACACCGGAGCAGCCGTGAAAGCACTTGCCATCAACCGCACCCTCAAGGAATCCCCCGAGACCTTCCACGGGCACCTCGGGCCGGGACCGGGTCCCGACCACCGGGAGGAGGCGCGCGGCCGGGACTGGGCGCACGACACCGGACGCGCGATGGCCGACACCCTGCACGGAGTGGCCGTGGCCCTCGCGGCCCTGCCGCTGAAGGCACCGGCCTGACGGGGGACACCGATGACCCTGGACTGTCGAACCGCCCCCGCCCCGCCGCGCTGCTGGGTCCCCCGGGGTGTCTATCCGCCCCAGACCGACACGCGGCTGCTGCGGCAGGCACTGCGCCGCGAGGCGATCACGAACCGGACGGACGTACTGGATCTGGGCACGGGCAGCGGGCTGCTGGCGATCGAGGCGGCCCGTCTCGGCGGCCGCGTCACCGCGGTCGACATCTCCCGGCGGGCCCTCGCCGTCGCCTGGTTCAACGGCCTGCTGAACGGCCGGAGCCTGCGCGTACGCCACGGCGACCTGGTCGCGGCGGTCCCGGGCCGCAGCTTCGATCTGGTGCTCGCCAACCCGCCCTATGTACCGGCCCCGGGCCAGGCTCCGCCGCGTGGGATCGCGCGGGCCTGGGACGCCGGTCCGGACGGCCGCGCGCTGATCGACCGTATCTGCGACAGCGCTCCGAGGGTCCTGCGGCCCTCAGGAACCCTGCTGATCGTGCACTCGCACCTGTGCGGCATCGACGCCACGCGCGCCCGCCTCGCGAAGGCCGGTCTGCGCGCGGAGGTCGTCGACCGTTTCCGCCTCCCTTTCGGCCATGTGCTGCACTCGCGCCTCGGCTGGATGCGCGAGCGGGGGCTGGCGGGGGACGACACGACGGAGGAGCTGGTGGTGATCCGTGCCGAACACGCCTGAACGACCCCGCCGGATTCGCGTCCGGCGCGACGGCCCCCTGCTCATCGAGGGGCCGGTGGAAGTGGTGGACGAGAACGGCGAGGTGACCGTCTCTCAGCGCTTCGCCGTGGCCATCTGCACCTGCCGCCGCAGCCGCATGTTCCCCTGGTGCGACACCAGTCATCGCCGCCGCGGCGGGCGACCCTGCGAAGGCGGCCCGGCATGAGCCCCTCCCGCCCCCGCTCCCTGCGCAGGCCACCGCCACTGCCCGAGCCACGCGGTCCGCTGTCCGCGGCCGTCCTGTCCCTGTTGAGGGGATCGGCTCCCGCCGACTCACCCTCCCCGGACCGCTGTTCCGCGTACGGCGACGACCTGCAACTCGCCCTGTACGTCCTCTATGAACTGCACTACGAGGGCTTCCAGGACGTGCCCGACGACCTGGAGTGGGACAGCGCACTGCTGGCCCACCGCTCGGCGATCGAGCGACGCTTCCTGGGCGCGCTGCGCGAGGACGTGCCCGTCGACGCCACCGACACGGCGGTGCGGGCGCTGGACGAACTGCAGATCGAACCGGTCGACGGATCCGGCAGCGTCTCGCACTTCCTCCGTGACCGGGGCAGCCTCGGGCAGCTGCGGGACTACGCGGCCCTGCGCTCCCTGTACCACCTCAAGGAGGCGGACCCGCACGCCTGGGTCATCCCCCGGCTCCGCGGGCGGGCCAAGGCGGGCATGGTCGCCGTCGAGTTCGACGAGTTCGGCGCGGGCCGTGCCGAGGAGATCCACGCCGAACTGTTCGCCGACCTCATGGCGGACCTGGACCTGGACACGGCGTACGGCCACTACGTCGACGCCGCTCCGGCCGCGATGCTCGCCACCGTCAATCTGATGTCCCTGTTCGGCCTGCACCGGGCGCTGCGGGGCGCGCTGGTCGGGCACTTCGCGACGGTCGAGGTGACCTCTTCCCCCGCGTCGCGGCGGCTCGCCGAAGCGATGCGCCGAGCGGGGGCCGGGCCGGCGGCGGTGCGGTTCTACACCGAGCACGTCGAGGCCGACGCGGTGCACGAACAGGTCGTACGGCATGACGTGGTCGACGGTCTCCTGGAGGACGAACCGGGCCTGGAGGGCGACGTGGTCTTCGGGATCCGCGCGACCACGCATCTGGAGGACCGCTTCGGGGCCGGGCTGCTGGAAGCCTGGCGGACCGGTGCGACGGCGCTGCGCACACCGGCGCCGGTGCCCTGAGTCCGGTATCGGCCCCGAGCCGCCGGCGCGCAGGCACTTCATGGACATGCACACGAAGTGACCGGTCTCGCGATAGCCGGGGCGAGGGCGGGGAACCCGGCGCGCATGGGTGTGAACCACGACGAGACTCCGGTTCTCGAAGCGCTGGCCCGCTATCACGACTCCGACCACCTGGGCTTCACTCCCCCGGGCCACAAACAGGCGCGTGGCGCGGATCCGCGTGCCCGGGCGGTGCTGGGCGACGCCGTCTTCTTCGGGGACGTGCTGGCCACCGGCGGACTGGACGACCGGCACGCCCGCAGCCGGGTCCTGGAGCGGGCCGAGGCGCTGATGGCCGACGCGGTGCACGCCGAGCACACGTACTTCTCGACCTGCGGCAGTTCCCTCTCCGTGAAGGCGGCGATGCTGGCGGTGACCTGCCCCGGCCACCGGCTGCTCGTGGGACGGGACGCCCACAAGTCGGTGATCGCGGGACTCATCCTGTCCGGCGTCGAACCGGTCTGGGTGGATCCCCGGTGGGACGCCGCCCGGCACCTGGCCCACCCGCCCTCCGCGGCCGCGTACGAAGCGGCGTTCACCGCCCATCCCGACGCCGACGGGGCTCTCGTCACCAGCCCCACGCCCTACGGCTCCGCGGCCGACCTCACGGGCATCGCCGAGGTCTGTCACCGCCGCGGGAAGCCGCTCATCGTGGACGAGGCCTGGGGTGCGCACCTGCCCTTCCACGACGATCTGCCGTCCTGGGCGATGGACGCAGGCGCCGACATCTGCGTGACCAGCATCCACAAGATGGGCAGCGGTCTGGAGCAGGGCTCCGTCTTCCACCTCCAGGGCGATCTCATCGACCCCGCCGAACTGGCCTCACGGGCCGATCTCCTCGGCACGACCAGCCCCAACGTCCTGATCTACGCCGGCATCGACGCCTGGCGCCGCCAGATGGCACAGCAGGGCCACGAACTCATGGGCCGCGCACTGGAGTTGGCGGCACGCACCCGCAAGGCCATCGAGGGCATCGAGGGGTTCCACGTCAACGACGCGGACGACTTCTGCGGTCCCGCGCTCGCGGCGGACTTCGACCCGCTGCCCGTCGTCATCGACACCACCGCCCTGGGCACGAGCGGCTACCGGGCGGCCGACTGGCTGCGCACCCACCACCGGATCGACATCCACCTCAACGACCACCGCCGCATCGGCGCCCAGTTGACCCACGCCGACGACGAGGAGACGGCGGACCGCCTGGTCGCCGCGCTGCGCGATCTCGCCGCCCATGCCTCCGGGCTGCGGAGGGCACCCGCCGTCTCCGTCCCGCCCCCGTCCGACCTACGGCTGGAGCAGGTACGGCTGCCCCGGGACGCCTATTTCGACCGTCACACGGACGTCCCCGTCGCTGAGGCCGCCGGCCGGATCGCCGCCGAGATGATCACTCCCTACCCGCCCGGCATCCCTGTCGCCCTGCCCGGCGAACGCCTGACGAAGCCGGTGCTGGAGTACCTGACGACAGGCGTACGGGCCGGCATGTTCCTCCCTGACGCGGCCGACCGGAACCTGGACACGGTGCGGGTCGTCGAGGAGGACGCGGGCGCCTGAGGCGTCCGCCGGGCGGGTCCGGGTGCTCCGCGGGGCGTGAGGGCGCGGACGTCCGGCCGGCGAGAGGGTCCGCGCCCGAAAACCGGTGGAACGGCACCGCACGGTCCAACTACCGTGCTGCCGACCGGAGTCGTCGAGGCAAGGACGTGCCGTTGTACACCGTGTGAGGCCTCCCGAGCGCTGTTCTGTCGCGCGTCGCGCATAAGCCGCGCCGCGCTGCTTTCTGCTGCGGACTTCTCACTGGAACCGGTGTACTTCTGTGCTCAATAGCTGGGTGGTCATGCCCACCTGCCTGCCCCTCGTTCGCCGCCGTTGCCACGCCTGCGCGTCCGAGCGCTTCCGGGCCGACGGAAAGTTTCGCGTCAACGCGAACCACAAACTCCTCGACGCCTGGCTCCTCGTACTCTGCACCTCCTGCGGGGACACGGCGAAGCTCACGGTCCTGGAGCGGATGCATGTGCGCGCCGTACGGCCCGAGTTGCTCGACCGGATGCACGCCAACGACCCCGGCCTGGCGGCCGAGCTGCTCCAGGACCCGGTCGTGCGGCGCCGCAACCACATCGCGCTGGACTGGGACAACGCCTGGCGTCTGGAGACCGGCGGATCGGATCACCTGGACCGTGAGGTGATCGACGTGTCGGTCCGTTTCGCCGCGCGGGTTCCCGTCCGGCCGGTACGGCTGATCGCCGAGGGCTGCGGTCTGTCACGCGCCGAGGTCGAGCGCCTGATCGCGGAGGGAAAGCTCGTCTCGGCGGTCCGGCTCACCGGCAAGCTCTCCGGCGACTTCACCTTCACCCTCAAACGCTGACCGTCCTCGCGGCGCGGCCCTGCCCGGCGGATCTCCGCCGGGCAGGGCCCGGAAGGTGACCCTGACCAGGGCGAGGGAAGTCCCCCGTACGGGACGATCTTGGCTGAAATACGCCGCGCCGGCTTGATCGAACAGTTCGGCGAGTCCGCGGCAATGGATGCGCCCTGCCCGGGGGCATGCCCATGACCACGCAGTCCCGCGCTGTGCTCGGCATCGCGCTCGCTCCTGTCCTCGCCCTGGCGTCCACGGTGCCGCCCGCCTCCGGTCACCGATCGCGATCAAGTTTCACCTCTGAGATGGTGAGACCGGATGCGAAGCGACCCACCACCGGCGCGGGACGACGGGATTTCGGGAGTCAGCAGGAGGGACGGTGTCGATGAAGGCATCCGGTCTCGGTACGCCCTTCAGGCCGCCGCGACGGCGGGACGGGTACCTGCCGTTGGAGGATCTCGGCCTCATCGGTGACGGTGCGACGGCGGCGCTGGTCGGTCCGGACGGTTCCATCCCGTGGCTCTGCCTCCCGCGATTCGACTCCGAGCCCGTGTTCTGCGGCTTGCTCGACCACGCCCGCGGCGGGCACTTCACCATGGCTCCGCAGGACCTCACGGAAGCCCGCCAGCACTACGAGCCCGACACCGGCGTCCTGGTCACCGAGATGCGGTGCGCCACGGGGCTGGTACGCCTGACCGACGCGCTCGTCGTGCGGTCCGGCGCCGACCTCACCGACGACGCGCCCGCCGGCCGCGGCGAACTCGTCAGGTCGGCCGTCGTCCTGGACGGGCACGTCCGACTGCGCGTCGACCTGGAACCGCGCGGGGGCGGCCGGACGAGGGAACTCTTCAGCGGCTTGGAACTGCGCCCCGCACGGCGTCCGGACCTGCGCCTGCACCTCCGCTCCAACCGTCCCGTCACCGGCGCGCACAGCGTCCATGACCTGACACAGGGAGAACGGCTCGACGTCGTCCTGTCCTGGGGCCGCTTCCACCGCCACCACCGGTTCGACGCGGACGCGATGCTGCGCGACACCGCCGACGCGTGGCGGCGCTGGATGAAGCACTTCGCGTACGCCGGCCCCGAGGAGGAGCTGGTCCGGCGCTCGGCCATCACCCTGAAACTGTGCGACGACTGGGCCAGCGGCGCACTCGTCGCGGCGCCCACCTCGTCCCTTCCCGCGCCCATCGGCGGCATCCGCAACTGGGACTACCGCTACGCCTGGATCCGCGACGCCGCCTTCGCCGTGTTCGCGCTGCGCCGCATCGGCTTCGGAAGCGAGGCGGACGCGTTCCTCGGCTGGGTCCTCGACGCGTTCGAGCAGAGCCACGGACCACGGATCATGTACGACCTCGACGGGCTCCCCGTACCCGATGAGGTGCGGGACCCCGAGCTGGAGGGGTATCGCGGCTCCGCCCCGGTGCGCTGGGGCAACGGCGCGACCGACCAGCGTCAGCACGACGTGTACGGCGAGATCCTGGACTGCGCCGCCCAGTGGCTGCGCACCGGCAGGGAGGTGCAGCCCGCGCTGTGGGGCGGGCTGGCACGGCTGGCCGACAGCGCGGAGCAGGCGTGGCGGCAGCCCGACCAGGGGATCTGGGAGGTCCGCAGCGAGGGCCGGACCTTCACGTACTCGGCGGCGATGTGCCAGGTGGCCCTGGACCGGGCGGCGACCATCGGAGAGCAGTTCGGCCTGCCCGGCGGGGTCGCGCACTGGCGGGAGTCGGCCGAACGGCTGCGCCGGCACATCCTGGAACAGTCCTGGGACGAGGACGCGCGCACCCTGAGCGCCCATCTCGACGGCGGTGGCGCCCTGGACGCCAGCCTGCTGGCCCTCCCGCTGCGTGAGGTCGTGCCCGCGGACCACCCGCGGATGGTGGCGACCTGCGCGGCCGTCGCGGAGCGCCTCTCGGCCGGCGGCGGCCTGCTCCACCGCTATCTGCACGAGGAGTCACCCGACGGGCTGGCGGGCGACGAGGGCGCGTTCGTCCTGTGCAGCTTCTGGCTGGTCGACAACCTGACGGCGCAGGGCCGGGTCGACGAGGCCGAGGAGCTCTATGCCTCACTGTGCGCCCGGGCCAGTCCTCTCGGTCTGCTGTCCGAGCAGATCCACCCGTCCACAGGAGAGTTCATGGGCAACTTTCCCCAGGCGTTCAGTCACATCGGGATCATCGCCAGCGGCGTCAACCTCGCGCGCGCACGCGAGCGGACGCGGTCCGGCGCACGGCCCGGGGTGGTGTCATGATCAACCATCTCATCGTCCTCGGCGGGACGGGCGACCTCAGCGCGCGCTACCTGCTGCCGGCCCTGGCGGCCCTGCGGGCGGCAGGGCACCTCGACGACGGCTTCCGGTTGACCGCGGCCGGGCGCGAGGAGCAGGACGACGCACGGTTCCGGCAGTGGGCGGCCACGCAGCTCGACCGTCACGGCGCCACCAGCCCCGCCGACGCACGCCAGGCCGTCGTGGACGCGACCCACTACCGACGGGCAGACGTCACGGACCCCTCCGACGTCGCGGCGCTCGTCGCCACGGACGAGCCCCTGGCCGTCTATCTCGCGCTGCCGCCGGCGCTCTTTCCGTCCGTGGTGACCGCCCTGCACCGGGCGGGCCTGCCGCAGGGCAGCCGGATCGTGCTGGAGAAGCCGTTCGGTGAACAGCTCGCCGACGCGGTGGCGCTCAACCGGCTGCTGGCCGACACCCTGCCGGAGGAGTCGGTGTTCCGTGTCGACCACTTCCTGGCGATGACGACCGTCCAGAACGTGCTCGGCAGCAGGCTCGCCAACCGCGTGCTCGAACCCATCTGGAACAGCACCCACATCGCCGAGGTGGAGATCGTCTGGGACGAGACCCTCGCCCTGGAGGGCAGGGCCGGCTACTACGACGGTGTCGGCGCGCTCAAGGACATGCTCCAGAACCACCTGCTGCAACTGCTCTGCCTGGTGGCGATGGAGCCGCCCATCACCCTCGGCGAACGCGACCTGCGCGACCGCAAGGTCGATGTGCTGCGGTCGATCCGGCCGCTGTCCGAGGACGACGTCGTACGCCGTACCCGCCGCGGACGTTACCTCGCGGGACGGATCGGCGACCGGGACGTCCGCGCGTACGCCGACGAGGAGGGCGTGGACGCCGAGCGGCGGACGGAGACCTTCGCCGAGGTCGAGCTGGAACTCGACAGCTGGCGCTGGTCGGGCACCACGTTCCGGCTCCGCACCGGCAAGGCCCTCGGCGCGGATCGCAAGGAAGTGGCCGTGCACTTCCGCGCCGTCCCGCACCTGCCGTTCGGCCACGGCGGTGTGGCGCTGCCCAACTCGCTGTTCTTCGGGCTCGACCCGGAGGGCCTGACCCTGGACATCACGGGCATCGGCTCCCGGGCCCATACCTTCGTCCCGCTCGAACTGACGGCGCGGATGGATCCGCCCGAACTCCCCGCCTACGGCAGGCTGCTGCTCGACGTCCTCAACGGCGATCCGGCCCTGTCCATCCGCGGTGACGAGGCCGAGGAGGCGTGGCGGGTCTTCGAGCCGGTGCTGTCCGCCTGGTCGAGGGGGGTCGTTCCGCTCGACGAGTACGCGGCCGGTTCGGACGGGCCGGGGCCGGACGGCCGTGCGGGGTCCGTTCGTCGCGCGGCGACCGCACGTCCCCGAGGGGCGCCGTGACGTCGCGGAGCGCCGGGACGAGCGGCCCGTGCGTCGTGGTGATGGGTGTCTCCGGCACCGGCAAGACCACGGTGGCGCGTCTGCTGGCGCGGCGCCTGGACATCCCTTTCGCGGAGGCGGACGACTTCCACTCGCCCGGCAACGTCTCCAAGATGTCCGCGGGCATCCCGCTCGACGACGCCGACCGCCGGCCCTGGCTGCGGGCCGTCGGCCGGTGGCTGCACGAGCACGCCGTGACGGGCAGCGGCGGCGTGGTGGCGTGCTCGGCGTTGAAACGGCAGTACCGCGACATGCTCAGGGAGGCCGCACCCCGGGTCTTCTTCATCCATCTGACGGTGAGTGAGGAGGTGCTGGAGCAGCGGATCGGCCACCGCACCGGGCACTTCATGCCGGAGTCGCTCCTCGCCTCGCAGCTGGCGACCCTGGAGCCCCTGGCCCCGGACGAGCCCGGAGCCGTACTGGACGCCGGGCCTGCGCCCGAAACGGTCGCCGCGCGTGCCCTGGCCCTGCTGCCGCCGCCGACCGACGGGTGACGGATGACGCCCTAATCCGTCCCCTCACGGAAGACCACGACCGGGCAGGCGGCGTGCTGGGCGCAGTGCTGGGCGACCGATCCCAGCATCAACCCGGCGAATCCGCCGAGACCCCGGCTGCCGACCACCAGCAAGGACGCCTCACGGGCCGCGTTGAGCAGCACGCTCGCCGGGGTGCCGTAGCGCACGACGGTCCGCACCTCCACCGGTGGCCGGGATCCGACGGCGTCCTCGACGGCATCGTCGAGTTCTTGGCGTGCCCGGGCCTCCAGGGCCCCTTCGTCGCTGCTGGACGGCGGCAGCCAGGCGAGCGATCCGTGGAACTGAGGGATGTCCCAGGCCGTCACGGCCTCCACCGTGCCTCCGGTCAACTGCGCCTGCCGCACGGCCCAGCGAAGGGCCTGCTTGGACGAGTCCGAACCGTCCACCCCCACGACGACGGGTCCCGTCTCCTCGCGCTGGTCACCCACGCTTCCTCCTCAGCTCGACCCCGGCACGGCCGCGACTCCAGCCTCATGCCGGCGCCGGCGCACCCGCAGCCCGGGAGGTCCAGACGGACGCGCGGGCCGATCGAACGTCAGGACACACCGCCGGCAGGGTCGGTGGGATGTCGACGACTCCCTGTGGAGCATCCGGCGCGGCCGTCGGGCGCAGGACGTCAGTCGTCGGCCCGAGCCCGGGGCTGGAGGCGGGCCAGTCGCGTGACCATCACGGTGGCGTCGTCCTCCGAGCCGGTGGGGCGTACGGCGAGGAGCGCGTCGCAGATCTCGTCCAGGGGTGTCCCGGTGTGGTGAACCGCCCGGCGCAGCATGGCGATTCCCTGGTCGAGGTCCAGGAAGGTGCTGCGGTCCTCGATCATGCCGTCCGTGTAGAGGACGAGCAGGCTGCCCGCCGGAACGGCGTAGTGGGTGCTCTCGTACACGTGGTCGAGCCCCATGCCCATGGGCGGCCCGGGGTCGGCCGACAGGATGTCCGCGGACCCGTCCGGGCGGACCAGAACGGGCGGCGGGTGACCGGCCAGCGCGAGCCGGAGGTCCCCGGTGGCCCCGTCGTAGAGAGCGCAGACGCAGGTGGCGGGCAGGTCGTTGTCGGCCTCGTCCTTCAGCCCGTCCAGGCGGGTGAGCAACTGGCCGGGTTCCAGGCCCACAGCCAACAGGGCGCGAGCGCAGGAGCGGTACCGGCCCATGGCCGCGGCCGCACCCAGCCCGTGTCCCATGACGTCGCCGACGCTCAGTCCGATACGCCCGCCGGGCAGCCGCACGGCGTCGTACCAGTCGCCGCCGGCCAGGGTCCCGTCCTGGGCGGGGAGGTAGCGGTGTGCCGACTTCGCCCAAGGGATGTCCGGCAGGCGTGCGGGCAGCAGACGGCGCTGCAGGACCAGTGTGGCCAGTCGTTCCCGTCGGTAGAGCAGCGCGTTCTCGATCGCCATGGCGGTGCGAGCGGCGATGTCACGCATGGTGAGCACGTCGTCGGTGCCGAACCCGTCGGGGCCGGTGAAGGTGATCGCCCCCAGGACCTGTCCGGCGGCCAGCAGCGGCAGAGCGACTCCGTGCTGCCCCTGTTCGTGTTCCTCGCCGGTGCGGAAGGCGACGACGTCGGCCGAGCGGATGCACCGACCGACCGGGACCGACGCCTCACGGGACGGCGGCAAGTCCCGTTCCGGTGCGGCGAGTCCGCTGTCGGCGGCGGCGCCCAGCGGGTGCACGCGGGGTCCGTCGGAGCCGTCCGGGCCGTGCTCCCGCAGCACCGTGCGCATCCGTGCGTCCCCGTCCCGCCGAACTGCCGCCTCCAGGAGATCGACGGTGACGGTCGAGGCGAAGGCCGGGGTGCAGACCGCTGTGAGCCGGGACGCCACGCCGGCGACGTCCAGCCCTTGGCTCAAGCCGGCGCCGACCCGGCTGAGCAGCTCCAGCCGGCGCTGGTTGCGGGCGGTGTCCAGCAGTTCTGCCCGCGTGCCGCCCAGGTCGTGCACGACGCCCGCCTGGCCCACGATGCGGCCGTCGGCGTCCCGGAGCGGGAAGAGGGTTCCCACGCCCGCGTACGGTGTGCCGTCCGGCCGGATCGCCGCCACGTGCAGGTTGCCGATCGTCTCGCCGTCGTCGGTCACGCGGCGCAGCATCTCCTCGTACGCCCGGGGATCGGGGAGGTCCAGGACGTCCAGGATGCTGCGGCCCAGGTGCGCGGCGACGGGCAGACCGTTGAGACGCGCGAGGGCGTCGTTGACGAAGCGGTATCGCAGATCCTTGTCGAGGACGGCCAGGCCGATCGGTGAGGAACGCAGCAGCAGCTCGGTCGCCGCCAGGTCGCACCGGTCGGGCGGCTGGGAGCCGTGGCCGGCGACGGCCAGCAGTCCTGTGCCGCCATCGAGCGGCACAGGCACGGCACGCCACCTGACGCTGCGGCTGCTGCCGTCGAAACAGCGCAGCCAGTCCGTACGGACTCCACCCCCGGCCCGGACGAGCCGTTCGACCAGCATCCGTCCTTCGGCGGCGGGGCCGTCCGCGAGCACGGACAGATCGCGGCCGACGATCTCGGAGGCGTGGTGGCCGGTCAGCGCCTGCGCCTCGGAGGTCCACGTGCTGATACGGCCCGCCGGGTCGACGAGTGCGACGGCCAGGCCGTCGTCGAGCGCCGTGAGCGTCGGACCCCGCGCCTGTTCAGCGGACGTGGCGTGTCGTGGGCCATGCGGCAGGGCGACGTCATCGCCCGCCGGGTGCCGCTCTGCTCCCGGCACGACATGCTCCCCTCACACGCCGACGACCTGTCCCGGCCCGGCCGGGCACCTCCATCACGCTATGGGCCCTCCTCCGATTCTTCCGGGAGGGCTCTGAAGCGCCACTCGGAGGAGTGACCGGGGCCGGGCGTCGAGGGCCACGCGCCTCGGACTCGGAGGAGTGACCGGGGCCGGGCGTCGAGCGGCACGCGCCTCTCGGACGGGCGACCGGGTCCCGGCGTCGGGGGTCACGCGCCTCTCGGACGGGCGACCGGGTCCCGGCGTCGGGGGTCACACGCCTCTCGGACGGGCGACCAAGTCCCGGCGTCGGGGGTCACGCCCGCACTCGCCGTTCCTCATCCGCCCGGGACTCACCGGCGCAGGCCATTGAGGATGACGTTCATCAGGGGCCGGGCCGTCGACTCCCACTCGTCCCGGTCCAGACGGCCGAGGTAGGCGACGAGGGTGAGAACCCCGTGGGCGTCCACGTCCGTGCGGAGGGATCCGGCCGCCTGTCCGGCGCCCAGGAGCTGTCCGAGGGCCCCTTCGATGGGGCTGTGGCTGTGGGCGACCAGGTCCTGCCACGCGGCCGGCTCCAGCGCCGCCAGGACGCCGCGCTTGATCTCGGCGTAGTCGATCACCCGGTCGAGCCAGCGCCGCAGGGCCTCCAGGGGCTCCTGCGCGTGTTCCGCCAGCAGATCGGAGGCGGCGGTCACGAGCTCGTCGACGTCGCGCCGGTAGACCTCGGCGAGGAGCGCGTCGCGGTTGGGGAAGTTCCGGTACAGCGTGCCCTGCCCCACCCCGGCGCGCTTGGCGATCTCGTTGAGATGGACGCGGTCGGACTCGGCGAGCGCCGCGCGGGCGGCCTCCACGATGCGGTTCCGGTTCTCCACCGCGTCCTGTCTGCGTGCCGACCCGCTCATGGGCCTCTCCCGAACGTTCGCCTCCGACAAGTGGACACGTGTCCGGTACGCTGGACAGCAGACCGGACACGTGTCCACTTTACTGGGAGGCAGCCATGCTTTCTCTGCACGGCAAGATCGTCGCCATCACCGGAGCGAGCGGGGGCATCGGCGAGGCCACGGCCCGTCTGCTCGCCGAGCGCGGCGCCGCGGTCGTCCTCGCGGCGCGCCGCGGCGAGCGCATCGACGCCATAGCGCGGGACATCCAGGAGCGGGGAGGCCGGGCCACCACGTGCGTCGTCGATGTCACCCGGGCCGATGACCTGCGACGCCTCGTCGCCACGACCGTCGAGCGGTACGGCCGTATCGACGTGCTGGTGAACAACGCCGGCATCGCCCCGATCAGCCCGCTGGCCGACCTCGACACCGCGAGCTGGTCGGCCATGATCGACGTCAACCTCCGCGGCATGCTCAACGGCGTCGCCGCCGCGCTGCCCGTCTTCCGCGAGCAGGGGAAGGGCCACCTGGTCAGCATCGTCTCCGTGGCCGGCCTGTCCGTGTCCCCCTCGATGGCCGTCTACGCCGCGACCAAGAACGCGGTGCGCACCGTCCACGAGGGGCTGCGCACGGAGTCCACGGACGGGGTGGTGCGTACGACGGCCATCTCGCCGGGGTACATCCGTACCGACCTCGCGGACTCCATGGCCGATCCCGGCCTCCGCGACCGGACGCGCGAGAACATGGACGCGATGGGCATCCCTCCGGCCGCCGTCGCCCGTGCCGTGGCCTTCGCTGTCGAGCAGCCCGACGACGTGGAAATCGGCGAGATCAACGTCCGCCCCACCGTCCAGGCATGAGACTCACCGCCGCCTCGCCTCCCCACTCGGAAGCCGTAGGCGTCGCGGTACCGTGAGTCCCCGTGTCCAGTCCTCGCGTTGATGAGGTTCTCGAATGACGCCGATCCGATGGGGTCACCGTGGCTGACGCCGCCGCTCGCGCCATGCAGCGGGTCGAGCGGGTGCGGAACGACACGACCGGGCGGCTGGCGCTGGCGCGGGATTTCTATGACTCCGCGTCAGGGCGCGTTCATCGGTACGGGCACGCAGAGTTGAGCTTCATGCGCTGGTCGGCCGCCCGGGGCGTGCTGGAGCCGGAGTCCTCGAATCCGGCCGGCAGTGCCTGGTGGCGCAGCGTGAACGAAGTGCTGCTGCGGGACAAGGTCGAGGCCGGCCTCATGGCCGAGGGCGCTTCGGGGAATCCGAGCAGTCACGGTGTCCAGTGCTGGATCGACTTCCTTCGTGAACCGTCGCCGACGCGCTGGTACCGGGCCCATAACGCGAGCATCGTCGCGGGATATCTGCAGTACGAGGACCTGGCCGCACAGGAACTCAAAGTCGAGCGGTTCATGATGAACGTCGCGCTTCTTCGGGTCGTCTACACCCATGCGATGGTGGCGAATCCGCGACTCGCGCTCGGGCCGCTGTCCTTCCCCGGGCCACGTCTGGTGGATCCCCGGCACCGAAGCGTGAAGCTGTTCCTCGACCTCGCTCGGTCGTTTCCGAAGAACTACCCGGTGGTCGGTTCCGTCGAGGAGGTCGTCCTCGCCGAACACGCTCTCGCCCGCATGCTCGACTACGGGCTGATCGCCCCGCGCCTCCCCGCGCTCTACGAGTTCGCGGCTCAGGAACTCGCCGAACCGCGGCTGACGTCCCTCCTGGACGACGGTGTGCCGGCCTACGCCTGGTCCCACGCGGATCGTTCGATCTGGTTCATCGGGAACACGGGGCCGCATCTGCGTGCCATCGCCCGTGTCACCGGCGTCCGGCTCCGTTGGGCTCCCTCGCCGTACCGTCGGCGCCGGAGGAAAGCACGCGGGTGAGGCACGGCGGGAGGCCGGCGCCGGGAAACCGCGTGTGTGGCGGCCGGGTCGGGGCATCCGGATGTCCGGGAGGTCTACATGAACACGGGTGCGTGGGCAGGGACCGGGCGATACCGGGCCCGGCGGGTGGCGCGGGGTTCGGTCACCGAGGGGGCGGCGCGGGCGGGACTCGCGGCCCGGGGCGTGATCTATCTGCTGGTCGGCGCACTGGCGCTGCAGGTCGCGTTCGGCGACACCAGCAAGCAGGCCGACCGGGGCGGGGCCCTGGAGGAGCTGGCGCAGAAGCCGTTCGGCGCCGTACTGCTGTGGGCGCTGGGCATCGGACTCGTCGGCATGGCGGTGTGGCGGCTGTCCGAGGCGCTCTTCGGTTCCGTCGGGAAGGACGGCCGCAAAGCGCGCAAGCGGCTGCTGGCCGCCGGCCGCTTCGCGGTCTACGTCTTCGTCGCCTATTCCGTGCTGTCGTTCGCGGTGAACCGGAGCCCCGGCGGCGGTGGCTCCAGCGACCAGCAGTCCCGTGACGCCACCGCCCGGGCCCTGGAGTTGCCCGCGGGCCAGTGGCTGGTCGGCGCGGCCGGGGTCGGCGTCGCCGTGGCAGGCGTCTGGATCGGCGTACGGGCGATCCGGCGCAAGTATCACGACGATCTCCAGCTCGGGCGGATGAGCCGCCGGACGCGCCGGGTGGTGGATGTCACCGGCGTGGTCGGCGGTGCCGCCCGAGGGCTGGTGTTCGCGGTCATCGGCGCGTTCGCCGTCCGCGCGGCCGTCGACTACGAACCCGACCAGGCCAAGGGCCTCGACGACGCTCTGCGTACGTTCGCCGATACCCCGCTCGGCCCATCGCTGCTGGTCTGCGTGGCGGCCGGGCTGGTGCTGTTCGGTCTGTTCTCCTTCGCCGCGGCGCGCTGGCAGCACGTCTGAGCCGTGGCCAAGTGGGGAACACGGGGTGGATGAGCGAATACGAGGTTCCGCAAGGCGACGGCCAGCCCGTGGAGGTGTACCTGGACCTCCTGCGTATCCGGATGGACACAGAGGATTACCGGCTCCTGCTGCGTGTGGTGGAACCGGTCCTCAGGGCGATCGACGAGGAACGCCTGTCCACCCTCGATTTCGCGCTCGACTCGGAGGGCGACGACCTGCCGCAGCAGGTTCGTGACGAGGCCGCTCTTGTCATCGCCACCGCGGTCACGGGCCGCCTGGACAACGAAGTGGTCGAGATCGACGTCGACGACACCGGTCCGGTACGGATCGTGACCGACGCGACCACGGCCTCCGACCCCGACCGTCTCGGCGAGATCGCCGACTACATCAGAGAGCGGCACCGGCAGACGGAGGAGCTGCGCGGTATCGCCGAGGCGAGCGGGCTGCCCACGGACTTCTGAGCGGCAGATCCGAGCGTCGCCAGGGGGCCGGCCGTATCAGGACACGGCCGACTCCCCGGACGCGGCCGCGTCGAAGCGCGTGGCCGCCTCCCAGGCGAATCCGTCCGGGTCCGTGAAGGCGCCCGCGGTGCTGCCCAGGACGACGCGGTGCGAACCCGTGCCGTCGGCGGGGACGCCGAGGTCCTTCGCCAGGCCCCGACGCTTGTAGAGCGCCAGCTTGACGGGGCTGGAGTCGGCGGCGGCGAATTCGGCGTACTTGCCGCCGAAGCTCCTGGCCACGGTCAGGCCCCGGCCGACGTAGTACTGCTTGCTCGCCTTCACGTCCTCGACGCCCAGCAGCAGCACGACCTCGTCGATCTCGCGGGTGGCAGGGCCGGTGTCCTTCTTCGCGGAGGTCGCGACCTTGCAGAGGGTGCCGTCGGGTGCCTGGACGACGCCGCCGTAGCCCCACAGCGACTTCGCGGCGGGCTTCAGCACGGTGGCGCCGGCGTCCACGGCAGCGCTCAGGAAGCTGTCGACGGTGGCCGGCCCCGACACGGTGAGCGCGAGGGTGAAGCCGCGGAATCCGGTGGAGTGCGCCCCGGACTCCCGCAGGCGGATGTGCTGGTCCACTCCGAAGGCGGCGTAGAAGAGGCGGGCGGCCTCGACGTCGGTGACCTCGAGGGTGACGGATGCGAGGGACGTGGTGGATGCGGTGGTTTCCATGTCCTTCACGCTAGGCGCGGCCCGGCAGTGGGGGCTTCTCGATTCCTGACCGGTCTCGTCGGCCGGGGTGCGCAGGGGTGGACCGGGGTGGTGCGGGGCACGGTTGAAGAGGCCCGCCCCGTGATCTCGGGGACCCGTCGAGGAGGTGCACCTGGATGGAGACAGCAGCGGGCGGACGGCCCGCGGGGCTGTTCGTCGGTTTGTGCACGGTGGACGTCATCCAACTCGTCGAGCGCGTACCCGGACCCGACGAGAAGCTCACCGCCCGCGAACAGACCGTGGCCGCCGGCGGGCCCGCGACGAACGCCGCCGTGACCTTCGCGCATCTGGGTGGCGCGGCCGGGCTGCTCACCGCCGTCGGCTGCCACCCGTTGGCGCTCGCGGCCACCGCCGACCTGGACCGGGCGGGCGTGACCGTGTCGGACCTGGCGGCCCGGGCGACCGATCCGCCCGCGGTCTCCTCCATCCTGGTCACCGCCGCCACCGGGCAACGCGCCGTGGCCTCGACCAACGCCACCGCGCACCGGCTCACTCCGCCCGACGATCTCGACGCACGTGTCGCCGACTGTGACATCGTCCAGCTCGACGGCCATCACATGGAGTTGGCCATGGCCGCCGCCCGCGCCGCGCGGGCCGCCGGGAAGGTCACCGTCCTCGACGGCGGGAGCTGGAAGCCGGGCACGCGGAATCTGCTGCCGTGGATCGACGTGGCGGTCTGCTCCGCCGACTTCCACCCGCCCGGAACCGGCACCCCCTCCGACACCCTGCGCTTTCTCCAGGGGCAGGGAGTCGTCTGGACCGCGGTCACCGGGGGTGCGCGGCCCATCGTGTGGGCGGGCCCCGACGGCAGCGGGACCGTCGAGGTGCCCTCCGTGCCGGTGGCGGACACGCTGGGCGCGGGGGACGTCCTGCACGGCGCTCTGACCTACCACCTCGCCGCCCGGCGGCCTCTGACCGAGCAGGGCTTCCTGCGGGCCCTGCACGCTGCCGCGCTCGTGGCGTCGCGGGCGTGCGCCTCGTTCGGCACCCGGGCCTGGATGCTCTGACTCCCCGGCCGCTCGGGCAGCCGCCGGGCCGAACGTCCCGCTGGGTCGCTGTGCCGTTCCCGCCGGTGGACGATGGAGGCAGGCCGCAAGGGGGGCCCGTGGCGGGAGACGCCTGTGGTGGACACGGACGTGCTGATCGTGGGTGCCGGACCGGTCGGCCTGACCGCGGCGGCGGAGCTGCGGCGGCAAGGGGTCGCCTGCCGTGTGATCGACAGACTTCCGGCCCGGTTGCCGTACGCGAAGGCCGTGGGCGTGCAGCCGAGGACGCTGGAGATCTGGGACCGGATGGGCATGGTGCGTGCCGCTCTGGAGGTCGCCGTACCGCTGCGCGGGCAGCTGATGTACGCCGACGGAGCAGAGCGGGGGCGCATCGAGCTGCGGCTGCCGCCCGAGGTGCCGTACCTCTTCGCGGCCCTGCCCCAGTACGAGACGGAGCGGATCATCGAGGAGCAGCTCGCCCGCTTCGGCACCGGCATCGAGCGGGACACCGAACTGGTGGGGTTCACGCAGGACGAGGACGGGGTGGTCAGCCGGATCGTCGTGGCGTCCGGTGCCGAACAGGAGGTGCGGTCGCGTTTCCTGGTGGGCTGCGACGGGGCGCACAGCACCGTCCGCAAGGGGCTCGGGCTCTCCTTCGAGGGAGGTGCCTTCCCCGAGGAGTACATGCTCGCCGACGTCGAGGTGGACTGGAGCCTTCCTGCCGGCTACGGGGTGCGCGCCCTGCACCACGACGAGGAGGGCCGCGTCGACGACGTCCTGGTCTGCATTCCGCTGCCCGGTGATCGCCGGTACCGCGTGTCGATGCTGGTGCCCCCCGAGCTGTCGGCCGTTCGCGAGGATGCGCCGCGGGACTCGGTGGCCCACGGACTGGAAGGTGGGCGGGCGCCCGGACTCGGGCACATCCAGGCCGTCCTCGACCGGCTCTCCCCGCAGCCCACGACCGCGTCCGCGATGCGCTGGTCGTCCGTCTTCCGGATCAGTCATCGCCTGGTCGACCGGTACTCCGTGGGCCGCGTTTTCGTGGCCGGCGACGCCGCGCACATCCATCCGCCGACCGGCGCCCAGGGCATGAACACCGGCATCCAGGACGCCTACAACCTCGCCTGGAAGCTGGCGCTCGTGCTGGAGGGCGGTGCCCGTCCCCGGCTGCTCGACAGCTATCACGCCGAGCGTCGGCCCGTCGGCGAGGAGGTGGTCGGACGCACGGTCGAGCACGCCACCGAAGGGTTCCGGGCGGCGCGGGACGACATGACGACGATGATGCTGCGGGAGGCCCAGTTGCTCGTCGCCTACCCGGACAGTCCCCTGGTGGCGGCGGACGGCGGCGGCGACCCCGGGGACGGTCCGCGGGCCGGTGAACGGGCGCCCGACTGTCCCGGTCTCGCCGCGGGCGTGGCCGCCGCGCCCCTGCGCCTGTACGACCTGCTGCGCGACCGGGGTCATGTCCTGGTGCTCTACGCCGACTCGGCCGACGCCCTCCTCTCGTGCCGCGAGGCCGCCGCTGCCGGTCAGCGGCTCACCGGCGGCAACCTGACCGCGTTCGTCGTCACCCGGGACGACGTCACGCCGGAAGCCGGCGGCGGACCGGCCGAGGTGCGCGTGCCTGTCTTCCGGGACGGCGCGGCGGAGTTCAGGCGGCTGTACGGCGTCGGAGGCCCGACGGCCTTCCTCATCCGCCCGGACGGCCATGTGGGCGCCCGCGTGTCACCGCTGACCGGTCCGGGGGCGGCGGCCGCTCTGTCCGACGCTCTCGGACGCGTCTTCCGCCTGCCGTAGGGCCGCTCGGGGGGCTGGGGAGTCCCGAGGGGTGTCGACAGGGCCACCCTTTCATCGGGTGTCCACGCCCAGGGACGGGCCGCGTCTCGGGCGGCAGGATTCATGACGTCGGAAACGGACCGACGAGGAATCCATCGACGGACTCTCGGGGGACCCCAATGAACGAGACCCACGCCAGGCGCCTGACGGGCCTGGCCGGCATCGGCACCGCGGCCGCGCTGATCATCGAGGTGCCGCTCTACTTCGTCTACTCCGGCCCGCCGCCGGACGCCAACGTCCTGGCCCGGCTGCTGATCGCGATCGTCGCGCTGGCGGGCCTGATCGTGTTCGTGACGGCCTTCCGCGAGCTGGTGAAGGCGGTGAACCCGGCGTACGAGTGGGTGGGTTCGCTGGCCTTCGCCGGCGGACTGGTCTACACGACGGTCACGCTGGTCTCCAGCGGGCTGGAGGCCGGCGCGGTCATCGCCGCCGACCGTTCCATCGACCCGACCATCGCCGTCAGCGGGACGTACATCCTCTACGGATCGATCGGACGTCTGCTGCTGGCCCTGTTCCTGGCCTCGGTGGGGTACGCCATCTCCCGTACCGGCCTGCTGCCCCGCTGGACCGTCCGCTCGGCGTATGCCCTGGCCGGTCTCAATCTGCTCTTCGTGCCGTCCTTGTTCTTCGGCAACACCCCGGCGAACTTCTACGCGGCGAACGGCTGGGGCACCACCGCGATGATGGGCGCGATCCTCAGCTACTGGCTGCTCGCCCTGGGCATCTCCACGTACCGCAGCACCACCCGGCGTACGGTCGCGGCCGAGGCGGCGCCCGTGCGGCGCTGACACGGCCTCATACGTCGCACGGGGTGCCCGGTTTCCCGCCGGGCACCCCGTGCGACGTACTCGTGCCTCCCGGGATACCCGACGTACCTGTGCCTCCCGGGATACCCGACGTACCTGTGCCTCCCGGGATACCCGACATACTTGTGCCTCCCGGGAAACCCGTACGCCGTGTTCCTCACCCCGTGACGAACAGGGCGACCAGGAACCACACCGCCGAAGCCGCGATCCCCGCCCACGCCAGTACGCCCGCCGCACGGGGCAGGCTCCGCGTGAGGCGCTCGATGACCTGGTAGAGCCCGGTGACGGCGAGCACCGCGACCGTGACGTGCAGCAGCACCGACAGGCTGACCCCGACGACCGCGCCGGCGATCCACAGGCTCCTGCCCCAGAACAGGCGGGCGAGCACCAGCGGGATCACGATCGCGGCCGACAGACCGTTGACGATCTCGACGCACCACGGCCGGTCGCCCATCCACCACCGGGTCGGGTTGAACGGGACCCTGACGTCGAAGAGGTCCACGGTGGCCAGGACGCCGAGCGTCAGGATGAGTACGACGGTCAGCGCCGCGACCAGGCGGTGGTACCGGGCCCGGCCCTTCGTCCAGCCCGTTCCGCCGCCGTCCAGCATCGTCGCCGTCGTGACCGCCGACCAGACCAGCCAGCGCCTCACGAGCGCGGTCCCGGCATCCGCCATGGCGTCCCGCAGGACACGGTCGGCCTCCACGCGCAGAACCACGCGGCCCTCGGTCGAGGTGTACGTGGGAGCGCCGGGAGGGTGGATGAGTCCGTCGTGCAGCAGCGTGGCCGGCAGGTGGTCGCCGGTCTTGGGCACGAGCCAGGTGAAGAAGGCCGGGACGGAGGTCAGGTCGGTGCGGAAGTCGGCGGTCGTCCGGGGCACCAGCAGCTCGCCGAGGTGGCGGTCGCGGTAGGCGATGCGGCGCCGCATCGCGAACTGCTCCTGGCCGCCCAGGACATGCCGGACGAGTTCGATCCGGGCGTCCTTGCCCGGGTCGGGCGGGATTTCCGGTTGCCCCGCGGCGGCGTCGACGCCGCCGTCGTAGAACCGTCGCGGTTGTTCGGTGACCGGGCTCTCGGCGTCGGCCATGCCTGCCTCCCTCTCGCCCAGGGGTCCTACCCCTTTTGTTCCGGCGAGGGGGTGCCGTTATCCGTCCTCGTGGCCGTCAATCACCCTGGGGTCGGGGCGGGGGGCGGGTGCCCCAGGCGTGGTGGAGCGCCGGCTGCACGTCCGCCCCGAGAACGCCGTGCGTGCTTCCGCCCGGCAGGGTGGGCAGTTCGGCCCAGTGCGTCACGGTTTCGTCGCTGTCGCGGCCGTGCGGCAGCCGGACGACACCGTCGGAGTCGACGAAGCAGTCCCTGTGCTCCGCGCCGTCCTCGCTCCAGTGCAGGGCGGTGAAGACCATCGGCCTCACCAGCCAGAACTCCTCCCCCGTCGCAGGGTCGGGTTCAGTGGCGTCCTCGGCGGGATACCTGCCGGTGATCGCCGCCGCCACCGGCATACCGCTCCGCGGCAGCCCGTCGCGTACGTCGACCCACGTCACCACGGTGTCCGGACTCGTCATATCCACCCTCGGTCAGCCGCTCGGCAAGGCGTCCTGTGCCTGTTTCCGCCGCTTCGGCGCGGAGTACCGCCGCGGCGCCGGCATACGGCAAGACCGCCCGACGCTCGCGGAGGTTGCTCGAACCGGAGCGTCAGGGTGTGAGCGGCGGGTGGCCGGTCAGTGTTCCTGGAGCAAGGACAGGACGTTCCCGGCCGGGTCGGTGAACCAGGCGATCGCCGCGGGACCGCCGTTGCCCCCGCGGACGACGCCCTTCGCGTCGTGCTCGAATCCGGGGTAGCGCACCAGGGTCACCCCGCGTCGCTGCAGTTCGTCCACGGTGGCCTCGATGTCGTCCACCGGGAAGTTGAGGATCGTGAAGGTCGCCGGGGTGTGCGTCGGCTTGGGGTAGACGAAGACCTGCGTGCCGCCGCCGAGCCTGAGGGTGAGCATGCGCATGTCCCCCTCGCCGGTCTCCTCGACCTGGAGGCCGAGCGTCTCGCCGTAGAACCGGCGGGCCTCGTCGAGGTCGTCGACCGAGAAGCCGCTGAATGCCTGCGACTGTCCGAGCATGCCGTGTTCTCCTTCACGGGTGGGCCGTCCTGACACTTCAGGGCACACCACGCCTGCCATCGGTTCCACCCGCGCCACGCGGGTGGCGTCCGGATGGTCGTGCCTCGTTCACCCTCCCGAACACCCTCACGGAAGCCCCGGCAACCGCCCCTGCCCGGCGCCGGAGTCGTCCGGTCCGCCCGCCGCAAGAGACCGGCCCCGTTCGGCCGGTCGTAACCATCGCTTCTTCGCCACGGCATGCCCTGGTTTCAGCCTGGGTCCCGTTCAAAACCCGTTCCGGCGGCACCACTGCGGCCGTTTGAGGAGAAGTCGAACGATGTTTCCTGTGATCCGGCGCAATCTCGGCGTATTCGCCCTCGGTGCCACCTCTGTTCTCGTCCTGGCCGGCTGCGGTGAGAGCGCGGCGTCGAAATCCGAGACGTCCACGGCCGGAAAGGGCGGCGACGCCCTGGTGATGGCCGCCATTCCGGCCGAGAACTCCACCGACCTCAAGGCGTCCTACGCCGGCGTGATCAAGATGCTGGAGAAGGAGACCGGCAGGAAGATCGAATTCCAGAAGGCCACGAACTACGCCGCCGTGATCGAGGGACAGCGTTCCGGGAAAATCCAGATCGCCGCGTACGGGCCGTTCTCCTATGTGCAGGCGAAGAGTTCCGGCGTGAAGGCGACGCCGGTCGCCGCCGGTGTCGAGAACAAGGGCGACAAGCCCGGTTACCGGTCCTACGGAATCGTCAAGGCCGGCTCCCCGATCAAGGACCTCAAGGACTTCGCGGGCAAGAAGGTCTGTTTCGTCGACCCGAACTCGACCTCCGGCTACCTCTACCCGCGATCCGGGCTGATGGATGCCGGAGTGGACGTGGACAAGGGCGTCACCCCGGTGATGGCCGGTGGCCACGACGCGTCCGTGCTCGCCGTGAAGAGCGGGCAGTGCCAGGCCGGGTTCGCCTACGACACCATGGTCGACAAGCAGCTGGTCGAAAAGGGTCAGGTCGAAACGGGCGAGATCAGCACCGTCTGGAAGTCCGACCTCATTCCCGGCTCGCCCGTCGCGATCAGCGACGATCTGGACGCCGAGCTCAAGCAGAAGATCACGCAGGCTTTCCGGACCATGGCCAACGTCGACTACCTGAAGGCCAACGGCTACTGCACCGGCAGCGGGAAGTGCGAGGTCGACGACGCCGGCGACTGGGGCTACGTGGCGGTGGAGGACGCCGACTACGACGGCGTCCGCAAGGTCTGCGAGATCACGAAGGACAAGCAGTGCGTGGAGTCCTGACCCCTCTTCCCCAAGGCAATTGAGTTCGCCTCCGCAGGGCGATTCGTTCACCGAGAGAGTCGGAGCCACCCATGACCACGGACCATCTCCCCGAGCCCGTAGTGCGGTTCGAGGGCGTCAGCAAACAATTCGATTCCGACGTGCGCGCTCTCGACGAGGTGTCGTTGAGTGTGCGCGCCGGGGAGATGGTCGTGCTGCTCGGGCTTTCCGGATCCGGCAAGTCGACCCTGCTGCGCCATGTCGACGGCCTCCAGCAGGCGAGCAACGGCACGGTCACCGTCCTCGGTACGGACGTGGGCCGCGCCAAAGGGGCGGAACTGCGCCGGCTCCGGCGTCGTATCGGCTTCGTCTTCCAGCAGTTCCATCTCGTCGGCAGCCTCACGGTGCTGGAGAACGTGTGCACCGGCGCACTCGGCCGGCTGCGCGGCCCCCGGCTGGGGCTGCTCACCTATCCGCGGACGGTGCGGCGCGAGGCGCTGCGCCATCTGGAACGCGTGGGTCTGCTGGACCAGGCCTTCCAGCGCGCGGACACCCTCTCCGGCGGCCAGCAGCAGCGCGTCGCCGTCGCCCGGGCCCTGATGCAGCGCCCCGAGATCCTGCTCGCCGACGAGCCGGTGGCCTCTCTCGACCCCGAGTCGTCGGCGCAGATCATGCGACTCATCAAGGAGATCGGCGAGGAGGAACGGCTCACCGTGCTGTGCAGCCTGCACCAGGTCGACCTGGCGCTCTCCTGGGGCGACCGGATCATCGGCCTGCGGGCCGGCCGGGTCCTGATGGACAGCCCCGTGCCCGGTCTGACGCGGGACGAAGTGATGTCCGTGTACGCACGTCTGGGTGCCGTGGCCCCGGCGGTACTCGCGGCGACGGCGGGCTGAGCCGGTGACCGTGTCGACCGCGCCCGCTCCGACTCCGCCCTCCCCCACCTCGGCGCAGGGCCCCGCCGAGGCACCCCGGACGGTGCCGCGGCCCCGCGCAGGAGGGATCGCCGCGCTGCTCGTCATGGCCGCGCTCGCCGGTTTCGCCTGCTGGTCCTTCGCCGACCTCCGGCTCAACGCCGCCACCCTCGTGGACAGTGCCGCCAACGCGGCGGACTTCGCCGGGCGGATGTTCCCGCTCGACTTCCCGCCCGCCCTCGAACTGCTGCGGCTGTGCGGGCAGACGATGGCCGTGGTGGTGTGCGCGACGCTGCTGTCGGTGCTGCTCAGCGTCCCGGTGGCGGTCGTGGCCGCCGGCAACACCACCCCGCACCCGAGCGCCCGGTTCGCCGCGCGCGGGGTCATCGTGCTGGCCCGGGCCGTGCCGGACGTGGTGCTGGCGATCATCTTCTTCCGGGTCTTCGGGCTCGGTGCGCTGACCGGTGTGCTCGCCATGGGTCTGCACTCCGTCGGCATGGTCGGCAAGATGTACGCCGACGCCATCGAGCAGATCGACGAGGGTCCGCGCACCGCCGTACGCGCCACCGGCGCCGGTCGCCTCCAGCAGCTGGTCTCCGGGGTGCTGCCGCAGGTGCTGCCCTCGCTGGTCGCCAACGCCCTGCACCGGCTGGACATCAACCTCCGGATCTCGGTCGTCCTCGGCTTCGTCGGCGTGAACGGACTCGGCTTCGAGATCGCCGGAGCCCTGAACGCCCTGGACTACCGGCGGGGCATGGCGCTCGCGCTGGTCGTGCTGGCGCTGTGCGTCCTGGTGGAGCTGCTCTCGGGCGCCATTCGCCGGGCGCTGCTGCGGACAGCGGACGGGGGTGGGCGGACGCGGAGCCAGAAGGGCGCCGTCCCACCTGCCGGAAAGCCCGCGCTCACCGCGGTGCCGCCGACGCCGGGAGCCGAAGGCAGGTCGGGCGACGGCGTCCGCCGGCCGGAGTCGCCCCGCATCAGCCCGCCCTGGAACCCCCGCCGCCTGCGCCGCACGGCCTACGCGGCCGTCACCGTCCTGACCGCGGCCGCCTCCGTGTGGGGCGCGGGTCTCGCGCCGGAGCAGTTCTTCGGGGCGCTCGGCGACATCGGCCGTACGCTCGGGCTGTTCTGGCCGCCGGAGACCGGCGGGATCATGCCGGATCTGCTGGCCGATCTGTTCGTCACCATCAAGATCGCCTTCGCGGCGACCCTCATCGGCGCGGTGCTGGCGCTGCCCGTCGGCGCGCTGGCGGCCCGCAACGTCGCCCCGTCACCCGCCACGGCCACCGCGTTCCGGGTCGTGGTGGTGCTGGTCCGCGGCGTTCCTGAACTCGTCCTCGCCATCGTCTTCGTGGTGATCACCGGCCTCGGCGCGGTGGCGGGCGCGCTCGCCCTGGGAGTCGGCGCGGTGGGGCTGCTCGGCAAGCTCGTCGCCGACTCGCTGGAGGAGGTCGACCCGGGAGTCGAGGCCGCGGTGCGGGCCACGGGTGCCGGACGTCTGCAGGTGTTCTGTTCGGCGACACTTCCGCAGGCGGCGCCGGCGTTCGTCGGGCACGTCCTCTACCAGCTCGACGTCAACATCCGCTCCGCCACCCTGCTCGGCATCGTCGGCGCCGGCGGCATCGGCTTCGACCTCCTCAACGCGGCGCGGGTACTGGACTTCGGGGTCGTCACCACCGTGCTGCTGATGGTGTTCGCCACCGTCCTCACCGTGGAACTGCTCGCGGTGTGGCTGCGCCGGGTCGTGCGCTGACGGACGCCTTGGACGGTGCGCTGAGGACACCTTGGATCGTGCGCTGACGGCCGCCTGCCGCCGACAGGTGTGACTCTCCGCCGTCAGCCGGGCGATACGGTCGCCTCATGGCTGACGTGCGGTTGACGACCTCCTCCTACCTCGTACTCGGGATCATCGACAAGCTGGGTGAGGCGAGCGCGTACGACGTGAAGGGGGAGGCGGCACGGACGGTGGCGCCGTTCTGGTCGGTGCCGCACGCGCAGGTGTACGCGCAGTGCGACCGGCTGCTGGAGGCGGGACTCCTGGCGCAGGTACGGCAGGAGAGCGGGCGCAACCGCAGGGTGCTGGCGCTGACGGACAAGGGGCGCGCCGCCCTTCGGGAATGGCTCGGGGACCCGGAGTTCGTGCCCGTGGAGGCGAGGGAACGCGGCATCCTCAAGCTGTGGTTCGGGGGCCGGCCGGACGTGCTGGCCCCCGTCCAGGTGGACGAGCACCGGCGCACCCTGCGGTCGTACCAGGAACTCGCCGACGAGGTGGGGGAGTTGCTGACCCCCGGGCAGCGCGAGGCGCTGGAGTTCGGGATCCGGTACGAGCGGATGATGGTCGACTTCTGGGCCTGGGTGCGGCAGCGGGGGGACCGCACGTCCACGGATTCCTGACGATTTCCGACCGCCACGGACCGTTGACCTCTGCATGGGGTCCCTCTACCTTCTCGATAGTCCAGCCTGGACTATCGGTTCGGCCGTGCAGCGGCCAGGAGCAGGAGATCGCCGTGGGCCGTCCGACGAGCAGTACCTGGCGCCGCGGCGCCATGATCGCGGTGACCGTCATGTGCGTCGCGTACGCGCCGGTCGCGATGACCGAACTGTGGCCGTACGCGAGCCCCGGCGCACCCGCGTTCGGCGAGTGGCTGATGTCCCAGCTCGTCTCACCGCGCTATGTCGCGGACGCGCTGGCCACCCGCATCGAGCCGTACCGGCACAGCCTGGTGCCGATGATCGTGCACTCGGTGCTCGGCGGCCTGCTGATGCTCCTGGGGCCCGCGCAGCTGCTCACGGCGGCCCGGCGGCGGATGCGGCTGCACCGCGTGCTCGGCGTGGTGTTCGCGGTGACGGTGTACGCCTCGATGGCGGGCGCCGGACTGTACCTGGCGCGCACCGCGCCCGAGGACGCGTTCAGCGGGGCGGCGTTCTGGATCGTGCTCGCCACCATCCTGGTGGGCACCGTGCTGAGCGTGACCTTCGGCATCCTCGCCGCCGTCGGCGGGTTCCCGGACCTGCACCAGCGCTGGATGCTGCTCTGCTACGGGTTTCTGCTGACCGCTCCCCTGCTGCGCCTGGAGTGGGGCGGTCTGCCGCTGCTGTTGCCGGGCCTGTCGATGGCGGAGATCAACCAGGTGGCGATCATGCATCTGGGGTCGGTGGTCGCTTTCGGCGCGCTCATCGCCTCGCGCTCGCTCGACCGGCGCGCGGAGGTCGACGGGGTGTCGGGGTCGTGGGCCCCGCTGCCGGTGCTGGCCGCCGCCCACTTGGCCGGCGCCGCCGCTCTGGCCTGGATCGTGTACGGCTACCTGGACTTCGGGACGGTCGGGCAGCGCCTGCTGGCCGGCTATCTGCTGCCGTACGCCGTCACCTACGCCGTCATGGCCGTCAGCGCGCGGCGTGCCGCGCGGCAGGGGCGCACCTGGGCCCGTGAGGAGTGGCGGCTGCACCTGGCGGCTCTGTGTCTGGCCCCCGTGCTGTCGGCCGGCGCGACCCCGGTCTTCGAGCGCACCCTCGGGCTCGACCACCACACGGCTCTGGCCGCCGGCCTCGCCGTCGGCTGCGGCGTCCTCGCCACGGCGGCGACCGCGGTGGTGAGCCTGCGCGTGATGTACGCCCGCGAGGTGCGCAGCCGTTCGACCGCGGCGCCCACCTCCTCGGCCTCCCGCATCTCGTCCCCCGTCTCCTGACCGACAGCCACCTCGACTCTTCCGGGTCCGCTGAGCGAGGGCCACCGCATCTCGCCCCCGCCCCTGACCGACAGCCACCGCATCTCGTCCCAGTCCCCGACCGACAGCCACCGCATCTCGCCTCCGCCCCTGACCTACGGCCACCGCATCTCGCCCCAGTCCCTGATCGACGGCCGCCTCGACCCGTCCGGGTCCCCCGGGCGAGGGCCACCTCGACTCGTCCCCGCCCCTGACCGACAGCCACCTCTCAACCGCCCGCCGCCGCGGTGGGCGGTCTCCGGTCCGACGTACGCGCCCAGGCCCCCGCCCGGAAACGGAATCCTCATGACACAGGCAGCCGACGTCCCCTCCCCCACCGTCTCCGACGGACGCCCGCTCACCGCCGGCGTCGCCATGCTGGCCATCGCGGTGGCGGTGACCAGCCTTCTCGTCGGCGGACTCCTCGCGGCGGTGAGCCTCACCGGCCATGTCTTCGGCGCCTGGCCCTCCCCCGAGTCGGTCAACCCCGGCCTGGTCGGCGCCGCCATGCTGGGCACCGCGCCGGCCCTGTTCGCGGTCGGCCGGGCGCGGCACTGGGAGGAAGCGCGCACCCTGCTCCACCCCACGGCCGTCGTCCTGGTCGGCCTGTTCACCGTGACCCTGCTCAACGCCGGCGGCCTCTACCTCGCCGAGGGCGGCCCCGTCCTGTCCGTCCTGTTCAGCCTGGGCTGGATCTTCGTCCTGGGCCTGCTCTGCGTGTGGGCCGTGATCGCACTGGCTCTGCAGCACCGCGTCCCCGCGCAGCACCGCGTCCCCGCCCCCGCCCGCCAGCGGCGTGGCGCGTCCGTCGCGCCGCTGCCCGGCTGGTCGAAACCGCCCCTGGCCGTACTGGGTTCGGCCTGGCTGGGCATCGGCACCGGCCTGCTGATCCGGCCCGGCTTCTGGGCCGACTTCATTCCCTGGCACACCAACCGCCTCGACGCGCAGGCGCTCGGCGTCTGGGCTCTGGCCCTCGGGGTCGGTGTCCTCGGCTCCCTCGCCGAGGACGACCTGACGCGCACCCGCCCGGCCCTGCTCGCCCTGCCCGGCACCGCTGCCGCCATGACCGTCGTCCTGGCCGCCCGCGCCGCCCACATCGAGTGGGGCTCCGGCCCGGCCATCGGCCTCGTCTGCATGGTGGCGGGCCTGCTGTGCGCGGGCGTGAGCGGACATGTCCTGCTGCGCGGGTCCGCCGCTCCCCGCGACTGACGCGACGTGGCGCGGGCGGTCGACACCGCCTCGTACCCCGCGAGTGGGACGACTCCGGTGGCGGACTCATCCGCACGGCGGGCAGGATCCCGACCCGTGACCGACGTGTGCGGGACGGGTGTTGAGCAGGATCGGTCGTGGCGGAGCGGAGGTTTCCGCGTTCCGCGGCTTCTGTTCCACGACCCCTCGACGGGAGTTCCACCATGCCCTGGTCCAAGCTGCCCCACCGCTCCGTCACGTTCCTCACCGCGACCGCCGTGCCGGCGGCGACCGCGGGGATCGCCTCGGCGTCGACGGCACCCGCGTCCGCACCTGACAGGACCGCGCGGGCCTCGGCCTCGCCCGGAACCCTCGTCTCCAGCCTCAAGGGCCGCGGCCGCATGGACTACCCCGACCCCGGCCACGACATCCGGGTCACCGTCGACGCCCACGCCACCTTCAAGGGCGAGGGCTGGACCGAGCCCGACCGGGCGTGGGGCACCTTCCGCATCTTCCACCGCATGCCGGCGGCCGCCGGCGAGCCCGCACCGGTCAATTGGGGCGACTTCGAGGTGGACTGCCTGACCAGCGGCGGCCCCACCGCCACCGTGACCGGACGGCTCGTGCGCACCGGAGGCAACGTCGGCGCCTGGGACGACTACCTGAAGCGGCATGTCCGCATGGGGATCAGCTTCTACGTGAGTGGGGGCGAGGGCAGCGGCCCCAGCCGCATCGGACTCTCCGGAGGCACGGAGGCCGACGAGCCACTGCTGAGCACGTGCATGGCACCTGCCGCAGGCTCCAAAGTCATCGAGGGCGGCTACCGCCTGACCGACAAGACACCCGCCTAGGCGCGGCGCCCCGGCACCGGTCCCGGACCTCGGGGCGCGGCTCGAAACCGGCTGACCTGTAGGTGGCGACGGCGCGTGCATTCGAGCTCGCCGCGCGGACGACCGCGCTCGACGCCCCCACCTCACGAAGTGCTGCCGCCGCTGCGACAGTGATCGCACCCCGCCGCACCATGGAATCCAAGGCAGAAAGCCGTTTCGAACCGCAAAACAACTGACACGGCTGTTCACACTCCCGGTCGGAGGCGTTGGTCGGCTGCAAGTTGTCCGGACGACTCGGCCGACCAGAGTTCCTCATGTGAGTGCGACCAGGTATCTGGACATCGCGGAGCAGTTGTCCGCCGAGCTGGCCGAGTGCCCCCGCGGCACCCGGGTCGCCAGCGAGGCTGAGATCGCCCGGCGGTTCGGCGTGGGCCGGGCCGCCGCACGGGCGGCCGTGCAGGAGTTGGAACGCCGTTTCGTCGTCCGCAGGACCCAGGGGTCCGGCACGTATGTCAACCGGCGCATCGACTACGTCATCTCGCGCAGCGCTCCGCCGTCGTGGTCCGCGACGATCTCGGCCGCCGGCGCCACACCTCGTGCCCTGGTCAAGTCGGTGCGCAGGATCCCCCTGCCCGCCTTTCTGGCGGACCGGTTCGAGCGGCCCGCCGGCACGCCCGTGCACGAGGTGGAGCGTGAGTTCTACATCGACGACCTCCTCGCCTCCTGGGTCCATGAGTGGATCCCGGTGGACGAGGTGCCCGACCTGGATCTGGCGCTGCACGCCGTCGACTCCGTCGACCTGGTGCTGCGCCAGATGGTGCGGGTGCGGCCGACACGGGCCTGGTGCCGGGTCAGCATCGACGTCCCGCCGGCGGAGGTCCTGCGCGCCCTGCGCGTGGAGAGCAGCCTGCCGGCGTGGCTGGTCGAGAGCGTCAGCCGCGACGAGGCGGCCGGCAACGTCCTGATGTGCAGCCGGACCTGGACCCGCGCCGACGCCGTGCGCGTCGTGGTCGAGCTCGACGAACCGGCCGCCGGCGACGAGAGCACGGCATCGCGGAGCGCTCCGGTGCCACAGCAAGCGATCACCGCAAGGAACTGGGAGTAGTGGTGACACAAGAGTTGAGCAGGGAGCAACGCTGTGCCCTGCTGGCCGAGGCCGACAGGGCCGAACTGATCGAACTGGCCGACGCCTGCATCGCCGACGGCGCCCAGGTACGGGTCCTGGTGGCGCCGGAGGTGGGCTGTGTGACGGCGCAGGTGCGCGAACCGGTCCTGGAGCAGCGTTTCCTGCTCGGTGACGTCCTGGCCTGCCGGGCGGAGGTCGAGCTCGGCGGGCATCGCGGCTGGGCCATGCGCCTCGGTGACGACCGTGCGGCCGTGCTGGCCGCCGCGGTGCTCGACGCCGAGGTGGAGGCCGGGCGCCCGCGGGCCGCCGACGTCGACCTGCTGTGCGAGCGGGTCGCGGGGCGCCGGGAGCTTCGGGAGAGCCAGGAGTGGGCGGAACTCGCCCCGACCGTCGTCGAGTTCGAGGAGCTGACGTGACCGCCGTCGAGACCATGCCGAGCCCCGTCGGGGCCCCGGGGACCGCGGAACTGGTGCGGGCGGCCAAGCTGCGCCCCGCGCAGGCCCAGGGCGTCTACCGCGCGGTGCTCGACGCCCTCGCGCGGCCGGGTACCGTGACCCGCTTCCCCGCGGACGCGCCCGCCGAGGTGCCGCCCGCGCTGCTGCCCGTCCTCGCGCTCGCCGACCTGGGCACCGGCGTCTGCGTCCTGGAGGCGGACGGCGCCGCGCGCTGGTCGGACGTGGTGAGCGTGGCGACCAACTCCCCCGTGGTGCCGCTGGAGAAGGCCCGCCTCGCGGCCGCCGTACGGCCCGTCGCCGCGGCGGAGATCCTGCGGCCGGCCCGGGGCTCGGCCGACGCGCCCGAGGACGGCGCCGTGCTGTGCCTGCCGGTGACCGACCTGGAAGGCGGACCGGGCGTCTGGCGGCTGTCCGGCCCCGGTGTCCCGGGCGAGCGGGAGGTGGCCCCGCAGGGGCTCCCGGCCGGGTTCGTGGAGGCGCGCGCGGAGGCGGTCGGAGGCTTCCCCGCGGGGGTCGATCTGCTGCTGGCCGCACCCGACGGCCGCCTGATGGGGCTGCCGCGCAGCACCACCGTCACCGTCGTCGCCGATGGCATGTCCGAGGAGGAGAGCTGATGGGGTACTCGGGAGCACGCGGAGGGCTGGAGGCGATTCTCGCCGCCGAGGACCTCGTCCGCCGCAAGCGTGACCACGCGCCCGCGCCCTGGGCGTCGACCGAGCAGATCACCGCACGGTTCCGGCTGGCCGTGGACCGGGTGATGGGCGAGGCCGGGCTGTACGACGAGCCGACCGCGGCCGACGCCTTCCGGCAGGCCGAGGGCGACACGCTGGAGGCCTCGCACCTGCTGCGCGCCCAGCGGTCCACCCTGCCGAGGCTGGCGGTCAGCGAGCCCGTCGACCCGGGCGAGATGACCGTGCTGCGCCGTATCGTGCCGGCGTTCCGCGAGCCCGACGGCCCGCAACTCCTCGGCCGTACCTCCGACTACACGGGCCGGCTCCTGGAGCGGCCCGAGGGACCGCCGGAGGCCGAGCGGTCCGAGGCCGAGGACACCGTGGGCGTCGCCGAGCGCACGCGGGAGCAGCGCAGTCCGCGCCGGTTCCTCGACCTGCTGCGCAAGTGGGAACTGGTCGCGGAGGGCCGCGGCGGCGACGATCCGGAGCCGCACGACATCACCCGCAGGCCGGCCCGGCCGCCCGCCGACCGGTCCGCCGTGCTGGCCGCCATGGCGCGCGCCGAGTCGGGCGCGCTGATGGCCCTGTGGTACCGCTCGATCCTCGGGCCGGACGGCGACGTGCACGAGATCACCCTCGGTGAGCTGCGGCACGGCCGTCTGCCGCTGCGGGTGCGCCACCCGTACACCGGAAACCCCGTCGCCGTCGGCGAGTTCCGGGTCACCGAGGCGGAGGCCATCGAGGACCTGGACGGCGCGGACGAGGACCGGACCCGCTTCGACATCGGCTACGGCCTGTGCTTCGGCCACAACGAGCGCAAGGCGATCGCGATGGCCAACCTGGACGTCGCCAACCGCCGGTTCGGCCGCAGCGGGCCGCTGGAGCAGTTGCTGCTGCTCACCCTCGACGGCCTCGACTCGGGCGGCTTCCTGGAGCACCTGAAGCTCCCCCACTACGTCACGTTCCGCTCGATGGTCGAGCGCAAGCAGGCCATGCGGGCCGCCGCCGACGCGGGCGAGGACCCGCCGGCCCGGGCCGCCGAGCCCGCTGGAAAGGACTGCCGATGAGTACGGCACACCAGGCCACCGTCAGTGCGCTCGTCGCCGAGGCCGACGCGGGCCGCCCGCCCGCCGGGATCCTCGACGAGGACGCCAAGCGGGAGATCCGCCGGGCCTCCCTCGCCGCGGTCTGCGTACCCGGCTACCAGGTCCCCTTCGGCTCGCGGGAGATGCCGGTCGCGCGCGGCTGGGGCTCGGGCGGCCTCCAGGTCACCCTGGGGGTCATCGGGGCCGGCGACACGGTGAAGGTGATCGACCAGGGCGACGACGCCGGAGTCAACGCCACCAATCTGCGCCGGATGATCGCGCGGACCACCGGGTGCGAGGAGTCCGCCGACACCCGGGAGGCGACGGTCGTCCAGACCCGGCACCGCATCCCCGAGGAGGCCCTGGGCGAGGGGCACGTGCTGGTCTACCAGGTGCCGGTGCCCGAACCGCTGCGCGGAGTGCAGAAGTCGGTGGCCGAATGCGCGCGGATGCACGCCGAGGGCGACTACTCCGCGATGTGGGTCAGCCTGTACGAGGACATCGTCCGCAACGGCATGATCACCGCGAGCACCGGCTACCCGGTGCTGGTGGGCGGCCGCTATGTGATGGCCACCAGCCCCATCCCCCGCTGGGACGTGCCGCGCCTCCACCGGGCCGAGCACCTCAACCTCTTCGGCGCGGGCCGCGAGAAGCGGATCTACGCGGTGCCTCCGCACACCGAGGTCACACCGCTGACCTTCGACGACGTGCCTTTCGAGGTCGAGCACGAGCCCGGCGGGCGCTGCAGGTTCTGCGGCAGCGACGACGTCTATCTCGTCAACGCCGGGACCGAGGGCGCCTTCGCGTGCAGCGACACCGAGTGGTGCGCGCGGGTCCAGGCGGGGGACGCCGACACCGTCGCCCACCGGGAACGCGCGCCGCTCGCCCTGCTGCCCGACCCGGGAGCCCGTGCGGGACGTCGTGCGACGCCCGTGGCCTCGCGGGCGACCGCGGACGGCGCCCCCGCACCCAGCCGCAGGTCCCCTTCCGCGGGCCCCGAATGGGCCCTACGCGTCGACGGCATCGGCAAGGTGCACGGCGCGGGCGGGGCCGCGGCCGTACCCGGTACGGGTCCCGAGCACGGCACCGCGATCAGCCCGTCCACCGGCGCCGTGGTCGCCGCCTGGGACGTCTCCTTCGACGTGGCACCGGGTGAAGCCCTGGGCCTCATCGGCGAGTCGGGCTCCGGCAAGTCCACCGTCCTGCGCTGCGTCATCGGCGACGAACCGGCCACCGCCGGCCGGGTCCACCTCGCCACGGTGGACGGCGGCGCCTCCGAGGTGCTCGCGCTGCCCGCGCCCGTACGGCGGCGGCTGCGCGTCGACTCGATGGCCGTGGTCTACCAGGACCCGGCCGCCGGACTGGATCTGCGGGTCTCCGCGGGCGGCAACATCGCGGAGCGGCTGACGGCCGCGGGCTGGCGCGGCTACCACGCCATCCGGCGCCGCGCGGCGGAGCTGCTCGACCGGGTCGAGGTGCCGCTGTCCCGCATGGACGACCCCGTGCACACCTTCTCCGGCGGTATGCGCCAGCGCGTGCAGATCGCCAAGGCCCTGGCCACCGAGCCGCCCGTGCTGCTGCTCGACGAACCCACCACCGGACTCGACGCCTCCGTCGCCGCCGGTGTGCTCGACCTGCTGCGCAGCCTGCTCGCCGAGCGGGACGTCGCCGCCGTGGTCGTCAGCCACGACTTCTCCGTGATCGAGGCGCTGACCGACCGCACGCTCGTCATGCAGACCGGCCGGGTCGTCGAACGGGGCCTGACCGACCAGCTCTTCCACGATCCCCACCACCCCTACACCCAGCGGCTCGTCGCCGCCGCCCGGAGGTGAGCCCGGTGAGCACATCCGAAGCCCAGGACGCCGTACTGTCCGTACGCGCCCTGTACAAGTCCTTCACCCTGCACAGCATCGACGGCCGGACCGTGCCGTCGCTGCACGGCGTCGACCTCGACGTGGCGACCGGTGAGCACGTCGCCCTCGCGGGGCCCAGCGGGGCGGGCAAGTCGTCGCTGCTGCGCTGCGTGTACCGCACGTACCTGCCGGACTCCGGATCCGTACGGCTGCGTACGGCGGCCGGGCCGGTGGAGCTGACCACGCTGGCCGACCGGGAGATGGCCCGGCTGCGGGGCCGGGAGTTCGGCTATGTCTCGCAGTTCCTCGCCGCTCCGCCGCGCACCGGCCCGCTGGAGGTGGTCGCCGCGACCGCCCGGCGGCGCGGGCTCGACCGGGGCGAGGCGCGCGAGGCCGCGGCGGACGCGCTGCGCCGCCTGAACCTCGACGAGACGCTCTGGGACGTCGACTGCAGTGTCCTGTCCGGCGGTGAGCGCCAGCGGGTGAACCTGGCGGCGGGCACGGTGCAGCCGCCGCGGCTGCTGCTCCTCGACGAGCCGGTGTCCGCGCTGGACCCGGCCAACCGGGAGGCGGCGCTGGAGCTGATCGACGCACTGGCGGGGCAGGGCGTCGCCGTCCTCGCCGTCTTCCACGACATGGACGCCATACGGCAGTTGGCGTCGCGGGTGGTGTTCGTCAGGGACGGCCGGATCGCGCGCCAGGGCGCACCGGCGGAGATGCTGGAGGCGGCGGCATGAGCACGGGACTGGCGAGCAGGGAGCAGGCCGAGGCGCCCGCGCAGGGCTGGACACTGGGCGGTCCGCCCGCGGACTACGTGCTCGGGCACGTCCGGGCGGTGCTGCCCGACCGGGTGCTCGACGACGCCCTCGTCGCGGTGCGGGACGGCAGGATCGCCGCCGTCGAACCGCACCCGGCCGGGCTGGAGGCCGATGTCGACGGCCAGGGCATGCTGTGCCTGCCCGGGCTCGTGGACGTGCACAGCGACGGGCTGGAGAAGGAGCAGCTGCCCCGGCCGGGGGCGGAACTGCCCCTGGAATTCGCCCTGTTGTCCTTCGAGGGCAAGCTGCGCGCGGCCGGTGTGACGACCGCGTTCCACGGCGCGGCGTTCGAGGAGAGCGGCGGGCGCGGGATGCGCCGGACGCTGGAGAACGCGCGCCGGATCTGTGCGGCGGTCGCGGCCCGGGGCGACGACGGGCTGGTGGAGCACCGCGTCCTGCACCGCCTGGACGTGCGCTGCCCCGAGGGCCTGGCCGGGCTGCGGCAGCGGCTGGCGGAGATCGGGGACACGGCCGACGGGCCGGTCCTGGTGTCGCACGAGGACCACACCCCGGGTCAGGGCCAGTACGCGGACCGCGCCTACTACGAGCGTTACCTCGTCGGCACCCGCGGCGTCACCGAGGAAGCGGCGCGGGCCTACGTCGACCGGCTGATCGTGGACCGCGACGGCCGCCTCGACGTCCGCGAGGAGGCGCTGGAGTGGCTCGGCGAGCAGGCCCGCGCGGGCCGGATCCGGCTGCTCGGCCACGACCCCAGCTCACCGCGCGAGATCGAGGAGCTGTGCGCACGGGGCGGCTCCGTCGCGGAGTTCCCCACCACCACGGCCGCGGCGAAGGCCGCCCGTGAGCACGGCATGCCGGTCGTGATGGGCGCGCCCAACGTCCTGCGCGGCCACTCCCACAACGGCAACGCCTCCGGCCGCGAGCTGGTCGCCGGCGGCCTGGTCACCGCGCTCGCCTCGGACTATCTGCCCTCGGGGCTGCTCGGGGCGGCGCTGCTGCTCGCCGAGGAGGGACTGGCGTCGCTGCCCGAGGCGGTGGGTCTGGTCACCGGCGGCGCCGCCGACGTCGCCGGGCTCCGGGACCGTGGCCGGCTGGAGGCGGGGCTGCGGGCGGACCTGGTGCTGGCGGAGCCGGGACGCCCCTGGCCGGTCGTGGCGGCGGTGCTGCGCGCGGCGTCCGGGGGTGAGGCGGCGTGAGCGGCTCCTTCTCCGCGGGCGGGCCGGTCCCCGGAAGCGGCCGTATCCCGTGGCCGGTGCCGGAACCGCACCTGCCTTCCGGCGTCCACCCGGCGCTGGCCGCGGCGACGCGGGCGGCGGTGACCGCCTTCCGGAGCGCGCGCGAGACGTACGACCGGGCGCAACTGGCCGAGAAGGTCCAGGAAGGCGCGGACGGAACGCCGACGATGCGGCTGGACATCCTGGTGGACACCGCGCTCGCCGAGGTCGTGGACGCCCACCGGATCAACCTGCTGAGCGAGGAACTCGGGCACATCGACAACGGTTCCGCCGTCACCCTCGTCACCGACCCGGTCGACGGCACGGCGAACGCCGCCGCGGGCGTCCCGCTGTCCGCCTTCGCGGGCGTCATCGCGCTGGACGGGGTGCCGACGGAGGCGCTGACCTGCTGGCTGGACACGGGCCGCTGCTGGCACACGGTGGCCGGGCAGCCGTCGCCGTACCGCACGAACGGCCGTACGGAACTGGACGGTGCCGCGGTCAGTCTGCTCCGTCCCCAGCCGCGCATCGCCGAGGCGTGGTGGCGGGTGGCGACGCGGGCCGCCCGGATCCGCATCCTGTCGACGAGTTGCCTGGAGGCGGCGCTGGTGGCCGAGGGCTCGACGGACGCCTTCGCCGACGCCGGCTCCGACACGCACCGGATCGTGGATCTGGCCGCCGCGATGGTGACGGTGCCGGCGGCGGGCGGCGCGGTGATCGATGTGCACGGCCGCCCGCTGGAGATCGACCCCGACCTGACCCGGCGCTGGTCGGGCGTGGTGGCGGCGACGCCGCAGCTCGCCGAGGAACTGGCGGAGACCATCCGCGGAACGGAGGAACGATGACGTCCCCTGACTCTCACCACCCGCTGACCGGTGAGGAGTTGACGGCGCTGGTCGACGGGCTCGCGGGCCTGCCGTACGACGGTGAGGCCGTCGACCAGCGGACGCACGCGCTCCAGACGGCGTGGCTGGCGACGGAGGCGGGCGCGGACGACGAGCTGGTGGTCGCGGCGGCGCTGCACGACATCGGCCGCGCCCGCGCCGTGCGAGCCGAGCACCCGGGGCTCCCGCACGAGTTGGCGGGCGCGGCGTTCGCCCGGCGCCGGCTGAGCGAGCGGGCGGCGTGGGTCATCGCGCAGCACGTGCCGGCCAAGCGCTATCTGGTGGCGACGGACGCGGCGTACCACGCCCTGCTCAGCCCGGTGTCCGTCGCGTCGCTGAAGGTCCAGGGCGGCCCGATGGACGAGCGCGAAGTGGCCGAGTTCGCGGCCCATCCGCTGGCCGCGGAGGCGGTGGCGCTGCGTCGCTGGGACGACGCGGCGAAGGACCCGGACGGCCCGTTGCTGCCGCTGCCGGCCCTGCTGGGGGCGCACGCCCGCTGTGTCGCCGCGCGGGAGGTCTGACGGGTGGCGCGGAGCGGGCGGGCCGGTCGGCCGGTCGGCCCGCTCCGCGCTCATCGAGTGGGGACCTCAAGTCGCGCTGTGCCGCAGCCTGTCGAGTGGGACTTGCCGCGCATGCCGCAGCCTGTCGAGTGGGACTTGCCGCGTATGCCGCAGCCTGTCGAGTGGGACTTGCCGCGTATGCCGCGGCCTGTCGAGTGGGCCCATGAGGCCGAACGCAGGGGCTCCCTGCGGGCAGCGGCGCCGCCACCGCCCCGCACGCGTACGCCCCCTGCGTGCGCGCGCTCGCCCCTCAACTGCCGCCGGAGCGGCGGCGCATCCGGATCACCGGTGCGACGGCGGTCAGCATGGCGGCCACCACCAGCACCACGGGCAGTACGCCCGCCCACTCGGGCGCCTTCCGGAGCAGCAGCATGGAGGTCCCCGCTCCCACCATCAGCGCGCCCAGCTGGGCGGGCACCCAGCGGTTCGCGCGGCCCGCTCCCACGCCCCGCACGATGAACGTGGCGAGGGTGCCGGTCAGATACGTGGTCGGTGACGCGGCCCGGCCGGCCGCCACCATGGCCGCCGACTGGACTCCCATCGTGGCGGCGGCTCCGAACTGCAAGGCGTCCCGGGCCGTTTGCCCCGGTGTTCCGTGCAGGGCGGCCCAGGTCACCGCGCCCACGGCCAGTACGACCGCCTCGCCGGCCAGGCAGAACATCACCGGCGGCGGCCAACGCGTACCCGTCTCCACGCTCCTTCGGGTGAGCCGGGCCGTCACGCCGGCGCCGAGGGCGAAGCCCGTCAGCGCGAGCACCGCCGCGGTGACGCCCGTCTCCTGTCCCCGGCCGATCGCCATCCCGAGCAGGGCGAGGTTGCTCGTCATGACTCCGGCGAAGACGTGTTTGAGGGCGATGAAGGAGATGGTCTCCACCGCCCCGGACGCGGCCACCAGAAGGACGAGGGCGAGGTGCAGCGCCACCCCTGGTTCCGTGGGGGGCCGTACCGGGCGCTCACCGGCCCGCCCTCGGCGCTTGTCACTCACAGTGCCCGAGGATAACTATCCGTACGCGGCTACCCGTAGATCGTCCCCGGCGCGTCCGGCAGCCTCTCGCGCAGCCGTTGAGCCTCCCGGAAGAGGCGGTTGGTGTGGTGCGCGAGGACACCGCCCAGCAGCAGCTCGGGGGCGTAGAAGGAACGTGCCGCGTCGGCCACCCGACGTGCGGTCAGGTCGATCTGGACGACCCCGGTGGCGCGGATGTCGTCGATCGAGCTGGCCCAGACGACGCGTCGCAGGTTCGCCCACGCCATCGCGCTCATGCACATCGAGCACGGCTCGCCCGTGGTGTAGAGGGTGGCGTCGGCCCAGCCCTGGTTCCCCTGCCGGCGCACGTAGTCGTTCATGGCGACCACCTCGCCGTGCAACAGCGGGCTGTCCGTTCCCGTGTTGACCCCGCTCCCCAGGATCTCGCCGGTGCGGGTGTGCGCGATCACCGCACCGAACGGCCACTTGGGGTTCCGGTGTGCCTGCTCGACGGCCAGCCACATGAACCGCTCGTGCCCGGCGCCGGTCGGCCGTTCCGTCGCGGCGCCCGCCCCGGCGCCGGGCTCGGGGAGGGCGTGCCCCCGCTGGAGCATGTCCTGCGGCAGCGCGAGCGGCGCCGCGGCGCCCGAGAGCACGACTGCGCACCTGCCGAGGAACTGAGGCCTGCCCGCATCCATGTGCTTCTCCTCGCCCGACACCGTTGGCTCCACGACGTGAGTGGATCATCACAGATGGTGTCCAGGGTGTGGCGCTCCCATGCTTCCGGCGAGCCGGGAGGCCGGTGCGCCCGACCGGGCATGGCGCAAGTGGCCCTCAGCCGGCGCCCCGGACGGCCGCGAGGCACTGGTCGTAGAGGTCGGCCAGGTCGAGTCGTCCGTCATGCCTGACCCACACCTCGGACGCCGTGTCGACGCAGGCGAAGACCGTCGCGACGATCGCCTTGGCGCGGGGGTCCGCACTCGGTTCGGCGGAGGTGCCGGCGGCGAGCCTTTTCCGGACGACCGGGACGAGTTCGGCCTGCCAGCGCAGCCGTTTCTCGATGTAGCGGGCATGCAGGGACGGCGTGTCGAAGATGAGGCGGGACAACTCCAGGACCCGCTCCGGGGTGTGACGTGCCGTCAGGACGACCTCGAATCCGGCACGCAGGGCGTCCCAGGCGGAGACGTCGGCGGGCTGCTGCTCGACGGTCTGCCGCAGGAGTTCGCCCAGCGCGTCCTGGTCACCGCAGACCAGGTCCTCCTTGGTGCCGAAGTAGCGGAACAGGGAGCGTTGCGAGATCCCCGCTTCCCGCGCGATCTGGGCGATCGTCGTCCGCTCGTAGCCCTGCTCGGTGAACAGACGGACCGCCGTGTCCAGGATCGCCTCGACGGCCACCTGCCGCGAGCGGTCCCACAAGGTCGTCATGGGCGTCAGGCTACCTCCTCTGGACAGCGACCGCCTACTTGGCATTAACTGCCAGCTAGGCAGCAACTGAAAGTGGGGCATGCGATGTCAGCCGTCGACTATCACGGACAGACCACATTGATCACCGGCGCCAGTGCCGGTCTGGGCGCCGAGTTCGCGCGCCACCTCGCCGCTCGCGGCTCCGACCTCGTACTGGTCGCCCGCCGCATGGACCGCCTGGAGGAACTGGCCGCCGAACTGCGGGCGGCCCACGGGGTCCGGGTCCACGTGGTGGAGATGGACCTGGCCGCGGACCACCCGGGGCAGAGGCTGGCGGCGCGGGTGGAGCAGCTCGGCCTGCAGGTCACGAGTGTGATCAACAACGCCGGGTTCGCCACGTTCGGCCCGTTCCACCAGGCCGACCCCGAGCGGCTGCGCAAGGAGATCGCCGTCGATGTGACGGCGGTCGCCGACATCAGCCGCGCCTTCATCGAGCCGCTGCGCACGGCGGGGCGCGGGGTGCTGGTCAACGTGGCGAGCATGGCCGCGTACCAGCCCAACCCGCGCATGGCTCTCTACGGCGCGACGAAGGCGTTCGTCCTGAGCCTGACCGAGGCCCTGTGGGAGGAGTCGCGCGGTTCGGGCCTGCGGGTGCTGGCCCTCTCCCCCGGCGCCACCCGGACCGAGTTCTTCGACGTCGTGGGCACCATGCAGGCGGCCGGAGGAAGCCGTCTCGCCTCACCCGCCGACGTCGTCCGCACCGCGCTGACCGCCCTCGACCGACGCAACCCGCCCCCCAGCGTCATCGCCGGCCGGCTGAACCGAACGATGGCGTTCCTCGCCCGCCGCCTGGCCAGTCGACGCCAGGTGATCCGGGTCATCGGGCGGCTCACCGCTCAGGGGGCATGACGGTCGGCGGGAACGCCCCGGCCGTCACGGGGGCGCGGCGGGTCGGTGGTGTCCGTGCCTCGCCGCGCGGACACGCCGCTCCGCGGCGCCTCTGCGTCCCTGATCCACATGCCCTACCCCCCACTCGGGCTTAGCGTTCTTGATATGGGCGTTAGGTTCTGCGCCGCATGACCAGGGCCGGTGAGACGCCAGGTGCAGCTGATCCGCTCGATGAGGCCCTTGCTGCGGCTGTACACCGCACCGGTGCCAGGTACGGGGGCGTCTACGTACTGGACCCGGCCGAGGAAGTGCTGGGGCTCATCGCGCTGTGCGGGATACCGATCGACGCCTTCGCGCCCTGGTGGCGCACCGCGTACGCCGCCCACGGTCCGGCCCAGGACTCGGTGCGCACCGAGCGGATCGTCTGGGTGAGTTCCCTCGAGGAGCTGGCGCGGCGCTACCCGCGCGTGGCGGCGAGCCTCCCCTACGAGATCGCGTTCGCGCTCGTCCCGCTCAGAGGGGTCCGGCACTGCCGGGGCACGATGCTGCTGCTGTGGGGCCCCGACCGGTCCCCGCGTCTCGGTCCCCGTGAGCGCGGACGACTGGCCTCCGCCGCTCGGCGGCTCACCCGGGTGCTGAACGCGGCATCCTCCCCTCCCGACATCCCGGACCGGCCTCGCTTCGTGCGCCCCCACCGCCCGGACACGAGCGCCCAGTCCGCACACGAGGCGGCCACCCTCGTCGAACGGCTCCCCGTCGGCACACTCTCCCTCGACCACGCGGGACGCATCACCTACGTCAACGCCGCCGCGGCGAGCCTGCTGGGCAGCCCCGCGAAGCAGTTGCTGGGGACCGAGCCGTGGATGTCGCTGCCGTGGCTCGACAACATCGCGTACATGGACGCGTACCGCATCGCGATGAGCAGCCGTGAGTCGCTGAGTCTGACCGTCCTGCGCCCACCGGACCAGTGGCTCGACCTGCGGCTCCACGCGGACGACACCGGGACCAGCATCCTGGTCACGCCCGACCACTCGTCCAGGCCCATCGGTACCCGGCCCGCCTCCACCGGCGCCCCGCCGGACAGCCGTATCCATCTCCTGATGGGCCTGGCCGCCGCACTGACGGAGACCGTCGGCGTCCAGGACGTCGTGGATCTGGTCGGCGACCAGATCCTGCCCGTCTTCGGCGCCCACGGGATGATCATGTCGACCGCGGACGCCGGCCGTATCCGGATCATCGGGTACCGCGGCTACGAGCCGCACCTCATCGACCAGTTCGACGGCCTGCCCACGGACGCCGACCTCACACCCGCCGGCCACGCGCTGGCCACCGGCGCGTCCTCGTTCTTCGCCGACCGCGACGAGCTGGACCGCCTCTATCCGAAGGCGCCGCAGCTCAGCGACAAACAGGCCTGGGCGTTCCTGCCGCTGCTCAGCTCGGGACGCCCCATCGGCTGTCTTCTCCTGGCCTACAACCACCCGCACCCGTTCCCGGTCGCCGAGCGTTCCATCCTCACGCCGCTCGCCGGTCTCATCGCCCAGGCGCTGGACCGGGCGCGTCTGTACGACGCCAAGCACGGGCTCGCGCTCGCCCTTCAGCAGACCCTGCTGCCCCAGTCCCTGCCCAGCGTCACCGGTCTCGAGGTCGCCGCCCGCTACTTCCCGGCCGGGCAGGGCATGAACATCGGCGGCGACTTCTACGACCTCATCCGCCTGACCGGCACCACCGCCGCGGCGGTCATCGGAGACGTGCAGGGACACGACATGATGGCGGCCGCCCTCATGGGCCAGGTCCGGATGGCCGTCCACTCCCACGCCACGGCCGGAGCCGCGCCCGACGAGGTCCTCATCCGCACGGACCGCGACCTCACCGACCTCAACGCCAGCCGTTTCGTCTCCTGCCTCTACGCCCACCTCGACCTCGCCCGGCACGAGGTGTCCCTCGCCAGCGCCGGGCACCCTCCCCCGCTGCTGCGGCACGCCGACCACCGGGCCCAGGTCGTCGACATCAGTCCCGGTCCCCCGCTCGGCATCGGCGCGGGCGTCCCCTCGTACCCCGTCACCAGGCTGCCCCTGCCTCCCGAGACGCTCCTCGCCCTCTACACCGACGGCCTGGTCGAGGATCCCGGCACCGACATCACCCGGACCATCGACGACCTCGCCCGCCACCTCGGCGAGTCCGGCGACCTTCCGCTGCACCAGCTCGCCGACAGCCTGGTCCGCCACACCCGCCGGACCAACCAGCCCATCGACGACATCGCCCTGCTCCTGCTCCAGCCCAATCGCCTCGCCGAGTCGTGAGCGACGGGGGCCGGCGGGAGGCGCCGGGGCCGGGCGCTCAGGGCAGGATCGCATCGACGTATCCGCCGTCCACCCGCAGCGCGCCTCCCGTGGTGGCCGAGGCCTGGTCGGAGCTGAGGTAGACCACCATGTGCGCGATCTCCTCCGGTTCGATCAGCCGTTGCAGCAGGCTCTGCGGCCGGTGCCGGCGCATGAAGGCGCGCTGGGCCTCGTCCCAGGGCAGGTCGCGGTCGACCAGTTCGCGGACGAAGTCCTCCACGCCGCCCGTGTGGGTGGGCCCGGCGATGACGGAGTTCACCGTCACCCCCGTGCCGGCGGCCTGCTTGGCGAATCCCCGGCTGACCGCGAGGAGCGCCGTCTTGGACATGCCGTAGTGGATCATCTCGGCCGGCGTGACGATCGCCGAGTCGCTGGCGATGTACTGCACCCGGCCCCAGCCGCGCCCGGTCATGCCCGGAAGGTACATCCGCGTCAGCCGTACGGCGGAGAGCACGTTCACCTCGAAGTAGCGGCGCCACTCCTCGTCGCTGATCTCCAGGGGATCGGCGGCGCCGAAGACGCCGAGGTTGTTCACGAGGATGTCGACGTCCGGGAGCATCTCGGCGACCTGGTCCGCGCCCTCCTGCGTGGTCACGTCGGCAGCCACCGGCACCCATGTGGCGCCCGGCACCTCCTTGGCCAGTCCGGCGACGCTCTGCTCCACACGCTCGGGACTGCGGCCGTTGACGCCCACGCGGGCACCCGCACGGGCGAGTCCCGCGGCGATCGCCGCACCGATGCCCTGAGTGGATCCGGTGACCAGCGCGGTGCGCCCCTTCAGATCGATCTGCATGCCCAAGCAGCCCCTTTCGCGTGCGATCGCACGGGTGGATGTGCTTCCTGGGTACCCGGGAGATCGCATGCATACGCGCTCTACAGGCAGACGCCGTCATTCTCCGTACGCGCCTCATTGCCCCCGTGGCACGGAACGAGCCGAATGGCCCTTCGCGAACGTGCAGGCTGCCGTGCCCGGTGCTGCAATGTCTCAGGACACCGTTCCTCCCGCGGTGGCACGGGCGTTCGACGCCCGGTGAGGCAGGCGACCGGGTCCGACACCACGCTTGAGGAGTGGCCATGCACCAGGAGACGGGAGCGTGGGGCCGGAGAGCGGCCCCGGGACGGCGGCGGACACAGGAGGAACGGGGCCGTGCCTGACGCGGGGTCCGCGGCCGCGCCGGCTGCCCGTACCCAGCCGGAGGAGGCCGACCGGCTGCGTGAACTGCTGCGGAGCCCGGCCTACCAGAAGGCCCTCGTCCTCTGCGCGCTGATCGGTGTCCCGGTCTCCCTGATCGCGTTCTGGTTCCTGGCCGCCGTGCACGAGCTGGAGCACGCCCTGTGGGCCGATCTGCCCTCGGAGTGGGGATGGGACACACCGCCCTGGTGGTGGCCGTTCCCGCTGCTGGCGGTCGCCGGTGTCGCCGTCGGTCTCGTGGTCAAGTACCTGCCGGGCGCCGGCGGCCATGTCCCCGCCGCCGGTCTGCACGCTCCGGGGCAGGGCGCGTCGGCGCTGCCGGGGGTCGTGATCGCGGCCTTCGCCAGCCTGCCGCTCGGCGCCACCCTCGGCCCCGAAGCCCCCTTGATCGCGCTCGGCAGCGGTCTGGCCCTGCTCTTCGGGCAGTTGGCGCGCGCCCCGGTGACACCGAAGAGCACCCCGCTGCTCGCGGCCGCCGGTGCCGCCGCGGCGCTTCCGGCGATCTTCGGCAACCCGCTGATCGGTGCGGTGCTCCTCATCGAGGTGGCCGGAGTCGGCGGCCCGCAACTGTTCGCCGTCATGCTGCCGGCGCTGCTGTCCAGCGGCATCGGCTCGCTCGTGTTCACCGGGTTCGGCCGCTGGACCGGCCTTTCGACCGGCAGTCTGTCGCTGGACCTGAGCGAGCCGACACCCCGGCTCGACACCGGGGACGTGTTCTGGTCCGTGCTGATGGCCGTCGCGATCGGCGTCGTCCTGCACCTGGTCATGAACACCGGGCGTCTGACAGCGCTGTTCGTCTCGCAGCGGAGAATCGTCCGTACGACGGCCTGCGCGCTGGCCGCCGGAGCGTGCGCGGCGGTGTACACGCTGATCACCGACCGGTCGCCGGTGGACGTGGCGTCGTCCGGCCAGTCCACGCTGGGCCAGTTGGCCCAGGACCCCCACTCCTGGGGCGTCGGCGCGCTGATCGCCGTACTGCTGTTCAAGGCCGTGGCGTACGCGCTGTGCCTGGGGAGCCTGCGCGGTGGCCCGATCTTTCCTGCGCTCTTCCTGGGGGGCGCGGCCGGCGTGCTGCTCGCGCCGCTGCCCGGGCTGGGCGTCGTGCCCGGACTGGCGGCGGGCATGGCGGCCGCGGCCGCCGCGGCGCTGCGGCTGCCCGTGAGCAGTGCGGTGCTGGTGGTCCTGGTGATGGGGAGTGCCGCGATGACTCCGGTGGTGATGCTGTCGGCCGTGGTGGCCTTCGTGACGGTCCAGATGCTGCCGCCGGGCCCGGCCGTGCCCGTGCCGGGCCGGCCGACGCAACCGCCGCCCGAACGGCCCTCCGTCACGCCGGGCGACCGCCCCGAAACCACCTGACCGTCCGAGGGGCCGGGGGTGCCGTGGCCGGGTTCCGCGCGCACTCTTGAGGTGGGAAGGAGCGGCTCGATGAAGACTTCGGCAGGGGTGCCGTCGACGGTGGGGGCCCGGGTCCCGGCTTCCTGCCGCGGGTGCGCCCGCACCGGCGTCTGATGAAACCCGGGGGCAGGGACGAGGGTTCCGGCTCCGGTGCGCCGTCGAGCCGGCCCGATGACGTACGGGCCGAGGAGAATGCCCGTCCTCGGACGCGCTCCCCGCTGCGCGCCGAGTGGTGGGGTGACCGTGCACAACGGCTGACGGCCCGGCTGCACGCGCTGCACGCGCGCCTGGAGCGCCGCTTTCCGGTGATCACGGGACTCGTCGACCGGCTGGTGTCCGTGAACATCTTCGACTCGGCCACCCGCATCGCCGCGCAGTGTTTCCTGACGGCCGTTCCGTTGCTGTTCGTGCTCGGCGCGTACGCGCCGGAGGCGGTGCAGGACCAGGTCATCACCTCGGTCAACAGGGTCTTCGGCCTGACGGGGCAGGCGAAGGCACAGGTGGAGCACGCGTTTCAGCCCTCGACCGACGATCTGCGCCAGGCGACCGGGCTGGTGGGCGCGCTGATGGTGCTGCTGTCGGCCACCGCGGTGAGCCGGGCGGTGCAGCGGCTGTGCAGACGGGTCTGGCTGCTGTCCCGGGCGGAGGCCAGGGTCGCTCCGTGGCGGTGGCTGGCGTGGATCGTGCTGTGGCTCGGCGCGCTGGTCCTGCAGGGGCTGCTGCACAACGGGTTCGGCCGGGGAGCGGAGTTCGGTGCCCCGGTCATCCTCGTCATCCAGATGGCGATGTGGTGGTGGACCCAGCATCTGCTGCTGGGCGGCGCCATCCGCTGGCAGCCCCTCCTGCCGGGCGCCGTCATCACGGCGATCGCGGTCAGCGCCCTGTCCGTGACCGCGCATTTCTACATGCCGCGCGCCCTCGACCGGGCGCTGACCGGGTACGGCCCCGCCGGTTCGGTCTTCGTCCTGCTGTCCTGGCTGATCGTGGTGTGCGTCGCCGTCGCCATCGGCCTCAGCGTGGGCGCCGTCCTGTCCCAGGAGCCGTTCCTCAGGCGGCACCTGGGAACACCGACGTCGCCTCCCGGCCCCGCCGGGGACGAGCGCGAGCCCTGACCGCGCCCCCGCTCGGCCGGCCGCCGGCTAGGCGCCCGCGGTCACCGCCTTGAGCTTCTCCAGGGACTCCCGCATCGCCTGGCCCAGCGTCAGGTCCTCGGACGCCGCGGTCCACCTCTCGAAGCCGACCTTGAAGACGGCGACGCCGGCTTCGGCGGTCAGGCTCGCGGCCGGTTCGCCGACGCCGCGTCGGCGCAGGGCGTCGGCGAGCGCGGCCGACAGCGAGGACAGCTTGATGAGTTCGCGTTCCTGGAGTTCGGCGTTCGCCACGATGACGGCCTGCCGCCGCCGGGAGTGTTCGCGGCGGTCGACGAACACCGTGGACACGGCCTCGAGACCGGCCGCCATCGCGTCGATCGGCGCCGCGGACCCGGGGGCCTCGGCGACGGCGTTCACGAACAGTTCCTGCAACGCGCCGGAGCCGTCGAAGAGCACTTCGCGCTTGTCGGCGTAGTGCCGGAAGTAGGTCCGCTCGGTCAGGCCCGCCCGTTTGGCGATCTCCGCCACGGTCGTCTGCTCGTAGCCCCGCTCGCTGTAGAGCTCCAACGCCGCTTTCGCCAGGCGTTCGCGCGCGTTCGGCTCCCATCTACCCATGCGCAGATCCTACGCGATGACAGTCACTGACATCAGTGGTAGCGTCGATGACAGTCACTGACATCAACCCTGAGGGACTCTCCCATGCGCATCTTCGTCACCGGCGCGTCCGGCTGGATCGGCTCCGCCCTCGTTCCCGAACTCATCGACGCGGGCCACCAGGTCGTCGGGCTCGCGCGCTCCACCGCCTCCGCCGACGCCCTCGTCGCCGCGGGCGCCGAGGTGGTCCGCGGCACCGTGGACGACCTCGACGTCCTGGGGGCGACCGCCGCCGCCTCGGACGGGGTCGTCCATCTCGCGTTCAAGCACGACGTCGCCTTCACGGGCGACTACCGGGGCGCCGCCGAGGCCGACCGCCGCGCCGTCGACACCTTCGGCGACGCGCTGGCCGGCAGCGACCGCCCCTTCGTCCTCGCCTCGGGGCTGGCCGGCCTGAAGCCGGGGAAGGTGTCGACCGAGCGGGACCTGCCCTCGATCGACGGCTCACCGACGTCCCTCCGCGCGGCCACCGCCACCGCGGCCCTCGAACTCGCCTCGCGCGGCGTGCGCTCGGCCGTGGTGCGTCTCTCTCCGACCTGCCACGGCGAGGGGGACAACGGATTCGTCGCCACGCTCGTGGGCGTCGCCCGCGCCCGAGGCGTCTCCGGCTACATCGGCGACGGCGCCAACCGCTGGGCGGCCGTCCATCGCCTGGACGCCGCACGGCTGTTCCGGCTGGCGGTCGAGAAGGCCCCCGCGGGCGCCGTGCTGCACGGCGCCGCCGAGGAGGGCGTCGCCCTGCGCGACATCGCCGAAGTGATCGGCCGTCACCTGGACGTGCCGGTGACGTCCGTGGCCCCGGAAGCGGCGCCCGAACATTTCGGCTGGCTGGGCACCTTCCTCGGACTCGACGCGCCGGCGTCGAGCGCCCTGACGCAGGAGTCGCTGGGCTGGCGGCCGACCCGGCCGGGCCTCCTCGAGGACCTGGACAAGGGGCACTACTTCAGCGCCCCCGTCACCGCCTCCTGACCGCGGCCGACCGCCGCGGCCGGGTGGTCATCGCCCTCGCAGCGAACTCGCCGTCTCCCCGGTGCGCTCGCGGAGCAGGACGCGCAGGGTGTTGGGGTGCTCGTAGCCGACCTTGCGGGCGATGACCTCCAGGGGCTGCCCCGTGGTCCGCAGCAGGTGGGACGCCTGCTCGACGCGCAGGTCCTGGACGAAGCGGACAGGTGAGGTGCCCAGCGTGCGGCGCACGGCGCGCTGGAGCGTGCGTTCACTGACGCCGACCGCCCGTGCCGCGTCGGCGATCGAGATCGGCTGGTCCAGGTGCAGCCGCGCCCAGCGTTCGAAGGCGGCCAGGGTCGGATCGGTCTGTGCCAGCGCCGAGGAGATCGTGTACGCCGCCTGCGACGGGCGCTCGTCGACGACGAGATAGCGGGCGACCAGATCCGCGAGCGCCGGGCTGCCCATCCGGACGATCGCGAGCGCGAGGTCGACGTGCCCGAACGCCGCTCCCGCCGTGGTCACCCCTTCCGACGTGGTGACCATGCGGCTCTCGTCGACCGTGACCGCCGGATACCGCTTACGGAAGTACGGGGCGAGCCACCAGCTCGTGGTGGCCCGGCGCCCGTCCAGGATCCCCGACTCGGCCAGCAGGAACGTGCCCGTGCAGGCGGACGCGACGGGGGTGTGCCGGGCGCGCGCCGCGGCCACCAGCTGCCGTACGGGTTCGGCGTCCGGACCGGAGACATGGGCGATCAGGGCGTCGGGCCGGCGTTCGGCCAGCGCGGGCACCAGCAGCAGGTCCGTCTCCTTCGCCGTGTCCACGGGGAGCGTCTCGACCAGGTGCCCCGCTCCCGTCCGCACCCGGCGGCGGAAGCCGATCGTGGACACCCGCCAGGCGGGCGGGGGCTTGGGCAGCTCGCCGCGCATCGCGTTCGCCCCGTCGAGCACGTCCAGCAGGGCGGAGAGCCCGGAGTCGAAGACGCCGTCGTACGCCAGCACAGCCACATCCATGTCGGAAACGATATCGGAAGCGTCGTTTCCGACACTGGGCGGGCCTCGTGGGGCGGCATAGCTTTCTCGGTGTCCGGACGACAGCCGGTGCCCGGTACCAGCACCGCACGTTCACCCCGTTCACCGATGACCACAGACAGGAGTGCGCCATGACGAAGCTGGGACTGCTGGCCCGGATCGAGGCCAGGCCGGAGTACGCCGAGAAGGTGGAGGGCCTGCTGCGGGACGCCCTGGAGCTGGCGCGGCAGGAGGACCACACCGTCACCTGGTTCGCGTTCCGGCAGGGCGACACCACCTTCGGCGTCTTCGACACCTTCGAGGACGAGGAGGGACGGCAGGGGCACCTCCAGGGGCGGATCGCCGCGGCGCTGACGGAGGCCGCCGGGACCATGCTCAGTGAGGCACCGGACATCCGGCCGGTCGACCTGCTGGCGGTCAAGCTTCCCTGATCCCACCGCCGGGCGGCAGCGCGGCGACCCGCGCCGGCGCCCGGCGCCCCACCCGTCGACCACGGCCCGCACGGGCCGCCCGAGGAAAGACAGGCCATGGCACAGCCCGCCGCACAGACCCACCCCGGATCGCGCTCGCGCACCCACACCTGGCAGCCCCCGACGAGCTACGCGGACGCCGGCTCGCGTACCGGCCTCGAACTCGCCCGGATGAGCCTCGACGGACGCCTGCCCGAGGCCCCGATCTGCGGAACCCTCGGTTTCCGCCTGGTCGCGGCCGAGGAGGGGCAGGCCGTCTTCGAGGGCGAGCCCGGGGAACACCTCTTCAACCCCATGGGCACCGTCCACGGCGGCTACATGGCCACCCTCCTCGACTCCGCGCTCGGCACCGCCGTGCTGACCGCCCTGCCCGCCGGCCGCGCCTACACCACCGTCCAGCTCGGCGTGCACCTGGTCAGGCCGGTGCTCGCCACCACGCCGACGCTGCGCTGCGAGGGCAGGACGGTCCATGTCGGCCGTACCACCGCCACCGCCGAGGCCCGGCTGGTCGGGGCGGCCGACGGCCGGGTGTACGCGCACGCCACCGCCACCTGCGCCGTGTTCGCGCTCCCCGTCGGGAACTGACGGCACCATGAACGGCATGAACCGGACCACGGTCGTCAACATGAAGGGTCATCGGGACGACCCGGACTACGCGGACGTCGTCTACGTGGGCCGCGCGATGCATCGCGGTGGCTGGGACCTCGCGGGCTCTCCGCTCGCGAGTCCCTTCCGGCCGGGCCGGGACGGCACCAGGGAAGAGGTGGTCGAGATGTACCGTGCCCACCTGCTGAGCCGTCCCGACCTGCTCGCCCTGCTGCCCGCCCTGCGCGGCCGCCGGCTCGGCTGCTGGTGCGTCCCGCTGGCGTGCCACGCCGAGGTCGTCGCCGAACTGGCCGACTCGACCGAGGCGTAGCGCCCGGCCCGGGAGACGGTCCCGTCGTGAACCGCCCTCACTCGTCCGCCGAGGAACACCGGGCCACCCCGAGGGCCGCCGCCATGATGCTGAGCTGCGGATTCACCTCCGGACAGCTCGGCAGTACGGACCCGTCGGCGATCAGTACGCCCCGCACGCCCCGCAGCCGTCCCGTGGGGTCGGCCGGGGACCGCTCGGGGTCGGCTCCCGCGGCGACCGTGCCCGTGGGGTGGAACGCGGACACATGGAGCTGACGAGCCGTCACCGTGTCGAGCAGCGCGTCCAGTTCCTCCCTGCCGCGGGCGCGTGGGGCGTGCGGGACACCGGTCAGGACCTCCTCGGCCCCGGCGGCGAACAGCAGGCGGCCCATGGCCCGTTGGGCACGCAGCAGCCGGTGGGCGTCGTGCGGTGCGAGGTCGTAGCGGAGCAGGGTGCGGTCGCGGCCGAGGACCCGTCCGGAGGGCCGGTCGGCGATCATCGCGCCGAGTGTGGCGAGGTGCTCCGTGCCGTCGATCTCGCGTCGCAGTTCGCGTCCGACGCCCGGCAGGACGAACGAGCTCATGCCCGGGGGCGCCGCGGTGGCCTCGATCAGGATGCCGTCGGCGTGCAGTTCCTCCACCCCGACACTCTGCAGGACCCCCTTCCAGCCGGTGACCGGAGCGCTGAAGCGGCCCGCGACGCTGATGGCGGGGTGGACACTCAGGTTCCGTCCGATACCGGGATGCCCGCCGAGAGACGAGCGGCGCAGCAACTGCGGGGCCTGCAGGGCGCCGGCCGCGACCACGACCAGCGGGCTGAGGATCTCCAGTCGGCTGCCGTCGGGCCGGCGCACGAGGACTCCGGCGGCCCGCGGACCGCCCGGCCGGTCGCGGTCGGTGAGGATCCGCACGACGCGGGCGCCCGTCACGATCGCCGCGCCGGCCGCGCAGGCGTCGGGGAGCACGGACAGCTGGACGCTCTGCTTGGCGCCGGTGGGGCAGCCCACGACGCACTGGCAGGAGCCGCGGCAGCCCGGGGCGTTGCGGCGCAGGGGCGCCGCCGCCCAGCCGAGTTCCTTCGCCCCGGCGAGTGCGAGGAGTCCGTTGTTCCCGAGGACGTCCAGCGGCTGACGTGCCACGCGCAGGGTGCGTTCGACCTCGTCGAGGTGGGCGCCGAAGCCGTCGGCGACGTCGAAGCCGTGGTGGTCCCGCCAGCGGGTGACGACCTGGTCCGGGGTGCGGTAGCAGGTGCCGGAGTTGACGACGGTGGTGCCGCCGACCGCGCGGCCGACGGGCAGGACCAGCGGCGGGTTGCCGAGGGCGATCGTGGCGCCGCCGTCCCGGTAGAGGTCGGTGAAGCGGTCGAGCGGCGCCCGGCGCGCGAACGACGCCGTGGTGTGGTGTTCCCCCTCTTCCAGGACGACGACGCGCATACCTGTGCGGGCCAGCGTCCGGGCGGCCATGGCGCCCCCGGCGCCGGATCCGACGACCACGGCGTCGGCGGTGGAACGGGTCGGCCAGTCGCGGGAGGGGGTGCAGTCGAGCGGCGGGTCGTCGGGAGCGGGCGCGGCGGACGCGGGTCCCTGGAACGCGGTGCGTGCGGTGCCGGCGGCCAGCAGGACCGGTACCTTCACCGCGTCCAGGAGGGGGAGCAGGGCCCGGTGGGAGGCGAGTGACGCCATGACCCGCTCACGTTCCGCGGCGCGGAGCGCGGGCAGGCGGCGGCCGGTGCGGGCCAGGGCGTAGGCGTTGATCGCCGTGGTCGCGCCGCGTATCGCCGTGCGGGTGTGGGCCGGCATGGCGTCCAGCAGTGCCTCGACCCGCCGTGGCACGGCCCGGGTCCACTCGGCGGTGCCGTCGTCGGCGAGCAGCGCCTCGGCAAGGGCCGTGAGGCCGGGGGGAGTCGAGGTGCTCATCGGTCGCCGACCTCCGCGTGGGCCGTGCCGGAGAGCCGCCAGGTGGCCTCCTGTCGCCAGGTGCCCCACCAGCGCTCCAGGCTGACCACCGCGTCGGCGCTCTCGCTGTTGCGGCAGACCGCGGGCGAACCGTCGGGGTCGGTGTAGTCCAGGGCCAGGGTCCGCTCCGGCGGCTGGGTCACGGTCACCCGGATGCGGTGCCGGCCCGCGCGGCCGGTCACCCGCCACTCGGGCAGGCCGATGTCCGCCCGGAACCGGCCGAGTCCCGCCCAGCCCACAGCGGTTCGCTCGGCGCGGCGGGGCCAGGTGCGCCCTTCGCGCAGCAGGCGCAGGAACACCAGGGGCGGAAGGCGGTCGAGTCCGCGGCGCATGGAGACGGCGGCCACGATCTCCAGGACGTCACCGCCGCCCAGGTCGGCGTGGAGCCAGGCCCAGCGTCGGGCGTTGCCGTGGCCGTAGATACGGGCGCTCGCGCCGACGGCGTCGTCCAGCCGCAGTTCGTTGTCGCCGTACCGGACGGTCCCGTCGTAGTGGCAACGGGCGGCGGGCAGCATCTGGCTGGCGGGCAGCCAGGGGCGGCGCCAGGACCAGCGGGGGAAGGTGTGCAGGGGCCCGCCGCGCGGCTTCTCGGTGAGCGACCAGGTGAACGGTCCCGCGGAGCCGGCGAGTCGGCCGGGCCGGGCCTCGATGCCGTCGGCGGCAAAGCCCTGTGACTGCTCGGTCCACGGTACGGGGCCGAAGCGCGTGTGCTCGGCGGGGCCGTCCTTGGGGAAGACGGCGACCCAGCCGTGCGCGTAGGCGTCGGATCCGTCGGTGGGGGCGACGACTTCGTGGTGCAGCCAGACCCCGCTGCCGGTCGCGGGGTCGGTGAGGGTGGTGTACCAGACCTCCGTGCGCCCCGGTTTCCCGTCCCAGCGGGGTGCCAGATGCCCGTCGCCGACGGCTCCGGCTCCGGCCGGGCGGGGGAAGCGGAAGCTCGCGAGGAACGGCAGCAGGCCGGTGGTGAGTGGGAAGCGTAGGGTGCCCTCGCCCACGGGTTCACCGTCCTCGTACACCGTGTACGGCAGCACGGTCAGCGAGGCGAGCGGCCGCGCGGGCGAGACGGACTTCCAGCCGTCCAGCACCAGGGTCCGGCCCTCCAGGGCGAAGGCGATCCGGTAGCGGATCCTGCGGTTGGCCAGGGGCGAGATCTCCATCTCCCCCATGGCCTCGGCGTCTTCCGCGCGCCCGGCGATGCGCACCCGACCGGTCACCCGCGCCCGCGTGGTGCGGTGCGGCAGCAGCACGGCGTCGGCGCGGACCACGAGGTCCAGGCGTACGGCCCGCTCGCGCTCCTCGTCGTCGAGCCGCGCCCGGCCCAGCATCGTCTCCTGGAACTGCGTCCCGCGCGAGGTCACTCGGCACCGTCCCGGCGTTCGCGGGAGGCCGCCAGTCCTTCGAGCATGATGCGTTCCGTCGCCGACAGGTAGGCGCCGGCGGCGACGCGGGCCGCTTCCTCGTCGCCGGCGGCCACGGCCTCGACGACCGGGGACAGCCGGTCGTGCGCCGCCAGGGCGTCGACGAAGGGCTCGACCAGTGCCGCGCGGACGGGCAGGTAGGCGTTGAAGAGGGTGTTGGTCAGCAGGACGTAGACCCGGTTGCCCGTGGCGCGGGCGAGCGCGCGGTGCACCTCGGCGTCCGCGAGCTGTACGTCCTCCCCGCCGTCCGCATCCCGGACGGCCGTCATCAGGGTCCGCAGTTCGGCGATCTGGGCGGCCGTGGCACGGGTGGCGGCGCGCTCGGCGATCAACGCGCCGATGCTGCGGCGCACTTCGAAGATCTCACCGATCCAGTCGGGGCTGTGGCGCACCAGCATCGGCAGCAGATCCGCCCCGCCGAGCCGCAGGAAGTCCCGTACGCGGGTACCCACTCCGTGCCGTGTCTCCAGCAGCCCGGAGTGCACCAGCCGGCCGAAGGCGTGCTTCAGTGTGGTGCGGTTGACCCCGAACCGGTCGGCCAGTTCACGTTCGGGCGGCAGCATGCTCCCGGCCGGATGGCGCCCGGCGAGAATGTCCTCGCGCAGCCGCTTCTCCAGGACATCGACGGTCGTCTCGCGCGGCAGTGCTTCCATCCCGGCTCCCGGACTCTGAGTGGTTGAGTGACTGAGCCACTGAACCACTGGAGTGACATCGCGTCAATAAGCCTGGCTTCGGCGAGCGTTCACGGCATGCTCGGCCGGTGTCCCACGTCCACCGATCCCAAGGGTGGCCACACTGAACATCACGCTCTCCGTCGTCTTCGCGCTCTGCGCCGCGTCGGGCAACGCCGTCGCCACGGTGTTGCAACGCAAGGCGGCGCTCACCGTGCCGCAGTCCCAGGGGTTCCGGGCGGGGCTGCTGCTGGATCTGCTGCGCCGCCCGGTCTGGCTGGCCGGGATCCTCGCAGTGATCGCGGCCGCCGTCTGCCAGGCGCTGGCGCTGGTGACCGGACCGCTGACGGTCGTGCAGCCGCTGTTCGTGCTGGAGCTGCCGCTCACCCTGATCGTGGCCTCGCTGCTGATGCGCCGTCATCTGCCGGGCGGGGGCTGGCTGGCCGTGGCCGTGGTGGTGGCCGGCCTGGGGGTCGCGCTGGCCGCCGCCTCCCCCACGGGCAATCGCACCCATGTGGAGCTGGACCGCTGGATCCCCGCGCTCGCGGTGTGCGCGGGGGTCGTCGTCGCGCTCACCCTGGCCGCCTTCCGGCGCCCCGCGGGCCGCGCCCGGGCGGCGTGTCTGGGCGCCGCGACGGCGATCAGTTACGCGGTGACCGCGGCCCTGATGAAGACCTCCACGCACATCCTCGACGAACAGGGGCTGGTGGGCTTCTTCTCCGCCTGGCAGACGTACGGCTTCGCGGCGACCGGCGTGTGCGCGCTGTTCCTCCTGGAGCACGCCATGCAGGCCGGCCCGCTCGTCGCCTCGCAGCCCGCGCTCACCCTCGGCGACGCGCTGGTGAGCCTGGCCCTCGGCATCACCCTGTACGAGGAGGAGATCCGCACCGGATGGTGGCTGCTCCCGCAGCTCGCCGGCGTGGCACTGATCGCCGCCGGGGTCCTCGCGCTGTCAAGGATCCCGCTGACCCGGTCGCTGGTGGCGCCGGACGAGGAGAGCCGGACGGTGTGACCGCCCGCCCGGCAGCGGCACCGGCCGTTCCCGGCGGTCGTACGCAATTCATTCAACCGCGTCCACTTCATTGACATGTCCTTGACTCGGCGCGACGCTTGAGAGCGCTCTCAAACGCACTGCAGCCAGGCTCCGTCCCCCCACTGACACGGAGGTCGAGAGTGTTACGGAGACTCAGGAAACCCCTCGTGGCCGCGGCAGCGGCGTCCGCTCTGCTGGGCGGGCTGCTCAATCTCGCGGCGCCGACGCCGGCACGGGCGGCCGTGCCCGACACCATCCCGCTGAAGATCACGAACAGTTCCGGCCGCAACGAGCCGGTCTACGTCTACAACCTCGGCACCCAGCTCTCGTCCGGCCGGCAGGGCTGGGCCGACGCGGGCGGCACCTTCCACGCCTGGCCGGCCGGCGGCAATCCGCCGACGCCCGCGCCGGACGCGTCGATCACGGGGCCGGCCGCCGGGCAGTCGGCGACGATCCGGATCCCGAAGTTCTCGGGGCGGATCTACTTCTCCTACGGCCGCAAGCTGGACTTCCGCCTCACCACCGGCGGTCTCGTGCAGCCGGCCGTGCAGAACCCGAGCGATCCCAACCGCGACATCCTGTTCAACTGGTCGGAGTACACGCTCAACGACGCCGGGCTGTGGCTCAACAGCACGCAGGTCGACATGTTCTCCGCGCCGTACGCGGTCGGGGTGCAGCGCGCGGACGGCAGCACGGCGACCACCGGCCATCTGAAGTCCGGCGGCTACAACGCGGTCCTCAACGGACTGCGCTCCCAGCCGGGCGGGTGGGCCGGTCTGATCCAGACGCGGTCCGACGGCACCGTGCTGCGGGCCCTGTCCCCCGGCCACGGACTGGAGAGCGGCGCCCTGCCCGCGTCCGTGATGAACGACTACGTCAACCGGGTCTGGCAGAAGTACGCCACGACGACGCTGACGGTCACGCCGTTCACCGACCAGCCGAACACCAAGTACTTCGGCCGGGTCTCGGGCAACGTCATGAACTTCACCAACAGCTCCGGAGCGGTCGTCACGAGCTTCCAGAAGCCCGACGCGGACAGCATCTTCGGCTGCCACAAGCTGCTCGACGCTCCCAACGACGCGGTCCGCGGCCCGATCTCCCGCACGCTGTGCGCGGGCCTGAACCGTTCGACCCTGCTGTCGAACGCCAACCAGCCCGACACGTCCGCCGCGAACTTCTACCAGGACGGGGTGACCAACCACTACGCCCGGGTCATCCACGCGCAGATGCAGGACGGCAAGGCGTACGCGTTCGCCTTCGACGACGTCGGCAATCACGAGTCGCTCGTCCATGACGGCAATCCGCAGCAGGCGTATCTGACGCTGGATCCCTTCAACTGAGCTGAGCGAATCCGGACACCGACCGGCGGTCCGCCCGACCTGTGACGGGCGGGCCACGGTCGGCGCGGACAGGGAGGAGCCCGTCGGAGACGGCGGGGGTCCCTGAGGAAATCCCCTGGCGTGAGGGCCGGAAAGGGGCGGAGACTCGTTCCATGGCTGACATGGGGGCGTTCCGGCAGGCGGTCACCGCGTGGGCGGCGGGCGGCCCCGAAGGCCCCGCCCGCGCACTGGCCGCACAGCTGCCCGTGCGCGCGGCCGTCCTGCTCGAGGGCCCCAGCGACGTGGCGGCGGTCGACGCACTCGCCCGGCGACGCGGCCGCGACCTGGCGGCCGAGGGAGTCTGCGTCCTGGCCATGGGCGGTGCGATGAGCATCGGACGCTACGCCCGCCTCCTCGGCCCGTCCGGCCTGGGCCTGCGTCTGACGGGGCTGTGCGACGAGCGGGAGCGTCCCTTCTACAGCCGGGGGCTGGCGGACGCCGACGGCCCCCGACCGAACTTCTTCGTCTGCGCGGCGGACCTGGAGGACGAGCTCATCCGCGCGCTCGGCGTCGGCCGGGTGCGGGAACTCGTGCGGGCGGAGGGCGATCTGCGCGCCCTGCGCACGTTCCTGTGCCAGCCGGCCCAGCAGGGTCGTCCCGCGCAGCAGCAGTTGCGGCGCTTCCTCGGCACGAAGAAGGGCCGCAAGATCCATTACGGCCGGGTACTCGTCGAGGCCCTCGACGCCGACGGCGTACCGGCACCGCTGGACGACCTCCTCGCCGGCCTGTGACCTGAGCGGGCGCCGGTGCGGTCAGGGCGATCCGCTTGCTGGACGATCAGCGGCTTCCTAGGGTCGACGCCATGACCTCCACGAGCCCCTCCACCGCCGCGGCCGGCGCGTCCCGCCCCACGCTGACCGCCGCCGTCGTCCAGGCGGCCGCCCCGCTGTTCGACACGAAGGCCGCGCTGAGCCGTGCCGAGGAGCTCGTCCGGGAGGCCGTCACCGGCCGCGGAGCGGACGTCGTCGTGCTCCCCGAGGCGTTCCTCGGCGGCTACCCCAAGGGCCTGGATTTCGGTATCTCCGTCGGCAGCCGCACACCGGCCGGCCGTGAGCTGTTCCGGCGCTACCACGCCGCCGCCGTCGACGTCCCCGGGCCCGAAGTGGACGCCCTGGCCGCGCTCACCCGGGAACTGGGCTGCCACGCCGTGGTCGGAGCCGTCGAGCGCCGGGGCGGCACGCTCTACTGCGTGGCGCTCTTCTTCGGCCCCGGCGGCTACCTGGGCCTGCATCGCAAGCTCATGCCGACGGCCGCGGAACGCTTTCTGTGGGGGCAGGGCGACGGCTCCACCCTCCCGGTGGTCGACACCGGCGCCGCCCGGCTCGGTGCGGCGATCTGCTGGGAGAACTACATGCCGTTGTTCCGTACGGCGATGTACGCGAAGGGGGTCGACCTGTGGTGCGCGCCGACCGTGGACGACCGCGACGCCTGGCAGGCCACGATGCGGCACATCGCCCTGGAGGGCCGCTGTTTCGTGCTGAGTGCCGGTCAGTTCCTGCGCCGCGACGCGCTGCCCGCCGAACTCCGTCCCGTTCAGGGCGACGAGCCGGACACCGTCCTCATCGGCGGTGGCTCGGTCATCGTCTCGCCGCTGGGCGAGGTCCTCGCCGGTCCGCTGCGTGACGGGGAGGGCATCCTGACCGCGGCACTCGACCTGGACGATCTCGCCCGCGCCCGCTTCGACTTCGACCCGACCGGCCACTACGCCCGCCCCGACGTCTTCGCCCTCCACGTCGACGAGTCCGAGCACGCCACGGTCACGAGCGGCTGACGACGGGACGCGGCAAGCCACGGGGCGGGGACGCGCCCCGTGGCGGTTCCCGACCGTCAGCCGGCGTACACCCGGCCTTCCCTCACCTGGTAGTGGACCGGGTCGGAGCAGCCGATGGAGGGCGTGATCAGCAGCCTCACCGTCAGCGGGGCCGGCTCGGTGCTCGCGGTCGCGAACTCGCAGACGGCGCCCTTGCCCGTGAGCGGGTACCAGAACCAGCCGTCGACGTCGCCCACGGTGACGCGGTCGGACTCCTTCCAGGCGCCGCCGCTCTGGGTGAAGACCTGCAGCCGCACGGATGCGGCGAACTCGTCCTCGGGCGAGCGCAGTGCGGTAAGTGTGATCTTGTAGTCGCCGCCGAGGACGGACGAGGCGATCTGCCGCGTCTGCGGCGCCGCCGCACCCGAGTCGGGCGTGCCGGCTTTGGACGTACCGGCGTTGGACGTACCGGCGTTGGACGTACCGGCCCCCGCGGCGCCGAGCGCGCCCGCCATGAGGAGCGTGACGGCGGCCGTGGCGGCGCGTGCGGTGCGGTTGCGCCGGTAGGTGCTGGACAGGCTCATGTGGTCCCCCGTTGAACCGAGTTGTACCGAAGGTCTGATTGGTTCGTACGGTGGTAGAGACCACTCACCCGGCTCCGGGGTTGTACGCCAACTCCGGACAGGTGTGTTGCGGCGCCGGCTCAGTTCGACTCCCGCGTGACCTCCGAACCGCTCGACCCGACAAGGAAGTCGAGGTCGGCGCCGGTGTCGGCCTGCAGGACGTGATCGACGTAGAGGCGCTCCCAGCCGCGCCGCGGGTTGGCGTAGGCGGTGACCGTGGACTCGCTCGGGGTTCTGCGGGCGAGTTCGTCGGCGGTCACGTCGATGTCGATGCGGCGGCCCGCCACGTCGAGGGTGACGACGTCGCCGGTCCGCACGAGGGCGAGGGGGCCGCCCGCGGCGGCCTCGGGGGCCACGTGCAGGACGACCGTGCCGTACGCAGTGCCGCTCATGCGGCCGTCGCAGACGCGCACCATGTCGCGCACCCCCTGCGCGAGGAGCTTCTTCGGCAGCGGCATGTTCGACACCTCGGGCATCCCCGGATAGCCCTTGGGTCCGCAGCCGCGCAGGACGAGCACGGAGTCGGCGTCGACGTCGAGTGCGGGGTCGTCGATGCGCGCGTGGAAGTCCTCGATGGAGTCGAAGACCACGGCACGGCCACGGTGGCGCAGCAGGTGCGGGGAGGCCGCGGCGGGCTTGATGACGGCGCCGTCGGGCGCGAGGTTGCCGCGCAGCACGGCGATGCCGCCCTCGGCCACCAAGGGCTCGGCCCGGGTGCGGATGACCTCGCCGTCCCAGATCGGGGCGTCGCCGAGCGCGTCGACCAGCGGCTTGCCGGTGACGGTCAGGGCATCGGGGTCGAGCAGGTCGCGGACCTCGCGCAGAACGGCGAGCAGCCCTCCGGCCCGGTGGAAGTCCTCCATGAGGAAGCGGCCGGCGGGCTGGAGGTCGACCAGGACCGGGACGCGGGAGCCGACGCGGTCGAAGTCGTCGAGGGAGAGGTCGACGCCGAGCCGGCCCGCAATGGCCAGGAGGTGGACGACCGCGTTGGTCGAGCCGCCGACCGCGGCCAGGGCGACGATCGCGTTGTGGAAGGACGCCTTGGTGAGGAACGTGCCGGGCCGGCGGTCGGCGCTCACCATGTCCACCGCCAGCCGGCCGGAGTGGTGGGCGGCTTCCAGCAGGCGGCTGTCGGGCGCGGGGGTTCCGGCCACACCGGGCACGACCGTGCCCAGCGCCTCGGCGACCAGGGCCATGGTGGAGGCGGTGCCCATGGTGTTGCAGTGGCCCCGGCTGCGGATCATCGCCGACTCGGAGCGGGTGAACTGCTCCTGCGACAGCGTGCCCGCGCGCACCTCCTCCGACAGCCGCCACACGTCGGTGCCGCAGCCCAGCGGCGCACCGCGGAAGGTCCCGGTCAGCATCGGCCCGCCGGGCACCACCACCGCGGGCAGATCCACCGAGGCGGCGGCCATCAGCAGCGACGGGATCGTCTTGTCGCAGCCGCCCAACAGGACCACGCCGTCGACGGGGTTGGCCCGCAGCATCTCCTCGGTGGCCATGGCCGCCATGTTGCGCCAGAGCATGGCGGTGGGCCGCACGTTCGTCTCGCCCAGCGACACCACCGGCAGCTCCAGCGGGATGCCGCCGGCCTCGTACACGCCGTTGCGCACCGAGGCCGCGACGTCGTCGAGATGGGCGTTGCAGGGGGTCAGGTCGGAGGCCGTGTTGGCGACGGCGATCTGCGGCCGGCCGGTGAAGGCGTCACCCGGAACACCTCTGCGCATCCACGCCCGGTGGATGTAGGCGTTGCGGTCCTGACCCTCGTACCACTGTGCGCTGCGCAGCCTCACGATGGGACCTCTTCCGGCAGTCGGTACGGAGGTCTACAGTCTGGAACGCCATGGAGCATACGCAGACGTACGACGGATCGACAGCCCTCGGCGAGGACGGATCAACTGCCGCCGACGGCAACCGCCTTGTGGGCTCGGACCGGGTGCTCGCGGTGCTGAGGCAGCTCGCCCGCTATCCCGACGGGGTGGGGCTGGAGGAGCTGGCCCGGGTCGTCGCCAGTCCCAAGCCGACGGTCCACCGGGCGCTCGGGGCCCTGCGTCGGGCCGGGCTGGCCGATCAGGGGGCGCGCGGCCGTTACGTACTGGGCGACGAGTTCCTGCGGATGGCCTTCGCGCACCACGAGGCCCGCCCCGAACAGGTGCGGCTGCACCCCGTGCTCGAAGCGCTGGCGCACCGGTTCGGCGAGACCGCGCACTACGCGGTGCTCGACGGCCGCGAGATCGTCTACCGCGCCAAGGTGGACCCGCCCACCGGCGCCGTGCGGCTGACGTCCACGATCGGCGGGCGCAACCCCGCCCACACCACCGCCGTCGGCAAGCTGCTGCTCGCCCGGCGGCTGCGCGGTGTGGACGACGTGGCGGCATGGATCGGCGACCGGCCCTTGGACGGCCGTACGCCCCGGTCGCCGGTTACGGCCGCCGCCCTGCACCGCGAACTGGCGGTCACCCGCGAGAGGGGGTACGGCCTCGACGACCAGGAGAACGAGTGGGGCGTCAACTGCCTTGCCCTTCCCGTCTATCCGACCTCTCCGACCGCCCCCTCCGGTGCGGTGAGCGTCAGTGCGCTCGCGTACCGGACCCCGCTCGCGGCCCTGGTCGAGGCGCTCGACGAGATCCGCGGTCTGCTCGGTCCGCTCGGCGAGCCGTACCGCTGACCCGGCCCGGACCCGACCGGCTTCACCCGCCGTACCCTGCACCCGCTTGGAGAGCACCTTGGTGGACCTCATGCGCGCCTTCGTCCTGACCGCCCCCGGCGCGTACGAGGTGCGGGACGTCCCGGTGCCGGTCGCGGTGCCCGGGGAAGCCGTGGTCGAGGTCGAACGGGTCGGGCTGTGCGGCACCGACGTCGAGTTCTTCACCGGCGCCATGGCCTACCTCCACCAGGGGCATTCGGCCTATCCGATACGGCCGGGGCACGAGTGGGCCGGGCGGGTGGTGTCGGTCGGCGAGGGTGTCGACCCGGGGTGGGTGGGCCGGCGTGTCATGGGTGACACGATGCTCGGCTGCGGCAGCTGCCGCCGCTGCCTCAGGGGTGACATGCATGTGTGCGACCGGCGCCAGGAGGTCGGGATCCGCGGCGCGCGGGACGGCGCCCTGGCGGAGCGACTCGCGGTGCCGGCGTCCTCGTTGCACGCCCTTCCCGACGCGGTCGACGCCGTGCTCGGCGCCCTCGTGGAGCCGGGCGGCAACGCGCTGCGCGCCGCGCGGGCGACGGCGGCCCGCGACGGGGACCGTGTTCTCGTGCTGGGGCCCGGGACGATCGGTCTGCTGGCCGCGATGTTCCTGCGGGCGGCGGGCGCGGAGGTGCATCTGCTGGACCGTACCGGGCACTCCCCCGCGTTCGCCCATGCCCTGGGCTTCGCGCATGTGTGGGACGAGGGCTCACTGCCGGATCTGCCGTTCGACGCGGTCGTCGACGCCTCGAACGCCGCCCATCTGCCGGGCAGAGCACTGGAGTTGGTCGAGCCGGGCGGTCGGCTCGTGTACATCGGGCTGGCCTCGGCGCCGAGCCGGATCGACACCCGCGCGCTCGTCCTGAAGGACGTGACGGCGGTGGGCGTCCTGTCCGCCTCTCCCGGACTGGACGCCACCATCGGGGCGTACGCGTCGGGAGCGGTCGATCCCCGGCCCCTCGTGGCGGCCACCGTGAGCCTCGCCGAGGTCGGCCCGGTCCTGGCGGGTGGGCGGCCGCAGGGCGCCGGCTCGGGCCCCAAGATTCACGTGGACCCCAGCACCGCCGCCGGTTGAACCGAAAAGCGATCATAATCCATCGACAGTCGATAGATCCCGCCGTGGTGTGGTCTCCGGCCGACAGCCCGTCGTATTAAGTCCGTGTACTCTCCATCGCTTCGGGTAGGCCCCTGCACTGATGCAGCTCAGGCCGGAGTTGACCGCGGTCTCAGAAGGATGACGGACCATGTGCCGCGAACAGGAACCCGACAGCCCCTCCCACGTCGTGGGCCGGCAGCTCGCCGAGGCCGTGAAGAACCTGGTGGCGCTCTGGTTCTCAGCCGTCGACGACGTGCGCCCGCGCCTTCCGGCGCGGCAGATACGCGCCTTGGAGGCCGTGGCCCGACGCCCCTCCCTCAATGTCACCGGCCTGGCCGAGCACCTGGGCATGGGGCTGCCGAGCGCCAGCCGCCTGTGCGACCGGCTCGAAGCGGCGGGCCTGCTGCGGCGGTACGTCCGCCCGGGCGACCGGCGTGAGGTCCGCCTGGAGGTCACGGAGCAGGGCCGCAGACTCCTCGCGGAGGTCACCGAGCGGCTGTCCGCGCACCTGGCCGACGCTCTGGAAGCCGTTCCGCCGGAGAGGCGTCAGCGGCTCGAACAGGTGCTGCGCGCCGTCCACGAGGCGGGAACGCCCGGCCCCGCGACGCCCGGCACGGACCTGCGTCACGGGTCCGGTGCCGACGGCGAGGACCCCGCTCAGGTCTGAGGCGCCCGCTGCCGACCCACCTCGTCGTGCACATGGCACAACAACAGGCATACGTCGTCGTCGTGTTCGGAGTCGTGCAGCAGCGGGTGCAGCAGGCGGTCGGCCGAAGCCTCCAGGTCGTCGTCGAGTTCGGCCCGGTCGAAGCCGCCGAGCTCCTCGGCGAGGCGCTGGATGCCGGGGTCGATCCCGTGAGCGCGGCGCTCCACCAGGCCGTCGGTGTAGAGCGCGAGCGTCGACCCGGGCGGGAGGTCCACGGTGTGGTCGTCGATCTCCTGTTTCAGCGGGATGCCCAGCATGGCGCCCGGCTTGGCGTCGAGTATGTGCACGCGGCCGTCGGGGCCCCGCAGCACCGGTGGCGGATGACCGGCGGCGGCCCAGGTGAGCGTGTCCCCCTGCGGGTGGATACGGGCTATGACCGCGGTGGCGTACAGGTCCAGACGCAGACGGTGCAGGAACTCGTGCAGCCGGGTGAGGAGCCGGCCGGGGCTGCTGCCGTCGACGGCGTAGGCGCGCAGCGCGGTGCGCAGTTGGCTCATCATCACCGCGGCGTGCAGCCCGTGCCCGGTGACGTCCCCGACGACGGTGATCAGGCTGCCGTCGGGCTGGCGGATGGCGTCGTACCAGTCACCGCCGATGTTCAGGCCCCGGGTGGCCGGGAGGTAGCGCGCGGCCAGGCTCAGGCCCGCCGTCGTGGGCAACTCGGTGAGCAGGGCGCGTTGCAGGGTCTCGGCGATGTCCCGGTTGTGCTCGAAGCGCCGGGCGTTCTCCAGGGCGATGCTGGCCCGCCGGGTGAGCTCGATGAGCATGACGGCGTCGTCGGCGTCCCAGCGCCGGGTCGGCGTCGACAGGGTGAGGACGCCCTGGGGTGCCCGGCGTGTCTGCAGGGGGATGCAGAGCAGGGGCCGGCCGGAGTCGAGGGCGGAGGGCGGCTGGTCGTCGACGCCGGGCAGGCCGCCGGGGTGGTCGGCGGCGTACTGCGGGCGGCCGCGGCGGGCCGCGAGGACGGCGGCGGCCGGTCGGGGTCCGCCGCGCAGCGCGTCGTCCACGTCGTCGAACAGCCAGACGTCGACGGTGCGGGCGTAGCGCGGAACCAGCAGCGAGGGAAGCAGCCGCACGATCGCCTCGTGGTTCAGGGAGGCGGTGAGGGCGGCACTGGCATCGGCCAGGAAGGTGAGCCGGCCGCGGGCCTTCTCCGCCTCCTGGCGGGCCTTCTGCTCGGCGTCGAAGAGTTCGCGCTGGGCCCGGCCGGCGGCGTCCAGTTCGGCGTGGAGCGCGAGGACGCCCTGGTTGGTCTGGTGGAGCTCCTCGCGGTGGAAGGCGACGAGCGACTCCTGCTCGTCGAGGCGGTCGAGCAGCAGGGCGGCGTCCTCGTCGGCGCCGAACAGGGCTTCGGCCAGGGCCGTCGCGTCGTCGGCGGCGGGCTCGGTCCGCGAGATGTCCGCGTCCTCGGCGCAGGGGACGGAGGCGCGCCAGGGAGGCTGCCGGTCGTCCGGGCGACGCCTCGCGGGGGCCACCTCGATGTGGAACTCGCCCCCGAGGGGCGACAGGTCCGCCCGCGCGTCGACCCGCCACTCGCCTCCCTTGGTGAGGCACTGCCGCAGCTGGGCGGTCAGCGCCGTCACCAGACGCGTGCGCTCGACGGTGGTCACCCCGCAGGCGGCGGTCAGTCGGGCCGCGGCGATGCGGACCTGTGCGGCGTCCGTGACGGTACGGACGTTCCAGGTGCGGGTCATGAGGGGCGGTCCGGTGCGAGGGAGCCGAGTACGGCTACGGCGGTGTCGTCGCGTACCGGCCGGGCCGGACTGCTGGCGTCCCGCACGATCGAGGCGGCGATCACCGCGGGGTCGAGGGCCGAGGGGGTCGCGGCGGCCGGGCCCGGAGTCCAGCGGCTCGGCAGGCCGTCGCTGTGCAGGACGAGGAGGCTGTCGTGCCTCCAGTGCTCCCGGTGCTGGGGCAGGCGCGCGGGGAGGTGGGCGCCGACGATGCCGGGGAAGGACACCAGCCCCCGCCAGTGGTCCCCGGTGCGCAGCCGGGCCCCCACGTTGCCCACTCCCGCGAAGTCCAACTGCCCGGTGCCGAGGTCGAGTTGTGCCAGGGCGACAGCCGCTCCCCTGGTCTCGCGCAGGACGGTGTGCATGCGTCGCAGCAGGTCGGCCGGGGCCAGATGGGGTGCGGACCGCAGTGCCGCCACCGCGGCGGAGGAGGCGCGGGCCGCCTGGGGGCCGTGGCCGAGGCCGTCGGCCAGCATGAGCGTCACGCGGTCGGCCGCGCGGACGCAGGCCCACGCGTCGCCGGAGAACTCCCCTCCCGCGAGGGGGATGTTGATTCCGCCGGCCCGCAACGGAGGCGGCCCCTGGCGCGAGCCCGCGGTGTCGTGGTCGCGGCGGGGGGCGATCCTGGCCATCGCCGTCGTGCCCCGTCCCGGGATGCTGTGCAGGCCGAAGTCGTCGGCGGTGCGCAGGCAGGTGCCGAGACCGGCCCCCAGGGAGGCGGCCGTGGTGTATCCGTCGCGCACGGCGGCGTCGGTGTCGGGCATGCCGGGGCCGTGGTCGATGGCCATGATCTGCAGCAGGAGGATCCGCTCGTCGCTCTGGACGGGCACGGGCGGGCCCACGAGGTCGAGGAGCACCTGCCCGCCACCGGCGTGCTTGAGCAGGTTGGTGGCGAGTTCGGTGGCCACGAGCTCGGCCGAGGCGACCCGGTCGTCGGCGAGCCCGGCGTGGCGGGCCGCGTCCCGGGCCGCCACGCGGACGTCGCGTACACGGGTCGAGTCGTGCACCGGAACCTCCCAGACGCGCGGCATCAGAGCGCCCCGCGCGGGCGGGGCGGCCCGGAGAGCCAGGACGTCACTGTCACGGTGGTGCCTTCACCGCGATGGCTGTCGACGGAGAACTCGTGGACCAGACGGCGGGCGCCGCCCAGCCCCATCCCCAGCCCCTCGCCCGAGGTGTAGCCGTCGGACAGGGCCTGCTCCAGGTCGGCGATGCCAGGACCCTCGTCGCTGAAGACGAGCCGCAGTCCGCGGAGTCCGCCGCTGGTGACCTCCATGCACTCCATCCGGCCCCCGCCACCGTGCACGAGGGCGTTGCGCGCCAACTCACTGGCCGCGGTGACGAGTTTGGTCTGTTCCACCAGACCGAACCCGAGTCGGGCCGTCATCTGCCGCACATGCTGGCGCACCCGGACCAGGTCGAGGTCCGAGTGGATCGGCAGGCGAGCCGAGACGCTGCCGGTGCTGTGGGTCACGGGCTCTCCCGGCGTGCGCGCCCGTCGCGAGGCAGGGTCGCGACCTCCGCGCCGAGCAGGCGCAGAGCTTCCTCGGTGTGCAGAGCGGTACGCAGCCCCGGCAGGGTCAGGCCGAGTTCGACCAGGGTGATGGCCACCGCGGGGCGCATGCCCGCCACCACGGTCTGCGCGGCCAGCAGCCGGGTCATGGCCGCGACGTCGCTGAGCACCCGGCCCATGAAGGAGTCGACGATCTCGACGCCGGAGAGGTCGATGACCACTCCGCTGATCGCGCTGTCGGAGACCGTCTCGCCGATGTCCTGCCGGAGCCGCTCGGCCGTGCTGTCGTACAGGTCGCCCTGGAGGGTGACCAGCAGGACCTTGCCCAGCCGCAGCACGGGCACATGACCCTCGTGCGGGTAGACGGCGGCGCCGGTCACCGGGGCTCCGCGAAGGCGGCGTTCGGCACGATGTGCGCGCCCTGCTGCTGCAGGGCGTAGGCCAGCGCGTCCGCGAGGCTGGCGCGGGTGAGGACCGAACTCAGGTCGATGCCGAGATGGACGATGGTCTGCGCGATCGCCGGCCGGATCCCGGAGACTATGCACTCCGCCCCCATCAGCCGCGCCGCCGCTACGGTCTTCATCAGATGCTGCGCCACCAGCGAGTCGACGGTCGGCACCCCGGTGATGTCCAGGATCGCGATACGGGCGTGCTGCTCGACGACGGCGTCCAGGAGCGTCTCCATGACCACCTGGCTGCGGGCGCTGTCGAGCGTGCCGATCAGCGGTACGGCGACGATACCTTCCCACAACTTGATGACGGGAGTGGCGATCTCGAGCATTTCGAGCCGCTGGCGGTTGATGAGTTCCTGCCCGGAGACCGTGGTCGTCTCCAGCGTGACCAGGCGCAGCGTGCCCATCAGCACGACGAGGGTCGTGGCGCACTCCCGCCGGTACTCGGCGGACATGCCGCTGAGCTCCTCGAGCAGAAGGTCGGTGACGGGCGGGCGCAGCGCGTCGATCTCCGCCGAGATCTGCCCGATGGTGGCTCCCGCGCGGGCCCGTGAGTGCGCCGTGCGCGCCAACTGCTCGCGTACGACGGTGAAGCCGTCCGCCTCCGAGTCCTCCACGCGCCCCGAGGCGGCCACCGCGGCCAGCGCCTCGACCACGGCCCGGCCGGCTTCCACGGCCTCGTCGCGGGAGACGGTGAACACGGTGCGGAACACCGCGGCATCGGCCCAGCGCTGGGCTATCTGCTCGCGACGCAGCCGCAGGAAGTTCCCCACTTCCTCCGCCGGGCCGGTACGGCCTTCTGCCGTCTGCTGCTCCGGCACTTGCTTCCCTCCTTCTTCGTGGTGCGCGCCGCCACGGTCCTTCGGGGCAGCGCCTGGACGGTTCACTCAGGCGATCGCCCCGGCCCGAACCAGTCGAGGCAGACGACGAGTGCGTCGTCGTCCGCCACGGGCGTGCCGCGGTGACCGGCCAGTTCCCTCAGGACGGCACGCGGGACCTCGGCGGCGGGCAGCAGGCTGGTCGACATGATGGCGCGGGCCAGCGCGCGCTCCCCGTACCGCTCGCCGCCGGGCGCGATGACGTCGTACACCCCGTCGCTGGCGAAGAGGAGCCGGTCCCCGGGATCGATCTCCAGCTCATGGGCGACGTAGTCCGTCTCCTCGAACATGCCCAGCGGGAGCTGGGCCTCGATGTCCAGGGCGTCCACGCCACGGCCGCGCAGCCGCAGCATCCGCGGGGAGCCGGCGTCGACGACCTGGAGCCGGCCGGTGCTCAGGTCGAGGTCGAGCAGGAGCACGGAGAGATAGGCGTCCCCGCGGTACTGCCCGTAGACGGCCTGGTCGGCGAGGGCGGCCTGGTCCGCGAGGGACAGGCCGGCGCGGCGGGCGTTGCGCAGGGCGTTGATGCACAGATTGGTCAGCAGGGACGCCTCGATGCCCTCGCCCATGCCATTGGTGATGTAGAGCATCAGGCGGTCGGCGGACGCCGACCAGTCAAAGTTGTCTCCGTGGATCGCGTAGGCGGGTTCCAGCTGGGCACCCAGGGCGTACTCGGGGCGGGCGCAGGCCCGGCCCGGCAGGAGCTGCCACTGCATCTCGGCGGCCAGGGTGAGCCGGTCGGTCCGGCGTGCCCGCAGGTAGAGATCGGTGTCCCGGTCGGCGACGATCACCTCGTGCGCCAGTACCTGGGCGACGTCGGTGAGCTCGTCCAGACACTCCTCGGCCCGTTCGGCGGAGGGCATCGTGACGACGAGGACGCCGAGCCGGTCGCCGCGCACGGTCACCGGCAGATGCAGGCGCACCTCGCCGTCGGTCAGCTTCTCGACGAACGGTTCCTGGGAACCGAAGGCCCGTCCGGCCGGGTTGTTGCCGTGCGCCGGGACCGAGCCGGGCGCGCTCGCGGCCGGATGGACCGGCTGGAGCGTGGCCAGGCCGTAGTCTGCCAGCAGGAGCTGGACGGACTTCGCCGCGTAGTCGTTGCACAGGGCATCGCGCACCGCGTCCACCAATTGGTGCGGGGCCGCGGAGCGAAGCGCCCGCTCGGCTGCCACGAATCTGTTCACGATGTTGGATACGCCATTCTTGTCACAGTGACGGCGTGGTACCCGCTGCTGCGGAGCCGTCCGTCGGTCCTTCTTGTCCGTATCTAGTGTTCTGTACGTATTGCCCGAACCGGTGGGCTGACAGTGCCCGCGAAGCCTGGAAGAGTGGAGCCGTGACTTCCCCGTATTCGCAACCGCGGCCGGACGAGGTGGCGCGTGTGACCTCCGAGGCCGCCGAGTTGCTGGAGGTCCTGTGGGGCCGTGCGTCGACGGCGCCGGTGTCCGCCTCCCAGATCCGCGTGCTGTTCATCCTGGAACACAGCGACGGCATCAACCTGCGCATGCTCGCCGAGGCCCTCGGGTCCACGCCGCCCTCGACCAGCCGGCTGTGCGACCGCCTCCAGGCGGTGGGGTTCGTGGAGCGCGCGCCCAGCACCTCCAGCCGCCGCGAGCTGCGGCTGCATCTGAGCCGGCGCGGACGGACCTTCCTGGCGGAGCTGCGCGCACGGCGCGAGGCCGCGCTGCAGTCCGTGCTGGAGCAGATGCCCGCCACGAAGCGCGACGCACTGCTGGAGGGGCTGGAGGCGTTCTGCGCCGCGGCGGCCGCGGAGATCCACGAAGGCGACGAGAGCGAGGAGGCGGCCGGCGCCAGGAGTGCCTGAGACACTCCCGCGCCGCCGTTCGGCGCCGAGGCGGTACGGCGTCCGCACCGCTGCCCCACGACGCGGGCCGTCCTCGTTGCTGACCGGCACGTTTCACACCCCTCCCGCGCTTGACCCGCTCACTCTGTTGCCTCATGGCCATAGTTGTCAAACGGCAACTGTTCTCGGTGCGGGTGCGGGTCTCGTTCGGTGAACTGCCTCTTCGCGAAGCTGTCTTCGCTTCCGGGAAGGGGGCCGGTCGCCGCGGCCTACGGCTCCGGGTCCGTCGGCTGGGCGTCCGCGGTCGCGAGCGCCTCTTCGAGGCTTCCCACGATCGGGACCGTGATGCTGACACCGGTGAGATCCATGATCCGCCGGACGGCGGGCGTCGGAGAGATGACGTACACCCCTCCCGGAATCTCCCGCACCTCCTGATAGGCCCGCAGGACGATGTTCATACCGGACGAGTCCATGAAGGGGACCCCGGCGATGTCGAGCAGGAAATGTCGGCGGCCATGGTGGAGCTGGTTGGCCAGGTGGTGTTGCAACTCGGTCGCCGTATCCATGTCCAGGTCACCCTCGACAGTCAGCAGAACGGCATCCTCCCGGGGCACTTCCACCTTGATCGACAAGGGATTCTGGGCAACGGACACAAGTACCTCCACAGGCTCGGGCGACAGTGACGGGTGCCCCGGCGGCGAGATTCGATGCCTCACCGGCGCGAGCAAATCTCTCGGGGCGGCTCCGTCGATGCGTTCGCCCGCCTACCCCCGAACCTCCCCAGCACACAGGGCACGTGCGAACGAGCCGTAAGCCGTTGGATCTCCGACCGCTTTTCGCGCCCTGATGCGGGTGGGGCGGTTTGCCGACCGGCTCAGCGGTCACGCGAACAGGGAGAAAACCTCACACGACGGGAAGGGGTACAGGGGACTCGGGCCCGGTCGGGGGTCGTCAAGGCCACGCGGCGGGTCCTTCCGCTTCCCCGCTTTTGTCAGGGAGCGAAGGGATGAGTGAGAACTACCGGACCGGCGTCACCGAGAGCTCGGCGGGCGTGGGCCGTGGGCGGCACGAACCGGGCAGTCCGGTCTCTCCCGCCGAGGCACGCGGGACCGTACGACGGGTCCTGTCCGAGCAGACGCGGACCCGGGGCGCCGACTGCGCGCCCGACACCCTCTCGGACGCCCTCCTGGTGGCGTCGGAACTGACGACCAACGCGATGCTGCACGGCGGCGGCATCACCGGCTTCGACGCCGAGGTCGTGGACCAGAACCTGTATCTGTCCGTAAGTGATCGCGAGCGACGGCGGCCGGTGGCGCTGGACCCGGTCGACCGGCAGGGACGGCACCGCTGCGGAGGCCGCGGCTGGCCGATCGTGTGCCGGCTGTCCCGCACCGTACTGGTGTCGGACCTGCCCAGCGGCGGCAAGCGCGTGACCGCGGTGATTCCGCTGACCGCGGGGGTGCCGGCACACGGGTGACGCCGACGGGGCGTGAGCTGCCGGGGATCGTGGCGCCAGCGCCCGAATGGAAGAGCGGGTGCCCGGGTCGCGGAGCGGGTGCCCGGGTCGCGGAGCGGGTGCCCGGGTCGCGGAGCGGGTGCCCGGGTCGCGGAGCGGGTGCCCGGGTCGCGGAGCGGGTGCCCGATGGGCGAGCCGGTGATCGGTGGGCGTCGGTGCAGCCCGGCGGGCGTCGGCGCAGCAGGCGGCCCTGAGCGGCCGTCGTCGGAAGCCGCGGGCTCCGACGACGGCCCGGCCCGAACAGCAACGGGGGCCTGAACAGCAGTGGCCCCGTGCGAACGGCAACGAGTGGCCCGAACGGCGGAACCGGTGACCCCTGCGGCGGTGGGCCGGTGGCCCCTGCGGCGGTGGGCCGGTGGCCCGTACAGCGGTGGGCCGCGGCCGATTCGGCCGCGGCCCCGTTCGGACTGCGTCGCGCTGCTTGGATCTCGGACTGCGTCGCGCTGCTTGGATCTCGGACTGCGTCGCGCTGCTTGGATCGAGGTCGCTCAGGCGACCCCGGGCTCCAGCAGGCCGGCCCGCAGCTGCTTGAGGATGCGGCTGATGAGCCGCGAGACATGCATCTGGGAGACGCCGATCCGCTCGGCGATCTGCGCCTGGGTGAGTTCCTCGACGAAGCGCAGATGGATGATCCGGCGCTCCCGCTCGTCCAGCCCGGCGATCAGGGGCGCCAACGAGTGGAAGTCCTCGACGAGTTCCAGCGACGGGTCCTCCTCGCCGAGCAGGTCGGCCAGGACGGACTCGCCGTTCTCGGCGTCGCCGGTGACGGCCGCGTCGAGGGAGGCGGACTGGTAGCCGTTGGAGGCCTTGCGCGCCTCGATGACCTCTTCCTCCGACAGCGACATCAGCTCGGAGAGCTCACGCGTGGTCGGCATACGGCCCAGGCGGGAACTGAGTTCCTCCGTCGCCTTGGCCAGCTCCGCGCGCGCCTCCTGCAAGCGGCGCGGCACGTGGACCGCCCAGCTCGTGTCACGGAAGAACCGCTTGATCTCGCCGACGATGTACGGGACGGCGAACGTGGTGAACTCGACCTCCCGGGACACCTCGAAGCGGTCGATGGCCTTGATCAGCCCGATCGTCCCGACCTGGACGACGTCCTCCAGGGAGTCCCCGCGGGCACGGAAGCGGGACGCCGCGTACCGCACCAGGGACAGGTTCATCTCGATCAGGGTGTTGCGTACGTACTGGAATTCGTGCGTGCCCTCTTCAAGCATGACCAGTCGGTCGAAGAACTGACGCGACAGCTCGCGTGCGTCCTTGGGGCTCACCCGCGTCGGATCCTCGATCAGCGGCAGCTCCGCCTCGCCCGTCGTGACCGCCTCCTGTGCCGTGGCCGTCGCCTGCACCACCGTCACGGCTGCCATGCCGCCCTCCCCATAACCGGAACCAGTTGTCACATGCCCGCTTGCCCGGCCTCGCGCCGCTCACTCCTGTTCAGTGGCAGGGATCACTCGACACGGAGGGGTTCTGCCCTGAATTCGCCCTCGAACGCGGGCAATCCGGACATGGCCCACGCGAAAGTCCCCTCACCGGGGGGCTGTTTGCTCACGCCCCTGGTCGACGCCGTCCTTCGCCGCACCCTGTTTGCGTCGTCGGACGTGGGGCATGCGGGTTTTCGTGCTTCGGACAGGAGGCGCAATCGGTGCGACAACTGTGACCGCTCCGGGGCCGCGAGCCCCGTGCACCGTTTCCCACGGAGACCCCCTGAGAACGTCGCTTCAGGAGTTGTTCCCTCATGCTGGTTGAGACGTCCGCACAAGCTTCCTCCCACCCCACCCGCTCCCGGGTGTCCGGTGGACGCGTCCACGACGACGCCCCCGACACCGGATCCGACTTCGCGCGCCTCGCCGCCCTGCCCGACGGGCCGGAGCGGGAGGCGATACGCGACGCGCTGGCCAAGGCCTGGCTGCCGATGGCCCATCGCATCGCCGGCCGCTTCCGCAACCGCGGCGAGTCCCTGGAGGACCTGCGCCAGGTCGCGGCCCTCGGTCTGGTCAAGGCGATCGACCGGTACGAGCCCGGGCGCGGGGCCTTCGAGAGCTACGCCGTGCCCACCATCACCGGCGAGATCAAGCGGCACTTCCGCGACCGGATGTGGGCCCTGCGGGTCCCCCGCCGCGTCCAGGACCTGCGCAACAAGGTCCGTGTGGCGCGCCGCGACCTCACCGCCTCCGACGGCTCCAACCCCACGGTCGCGCAGATCGCCGCCCACACCGGGCTCACCGAGGACGAGGTGAACACGGGCCTCGAGGCGCTCGACAGCTTCAGCACCCTGTCCCTGGACGCCGAGATGTCGTCGAGCGAGGACGGCTTCAGTCTTTCGGACACCATCGGCGAGTGCGACGAGGCGTTCGACGTCGTCGTCGACCGGGAGGCCGCGAAGGAAGGACTTCGGCGCCTGCCCGAACGCGAGCGCACGATCCTGTACCTGCGCTTCTTCGAGGACATGACGCAGAGCCGGATAGCCGACGAACTCGGCATCTCCCAGATGCACGTCTCCCGGCTGATCAGCCGGTGCTGCGCCCGGGTGCGCGACGAGGTGCTCGGTGCCGACTGCGACGAACACCCCCAGGAGGGATGACCCGTGCTGATACCCCATCCGGCGATGCTTCGCGGACTCGTCGAGGAGTACGAGGCACTCATGGCGCACCAGGGTGACGGGCCGGAGGCCGCCGGCCGGCTGCGCCAGGTCCGCGTGCAGGACCTGACGTACACGCTGTGCGTGTCGACCGGGACGCGCGAAGTGGGACAGGCTCTGGAACGGGCCCGCCAACTCCTCGCCGCGACGAGAGAGTCGGCCGGCGTCGCCTGACCGGACCATCGCGAAGAACCCGACGACACCGAGAGGCAACGAATGTGAGCACCGACAGAATCTGGTCGTACCGGCCCGGCAGCGGTCATCAGGAGGGACGGACGCTCACCGGGTACACCGTCGAGGCGAGCGACGGGACCATCGGTCATGTGGACCGCCAGGCCGACGACACGCCCCTGCGGCATCTGATCGTGGACACCGGCGCCTGGGTGTTCGGCAGGAGTCTGCTGATCCCGGCCGGCCTGGTCACCGGCATCACCGAGGAGACCCAGGTGATCACGGTGAGTTGCACCCGCGCGGAGGCCAAGGCGGCTCCGCGTTTCGGCACCGACCGGGAGACCCTCGATCCGGAGTACCTGTCCGCCGTTGGTGGCTACTATGCCTCGTTGCCCCATGATTCGGACGCGCCCGGGTAGCGGAGCGCCATGGGCACGGACGGGCGAGACGACGAAGCGCGCGGCGACAGTGAGCGAGGAGTGGTGAAGTGACGGCACCCGCAGTCCACTTGGTGCGCGCACGGGACGGTCGGCATCTGATGCGCATCCCGCAGCCGACCGACGAGCGGCCATGATGCCGGCGGAGCGCCGTCCGGAACGGGACAACCCCACGGCGCGGAACCGGTCTGTCCCGATCACCAGTGCGGCGGCCGCGCGCAGTTATGTGCGGTCGCTCGTCCAGGAGCGTTGGCGTCCCGCGTCGGGCACGGCCGGGGAGACGGCCGTCATGGATCTCCTGCTGGTCGTGTCGGAGCTGGTCGCCAACGCGATCCGGCACGGCGGCGGTCTGGCGGGGTTCGAGGTGACCCCGCTCGCCGAGGGGGTGCGGCTGAGCGTGCACGACTACAGCGAGGCCGTCCCCTCCGCGGCCTACGGGCCCGGGACGCTGCCCCGTACGCACGAGGGCAGCGGATACGGATGGCCGTTGATCCTCCGGCTCGCCCGCGAGATACAGATCGACCGCCGCCGTGAGGGCGGCAAGACGATCAGCGTGTTCGTGCCGCTCGTCTAGCCCCGGAGGGCGGGCGGCCCTCCGGGGCTGGACGCGGGCACGGTGAGCCGCCCCGGTGGGCCGGCGGCGGCTCACCAGGGCAGGAAAGCGTGCACGTCCTTGCCGTCCGCCCGCACCACCACGGTGACCTCGTCGCACAAGGTCTGGATCAGATACCAGCCGATACCGCCGCCGCGACCGGTGCCGGGGTGGAAGGGCCGCGGTGCCGGTTCCGTCGTGCTCGTGTCACTGAGCGTCACGTGTACACCGTCGAACGCCCTGCGCAACGTCAGCTCGATCGGCCCCGGCGCGTACTGCACGGCGTTGGCCGCGAGCTCGGTGACGACCAGCACGATGTCGTCCCGGTACTCGGGCGTCGCCGGTGGTGAGGCGCGCTCCAGCTTCATCAGGAACCGCTCCGCGCTCAGGCGGGCTCTGGTCACATCGCCAACGCCCCCGTCGAATGTGGCCTGCCATTTCTGCGTCTCCTCGGACGACGATTTGCCGCCGCCACGCGATTCCGTCGCCATCACACCCTCTTCGGCCTGTCTGCGCTGTGGCCGTGGTGACTAGTTGTTGCTTCCATCGCTGCTGGTTCCCAGGCTGAGCGCGGCTACGCGTACGAAACCGGTGCGATCCTCGGTGGCGCCGCTGCAGGGTGGGGCCACAGGTGCCGGCCGGCGGTGTCCCCGCCCTGTCTCGGGCGGCGCGCCCACGGATCGCTAACCTGCTGTGCATGCCCGACGACACCGCCCCCGGCCGGCGCGACGACAGCCCGGAGGAGTCCCGTCGGGCACATCTGAGCCGGACCTTCGACGAGGACGCGGAGCTGTACGACCGTGCCAGGCCCGGATATCCGATTCAGTTGTACGACGACCTGGTGGAACTCGCGGGCACCGTCCCCCGCAGCCGCGTGCTGGAGGTGGGCTGCGGCACCGGCAAGCTGACGGTGCCGCTGGCCGGACGCGGCTGCCGGATCACGGCCGTCGAGGCGGGAGCGCGGATGGCCGCCGTCGCTCGCCGCAACCTCGACGAGTACCCCGATGTGGACGTCGTAACGGCTCGGTTCGAGGACTGGCCGCTGCCGGAGGAGCCGTACGACGTGTTCGTGTCGGCGACGGCGTTCCACTGGCTCGATCCGGCCGTACGGGTGCCGAGGGCCGCTGACGCACTGCGTCCGGACGGGACGCTGGCCGTGGTGCGTACGCAGCATGTGAACGGCGGCACCGAGGAGTTCTTCGCCGAGGTCCAGGGCTGCTACGAGCGTTTCGATCCGGCGACGCCGCCCGGTCTGCGGCCGCCCGCGGCGGCCGACGTCGACAGCTCGGACCATGCCCGGGAGGTGGCGGGAAGCGGCCGGTTCGGTCCCACCCTGTTCCGTCGCTACGAGCGGGACCTCACCTACACGACGTCGGCGTACCTGGACGTGCTGCGGACCTACTCCGGCCATCGGGCCCTTGCGGACGGTGCCAGGGAGGGACTGCTGGAGTGCGTCGCGGGGCTGATCGACGGGCGGTACGGCGGGCGGGTGACCAAGCGCTACCTCATCGAACTGGGCGTGTCCCGCCGACGGTGAGCCGGCCGCGGCCTCCACCCCCTCCGAAACATCGTGTTCACGACAAGAGAAACCCGGTGGTAACGACACCTTTCTAGCGTGGCCGGCTGTGGGATCACCGGCGCTGCCCCTTCACCGCAGCACCCGCACCCAGCCCCACCGGGAGGCGTGATGAGCACGACCGAGTCACGAGTGACGACGTCAGGACCGACCGGCCCGGCGAGAACCGGGACCGACCAGGCGGTCAAGGAGACCCTGGAGGACTACACCCTCCGCTTCGCGCCCCGCAGTTACCGCCGCTGGAGCCCCATGGTCGTGGCCACCACCGCCCTCGGCGGGATCGCCTACATGGCCGACTTCTCCATCGGCGCCGGCATCGGCCTGGCACACGGCACCGGCAACGCGCTCGTCGCGATCGCCGTGGCCGCCGTCGTCATCTTCGTCACCGGCTTCCCACTGGCGTACTACGGCGCCCGCTACAACATCGACCTCGACCTGATCACCCGCGGCTCGGGCTTCGGCTACTACGGCTCCGTCCTGACCAGCGTCATCTTCGCCAGCTTCACCTTCATCTTCTTCGCCCTCGAAGGCTCGATCATGGCCCAGGGCCTCAAGCTCGGCCTCGGGCTCCCGCTGTGGCTGGGCTACCTGGTGTCCACGCTCATGGTCATCCCGCTGGTCATCTACGGCATGAAGGCGCTGAGCAAGCTCCAGGTGTGGACCACCCCGGTCTGGCTGATCCTGATGGTCGCGCCGCTGGTCCACCTGATCGCCAACGACCCCGGCACCGTCGACCGCTTCCTCTCCTACGCCGGTACCGACGGCGAAGGAGGCGTCGACACGGCGTCCGTACTCCTCGGCGCGGGCGTGTGTCTCTCCCTCATCGCGCAGATCGGCGAGCAGATCGACTACCTGCGCTTCATGCCGCCCAAGACCGAGCAGAACAAGCGCAGTTGGTGGACGGCCGTGGTGATGGCCGGGCCCGGTTGGGTGGTGCTCGGGGCGCTCAAGCAGGCCATCGGCGTCTTCCTCGCCGTCTACATCCTCGCCGAGGTCGGACCGGCCGCCGCGCCCGAGCCGATCCAGCAGTTCCGCAGCGCCTTCGACGCGATGATGCCGTCCTGGATGGTCGTCCCGCTCGCCGTCGCCCTGGTGGTCATCAGCCAGATCAAGATCAATGTGACGAACGCCTACTCCGGTTCGCTGGCGTGGACGAACTCCTTCACCCGCGTCACCCGGCACTACCCGGGCCGCATGATCTTCGTCCTGGTCAACCTGGCCTTCGCGCTGGTCCTGATGGAGGCCGACATGTTCAGCTTCCTCAACAGCATCCTGGGCTTCTACTCGAACTGCGCCATCGCCTGGGTCGTCACGGTCGCCACCGACATCGGCGTCAACAAGTACGTGCTGAAGCTCTCCCCGCTCCGGCCCGAGTTCCGCCGCGGCATGCTCCACGCCGTCAACCCGGTCGGGGTGGTGTCGTTCGTCGCCGCGTCCGGACTGTCCATCGCGATGTACTTCCACGCCCTGGGCGACGCCCTCCAGCCGTACTCCCCCGTCGCCGCGGCGGTGATCGCCTTCGTCCTCACACCGCTGATGGCCGTCGTCACCAAGGGCCGGTACTACCTGCGCCGCACCGACGACGGCATCGCCGAGCCGCTCCTGGACACCGACGGCAACCCCAGCGCGCTCACCCTGGACTGCCACGTCTGCCACCAGCCCTACGAACGCCCCGACCTCACCGCCTGCGCCGGTCATGACGCGGTGGTCTGTTCCCTGTGCCTGAGCACGGACAAGGCGGGTGACCACGTGCTGCCGGCCACGGCCTGACGCCGGCTCCTTCCGGCGGCCGGCCCTGTCGGGCGGGCCGCCGGAACTTTCGCGTTCGGGAGCTGGCCGCGCAGACCCTGCGCGCGGCGATCCGGCTGAGGGTGGTGGAGCTGCTCGGCGACGCCCTACTTCTTCCGTTCCGTGCCGGCAGGCTCCGGCCTCTATCTGTTGAAGAGCATCCTGCACGACTGGACGGACGCGCAGGCGGTCACGATCCTCGCCCACTGCCGTGAGGTGCTGCCGCCGGGCGGCCGCGTGCTAGCGGCGGCTGCGCACCAGCAGGTGGAGGAAGTACGGCGTGCCGATCACCGCGGTCATCAGTCCGGCGCCGAGCTGGGCGGGTGCGATCACGGTACGGCCCAACAGGTCGGCGGTGCACACCAGGACGGCGCCGAGGAGTACGGAGACCGGGACCACCCGGGCGTGCTGCCGGCCCACCAGTGCCCGGGCCGCGTGCGGGGCGACGAGGCCCACGAAGCCGATCGTGCCCGCCGCGGCGACCGCGGTGGCGCTGAGCAGGACGCTCAGCAGCAGGAAACCCAGGCGACCGCGGGCCAGGCCGAGCCCCAGCAGCCTCGGGGTGTCCTCGTCGAGGGACACGAGGTCGAGTTCCACGCGCGTGAAGGCCGCGACGGCCACGCCCACGGCGAGTACGGCTGCGAGCGGCGCGACGTCGGACAGGGACCGCCCGTAGGTGGAACCGGACAGCCAGGTCAGGGCCTTGGCCGCGTTGAACGGGTCGGTCAGGACGATCAGCAGGCTGACCAGGGCGGTGGTGCCCGTCGCGACGCCGATGCCGACGAGGACGAGCCGGTTCTGCTGGAACCCGCCGCGCGCGGCGAGTCCGAAGACGACGACGGAGCTGATCGCGGCACCCAGGAACGCCGCGCCCGCGACGCCCCACGATCCGGCCGAGGGCACGGTCGTCACCAACAGCACCGCGCCGAGCGCCGCCCCGCCGGAGACGCCGAGGACGCCGGGCTCCGCGAGCGGGTTGCGTGTCACCGCCTGCACCAGGGTGCCGGCCAGGGCGAGCGCGGCGCCCGCGAGGAGCGCGGCGAGTACCCGGGGCACGCGGGTGTCCAGGACGAACGCGACGGTCCGACCCGCCCTGCCCTGCGCCCAGTTCACGACGTCGCCCAGCAACAGCTTGCTGTCACCGAGCAGTACGGCGGCGACGGTCACGCCGACGAGCAGCGCCACCAGGACGGCGGTGGTGGTCAGGAAGACGGCCCGGCTGCGGATGCGCAGCCGGTCGGGGGCGGCGGCCGCGGCCGTGTCCTTCAGCCGCGTGGCCATCACGACGAGGAACACGGCGCCGAGGAGGCTGGTGACGACGCCCGTCGGCACGGCGACCGCCAGGTCCGACGGCACCAGGGCCCGCAGCACCACGTCCGAGCCGAGGACCAGCGCGGCGCCGGTCAGGGCGGTGACCGGCAGGCTCGCCCGCACCCTCCCGAACCCGTGGAACCGACGGGCGAGGCCCCGCACCAGGGCCGGGGCGCACAGGCCGACGAAGCCGATCGGGCCGGCGAGGGTGACGGCGGCCGCGGACAGCAGCGTCGCGAGGACGACCGCGGTGACCCGGGTGGCCCGCACCGGGACGCCGAGTCCGCGGGCGGCGTCGTCGCCGAGGGCCAGGGCGTCGACGCGGCGGGCGACCAGCAGCAGCCCGAGGAGTCCGACGACGCCGAGCGGCGCGATCTGGAGCACGCCGTCGAACCCGTTCTGGCCGATGCTGCCCTGGTTCCACCGGTACAGGCCCTGGGTCTCCTGCGGGAAGAGCAGGAGCAGCGCCTCGGTCACGGCGGTGAGGCCGAGGGCGAGGGCACTGCCGGCGAGCACGAGGCGGACGGTGCCCGCACCGAGCCCGGACAGGCCCAGCACGACGGCCGCCGCCGCGAGGCCGCCGACGAACGCGACGCCGGATGAGGCGAGCAGCGGCAGCGACACACCGGTGACGGCGACCAGCCCGAGCCCCAGGTAGGAGCCGGCGTTGACGGCGAGGGTGTCGGGCGAGGCGAGCACGTTGCGGCTGACGGCCTGCAACGCGGTGCCAGCCATGCCGAGCAGGGCTCCGACGAGGAGTCCGGCGGTCATTCTCGGCAGCCGGGAGGCGACGACGACGGAGGCGTCGGCGGTGTCGGCCCGGCCGGTGAGGGCTTTGAGGACCTCACCCGCGCCGACGGCGGCCGTGCCCTGCGTGATGTCGACGACCGCGAGGGCCGCGACCAGCAGGACGAGAGCGGCCGTCACCGCGGCCGCGCCGGTCCGGGACGGGGCCGTCGGCGGACGGGTGGCGGGAGGTGTTGCGGTGACGGCCATGGTGTTACTTCGTCAGCTCCTTGACGAGGGCGTCGATGTACGCGCCCATCGACTCCTGTCCGCCGAACATCCAGATGCCGTCGGGCAGTCGGTGGACGTCGCCCTTCTTCACGAACGGCAGCGAGGTCCACACCTTGTCCTTGGCGAGGGCGTCGGTGAAGGGGGTGCTGCCCTTGTCGCCGTCGTTGCCGATGTAGGCGAACCGCACGTCGTCGCCGAGCTTGGTGAGCCCCTCGACGTCGGTGGTGGCGAGCCCGTAGTCCTTGTCGCCCTTGACGGTCCAGGCGTTCTTCAGGCCGAGCTTCTCGTTGACGGCGCCGATCAGCGAGCCGCTGGTGTAGGGCCGGATCGAGACCTGGTGGGAGATGTCGTAGCCGTCGGCGAAGGCGATCGGGGCGCCGTCGAGCCCGGCGTCCGCGAGGGCCTTCTTGCCCTCGGTGACCTTCGCGTCGAAGGCGTCCTTGATCTCCTCGGCGCGCTCGCCGGTGCCGGTGGCCTCGGCGATGATGTCGAGGTTCTTCGTCATCTGCCCGATCGGGTCGGCGGCGCTGGCGGAGCGCACCTCCAGGACCGGGGCGACCTCGCGCAGCTGCTTGACGGCGGCCGGCGGCAGGTCGGTGCTGGCGACGATGAGGTCGGGCTTCAGGGCGGCGATGGTGTCCATGCTGGGCTCACCGCGGGTGCCGATGTCCTTGGGCTCGTTCTTCAGCGGGACCGCCTGGTCCCACGTCTTGTAGCCCTTGACGTCGGCGACGCCGACCGGGTCGACGCCCAGCGATATCAGCAGCTCGACCTCGTGCCACTCGGTGCCGACGACCTTCTTGGCCGGTCCGTCGAGGTGGACCTCGGCGCCGGAGGCGTCGGTGAGGGTGATGCCTTCGCCGGCCTTCTTCGCGTCGGCGCTGTCGGCGGCGGGCTCGGTGGTACCGCAGGCGGTCAGGGCGAGCGCCGCGGCGGTGGCGGCCGCCGCGGTCATCATCAGGCGTCTCATGAGGGTGTGCTGAGCCTTTCGCTTCGGGTGTGGTGGCGGCCGATCGCGCGCGTGCGCAGCCGTCCGGTGAGGGGGTCGGTGCCGACTTCGATGCGGATGCCGTAGACGTCGGTGAGGCGCTCGGCCGTCAGTACGTCCTCGGGGAGGCCCTCCGCGACGATCCGCCCTTCGTCGAGCAGGACGACGCGGTCGGCGAGGGCCGCGGCCTGGTCGAGGTCGTGCAGGACCGCGCCGACGGCGATCCCGTGGTCGTCGGCCAGGTCACGGACGAGGTCGAGGAGTTCGATCTGGTAGCGCAGGTCGAGATAGGTGGTGGGCTCGTCCAGGAGCAGCACCCCGGTCTCCTGCGCGAGGCAGCCGGCCAGCCACACGCGCTGGAGCTGTCCGCCGGAGAGGTGTTCCGCGCCGCGGTCGGCGAGGTCCGCCACGCCGGTCATGGCGAGCGCGCGCCCGACCGCGGCCGGGCCGTCCGGGTCCGCCCTGCCCCAGCGGCCCCGGTACGGGTAGCGGCCGAACTCGACCACGTCCCGGACGGTCAGGCCGCTGGGCGTGGGGCGCCCCTGCGTCAGCAGGGCGACCCGGCGTGAGAACTCACGAGGGGTCAGCGCCAGCCCGTCGGTGCCGTCGACGACGAGCGCGGCGGTCCGGGGCCGCTGCAATCGCGCGATCGTCCGCAGCAGCGTCGACTTGCCGCTGCCGTTCGGGCCGACCAGCACGGTCACTTCGCCCGGCCGCAGCGCCAACGACGCGTCGTGGACGACGTCCACGCCTTCGTAGGCCACGGTGACGCCCGTGGCCGACAGTTCATGACCGCGGGATCGCACCGCGGAGGTCTCTTCGCCTACCTGCACGCGGCAAAGGTTAGCCTAACCTAAATTCGATCCGCGAGAGGTGGGGTGACACAGCGCAAGGGGAACTTCGGCCAAAGGCGAATCGCGCCGCTAACCGTCCGCCGGCGTCACATCGGTCACCTTGCCCTGCGGTGTCGCGTCCAGGTAGCCGGAGTCGCCGTACTCGTCGGACAGGTAGACGGCCAGATGGGCCGGTGTGTCGAAGATGCTGTTGTCCGACTTCACCAGGATGTAACGCATGTCCGGGTTCTTGACGTTGAGCTTCTTGTCGGCCTCGGCCAGCAGCGCGGGAACCGCGTCCCAGTTGAACTTCTCGAGGGTGAAGGGCTGTTCGCCGCCACCCAGCGTGCTCTTGATGATGCCCTTCTCGACGCCGCGTCCTGGGTAGTAGGTGTAGGAGTCGTACTTGGTGTCGCTGCCGTCCACCATCACATCGGCGGACACGAAGTCCTCGTAGACGCTGAAGTCGCCGTACCGGTTGCGGCCGGTCTCCTTCTCCAGGGCCTTGATGGCGGCGCGGATGCCCTCCGGGGTGAGCACCTCGGCGGAGTCCGTGTCCTGCGACCGCTGTGCGGCCGGCGCCCCGGCACTCGACGACCCCTCCGACGAACCGCTCGACGACGAAGTCGGCCTCGACGCCGAGGTGGTGGACGGGCTTCGGGCGCCCGAGTCTCCCGAGTCGCCCGAGCCGCCGCCGAGCGGCAGGAGCCACCACAGCAGGACCAGGGCTCCGGCGAGGGAGGTCCCGGAGACGCCCAGCACGACGGGCAGGTGAGGAGTGCGGCGGCCCTGTGCCCGCACGGGTGCGGTGACCGGCTGGAACGGGGCGTACGGCCCGGGGTGGAGAGGCGGCCCGAATCCGGCGGGGGCGGCCGTCGGCGTGGAAGCGGCGGCCCCGAAGGGGGCGGACGTGGTGGACGAGCCCGAAGTCCCCGGGTACGAGGGAGAGACGGTGGAGGACGACCCCGAAGTCCCCGGGTACGCGGGGGACACGGTGGAGGACGACCCCGAAGTCCCCGGGTTCGAGGGGAAGACGGTGGGGGACGGCGTCGGCGGGTTCAGCGGATAGGAGGTGTGCGGGTCCGGCACGGGCGCCGGGCCGGTCGGGGACGACTCGAACTCGGCCAGAGCGCGGTCCAGTTCGGCGGCGGACGGCCGTGCGGAGGGGTCCCGTACGAGCACGCCCATCAGCACCTGGCCCAGGGCTCCGCCCCGCACGGGCGGCGGCACGTCGTCACTGAGGACCGCGGCGAGAGTGGCCAGCGGCGTGCCCCGGCGCAGCGGATGGTGGCCCTCGAGGGCGGTGTACAGCATCATCGCCAGCGACCACAGGTCGGAGGCGGAACCGCCCTCGTGGCCGGATATGCGCTCCGGGGCCATGAAGTCGGGCGTACCGATGATGGAACCGGTCGCGGTCAGGTTGGTCGTCGTCTCACGGATCGCGGCGATGCCGAAGTCGGTGAGGACGGGCCGGCCGTCCGGCCGCAGCAGCACGTTGGCGGGCTTGACGTCCCGGTGCTGGATGCCCGCGTCGTGCGCGGCGGCCAGCGCGGCCAGCACACCCCGGCCGACCCGGGCGGCCTCGGCGGGCGGCATCGGCCCCTGCGCCAGCCGGTCGGCCAGCGAGCCGCCGCTGACCAACTCCATGACGATCCACGGGTAGGTGCCGTCGCCGCCGTCGACGATGTGGTGGATGGTGACGACGTTCGGATGGTCGAGCCGGGCCAGCGCACGGGCTTCGCGCAGCACGCGCTCGCGCAGCATCCGGGCGCCCTCGGGGTCGTACTCGGCCAGGTCCACGTCGGGCGGGCGGACCTCCTTGACCGCCACCAGCCGGTGCAGCACCAGGTCCCTGGCACGCCAGACCGTTCCCATCCCGCCGCCGCCGAGACGGGCCTCCAACTCGAAGCGCCCGTCGACAACCCGTCTGCCGGCGCCTCTGTCTCCCTCACTCATGGGCGGGAGCTTAACGGCCGCCACCGACACCGTTCGCCGGACCCTTGCCGGTGCACGGACCAGGGGGTCGTCACTTTCGACGGGACTGCTCAAGTGACCTGCGCGGCAGCTTCGTCGAGGCTCGGCAGGGGCGGTGGGCGGGCACCCGAGAGTGCTCCGCCCCGCGTCCACCGCGAGATCGACGCGCCGCGCGACCGATGGTCAGCGCCCGACCGCCTCCGCGCCCGCCCGGGCGAACTTCTCGTCCAGCGCGCCGGACGGGGCACCCGCGACGCCGATGCCGGCGATGGGGGCGTTGCCCGCGGTCACGGGGACACCGCCCGCCAGGAACAGGGTGCCGGGGATGTCCTTCAGGGTCGGGGCCTGCTGGAGACGCTCGGTCAGCTGGGACGTGGGGGCGTTCCAGGAGACCGCGGTGAACGCCTTGCGCTCGGCGGACTCGTAGGACTGCGGGCCGGCGCCGTCACCGCGCAGGGTGACGACGGTGTTGCCGTTGCGGTCGACGACGGCGACCGTGACGCGCTGGTTCTCCTTCTCGGCGGCGTCGAGCGCGGCCTGCGCGGCCTTGGTGGCGGCGTCGATCGTGAGGTGGGTGGAGGTGGTGGTGGCCCGGGCCGGCGCGGTCGCCGAGGCGGCGGCCGCGGGGGTCGTGGCCGGTGCCGAGGCGTTCGCGGACACCGCGCCGAAGCCCGCCACGGCGACGACGGCGAGCACGGCACCGCCGGTGGCGACGCGGGCACGACGGGAGAACTTCTTGTGCACGGGGTTCATGGGTCGGTCGACTCCTTCGGTGGACGGGCGGCCGGTTGCCGCCCCGCTTCGTCCGGTCTCCACCCTCGGCCCGGAAACGGCCCCCGACCGTCGGCGTTCCGGCTGCCTCGGGGTGACGGGACGGACGACACGGGGGTCATCCGATCGGTTGACCCTCCTGGGGCCGCGCCGGGCCACAATGGAGGTGTTTGCCCAGTTCAGCGCCGACGAGCAGGGAGGGAGGCGGCCCCGGATGGGGAACCGGTCGTACGAACCGAGCACCGTGGACACCAGGTGGCTCGGTGCCGTGATGGACGCGGCGTTCTTCCTGCTGCTCGGCGGGGCACTCGCGCGCTTCCTGCTGCGCCACCCCGGCGAACCGCGTACGCCGTGGATCATCGCGCTGTCCGTGGTGCTCGCGGCGCTCCATCTGCTGGGGCCGAGAGCCGGGGACTCCGGTCCGCGGCCCACCGGGCGGCACACGGCGTGGCTGGCGCTGACCGTCGCGGTGTGGATGGTCCTGGTGGTGCTCGCGCCCAGCTTCGCGTGGTGCGCGGTGCCGCTGTTCTACACGGGCCTGCGCACGCTGCCGCCGCGCGCGGCCCTGGCTCTCGTGGCGGTCCTGACCGTGTTCGTGGTGGCCGCGCAGGTGGAGCTCTCGGGCCGCTTCGACCCCAACCTGGTGCTGGCGCCGCCGGCCGTCGCCGCCCTGGCCACCGCCGTCTTCCTCCAGATGGAACGGCACACCGCACGCCAGCGTGTCCTGATCGACGACCTGATCCGCACCCGGCACGAACTCGCCGCCTCCGAGCGCCGCGAGGGCACCCTCGCCGAACGGCAGCGGCTCTCCATGGAGATCCACGACACGCTCGCCCAGGGTCTGTCGAGCCAGCGGATGCTGCTCCAGGCGGCGGACCGGGTGTGGGACACCGAACCGGACAAGGCCCGCGCCCATGTCCGCACGGCCGCGTCGGTCGCCGAGCACAACCTCGCCGAGGCCCGGCGGTTCGTGCACGACCTGGCGCCCGCCGACCTGGCCGGCGGCGAGGGCCTCGACGAGGCGCTGCGCGCCCTGGCCGCGCGGGAGTCCGGCGCCCATCTGACCGTACGCGTCCACATCGACGGTGACGGCCGGCTCCCCCAGCTGCCCGACCGGGTCCGCTCGGCCCTGCTGCGGGTCGCGCAGGGCGCCCTGGCCAACGTCCGCGAGCACGCCGGCGCCGGCGGCGCCGCCCTCACCCTGACGGTCCTCGACGACGCGGTCGTCCTGGACGTCTCCGACGACGGCCACGGCTTCGACCCCGCCGCCCTGCCCGCCGCCCCCGACGGCGGACGCGGACACGGGCTGCCGGCCATGCGGGCCCGGCTGCGCGCGCTCGGCGGCACCCTGACCGTCGAGTCCACGCCCGGCGAGGGCACCGTCCTGTCCGCAGCCGTCCCCCTGGAGGCGCCCCGATGACCCCCGACCCCGCTCCCGTGCGCATCCTGGTCTGCGACGACCACGCCGTCGTACGGGCCGGGCTGCTCGCCCTGCTCGACAGCGCCCCGGACATCGACGTCGTCGGCGAGGCCGGCACCGGAGAGGAGGCGCTCGCGCTGGCCGCGAGGCTCAGCCCGGACGTGGTGCTGATGGACCTGCAGCTGGGCGAGGGCATCGACGGCGTCGAGACCACCCGCCGGCTCACCTCCTCCCCCGGTGCCTCCACGCACGTCCTGGTCCTGACCACGTACGACACGGACGCCGACGTCACGCGGGCCGTCGAGGCGGGAGCGACGGGCTATCTGCTCAAGGCCGAGCGCCCCGACGAGCTCTTCGCCGCGATCCACGCCGCCGCCCAGGGACGGACCGCCCTGTCGGCCCCGGTGGCCGGCCGCGTCATGGCGGGCCTGCGCCGGCCCCGCCCCTCCCTCACCGACCGTGAGCGCGACATCCTCGCCCAGCTCGCCCGCGGCATCGGCAACCGGGACATCGCCCGGGCCCTGTTCATCAGCGAGGCCACGGTCAAGACCCATCTGCGCCGCATCTACGACAAACTCGGTGTCGACACCCGCGCGGGCGCGGTGGCCGTGGCGAAGGAGCGGCGACTGCTGCCCTGAGGGCGGCTCGCGTACCCGGGCCGGGAATGTTGTCGGTGTGCCTGTCGTATCCGCCCGGCCGCCGATCGTCTTCTTGGCAGCAGGGCATTCCCGCCCTGCGTACGCGTCGCACAAGGAGGCGAACCATGTCATCGACATCCGCGCCGAAGCCGATTCCCGACACCTATCGCCGGGTCACCCCGTGCCTGGTCGTCCAGGGCGCCGCGAAGGCGCTCGAGTTCTACAGCGAGGTCTTCGGGGCCACCGAGCGGATGCGGTTCCCGGGCCCCGGAGGTGCCATCGTGCACGCCGAGATCGAGATCGGGGACTCGGTCGTGATCGTCGAGGACGCCCTGCCCATGATGGGCACGGAGGCACCGCCGGCCGGCGGTCTGCCCGGCAGCCCGGCGTTCCTGTTCGTCTACGTGGAGGACGTGGACGCGGTCGTCGCCCGCGCCGTGGAGCTGGGGGCGACGCTGAAGCGGGCACCGCAGGATCAGTTCTACGGGGACCGGGACGGGTCGATCGTGGATCCGTACGGGCACTGGTGGACCCTCGCCTCGCATGTGGAGGACGTGGCGCCCGAGGAGATGGAGCGGCGGATGGCCGCCATGCTCGACCAGGAAGAAGGCCAGGCGTGAAGTACGTGCTGCTGTTCGTGGACGACGAGAAGTTCTCCCGGGAACTCCAGGCCATGGGCCCGGCCGAGCGGGCGCGGGCGTACGAGCGGGCGAATCAGTGGTTCGCCACGCATGCCGACAGGATCACGGGCGGGCAGAAGCTGCGCGATCCGCAGACAGCCACGACCGTGCGGCTCGGGGACGGGGAGCCGGTCGTGGTCGACGGGCCGTTCGTGGAGGGCAAGGAGGTCGTCAGTGGATACGCCGAGATCGACGTCGCCGACCTCGACGAGGCGCTGCGCATGGTGCGGACCTGGCCGGGCTGCCCGATCGTCGAGATCCGCCCGGTGGAGACCGAACCGCTGAGGTGAGCGAGACGTGACCGCATCGCCGTCTCCGGCGGCCGAGTCGCACGACCGGCTGGCCCGCGTGGTCCGGGAACACGCGGGCCGGCTGGCCGCCGCGCTGATCGGAGTGACCGGCGACTTCGACGCCGCCGAGGACCTGGTGCAGGACGCCGTGCTGGTGGCCCTGCGCACCTGGCCTCAGGACGGCATTCCGCAGCGGCCGGACGCCTGGCTGTTCACGGTGGCCCGGCGGCGCGGGCTCGATCACCTGCGGCGCCGGGAGAACTACCGGCGCAAGCTCGCGCAACTGCGGTGGCCGCCGGACGAGGGCGAGGTGTCGGTGCCCGACGAGCGGCTGCGGCTGATTTTCACCTGCTGCCACCCGGCCCTCACCCGGGAGGCGCAGATCGCGCTCACCCTGCGGGTGGTGTGCGGGCTGACCACGGCGCAGATCGCCCGCGCGTTCCTGGTGCGGGAGTCCACGGTGGCGCAGCGCATCACCCGTGCCAAACAGAAGATCACCAAGGCGGGCATCCCGTACCGCGTGCCCGCCGACGAGGAGTTGGGCGACCGGCTCACCCAGGTCCTGGCCGTCGTCTATCTGCTGTTCAACGAGGGCTATCTCGCCACCGCCGGGCAGGCGCAGTCGCACGACCTCGCCGACGACGCCGAGTGGCTGGCCGCCCTGCTGCACCGGCTGATGCCGACCGAGCCGGAGGCGGCCGGACTGCTGGCGCTGATCCGGCTGCACCGGGCCCGGACGGCGGCCCGCTTCACGCCCGAGGGGACGCTGGTACGGCTGGAGGACCAGGACCGTTCCGTGTGGGACCACGAGGCGATCGCGGCGGCGGGCGGGCTGCTGGCGCGGGCCATCCGACGGCGGCGGCCGGGCCCGTACCAGCTCCAGGCGGCGATCGTCGCCTGTCACGCGGAGGCGCCCCGCTGGGAGGACACCGACTGGGAGCAGATCGTGCTGCTCTACGACATGCTGCTCCACTTGGCGCCGTCACCGGTGACCCGCCTCCACCGGGCGGTCGCCCTGCGCTACACCGCGGGCCCGCACGCCGCCCTGGCCGAGGTGGACGCCCTCGCCCCGGACCTGGGCCGGTACTACCTGTTCCACGCCACCCGGGCCGACCTGCTGCGCGCCCTCGACCGCCCGGAGGAGGCCCGCGACGCGGACCGGCTGGCGCTCGGCCTGACCACCAACCCCGCCGAACGCGTGCTGCTCCAGGAACGGGCGTCCTCCTAGGGGAACCGGTCGCCCGGCGGTCCGCGGAAGGCCGCGCGTCCGGCTCGTACGCTCACGCGGGCAGACCGCTCCCCCGGGCGTCCGGGTCCGCTCCCGGTGCGTGGCCGCCCGCCGTCCGGGCCTCCAGCGCGTGCAGGACGGCCACCATGTCCTCGCCGCCGTGTCCCAGGTCGACGGTCTCACCGAACAGGGCGTGGCAGACGTCGAGAAGCGGGGACGCCATGTCGGCCCGGCGGGCGGCCTCGGCGATCAGCCGGTTGTTCTTCAGGACGTCGGCCGCCGCCGCCTGGACGGCGAAGTCCCGTGCCAGCAGTTTCGGCGCCTTGCCCCTGGAGACCGCGCTCGCCATGGGGCCGGCGTCCAGGACCTCCCGGAGCAGGCGCTGGTCGAGCCCGTACCGGTCGGCGAAGTGGAACGCCTCGGTCAGACCGGTGACCAGGGTGATCAGGAACAGGTTGACCGAGAACTTCATCAGCAGCGCGCCCGGTACGCCGCCGCATGCGAACGCCTCACGGCACATGGGCGCGAGGAGAGGCCGTACGGCCGCCACGGCGTCGTCGTCGCCCGCGAGCATCGCCACGAGTTCGCCCTGTTCGGCGGGGCCCCGGGAGCCGGAGACCGGTGCCTCGACATACCGGCCGCCCACGGCCCGTACGGCGTCCTGGAGCGCGGCCGAGTACGCGGCCGCGGTCGTGCCCATGTGGACGACGGTGCGACCGGCGACCTGGGCGGCGAAGCGGGGCGTGCCGCGGCCGAGGACGGTGTCCAGGGCGTTCTCGTCGGCCAGCATCAGGATCACGGTCGCCGCCCGCTCGAAGACCTCGGCGGGGCTCGCGGCGATCTCGGCGCCGGCGGCGCGCAGGGGTTCACAGCGCTCGCGGCTGCGGTTCCACACGACGAGGGGCGTTCCCGCCCGGGCCAGGTTGAGCGCCATGGGCTGTCCCATGACGCCGAGGCCGATGAAACCCACGTACACGATGCACCGCCGCTTCCGTTGCCGCTGCGGCGTGCTCGCGGTCCGCCGCGTGCGCACGCCGAGGTCGGGCGTCGTAGCGGACACCTCCGCTATGACAGCGGTCATAGTACCGGCTGCTATGACCGCCGTCATAGGATGGTGGGGGCAGCTTCGGGAGCGCGGATGCACGGGGACGGAGGTCGGGATGGCGGTGTCCGGACGGGGGCCGCGGGAGCGGATGGTCTTCAGCGCGGCCCAGCTCATCCGGCGGGACGGTGTCGCCGCCACGGGGATGCGTGAGGTCGCTGTGCACGCCTCGGCACCGCGCGGCTCGCTCCAGCACTACTTCCCCGGCGGCAAGGAGCAGTTGGTCAACGAGGCGGTCGGGTGGGCGGGCCGGTACGCCGGCAACCGGGTCGCCCGCTTCCTCGCCGCGCTGCCCGAGCCGACGCCCGGCGGGCTGTTCGCGCAGATGGTGCGCCAGTGGACCGACGAGTACGAGGCGGCCGGCTTCGCGGGCGGCTGCCCCGTGGCGGCCGCCACGGTGGACTGCGCGAAGTCCACGGACTCCACGCGCGAGGCGGTGGCCGCCGCGTTCGCGACCTGGTCCGGACCGGTGGGCCGCGCGCTGGTGGACATGGGCGTGCCCGAGGAACGGGCCGCGGGGCTCGCCACCTTGATGATCAGCGCGTTGGAGGGGGCGATCCTCATGGCACGCGCGGAGCGGGACGTGAGGGCGCTGACGACCGTCTCCCGGGAACTCGGCCCGCTGCTCGACGCCGCGGTGAGCAAGGCGGGTTGACGCCCGCGGGCGGGCCCTCGCGGCCATGGCCGCGCCCGCCGCCGGGACATGACGGTACGTCGGTCCGCGACGAGCGGGCGCCGGCGGTGCGTGACCGAGTGCCTCGCACGCCCCCGAGTGGCTGGTGATGCGACGTCTGCAGGTCTGTCGCAGACTGGACGGGTGAGTGGCACGTCTCCAGGGCGTGGCGAGACCACGTCCGCATCCCGGTCGGGACCACGGCAGACCGTGGCGCTGGCGGCGATGATGTTCGCCGTGGCGATGACGTTCATCGATCAGACCATCGTGTCCATCGCCGCCCCCGACATCGTCCGCGAACTGGGTCTGTCGGCTTCCGGCATGCAGTGGGTCGTGAACGCCTATCTGCTGTCCCTGGCCGCGTTCTTCGCGTTGGGCGGCCGGCTCGCGGACCTGTACGGGCCGCGCCGGGTCGTCGTGGTCGGCACGGTGGTGTTCGTCATCTCGTCGGTGCTGTGCGGCTGTGTCCCCGGGGGTGACGCGGCACAGGGCTGGCTCATCGCCTTCCGCGCGACGCAGGGTTTCGGTGCGGCGCTTCTCTTCCCCGCGGCGCTGGCCGTGGTGGTGGCGGTGTTCCCACCCGAGCGGCGCGGCCGGGCCCTGGCCCTGTTCTTCGGGCTGTCGGGCGCGCTGACCGCCCTGGGACCGCTGTTGGGCGGCTGGCTGACGGCGTGGACGTGGCGCGCGGTGTTCTGGGTCAACGTTCCCGTGGCGATCGTGGCACTCGCCCTGACCGCCTGGGCGCGGATCGCGGACCGACGCCGCCCCGGCACCCTCGACGTACCCGGCGCCGTGCTGATGGCCGTCGGCATGGGCCTGTGCGTCCTCGGCTTCCAACAGGCGTGGGCCTGGGGCTGGGACAGCGCGGCGACCTGGGGCTGCATCGCGGGCGGTCTGGCGATCCTCGTCGCGTTCGTGCGCTACGAGCTGGGCGTGCGGCACCCGTTGATCGATCTGCGGGTGTTCCGGGACAAGGCGTTCAGTGTGGACGCGGCCGTGCTGTTCTTCTCGATGCTCGCCTTCGTGCCGCTGTTCTTCTTCGCGTCCGTGTACGCCCAGGTGTCGCTGAGCGCCTCGCCCAACCAGGCGGCGCTGTTCCTGCTGTACTTCTTCGCCGGGTTCGCCATCGCCTCGCAGTGGGGCGGCCGGATCCTCGACAAGCAGGGCGCGCGCCCCGCGCTGAAGATGGGCACGATCCTGGGCGCCGTCGGGTTCGCCCTGTGGGCCGGTGAGCTCACCGACCTCTCGATGCACGACCAGTGGCCGTACGCGGCGCTGGCCGGCGCGGGCATCGGCTTCATCCTGGCCCCCGCGTCCACGGACGCCGTGAACCGGGCCATCGGCCCCTCCTACGGCGAGGTCACCGGGGTCACCCAGACCGTGCGCAACTTCGCGGCGAGCGTGGGCCTGGCGGTGTTCGGCACGATCCTGACCCACGTCACCAACACCAACGTGGTGAACACCCTGGAATCGCGGGGCCTGCCCTCGAATGTCGCCGACGACGTCGCCCACGACATCACCGAGTCGATCACGGGTCAGGGCGATTCCAGTACGCCCACGGGGACGGGTCCCGCCGCGACGGTGACGCGCAACGCGATGAACGCGATCCGCATGGACTTCGCCGAGGCCAACCAGTGGGTGTTCTACGGCATGGCCATCGCCCTCGGCGTCGGATTCCTGTGCGCCGTGCGGCACCCCGGCGGACGCGCGTTGACGCCGAAGGAGGCGGAGGAGCCGGAGGGCGCGGCGGGGACGGCCGCGGAGGGCTCCGACCGGGCGACGGCCTCACCGTCGCATCCGCGGTCGAGTCCGCGGTCGCACGAGGCGGACGCCTGACCGGGTCCAACGGCTGCCGGGAGCCCAGGAGTTCGCCTCCTGAAGTCCTGGGCAGGGCCAGAGGCGTCCGTGAGGAGTGAACGGGACATCGGCCGGCCTTCCTCGCAGGGCCTGGCGCGAGGTGCGGGGAACGACGCCGGCTGACCGAGGTGGCCGGCCGCGCTCCCGACCGCCCCCGGAGCGATGGCCACCCCAAGTGGCGCCTCCCGTACAGTCCGTGGCGACAGCCCGCGCCGACGCCGCCCCTGCCGGCGGCTCACCCAGGAGATGGACCATGGACACCGAAGCCGGCACCGGCTCCCTCCCGCACCCGCCCGGCACGGCCCGGCCGGTGCCCGAAGCCGAACCGGAGCTCGTGCGGCGGTGGCACTCACAGGGCGGGGAACTCATCGAGTTGCTCGCCCTGGTGCGCGAACGGGTCGGCGGTGTCGCCGCGTTCCGCATCGGACCCGCCCGCACCGTTCTCGTCACCGAGCCGCAGGCCGTCCAGCACGTGCTCGCCCGCCACCCGGAGCAGTACGTCAAGCGCTCGCACCGCGCCCGGCTACTGGTCGGCGACGGTGTGCTGTCCGCCGAGGGCGAGGCGTGGAAGCGGCAACGCCGGCTGCTCCAGTCCCAGTTCACGGGCACCGGGATGCGGCGCTACGACCGGCGCATCACCGAGGCGGCACGCGTCACCGCCGAGCGCTGGGCCGAGTACGCCCGCACCGGGCGGCCCTTGGACGTCGGGCGGGAGATGCGCTGGTTCGCCCTGGACACCATCTGGCGCTCCCTCACCGGCCATCCGCTCGACGAGGAGACCCAGCGTGAGCTGGAGGCCGTCGAGGCCGTGGGGGCGGCGCTGCCCGCGCTGCCCGCCGACGCGGAGGACGCCCGGACGGCCGTCGCCGACGACCTCGCCCGGATCGACGCGGTGGCCCGGCACGCGATCGAGGCCGCCCGGGCCGGGGAGATCGGCCCGGACGGCCCGGGGCTGCTGCATGTGCTGACCGAGGCCGGCGCCGAACGGCCCGAGTACACCGACCGGCTGATCCGCGACGAGCTGGTGACGCTGCTCGCGGCCGGGCACGAGACCACGGCCAGCACCCTGACATGGCTGTACCTGCTTCTCGATCAGCACCCCGAGGCCCGTGAGGAGGCACTCGCCGCCGGCGAAGCGGGTTCCGAGGAACGCCGCCGGGCCATCCAGGCACTGGTGCACGAGGCGCTGCGGCTGTACCCGTCCGTGTGGATCCTGCCCCGCCACGCCGCCGCGGACGACATCCTCGCCGGCTACCGGGTCGAGGCGGGCACCGACCTCCTGGTCTCGCCGTACCTCACGCACCGCGATCCAGCACTGTGGCCGGATCCGGAGCGCTTCGACCCGCGGCGTTTCCTCAGCCCGGACGGCCGGCCCACCCACACCGGTGCCTACTTCCCCTTCGGCGTCGGCCCCCGTGCCTGCCTGGGTATGCAGTTCGCGCTCCGCGAGTCGACCGTCCTGCTCGAACATCTGCTGCCGGCCCACGTCGTGGCGTTCTCCGCCACCCCCGCGAAGGCGAAGTACGGCATCACGGTCCGCCCCGACGGCCCCACACCCGCGACGCTGCTGCCGCGGTCCGGCTGAAATCTCAGCGGCGGCCGCCGAACTCCCAGTCGTGGACCTCGACATCGGCGTACACGTCGGGCTTGAGCACGGCGCGCGCCGTCGACGCGTCCGGCGCGCGCACCAGCGCCGCCGTGCCCACCCGGACGGTGCCGTCGTCGGACAGCAGCGGTCCGTAGGCGATGAGTTCGTCGTCCTCGGGCGGTCCGGCCGGCTCGGACGTCCCGTCCGGGCCGAGACCCAGCACCAGGTACCGGTTGCCTTCGCTGCGGCCGCCGGGGAAGTCCCACATGGTGCGCCCCAGCAGGTTGCGCCACCGGCGCAGCAGCACGTCCCGGTACACGCCGGCCTGGTAGTTGGGCTCGTCGAAGGCGAACGCGCGGGCGGCGGCGGCATCGGGCAGGTCGACGATGTGCACGCTGCCGGTCGGCGTCTCGCCGTCCGCCGCGAACGTCGGCCCCCGCGCGATCAGCCGCTCGTCGAACAGGTCCATGTACGACCAGTGCTCCTCCACCAGCCGCTCACGCAGTGGCAGGGAGTCGGGCCGGTCACGGTGGTAGCAGAAGAACTCCATTCCCCCAGTCTGGGCCAATACTTCACGCCTTGTGGCATCATCCGCTGTCATGCCCTCGTTACCCCTGTGGAAGTCAAGGCCCGTGGTTCTTCTGCTGGTCGTCCTTCTCGCGTTGGTCGTGACGCAGGGCGGCACCGGCTCCGAGGCCCTGACGGCACCGGGGACACAGACCGGTCCCGGCGCCCGCGCCGCCGAGCCGGCGACACCCGACCGGCCCCGCTACGAGGTGACACTGCGCGCCGACGCGGACGGCTCGCGTTGGACCGGCCGGCAACGGGTGTCCTTCCGCAACGCCTCCGCCGCTCCCCTGCGTGAGGTGTACGTACGCCTGTGGGGCAACGGCGTGGACAAGTGCGGCACCGCCACCGGCGCGCCGCCCGCGGTCCGGGTGTCCAGGGTGCGCGGCGGCACCGCGGGCCGGCCGACCGTCGGCTGCACGGCGCTGCGGATCGCCCTGCCGAAGCCCCTCGCCCGCGGCGAGCGCGCGTCCGTCTCCTTCGACGTGGCCATCGCGGTTCCCGCACGCAACGACCGCTTCGGTCGCGAGGGCGCCTTCCGCTTCCTGGGCAACGCGCTGCCCGTGCTCGCCGTGCACGACGCCGAGGGGTGGCACCTCGATCCGTATGTCACGACGGGCGAGAGCTTCTACACCCTGGCCGGCGACTTCCGCGTCGCCCTCGACCACCCCTCGCGTCTGAAGGTCCCCGCGACCGGCCGCACTTCGACCCGGTCGGTCCGGCCCGGACGCAGTCTCACCGTGAGCGTCGCGCGGCAGGTCCGGGACTTCGCCTGGGCGGCGGGCCCGTTCCGTACCGCGGTGGACACCACGCCCGGGGGCGTGCGGGTCAGGTCGTACTGGGCGCCGGGGACCTCCGCCGCGGGCGTGCGTCTGACCCGTGCGGACGGCGCCGCCGCCGTGGACCGGTTCGGCAGGGAGTTCGGCGCCTATCCGTACGGCGAGATCGACCTGGTGATGACCAGCGGGTTCGGCGGCGGCATGGAGTACCCGGGCCTCGTCCTGGTCGGCACCACCGACGAGGGCAGTGCCGTCGTCCACGAGGTGGCGCACCAGTGGTGGTACGGCATCGTCGGCAACGACGAGTACGGCGCGCCCTGGCTGGACGAGAGCTTCGCCCAGTACGCCAACGCGCGCTTCTACGGCTGGGACACCCGGGACTGCTGGTCGGAGGTGGACTGGCCGAGCGACCGCACGGCGCTGACCGCTTCCATGGCGTACTGGGCCGCGCACCGGGGCGAGTACCACCTGGTCTACACGGCCGGCTCCTGCGCCCTCGCGGACCTGGAGCGCACGCTCGGCGCGGACACCATGGCCCGGCTCCTGAAGCGGTACGCCCGCGACCACTGGTACGGCGTCTCCACCACCGCCGCGTTCGAGCGAGCCGCGCGGTCCGTGACGGACCAGGACCTCACCCCCTTCTTCGAGCAGCACCGCATCCGCTGACGACGGCCGGCTCCCGTCACGGCAGCGAGAAACGGCGGCGCACGTCGGGCCGGGACTTGAGGCGGTCCGGGTAGCCGGGGCCGGGCCGGGCGACGGTGTCGTCGGCGTGCATCGGCTCTCCGCACGCGGAGCAGACCACCTCGGCGTGCGCGTCATGGCCGCACGCGTCGTGGTGCAGGGTGATCGGCGGTCCCTCGGGGCCGGCGAGCCAGCGGTCGCCCCAGCGGGCCATCGCGGCGAGGACGGGGAAGAGGTCCCGGCCCTGCTCCGTCAGCAGGTACTCGTGACGGGGCGGCTCGCTCTCGTAGAGCCGCTTCTCCAGCAGCCCGGCCTCGACGAGCCGGCGGAGCCGGTCGGTGAGCGTGTTCCGGGCGATCCGCAACTCGCCCTGGAACTCGTCGAAGCGGCGGCTGCCGTAGAACGCCTCCCTGAGAACGAGCGGGGTCCAGGCGTCACCGACCACGTCCAGGGTGCGTGCGATGGAGCACGGCCAGTTCGCGAAGGACGTACGCGCGCTCATGTCCGCTCCCCGACCTCGTGGACCAGCTCGATCGCGCGGCCCAGGGTGTCGAGGCGGGCGGTGAGATCCGCACCGGCCGGATACAGACGGACGGTGTCCACGCCCGCGTCGCGCCAGACGCGCAGCCGCTCGCGGACCATGTCCTCGGTGCCGATCAGCGTCGTCGCGAGGACCATGTCGTCGGTGACCAGCGCCGTGGCCCCGTCCCGGTCGCCGGCCTGCCAGCGCTGCCGTACCTCCGCGGCGACGTCGGCCCAGCCCTGGCGGCTGTAGGCGCGGTTGTAGAAGTTGGTGGACGCCGAACCCATGCCGCCGAGGCTGAAGGCGAGTTCCTTCTTGCGGCCGGCCACCATGGCGCTCAGCGCCTCCTCGTCGGGGGCGAAGGCCACCTCGGCGCCCTGGCAGACGTCCAGGTCGGCGCGGGCACGTCCGCCGCGGGCCAGCCCTTCGTCCAGGGGGGCGAAGTAGGCGTCCGCCGCGCCCTCGGGCACGAAACTGGTGCCGAGCCAGCCGTCGGCGACCTCGCCGGTGAGCCGGAGCATGGCCGGTGACAGGGCGGCCAGGTAGATCGGCACGGGGTGTTCGGCCCGCATCGACAGCTTCATCGGTACGGCGTCCCCGCCGGGCAGCGGGATGCGGTACTCCTCGCCGGAGTGGTCGATCTTCCCGCCGTCGAGGACCTGCCGCACGATCTCGACCGTTTCGCGGACGCGGGCCAGCGGGCGGGCGAAGGGGACGCCGTGCAGTCCCTCCATCACCTGGGGGCCGGAGGGGCCGAGGCCCAGCAGGAAGCGTCCCTGGGACAGGTTGGAGAGCGTGATCGCCGTCTGCGCCAGGGACACCGGCGTCCGGGTGCCGACCTGCATCACGCCGGAGCCCAGCAGCATGCGCTCGGTGCGGGCCGCGTAGTAGCCGAGGGCGGAGGGCGCGTCGGAGCCCCAGGCCTCGGCGACCCAGCAGATGTCGAGGCCGAGCCGCTCGGCCTCCGCGACGAAGTCCGCCTGCCCTCGCCAGGAACCGAGCCCGGACGCCTCGATCGTCGTCGCGGTCCTCATCGCTCCTCCGCCAGCTTCTTGATGTGCCCCAGGGTGGCGGTCATGTTGCGCTCGAACTCCCGCATGCGCACGAACACGATCTTCTGCTCCTTGTCCGGCATCTCGTCGATGGCGAAGGACAGCCCGGACCGGCCGGGTCCGAGCTGCATCCACTCCGACAGTTCGGTCCCGTCGTCCTTGCCCTCCAGCCGGAAGCGCCAGACGGCGGCGGGCCGGGACGGGTCGTCGACGGCCCAGGCGATGACGCTCGGGGAGTCGCACTCGATGACGTGCGAGGTGGTCTCCCACTCCCCCAGGGCCTCGTGCCTGCTGCGGCCGACGAAGCGGGCGCCGACCGCGGGCCGGGACGCGCCGTCGAGCCAGTGGACCGACTGGAGCTCGTCGCTCATGCCCGGCATCAGCGACACATCGGAGACGATCTCCCACACCCGGTCCGGCGGCGCGTCGATCCACGCCCGGACCTCGACCGTGGGCTTGTCCGCATAGCGTGCGCCCGTCCACTCCACCCCGCACCAACCCCTTCCGCACCCAGCGCCATTGACGTCCAGAGTTGCGTAACGAGACTGACTGCGTCAAGAGGAGGGACGGCGGGCGCCGGGAGCCCGCTCCGCTACGCCCCGGCACCGCCCCGGTCCGTGTGCAGGACCGCGTTGTGCACCTGCTTCTCGACGTCACCGCGCGTCTCGCCCCGCTCCCTGGCGTAGTCGGCCATCGCGACCTGCACCTCCCGGGCCAGGTCCCGCCACGCCCGCAGGGCGGTGTTGTACGTCTCGGTCTGCCGGGCGCTCCAGCCACCCTGCTGGGTCGGCGGCCCGTACATCCCGCGCAGCTCCTCCACCCGGCCGTGCGCCTGCTCGGCCGCGCGCTCCTTCGCCACCAGCTCTTGGAAGATAGTCGTCACACAAATGGAGCATAGGCGGGTGAATCGGCTGACGCGCGCCGAACGCCGGAGTGCTCAGGCCGACGGCGACGCCGACGCGCGTCGCGCCCACTCCCGCGTCGACAGGGCGAGCAGTGCCTCCGTCTCGGCCGGGTCGGGCAACGGGCCGTGGTCTCCCGTGACTTGGAGGGCGGACGCGGCGGTGATGTGCCCCAGCCGCAGGGCGCCGGTGGTGCCGGCGCCCCGCAGCAGACCGGCGAGGAAGCCCGCCGCGAAGGCATCGCCGGCGCCCACCGCCTCCACCACCGTGGTGCGCGGCGTCGGCACGGTCACGGTGCCCGCGTCGGTGAACGCGGTCGCGGCGTTCGCCCCGTCCTTGACCACGAGGACACGCGGATGCGGGAGCCGCGCCCGTACGGCCGGTGCGGTCAGGTGCTCACCCCACAGCGCCTGTGCCTCGTCCAGCCCGACGAAGACGATGTCGGCCCGGTCGGCCAGTTCGCCCAGCACCTTCGGGGCGATGCCGTCCGGCCACAGAGCGGCGCGGTGGTTGACGTCGAAACTGACCGCGTACGGCCGGCTGCCGGGCTCGCCGGTCAGCGCCCGGTCCACCAGGTCGCGGCAGGACACGGACAGGGCCGGGGTGATGCCGGTCAGATGCAGCAGTGCGGCCGTGCCCACCGGCGGCTCGTCCAGCAGGCCGGGGCCGAGCGCGGAGGCGGCCGAGTCGCGCCGGTAGTAGTGCACACGTGTCCCGGCGGGGCCCGGGTCCTTGACCAGCAGGCCGGTCGGCCGGTGCGGGTCGGTGCGCACGTACGACACGTCGACGCCGGACGCGGCGACCGTGGCTCGGACGCGGTGGCCCAGGGGGTCGTCCCCGAGGGCGGAGAGCCAGGCGACGGGGATGCCGTGGTCGGCCAGGTACATCGCGACGTTCGACTCGGCCCCCGCCACCGACAGCCGCAGCCGCTCCGCGGTCAGCAGCGGGCTCGGCGGATCGGGCGCCAGGGCCGCCATCGTCTCACCGACACAGACGACCGGGCCGGGACCCGGACGCCAGGGGGTGGTCACCCCAGGCGCCTGTGCGCCGGTCATGACGGACCCCGCAGAGCGGAGGTCCACCGGACGCCGTCGATCCGACAGGCCGGTGTGGCTGTGCCGGGCGTGTCCTCGCGGGCGGTGACCAGGACGTCCTCCTTGGGACCTGGCGCCGCCGGCGCCACGCGGGCGGTCGTGATGTGCGGTGCGCCGGTCATGCCGGAACCCCCGGGGCCGAGGACTGCCCGACGGCGTCGAGACGACAGGCCGGCGTCGGGGTGCCGGGCGTGTCCACGCGAGCGGTGAACACCGCACCGTCCTCGGGGCCCGGGGCCGCGAGTCCCACGCGGGCGGTCGTGATGTGCAGGACGTCGTGGGCGAGGCACACGCCGGCCGGCTGTTCGGCCGGTAGCCGCAGCGTGCGGTCGAGCGTGCCGTCGGGCAGGTGACGGCGTACGGTGCCGGTTCCCCAGACGGCGATCCACACGCCGCCCTCGACGTCGACCGCCATGCCGTCGGGGCTGCCGTCGCGGATCGTCACGAACTCCTCGGGTGCGCCGAGGTCGCCGCTCACCGGGTCGACCGGGTGGCGCCGGACCACGCCCCGGGCGCTGTCCGCCAGGTACATCTGGCCGCCGTCGGGCGTGAACGCGGGCCCGTTGGGGACGGTGATGCCGTCCAGGACGCGGGCGACCGTGCCGCTCCGGTCGACGCGGTACAGGGATCCGGCGCCCTCGTCGGCGTCGTAGCTCATGCTGCCGGCCCAGAAGCGGCCGAACGGGTCGGCGACGGCGTCGTTCATGCGCATCGGTGCGGGGGCGTCGTCCTCCGGCCGGGCCAGCCAGTCGAGGGTGCCGTCGCCGTGCAGCAGGGCGATGCCGGTGCCGGCCGCCGCGATCCAGGTGCCGGCGTGACCGGCGACCGGGGCCACGGCGCCCAGCGGGACGGGGAGTCGGGCCAGGGTGCGCAGGGGTGCCGTCGGCTCGTGCGGGGCGGACAGGAGGCGGCCGGCGAGGATGTCGACGAGGACGACGTCCGTGCCCGTCCAGCGGACGCCCTCGCCCAGTTCGAGGCGGTCGGGGCGCGCGGAGCGCGGAGCGGCGGTCATGCCGCCCCCTCGGCCACGACGGTGCGGAACAGACGGGCGCGCTCCCGCAGGGCGTCGATGCCGCCGCCGTCGGCCGCGTCGCCGATCAGGGGCGAGCCGACGCCGACGGCGAGGGCTCCGGCCGCGAGGCAGGCGCGGGCGGTGGCCGCGTCGACACCGCCGACGGGGACGAACGCCGCGTCGGGGAACGGCCCGCGCAGGGCCTTCAGATACGCCGCGCCCCCGAACTGGGCTATCGGGAAGATCTTCAGCGCGGCCACGCCCAGGGCACGGGCGGCGACGATCTCGGTCGGTGTCAGCACTCCGGCGAGGACCGGCAGGCCCAGCTCCTGCGCGGTGACCACGCCGTCGCCGAGTCCCGGGGTGACCGCGAAGTCGGCTCCGGCACGGTGCGCGGCGCGGGCGTCCTCGGCGGTCAGGACGGTCCCGGCGCCGAGCGGGTGGTCCGGGCCGAGGGCGTGCCGGGCGCGTTCGATGACGGCGAGGGCGTCCTTGCCGGACAGCGAGACCTCGATCAGTTCGACGCCCTCCTCGGCCAGGGCCAGCACGGTGCGCAGCGCCGCGTCGGCGTCGTCGCCGCGCACGATCGCGACCAGGCGGTGGGCGGCCAGCGCGGCTGTCAGGTCCACGAACGGTGCTCCTTCGGTGCGGGGTTGGAGGGGCAGCGGCAGGCCCCGGTGATCGTCAGTCGCCAGCGGACCTCACCGGAGGGCGGTACCCGCGCGGCATCGTCGGGACCCGCGTCGGCGAGGTCGAAGACGCGCCCGAGCATGGGTTCCACGCCGGTGCTGCGGTACGGGTGCGGCTGCGGGAAGCCGCGGAGGTTGCGCCACAGGGCGATGGACACGGGCTGGCCGTCCGCCCGCAGTTCGAGGGCGAGCCGGTCGCGGTCGTCGTGGACGCAGACCAGGGGCGTGTCCACGACGGCGCCGACCGCGGTGCCGTCGTCGGGCCCGAGCCGGTTCATCGGCAGTCCGTGCGGTGCCGGCCACGGGCCGGTGATCCAGGGGGCGTCGGCGGGCCAGGGCTCGTCGACGAGCGGGGCGGCCTCGCGGAACAGGCGGGTGGGGGCGCCCTCGGTCATGTGCAGGGTCGCCCGCCCGGAGAGGTCCAGCAGGGCGTGCGCGGCCCACACGAAACGGAAGCCGGCCGGTGCGGTGAGGAGGTAGTCGGCCCGCACCCCGTCGGCCGTGGCGCGGAGGGTCCGCGCCAGGGTGAAGGACTCGCCCGCGACGTGTTCGGTGTCGCCGGTGCGGGTCCAGGCGCGGGACCAGACGTCGCCGTGGTCGGGCAGGCCGCGGACGGTGGGGAGGCACTCCTCCAGCCCGCCCGCGTCCACGAACGCGTCGCCCGGTGCGGCCGTGTCCCGTTCCGGTGCCGGGCGGTGCCAGAGCCATTCGCGCGACGGCGAGCGCAGGGACGTCCAGCGCCCGCCGTGCGCGGGGTCGGTGGTGAGCGTCAGCACCTACGTCACCACTCGGCGAAGGAGTCGTCGGAGTGCCGCCACACGGGGTTGCGCCAGGCGTGCCCGGAGCGGTCGGCCGCGCGGACGGCGGCGTCGTCGATCGTGATGCCCAGACCGGGGGCGTCGTTGCGGGGCGCGTGGCCGTCCACGAACCGGAACGGCGCGGGGTCGGCGAGGTAGGACAGCAGGTCGGCGTCCTTGTTGTAGTGGATGCCGCGGCTCTGCTCCTGGATCAGGAAGTTCGGTGTCGCGAACGCCACTTGGAGGCTGGCGGCCAGCGCGATCGGGCCGAGCGGGCAGTGCGGGGCGAGCTGGGCGCCGTAGGTGTCGGCGAGGGAGGCGATGCGGTGGACCTCGGAGATGCCGCCGGCGTGGGACAGGTCGGGCTGGGCGACGGCTATGCCGGCGGTGAGGGCGGGCAGGAACTCGGAGCGCGAGTAGAGGCGTTCGCCGGTGGCGAGGGGGATCGGCGTCGAGGCGATCAGGCCGGGCAGCAGATGGCCGTGCTCGGGGACGACGGGTTCCTCGACGAACAGCGGGTGCAGTGGCGCGAGTTCGGCCAGCACCCGGCGGGCGCTCGCGGCGGTGAAGCGGCCGTGGAAGTCGACGGCGACGTCCCGGTCCGCGCCAAGGACTTCGCGGGCGGCGGCTACTCGGGCGATGACGGCCGCGGTCTCGCCCGGGGTGGTGATCGGTGAGGTGGCGCCGGCGGCGTTCATCTTGACCGCGGTGAAACCGGCCTCGACCTGGGCGGTGATCTGGTCGGTGAGCTCGGCGGGTTCGTCGCCGCCGACCCAGGCGTAGACGCGGACGCGTTCGCGGACCGGTCCGCCCAGCAGGGCGTGCACGGGGGCGCCGTAGGTCTTGCCGGCGATGTCCCACAGGGCCTGGTCGATGCCGGCGACGGCGCTCGACAGGACCGGGCCGCCGCGGTAGAAGCCGCCCTTGCTGAGCACCTGCCAGTGGTCCTCGATGCGCAGCGGGTCCTGCCCGACGAGGTATTCGGCGAGGACGTCCACGGCGGCGCGGACCACCTCGGCCCGGCCCTCGACGACGGGTTCGCCCCAGCCGACGACGCCGTCGTCGGTCTCGATCCGGCAGAACAGCCAGCGCGGCGGTACCAGGAAGGTTTCTATGCGCGTGATCTTCACTTGCCGCCGGTGCCTTTCGTGTCGTCGGGGCCGTCGATGCGGTCCAGGTCGCGCCCGGCCTGGACGAGCAGGGCCCGCATCGCCGACTCGGCGGCACTCGCGTCCCGCGCGCGTACGGCGTCCAGGACGGCGCGGTGGGCCGGTACGGGGTCCTCGCTGTGGGGGTGGCTGTGCACGATGCGGTCGCGGTGGGCGAGGCCCGGTTCGATGACCATCTCCATGCGCTGCAGCAGCTCGTTGTGGGTGGCGGTCAGCAGGGCGCGGTGGAAGGCGAGGTCGGCCTCGACGGCCTGCCCGGGGTCGCCGTCCTGCCCGCCCATCGCGTCCAGGGCCGCCTCCAGGGCCGCGAGGTCGGCGTCGGTGCGGCGTTCGGCGGCCAGCCGCACGGCGGCCGGTTCGACGATGGCGCGGACCTCGGAGAGGTCGCGCAGCAGTGTCCGGTCGGCGTCGGTGGCCTCGCCGGCGCCCTCGAACTGCCAGCGCAGTACGTCGGCGTCGAGGAGGTTCCAGTCGGCGCGGGCCCGGACGAACGTGCCGCGTTTCTGGCGGGCGTCGACCATGCCCTTGGCGGCGAGCACCTTGAGGGACTCGCGCAGCGCGGTGAGACTGACGTCCAACTCGCTCTGGAGCGCCACCAGGTCGAGTGTGGCTCCCTCGGGGATCCGACCGCCCAGGATGCGGCGGGCGAGGGCCTCCACGGTCTGGCCGTGCACGCCGCGGCGGGCGTAGGGCGTCATGTCGTACAGCCTTTCTGCAGAAGGGTGCGGACGGGGGTGGCGGTCATGCCGAGGCCTTCACGACGCTCCAGCCCCCGTCCACGACGAGGCTCGTGCCGGTGATGAAGGAGGCTTCGCCTGCGCTCAGGAAGGCGATGGCCGCAGCCACCTCCTCGGGGGTGCCGAAGCGGCGGGCCGCCGTCTCGGCGACGCTGCGCTCGCGGTCCTCGGGCGGCACGCGGTCCCAGGCGGCGGTCAGGATCGGCCCGGGCAGGACGGCGTTGACGCGGACCTCGGGCCCGTACTCGACGGCGAGCTGACCGCACAGGGACAGCAGGGCGCCCTTGGACGCGGCGTAGGCGGGGTGTCCGGGGATGCCGACGCGCGCGTGGACGGACGAGGTCAGCACGGTCGCGCCCCGCCGCTCCCGCAGGTCGGGCAGGACCGCCCGGAAGCCGAGGAAGCTCGCGGTGAGGTTCACGGACAGCTGCCGCTGCCACGACTCCAGGCTCAGTTCGTCGGCCGGGGCCACGTCGACGGTGTAGGCGTTGCTGACGAGGACGTCCACGGGCCCGAAGTCGTGGGCGGCGGCCACGATCCGGCGCCAGTCGTCCTCGGCCGCCACGTCGGCCCGTACGAACCGGGCCCGGCCGCCGTCCTTCGCGATCCGTTCGGCGACCGCCGTGCCGTGCTCCTGCGCGATGTCGGCGAGGACCACCGCGGCGCCCTCCTCGGCGAGGCGGACGGCGGTGGCGGCACCGATGCCGGAGGCCGCGCCGGTGACCACGGCCGTGCGTCCGGTGAACCGGTCACCGGGCCGGCGTGGGGACTGGTCCATCGTCGGGTCGACTCCTTCGTGAGCTCCGGGTGCGGAGAGTGGCCGTCCGGGAAACATATGCGGCTCACCCACGTGTCAGTACCACCAGATCCGCGTCGTGATCGGCGCTCCAGGCGAACGGCAGCCCGTAGTGCAGCAGATGGGCGCCGCTGTACGTGGTTCCCGTCGCCGTGTCCCGATAGCGTGCCGCCGGGTCCAGGGCCCGCAGCCGCAGCCGGTCGGGGCGGCCGGGCACGAGGGGCGCGCCGTCGAGGCGGCCCGTGCTCAGCGCGGCGACGACCGTACGGGCGCCGGTGTCGTACTGGACACCGCAGGTGGTGTCGGAGGGCGAGCCGAGCAGCCGTGCCTCTCCGTGGTGGAGCACGTCGCGGACCTCTTTGTAGCGGGCGATCCAGCGCGCGGCCTCGGCCAGCTGGTCCGGGGTCCAGGCGCGCAGGTCGGCCCCCACCCCCAGCACTCCGCACATGGCGTTGACGAAGCGGAACGCGAGACTGCGCGGGCGCGGGTCGAAGACGCCCGGCGCGTCGGTGACCCAGGAGCTCATGACGTGCGGCGCGTGGGCGTGCAGGAAGCCGTGCTGGACGCTCAGCCGGTCCAGCGGGGCGGTGTTGTCGCTGGGCCAGACGACGTCGGCGCGGGCCAGCGTCATGTGGTCGATGCGGGCGCCGCCGCCGGCGCAGCCCTCGACGGTGACGTCGGGGTGGGCGGTGCGCAGGTGGTCCAGGACGCGCAGGTAGCCGGCGACGTGCTCGGCGTCCAGGTCGACGCGCCCGGCGCCGGGGCGGCCGCGTTCGGTGGGCGGCCGGTTCATGTCCCACTTGAGGTAGCCGATGGCGTAGGTGCCCAGGAGCCGGTCCAGGGTGCCGATCACGAAGTCCTGGACGTCGGTGCGGCCGAGGTCGAGCAGGAGCTGGTTGCGCACGAGCCGGGCGGGCCGGTCGTCGATGCGGTAGACCCAGTCGGGGTGTTCGGCGTGCAGTCGGCTGCCGGGGCTGACCGCCTCGGGCTCGACCCACAGGCCGAAGTCGAGGCCGAGTCCGCGGACGTCCTCGACGAACCGGTCGAAGCCCTGCGGGAAGGCGGCCGGGTCCGGGTACCAGTCGCCGAGTCCACCGGTGTCGTCGTGGCGGCCGGTGAACCAGCCGTCGTCCACGACGAACAGTTCGGCGCCGATGTCGGCGGCCGTCCGGGCGAGTTCGAGCTGGCCGGCGGCGTCGACGTCGAAGCCGGTGGCCTCCCAGGAGTTGTAGAGCACCTTGCGGGTGCGGTGCAGGCGCTCGCCGCTGAGGTGGCGGTCGTAGCGGTGCCAGACGCGGGACAGGCCGTCGAGTCCGTCCGGGCTGAAGGCGCAGGCGAGTCGGGGTGTGGTCAGGGTGGCGCCGGGGTCCAGGACCACGGCCCCCTCGTGCGGGACGCGTCCCGCGCGGACCCGGATCGCGCCGCCGGGCTCGGCCTCGGCGGTGATGTGCCAGTTGCCGGGCCACTCCAGAGCCACCCCGTAGGCGGGGGCGTCGTCCGTGGTCAGGTCCTGCACGGCGAGCCAGGGCACGTAGGCGTGGCCGGGCACGCCCTGGGTGCTGCCGATGGTGAACGTGCCGCGGGTCAGGGCGAGTTGGGTGCGCTGGAACTCCTGGGACCACTGGCCGGTGAGGTAGGTCAGCCGTGCCCCGGTGGTGACGGGCACGTTCACGGCCGCCGAGTCGAGGCGTTCCAGGCGCAGTTCCTCGGTGCCCGTGCAGGTGAGTTCGGTCCAGCGGTGCAGGACGTCGGTGCCGGGCACGGTGGCGTAGCAGAGGGTGGTGCGCAGGCCCAGGACGTCGTCGGTGAAGGTCAGACGAAGACCGTCACCGCCCTCCGCACCCGGAATCTCCTCGGCGCCGGTGAAGGTCCACCAGCTGCCGCGTGCGTGGCCGGGGCGGCTCGCGACGAGGTCGGCGCCGTTGAACGGCCTCAGCCCGTACGGCAGATACTCGGCGGGGGCGGCGTCGGCGGGCGTGACGAAGTGGGTGCGGTGGGACCAGTCGAGCGCCGACGGCCCGGTCTCCACGCCGTGCGGCCCCCACGCGTCCAGCTCGGCCCACGGGCCGTCCGGGGACAGCCGCACCGTGTAACTGGTGTTCTCGGTGCGCAGGGTCCAGCGCTGGTACGGCGTCACTTGACTGCTCCGAGGTTCAGTCCGGCCACGAAGTGGCGCTGGAAGCGCAGGAAGACGGCGACGGTGGGGGCGGCGGCGATGACGGAGCCGGCGGCGATCACGTTCCACATGGACACGTACTGGCCCTGGAGGCCGATGAGGGCCGCGGTGATGGGCATCTTGGTGTCGCTGCGCAGTACGGTGATGGCCCACAGCAGGTCGTTGAAGATCCAGGTGAAGGACAGGGCGCTGAGCGCGGCGAGGGCGGGGCGGGCCAGCGGCAGGATGATCCGCCAGAAGATCTGCCAGGGCCCGGCTCCGTCGACGACGGCGGCCTGCTGGATCTCGGCGGGGATGGACCGCATGAACCCGTGCAGGACGAAGACGTAGAAGCCGACGCCGAACCCGATCTGCACGCCGATCAGGGCGGGCAGGGTGTCGTAGACGCCCATCAGCTCGCTGAGCTTGGAGACGGGGATCAGCAGGATCTGCGGCGGGAGCAGGTTGCCGCCGAGCATGAGCAGCAGCAGGAAACGGCGCAGGGGCATCTCGTAGCGGCTGAGCGCGAACGCGGCCATGGCCGCGAGGGCCAGCGTCACCAGCACGCAGGGCACGGTGACGATCAGGCTGTTGATCAGGGCGCGCTGCTGGCCGCCGTCGACCCAGGCCAGGCCGAAGTTGTCGAGCGTGAAGGAGTGGGGCCAACTGCCCAGCCCGTTCGCGGCGATGTCGTCGAAGGAGCGCAGGCTGGTCACCACGACCAGGGCGATGGGCAGCAGCCACACCAGGGCGAGGGCGCCGGCCGAGAGGTGGAATCCTGCGGTGGCGGCCCGCTTGCGGCGCAGCGCGGTGGAGTTGGCGGACATCAGTCGGCCTCCCGGAAGGCGCGCACGAGGTAGGAGGCGATGACGCCGAACGCCAGCAGGAAGATGACGACGGCCAGGGCGGAGCCGTAGCCGAGTCGCAGGGACTGGAAGGCGGTCGAGTACATGTAGGTGCTCAGCAGTTCGGACGAGTGGTAGGGGCCGCCGCGGGTCAGCGACCACACGACGTCGAAGGAGCGCAGCGAGTCGATGATGATGACCGACAGGACGACCGCGTTGACGCTGCGCAGCTGGGGCAGGGTGACATGGCGGAAGCGCTGCCAGGCGCTCGCGCCGTCGACCTTGGCGGCCTCGTACAGGGCGGGGTCGATGCCCTTGAGGCCGGCGAGGTACAGGACCATCACATAGCCGATCTGGCGCCACAGCGCGGGCACGATGACCGCGTACAGGGCGGTGTCCTGGTCGGCGAGCCAGGCGTGCCGCAGGCTGCCGAGGCCGACGGACTGAAGGAGCTGGTTGAGGACGCCGTCGGGCTGGTAGATGGCCTGCCAGACCAGGGCGGTGGCGACCAGTGAGAACACGACGGGCAGGAAGAGGGCGGCGCGGTAGAAGCCGACGCCGCGCCGCTCCTGCTGGAGCAGCATCGCGGCGGCGAGGCCGAGCAGGGCGGACAGGCCGCCGAACAGCACCAGCCAGAGCACCGTGTGGCCGACGGCTCCTCGGAAGACGTCGTCGCCCGCCATCTCGCGGAAGTTGTCCAGGCCGACGAACTTCGGCGCCGACACGCCGTCCCAGCTGGTCAGGGCGAGGTAGAAGCCCTGGAGGGCGGGCCAGAAGACCCACACCGCCTCGGCGAGCAGCGGGACGAGGACGAAGGCGAGCACCAGCGGGGGTGTGCGCCGCGGGCCCCGGGCCCGGCCGCCACGGGACGGCGCCGGGACCGGGGACTTGCGGTGGGGGGCGGTCAGGACGGCCATGTCAGGCGTTCCAGATCTTCTCGGCTTCGCGCTGCCAGTCGGTGAGGATGGACCCGATCTCCTTGGGCTTGGCGAGGAACTTGGTCAGCGCGTTGTCGGCGGTGGGCTGGAGGGCGTCGCTGGAGTCGCGGTTGAAGAACTGGGTGATCTCGGCCGCCTCCTCGATGTGCTTGCGGCCCTTGCGCACCAGCGGGGTGCCGGCGTCCTTGGCGTCGGGGTGGCAGGGCAGGACGGTGCCGGAGGAACCCTTGATGTAGATCTCCTGGGCCTCGGCGGTGGCGAGGTAGCCCAGCAGGTCGAGCACGCCGTCCTCGCGTCCGGTGCGGGCGCTGGCGAAGTAGCCGTCGGTGGGGGCCTCCTCGGCGAGCGGGACCTTCGGGTCGATGACCGGGAAGCGGAAGAAGTCGATGTCGTCGAGGGCGTCCTTGGGGGCCGCGTCGGCGAAGAAGGTGCCGATCAGCATCATGCCGCTGCGGCCGTTGAGCAGGGCGGTCGTGGCGTCCTGGAAGGCGCCGGCGGTGCCGTTCGGGTCGAAGTACGGCAGGACTTCCTGCCAGCGGTCGAAGACCTTGCGGACCTCGGGGTCGTCGAACCGGTGCTTTCCGGCGAGCAGTTCACGGTGGTACTCGGCGCCGTTGATGCGGATGTCCAGGTAGTCGAACCAGGCCGAGGCGACCCAGGCGGTGTTGCCGCCGGCGCCCAGGCCGATCGGGGCGACGCCCTTGCTCTTGAGCTTGTCGCACAGGTCGAGGAAGTCGTCCCAGCTCTTCGGCTCGCGCACGCCCCACTTGGCGAAGTGGGACTTCCGGTAGAACATGCCCCACCAGTAGTAGGTGGCCGGGACGAAGACCTTCTTGCCGGAGCTCGACGTGCACAGCGAGTTCAGCGCCTTGGAGTAGCGCTTGAGATCGGAGGAGCCCCAGAGGTCGTCGAGGCCGAGCAGCAGGTCCTTCTTCGCGTAGGCGTCCGCCACCGAGCCGGGGTACCAGGTGTAGACGTCCGGCGGGTTGGCGGAGGTCAGGTACGTCGGCAGCTGGGTGCGGAAGGTCTCCGCCGCGACGGTGTTGAGGCTGACGTCGCCGGCGTCCTTCTTGCCGTAGGCGGCGACCAGGTCCTGCATCGCCGCCTTGGCCTGCGGCGCGGACAGGTTGGACTGGAGGGTGACCGCGCCGTCGGAGGAGGACTTCGAGGAGGAGGTCGAGGTGACGCAGCCGCTGAGCAGCGCGGCGGTGCCGGTGGCGCCGAGTCCGGCGAGGAAGCGCCGTCGGCTGGTGTGCGGGTTCAACATGGAGGGCTCCCTGTGGATCCCCGCGGCGGGCCTGCCCTCCTGACGGCAGGGGGCCCGCGCGCGGCGGATCCAGGTTCGCGTGGCGCTTCCGCCACGTCAAGATTAATTACTAATTTATTTGAACTGGGTCCGGTGGACGTCCCCGTCGACCCCGCGGAACACGGCGTCGACCGTCCCGCCCGGTCCCGCGACCGCCCCGAGCGCGCCTTCGAACGCGGCGCCGGGGAACTCCTGACGCTTCGTCCAGCCCTGCCAGGAGCCGCCTTCGTGACGCTGCTGCCAGAGCGTGTAGTCACCCGCCCGCGCGTACAGCACCACCGCGTCCCCGACGGCGACCAGGGTCGGACTGCCGCTCACGGTCCCGCCGAGCGAGGTCCACGGCGACCACTCCCCCGCGGCGTCCCGCGAGCGGGTCCAGATGTCGTCGGCCGAGGTGCGCACGGCGACATGGAGCAGGCCCTGGGCGTCGACCGCGGCGGACGGCCTGCCGTAGACCGGCCGGTCGCCCGGCGCGCCCGGCGACGACCAGTCGGACGCCGGCCCGCGCTGCACGATCCGCCCGTCGGCCCCGCGCGCGACGATGGTCCAGTGATCGGGGTCGGTGAACGCCACCGACGGCGCGTCGGTCACCCGCCCGCCCAGGTTCTGCCAGCCGCCCCAGCGGCCGTCGGCGAACACCCGCCGGTGGACACGGGAGTCGGCGCCGCGCACGAACACGTCGATCCGGCCGCCCGCGGAGGCGTGGACGGAGGGCTGGCCGAGGATCCTGCCGGCCGCCGGGCCCCCCAGGTCCTTCGTGCGCGCGGTCCCGGTTCCGTCGGCGGACGCCGTGTGCTGGACGAGGTTCCCGCGCGGCCCGCGGAAGAAGGTGTCGAGCGTGTCGCCGGAACGTACGACGGCCGGGCTCGCGGTGGCCTTCTCACCGAGGCTCGTACCGGGCAGGGCGTCCTCGCCGGTGAGCTTCAGGAAGGCCGTGCCGTGCGCGGGGACCTCGACGGTGTACGACCCGGTGTGGGTGCCGCGGTCGGCGCGGGCCCGGAGGTCGCGCACCTCGACCACCCCGCCGAGCGCGGCGTCGGCGAAGTTCACGGTGCGCCGGGCCGGCTGGTCGGAGCGGTTCAGCAGGACGACCGCGCGTCGGCCGGGTCGCGAGAGGTCCTTGCTGTAGACGTCGCCGGTGGAGTCGGAGGCCACCCGGACGCCCTGGACGGCGAGCGGGTCCTGGTTCACGGCGATGATCTCGGGGTTGCGCAGCGTCCTGAGCATGGCCGCGGACAGGGTGCGCGGGTCGGAGCCGAGGACGAGCGGCGAGGCCATCTCGGCCCACATCACGAACTGGGTGGTCGACTCCTCCTCGGTCAGCTCCAGGGAGCCGTCGGCCATACGGCGCATGGGGATGAGGTAGTCGGGGTCGTTGTAGTGGCCGGGCCCCTGCGCCTCGGGGCGCCAGGCGTTGGCGTCCATGTTGCGCAGCACGTTGGGCCACTGACCGGGGCTCGGCGTGCCCCACGCGATGTCCGTGCCGGTGCGCCAGGAGTCCGCGATCGTCGGGGCGTAGGCGTAGGTGTTGTGCGCGTCCTGCTCGGGCGTGTGCGGCAGGCCCCAGTCGTCGGTGAGCGGGTTGCAGAGGTTGAGCAGCATCTTGCGCCCCGACTTGGCGACGGCGTCGCTGAACTCCTTGAACGCGGGCCCCGGATCGAGCTTGGCGCCGATGCCGCACAGGAAGTCGACCTTGATGGCGTCGACCTTCCAGTCGGCGAACTGCCGGGCGTCCTCGGTGTAGTGGCCGCGGCTGCCGAGACCGCAGGTCCTGCCGCCGTCGTAGGTGCCGGCGTCGGTGTAGATGCCGGCCTTCAGACCGCGCTTGTGCAGGTAGGAGACCAGGGCCGGGATGCCGGAGGGGAAGCGGTCCGGGTGGGCCGTCAACCGCCCCTGTGCGTCACGGGGGTTGTCGGCCTGCCAGCCGCCGTCCAGCCACACGATGTCGTAGCCGCTGTCACGCAGACCGCTGCTGACGAGCTTGTCGGCGACCGCGCGGACCTCCTTCTCGGTGGGCGCGCCGAGCCCGTAGTAGGTGTTCCAGCCCATGTACGGAGTCGGCGCGAGACCGCTGTCGTAGTAGGCGGGGGCTCCTTGGTCCACGGTGTCCGCGCTGTGGTGCGCGGCGCCCGCTGGGGCGGCCGAAGCGGTCAGGACCACGGAGATCGCGGTCGCGAGGGCGAGTGAAGTCACGTGCCTCTCCCGGAGGTTGGGAAGCAGGAGGAGGTGTGACGCGGGCCGCTCGGGTGCCGGGGCCTTCGGCGTCACGGCGAAGACTGTGGCGCGTGGCCGGAACCCTGTCAATATTAATTACTAATTTACAGAAACAAGGGTCCTCGGACGCCGGAAGCCTTGACGGGCCCACGGCGACGATGCAGGGTTCGGCAACGTTGCCGGCGACCGGCACGGGCGAGTGACGCCGCACGGACAGCGGCACCGGGCATTCAGAAACGGTGTCGCTGAATCCGATGAAAAGGATGCGTTGGACGTGAGAATCAGGCTGGAGCACAGTGAACACGTCCCTCACCGGACCGGACCACCCCGACTGCACCCCGCGGAGAACACTCGATGAACCACGTCGCCGATCCCGAGCGCTACAACGGCACCATGCGCTACCGGCGCACCGGACGCTCAGGACTCGACCTGCCCGTGCTGTCCCTGGGGTACTGGCACAACTTCGGTGACGACAAGCCCTTCGAGACCCAGCGCGAGATCGCCCTGCGCGCTTTCGACCTGGGCATCACCCACCACGACCTGGCCAACAACTACGGCCCGCCCTACGGCGCCGCCGAGATCAACTTCGGCCGGCTGATGCAGCAGGACCTCGCCCCCTACCGGGACGAGCTGGTCATCTCCACCAAGGCCGGCTGGGACATGTGGCCCGGCCCCTACGGCCAGGGCGGCGGTTCCCGCAAGTACGTGCTCGCCTCCCTCGACCAGTCGCTGCGCCGCACGGGGCTGGACTACGTCGACATCTTCTACTCCCACCGGCTCGACGCGAGCACGCCGCTGGAGGAGACGATGGGCGCGCTCGACACCGCCGTCCGCCAGGGCAAGGCCCTGTACGTCGGCATCTCCTCATACGACGCGGAGCGCTCCCGGCAGGCGGCGGCCATCCTGCGGGAGATGGGCACCCCGCTGCTCATCCATCAGCCGTCGTACAGCATGCTCAACCGCTGGATCGAGACCGAGGGCCTGCTGGAGACCGCCGAGCAGGAGGGCTTCGGGGTGATCGGGTTCACCGCGCTGGCCCAGGGGCTGCTGACCGGCCGCTATCTCGACGGTGTCCCCGCCGACTCGCGCGCGACGCAGGGCAAGTCGTTCGACGAGACCTGGCTGACGGACGACATGCTGGGCAGGCTGCGCGCGCTCAACGACATCGCGGCCCGGCGTGGGCAGAGCCTGGCCCAGATGGCGCTGGCCTGGGCCCTGCGCGACCGGCGTGTGACCTCGCTGGTGATCGGCGCCTCGCGCACCGAGCAGCTGGAGCAGAACGTGGCCGCGCTGGAGAACGCCGACTTCAGCGACGAGGAACTCGCCGAGATCGACAAGTACGCCACCGACGGCGGCGTCGACCTGTGGCGGGAGGCCCGCACGGGCCAACTCGGCTGAGGCCCCGGCCGCAGCCAACTCGGCTGAGGCCACAGCCGCCGCAGCCCCCTCGCGCACCCCGGACGCCCGACGGCATCCGGGGTGCGCCCGCGTTTCGGTGCGGCGCCCACCCGGGAAACGGGCCACGGCCCGGGATTTCGACCCGGAATTTCGGTCCGAATTTTGGTATGGACCTGACACGGCACCCTGGCTATGCTCGGCCCGACCCCGATTGAGAGCGCTCTCAGCTTGCGGTTGTTCCACCCCACCTTGCTGGAACGACGAAGGGCAACTCCCTTGAGACGCAGCAGACTCAAGTACGCCGGCCTGGCCGCGATCCTGCTGTTCGGCGGCCTGACCGCGGGCGGCACCGGACAGGCCGCGGCCGACGACTCCCCCACGGCGGCCGAGGCCGCACCCGCCTCCGCAGGACTGCTCCAGGCCATGCAGCGCGACCTCGGCCTGTCGAAGGAACAGGCCAGGACGCGGCTCGCGGCGGAACGCACCGCCACGGACCTCACACCGAAGGCACGCAAGGCGGCCGGATCCGCCTACGGCGGCTCGTGGTTCGACGCGAAGAGCGAACGGCTCACGGTGGCCGTGACGGCGGACGCGCCCGCCACGACGCTGCGGGAGGTCCGGGCCACCGGAGCGGCCGTGCGCACCGTCACGCACAGCGCTCGCGAACTGGACGCGGCCAAGGCACGCATCGACCGCCTCGCCGCACCCTCGGGCGTCAGTGGCTGGCACGTCGACCCGATGGCCAACACCGTGGTCGTGAACGTCGTCGACGACGCCCGCGCTGACAACGATGTCCGCGCCTTCGTCTCCCGTGCTCGCGCGACCGGCCCGGTCACCGTCAAGACGGTCGCGGACGCCCCGCGCACCTTCGCGGCCGGTACCGTCGGCGGCGACCCGTACTACACCGGCAACGTCCGCTGCTCCATAGGCTTCTCGGTGCACGGCGGCTTCATCACCGCCGGCCACTGCGGACAGGCGGGCGCCGGCGTCCGGGGCTGGGACGGCAGCTACATCGGGAACTTCCAGGGCTCCTCGTTCCCGGACAACGACTACGCCTGGGTGAACGTCGGCAGCGGCTGGTGGACCGTACCGGTCGTGCTCGGCTGGGGCACGGTCTCCGACCAGCTCGTGCGGGGCTCGGCCGAGGCACCCGTCGGGGCCTCCATCTGCCGGTCCGGCTCCACGACGCACTGGCACTGCGGCGCCGTACTGGCCAAGAACGAGACCGTCAACTACAGCCAGGGCGCGGTGCACCAGATGACCAAGACCAGCGTCTGCGCCGAACCCGGTGACTCCGGCGGCTCCTTCATCAGCGGCGACCAGGCCCAAGGGGTCACCTCGGGCGGCTGGGGCAACTGCTCCGGCGGCGGGGAGACCTGGTTCCAGCCCGTCAACGAGATCCTCGGCCGCTACGGCCTGACCCTGCACACGGCGTGACCTACAGCGGGGAGGGGTGTGGCCGGCGCTCCCCCGCCGGACCGCCCCTCCCCGCCGGGTGACCCCGGTGCCCCGATGCACGAGCCGCCGCGTCTCCCCCGGCGGCCGTGCGGCAGGATGAGCACCATGAGCGTAGTCAAGATCAACGTACTGACCGTCCCCGCCGAGCAGCGCGAGACGCTGGAGAAGCGCTTCGCCTCCCGTGCGCACGCCGTGGAGGGCTCGGACGGGTTCGAGTGGTTCGAGCTCCTGCGGCCGGTCGAGGGCACCGACACCTACCTCGTGTACACGCGCTGGCGGGACGAGGAGTCCTTCCAGGCCTGGATGGAGGGCCCCATGAAGTCGGCCCACCAGGGCGGTGCCACGGAGGGCGAGCGTCCCAAGCCGGCGGCGAGCGGGTCCACGCTGTGGTCCTTCGAGGTCGTGCAGCAGGCTGGCCCGAAGGGCGAGTAGCGCCTGGCGCACAGCGGTGGTGGGGGGGGGCGGGGCCCCCGCCATCACCGCTGTGCGGCCTCCGGGGCGCCGGTCCTCGCCGCGGCACTGCTCGAGCGGGTGACCGCGGCCAGTACGAAGGTGACGCTGATCAGCAGGGACCAGGCGCCGAACTTCTCCACGCCCACGGGCTGCCAGCCGTCCATCTGGTACGGGTAGCGCCAGGCTCCCACGTAGGTGGCGAGGTTCTCCGCGACCCACAGGAAGAAGCCGATCAGCACGAACGACAGCGCGAGCGGCATCCGGCGTCGCACACCGCGCACGGTGTAGCGCACGGACGTGCCGGCGGTGACGGCCAGCAGCACGGCGGCCAGCAGCCAGCGCGCGTCGGGCAGCCAGTGGTGGCTGAAGAAGTTGACGTAGATCGCCGCGGCGACCAGGGCCGTCGAGCGCGGCCGGTAGCGGACCAGCTCCAGGTCGAACAGCTGCCAGGCCCGGCAGACGTAGCTGCCGACGGCGGCGTACAGGAACCCGCCGTACAGCGGGACGCCCGCGAACTTCAGCACGGCCGGCTCCGGATAGCTCCATGATCCGAGGGACACCTTCACCAGCTCGAACGCCAGGCCGATGACATGGCAGACGGCGATGACGCCGATGTCCCGGCCGTTCTCCCAGCCCCGCAGCCAGAACAGCAGCGTCAGCAGCACGCCGTAGACGACGAGCAGGTCGTAACGGGCCACGGGCAGGCCCGGCAGCAGGGTCGACGCCGCCACGCCGGACATCAGGGCGATGGCGAAGGCACAGGACCGGGTCTGGATCCACGCGAACTCGAGCAGCTGGCGCACGGACGCGCCGAGGGGGCCGGTGATGCTGACGGTGACCATGATCCGTAGGACGAACACACGGCCCGGTCGGTTGCCCCCGTTCCCGACCGGGCCGTGCAGGCGCCGCGGCGCCGTCCGGTGGTCACGACCATAGGAGCCGGCGCCGTGGGAGCGGTACCTGAGAAATGTCAGGGTCCCCCGCGCGGCTTGGCTCCCTGGGGTTCGGGACGTCGGCCCGGTGCCGTGTGAACGACCCGCTGACGACAAGGTCGGCGTCGTCGCGGCCAGCCAGCCGCGCGGCGGCAGCGACATCGTGTGGGTCAACAACCTCTACATCCGGGGCGGCGAGAGGATCGCCGGCGTTCCGGACTGCTGACGGTACGGCGCGAGGCGAGTGAAGGCGGGGCGGAGGCCGTCGAAAAGCCGTTGCGGCCGCCCCGCCTTCCCCCGACCCTGAGGCCATGCCTTACGCCCTTCGTCCGGCCGGCCTCGCCGACGCGGCCGCCGTCACCGAGCTCCTCAACGAAGTCGACCGGATCGAGATCGGCCGTCCCGAGACCGACCTGCACACCGTCGAGGCCGATCTGAAACGGCCCGACATCGACCTGGGACGCGATTCCTGGCTGGCCTTCGACGGCGACCGGCTGGTGGCGTACGGCCTGCTGTGGGACGAGTCGGGCGGCGAGCGCGTCGACGTCGACCACTACGTGCTCCCCGATCACCAGGGGGCCGGTGAGCTGATCCTGGACGCGATGGAGGCCCGGGCCCTGGACAAGGCCCGTGAGAACGGTGCGACCAGGGCGGTGGTACATCTGCATCTCAACACCGAGCCGACCCTCGACACGGACCTGATCACCCGCCGCGGCTGGTCCGCCGTGCGCCGCTACCACGTGCTGCAACGGCCCCTGAACGGCGCCGAGGACCTCGTGCCGCAGCCTGCGAACGGTGTGCGGCTGCGGTCGTGCGCCGACGAGGCGGACCGCGTGCGCGTCCACGCGCTGTACCAGGCGAGCTTCGCCGAGCATTTCGACTTCCAGCCGCGCACCTACGAGCAGTGGCTGCACGACGTCGACGCGGACACTCTCGACTGGTCCATGGTGTGGATCGCCGGTACCGCGGAGCTGGGCGACGCCGGGTTCCTCATGGCGCGCGACGACCGTGAGGCCATGGGCTGGATCCGGAGCATAGGTGTGCTGCGTGCGGCCCGGGGCACGGGTCTGGGCGGCCTGCTGCTGCGGCACGCCTTCGCCGCGTTCGCCGCGCGCGGCCGGGAGACGGTGGGGCTCGGGGTGGACACCTCCAACGCCACGGGGGCTCCGGCGCTGTACGCACGGCACGGGATGGCCGTGCACTACGCCGTCGACACCTGGGAGACGGTCCTGAAGTGACGGGCCGGCGCCACCGCGCCGTGCTCCTGCGTCAGACGGCTGGATCCCTGTCCATCTCCCTTGCGGGCGCGCGCCTTTGCTCGTGGCGGAGGGCGGCGCCGGTGACGATCGCGCCGACCCCCTCCCACAGCCCCACGCCGAGGAAGCCGGACGGTGCCCGGCCGCCGATGACCGCGAGGGTGAAGACCGCGCAGGTCAGCAGGCGGAAGGGCACCGTCCAGCGGAAGAACGCCTTCCAGTCGGAGAGCGCGGCCAGTACGTAGTAGACGCCCATGTTGAGCGCCGCCATGGACGACGCCGTCAGGAAGACCGTCGTGTGGTCGCCCTCGGCCCGCCGGGAGTCCGCGACGGGCGTGAAGCCCATCAGCGTGAGCAGGGCGTCCGGGGCGACGAGCCCCACGACGCCCAGTCCGGCGGCGAGGACGCCGAAGACGGCCATGGTCCAGCCGGACGGTGAGCGGGGCAGGAGTCGCACGAAGTCCTCCAGGGACCAGGGGAGTCGAGTTCCGGCACCCCTTGCATACCGTGCGCCCCCGCCCGCCGTCGAGGCCGGTCAGCGGCCCGCCACACCCGCTCGCGCGCTGCCTCTTCGGGCGTTGTTGTACAGCCGCAGCAGATGCTTCGCCACCGCGCACGGCACGTTGTCCGCATGGCACTGCCGGCAGGTCCGCATGTGCTGCTCGTAGTCGGTATGTGCCCGCTGGAGGGCATCGCCTTGAGACGACATGGAAGTCCTCTGGGTGATCGAAGAAAGGGGGCGGCCGAGCGGGTGCCGCGGTGACCGTGCAGGGCACCTGAGACAAAAGTGGATCATGTTACTTGTGGTAGAGGGAAGTCGCGGCTCCGCCTGCCCCGTACGCCCCCCATGCGCTCCCGTCGGCCCTAAAAACGCTTGGACTGCGCCGCCACCGTCGCGGGACACTGCGTATTCGACCAGCGACTCTACGTAATCGAAACACAGGGGTGGGATGGGAACGCCTGAACCGCGCAGGGCTTTACCGGGCAAGAGGTCGGTGCTTCTCGCACTTCGCCACTACGGGCGGGAGTTGGCCCGTCTGAAGTGGATGGCGGTGCCGACGATGCTGCTGTCGGCCGTCGGCAACATCGGAATCAACTATGTGGCGCCGCTGATCGTCGCCAAGCTCATCGGCGAGATCGCCGCAGACGCGGACGTCACCGTCGCCTCGACACTGCCGTACGTCCTCGGCTTCGTCGGTGTGCTCCTCGTCTCGGAGGCGCTGTGGCGGGTCGCGCTGCACTGCCTGAACCGGCTGGACGCCCTGGGCATCGAGCATCTGTACGTGGTCGGGATGGACGAGTTGTTCGCCAAGGACGCCGCGTTCTTCCACGACAACTTCGCCGGCTCGCTGACGAAGCGGGTCCTCAGTTTCGCCTCCCGCTTCGAGCAGTTCGTGGACACGCTGACGTTCCAGATCGTGGGGATGTTCGTGCCGCTGGCGTTCGGCGCGGTGGTGCTGTGGCGCTACGAACCGCTGCTGGTGGTCGGCCTCCTGGCGATGATCGCGGTGACGGCGGTGTGCGTGGTGCCGCTCATCCGGCGCCGCCAGGCACTCGTCGACCAGCGTGAGGAGGCGATCGCGCGGGTGTCGGGGCACGTCGCCGACAGCCTGATGAACATGGACACGGTGCGGGCGTTCGCCGCCGAGGAGCGCGAGGCCGCCGAGCACCGCTCCCGCGTCGCCACGTCCCGCCGGCTCACCCTGCGGTCGTGGGACTACGGCAATCTGCGCATCGACACCTTCGTCGCCCCGATGTCGGTGCTGACCAACGCGCTCGGCCTGCTGCTCGCGGTCACGCTCGGCGGCGGCGCGCACGGCGTGGAGGCGATCGTGGTGGCCTTCACCTACTACAGCAACGCGACACGGATCATGTTCGAGTTCAACCAGATCTACCGTCGGCTGGAGAGCTCGATGACGGAGGCCGCGCAGTTCACCGAGCTGCTGCTGACCCCGCCGACCGTGCTCGACCCGCCGGCGCCGGAGCCGCTGCTGACCGATTCCTCCGACGTCCGCTTCGAGAAGGTGACCTTCGCCCACACCGCGGGCCGGCCGCTGTTCGACGGGCTCGACCTGGCCGTCCCCGCCGGCGCGAAGATCGGCCTCGTGGGCCGGTCGGGCGGCGGCAAGACCACACTGACCAGGCTGCTGCTGCGGATGACCGACATCGACTCCGGGCGGATCCTGATCGGCGGTCAGGACATCAGCCGGTTGCGCCAGAGGGACCTGCGGGGCCAGATCGCCTACGTTCCGCAGGACCCCGCGATGTTCCACCGCACGCTGCGGGACAACATCGCGTTCGGCCGCCCGGACGCGGACGACGCCGAGATCCGGCGCGCGGCGGAGGCGGCGCATGTCACCGAGTTCGCCGACTCGCTGCCGCTCGGCTTCGACACCATGGTGGGCGAGCGCGGCATCAAGCTGTCGGGCGGTCAGCGCCAGCGGGTGGCCCTGGCCCGGGCGATCCTGCGTGACGCGCCGATCCTGCTGCTCGACGAGGCGACCAGCGCCCTGGACTCGGAGAGCGAGATCCTCGTCCAGGAGGCGCTGTGGCGGCTCATGGAGGGGCGGACGGCGCTCGTGGTGGCGCATCGGCTGAGCACGGTCGCCACCATGGACCGGCTCGTCGTGCTCGACCACGGACAGATCGTCGAGCAGGGCAGCCACGACGAACTGCTCGCGACGGACGGGGCCTACGCCAAGCTGTGGCAGCACCAGTCGGGCGGTTTCCTCGACGACAGCCCGGAACGGGCCGAGCTGCCCTGAACCCGCCACGGACGTCCGCCCCTTGACGGCGTGCGGCGCCGCCCGGGACACGGGCGGCGCCGCACTCGTCGGACCGGTCGGCCCTGGGTGCAACCGGTCTCGCCCAGGCGCGGCGCACGCTGGAGGCGCACGGAGGCGCATCCGGCTGACGTCCCGGGACCCGGCGTTTCACTCCTGCCACGCGAATACAACTCACCTAGGATGACCCGGACTTGGTGACTCCCGATTGTTCGTGAGGTGGCCTCGCATGTCCCACACGCCGTCGCGCCGTACGCTGCTGCGCGGACTCACGGTCACCGGCGCGGCCGTGATCGGCTTCGCGCCCGCCACCCGCACCTGGGCCACCACCACGACGGCGGACGGTCCGGAGCTGGTGGGGATCCCGCCGCTCGACGGCACGCTGAGCACGGACGAGGCGTCGCTGGCGGCCGCCTCCGACGACTTCGGCCACATCGTGCACCACCGCCCGGTCGCCGTACTGCGCCCGGGGTCGGTCCGTGACGTGGTGACCATGGTCCGGTTCTGCAACGCCCACCGGCTGCCGGTGGCACCGCGCGGGCAGGGGCACGCCACCCAGGGCCAGGCCCAGGTCTCGGGCGGCCTGGTCATCGAGACCGCGCCGCTCACCCGCATCGGCCCCCTGGGGCCGCACAGCACGACGGTCACCGTCGGCGCCGGCATCAGATGGAGCGAACTGGCGAAGGCCACGCTCGCCCACGGCCTCACCCCGCCGGTCTTCACCGACTATCTCGAACTGTCCGTCGGCGGCACGCTCTCCGTCGGCGGCATCGGCGGCCAGACCCATCGGCAGGGCGCCCAGGTCGACAACGTCACCGAGCTCCAGGTCGTCACCGGCGCCGGCGAGTTCGTGCGCTGCTCCGCATCCCGGCGCCCCGATCTCTTCCACGCCGTCCTGGCCGGCCTCGGACAGTGCGCCGTCATCGTCGCCGCCACCGTCCGCCTGGTGCGCGCGCCGCGGACCGTACGCCACTACCTGCTGCCGTACGACGACCTGGAGACCTTTCTCGAAGACCAGCGCGCCCTGGTGCGCGAGGGACGCTTCGACTACGTCGAGGGCCAGATCTCGGCGGACCCCGGAGGCGAGTTCCGCGTCCACACCCTGGAAGCGGTGGCGTACGGCCCACCGGCCGGCCCCGCACCGGACGACACGGTCCTGCTGCGCGGCCTGCGCCACGACCCCTCCGGCGTCCAGATCGCCGACCTCTCCTACTACGACTTCCTGGACCGGCTGGCCCCCTCCGTCGCCGCGCTGAAGGAGGCCGGGCTCTGGGACTGGGCGCACCCCTGGCTCAACCTGCTGCTTCCCGGCAGGCCGACCGGCGCCCTCGTCTCCCGGATGCTGGACGACCTGACCCCGGCCGATCTGGGGCCCGGCGTCGTCCTCGTCTACCCGATCAGGCGCGACCGCCTCACCACCCCCCTGATGCGGGCGCCCGACGACGCGACGCCGTACCTCTTCGCGGTGCTGCGCGCGACCCCGCCCGAGGACACGGCCACGGTCGACCGGCTGCTCGCGGCCAACCGAACCGCCTACGAGCTCGCCGCGTCGGCGGGCGGCACCCAGTACCCGGTGGGCAGCATCCCGTTCACCCGCGCGGACTGGCGCACCCACTTCGGCCCGGCCTGGCCGCGCCTGGCGCGCGCCAAGCGCACCTACGACCCGCGCGGGATCCTCGTCCCCGGCCAGGGCATCTTCTGAGCCCACGCGGCGCCTGCGCCCCGTCGAACCACGGTGGATGTTCGACGGGGTTGTCTCAGGGCTAAGATTTCTCCGGGGGAGCGCGGGGCCACTGAGACCGCGTTTCACGACAGGACCAGCCGTGAAGGGACGACATGGCTCAGCGCAGGGCGAGGCGGCCGGACGCCGTGGCGCGCATCGTGGAGGACTGGGCACGCGAGCGCCCCGGGCTGGACACGTCACCGTTGGAGGTGCTCGCCCGGCTGCACCGCGCCTACCTCCAGTACCAGTCGCGTCTCACCGCCCAGATCGAGAAGCACGGGCTGTCGGTCGCCGGCTTCGACGTCCTCACGGCGCTGCGCCGGTCCGGCGCGCCCTACCGGCTCACGGCCGGTCAGCTGGCCGCCTCCGGTCTGATCTCCTCGGCGGGCGTGACGCTGCGTCTGGACCGGCTGGAGAACGACGGGCTGCTGGTGCGCGAGCGCGACGCGGTCGACCGGCGCGTGGTCTACTCGCGGCTCACCGACGCCGGGTTGAGGAAGGTGGACGAGGTGTTCACCGAGCATCTGGACAACGAGCGACGGATGCTCGACGGGCTCTCCCTGACCGAGCGCCGTCAGCTCGCCCGGCTGCTGTCCGGTCTGGAGCACTCCATCGTCGAGTCCGACTCGGCGCAGGAGGACGCGGCGGGCTGACGAGCGGCCCGCCCCTCCCCCGGCGTCAGAGGGCCGCGGCCGCCGCCCCGGACTGGTCCGCCGCCCGGGCCTGGTAGAGCCGCCGCAGGCGCACCACGCCCAGGTCGTGCTGGTACAGGTTCTCCCGCTGGTCGGCGTCGGCGGGCATGGCCTCCAGCATGACGCGGTCCTGTTCGAGGACCTGCCAGTGGCGTTCCTCGATGAGGGTCTTGTACAGGAAGCGCCAGGTGTCGCGCTGCCAGCCGGTCACCCCGCGGTAGCGCCAGAAGAAGACGCCGGTGCGTCCGGCGTCCACCGGGCAGGCCATGCCGACGATGCCGAACGGTCCGCCCGGTCCCGCCGACGGCGGATACGGGATGGACAGGTCCACCCAGTCGACGCCGGTGCGGCACAGCTCCACCCAGTCGAAGTTGACGCCCCGCTGGTCGGTCTTCTCGAAGAAGTAGCCGCGCTCGGTCTCCCGGATGCGGAACTTGGCCTGGGTGTCGCCGTCGTACATGGTGTGCGACTCGTGGTGCAGGAACGCGCCGTGCATCGGGTCGAGGAGGTTCTCCATGGCGTACCGCCACGGCACGTTCCATTCGGCGTAGCACAGGAAGGCGGACACCCCGGGGTCGGTGAGCGGCTCCGGGAGGGTCAGTTCGGCCGGTTCCGGGTGCTCCTCGTCGCCGAACCAGGCGAGGATCGCGCCGCCGACCTCGCGGACCGGCAGGGAGGTGACGAGGGTCTTCCCCTCCAGGTTGCAGCCGGGCAGACCGGGCACGGAGGTGACCGTGCCCGAGCCGTCGACCTCGACGCCGTGGTACCAGCACGCCACCCGGTCCCCCAGGTGTTTGCCGAGGGAGAGCGGGGCTCCGCGGTGCGGGCAGCGGTCGGCGAGCATCGCCAGGGTGCCGTCGGCCCTGCGGAACAGCAGCCAGTTCTCGCCGAGCGCGGTCACCTTGCGCAGTCCGCCGGGAGCGACGAAGTCGGAGGGGACGACCGGGTGCCACTGGTTGCGCAGACCGTGGGCGTAGATGTGGGCCGCTGTGTCGGATACGGAAAGTGGCATCTCAGGCTCCCAGGCGCTGCATCTCGGTACGGAAGGTCTCCTCGGTCCAGGGCGCGCCGGACGGCGTGCGGACCTGACGGGCGTTGAGCCCGGTGACGACGTCGGCGAGTTCGTGCCCGTCGTGGGTGAAGATCTCCTCCAGGGTGCGGGCCAGCTTCAGTTCGTAGGAGGTGGGCTCGTGTCCGCGTGTCTGGTGCGGTTCGAGGTACGGCCAGGCGGTGTCGGTGGTCATGCGGGTCTCCGGGTCTTCGTACGGGTCACAGGTCCAGGACGAGGCGGTCGGAGGCGCACCGGGAGACGCACAGCATCATCGTCTCGCCGGTGGCGCGTTCCGCCTCGCTGAGCAGGAAGTCGCGGTGGTCGGGGGTGCCGGCCAGCACCCGGGTCTCGCAGGAGCCGCAGATGCCGTCCCGGCAGGAGGAGCCGACGGACAGGCCCGCGTTCTCGACGGCCTCCAGCACGGAGGTGCCGGCGTCGACGGTCAGGGTCACGCCGGACCTGCGGCACTCGACCTCGAAGGCGGTGTCGTCACCGTCGCGCTCGACGGCGGGCGCGGCGAACCGTTCCACCCGCAACTGGCCTGCGGGACACACCTCTTCGACTGCCTTGAGGAGCGGTTCGGGCCCGCAGCAGTACACCAGCGCGTCGGCCGGCAGGTCCTGGAGGGCGGCGCCGAGATCGGGGTGGCCGCGCTCGTCCTGCGGTACGAGGGTCACGTCGCCGGTGAGCGCGGACAGCTCGGCGCCGAAGGCCATCGAGGCCCGGGTCCGGCCACCGTGGATCAAGCGGTACGGGACGCCGTCCCGCTCGGCCCCGCGGGCCATCGCGAGGATCGGGGTGATGCCGATGCCGCCCGCGAGGAAGACGTACGACGCGGCGGGCTCCAGCGCGAAGTGGTTGCGCGGGCCGACCGCGCGGACCGTCTGGCCGGGGCGCAGCTTGGTGTGCACGTGCCGTGAACCACCCCGCGAGGAGGGCTCGTTGAGGACGCCGACTCGGTAGGAGGCCGGGTCGGCCGGGTCGCCGCACAGGCTGTACTGGCGGACGAACCCGCCCACGTGCAGGTCGAGATGGGCGCCCGGCGTCCAGGCCGGCAGCGGCTTGCCGTCCGGGCGGGCCAGTTCGACGGAGAGGACGCCGTCCGCCTCCCAGGTCATCCGGCGGACGAGGAGGTCGAGTTCGTGCTCGTCGGCAGTGGTCATGACGGTGGCCTCCCTACGCGGTGGGGATCTTGACGGGTGGGGTGAACGGGTTCTTCATCGGGCCGAGAGCGGTGAGGTCGACCTCGACAAGGGTGGGGCCGTCGGAGGCGAGGGCCGTCTCCAGGACGGGCGCCGCCTCCTCCGGGGCGGCGATGCGGGCGTACGGCAGGGCGCAGGCGGCGGCCAGCGGGCCGAAGTCAGGGGTGAACAGGTCGACTCCGGAGCGGCGTTCGCCGTACTTGTCCTGCATGTTGCGCAGCACGCCGTAGCCGCCGTCGTTGAAGACGACGAGGGTGAGGCGGGGGCGTTCCTGGGCGAGAGTGAGCAGTTCGCCGAAGTGCACGGCGAGGCCGCCGTCGCCGGCGATCACCACGGTCGGCTCGTCGGGGCGGGCCAGTGCGGCGCCGATGCCCATACCGAGGCCCTGCCCTATGCCCCCGCCGCGCGGGAAGACGTTGGCACGCGGGTCGTGGATCGGCAGGAGCCGGTGGCCCCAGGACGACGACGGGATGGTGACGTCGCGGGCGACCACGGCGCCGCGCGGCAGGGCTGCGGCGAGGGCGTCGCAGAGGGCGGCCTGGGGCCCGATGTCGTCGTGCAGGGCTGCCCGGACCTCGTCGCGTACGGCGGTGACCCGGGCGGTCCAGTCGGTGTCGGCACGGGCGGCGGCCCCGGTCAGCGTGGGCAGCACGGCGGCGGCCTCGGCGTGCAGGGCGTGGCGGGCCGGGTGGACCCGGCCGAGTGCCGCCGCGTCGGCGTCGATCTGGATGTGGGCGTCGGGGAGCTTCAGCCTGTAGTCGGCGGTCTCGTTCGAGCGGAAGTGGGTGCCGATCGTGACGAGGACGTCGGCGTCGGCGAGCAGGGCGCGCGCGGCGGGAGTGGTGGCGAAGTTGCCGATGACGAGGGGGTGGTCCTCGGGGACGGAGCCCCGCCCGGAGTTGGAGCTGAGCAGTCCGGCGCCGGTCGCCTCCAGGAGTGCGGCGAGCTCCGGGCGGGCGTGGCAGGCGCCGCCGCCGGCCCAGATCAGGGGGCGCCGGGCCTCGCCCAGCAGTGCTTGCGCTGCCGTGAGTTCATCGGGGTCCGGAGAGGGAGCCGCCCGGAGGGGGGCGGCCTGGCCGGCGTCCTCCTGAGCCGCGTACTGGAGGTCGATCGGCCACTCGACGCTGGCGGGGCCGCCGGGCGTGGCGAGTGCCGCCGCGCTCGCCTCGCGCAGGACGCGTCCGGCGTCACGGGCGGAGGTGACGGTGGCGGCGTACGCCGACACCGCGTCCAGCATGCCGAGTTGGTCCTTGGTCTCGTGGATGAAGCCGCGCCCGCTGCCCAGGTACCGCGACTCGACCTGCCCCGTGACGTGCAGGACGGCGGTCCCGGCGGACAGGGCCTCGATCAGCGAGCCGGCCGCGTTGCCGGCGCCGGTGCCGGTGGAGGTGAGGGCGCAGCCGATCGAGCCCCGGGCGCGGCCGTAGCCGTCGGCGGCGTTGACGGCGGTGGCCTCGTGCCGGACGGGGACGAAGCGCAGACGGCGGTCGACGGCCTCCACCAGGGGCAGGTTGTGCACGGACACGATGCCGAACACGGTGTCGATGCCGAGGGATTCGAGATGGGCCACGAGGAGCTCGCCCCCGTTGTCGTACTGCATGGGCAGACTCCTCAGAGGATGCCGCGGCCGACTCCGCCGCAGACGTCGATGCTGGTTCCGGTGATGTACGAGGCGCGCGGCGAGAGCAGCGCGACGATCGCGTAGGCGACCTCCTCCGCGCGTCCGAGGCGGCCGAGCGCGATGCCGCGGTCGGCGGCGAGTTCGGCCTGCCACTCCTCGTAGGTGAGGCCGCTGTCCGCGGCGGCGTGGCGGCGGGTCCACTGGCCGGTGTCGACGAGGCCGAGGCACACGGAGTTGACGCGGATGCCCTCGGCGGCGAGTTCGGTGGCGAGGGACCTGGAGAGGTTGAGGATGCCCGCGCGGGCCGCGCTGGTGGTGATGAGGCGGGTCTCGGGCTGCTTGGCGAGGACCGCGTTGACGTTGACGACGGCGGCGGCGTCCGAGGCACGGAGGTGACCGCGGGCGGCGGACAGCGGGTGGAGCACCCCGGCGAACTTCAGCTCCAGTTCGTCGCGCCAGTCCTCGGCGGTGGTCTCGTCGAGGCGTTTCATCCGGGACTGGCCCGCGTTGGTGACGAGTCCGTCGAGCCGCCCGCCGAAGTGCTTCGCGGCCGCGTCCGTGAAGTGCCGTACGGCATCCGCGTCGCGGACGTCGCAGGTGCCCGTGAACAGCCGGTCGGGTCCGGCGCCGAGGCGGGCGGCGGCCTTGGCGAGGCGATCCGGGTCGCGTCCGCAGGTGGCGACGCGGGCGCCCTCGTCGAGCAGGGCGCGGACCGTGGCCAGGCCGACGCCCGAACTGCCGCCGGTGACCAGGACGGTGCGGCCGGCGAGGCCGAGATCCATGACGTACTCCTTGCAGGTGGGGCGGTTCAGGTGCGCGGTTCGGGTGGGGTTCAGTGCATGGTGAAGCCGCCGTTGACGGCGATCACCTGGCCGGTGAGGTAGCGGGACTCCTCACCCAGCAGGAAGGAGACGAGGCCGGTGAGGTCGTCGGGCTGCTGCGGCCGGCGGATGGCGCGGCGCTCGGCGTAGAGCGCGTGCCGCTCGGGCGGGACGCTCTCGGTGGCCTCGACCTCCGTGAGGCCGGGGGCGAGGGCGTTGACGGTGATGCCCCGCTCCCCCAGTTCGCGGGCCATGGCCCGGGTGAGGGAGATGACCGCGCCTTTGGAGGCGATGTAGTGGGCGAGGCGCGGGGAACCGTTCAGGGCCGCGTCGGAGGCGATGTTGACGATGCGGCCCGGACCGGTCATCAGCGGCAGCAGATGCTTGGCGACGAGCCAGGGCCCGCGGGCGTTGACCGCCATGAGCCGGTCCCAGGTCTCGACGTCGATGTCCTGGAACTCCTTGCCGCCCACGCCGTTGGCGAGCGCCGCGTTGTTGACCAGGCCGTAGACGGCGCCGGTGGCGGCGAGCCGCTCCGCGAGCGCGGCGACCGAGGCCGGGTCGGCGACGTCGAGCGGTAGGAACTCCGCCCTGCCGCCGTCCTGTTGGATCCCCGTGGCGACGCGCCGACCCCGTTCGGGGTCGAGCTCGGCGACCACGACCCGGTGTCCGTCGGCCGCCAGCCGGCGGGCCATGGCCTCCCCCAGGCCACGTCCCGCGCCGGTCACCACGACCTGCTCAGTCACGGGTGACGCCGTACAGCGGCGAGTACTCGGGGTAGGTGGGCACCTGCGGCTTCCGCGTGCCGATGATCACGCAGAACAGCGCGTCGGTGTCGCCCTCGTTCTTCAGGGAGCGGGTGACGCCGGCCGGGACCACGATCATGTCGCGGTAGCCGAGGGTGCGGTACTCGACCTCGTCGGGGCCGCGGTGGATGCCGACGCGGACCCGGCCCTCCAGGACGAAGAACGCCTCCTCGACGTCGTGGTGGGTGTGGGCGGGGCCCTCGGCGCCGGGCGGCAGCAGCATGTTGGAGAAGGTGAAGCCGCCGGAGGGCAGGATCCGGTTGTCGTTCTCGTGGTTGCCGGTGGCGCCGGAGCCGACGTAGCGGATCTGGGCGCGCTTGAACTGCGGGCCGGCCTTCTCCTGGAAGGACAGGGTGCCCCAGTCGGGGTCGCGGGAGTCCTTGGTGGCGATGAGGGAGTCGGTGTACTTGGCGAGGTCGCCGTTGTTGTCGTACTCGTCGGTGGTCAGCGGCATGGTGCTGGGGCCTTTCTAGCGGTGGGTGACGATGTGCAGATGGGAGGCGAGCCAGGCGTTGACGCGCTCGGGCTGCTCCTGGTTGGCCAGGTGACCGGCGTCCTTGACGATCACGTACGCGGTCCGGTGCAGACCGCCGGCCAGGACCTGTGAGGCGTCGGGACCGGTGATCCGGTCCTGGTCGCCGCACAGGACGAGGGTGGGCGCGGTGACGAGGTGCAGTTCGCCGCGCAGGTCGGTGGCGGCCATCGCCTCGGCGGCGAGGGCGTAGCCGGGCAGGCGGACGGAGGCGGCCATGGTGGTGGTGACGCGTGCGACGAGGTCGGCGGGCGCGTCCGGGGACAGCAGGCGGGGGCCGCGGGCGGCGGCGAAGCCCTCCGGTCCGAGCCGGGCGAGTTCTCCGGCGCGGTCGCGCATCGCGGCGGCCTTGTCGGGGTCGGTGCCGGAGCCGGGCGTCGAGGCGACGACCATCAGCGACTCGACCAGGCCGGGGTGGCGGGTGGCCAGGCGCAGCGCGATCACGCCGCCCCAGGAGACGCCGAGGACGTGGGCGCCGCCGTCACGGGCGCGGATCAGGTCCGCCGCCAGGTCGGCGTAGTCGTCCAGCGTCAACGGGCCGGTCGGATCAGCCGACTTGGCGTACCCCGGCGCGTCCCAGGCCAGCATGCGGTACGACCCGCCGAGCGCGGCGAACTGCGGGGCGAACGCCGCCGAGGACGAGCCGATGCCGTGCAGGCACAGGACCAGCGGGCCGGAGTCGCCGGCCTCCTCCAGGTGCAGCCCCGCCGGATCGCGGGCCGTCACAGGATCTGTCCCGTCCGGCCGGCGAGCGCGGCGAGCGAGCGCAGCACCGCGTACGGGACGACCTGGCTGGTCGCCGGGTTGGCGGTGTCGGGCAGGTGCCGTACCTCGAAGCGGTAGCTGCCGTGCGCGCCGCTCGCCTCCACCACGTGGGAGGTGTGCCGGGCGGCGGGGTCGGCGACGACGCTGACCCGTACCGTGTCCGGGTCGCCGACGGCGAGGGCGACGGACGCGGCGACGTTGGTGGACTTCGGGAACTTCACGGGGACGTCCCGGGCGGTGCCGGCCATCACCTCGACCGGCGCGGTGGCCGACCGCATGCGGCCGAGCAACTCCTCGTCCATCCAGGGCTGTTCGAGGGTGGACGGCAGTTTGGTCGTGGTCAGGCGCACCTCGTCCAGCGGGCCCATGGCGCGTACGGCCTGGAGCAGGTCGAGTCCGCCGACCGCGCCGCCGGTGAAGTACACGCGGCCCGGCCCGGTGTTCAGGAGTTCCTTCGCGAGTCGCTCGTCCGTGAGCGCCCCGGTGGACGCGACGAGCAGGTCCGTGCCGTTCGCGAGGATCGTCGTGCCCCATGCGCGTACGACACCCTGCCCGGCGGCCTCGACGATCAGGTCGCAGGTCTCCAGGGCCTGTTCGAGGGTGTGCTGGGGGGCGGGGACCGTGTCGCCGAGCGGCCGGTTGTCGACCACGCAGACCAGTTCGGCGCCGGGGATGTCGCCCGCGGCGAGCGCGCCGCCGACCACGCGGCCGATGGCGCCCCAGCCGATGAGGCCGACGCGGCGGGTGGTGGGGCGGGTCATGCGGGGACTCCTTCGGCTGCGACGTCGACGGGCGGCACGACGGGGCTGCCGTCGGGCGTGCCGGCCATGTGGGCGCGGATGTGCGGGGAGGGCGGTCCTGCGGTGCCCCAGACGTCGGAGAGTTCGGGGGTGCGGCGCCACACCTTGCAGATCCAGGCGTCCTCGACGACCTGGGCGACCTCGGAGGTGTACTCGCAGACGAGGCCGGTGGGGTCGGTGAAGTAGGAGAAGGTGTTGTTGCCGGGCCCGTGCCGGCCGGGGCCCCATTCGGGGGTGACGCCGTGGTGGCGGAGCCGGCCGAGGCCGCGCATGAAGTGGTCGACCGACGTCATCTCGTAGGCAACGTGGTTGAGCGACACCCACGGCGCCTGGTTGAAGGCGATGCAGTGGTGGTCGGCGTTGCAGCGCAGGAACGCCATCTGGTGCTCGGACCAGTCCGAGACCCGCATGCCGAGGACGTCCCGGTAGAAGGCGACGGAGGCGTCGATGTCGGGGGTGTTGAGGACGGCGTGGGTGACGCCGACCGGCACGGCGGCGTCGCGTCCGCGGGCGGTGACGGCCCAGGTGTCGGCGGAGAGTTCGATCAGTCGTCCGTCGAGGTCGTGGAAGCGCAGGCCGTAGCCGCCGCCGACCTGGTCGAGCGGGCCGGGTCCGGTGACGGGCGTGATGCCGCGGGCCTGAAGGCGTCGTGCGGCCTCGTCGATCTCGGCGGGTGTGGCCACGGCGAAGGCGAGGCGGCCCAGGCCGATGCGGTCGGCGCGGGTGAGCTGGAGGGCGTGGTGCTCCTCGCCGGTGCCGCGCAGCCAGCTCGTGCCGGCCTCGGCCTCGATGACCTCCAGTCCCCAGACCTCCTCGTAGAAGTCGGTGGCCTGGGTGAACTCGGGGGTGAGCAGCTCGACGGAGCGCAGGGCGCGCAGCCGGGCTATCGGGGGGTGGTTCATGGTGTGGTCTCCCGGTTGCGGGTGTCAGCCGGCCCAGGGCAGGGGCGTCGCGTCGGTGCCCCAGTACAGGGACTTCTGCCGCTGGTAGGAGCGGATGAGGTCGCGGCCCTTCTCGGTGCCGAGGCCGCTGTCCTTCATCGCGCCGAAGGGGGTGGAGATGGAGAACTGCTTGTAGGTGTTGATCCAGACGGTCCCGGCGTCGATGCGCCGGGCGAGCCGCCAGGCGGCGTGCGCGTCGCGGGTCCAGATGCCGCAGGCGAGCCCGTAGACGCTGTCGTTGGCCTGCCGGACCAGGTCCTCCTCGTCGTGGTAGGGCAGCGCGACGAGGACCGGGCCGAAGATCTCCTCCTGGCAGGTGCGCGCCGAGTTCGGCAGTCCTTCGATGACCGTCGGCAGGTAGTAGGCGCCGTCGGTGTACCGCTCGCCGTCCGGGATCGCGCCGCCGCACAGGATGCGGCCGCCCTCGGCGCGGGCGAGGTCCACGTATGCGGCGACCGTCTCGCGGTGCCGGTGGTGGACGAGGGGGGCGACCTGGGTGTCCGGGTCGGTCCCGGGGCCGACGCGGAGCTTGCGCACCCGTGCGACGAGCTCGCCGACGAAGGAGTCGTACAGCGCGTGGTGCACGAAGAGCCGGGAGCCGGCGATGCAGGACTGTCCGCTGGAGGAGAAGACCCCGTACATCACGCCCGCGAGGGCCTGCTCGATGTCGGCGTCCTCGCGGACGATCGTCGGTGACTTGCCGCCGAGCTCCAGGGAGGCCGGGACGAGCTGGCCTGCCGCGGTGCGGGCGATGGCGCGGCCGGTGGTGGTGCCGCCGGTGAAGCCGATGCGCCCGACGAGCGGGTGGGTGGCGATCGCGTCCCCGACGACGCGCCCCTTGCCGGGCAGCACCGAGAGCAGCGCGGTCGGCAGGTCCTCCTCGGTGAGCACCCGGTGGACCAGGCGTCCGAAGGCGAGGGAGACGAGCGGGGTCCACTCGGCGGGCTTGAGCAGGACCGCGTTGCCGCCGGCGAGGGCCGGGGCGACCTTCTGGGCGTCGGAGGCGATCGGTGAGTTCCAGGGGTTGATTGCGCCGACGACGCCGATCGGCTCGTGGACGCTCATCGTGACGTACGGCCCCCGGGAGGGGGTGAGCGAGTCCTCGGCGGTCTCCAGCGCGGCGGCCGTGTACCGGAAGGTCGCCGCGGCGCTCAGCGCGAGCGCTCGGGTCTCGGTGAGCGTCTTGCCGGTGTCGGCGGTCTGCAGGGCGGACAGGTCGTCGGCGTGCTCCTCGATCAGGTCGCCGATCCGGTGCAGGACGCGGGCGCGCCGGTGCGGGAGCAGGTCACGCCAGGCGGGCGTCGCCACGGCGTCCGCAGCGGCGCGGGCCGCCTCGTCGACGTCGGCGGGCGAAGCGGCGTGGACGGTGGTGATCGGGCGGCCGTCGGCCGGGTTCACGGTCACGATCGGCGTGCCCGTGCCGCGCCTGAAGCACCCCCCGATGAGGATCTCGTCGACCGGTGTGCGCGACATGGCAGGACCTCCGTTGGGCATGTATCGAAGTGCTGAACATCTAAGGGCTTAACTATTTTTGCCGCAAGGGGACCCGGCAAAGTTTTTTGAGCGACGTGGGGATGAACCCTTGACGACCCGCTTCACAGACGGGATAAAACTTGAGCGCTGAGAGATTTAGCGCTTAGCCAGCTGGCCTCGTCCCCCTCTTTCGCCGAGCCGGCGCACGGCCCTCCTGCCGTCGCCGGGCCGGCCCGAACCCTCCCGTGCGTATCCTGTGCCTTTCACAGCACCAGTGCGCGGGTCCGGAGGACCCCTCCATGACGACCGACACTCCCCATGCCACCGCGGGCCGCCCCGCGGACACGGCGGCGCTCGTGGCCGCCATCGGCGCCCGCTTCGAACGCCTGCCCCTGTGCCGCTGGCACGTCACCGTCCGGCTCATCATCGGCGCGGTGACGTTCTTCGAGGCCTTCGACCAGTTGCTCATCGCCTACGCGCTGCCCGAGCTGCGCGCCGAGTGGCACCTGACCACCGGGCAGACCACGTCCCTGATCACGGTCGGTTCCGTGGGCATGCTCGCCGGCGCGCTGCTGTCGGGCCGGCTGGCCGACCGGATCGGCCGGGTCAAGGTGATCGCGGCGTGCATCGCGCTGTCGGGCGTGTGCAGCCTGCTGCTGACGCTGTGCGCCTCGCCGGGCCCGTTCATGGGGCTCCGCTTCGTGCAGGGCCTCGCCATCGGCGGTGAGGTGCCGGTCGCGGCCACCTTCATCGCCGAGATCACCCGCGCCCACAAACGGGGTCGCTTCGTCCTGCTGTACGAGCTGGTCTTCCCCGCCGGTCTGACCGCGTGCGCCGTGCTGGCCTGGTGGCTGATGCCGCTGCTCGGCTGGCGCTGGATGTTCGGCCTCGCCGCGATCCCCGGGGTGCTGTGCGTGCTGGTCATGCGCTGCGTGCCCGAGTCGCCGCGCTGGCTCGCCGACCACGGCCGGCACGAGGAGGCGCTGGCCACGATGGCCTCGATCGAGGCGAAGGTGGAGAAGGTCACCGGCGCACCGCTGCCGCAGCCGGCGCCCGCGAAGCCCGTCGTGCGCGAGTCCCACACCGGGAGCGGACTGCGCGAGCTCCTCACCGGCCGCTACCGCAAGCGCACCCTGGTCGTCTGCGCCCTGTGGTTCTGCGGTTACTTCGTCAACTACGGCATCTCGTCCTGGCTGCCCACCATCTACGGCTCCCGCTTCCACCTGAGCCTGTCCGACGCGCTGCTGTACTCGACGGTGACGTCCTGTGCGGGCTTCCTCGGCTGTCTCGCCGTCGCCCTGACCGTCGACCGCGTCGGACGGCGGCACACCGTCACGTGGTGCCTGGGCGGCGCCGCCCTGTGCCTGCTGCTCCTCGGCCTCTTCGCCGGCGGCTCGGCGAGCAGCGTGCTGATCTGGACGTCCCTGTCGGCGGTGTTCTTCTTCGGCGCCAACATCTGCCTGTACCTGTACACGCCCGAGCTGTTCCCGACCCGGATGCGGGCCCTCGGCACGAGCCTCGGCGGCGCGGTCAACCGCCTCGGCGTGATCCTCGGCCCGATCGTCGTCGGTGCGGTGTACGCGGGCGGCGCCCTCGGCACCGTCTTCGTGACGCTCGCCGTGGTCGCCCTCCTCGGGTCGCTCACGGCAGGGGTGGCCGCGGAGGAGACGAGCGGACGGCCGCTGGAGGACGTGGCGCCGTAGGCGACGGTTCTCGTGCCGGGATCAAGGGATCCCGGCACGAGAAAACGGGTAGAAGTCGGGCATCATTGGTCACGACGGCACGAACAGCTTCCTGCGCATGTGAAGTCGGGGATTCTTGACCACCGTGCCCTCGAGGTGAGTCCTTGTGAGCAACCCTGCCGACGAGCTCGACTACGGGACCCTCCGGCTCGACCGCACAGGTCAGGCCGAGGCCTTCGACGCGATCGGCGACCGCTACGACGAGGCCTTCCCGCACAAGGAGGGCCAGATCGCCGCCGCCGACTGGCTGATGGGCTCCCTGCGGACCGGCTCCCGGGTCCTGGACCTGGGCTGCGGCACCGGGCTCCCGACCGCGCGCCAGCTGGCTCTGGCGGGGTTCGAGGTCGTCGGTGTGGACCTGTCGGACCGGATGGTCGAGCTGGCCCGCAGCCATGTGCCCGGCGGGGTGTTCCATCGGGCGGACATCGCGGATCTGCGGCCCGGTGGTCCCCTGGACGTGGGCCGCTTCCACGCGGTGACGGCCTTCTTCTCCCTGCTCATGCTGCCGCGCGCCGAGATACCGCTCGCTCTGCGCACCGTCCGGCACCTGTTGGTGCCCGGGGGCCTGTTCGCGCTGTCGATGGTGGAGGCCGACGTGGACGACTTCATGATCCCGTTCATCGGACGCAGCATCCGCGTCTCCGGCTATCTGCACGACGAACTGCGCGAGGTCGTCGAGACGGCGGGCTTCGCGATCGCCGGGGAGTCCTCGTACACCTACGCGCCGGCGGCCGCCGACATCCAGCCCGAGGTGCAGATTTTCCTGCGCTGCGCACGGCGGGCCGACGACTTCTGAACCCCCCGGCTCCCGGGCGGACGGCACAGCCGGAAGGGCAGGCACAAGGACGGGCATGGCGAAGCACCTCGGAGGTGGTGACGGCATCCGGGAGCAGAAACCCGGCATGCGTGAACGTGCTGCGCTCCCCCACCGGCCGCAGCACCCCGACCCGTCACGCCCTTCCGCGCGGACACCGCCCCCGGCCCCGCCCGGCGACGGACCGGACCTCGCCGAGCCGCTCACCGACCGGCTGCGCTACCTCGACGCCGCGACCCGCCGGATCGCCCGCGGCATGACCCTCGACGAGACGCTGTGGGAACTGTGCCGGGCGGCCGTCCCGGCCTTCGCCGACCGGGTGTTCATCCACCTCTACGCACCGCTGCCGGTCGGCGACGAGAACGCCCCCGGTCCGGGCGTCCTGCGGCTGCACTGCACGGACCGCTCCCGGCGCCGGGAACCCGGCGCCACGGCCGCCGAGCCGCCGCCGGCCGACCCGCGGGACCTCCCGGCCGCGGAGAGCCTGCGCCCGGCTCCCGGCAGCCCGCTGGCCGAACTGCTCCGCGACGGACGTCCGGCACTGGGCGACACCCCGGACGTCGCCTCCGCGGCGGCCGAACTGCTGGGCACGGCGGACACTCCCCCGCCGCCCGCCCCCGGGCCACGGCTGATCCTCGCGCCGCTGCACGGCCGCACCCACGCCCTGGGCAGCGTCCTCCTCACCCGGGAACCCGACCGGGAGGAGTTCACCGCCGACGACCTCCTCGTGGCCTCCCAGCTCGCCACGCACACCGCGCTCGGACTGGAGAAGGCGATGCTGTACGAGCGTGAGGCCGCCGTCGCCGACACCCTGCAGCGCACGATGCTCCCGCCGTCGCTTCCGGAACCGCCCGGCGTCCGGCTGGCCAGCCGCTATCTGCCGTCCTCGCGCACCGCACGGGTCGGCGGCGACTGGTACGACGCCATCCCGCTGCCCGGCAACCGGGTCGCCCTGGTCATCGGCGACGTCATGGGCCACTCCATGACGTCGGCCGCGATCATGGGCCAGCTGCGCACCAGCGTGCAGACCCTGGCCGGGCTCGACCTGCCCCCGTCCGAGGTGCTGCACCACCTCGACGACCAGGCCGGCCGGCTGGGCAGCGACCACACCGCCACCTGCCTGTACGCCCTGTACGACCCCGTGCTGCAGAGGCTGCTGGTGTCCAACGCCGGCCATCTGCCGCCGGTGCTGCTGCGTCCCGACGGCGGCGTCGAGGTGCTCCACGCCCCGCCCGGAGCGCCGATCGGCGTCGGCGGCGGTGGCTTCGAGTCCGTCGAGACGCACGCCCCGGCCGGGGCGACGTTGCTGATGTACACCGACGGCCTGGTCGAGTCCCGTGACTCGGACGTCGTGACCGGGATGGAGCTGCTGTGCGACCGGTTGCGCACGGCCGCCCTCGGGTCCGCTCCCCTGTCGTTGGAGGACCTGTGCGACGAGGCCCTGGGCACGCTGGGACCGGGTGAGCGTGACGACGACATCGCGCTGCTCGCCGCCCGGTTCGAGGGCCTCCTGCCGGAGACCGTCGCGTACTGGTACATGGCTCCTCGCCCGCAGACCGCCGGCCAGGCCCGCCGGCTGACCCGCCGCACGCTCGCCGAGTGGGGCCTGGACTCCCTGGTGGAGACCACCGAACTGCTGGTCAGCGAGGTGGTGGCGAACGCGGTGCGGTTCGCCACCCGGCCGATCACCCTGCGGCTGATCCACACGGACGTGCTGCGCTGCGAGGTGGGCGACGACTCCACGGTGGTGCCGCGGATGCGGCAGGCCCGGCTGAGCGACGAGGGCGGCCGGGGCCTGTTCCTGGTCGACCAGCTCGCTCGGCGCTGGGGCGCGACGCGGGTGAGCACCGGCAAGGTGGTCTGGTTCGAGCAGCCCCTGCCGCGGACCTCCGGGGACCGCTGAGCCCCACGCACTCGGGGGACGCCCGGCTCCCTCACGGCGCGCAGCAGCCGTCCTCCACCATGTCCCGGGCGCTCGTGTCGAGCCGGCAGAAGCAGGACGCCTCGATGGGGACGTCCGCCAGCGCCGTGGCCAGACGCAGCTGCCCGGACAGCATCTGTGCCTCCCCGGTCCGGCCGAGCCGGGTCAGGCACTCGTGCAGGCCGTGCAGGGACCAGACGTTGCCGGGGTGCTGCAGAGCCCGCGGGAGGGTGCCGTCCAGACCGAGGTCGGCGCGGTAGACGGCCTCGGCCTCCTCGACGCGTCCCTGCTCCAGCAGCAGGGCGCCGTAGGCGTGCCGGGTGGGCTGCATCCAGCCCCACGGTTCGTCGTAGGGCAGGTTGTCGTCCAGTTCGATGGAGCGTTCCAGCGCGGCGAAGGCGGCGTCGTGGTGGCCCTTGCGGTACTCCAGCTCGCCGTCGAGCATCGCCGAGGCGATGGCGAGGATGTCGGCGCAGGTGTTGTTGAACAGCATGCGGGTCTCGGGGACCCGGGCGACCGCCGCCCGGAAGAGCTCGCGTTCCGCCTCCGCCTCCGGCACGCGGTGGGTGGCGGAGAGGGCGACGCCGCGCGCGTAGTGCAGCATCGCGGTCGTCGTGCAGTACAGCTCCGGGTCGGCGGGCAGCGGCAGGGCCAGGATGTCGTCCCAGCGTCCGAAGCGGATCAGGACGTGGACGCGCATGGCGAGGAAGCCCTCCAGCCAGTCGGCCATGGGCGGACTCGGCACCCTGAGCAGGTCCTCGGGGATGGACGCCTCGAGCTGTGCGGCGGTCTCGAGGGCCACCTCGGACCGGCCGAGGAACATCGCGCCGTAGATCTTGAAGTGGTAGTTGTGCGAGCGGTACAGCGTGTAGAAGTTCATCGCCCCGGCCCGGGCGTGGTACTTCTCGTCGGCCGCGATCGCGGCGGTGTTGTCGGAGACCACCCGGCGGTAGTCACCGCACAGCACCTCCAGGTGCGAGGGCATGTGATTGAGGTGCCCGGCGTCGGGCACCAGTCCGCGCAGCCGGTCGGCGACGGTCAGCGCCGCCTCCGGGGTCGGGGACATCTCCATCAGGTGGACGTACATGTGGACCACGCCCGGGTGATCGCGCCCGGCGGCGGTGGCGAGGGCCCGGTCCAGCACCGCCTCGGCCTCCCGGGTGCGGGCCCCCTCGGCCGGTTCGCCGGTCCTCAGGTCCCACAGCTGCCAGGGCGTGAGGTTCATCAGGGCGTCGGCGTACAGGGTGGCGACGTCGAGGTCGTCCGGCGCGAGCTCGTAGACCACCCGCATCCTGTCGGCGTAGGGGGCGTTCCAGATCGAGCAGTCCTCCACCGCCTTGGCCTGCGGGTAGCGGGCGCGCAGGGCGGCGATCAGGGCCCGCTCGACGGGAGTGGCGTGCACCGCCTTGTCGTGGGCCAGCTCCACGGCGGCGTGGGTGCGGTCGACGGTGCGCTTGAGGTCCTGGTCGTCGAAGAACTCCCAGGGTTTGTTGTAGTTCGGCCCGAGCGCGTAGGCGATGCCCCAGTGGGCCATCGCGCAGTCGGGGTCGGCCTCGGCGGCAGCCTCGAAGCAGGCGACGGCCTCCTCGTGATGGAAGGCGTACGTCCAGACCAGTCCGCGGTCGAACCAGAGCTGTGCCCGGGCGGAGGACGCGGTGACGGAGCGGGTGTGCGTGCCGAGGTCGTAGTACTCCATGCGTCTGATCTCCTGCCTGTACCGAGCCCGCGGAGCCCGTTCCCGAGTCTTCCGGACAGCCTCGGGTCTCGCACGGACAACGGGAGGGTCCGTTCCACGGTTTCGGCTCCCGCCCCGGTGGCGGGGAACTGCCTGGCCGGAAGTCGACGCCCGTCGAATCGCCGGGCACGGAAGCCGGTCCGGGGCCCGTTCCTGCCCCGTGGCCACCGGGGACGGCGGCGCCGGGGCCTCGTCCGTCCGGCGGTCGAGTGCGACGGATTTGGCCGCCCAGGTGCGAGCGGGGGGCGTAGTGGCGCATTCTTGCTGTGTCGCGCGCGTGACGGCGTACGGACGAGGTAGGGCCGATGACTGGGAGCGCCGAGGGCGCAGAGCGGACGCCCGGCGGGCTTGCCGCGCTGCTGATCGATGCCTCGGCGGAGGCGATCAGCGCGGCCGGCGGGCACGCGGGAGGGGTATATCTGCGCTCCGGCACGCCCGGACTCCTCCGGCTCGCGGTGCTGGAGGGGCTGCCGGGCCCCCTGTTCCGGCCGTGGTGGCGGTTGCACGTCGACCGGCCGTTCCCCGTCGCGGACGCCTACCGGCTGGGCGTCGAGGTGGTGCTGCCGAACGCGACGGAGACGATGCGCCGCTATCCGCAGTTCGCCGCCGGCCTGCCGTTCCAGTTCGGGTCCCTGTACGTGCCCGTCGTCGGCGGGTCGTCGGTCTTCGGCGTGCTGACCGTGCTGCGGCCCTCGGCGGGCGACGCCACCGAGTTGCTACCGGTGCGCGAGCGCATGTCCCAGTTGGCGAAGGAGCTCGGCTCGGCGCTGCGGACCCTGGAGGACGGGGACGCGGCGGCGGTGAACTGGGACGGCGTACCGCTGTGTGTGCGCCCGCCGGCCAGGCGTCGGCCCTCCGGTTACCTCGGCCGGTTCGCCTGGGATCCGGAGACGAACGTCGTGACCGCGGAGGAGCGGCTGAACGTCGTCCTCGGGGCAGCTCCGGGTGAGGCGCACGCCACCGTGGAGGACTTCGCGGAGGCCGTCGCCCCCGGCGACGCGGAGCGGATCCTCGCCGCGCTGCGGGAGGCGGCCGGCGGCCGGCCGCCTGCCCTGCCGCTGTACGTCCGCGCGGCCAACGGCGCGCTGCGTCTGGTCGAGGTCTGGGGGCCGTACGAGGAATCGGCGCCCTTCTTCCCGGCGCCCGTGCGCGGGGTCGTCCTGGACCCGGGGGCGAGCGCGGTGGCGGACGTCGCGGCCGATCAGCTTCCCGACGGGGTGTTCTGCCTGGACCGGCTGGGCTCGGTCGTCTACGCCAACCCGCACGCGGCGAAACTGCTGCGCCGGCCGCGCGGCGAGCTGCTGGGCCGGACCTTGTGGGAGAGCGTGCCGTGGCTGAACCAGCCCGCCGTCGAGGACCATCTGCGGGTCGCCCTGCTGTCTCCGGATCCGGTGCACTTCCACGTCCGCAGACCGCCCGATCCCGAGCGCGAGACCGCCGCCCGCACCTTCAGCGAGGAGCTGCTCGCCCTGTCGCTGTACCCCGGCCCCGACCTGCTGACCTGCACGATCCGTCCGGGGCACGCGGCGGCGGACACTCCCCGCGACCTCCTGGAGACGCACGGAACGCCGGAGCCCGCCGGGGCCTCTTCGCTCGCCCCCCTGTACCGGCCGATCGTCCTCGCCATCGCGCTGACGGAGGCGGTCACGCCCCGTCAGGTGTCCGCCGTGGTGATGCGGGAGCTGCTGCCGGTGTTCGGCGGCCGGCGTCTGGCCATCTACCTGCTGCAGGAGCGGCATCTGTACCTGGCCTGGGAGACGGGCTTCCCCAAGGGGTTCCTCGCCCCGTTCGACGGTGTGGGGCTCGACGAGGGGCTGCCGGGCGTGGAGACGCTGACGAACGGGCGCCCGCTGTTCTTCGACTCGATGCAGCAGCTCTCCGACGCCTACCCGGGCATCGCGCTGGACGCGACCGAGGGCGCCCGCGCCTTCCTGCCGCTGATCGCCTCCGGCCGTCCCGTCGGCTCCTGCATCCTCGGCTTCGACCGGCCGCGCAGCTTCAGCAGCGAGGAGCGCGCGGTGCTCACGGCCATGGCCGGGCTGATCGCGCACGCCCTGGAGAAGGCGCAGCGCTACGAGAGCGAGGCCGCGCTGGCCCGCGGGCTCCAGCAGGCGCTGCTGCCGCGGCGGCTGTCGGAGCATCCGCTGCTGGAGACCGCGGGGCGCTATCTGCCGGGCACCCAGGGCATGGAGGTGGGCGGCGACTGGTACGACGTCGTGACCGCCGGGGACGCGCTGGCGCTGGTCATCGGCGATGTGCAGGGTCACGGTGTGCAGGCGGCGGCCACCATGGGCCAGCTCCGCAGCGCCGTGCGGGCCTTCGCCCTCGGCGACCGGCCGCCTGACGAGGTCATGAGCGGCACCAACCACCTGCTCATCGACCTCGACGCCGGACTGTTCGCGAGCTGCTGCTACATCCGCCTCGACCCGGCGACCGGCGTCGCGCGGGCGGCCGTGGCCGGGCATCCGCGCCCGCTGCTGCGCCGCCCCGACGGGCGTACGCAGCTCCTGGACCTGCCGGGCGGGGTCGTGCTCGGCGTGGACCCGCAGGCCCAGTACCCGGTGACGGAGCTGCGGATGGACCCCGGGGCCGTGCTGGCGCTGTACACCGACGGGCTGGTGGAGCGGCCCGGTGTCGACATCGACGACGGCATCAGCGCGCTGCGGGTCGCGCTGGCCAGGGCCGGCGGCCCCGGTGCCCGGCCCGGCGGCCGCTCCCTGGCGAGCCTGGCCGACCGGCTCACCGCGACGGCCCGGCACATGACGGACCGCCCCGACGACATCGCGCTGCTGCTCGCCACCCGACGCGCCACACCCCTGCGCCGCAAGTGAGGGACGAGCATCCGGATGCCGCCGGCGCCCGGGGCGTACTGCTGTGGCGGGGGCGGGAGTTGCCCGCTTTCGGTGGATCGACGCGGTGATCGTCATGTGAGGAACGAAACAGCTCCCGTCACGGTCCGTGACGTGTCTCGCCTCTGGAGGCGCGGCAGTGTAGACATGGGCACATGGTCCGACTAACGGGTCGTTCCGGGGCCCGGTCGGCCCGTCGTCCCAGCGGTCCGCGCACCTGGCGTGCGCCGGACCGCGGCACCGTGGTGCCCGAACGGGGAATGCCCTTCGACCCCGACGACCGGGAGCCTCGCAAGGGCCGGCTCGGCCGTCTGCGGTCCGCCGTGGGCGGGCGCAGCGTCGCCGGGCAGGTGTTCCTGCTCCAGGTCGTGATCGTGCTGCTGCTGGTCGTCGCCGCGGTGGTGGCCCTGGTGCTGCAGGTGCGGTACGACACCACGCAGGAGGCCCGTAACCGCTCGGTCGCGGTGGCCGAGGCGTTCGCGAACGCGCCGGGCACCCGGGAGGCGCTGAACAGCCCCGACCCGACGGCCGTGCTCCAGCCGAAGGCCGAGGCCGCGCGCAAGGCCACCGAGGTCGACTTCATCGTCGTCATGAACACGGACGGCATCCGGTACACCCACCCCAAGCCGGACCGGATCGGCAAGCACTTCGTCGGGAATCTGGAGCCCGCGCTCGAGGGCAGGGTGGTGGTCGAGCAGATCACGGGCACCATCGGGCCGCTCGTGCAGGCCGTGGTCCCGATCAAGGATCCCGACGGCAAGGTCGTCGGCCTGGTGTCCGCGGGGATCACGACGGACACCGTGGGCGGCACGGCGGACCGGCAGCTGCCGCTCGTCCTGATCGCCGCCGCGGCCGCGCTCGCCCTGTCCACGGCCGGCACGGCCCTCGTCAGCAGAAGGCTGCTGCGGCAGACGCACGGTCTCGGGCCGGACGAGATGACCCGGATGTACGAGCACCACGACGCCGTTCTGCACGCCGTGCGCGAGGGCGTCATCATCGTCGGCGACGAGGGCCGGATGCTCCTGGCCAACGACGAGGCGCACCGCCTGCTCGATCTGCCCGAGGACGCCGAGGGACGCAGGGTGCTCGACCTCGGACTCGCCCCCGACACCGCCGAGCTGCTGGACTCCGGCCGGATGGCCACCGACGAGGTGCACCTGGTCAAGGACCGGCTCCTCGCGGTCAACCAGCGCCCCACCCACCTCAGGGGCCGCCCCTCCGGGAGCGTCGCCACCCTGCGTGACTCGACGGAGCTGCGCGCCCTGTCCGGCCGTGCCGAGGAGGCCCGTGAGCGCCTGAACATGCTGTACGACGCCGGGGTGGGCATCGGCACCAGCCTGGACGTCACACGCACCGCCGAGGAACTGGCGGAGCTGGCGGTGCCCCGGTTCGCGGACTTCGCCACCGTCGACCTGTTCGACGCCGTGCTGGGCGGCGGACAGCCGGAGGCGGCGACCCGGCTGCGGCGCACGGCGTGCGGCGGGATACGCAAGGACGCGCCGCTGTATCCGGTGGGCGAGCAGATCCGGTTCGTCGACTCCTCGCCGCAGGCCCGGGCGCTGAGCGGCGGTCATGCCGTCATCGAGCCGCGGCTGCGGGAGGCGCCGGGCTGGCGGGCCCAGGATCTGGAGCGCTCGGCGCAGGTGGTGGACTTCGGCATCCACTCGCTGATCGCGGTGCCGCTCAGGGCGGGGTCGCTGCTGCTGGGCGTGGTGAGCTTCTGGCGGTCGCAGAAGGGCGAGCCGTTCGACACCGACGAGGTGGCGCTCGCCGAGGAGCTGGTCGCCCGGGCGGCGGTGTCCATCGACAACGCCCGCCGCTACACGCGCGAGCACAGCATGGCGGTGACGCTCCAGCGCAGCCTGCTGCCGCGCAGTCTGCCCGAGCAGAACGCCCTGGACATCGCCTACCGGTATCTGCCGGCGCAGGCGGGGGTCGGCGGCGACTGGTTCGACGTCCTGCCGCTGTCCGGCGCCCGGGTGGCGCTGGTCGTCGGGGACGTCGTGGGCCACGGGCTGCACGCGGCGGCCACCATGGGCCGGCTGCGCACGGCCGTGCACAACTTCTCCGCGCTGGATCTGCCGCCCGACGAACTCCTCGCACTCCTGGACGAGCTGGTCGCCCGGATCGACCAGGACGAGGCCCAGGAGGGCGACAGCGCCGCGGTGACCGGCGCGACCTGTCTGTACGCGGTCTACGACCCGGTCTCCCGGCTGTGCACGATCGCCCGCGCGGGGCATCCGCCGCCGGCCCTGGTCCGGCCGGACGGCACCGTCGAGTTCCCGGACGTGCCCGCCGGGCCCCCGCTGGGCCTGGGCGGGCTGCCGTTCGAGACGGTGGAGCTGGAGCTCGCGGAGGACAGCCGGCTCGTGCTCTACACGGACGGGCTGGTGGAGGACCGGGAGCACGACATCGACGAGGGTCTGGAGCAGCTGCGCGCGGCACTCGCCGGGACCGGCCGCACGCCGGAGGAGACCTGCCAGGCCGTCCTGGAGGCCCGGCTGGCGGGCCGCCAGAGCGACGACATCGCGCTGATCGTGGCGCGCACGCGGGCGCTCGGACCCGATCTGGTCGCCGAGTGGGACGTGCCGTCCGACCCGGCGGCCGTGGCCCAGGTCCGCGCCGCCGTGACGGAGACGCTGGAGCGCTGGGGCCTGGAGGAGCTGTCGTTCAGCACGGAGCTGATGCTGAGCGAGCTGGTCACCAACGCCATCCGGTACGGCGGCGACCCGATCCGGGTGCGCATGCTGCGTGACCGGAGCCTGATCTGCGAGGTCTTCGACGCCAGCAGCACGTCGCCGCATCTGCGCTACGCCGCGATGACGGACGAGGGCGGGCGCGGTCTGTTCCTGGTCGCGCAGCTCGCCGAGCGCTGGGGCACGCGGTATCTGCCGGGCGGCAAGGTGATCTGGGCGGAGCAGCCGCTGCCGCAGCCCGGGGCGCACCTGCTGCCGTGACCGGCGGACGCCGAGCGGGCTTGTAGATAGGTACGAACCTTTGACGCGACCGGTGCCCCGCGCGCTCCACTTCTGATAGGAAACCTTCCTATCAGTGTAGGGAACGGCCAACTCCCCACCCCCCACCTCCCTTTGGAGCCGCCGTGAAGCACCCCACGCACACGTCGCGCCGTACGCTTCTCACCTTGATCGGCGCGTCCCTGGCGTCAGCCCCGCTCCTCAGCTCCCCCCGTGCCGCCGCCGCGCAGTCCGCCGCGGTGGGACTCGACGACCCGGCGAAGAAGGAGATCGCCATGAAGCTGGTGTCGAGCGCGGAGAACTCCTCGCTCGACTGGAAGGCGCAGTACAAGTACATCGAGGACATCGGCGACGGCCGCGGCTACACCGCCGGCATCATCGGCTTCTGCTCCGGCACCGGCGACATGCTCGACCTCGTGGAGCTGTACACCCAGCGCCGCCCCGGCAACGTCCTCGCCCCGTACCTGCCGGCGCTGCGCCGGGTCGACGGCACCGACTCGCACGACGGGCTCGACCCGAACTACCCCCGCGACTGGGGCCGGGCCGCTCAGGACCAGGCGTTCAAGCAGGCCCAGAACGACGAGCGCGACCGGGTGTACTTCAACCCGGCCGTGCGGCAGGGCAAGGCCGACGGGCTGCGCGTGCTCGGCCAGTTCGCGTACTACGACGCCATCGTCATGCACGGCGACGGCTCGGACCCGACCAGCTTCGGCAACATACGCAAGCGCGCCCTGAACCGGGCGCGGCCGCCGGCGCAGGGCGGTGACGAGGTCACGTATCTCAACGCCTTCCTGGACGCGCGGGTGTGGGCCATGAAGCAGGAGGAGGCCCACAGCGACACCAGCCGGGTCGACACGGCCCAGCGGGTCTTCCTCCGCGCGGGCAACCTCGACCTCACCACCCCGCTGAACTGGAAGGTCTACGGGGACAGCTTCCACATCGACTGACCGGGACGCGGGTTGCCGTACGGTTCCCTTCCGCACGGCAACCCGCCGCTCCCGTCGGCCCGGTTCCAGGTCATAGAATTGGTTTATGAGCTCATAGGTCGGACCCGCGTACCGACTTAGGCTTGCCTTAGTTTAGGCTTCCCGTTCGAGTCGATCTATCGCCTCTCGAAGGGAACCTGATCATGCCCCGCCCCCTGCGGGTAGCCATCGTCGGAGCCGGCCCCGCCGGGATCTACGCCGCCGACGCTCTGCTCAAGTCCGACGTGGCCACCGAGCCCGGTGTGTCCATCGACATCTTCGAGCGGATGCCGGCCCCGTTCGGTCTGATCCGTTACGGCGTCGCCCCCGACCACCCCCGCATCAAGGGCATCATCAAGGCCCTGCACCAGGTCCTCGACAAGCCGCAGGTCCGCCTCTTCGGCAACATCGACTACGGCACGGACGTCCACCTGGACGACCTGCGCGCCTTCTACGACGGTGTGATCTTCTCGACCGGCGCGATGGCCGACCGTGAGCTGCGCATCCCCGGCGTCGAGCTGGACGGCTCCTACGGCGCCGCCGACTTCGCGTCCTGGTACGACGGCCACCCGGACGTGCCGCGCACCTGGCCGCTGGAGGCGGAGAAGGTCGCCGTCCTGGGCGTGGGCAACGTGGCGCTCGACATCTCCCGCATCCTGGCGAAGACGGCGGACGAGCTGCTGCCGACCGAGATCCCGCCGAACGTCTACGAGGGCCTCAAGGCGAACAAGGCCGTCGAGATCCACGTCTTCGGCCGCCGGGGCCCGGCGCAGGCGAAGTTCAGCCCGATGGAGCTGCGCGAGCTGGACCACTCCCCCAACATCGAGGTCATCGTCAACCCCGAGGACATCGACTACGACGAGGGCTCGATCGCCGAGCGGCGCGGCAACAAGCAGGTCGACATGGTCGCGAAGACCCTGGAGAACTGGGCCATCCGCGACGTCGGCGACCGCCCGCACAAGCTCTTCCTGCACTTCTTCGAGTCGCCGGTGGAGATCCTGGGCGAGGACGGCAGGGTCGTCGGCCTGCGCACCGAGCGCACGGAGCTGGACGGCACCGGCAACGTCAAGGGCACGGGCGCCTTCACGGACTGGGACGTCGACGCGGTCTACCGGGCCGTCGGCTACCTCTCCGACAAGCTCCCCAAGCTGCCGTGGGACATCGAGTCGGGCACGGTCCCGGACGCGGGCGGCCGGGTCCTCCAGGAGTCCGGCGAGCACCTCCAGTCCACGTACGTCACCGGCTGGATCCGGCGCGGCCCGGTCGGCCTCATCGGCCACACCAAGGGCGACGCCAACGAGACGGTCGCCAACCTGCTGGACGACTTCGCGAACGACCGTCTGCAGACCCCGGCCTCTCCCGAGCCCGAGGCCGTGGACGCCTTCCTCGCCGAGCGCGAGCTCCGCCACACCACCTGGGAGGGCTGGTACAAGCTCGACGCCGCCGAGAAGGCGCTGGGCGAGCCGCAGGGCCGTGAGCGCGTGAAGCTCGTCGAGCGCGAGGACATGCTCCGCGAGAGCGGCGCGTAGTCCGCCGACGACGCAGGGCGGGAGGGCCGGGGCTTCGCACCCCGGCCCTCCCGGCTTTCTCCCTCACCCCGAAGATCGCCGCCTGTTAGCGTCCCCCGGTGTTCTCACTCCTCGAACCCCCTTTCCTCACCCGGCTGCACGACGCGCGCCGGGTGCTCATCGCCGGCGCGGGCGGCGGTTTCGACGTGTACGCCGGACTTCCCCTGGCCCTCGCCCTGCGCGCGGCCGGCAAGGAGGTCCATCTCGCCAACCTGTCCTTCGCGGACCTGTACGGGCTGGACCTGGACGTCTGGGTGGACCACGACGTCGCCGCGATACGCCCGGACACCGCGGCGCGCGGCGACTACTTCCCCGAGCGGACCCTCGCACGCTGGCTGGCCGAGCAGGACCTGCCCGACACGGTGTACGCGTTTCCCCGGACGGGCGTGCGGCCGCTCAGGGCCGCCTACCGCACCCTGCTGGCCCATCTGGGCGGCGTCGACGCCGTCGTACTGGTGGACGGCGGCACCGACATCCTCATGCGCGGCGACGAGAACGGGCTCGGCACGCCGGAGGAGGACATGGCGAGCCTCGCCGCGGTGGCCGGGCTCGACGAGGTCGCCGTACGGCTGGTGGCGTGCCTCGGGTTCGGGGTGGACGCCTATCACGGGGTCAACCACTCGCTGGTGCTGGAGAATCTCGCGGCGCTGGACCGCGCGGGCGGCTACCTGGGCGCGTTCTCGTTGCCGCGCGACAGCACCGAGGGGCGCCTCTACCTCGACGCCGTGGCGCACGCACAGCGCTGCACGCCGGACCATCCGAGCATCGTCCAGGGCTCGGTCGCCGCCGCGGTGCGCGGCGACTTCGGCGACGTACGGTTCACCGAGCGCACCAAGGGCGGCGAACTGTTCGTCAATCCGCTCATGGCGCTGTACTTCTGCGTGGACGCGCCGGCCCTGGCCCGGCACAACCTGTATCTCGACCGGCTCGGGGACACCGCGCTCATGCGTCAGATCAGTTCGGTCATTTCCGACTTCCGCGACGAGCTCCCCCGTCAGCGCCCACCGCGGGCTTATCCGCACTGACGTACCCGTGTCCCGCATTTCGGGGAAGCCCGCACAGCACTCGCACCCCCCGGATACACTCCTGATCTTCACCAAAGCTCCACACAGGGGGGATATTTCTCCATGCGCATACGCATTCTCGCCACGACCGCCGTCACGGCCGGCACGCTCGCGGCCCTCGCCGCCGCGCCCGCCCAGGCCACCGAGTACTCGTCCGCGCTGAAGATCCGCGGGATCCAGTACGACGCGCCCGGCAGCGACTCCAACAACTGCCGGACCGGCAACACCGACGAGGAATACCTGACGATCAAGAACTACTCGTCCGGCACGACGGTCAACCTCAAGGGCTACGTCGTGAAGGACAAGGCCGGCAACAGGTTCACGTTCACGGCGAACCACCACCTCCAGCCCGGTGACTACGTGAAGCTGCGCGGCGGCAACGGCACGGACTCCGACACGAACAACGTCGTCTACCGCGACAACTGCAACTTCATGTGGAACAACGACAAGGACACGATCTACCTCTACAAGCCCTCGGGCGCCGGGGCGGACTCGCACGCCTACACCAAGAGCCAGAACGACCGGGACGGCAACGGCTACATCACGTACCACAACTAGAGCGGACGTGGACGGATGAGCGGGACCCGCCCCAATGCGGATGGTGGGCGGGTCCCGCTCAACGAGTCATTGTCGTGACGGGACGCGGCGCGGACCACGAGTGAGCGACCCCCGTCCGGTGCGGATCACGCACACCCCGTGTGCGGACCCCGCCCGCTGGGCAGGCATCTGCGACGACGATACTTGTAAGAAGCACGCGCCCCCGCCCACAGATGGACCCATGCCCAGCTCCTCCAGCACCCGCCCCATGACTCCTCCCACGGTGTGGTCGGCCCGCGGCCACCACCCGGGTCCCGCGGCTCAGGACGCGGTCCGCACCGGCCTGCGGCAGCTCAAGGACCGCCGCACCATCGACGACTTCCTGGAAGTACCCGAGGCCGAGGCCGCCCAGGACTGGGTCTTCGAGGCCCGATGGCGGGTCGCCGGCTCGGTGACCGTGCGGGCCCGGCTGACCGTCCGGCGCGACTTGGGCAGCGGACAGGAGTGGGTGCTGGTCGCCGAGGCCGAGGCGCCCTGGGACCCCCGGTGGCCGTCGCCCGCCGCGATGTTCTGGCCGCAGGAGCCGGAGACGGCCTGGGACCACGACACGGTCACGGGCCTGCGGTTGCGGGACATCAACCCCCTTCCCTCGGACGACAAGGCCGTACGGCGCATACTGCGCGACGCGGCTCGGGACGGCTGGAGCATCCATGTCGTCGTCCACGAGGCCATGACGACCGACCAGCGCGGGCAGGTGCCGCTGGCCGGGATGCTGCCGGAGAGCCTGCGGCACCGCGTGGTCGAGCACCGCGCCGCGCCCAGCCAGCTGCGCGTCGTGAACTGGGCCCTGCGGGACCTCGACGTGCAGGTGCCGCGCGGCGGAGCCGTGGTGCTGCCCGGCGCGCCCGCCCCGGCCGACTACGACGCCGAGAGCTTCTCGGTCCGGAGCGTCTTCCTCGACGGCTCCGAGCCGGCCGAACTCATCCATGCCGTGACGCGCTTCGCCGCGCTGCCGCGGCCGCTCCCGGAGGGCGGCGAGGAGGCCCTCACCGCCCTGCGGGAGGAATGGCGGCTGCTGACCCTTCAGGAGGAGCTCACGCGCGAGCGCGCGCTCGTGGCGATGTACGCGGACGCCCTGGAGGCGATGACGAAGTCCCGCGACCTGTACCGCGAGGCGGCCGAGCAGGCGCATGCGGCGCTGGCCGCGTTCCGCGAGTCCGCCGAGGCCGCACCCGAACGGCAGCCGCAGCCCGTTTCCGTCCCGGCACCGTCGCCCCTCCAGCAGCTGACCCGCACCTTCGAACGCCTCAAGAGCTCGACCCGGCCCCGCAGGGCCACTCCTGAGACGGGCACCGAGCAGGAGCCCGAGGCCGTCGTCGCCCAGCGGGAGACGTCGGACCGGTAGGGGCGAGCCGGCGGCCCGAGGACTCGGGCCGCGGGTTCACGGGCGACCGCGGGTGGCGGACGGCCTCTCGCGCGGTTCCCCGTGCCCCTGGGTCGGCTGCGAGCGGGACACCACGACGTACTGGGGATGCGGCGCTTTCGTGGGCGCCCGCTACTGCGTCGGGCGGGGGGCATTCGGTGCGCGGGTGGGGCGGGGGAGGCAGGTGACCGCCTCGTTTGTGCGTCTTCCGTCCTGATGGGTGATGCGATGCGGCCGGGTGACCGTCGTCATGCAATGTGCGTGACCGAAGCGGGCATTCGAAGAGCAGTGCGTGTGACACGCGACACCGGCAGGAGGAGGGTCAGTGGAGTCGACCACCACGGTGATCGTCTGCGCCGTGGCCCTCGCGGCCGTCGTGCTCGCCGTGGCCGTCGGGGTGCTGGTGCGGCTCGTGCGCACGCGGCGGCTGCTGCGGCGCTCGGGGCTGCCGACCGGCCCGCGATGGGTGTTCTGGGGTGCCGTCCTGTACTTCGTGCTGCCGGCCGATCTGGTCCCCGATCCGGTGTATCTGGACGACATCGGCGTGCTCTTGCTGGCACTGCGTACCCTGCGCCGCTCTCCCGAGGCGGGACCGCCGGACGCCGTTGATTACAGAAAGTAAGGAAACCAATCACCCGTTCGATTCGTTTAAGTAAGTGGAAACCAAAGGGCGTCGGTGACCGAGGGCCGCCGCCGGGTGACCAGGCTCGATCGGAGCAGCACCTGTAAGGGAGAGACGATGCAACCGTTCGCGCTCAACTATGCACGGCCGGCCGCGGAGTTGGAGGTCACCACTCCGTACGTCTACGACTCCGGTATGCAGTTGAACGTGCTCCGTGACGGCCGCATAGCCGCCTGTGATCACGCCTTGATGCGGGAGTTGGGCACCACGACGTCCACAGCGGGCTCCAAGACTCACTTCGACGACTGAACACAGGCCGGCGAAGATGACCGTCTTGGTTCTGACGAGCGAAGAAGACGTGACGGCGGACATGGTGGTGGTGCATCTGAACGCGTCCGGCGTTCCGGTGTTCCGGCTCGACCCCGCCGACCTGACCGGCGGGGTGTCCCTGTCGGGCGAGTTCGTGCACGGCAGGTTCCGCGGCCATCTCTCGGCCGGGGGACGTCTGGTGAGCATCACCGGGCTGCGCTCGGTCTGGCTGCGCAGGCCGGGAGCGGCGGCGCAGCGGGCGGCCAGCCCGTCGACCTGGTTGACGGAGGAGGCCGGGCAGGCGCTGTACGGCATGTTGCGTGGCAGCGACGCCCGCTGGATGAACCATCCCGACGCGGCCCGCCGAGCCCGGCACAAGCCCTGGCAGCTGCGTCTGGCCCAGCAGTGCGGACTGCCGGTGCCCGCCACGCTGATCACGACGTTCCCGCGGGCCGCCCGCGAGTTCGCCGAGCGCTATCCGGATCTGGTGGTCAAGCCGGTGTCGGGCGCGCACCCGCAGGACCCGCCCCGGGCGGTGCCGACCAGCAGAGTCGCGCCGGACACCGACTTCTCCGCCGTCGCGTTCGGACCGACCCTGCTGCAACGCCGCGTCGACAAGCGGGCCGACATCCGTCTCACCGTGGTCGGCGACCGGCTGCTGGCCGCCCGCAAGGCGACCGGTGCGGAGGCGGAGGTGGACGTCCGTTTCGCCGTCTCCGACGCTCCGTGGCAGGCGGTCGATGTCGCGCCGCGCGTCGCCGAGGCGGTCCTCGCCTACCTGCGGGGCGCAGAACTGGCCTACGGCGCCTTCGACTTCGTCGAGGACGCCGACGGCGTGTGGTGGTTCCTGGAGTGCAACCAGTCGGGCCAGTTCGGCTTCGTGGAGGTGGACACCGGCCAGCCGATCGCCCGCACCATAGCCGAGTGGCTCGCGCAGCCCGTCGCCGGGCCGGAGCCGCACGTCAACGGGGCGAGCGCGAAGGTGGTCTGACCGTCCTCAGCCGCCGTGCTGACCGGGCGGCAGGGCGCTGCGCTGCCAGGCCGGGGCGGGGGGCGCCGGACGTACCGGAGCGGGCGCGTGGCCGAGGGGCGGCCCCGGCTGCATCACGAACTCCAGGTCCCGGCTGACGCGTTCGGCCTCCCTGCGCACCTGGGTGGGGATGTCGCCGCGTTCCGCGATCAGCCGGTCGTAAATGGGGGAATCCTGAAACACCCGTCAACGCGCCTTTCATGTCGTGGCCCTTGTGTGCATATGGGCACGGCTGTCGAGTCTAGGCGCCGACGCACACTGAAGTGCGAATTCTGCCAGAGCGCTTCACGGGCGACGAACGGGTGCTATGGCGGCCCTCGACGCACGGTCGCGGGCCGCCGACCTGCCCGGTTCAGGCACCGGTCGTCGAACCGGGCCGCACGATCATCAGGATGGTGACGGTCGCCCACAGCAGGTTGAAGATGCCGGTGACCATGGCCAGTTGCACGGTGGCCGAGCGCTCGACGGGCTTCTCGGCGTCCAGTTGCTCCAGGACTTCCTCCTGGCGGGGCAGCACGAACGCGATCAGCAGGCCGGCGGCCGCGGCGGTCAGGGCGATGGACGTGATGAGCCATCCGCTGCCCAGGACCCCCATCGCGAGGGCGGTGGCGAGGCCGAGGACGGGGACCGACACTCCGATGGTCGCGTAGACGCGGCAGATGCGGTGCAGGAGGCGGACGGTACCCACCGCCACGGCGCCGTCCGTCGCCGGGACGCGGCGTGCGGCGGGCGGGAACATGCTGGCCGCGACGGTCACGGGTCCGACGGCGACGATGGCGGCAAGGACGTGAAGGATGAGCAGGATCTTGGTCATCGGGTGCTGTGGGTCTCCGGGTCGGCGTGGCATCGAGTCCGCGGCCCCGGCGTGCGCGGCGCGGCGGCCCCGCCCACGTTAGGGATCTTCGGGCCCACCGCACAGGGGCTGAAACGACAGGATCCAACGGGTTCCCGCCACCCTCCGGACCTGCACTGTGCCCGGTATCACTGTCTCGACCTGGGCTTCTGGTCGTGGCGGGAATCCGCCTAAGGTGACGGTCATGCACACCGTGGCGATCCTGGTTCTCGACAACGTGGTGCCGTTCGACATGGCGACACCGTTCCAGATGTTCGGCTGGACACGGCTCCCGGACGGCCGGCGCCCCTACCGGGTCCGGCTGTGCGCCGAGTCGCCCGAGGTGCGCACCGAGGGCTTCGCCCTGCGGATCGAGCGGGGGCTCGACGGCCTGGCGGACGCGGACACGATCATCGTGCCGGGCTGCGACGAGACCGGTCCGCCGTCCCCGGCCGTGGTGGCGGCGCTGCGCGAGGCAGCCGAGGCCGGCACACGGATCGCGTCCGTGTGCGTGGGCGCCTTCGTCCTGGCCGAGGCCGGACTGCTGGACGGGCTGCGCGCCACCACCCACTGGATGGCGACCGGCGAGATGGCACGGCGCTTCCCGGCCGTCGAGGTCGAGCCGGACGTGCTGTACGTCGACAACGGGCAGATCCTCACCTCGGCCGGGGCCGCCGCCGGACTGGACATGTGCCTGCACATGATCCGGCGCGACCTCGGCTCGGCGGTGGCCGCGCACACCGCTCGCATGTCCGTCGTACCCCTCGAACGCGAGGGCGGGCAGGCGCAGTTCATCGTGCACGAGCATCCGCCGGTGCCGCGCGGCTCCGCGCTCGAACCGTTGCTGGAGTGGATCGAGGACAACCTCGCCGGGGAGATCACCCTGGGGGCGCTGGCCGAGCGCTCGGGGATGAGCGAGCGCACCTTCAGCCGCCGGTTCCGCGAGCAGACCGGCACCACTCCGCTGCAGTGGCTGCTGCGGGCGCGGGTGCGGCGGGCCCAGTACCTGCTGGAGAACAGCGACCATCCGGTCGAACGGATCGCGCGGCAGGCCGGGTTCGGATCGCCGACGGCGTTCCGTGAGCGCTTCCGCCGGGTGGTGGGCACGACGCCGCACTCCTACCGGTCCGCGTTCCAGGGGAAGACCCCGCTCGGGACCCCCTCGAATCCGGCGGACCGCACCCGGTCAGTCACGGTGGGATAATTCACCCGAATCCACGAGGGCTGTCTGCAGTTGGACAGGGCGATTCGATCCGCCCCAAGGACGGTGTACGCCCATGAACTGCTCCAGCCGCCTGCTGTGTGTCCTCTACGTCGCCACGAGCGGGGGGCTCGCCTGGACCTCGATCCTCGAAGTGCGGTACGGCCCCATGTGGGCCGCCTGTCTGTTCGCGGCCGCCAGTCTCGTACCGGTCATCGCCGTCGTGCGGGAGACGGTGATCGGTGAACAGCGCCGGATCCTGCTGGATCTGATCGCTCGGGCCTCGCGCGGAGGCGGGGACGCCGCCGAGGCGATCGTCCGGGCGGAGCTCGACTCGGCGTGCTGCGAGCGCTGGTGGACGAGCCTGGGCACCGAGCACGAGATGACGTGCCGGCATTGGATGCCGCACAGCAGCAGCGCGGCGTGAGCCTGCGTCCGCGACGCCGTCCCCTGCGACGCGCCGGCATCGGCGCTCGAAGGAACGGCGTCGCGGACGGGACTCAGCCGTGCAGGGCCCGGTCGACCTCCTCGCGCAGCAGGGTGACGTAGTCGCGGGCCCACCCTTCGATCGTGGCGTGGTCCCAGAGGTCCGACGAGTACTCGACGAAGCCCCGCAGTTCGTTCCCGGCCGGGACGAGCCCGAAGGTGAGTTCGGTGCGTGCCGCGGCGGGCGCCAGGTCCTCGACGGCCGTGGTCAGTCCGGGCAGTTCGACCTCCGCGTCCAGCGAACTCTGGTACGCGAAGCCGACGTCCAGTTTGTCCGGTACGTCGACGCCGTACCGCTCCCGCATCGCCGGGGCGATCCGGCGCACCGGCATCGCCCGGTCCATGCACTCCACCGCGGTACGGGCGACCTGGTCGGTCAGGGCGGCGAAGGAATCGGCGGCGCCGTCGCGCACCGGCAGCGCGAAGCCGGTGATCGTGCAGGCGAGCATCGACTCGAACGCGCGGCGCTCCCGGTTGGCGTAGGAGACGTTGAACAGGACGTCGGACTGCCCGGCCTTGCGGGCGAGCATCCGGCCGAGGGCGGCGGCGGTGACCGCGAAGGGCGTCGTCCCCCGCTGTCTCGCCAGCCGGTCGATACCGGTGCGCACCTCGGCCGGCACCGTGAACACCACGGCGCCGCCGCGTCCGCTCGCCGTCTGCGGCCGCGGCCGGTCCAACGGCAGGCCGACGACGAACGGGACCCCGTCGAGCTCGCGCAGCCAGAACTCCAGCTTCCGCCCGTCGGCGGCGTCGTCGGCCTGCTCCTGCTGCCACTGTGCGTAGTCCACGGGCTGGCACCCCACGGGCGGGAGACTGTCGGGTTCGCCCTTCGCGGCGGCCCCGTACAGCGCGGCCAGTTCCTTCAGCAGCAGGCTGACGGACCAGCCGTCGCAGGCGGAGTGGTGCAGGACGAGGAGCAGAACCCAGGAGCTCCCGCCGGTGCGCAGCAGGCGCGCCGTCATCGGTGTGCCGCGGGTGGGATCCAGCGGTGTCTCGGCGGCCTCGGCGCCCGCCCGCTCCACGGCGGCCCGCCGCTCCTCTTCCCGTCGCGCGGTGAGGTCTTCGACCGGCACCTCGACCGGTCCGGGCCGCAGCACGTGCTGCTCCCAGCCGTCCCCGCCGCGGGCCAGCCGGGTCCGCAGGCCCTCGTGCCGCTCGACCAGCCGGGTGAGGGCGGTCTCCAGCGCCGTCACGTCCAGCGCGCCGGAGAGGGTGATGCGCAGGGCCACGTTGAACACCTGGGGCAGGAGGTGGTCGGCGTGGACGGTGGCGAAGCGGGACTGCTGTGCCGTGGCCGGTGCGCGGCGCTCGATGTCGTCCCCGTCGCGGGCCCCGCTCTCCTCCCCCTTCTCGTGGGCCAGTCGGGCCGTCATGGCCCGTGGTGTCGGGTCCTGGTAGAAGCCCAGCATCGGATACTCGGTGCCGAACTCTTCGCGGACACGGTTGACCAACCGCATCGCGGTGATCGAGTGCCCGCCCAGGTCGAAGAAGGAGGCGTCGTCCGCGATGCCGTGGGGGTCGGTCCCGAACTCGTCGGCCCACAGCTCCCGCACCCGCCGCCCGATGTCGCCTCCGCGGCCGGCGGCCGGTCCGGCGTCGACGGTGTTGCCGCGGCTCGGTGCCGTGGAGACCAGATCGGGTGCCGGCAGCGCGGAGCGGTCCAGTTTGCCGTTGCCCGAGACGGGCAGGGCGGGCAGCACGCGCCAGGCGCGCGGCACGAGGTACTCCGGCAGCCTGACCGCCAGTTCCGCGGTCAGCAGGTCGGCGTGGGCCTGCCGGTCGTCGGCCGTGGCGCCGACCGGCCCGGCCGGGACGGCATAGGCGGCGAGGTATGCCTCGCCGCGGTCGTTGCGCCGGGCCAGCACCGCCGCCTCCCGCACCCCGTCGAGGGCGTTGAGGACGCGCGAGACCTCCTCCGGCTCGACCCGGAACCCCCGGATCTTGACCTGGTCGTCGGCCCGGCCGCAGAACTCCAGGCTCCCGTCGCGGGTCCAGCGGACGAGATCGCCGGTGCGGTACCGGCGGGCGTCCGGGCCGGCGTCCGGGTCCGGCAGGAACCGCTCCGCGGCGAGCTCGGGGCGGTGCAGATAGCCGAGGGCCACGCCCGGGCCGCCGACGTACAGCTCCCCCACCGTGCCCACCGGGACGGGATCGCCCGACTCGTCCAGCACGCTCAGGCGTACGTTGTCGACGGGCCGTCCGATGGGGATCGGTGCCGTGGAGTCCCCCGGGGTGACGGTGTCCGTGGTGCACAGGACGGTGATCTCGGTGGGCCCGTACACGTTGACCGTCTCGTACGGCGCTTCGGGGCGCGGCCGGGTGCGCAGCACGTCGCCGCCCAGCAGCAGATGGCGTAGCGGCGGCTGGTCGCCGGGCGGCAGCCGCAGTACCTGTTCGCCGAGGGCGGTGGGCAGGATGGAGAAGGTGACGCCCTGCTCCCGGTACCAGCGGGCGAGGGCGAGCGGGTCTTTGCGGACCTCCTCGTCGGCGATCGTGACCGACGCGCCCGCGGTCAGCGCCGGCCAGATCTCCAGGAGCGAGGCGTCGAAGCTCTGGCTGCACACGACAGCGCTGCGGTCGGCGGGGGTGAGGGCGAAGCGCCGGTGCTGCCACTCGCACAGGTCGACGACGGCCCGGTGCGCCACCACGACGCCCTTGGGCGTGCCGGTGCTGCCGGAGGTGTAGAGCACGCAGCACGGTCCGTGTCCGGTGGCGCGGGACGTGGACGGAGCGGTCGCGTCGGGGGGTACGACGGTGACGCCCGCGGGCAGGTCGAGACCGGCCGCCCGCTCCCGCGTCGACACCACGACCCGGGCCCCGCACTCGGTCACGATCTGCTCGGCACGGGCCCGCCCGAGGGACGGATCGAGCGGGACACAGGAGCAGCCCGCCTTGAGGACGGCGAGCATGGCGACGACGAGGTCGGCGGAGCGCGGCAGCCACAGGACGATTTCCGCACCGCCCTCGGGGTGCCGTTCCGCGAGCGCGCTCGCCAGCCGCTCCGCCCGCTCGTCGAGTTGGCGGTACGTCAGTCGCGTGTCGCCGCTGATCACGGCGATGCTGCCGGGCCGCTCGGTGGCTCGCCGGGCGACGAGGTCGTGGAGCGTCGTGTCCGGTACCGGCCGCGAGGGGCCGTGCTGCCATGCGAGCGGCACCGGGTCGCCGTCGGCGAGCGCCGGGGCGAGCCGGGACAGCGGCGCGTCGGGGGTCTCGACGGCGGCGGTGAGCAGGTCGCGGAAGGCGGTGAAGAACCCGTCGACGGTCCGCGGGTCGAACAGGTCGGTGTTGTACTCCAGATGGCAGCGAATGCCCTGCGGCTGGTCGGTGAAGTACACGGTCAGGTCCGTCAGGGACTTGTCCGGTCCGGCATCCAGCGGGGTGGCTTCGACGCCGGGCAGGTCGAAGCGGAACGGCTCGGCGCGCTGGAACTCGGCGAACGCCTGGAACACCGGCGTCCGGTCCACCGTCCTGGGCGGGGCGAGGTCACGCACCACTGTTTCGAACGGGACGCGCGCGTGGTCGTACGCGTCGAGTGCGACCGTGCGCACGCGGTCGAGCAGTGTGGCGAACGCCGGGTCGCCGGACAGGTCCAGGCGCAGCGCGAGGGTGTTCACGAAGAACCCGAGCAGGTTCTCGGCCCGCTCGGGCCGGTCCGAGATCGGGGTGCCGACGACGAGGTCCGTCTGCCCGGTGACCCGGTGCAGCATCGCCGCGTAGCCGGCGAGCAGGGTCATGAACAGGGTGCTGCGGCGGGTTCGGCTCAACTCGCGCAGTCGCCGCGAGAGTTCGGGGTCGAGGGTGTGGAAGACGGCACGGCCGTCGGACGTCATCGTCTGCGGGCGCGGCCGGTCGGCCGGCAGGGCGAGGACGGGCAGTTCCCCGCCGAGGGTGCGGCGCCAGTAGGCCAGGTCCTCGTCCGCCTCGGGGCGGCGCGCGGACGCCGCCTGTTCCCTGGCGTGGTCGGCGTACGTCCAGGTCAGCGCGGGGAGGTCGACGGCTGTTCCGTCGCGTTCGGCTCGGTAGAGGGCCGAGAGGTCGCGGGCGAGGACGGTGGCGGAGGCGGCGTCGACCACGATGTGGTGCAGGGACAGCACGAGCACGTGCTCCGCAGCGGCGAGCCTGACGAGCCGGGTGACGAACAGCGGTCCGTCCGCGAGGTCGAAACGGCGTGCGCTCTCGGCGGCCAGCACGTCCTGCAGGCTGCCGGTGTCCGTGCCGTCCACGACCTCGAAGTCCGGGTCGGCGGACGGCAGTACCACCTGGCGTGGTGCGCCCCCGATCTCCCGGAAGACGGTGCGCAGGCCCTCGTGACGGGCGACGAGGCCGCGCAGTGCGGCGTGCAGGGCGGGCACGTCGAGCGGACCGTCGAGGCGGATCGCCTTGACCTCGTTGTACGCGGTACGGCCCGGGAGCAGGCGCTCCAGGAACCAGATCCGTTCCTGTCCGGGTGACAGGGGCGCGTCGGCCGGGGCGGCCTCGACGGCCTCGGGTGCCCGGCCGGTCCCCCTGCCCCGGCGGTCGTGGCGTCGCCGCAGGGCGTCCAGCCGCGGCAGGCCCGCACGCAGCGCCTCCTCCGCGACACCGAAGTCGACGAGGGCGACGATCTCGTCGGCGCCCGCCGAGGTCACCGCGTCCACCACCGGCCGGACGCTGTCCGCCGTGCCGATCAGGGCGCGCTGGTCGCAGTAGCGGCCGTAGGCCCGGCGGAACACCGCGTCCAGGTCGTCCTCGCTGAGTTCGGCCAGGTCGATGCTGTGGCCGAGGCTGTTGGTGACGCCGCTGAAGACGGACAGCGACGCGCGCATGTACCGGGACAGCGGCTCGTACGCCTCCTTCCTCGCGGTGTCGTGGTCGTCCGCGAGGTAGGTGTGCAGCAGGACCGCCACGCGTCCGGCGTCCGGGTCCAGGCCGTGCCGGGCCCGGGTGCGGCGGTAACGGGCGATGTTCTCACCGAGCTGCTCCACGCTCTGCGTCATCAGGTTGGTGACGATGCCGAGGTCGTGGCGGGCGGCGAGCTCGTACGAGGCGGGGTTGCCGACCACCGCCGTGTACAGGGGCGGGGCGTCCTGCACGGGTCGTGGGAACAGCCGCACCTCGGTCTCGCCGTCCCCGCCGGTCCGGCGCAGGGGGTCGCCGCGCCAGAACCCGCGTACCTCTGCGAGCTGTTCGTACATCAGCTCCTTGTGCCGGCCGAAACGTTCGGGGAAGAAGACGAAGTCCTTGGCGCTCCAGCCGGCGGCGACGCCGATGCCGACGCGTCCGCCGGAGAGGTTGTCGACCATCGACCACTCCTCGGCGACCCGGACGGGGTCGTGCAGGGGCAGGACGACGGAGCCCGCGTTGAGCCTGATGCGTTCGGTCTCGCGGGACAGCGCGGCGGCGAGCACCGCCGGGTTGGGGAACAGGCCGCCGAAGGAGTGGAAGTGGCGTTCGGGCATCCACAGCGCGTGGAACCCGTGGCGGTCGGCGAACCGGGCGACGTCCATGAGCAGTTCGTACTGGCCGTCGCGGGGCGTGGCCGCGCCTTGCGGGTAGTCGCCGAAGAAGTAGACGCTGAAGTCGGGGGTGCGCGGGGCCTGCGCACGCGCCGGGGCCGTGCGGGATCCGGCGACCGCCGCCGCGTTCCAGGCCATGGACGCCACGGGTGCGGGGGCCGCGGCCTCGGCGACCGTCGCCTCGACCGGCGCCGGGACCGCCACCGGCTTCGGCTCCACGGGTCGCGCCGGGGCCGGTGCCGGCTTGGGCGCCACGGGTCGCCCGCCGGGGAAGAACCCCGCGGACCGCAGTTCGCGCAGCGAGTCGCGTACGGCGTCCGCCACGAACTCGATGTCGCCGTCGGAGTGGGCGGTGGACAGGAAGAAGTTGCGCCACTCCCAGACGTGCACACCGCGCAGCATCAGGTGGTGGTAGAGGAGTTCCAGGTCGGCGCGGTGCTCGAAGCGGAACTGCGAGCCGAAGTGCGTCATCCGCAGCGGGTACTCCTCGGCCTCGAAGAAGCCGTTGAGCGTCGCGGCGAGTTCGGCGGTGCGGGCGGTGAGCCGGTCCTGGAGGTCCGGGCTGTGCTCCTTGAGGTGGGTGAGCACGGCGCGCGCGGCGACCATCGAGACCGGGTGCTGGATGTACGTGCCGCCGAAGAAGGTGGTGTCGGCGGGCGGGTAGCTGTCGTCGCCGTAGGACCAGTGGCCGCCGTCGACGCCGTCCATGATGTCGGCGCGGCCGGCGATGGCCCCGATGGGGAAGCCGCCGCCGAGGAGCTTGCCGTAGGTGGCGAGGTCGGGGGTGACGCCGTACAGCTCCTGAGCGCCGCGCAGGGCGGGGCGGAAGCCGGTGAGCATCTCGTCGAAGAGCAGGACGATGCCGTGGCGGCGGGTCAGCTCCCGCAGCCTGCGCACGAACTCCACCGGCTGGAGCGCGGGGTGTCTGCTCTGCACCGGCTCCACGACGACCGCGGCGATCTCACCGGCCTGCCGTTCGATGGCTTCGAGGGCGCTGTCGCTGCCGTAGTCCAGGACCAGCAGATCGGCGACGGCGGACTGCGGGATGCCGCGGGAGACCGGCACGGTGACCGGGTCGGTGCCCGCCGCGGAGGCCCGGCCGAGAACGTTGTCGGCGTGTCCGTGGTACGCGCCCAGGAAGGTGACGATCTTGTCGCGGCCGGTGGCGGCGCGGGCGAGACGGATGGCGGCGGAGTTGGCCTCGGTGCCGGAGTTGGCGAAGGCGACCCGTTCCAGGCCGGTGAGTTCGGCGAGGAGCTCGGCCGCCTCGCCGGTCTCGGTGGTGCGCGGGCCGAGCTGGATGCCGCGGGAGAGGTGCTCGCGCACGGCCTCCGTCACGAACTCCGGCTCGTGGCCGAAGAGGAGCACGCCGAAGCCCATGGTGATGTCGACGTACTCGTTGCCGTCCACGTCCTCCAGGCGTGCTCCGCTCGCCCGGCGGCCCGCGATGGGGTACAGCATCTCCTTGGTGGCGCTGCGGAAGCCGACCACGGCCCGGCTGTCGGCCAGGACGCGGCGGTAACGCCGGGCGATGGCCTTGGAGGTCGGGGTCCTCGCGGTGTAGCGGCGTACGAGGTCGGCCAGGTGCTCCTGCTGGGCCTGCGGGGAGGCGTCCCGCACCATGCCGGAGCTCCGCGCGACCGTAACGCGGGGGCCGTGCACGCGCGGCGGCTCCGGTACCGCAGCGCCCGTGCCCATCTGCTCGGCGATGCGCCGCGAGAGCGCGGTCATCGCCGCCAGGTCGTGATCGAGTGCGGCGGATATGCCGTCCAGGCCGGTCACTTCGCCACCGTGCCGTGGAGCCGGTCGGAGACGGCGGCGGTCTGGAGGGCCAGCAACTGGGAGAGCTGGGACATCATCTGGAGCTGGATCTGCGACATCTGCTGGATCTTGCGAGCGAGGTCCTCCAGTTCCTCGCGGGTGGCGTACGCGGGGGCGGTGGGCGCGGCCCGCGCGGGCTCGGGGGCCGTCGCGGGGACGGTGGACGCGGCCCGGGCGGGCTCGGGAGCCCTCGCCGGTGCGGTGACCGCCGGCGGGGACACGGGTTCCGGCCCCGCAAGGGGCAGCGGCTCCGGTTCCCGCGCGGCCGGTGGCTGCGGCGGCTGCTGCCCCGCCGGCGCCGGCATCCGCGCCACCATGAACTCCGCCAGCCGGCGCGGCGTACCCGTCTCCTCGAACAGCTGCCGCATCGTCACCTTGACCCGGTGCTCCTGCTCCAGCTCCCGCAGCACGCTGATCATCTGCAGCGAGTCGGCGCCGAGGTCGAAGAAGGACGCGTCACCGGGGATCGCCGACGGCTCCTCCCCGAGATGCCGGGCGGTGGCCCGGACGATGCTGTGGAGGACGTGCGCGACCTCTGCGTCTTGCTGTACCACTTCGGCTCCCTCTCTCGCTGCTGATCCCGTGCTCAAAGCCGTCGACCGCGGCCCCGTCCAGTGGTCCCTGTGCTGGAACCGGTATCCGGGCAGGGGCACACGCCGGCCCCCGCTGCCGGCCAGGGTCACCCGCCAGTCGACGTCCGCCCCCGCGCAGTGCAGCCCCGCCGCCGCGCCCCACAGGGCGCCGAGCCCCGCGCCCCGGCGCAGGGACGGCAGGGAGAGGACGGCGGGCAGGGCCCGGCGGGACAGACCGCTGAGCGTGGTGTGCGGCCCGATCTCCAGCAGGGCGTCGGGCCGCCGGTCCCCGATGGCGTGCAGCGCCAGGTCGAAGCGGACGGGCTCGCGGGTGTGGCGTACGAGGTGGTCGGCGTCCGGGATCCAGCCGGGCGGGCGGGTCACCCCGTCCAGCGCGCTGACGAACGGGACGTTCACCGGGCGCAGGGCGACATCGGCGAGGACCTTCCGGAACTCCTCCAGCATCGGTTCCATCAGGGCGGTGTGGAAGGCGCGGGTCACCGGCAGCCGCCGCCCCGGGGTGCCGCGTTCCTCCAGCAGGACGCATGCCCGCTCGACGGCCTCGACCGTCCCGGCGAGCACCTGGGCACGCCGCCCGTTGGTCACGGCCGTCTCCAGGCCGGGTACTTCGGCGGCCAGGGCGAGCGCGGTGGACCGGTCGAGCGGTGCCGCCACCATCGCGCCGGGTGCGCAGCGCCGCTGCATCAGCCTGCCGCGTTCGACGGTGAGACGCAGACCGTCGTCGAGGGTGAGGGCTCCGGCCGCGTACAGGGCCGCGTACTCGCCGACGCTGTGCCCGGTGACGGCGGACGGCTCGACGCCCAGTTCGCGCCAGAGCCGGACGAGGGCGCATTGCAGGGCGAACAGCGCGGGCTGCGCGACGTCGGTGTCCTGGGGCGCGCCGTCCGACGGGTCGCGGGCGGCGAACAGCGTGTCGCCGGTCAGTTCGCGGTAGCGGTGTTCGCAGGCGTCCAGCACCGCACGGACGACGGGGAAGCGCTCGCGCAGGGCGGTGGCGGTGTCCGGGTGTCCGCTGCCCTGCCCGGTGAACTGGAACGCCACGCGCGTGTGCCCGTCCCGCGGTGCCGTCCCGGTGTGCACCGCCGCTCCCGCGTTCCCGGCGAGCCAGCCGTCCAGGGCGTCGGCGAGCGCGGCGGGGGTGGTGCCGCGGACCGCGAGCCGGTGGCGGCCGTGGGTGCGGCCGAGGGCGGCGGTGAGGACGAGGTCCGCCCGCTGCGGTGCGGGCGGCTGCCGTAACCGCTCGCTCAGGGCACGGGCGTTGTCCGCAAGGGCGTCGGCGCTGCTCGCGGAGACCAGGAGTACGTCCGGCGGTGCGGCGGCGTCCGTGCGGGGCGTGGGCCCGGGGGCCTGCTCCAGGATCAGGTGGACGTTGGTGCCGCCGACGCCGAGCGAGGTGAGGCCCGCCCGGCGGGGCACGTCGGTCTCGGGCCAGGGGCGGGCGGTGCGGGGGATGTAGAAGGGGCTGCGGTCGAGGTCCAGGGCGGGGTTGGGCGTGTCGAAGTTGGCCATCGGCGGGATGACGCCGTGCTGGAGCACCAGCAGGGTCTTCACCAGGCCGGCCAGGCCCGAGGCCGCGTCGAGGTGGCCGATGTTGGCCTTGGTGGAGCCGAGGGCGCAGTAGCCGGTGCGGTCGGTGTCCTCGCGGTAGGCGCCGGCGGCGCCGGCGAACTCGATGGGGTCGCCCTTCAGGGTGCCGGTGCCGTGGGTCTCCAGGTAGCCGATGCTGTCCGCTCCTACGCCGGCCCGCCGCAGGGCCTGCCGGATGGCGACGCGCTGGCCCTGTGCGCTGGGGGCGGTGAACGCCTTCTTGTCCGCCCCGTCGTTGCTGATGCCCCAGCCTCGGACGACGCCGTGGATCGTGTCGCCGTCGGCGACGGCCCGGGCCAGCCGCTTCAGTACGACGGCCAGGACGCCGGTCCCGCCCACGGTGCCGTCGGCGCCCGCGTCGAAGGCCCGCAGCCGGCCCGACCTGGAGAGGATCGACCCCTTGACGTACCGGTAGCCGAGGATCTGCGGCACATGGACGGCGGTGGCGCCGACGAGGGCGATGTCGCAGTCGTCCATGAGCAGGGACTGGGCGGCGACCTGCACTCCGACGAGCGAACTGGAGCAGCCGGTCTGGACGTTGACGGCGGGGCCGGTCAGGCCCAGCCGGTGGGCGACCCGGGTGGCGGTGAAGTCGGCGTAGTTGCCGACCGTGATCTGGATGCCGGCCATCCAGTCGGTGACGGGCTCGGTGGGCAGGACGTTGTTGAGGAGGTAGTTCTGGAGCGTGTACAGGTGGTAGCCGGTGCTGGCGTAGACGCCGATGCGGGTGCCGTCGCGTTCGTCGGGGTAGCCGGCGTTCTCCAGGGCGTGCTGGGCGCACTCCAGGAACATGCGGTGCTGGGGGTCGGTGATGCGGGCCTCGCGGGCGCTCATACCGAAGTGCTGGGCGTCGAATCCGGCGATGTCGTCGACCACACCTGAGGCGCCGACGAAGTCCGCCGCGCCGTACTCCTCGGCGGGGACGCCGGCGGCGGCGAGTTCCTCGTCCGTGAACCGGGTGATGCGGTCCGTGCCGTCGTGGACAATGCGCCAGAGGTCCTCGGGGGTGTCGGCGCCGGGCAGGCGGAACGCCATGCCGATGACAGCCATACGTGGGTCCGCGAGCCCGGTCGTCCGTGCGTCCTCAGGCCCGGTTCCTGCGGCCGGAGCAGCGGTTCGGGAGTCCGGAACGGATCTGCGGGGGTCCGCGTCGTTCCTGGTCATCAGCCGCGTCCCTCCGTCACCGTCGACGTGTCACGGTCGGCCGGTTCGTCGCCGCTGCCGGGGTCGTCCCCGTCTGCGGGGTCGCGGGTGCCGCCGCGGCCGATGAGCACCAGCAGCAGGGCCAGGCACAGGACGATCGCGAGGCCGTGGAAGGCGGCGACCACCTGGAGCGGCGAGAAGGTCTCCAGCAGGGCCCCGCTCACGAGCATGCCGAGGCCGAATCCGGTGTTCTCGGCCGAGGCGGAGAGCCCGAAGAGACGGCCGCGCTGCTCGTCGGGAGCGGTCTGGAGCCTCGACACGTAGACGATCTCGGTGAATCCGTCGGCGGCTCCGGCGACGAGCGCGGCGATGACGGCGGGCACGGTGGGCAGTCCGCAGAACACCACGATGAACCCGGCCGACATCACACAGGCGCCCAGCGCGAAGGCCCGCTCCCCCGGCGTCCGACCGCTCTTCTTGGTGATCCGGCCGACGATCTGCTGGGCGACGATGTTGCCGATGGCCCAGGTGGCCCAGAACTGGCTGATGAACGTGGCCGGATGGTCGGGGTCGAGGCCGCTGGAGTAGAGGGGCAGGGCGACGTTGTGGGACGAGGAGCCGAGGCCGTCGACCGCCCGGACGGCGATCATCGCCATCAGCACCGGTGCCGTGCCGAGCAGCATCCGCGCGGTCCAGCGGGCCACGTCGGAGGACCGGGCGGATCCTGCGCCGGTGACGGCCTTGGTGCGCACGGGCAGCAGGAACAGCACCGTGGCGGAGACCAGGAAGGTCGTGGCGTCCAGCGCGAAGGCGGCGGAGTACCCGAACTCCGCCACCACGACACCCGACGAGGCGAACCCGGCGATCATGGCGAGCGAACGCCCCGTCACCAGCAGCCCGTTGGCCCGCACCCGGTGCTCGGCCCCGACGATCTCCGGGATGCTGCTGCGCAGGGACACCTGGGAGAGCGTCGAGCAGCCGCCGGTGATCACGGCGAGGGCGTAGAGCAGCCCCACCCGCATGCCGTCCGGGGCGAGCAGCAGCGTCAGCAGCGCCACGGCCTGGCACAGGTCGGCGCCGACCATCAGCCGCTTGCGGTCGTACGCCGTCACGAGCCGGCCGCTGACCCAGCCGGACACGACGCTCGTCGCGAGGCGGACGGCCATGAAGAGTCCGGCGGCCAGCGCGCTGCCGGTGGCGTCGTAGACGAAGACGTTCAGCGCCACCATGTTCAGGTAACTGCCGTACGCGGAGATGCCGTTGCCCAGCACGAGCAGACGGAAGTACCTCATGCACCTTCCCCTGGTCTGCATGAAGGGTGTGAGTGATGTGCGGCCGGAGTGCCCTGCCCGCCCGCTCAGTCGCGGGTCGGACCCCAGACGGACGGCGGACGCCGGTACGGCGTCGCCCACCGCTGTCGCACGGCGTGTTCAAGCCCCCATGGCCGGCCCAGCACAGAAACCATTCCCCCTAAACGCCGCCGGACGGCGGCATTGGTTCGTCACCCAAGCAGACCCGGACCGGCGGGTTCAAGACTCCAGAGAGGTCTGGACGACTTCCGGTCCGGATTTGGCGATTTCGACGCGCTCCGCGGTCCGGCACCGGCCCGCGCGGCGGGCGTCACCTGCGGGGGTGCGTCAGGCGTCACCCGGCTGCTGCTCGACGACATGGCAGGTCAGGGCGAAGCCGGCGACCCGGCGTGCCACCTCCTCCGCGGTACCGGCCGGGGCCGGGGTCCGCAGCGTCACGGTGACCGTCACCGACCCGGAGTCCGTGTCGGCGCGGATTTCCGCCACGTGCTCGACGTCGTCGAGGACTTCGCCGAGCACCCGGCGCGTGGCGTCGGCGCGCAGGGCGAGCTTGTACGGCTTGCCGACCGCGGTGACGGGGAGGGCGTCGAGGACACGGACGGCCTTGGGGGCGGCGGCCGCCTCGCCGACGTGCGCGGCGGCCCAGGCGCGCAGGTCGTCCTCGCCCACCGTGCCGTCGGAGAGCGTCACGTAGGCGACCGGCACCTCGCCCGCCCGTTCGTCCGGCTGCCCGACGGCCTGGGCCCCGGTGACCGCGGGGTGCGAGAGCAGGGCGTCCTCGATGCCGCGGGGGTCGATGTTGTGGCCGCCGCGGATGATGAGGTCCTTCGCGCGGCCGGTGAGGTGGAGGAAGCCGTCCGCGTCGAGGTGGCCGAGGTCGCCGGTGTCGAGCCAGCCGTCGGTCACCGTGCCCTGACCGCTGATCAGATGGCCGTCCGCGGTGCGGCCCTGGACGTAGCCGGGGAAGACGGTCGGGCCGCTGATGAGGACGGTGCCGGTTTCGCCGGCCGGCAGCTCGGCGCCGGTGTCCGGATCGGCGATCCTGATGTTCTGGTACGGCAGCCGCCGGCCGACCGAGCCGGGCCGGCGCACGTCGAGGAAACCGCGGACGCTGGCGCAGGTCGCCTCGGTCAGGCCGTACCCCTCCAGCAGCGGAATCCCGGTCGCCGTCTCGAAGTTGGCGCGCACCCCGTCGGGCAGGGCGGAGGCGCCGACCATCGCGCACCGCATCGAGGCGATGTCCGTCCCGTCGACGGGACACCCGGCCAGGACGGCGTACACCGTGGGTACGGCGCTCATGGTGGCGATCCGGTAGTGCTCGACGATGCGCCAGAACTCGGCGTACAGCGTGATGTCCCGGTAGCCCGCCGGACCCGCCCACACCACTCGCCGGCCTCGGAACAGCGGTGCGAGCAGGGTGACGACGAGGGCGTTGACGTGGAACAGCGGCAGCGCGGCGAACACGACCGAGTCGTCGTCCAGTACCGAGTCGGCCGCGATCATCCACGCGTCGGACACCTCGTTGGCATGCGTGTGCGCGGCGAGTTTCGGCGCTCCGGTGGTGCCGCCCGTGTGGAAGAACGCGGCGAGGTCGGTGCTCGTGGGCGGCTCGCCGAGGAAGCGGTCGGCCGGGCGCTCTGCCGCGATGTCGGCGAGGCGGGCCACGGTGGCGTTCTCCACCGACGGCAGCGGCGCGGCCGGGCCCCCGGTGGGGCTCAGCAGGAGCACATGGTCCACCAGGCCCCGCCGGGCCAGTTCGGCACCGGTGGCGAACGCCTCGGGGTCCAGCTCCGGGGCGGCGGTGACGACGACGCGGGCGCCGGCGCGGCGTACCAGCTCGGCGACGTGGTCACGGGCGAGCGCCGGGTTGACGGGGGTGGCGATACCGGCGAGCTGGGCGGCGAGGAGCGCGGTGACGAGCTCGTCGCAGTTCGGGGCGAGCAGCGCGACCGCGTCCGGGCGGCGGACGCCCAGGCGGTGCAGGGCGTTGGCCGTCCTGTGGACGTCGGCGAGGAGGTCCGCGTGGGTCCGCTCGCGGGGCGTGCGCCAGGACGCGGCGTCGGGCAGGACGGTGAGCGCGGTCCGCCCGGGCCACTGGTCGGCGGCCCGGCGCAGCAGGTCGTAGGAGGTGGCGGGCAGCCCGCGCGCGGCCAGCGGTACGGCCTCGATGGCGGCCAGGTCGTCGGGGTGGTCGTAGCGCGGCCACGCCATGGGGGTCTGGGTGCTCACGCGTACCTCACCTTGTTCTGCTGGGTGCCGAGGTCGATGGAGCCGTCGGGTGTGCGGATGGACAGCTCCAGTACGTCGCCTTCGCGGAGGTATTTCTGGTTCTTCGCCTGGGAGTTGAAGAACGCCTTCCACTTCATGGCCGGCGGCAGGAGCGCGCCGATGATCTCCACCGGCTTGGGCGGTGCCTTCAGGGCCGTGCCGCCGGGTGTGCCGGTGAGGATCAGGTCACCCGTGGCGAGGGCCTGGAAGCGGGAGAGTTCCCGCAGTGCTTCGAGCGGGCTGTAGATCATGTCGGTGAGATCGCTGCTCTGGCGTGTCTCACCGTTGACCTTGAGGACCAGCCGCAGCTCGCGGAGCCGGTCCAGTTCGTCGGCGTCCAGCAGGACCAGCGCGGGGCCCACCGGGGTGAAGGTGGGGTAGGACTTGGCCTCGTAGAACTGGGTCTTGGGGAGCTGTACGTCGCGTGCCGAGACGTCGTTGGTGACGACCAGGCCGGCGATGTGGTCCCTCCAGTTCGCGGTGGTGACCGTGGCACCGACGTCGAGGGGGCGTCCGACGACCAGGCCGAGTTCGATCTCGTAGTCGAGGAAGCGGACATGGGGCGGTTTCACGATCTCGTCGAAGGGGCCGCACAGGGAGCCGGAGGTCTTGCGGAAGAACGTCAGCGGAACGGTCTCGGGGTTCATGCCGGAGTCGCGTACGTGGGAGACGTAGTTGGTCATCTGCGCGACCACCCGGCAGGGCGCGGTGACCGGGGAGACGAGCCGGAGTTCGGCGATACGGCGGGGCTGCGCCGTCGGGACGCCCGCGCGGGCCTCGGCGAGGGCCATGTGCACGGCTACGACGTCGTCGAGGAGTTCGGCGGTCGTCGTCGCGGGTGTCTCGACCGGTACGGCGTGGTCGTCGTCGAGTGCGACCCACCACGCTCCCCCGGCGGTACGAAGGACGGAGACGGTCATGTGGATGCCACTTTCAGCAGGCCGCGCAGGCGATCGAGGTCGAATTCGTTGTCGTCGGACTTCAGGGCGGTGATGATCGAGCGCAGCTCGGCGAGAGACTCGCGTCCGGGGGCGATGCCCAGGAAGTCCTTGGTGGCGGGTGGTCCCCACTGCGCCAGGCCGGAGGCGGTCATCGGTGCCCAGCCGGGCTCAAGCGTGGCGTCGAACATGTCGCCGTCGGTGAAGTGCTCGACCAGGAAGCCGTCGGGGTCGCGCCAGTAGTCGAAGATCTGGCTGCCCTGGATGTGCCGGCCGATCCCCCAGGACCTTCGGTAGCCCTCGCCGAGCAGGTGCCGGCCGCCGGCCGCCAGCGCGTCGAGGTCGGTCACCTCGTACGCGGAGTGCACGTACCGGTTGGAGGGGCCGAGGGTCAGGGCCAGGGTGTGGTGGTCGGTCGGGGTCCGGCCGCGGTCGCAGCGGATGAAGCACATGGTGGGGCCGCGTTCGCGCCGGCCCTCGTAGTAGAGGAAGTCGCTGACGATCAGGCCGAGGTGCTCCAGGTACCAGTTCAGGGTGCGCGCGTAGGCGGTCGTCTGCAGGACGACGTGGCCGAGGCGCCGCACTCCCGCGGGTTCCCGTGGCGGGCGCTGGGTGGCGTTGATCCGGTCGAGTCCGCCGCCGAAGTTGAACGCCCGCGTGCCCTGCCCGGCCCGCGCGGGCAGCTCGTCGGTGTCGGCGACGACCCGGACCGGCAGCCCGCTCGGGTCGACCAGCTCCACGACGGAACCGCCCAGTTGCTGTGGCAGCGGCTGCACCCGGGTGCCGGCGGCCTCCGCCAGCCGCAGCAGGTCGCGGGTGTCGGCGGCTCGGAAGGCGAGGCCGCGGAACGTGGACTTCCGCCCCTTTCTGATGAGCACGCACGGCGCGCCGGCCTGTGTTCCCCGCAGGTGCAGCTCGCGGTCGTCCTTGTACGAGGTGCCGAAGCCGAACGCGCGGGCGAAGACCTCGGCCCGATGCAGGTCGGGCTTGCGGAACTCCAGCCACGCGATGTCGTGGACCTTGATCACCGGGTTCGCCGCCCGGCCCGGATGCTCCCCGGGGAGTGCGCCCTGCTCGGAATGCAGGTCGTTGTGCGTGCCCCTCACGGCCATCACCTCCTGAAGAAATATTCACTTCCGAATGAGACCTCAGTCAAGAGGACTGAAGAAATCTTCAGGAAACAGGACGGTGCAGCTAGAGTGCGGGGTGAAGGCAGGACCGGCGGGATGAAGGATGGCGTGATGGCGGAGCGGACCGCACCCGGGCGAGTCGACCGGCGACGGGCGCGCACCCGCACCGCGCTGGTGGAGGCGGCCCAGCGGCTGCTGGCCGAGGGCCGGACCGACGTCCCCATCCTGGAGATCACCGAGCTGGCCGACATCGGGGTCGGCTCGTTCTACAACCACTTCGACAGCAAGGAAGAGCTCTTCCGTGTCGCGGTGGCGGAGGCCCTGGAGTGGTGGGGCTCGCTGATGGACCGGCTCACCGCGGACATCGACGACCCGGCGGTCGCGTTCACGCAGAGCTTCCGCATGACCGGCCGACTGCACCGCCGCCACCCGGAGCTGAGCCGCGTACTGCTGAACCAGGGCCTCGAACTGGCGCGGTCCGAGCGGGGCCTGGCGCCGCGCGCGTTCCAGGACATCCGCGCCGCGGTGGCCGCGGGGCGGTTCGAGGTGGAGGACCTGGACCTCGCCCTCGCGACGACGGCCGCCGCCGCGCTGGCCCTGGGCTCACTGCTGCACGCCCAGCCCGACCGGGACGACGCGCACTCCGCCGACCTGCTCGCCCGCAACCTGCTGCGGCAGTTCGGCCTCCCGGCCGACGAGGCCGCGCGGATCTGCTCGCTCGACCTGCCGGACCTCGACGAGGTCGACACTCTCGTCGGCTGAGCCCGGCCGCCCCACGGGGACCGCCGCTGCTGTAGGGGATGCTCCAATTAGAGTGGACACTTCAGCATGCGTTCCACCAGTGATCGACGGCGCGGCCGGCGAGGCTGTACGACCGGGGAGGCACCCCATGACCAGTGCGCCGACGACGCGCAAGAAGCGCGCCAACGGGGTGGAGTCACGCCAGCGCATCCTCGACGCCGCCGTGGAGATCGCCGGTGAGCGCGGGTACGACGGCACCTCGATCGCGGCCGTCAGCGCCAAGTGCGGGCTGCCCGCCAGTTCCATCTACTGGCATTTCAAGGACAAGGACGACCTGATCGCCGCGGTCATCGAGCGCAGCTTCGAGGCCTGGCTCACGGCCGTGGAACTGCCGGGCGAGGAGTCGGGCACGCCTGTGGAGCGGGTCACCGCCATGGCCGGGAACGTGGCCAGGTCACTCGTCGACGCCCCCGACTTCCTGCGCCTCGGCCTCATGCTCGCCCTGGAGCGACGACCCACCGAACCCCGGGGCCGCACGGTGTTCCTCCAGGTCCGCGACATCACCCACCGGAAGATCGCCGAGGTCGCCGCCACCCTGTTCCCGGAGCTGGACGAGGCCGCCGTGGACACCCTCACCACGTACGCCATCGCCGGCGCGGACGGCCTGTTCGTGCACCGCGAGGTCACGGGCGACAGCGTCGACCTCGTGGCCCTGTTCGAACTGCACGCACAGGTCGTCCACGACGCGGCGGCCCGGCTGGCGCGGGGTCAGGCGGGCTAGCGCGCCCCGAACGCGTCCGCGTGCTCGGCCGCCCACTGGCCGAAGGTGCGGGCGGGCCGGCCGGTGACCTTCTCGACGGTGTCGACGACCGTGCGGCCGACCAACGGCGTATTGCCGTACGCCTCCAGCAGGAAGCCGATCACCTCCGGCGAGTGACCCGCCTCCCGCCACCGCGCGACGGCCTCCTCCTCGGTGAGCTCGACCAGCGTGATCTCCCGGCCGCGGGCAGCGGCGACGGTCGCCACCTTGTCGCCCACGGTGAGGAGTTCGGGCCCGGTGATCACGTACTCCTGGCCGCCGTGCCCCTCCTCGGTGAGGGCCACCGCGGCGACGGCGCCGATGTCGCCCTCGTGGACCATCGCGCTCAGCCGGGAGACGAACGGCTCGCGCACCTCGCCGGCGGTCACGATGCCGTCCGCCCACTCCAGGGCGTTGCCCATGAACTCGACCGGCATGAGCACCGTCCAGTCCACGCCGTCGTCCGCCCGCACCGCCTGCTCCAGGGGTGTCGCCTCCCCGCCGTGCAGCACGGTGACCCGGCGCACGCCCGCCGCCCGGGCCAGCTCCAGGATCCGCCCTCCCGTCTCCAGCGGGGCGAAATAGGCCCCGCCGAAGGTGATCAGGTGGACACCGGTGACGCCCTCCAGAGCCGGGACCAGGCTCTCGGGGTCGGTCAGGTCGCCCCGGACCACCTCGGCCCCGGCCGGAAGGTCGGCCCCGGCCGGGTCCCGGGTGAGGGCGCGGACCGCGTGACCGCGGGCGAGCAGTTCGGTGACGACCTGCCGGCCCACGGTTCCGGTCGCTCCGGTGACAAGGATCTTCTGCGCCTGCTGTGTCTGCGTCATGGAACGACCGTAGGAGGACTTGCGGTCAGGTTCTGTCCGCAAGTACGGAGAGGTCGTTGTCGACCGTGTAATAGGGCCGCACGACCGTGCCGCCGAGCGCGGCCGCCGGAAGGACGAAGATCTCCTTGCGGTCCGCGATGTCGTCGAAGAGACGGCCGATCCGGACCGGGGTCTCCCCGCCGGCCGCTCCGCCGGCACGGACGAACAGGTCCCAGACGCGGTTGCCGGGACCGGCGTCGTCGGCGAGTTCGCCGTAGTGCACCGTGAAGGAGAACCCCCGGCCGTCAGCCTCGGCCACCGGCACGACGGTCCGCTCGGTGCCGCCCTTGCCCCGCAGGCGCAGCCGCACGGTGGCATCCCCGCCGAGTGCGGCGCCGTGCAGCCGTGCCCTGACGGTCATCGAGCGGTCCGTGACGTCGATGCCCTCGACCTCCGCGTGGGCGGTCCGCAGCCACGCCCGCACGGCGAGGCAGCCGTCCTTGGTGACGTACGGGACGCGCACGGCGACCGGTGCCGGCCAGTCGCGGAGGCGGCCGTCGACGAGGGTACGGAGGTCCCGCAGCCCGGGGCGCAGACGCTGCCGCGGCGCGTCGGGTCCGGGGAGCAGGTAGACGTCCCAGCGGCCCTCGGCGAGTTCGGCGCCAGGCTCCAGCACGGCACGCCTGCGTCCGTCCCCCGCCGCTTCGAAGTCGAGGGTGAGGAGGACCTTCTCGGGCTGCCCCTTCCCGGGGCGCAGCCGCAGCAGCAGTCGGGCCGCGGTCGACGGTGTCCGGAGTACGAAGGTGAGGCGCCCGTCCGCGTCGGCCGTGCAGTCGGCACGGACGTCGACGGGGCTCGTCGTGCCGTGTGCGGTGCTCATCGCTGTCCCCTCCGTACCGTGCGCAGCGCACCGGAAGCCGCGGCGTACGCGGCGTCGCGCGCGGCGAAGCCCTGACTGACCAGGGCACGTTGTATGCGTCCGGGCTCCGGTGCCGCGCGTCGTGCGGCCCCGCGCGCGGCCCTCGCCTCGTCGATCAGGCGCTCGGCCTGCTCCACGACGGGGACCGGGGCGAACCGTCGCGCGTTCTCCAGGGCCCTGCGCCCCATGCGCCGGCGCCGTTCGTCGTCACGGACGAGTTCCAGCAGCGCGGCGCTCATCGCCTCACGGTCACCGACAGGCACGAGCCGGCCGTCGGTGCCGTCCTCGATGATCTCCCCCGGTCCGTACGGGCAGTCGGTGCTCACGACCGGCAGGCCGCAGCGCATCGCCTCCACGATCGTCATGCCGAAGGGCTCGAAGTTGGCCGCGGTCGCGCCGATCGAACCCTTGACCCACTCGGCCTCCATGGGCGCCGCCGCCCCCATCAGGAAGGCGTGGTCGCTGAGGCCGAGGTCCTCGATGAGCTGCCGCAGCCGCGCGTGCTCCTCGCCCTTGCCGTAGATGCGCAGACGCCAGTCCGGGTGGGCGGCGGCGACCGGGGCGAACGCCTCGACGAGGAGGTCGTAGCGCTTCACCGGGACCAGCCGGCCGGCCGCGACGATCACCTTCGCGGAGCCGTCCGCGGGGGGCAGCACGGGATCGGGGACGCTGTTCGGGAGTGCCTCGACCCGGACGCCGGGCAGGCGCATCTTGCGCCGGTAGGCCGCGGCGTCCGCCTCGGTGACCGTGGTCAGCACGTCGAGCCGGCGGTAGGCGCGGCGCAGCGCGGTGCGCAGCCGGGGCGAGTGGTTGTCGAGGGTGAGGTGCTCCTGTCCGATGCGGACGACGTGTTCCGGCGCCTGCCGTGCGAGGTGCACGTTGAGCCCCGGACGGGTACCGATGACGACGTCGGCGTCGGTCTGCGCGAGACATTCGCCGATCCTGCGGTCGGTCAGCTCGCTGTACTGTCCGTAGCGGTACTCGGCGGCGGGGAACACCCGCGCCGGTCTGCGGTGCAGGGGATGTTCCTTCTCGCGCCTCAGGTCCACCAGTGGCCTCAACGCGACCCGCGGGTCCAGGGCGAAGTTCGGGCGTTCCCGGTGCCGCAGGGCGGAGACGATCTCCACCTCGTGGCGTTCGGCGAGTGCCTGGGCCAGGTTGAACGTGGTGGTGATCGTGCCTCCGATCCCGTAGGCGTTGTGGAGCAGGAAAGAGATCTTCATGGCGGACTAGACCGCCCCGAGTCCCTTTCCGTTGCCTGCTGTTACCGCTCCGTTGCCTTGCAGGTCATGTGCCGGACAGCCGGACGAGAACGACGCCGGGTGTTCGCGGCAGCGTCACCCGCAGTGCCCCGTCGCCGTCCCATGCGGCCGAACCGGCCGGCGCCGAGGCCGGGTGGAGGATGTCCACGCGCGCCTCCCGACCCGTCAAGTGCCTCATCGGCAGGCGCATTTCGGACGGTCCGCCCCGGCGCCAGACGGAGACGTACGTCGTACGGTCGTCGGGCGACCGCATGCCCAGGGCGAGCCATGCGTCGGTCCATCCGGGCAGCCCCAGCGGCCAGAACGGCATCGCCCGCGCCAGGTCGCGGCGGATGCTCTTGTACGTGGTCAGCGCGTCCCGCACGAGGGCGACCTGGCGGTTCGTCATGCGGTCCAGGTGGCCCGACAGATGGATGCGGCCGAGCAGGGCCCCGCCGAGGGTGAAGGCGATCAGGTCGTCGTCGTACCCGGGTTGGGGATACGCCCAGACCGCACCCTGTTCGGGCGGTACGGCACTCGGTGCGGCAGCGGCGATCGGCGGGTAACGCAGCGGGTCCTGCTGGTCGCTGGTGGACTGGAGCTGGGTGACGGCCAGGGTGGCGCCGTCCATGCGCATGCCGCCCGAGGCGCAGTTCTCGATCACGAGATGCGGGTGCCGGTCCAGGACTTCGCAGAGCCAGTCCAGGTAGGCGTGGGCATGGCCGAGCAGCCCGGCGCCGGGTGCGAGGTCCCCGGGGGCGAGCGTTCCGGGGGTGACCACGATGTTGTAGTCCAGCTTGAGGTAGCCCACGCCCCACTCGCCGACGATCCGGTCGACGGTCCGGTCGAGGTGCGCGCGGGCGGCGGGATGGCGCAGGTCGAGCTGGTGGCGGCCCTGTTCGGTGAGGCGTATGCCGTCGCGCCGGAAGAAGGCGTCGGGTGGGAGCGCGGCGGCGACCGGGCTGCGTACGCCGACGACCTCCGGCTCCAGCCACAGCCCGGGCACCATGCCGCGCTCGCGGATCCGGTCGAGGACCACGCCGATCCCGCCGTCGGAGAAACGGCGTGCCGAGGGCAGCCACGCGCCGACGCCGTCCCACCAGCCGCCGTCGGCCGAGTCGTCGTACCAGCCGGCGTCGACGCAGAAGTACTCCGCGCCCACCACGGCAGCCGCGTCGATCAGGGGCAGCAGCTTCTCGGTGGTCGGGTCGCCCATGAGCGTGTTCATGTAGTCGTTGAAGACGACGGGGAGCGTGCCGTGGTCGGGGTGCGGGCGGCGTACGGTCCGGCGGTACGAGGTCAGCGCGCCCATGGCCTCGTCGAGCCCGGCGCCGACGGCGAGCACGCCCGGCACGGTGGTGAACTCCTCGCCCGCGCCGAGCCGGACCCGCCACTGGTGTTCGGCGTCGGTGGGACCGTTCAGCGCGAGCCAGCTGCCGCCCGCGCTCTCGCCCAGGTCCCAGCGCCAGCCGGCCGGCGACTCGACCTGCCACAGCCAGGTCCGCCCGCTCCCCCGCTCGGTCAGCGCCCCCATCGGCAGATGCCCGTCGGTGGGCCAGCTGCCGCGCCCGGTCAGGACGAGGGCGGCACGGCTGGCGTGACCGTGGACGGCAGGGCCGATGTCGGCGACGGTGGCACGCAGCGGCTCGGTGTACCAACGGCACTCCGCGAGCCAGTCGTTGCGGGCCCGCAGCACATCGAGGGCGTCCGGCGCGGGGAGCCCGCCGAGCAGCAGGCTGCTGACGGACTGCAGGACGAGGGGCCCGGTTCCGTCGTTGCGCAGGCGGACGCGAGAGCGGAGCACCGAGAGGCCGTCGGGGGACGTCAGCTCGACCGTCGCGGTCAACCCCGTGGCCGGGTCGTGGAGTTCGACGTGCAGCCATCTCCAGTCGCCGCGTCTGCCGGTGCGGTGGTCCCGGTACGTCAGTCGCGTCCCGAGTGCCGTGCCGGTGAAGCGCGGACCCGACCAGCCGCTGCCGTGCCCCGGCGCGGTCAACTCGACCAGCGGCAGGGCGGATTCGGGGTCGACGGGGCGCGGCCCTCCCGGCCGGTCCAGGCCCACGAGCCGGGGTGTTCCGTCGGCGGCGACGGCGAACTCGGCCCGCAGCGCCGCATGGCCCCAGCTGAACCGGCGACCCTCACCCGTGTCGGACATGGCGCCCCTTCCGACTCCGCGCAGTCCGTACCGCTCTCGTCGTTCCCGCGACAGTCCCTTGACGACCCCGATGTGACCGGTCACAATCCTGGCATGCAGGTGACCGGTCACACAAGCCGCCCGGCCAGCATCCGGGACGTCGCGACCGCCGCCGGTGTCTCGCACCAGACCGTCTCCCGGGTGATCAACGGGCATCCCAGCGTCCGGCCCGCCACCCGCGACCGGGTGCTCGCCGCCGTCGACGAGCTGGGGTTCCGCCGCAACGCGACCGCGCTGGCCCTGGCCAGCGGCCGCACCAGGGCCGTGACCGTGCTGACCGCGAACACCACCCACTACGGCTACGCCTGCCTCCTGCGGGGCGTGGAGGAGGCGGCGCGCGCGGCCTCCTACGCGGTCGGGATCGGCGTACTGGAGTCGGCCGAACGGGCCGCCGTCGCCGCCCAGGTGCAGCGGGCGGCGGACGCGGGCGGCGGGCTGATCGTGATCGCCTACGACCCGGCCGGGGTGCGGGCCCTCGACGCCGTCCCGGCCGGGCTCCCGGTCGTGGGCGTGGTCGAGACTCCGGCGAGCGCGCCCGGCGGTGACCGGCCCCGGGTGTGGACCGACGACCGCGAGGCCGCCTTCGAGGCGACCAGGCATCTGCTCTTGCTGGGCCATGAGACGGTCCACTACGTCGCCATCCCGTCCTCCACCCGCCGCACCGGCGCCCGCACCGGCGGCTGGCGTCAGGCCCTGAAGGAGGCCGGCGCCCCCGAACCCCGACCCGTGCAGGGCGGTTGGGGACCCGAGGGCGGTCACGCGGCCGGTCTGAGGCTCGCGCGGGATCCCGCGGTCACCGCGATCCTGTGCGGCAACGACGACCTCGCGCTCGGCGTGCTGCGGGCGTTGCACGAGTGCGGTCGTGCGGTGCCCGGCGAGGTCAGCGTGGCCGGGTTCGACGACGCGCCGCACTCCGCCTATCTGACCCCATCCCTGACCACCGTGCGTCTGGACTTCACGGGGCTGGGAAGGGCGGCGTTCGCCCTGCTGCACGGGGTGTTGGAGGGAGCCGCGGAGCTCGGCCCGCGGCCTGTGCCGGTGCCGGAGCTGGTGATCCGCGAGAGTTCAGGCCCGGCGCCCGGCACCGCCTGAGAACCCGCCGCACGAGCCTTGGTCGCGCCGGACCGGACCACGCCGTCCCGGCTGAGCACCGCTGTCCCGAGTCCTTCTCCCCGAACCGCCCGTTCGCGAAAGGCACATGATGCAGACAAGCGCTCTCCATGGCCCGGCGCGGGACCCGCAACGCCTCACCGTGGATCTCGCCGTCTCCGAAGGCCCGGTGCTGCTCGGTGCCAACGGCGCGCTGTACGGGCTCAGCGACGACGGAGTTCCGGGCGACGCCGCCCTGGAACCGCTGCGGATCACCAGCGTGACCCAGAAACCGGAGGGCGGCGCCCAGCACCCGGGCGGCGACGCGCTCTCCGTCGCCAGGTCGTTCTTCCGCACCGGCGGCGGCGAGATCCTGGTGCTGATGCAGGACGTCTACGCCGAGTGGCCGTACGAGGACCTCGGCATCGACGACTACCTCATCAGGGTCGACAGGATCGTCGAGGAGATCGCGGCGGACCCGGACCGCGACCGCTTCGTCCACGTCCCGTTCAACGAGCCCGACCAGATCTGGTACGGGCTCGACGTCGCCGACCAGGTCCGGTACGAGGCCCACCGCGACCGCTTCTTCGAGGACTGGAAGACGGTGTACCGGCGCATCCGGGCGATCGATCCGGGCGCGAGGATCGCCGGCCCCAACGAGGCGGCCTACCACTCCCGCCTGCTGCGGGACTTCCTCGCCTTCGCCCGGCGCGAGGACGTCCTGCCGCAGGTCATGACCTGGCACGAGCTGGACTCCGGCTCGCTGCGGGACTTCCAGGCCCACTACGACGACTACCGTTCCCTGGAGCGCGAGGCGGGCGTGGCCCCGCTGAAGATCAACATCGACGAGTACGGCAACCGGCGCGACCTGTCGGTCCCTGGACAACTCGTGCAGTGGGTCTCGATGTTCGAGCGGAACAAGGTGTACGCCAACGCGGCCTACTGGGACGCGGCGGGCAACCTCAGCGGCCACGTGGTGCGCTCCGGCATCCCCAACGGCGGCTGGTGGTTCTTCCGCTGGTACGCCGGACTGACCGGCGACACCGTCGAGGTGACCCCGCCGCGGGCCCACGCCGTCGACACCCTTCAGGGCCTCGCCTGCCTCGACACCGCGCGCCGCCGGGCCCAGGTGCTGCTGGGCGGTTCCGACGGCGACGCGGACGTCGTCGTCCGCCACATCCCCCGCTCGGTCTTCGGCGACACGGTCACGGCGACGGTCGCCGAGACCGCCTGGTCCGGCTACGAGGGACAGCACGCGACACCCCTTGTCCTGGCCCGGACGAAGCTCCGGGTGACCGAGGACGGTTCGGTGACGGTGCCGCTGCGCGGCATGCGCCGGATGTCCGCCTACCGGGTCGTCCTGGTACCCGGCGGCGAGGGCACCCCCGCCACGCCGGACGTGCCCTGGACCGCGTCGTACGAGGCGCAGGACGCGGTGGTCACCGACGGCGAGATCCGTACCCACGGCACCGTCGAGAACCCCAACGGCTACGCCGCATCCGGCACTCGGGACGTCGGCTCCCTCGACCGGGCCACCAGCAGGGTCGACTTCACGGTGACGGTGCCGCACGACGGGACGTACGACCTGGCGATCCTCTACGGCAATCAGTCCGGCGCCCCCGCGACCCAGCGGCTCCGCGTCGACGGCGGTGATCCGACGACCGTCACCTACCCCTCCACCCAGAACTGGACCTACCGCGCCAGGAAGGAGGTCCGGGTCCACCTGTCGGCGGGCAGCCACGTGGTGACGCTCGCCAAGGGATCGGGCGAGGTCACCCTCGACCGCCTCGACCTGACCGTCCGCACCGGGGAGCCGAGCGCCTCGTACGAGGCCACGCTGGCGGACATCGGCGGCAGCCCGTCGTACGACTACACCTCGTCGGCCGGGGTCGGCACGGGAGCGCTCGTGCTGGGGCCGGGCGACCGGGCGGTCTTCGACGTGCACGCCCCGCGCGACGGCTACTACACGGTGGTGCCGCGGGCGTCGGCGGAGGTGGAGATCGCGCTGCACGGCACGACGGTGAGGGCGGCGCCCGGACGTCCCCTGCGTCTGTACCTCGCGGCGGGCAACAACCGTCTCGCGATGGGCGCGGAGCAGGCCGCCGTCCGCTCGCTGGACGTCTCGGGCGACGGCTCGGCCGAGGGCACGCTCGGCTGCGCGGCCGCCTCGGCGGTCCTCGCGGGTGGCGCGGAGCTCGTCGGCTCGCCGCACGCCTCCACCGGCTCCTGCGTCGACCGGCTCGGCAACAGCCCGCTCAGCACGGCCGCGTTCACGGTCGAGGCGCCGAGACCGGGGCGTCATCTGCTGGTCGTCCACTACGCGCACGACGACCGGCGCGACAACGGCCACGCCTACAACACCGACATCGTGTCCCGCACGGCCGACATCACCGTGGGCGACGCCGCGCCGGTGACGGTCACCTTCAAGAACACCTGGAGCCCGGACGACTACTGGACGGTGTGCGTCCCGGTGGAACTCGAGGAGGGCGCCAACAAGGTGACGTTCGGCAATGCGACCGCGTGGGCGCCGCGCATCGACCGGATCGAACTGGGCCGGGTGGTCGGCATGCCGTAGCCTCGCCGGTCCCGCCCGCTCCGCGCGATCTCGTGGGTGGAGCGGGCGGGACGGGGCGTCAGGCGACCTGACCGCTGTGCAGGGCCGCGTACGCCCCGCCCCGGCGCAGGAGTTCCTCGTGGGTGCCGATCTCCTCGATACGGCCGTCGCCCAGCACCACGATCCGGTCCGCGCCTCGCACGGTGGACAGGCGGTGGGCCACCACGAAGGTGGTGCGGCCCCGCAGCAGCCGGGCCAGGGCCTGCTGGACGAGCGCCTCCGACCGGGTGTCCAGGGCGGAGGTCGCCTCGTCCAGGACCAGCACCCTCGGGTCGCGGATCAGCGCCCGGGCGATCGCGAGGCGCTGCCGCTGTCCGCCGGACAGCCGCGCCCCGCGCTCGCCGACCAGGGTGTCCAGGCCCTGCGGCAAGCGGTCGACGAACTCCAGCGCGTTGGCGTCGCGCAGCGCGGCCCGCACCGTCTCCTCGTCGGCGTCGTCCATGCCGTAGGCGACGTTCTCGCGGATCGTGCCGTCGAAGAGGATCGACTCCTGCGGCACGACCGACAGGAAGCGGCGGTAGGTGCGCAGGTCGAGGGTGTTCATGTCCGTTCCGTCGAGCAGCAGTCGGCCGGAGGTCGGGCGGATGAAACCGATGACGAGGTTCAGCACGGTCGACTTGCCCGCGCCCGACGCGCCGACGAGGGCGATCGTCTCCCCCGGCGAGACGGAGAGGGTGAGGTCACGGACGGCGGGGCGGCCGGTGTCGTAGGCGTACCCGACGCCCTCGAAGGTCACGGCGCCGCGCAGCGAGCCGAGTTCGGCCTTGCCCTCGTTGTCCTCCAGCTCGGGGGCCTGGAGGACCTCGCCGACGGAGCGGACGGACTCCAGGCCCTTGGTGATGACCGGCGCCAGACCGGCCAGCGTGGTCGTGGAGTTGGTGAGGGTGGTCAGGAACGCGCTCAGCATGACGACGTCGCCGGCGGTGACACCCCACACGCCGTAGTACGAGATCAGGGCGGCGCCGGCGAGGACCAGCACGCCGACCACGTTCAGCACGACCCAGGCGAGCGAGCCGAAGCGGCCGTTGACGAGGTCCAGGCGCATGCCGGAGGTCAGCAGCCGGTGCAGGGTGCCGTCCATGCGGCGCAGCGCCTTGCCCTCCAGGCCGTGGGCGCGCGTGACCGGGATGAGGCGGGTCATCTCCGTGACGCGGGAGGACAGGGTCTCCACCTCGTGGCGGAAGTGCTCGTTGTGGGTGCGCAGCCTGGCCCGCAGTCGGGCGACGACCAGTGCGGCGGCGGGCACGACGACGAGGAAGACGGGCACGAACTCCGGTGTGCGGACGGCGATGATGACCAGGCCGCCGATGAGGACGGTGGTCGCGCCGAGCCCGGTCTCCGCGGTCTGCTGCACCATCTGCTCGACCGTCTCGACGTCGCGCACGACCTTGGCCTGGAGCACACCCGCGCTGACGCGGGAGTGGTAGCCGATGGACAGCTGCTGCATGCGGGTGCACAGCGCCGAGCGCAGGCCGGTGCCCATGCGGCGGACGCTGCCGTACAGCAGGCGTACGTAGAGCAGATGCAGGGGGTAGTTCACCAGCAGGATGAACATGATGACGCCGGTGCTCAGCCAGAGCCTGCTGATCGGCTGGTGCTGGACGACGGTGTCGATGATGGACGCGGTGATCAGCGGCAGCAGCCAGACGGGGCTGTGCTTGACCGTGAAGACGCCGACCGCCGCCGCGAGGCGGTGACGGTCGGCGCGGAACAGGTAGGCGAGTGTGCGGACGGGGTGTTCGTCCCGGTAGCGGTGGTCGAGGGGTCTCTCCTGCGACGACGCCATGGGCGTGGTCCTTCCCGAGGGCCGGATGAAGTGCGGCCACCAGTACAGCAAGCGCTTTCCCATCCCGTCCCGGGAAGGAGCGGACACGTGCTCCGGGACGGATCCCGGCGTGGTGTCAGACGGCGTCCAACTCCGCGATCTCCTCCGCCGTGAGCACGAGGTCGACCGCGCCGAGGGAGTCCTGGACGGTCTGCGGCCGGCTCGACCCGGGGATGGGCACGACGACCGGCGACTTGGCGAGCATCCACGCCAGGCACACCCGCTGCGGGCTCACGCCGTGCGCCTCGGCGACGCGCGCGAACGGCGCGTAGGCGGAGCCCAGTTCACCGGCTCGGGAGATGCCGCCGAGCGGGCTCCAGGGCAGGAACGCGATGCCGAGTTCGTCGCACAGCCGCAGCTCCGGCTCGCTGGAGCGGAACGCCGGGGAGAACTGGTTCTGCACGGAGACCAGCCGGCCGCCGAGGATGTCGTTCGCCTCCCTGATGCGCTCCGGGTTCGCGTTGGAGATCCCGGCCATGCGGATCTTGCCCTCGTCGAGCAGGTCGCGGATCGCGCCGACGGACTCGGCGTACGGCACCCTCGGGTCGGGCCGGTGGAACTGGTAGAGCCCGATGGCCTCCACACCGAGCCGGCGCAGGGACGCCTCGCACGCCTCCTTCAGATGGCGAGGACTGCCGTCCAGGGTCCAACTGCCGTCGCCGGGGCGCAGATGGCCGCCCTTCGTGGCGACGAGGACGTCCTCGCCCAGGTCGTGGGAGGCGAGGGCCTTGGCGATGAGGGTCTCGTTGTGACCGACCTCGTGGGCGTCGCGGTGATAGGCGTCCGCGGTGTCGATCAGGGTGACGCCCGCGTCGAGCGCGGCGTGGATCGTGGCGAGGGAACGCGCCTCGTCCGGACGGCCCTCGATGGACATGGGCATCCCGCCCAGACCGATCGCGCTGACCTCGACATCCCCGATGCGGCGGGTGTGCATGAGCTCGTGACCTCTCTCGGCTGTCGCGCGGAAAACGTTGTCGTCCTTGCACGGACCGGTGAAGCGCGGGCCGTACCGGAACCACACCAGCGTCGTCGTACGGACCCCAGAGGTCCAATAGAAGAAAGTGAACGGATTCAGCGACGGTGCCACTGAATCCGTTCACCGCGGGTCCAGCGCGGTGCCCCTGGATCCGTTCACCGCGGGTCGCCCCGGCGGTCCGTCCTCCCCTTGCGTCGCCGCCAGGTCGATATGACACGCTCACCCTCGACCGACCGGACAGGCTTCGGTCGCGGACGATCCGGCACTGTGAGAGGCGGCGGCATGCGCATCGGACTCCTAGGCACCGGCCCGTGGGCGCAGATGGCGCACGCTCCCGCCCTCAGCGGGCACGACGAGCTGGACTTCGTCGGGGTGTGGGGGCGGCGCACCGCTCCCACGAAGGAACTGGCCGACAGCTACGGCGTGCGGGCCTACGACGACGTCGACGCGCTGCTCGCCGACGTGGACGCGGTGGCCGTCGCCCTGCCGCCGGCGATCCAGGCGGACCTCGCGGCGCGTGCCGCGCGGGCGGGCCGCCATCTGCTGCTCGACAAGCCGCTCGCGCCGACGGTGGAGCAGGGACGGGCGGTCGTCGAGGCCGTCACGGCGGCCGGTGTCGCCTCGGTCGTCTTCTTCACCACCCGGTTCCAGCCGGAGACCGCGGCGTGGATCACCGAACAGGCCGGCGTGGAGGGCTGGTTCACCGGACGGGCGCAGTGGCTCGGCGCGGTGTTCAGCGGTGACGCCAACCCGTTCGCCCACTCGCCGTGGCGGCGCGAGAAGGGCGCGCTGTGGGACGTGGGCCCGCACGCGCTGTCGGTGCTGCTGCCGGTGCTGGGCGACGCACTCCGGGTGACGGCGGCCGCGCACGGGCCCGGTGACACCGTCCACCTCGTCCTCGACCACGCCGGCGGCGCCTCCAGCACCCTGGCGCTGAGCCTCACGGCCCCGCCCGCCGCCGCGGGGGCGACGGTGGAGCTGCGGGGCGCGGCGGGGGTGACGCTGCTGCCGGAGAGCACCGAGACGGCGGTGTCGGCCCTGACCCGGGCCGCCGACGCCCTGCTGACCGCGGCTCGCACGGGGCAACCGCACCCGTGCGACGCGGCGTTCGGACTGCGGGTCACCGAGATCCTCGCCGAGGCCGAGGAGTTGCTCGACCGACCGGCCTAGAGGTTGTAGCCACCGGAGACCTCGATGTTCTGGGCGGTGACCCAGCGGCTCTCGTCGGAGACCAGCGTGGCGATCATCGCGCCGATGTCGCCGGGTTCCCCGACCCGGCCGAACGCGGTCTTCGCGGCGAGGCCCGGGATCACCTCGGGGAACCGGGTGAAGGCGTCGTCGGCGAGCCGGGTGCGGGTCGCGCCCGGCGAGACGGCGTTGACCCGGATGCCCCGGCCGCTGAACTCCTTGGCCATGTACCGGGTCAGCACGTCGAGGCCGCCCTTCATGGTGGCGTACGCCGAGTAGCCGGGCTCCAGGCCGGTGGTGGTGCCCGCCGAGTTGCTGCTGGTGTTGACGACGGCGCCGCCGTCCGCCATCAGCGGCAGCAGCTTCTGCGTCAGGAAGTACGGCCCCTTGAGCAGCACCCGCGTCAGCCGGTCGAACATGTCCTCCGTCATGTCCTCGATCAGCGCGGTCTGCGCGATGCCCGCGTTGTTGACCAGGTGGTCGAACGTGTCCCGCCCCCACGTCTCCTTGAGCACGCCGGCCACGGTGTCCCGGAAGGCGTCGAACGTGTCGCTCGCGCCGACGTCCAGCGGCAGCGCGACGGCCGTGCCGCCCGCCTCCTCGATGGCAGCGACGGTCTCCTGCCCGCCCCGGACGTTCCTGCCGTAGGTCAGGACGACCCCGACCCCGCGCTTGGCGATCTCGACGGCGGCACTCCGCCCGATGCCGGAGCTGGCGCCGGTGACGATGGCGATCTTCATGGTCTCTCCCCTGAGTGAACGGAATCGGTGAACTGCTTCCATTCAACCCATCTGACCTGCGGAAACGTTAGAACGATGCTCGCCCGCACGTGCACGATCCTCTCACTTGCGGGATCCGCCCGGCGCAACCGTGCTGCAATGGCCGTATGCCACCGGAAGAGCTCCGCGCGCTGCTGAACCGGCACGCCCGTCCCGACTGGACCACCCCGATCGACGGTGTCCTGATCTCGAAGGTCGACCGGTCGGATCCTCCGGCGCCGTCGATGTCCGGCACGGTTCTCGCGGTCATCGCGCAGGGCGCCAAACGCCTCGCGCTGGGCGAGCGCGTCTTCGAGTACGGCGCCGGGCAGTACCTGGTGGCGTCGGTCGACCTGCCGGTCACGGGCCAGTTCACCGGGGCGGATCCCGAGCACCCGGCGCTGGGCTTCGGGCTCACGCTGGAGCCGTCCGCCGTGGCGGAACTGCTGCTCCAGGCCGGACCGGGTGCCACTCCCCGGCCCGGCGGGGGCCCGCCGTCGGGGATCGCCGTGTCCGACGCGCCGGCCGAGTTGCTGGACGCGGTGGTCCGGCTGCTGCGCCTGATCGACGAGCCCCGCGACCGTGCGGTGCTCGCGCCGATGGTCAAGCGCGAGATCCTGTGGCGTGTCATCACCGGCGAACAGGGGGCGACGGTACGGCAGTTGGGCCTCGCCGACAGCAGCCTCAGCCATGTCTCCCGGGCCGTGCGCTGGATCCGCGAGCACTACGCGGATCCCTTCCGGGTCGAGGACGTGGCCAGGATGTCCGGCATGAGCGTCTCCGCCTTCTACCGCAACTTCCAGGCGGTGACCGCGATGAGCCCCATCCGGTTCCAGAAGCAGATCCGGCTCCAGGAGGCCCGGCTGCTGCTCGCCACGCACCCCGGCGACGTCACCGGGGTCGGTCGGCGCGTGGGCTATGACAACCCGTCACAGTTCAGCCGGGAGTACCGCCGTCAGTTCGGCGCGCCGCCCAGCCAGGACGCCGCACGCCTGCGGGACGCCGCGCGGAGTCCTGTGGGGGTCCTGGCCTGAGCCTGCGGTCGGTCACTCGTCGAACGGCTCCTCGCTCCACCGGAACACGCTCTGTCCCCCTCGATGTGCAGCAGGAACTCGGCGACGGGACCGTCCGGCGAGGACAGGGAGACACGGCTTCGGATCTCGCCGTAGGCGGCCTCCCATGCCTCCGCCACCTCGTCGAAGTCACGCTCCAGCAGGGCGAGTTCACGGACGAACAGCTCACGCACCGCCGCATATCCGGGACCTGGCGTGAAACGGCCCGCCAGCCAGGGGAAGTCGGCCTCGTCGATCAGGATCTCGCCCACCGGCTCGTCGCCGTCGCGCAGGCGCCACACCTCGCCGTCGAAGCCCATACCCGCCTCCGCCCCCCGCTGTCGATCACGTGTCGGCCGGCATGCCACCCGGCACTGACAGACGGCCCGCACCTGCGATCGAGGTCCGGGCCGTCCGTCATACGGCGGGCAGAGGCGCTACTCCGCGACTAGGCGAACAGGCGACTACCCGACTGCGCGCCTACGCGCCTACGCGGACGTCGTCGGCTGGAAGTTGATCCTCTCCTTGACCACCGGGAAACCGGCCCTGGTGAAGTTCTTGGCCATGGGGAAGTTACCCAGGTCCGTCGCGCCGGTGACGACCTCCGCGCCCTGCTCGACGAGGAAGTGGGTGCACTCCGCGAGCAGGTCGTAGGCATAGCCGTGGCCACGGTGTTCCGGTACGACCCCGATGAAGCCGACGGTCGGCCCGGAGGGGTTGTGGGCGGGGATGTGGATGCCGGCCAGGTCGCCGTCGGGCGTGTGCGCGACCTGCCACCACTCCCGTGGGGACGGGCACCAGTGGAAGAAGTCGAGCTCTTCCTGGGCGGCCTTGTCGAGACCGCCCTCCCCTATGGCCCGCAACGCGTGCGCGTCGAGGGTGGCGGAGTGGATGCGCCGCAGCACGTCGAAGAACACCGCGTCGTCGGGCTCCGCGCTGAACCTCAGCCGTCCGGGCCGCTCGGGCAGGCCGAGATCCGCGGTCCAGCGGTACAGGAAGCGCTCCACCAGGAGTTCGTATCCGGCGGCGCGCGCGGCGGAGAACCGGGCTTCGGCGGCGGCCTTCAGGGCGGGGTCGTCCCGCCAGCCGCCGGACAGGTTGATCTCGAGCTCGACCTGCCACGGGGCGGAGCGCAGGAGTTCGGAACCGGCCTCCTCCTCGCCCTCGGCCACGTCGAACCAGTTGATGTTGATGGGCGTCGAGTCGTCGGGGCCGCCCCACCAGGCGCCACGGGCGACGACCTGGCCGTCGCGCAGGGCCACGCGCTTCCACTCGGGCCGGAACCGGGTGCGCAGGTGCCCCTCACGGGCGCCGAGCGGGTCGGGGTGTGCGTCGAAGAGATGGGCGTCGCTCGTGGAGAGCGTACGGATGACCAGATCGGTCACGGATTCCTCCGGGATACAGGCTGCTTGGAGCGCTCCCGGTCAGATCGCGATGTGCACGCCGGGGCAACGGGAGAGGGAGCGCGGGACATGGGTGAACTGCACGGCACTCGCCTCCTTCCGTCCGTCTCAGGGCGTGGAGCAACACAGTACGTGATCTTCGGAGGTCCGTCCACGGGTTTTCCGTGGTCACCCACACCTAGTCCGAGAGCGCTCTCAGAAGGCTTCTCGCGCCCCCTTCTGACTTAAGTGAGCCTTAGACGAGAGTTAAGCGGATGTGGTCATTCCGTGACCATCCAAGTTCCCGCAGTTCAGAGGCGTTTGGACTTGGTGCGGACCTATTGGCCGACACCCGGGTCGTGCGTAGCATCGGGGCCCATCGGTAGCGGCCGCGGTCGGGGGTCGGTGCGTTTCGAGAGCGCTCTCACCCTGGCGAGGGGTCGTTGCCGCAGCTCCAGTACCCCCACAAGCACTCCGGGAGATCCCCCACATGACTTCCCGTCATCAGCGCCCCCTCGGTCGTCGCAGGCTCCTGTTCGCCCTCGGCGGCGCGGCCGTGGCCGTCCCCGTCGCCGCCACCGTGGCCCCGTACGCACTCGCGGGCACGTCAGCGAGCGGCGACGCGCAGGCCGCGGCGGGCTCGCTGCCCCTGACCGTCGTCAACGACAGCGGTTCCTTCGACAACGCGAACATCCACCTGTACATAGTCGGCAACCAGGACGGCAAGCAGGTCCGCCTCACGCCGGACGGCGACCTCGCGCCGATCGCACTGTCGGACAACGGCTCCGACGGCTTCACCGACTACGCCATCTCCCTGTCCGGCGGCGAGACCAGGCTCTCCCTGCCCTACATGTCCGGCCGTATCTATGTGGCGCTCGGCGAGAAGCTCAAGTTCAAGGCCGTCGCGGACGGCAACGGCAACGCGGCGCTGCAGTACCCGGCCGGCTGGGTCACCTCGGACCCCAACTACCCGGTGCTGCACGACTGCGCCGAGTTCACGTACAACGCGTCGGGGATGTTCTGCAACACCACCATGGTCGACATGTTCAGCGTGCCGATGAGCATCCGGCTCACCGGCGCCAAGGACCAGTCGACGGGCAAGCTGCGCTCCGGCGGACGTGCGGCCGCGTTCGCCGCGGTGCGCGAGGCCGAGGCGTTCGCACGGCTCGTCGTGGACGACACCCGGATCATCGCCCCGGGGCACGGACTGGACGCCGGGCTGTTCGCGAAGGACTACTTCGCCCCGTACATCGACGAGGTGTGGAGCACCTACACGGGGCGGGATCTGACCGTCACCACCAACGCGGGGACGTTCACCGGGCGGGTGCGCGGTGACCGGTTCACGTTCGACGGACCGGCCCAGGTGTCCTTCGCCAGGCCGACGACCCGGGACGTGCTGTTCTGCGACGGCAACCTCGCCGCCCCCAACGACGGCACCACCGGCCCCGTCGCCGCCGTCCTCGGTGCCGGATTCAACCGCTCGACCCTGCTCAGCCACCCCGCGCAGCCGACGACCGACCCGGCCACCTTCTACCGGACCGACCTGAGCAACCACTACGCCGGGGCGATGCACGCCGCCACCGAGGACGGCAAGGCGTACGGCTTCGCCTTCGACGACGTGGCGGACTTCGCCTCGTACATCCAGGACACGGCGCCGACGGGGATCACGCTGACACTCACGCCTTTCGAGGGCTGAGCGAGCCGTGCGGGGGCGCGGTCCCGGGGCCTTCCGGATGCAGGGTCCGCTCAGGCGTTGAATGGTGATAGCAGACCCGATGACCGCACCGGGCCCGAAGTCACCCGGATCCGAGGAGCAGAGATGATGCCGACGTCCCAGCCCGAAGCGTCCGGGCCGTCCGAGGACCGCACCACCCCGGACGACCTGCTCCACGCCCGCACCGGCACCGAGGTGTCCCCCGAGGACATCGTGCTTGCCTCAGGCAAGGACCTCACCCCGCGCAACCTGGAATGGGCCAAGCGCAAGCTGGCCGCAGAGGGAGCGACCGCCCTCGACAAGCTCCTGCCCTAGCGATAACCCCACCGATCCGCGCGGTCCGCCCCGGGGCGGCAGGAACCCGGGGCGACCTCGCGCGCCTGCCACCCCGACCTGCGGGTCTGCCGCCGGCTTGCATGCCCGCCGCCCCGCCCTGCGTCAGGCCGGTCCCGCTGTGGCCGCCTGCCCTCACCCCTGATCAACGCCCCGTGGCTTCCTCGGCCTCGTCACCGTCGGTGCCGTCCGCGGCGTCCAGGGCGTCCTCGGCGTGCACGGCGTCCAGGGTGTCCTCGGCGTCCAGACACAGCACGGGTACGCGCTGTACGAGGTTGTTGGCGAAGCCTCCGCGGTTCCAGGGCTGCTCCAGGGGCTGGCTGTGGCCCTCGGCGTCGGTCGCCCGTGCGCTGAGCACATGCTCACCGGGGGTCGCCGTCCAGTCGTGGCGCCAGTGCCGCCAGGCCCACCGCTGCCCGTCGTCCGGTGCCGGCTCGGCGTCCTCCCAGGTGTGGCCTCCGTCCGTGCTGACCTCTACCCGCGTCACCGGCGCGCGTCCGGACCAGGCGCGGCCCTCCAGCGCCACCGGGCCGGGCCGGACCACGCGGTGCCGGGACATGAAGTCCGGGAATCCGGGTGGCACGAGCAGGGCGCGCGGCGCGATCCGGGTCACCGGCTCGCCCGCGTCCCCGGGGTCGCGGCGGAGCCGGTAGGCGACGGCCTGCTGGAACCCCGTGAACGGCTCGTCGACGACGGTGATGGAGCGCAGCCACTTCACCTGGGCCATGCCGTACCAGCCCGGCACGATCAGCCGGAGCGGGCGGCCGTGCTGCGGGGGCAGCGGTGCGCCGTTCATCGCGTACGCGACCAGCACCTCGGGATCGTCGCCCGTGGCGACCTCGACGGGCAGGGCGCGCCGGTAGTCCTGCTCGACGCCGCGTTCGACCCCGTGATCGGCGCCGGTGAAGACCACCTCGACCGCGCCGGTCGCGATCTGGGCCTCGGCGAGCAGCAGCCGCAGCGGCACGCCCGTCCACTCGGCGGTGCCGACGGCTTCCACCAGCCAGGGCTGGCTCACCGGCCGGGGGGTCAGCAGGGCCCGGCCGTTCCCGGCGCACTCCAGCGTGACGCGCGTGGTGACCTGCGGAAACTCGCGCAGGTCGGAGAGGTCCAGGTGAAGGGGGCGGCGCACCAGGCCGTCCAGGGCCAGGGGCCAGGGCATGCCGTCGGGGACGTACGGGATGTCGTAGTGGGTGAGGACGTAGTGCAGGCCCGGCGGGGTGATGTCGTGGCGCAGGGCTTCGAGGGGCAGACCGTGGTTGCGGGTCGCGAGCGCCAGTTCGTCCCGGCCGATGCCCTCGTCCGGGGCGGCCAGCCGGGCCGGCGTGCTCGCGTCGGCGAGTCGATGACCCATACCCGTCATTATCGACCCGCGGGCACGAGATCGCGCCGGTGAAGCGGGGCGTCCCGGGCTCGGGCGGGGCGGAGGCACAACCTCCGCCGCTCTCCGCGCACTTCGCCCGGGCAATGGTGCACGGCTCACCCTTTCGAAAGGGGTCACCCGGCTGACAGACTCCGGAGGTGCCCGACTTCGACATGCTCGTCATCGGATCCGGCCCCGGCGGCCAGAAGGCCGCGATAGCCGCGGCCAAGCTGGGCCGCCGCGTCGCCGTGGTCGACCGCCCCGACATGGTCGGCGGTGTCTCCATCCACACCGGGACCATCCCCTCCAAGACCCTGCGCGAGGCGGTGCTGTACCTGACCGGTCTCACCCAGCGCGATCTGTACGGCCAGAGCTACCGGCTCAAGGACGACATCACCGTCGCCGACCTCACCGCCCGTACCCAGCACGTGGTCGGCCGTGAGGTCGACGTCATCCGCAGCCAGCTCTCCCGCAACCACGTGTCCCTCTACGCCGGCACCGGCCGCTTCGTCGACCCGCACACCGTCGCCCTGCGCGAGGTCACCGGCCAGGAGCGGCTGCTGACCGCCGAGCACATCGTCATCGCCACCGGAACCCGGCCCGCACGGCCGGACAGTGTCGAGTTCGACGGCCGGACGATCCTGGACTCCGACAACGTTCTCGCGCTGGAGCGGGTGCCGCGCTCCATGGTGATCGTGGGCGCCGGGGTCATCGGCATGGAGTACGCCTCGATGTTCGCCGCGCTCGGCAGCAAGATCACCGTCGTGGAGAAGCGCGCGGGGATGCTCGACATGTGCGACGTCGAGGTGATCGAGTCGCTCAAGTACCACCTGCGGGACCTCGCCGTGACGTTCCGCTTCGGCGAGACGGTCGCCGCGGTGGAGCGGCATGCCCGCGGGACACTGACCATCCTGGAGAGCGGCAAGAAGATCCCCGCCGACGCGGTCATGTACTCGGCGGGCCGGCAGGGCCTGACCGACGAACTGGACCTCGACAAGGCCGGGCTGACCGCGGACCGGCGCGGCCGGATCACCGTCGACGAGCACTATCGCACCGAGGTGCCGCACATCTACGCCGTCGGCGACGTCATCGGCTTCCCCGCGCTGGCCGCGACGTCGATGGAGCAGGGGCGCTCGGCGGCGTACCACGCCTGCGGGGAGCCGGTCGGGCGGATGCACAACCTCCAGCCGATCGGGATCTACACCATCCCGGAGATCAGCTTCGTGGGGCGCACCGAGGACCAGCTCACCGAGGACCGGGTGCCGTTCGAGGTCGGCATCTCCCGCTACCGAGAGCTGGCCCGCGGACAGATCATCGGCGACTCGCACGGCATGCTGAAGCTGCTGGTGTCCCCGGAGGACCGCACGCTGCTCGGCGTGCACTGCTTCGGTACGGGGGCGACGGAGCTCATCCACATCGGGCAGTCGGTGATGGGCTGCGGCGGAACGGTCGACTATCTCGTCGACGCGGTGTTCAACTACCCGACGCTGGCCGAGTCCTACAAGGTCGCGGCCCTGGACGCGACGAACCGGCTCCGCCAGATCGACCACATCGGGGACTGAGGGACCAGCGGCCGGACATCGTGCCTCAGGGCCCCTCGTCGCCCTGAGGCAGCCGCTCGTCGTCGACCACGTGCATCGCGGCCTCCTCGGCACCGGCCGCCCCGCCGTCGATGCCCCGGTCGGCGTCGGGAACCTCCTCGGCGAGCCGTTGGTCGAGGCTCTCGCCGTCGTGCTGCTCGGCGGCCGTGGTGCCGTACCGGGTCACGCCGAGTGGCTTCTCCGGAGGTGAGTAGCCCTCGTCGAGGGTGTCGTCGTAGCTCCGCTCGTCCACGGTGTCCTGCGGGTCGAACGGTGCGGCGTCCTACTGTTCCTCGTTGCCGCCGGTGGGCTGGTACGCATCGTCGGCCATCGGATCGAAGGGCGTGCGGTCGGTGCCCATGGCTGCCTCCTCACTCACGCGCGTCGGCCGGCGTGTTCGTGCCTGTCCTGTCACCGCGTATCCCGTCGCGCGATCTCCAACCCAGGAAGATCCGGTGGCACTTGAAGCCTCAAAGAGTGTGGCTATCATCACTCGGACACACGGCGTGACTGCACAGCGACGCAACGGCGTACAGTGTCCGCCACCCGTTGTCAGCCGCCCCTGACCCGAGGTCATCCCTCTCCGGTTCGTGGCGTTGTTCCACCCCCCACCCCCCTCTACGGCGCAGGGGCCGTCGCCCTCGCGTCGTGCACGACCGAAAGCGGCGCATCCATGAGCAACAACAGGGGCAGAGGGCTGCAGGCCAATGTCCTCGGCACGTTCGACACGGTGGTGATGGCGGTCGCGGGCAGCGCCCCGGCGTACTCGATCGCCGCGACCACGGCGGTCCTCGTGGGCGCGGTGGGCCTGGCCAGCCCGGCGGCGCTGCTGTACTGCGCGATACCGATGCTGGGCATCGCGCTGGCGTTCAGCCGGCTCGGCCGTATCGACGTGAACGCGGGCGCCAGTTACTCCTGGGTCGGGCGGACGCTGCATCCCTTTCTCGGCTTCATCAGCGGCTGGGCGCTGGTGATCTCGACGACCATCTTCATGGTGGCGGGTTCGCTGCCCGCCGGCTCGATGACGCTGGCCCTGTTCGACGAGGAACTCGCGGACGACACCGCGCTGTCGACCTTGGTCGGTGCCTGCTGGTTCCTGGTCATGCTGCTGGTGGTGCTGGGCGGTGCGCGGCTCACGGTCCGGGCACAGATCGTGATGTCCGGCGTCGAGCTGGTCATCCTCGCGCTGTTCGCCGTGCTCGCCGTCTTCCACTCGGGAAGCGCCCACGTCTTCGACTGGTCGTGGCTGGGATTCGGGCACTTCGACGGGGTGGCGGGGTTCGCGTCGGGGGCGCTGATCGCCGCGTTCTACTACTGGGGCTGGGACGTGACCAGCAACCTCAGTGAGGAGACCCGCAACAGCCGCCGTACGACCGGCCTCGCGGGGCTCATCGGGGTGGGCATCGTGTTTCTGCTGTTCGAGGTGTTCACGATCGCGGTGAACGTCATCCTCTCCTCGCGGCAGATCCAGGACAACGACGCCAATGTGCTCGCGGTGCTCGGTGAGGAGGTGTGGCCGGGCTGGGGCGGCAAGTTGCTGATCGTGGCCGTGATGCTGTCCACGATAGCCACGCTGGAGACCACACTCATCCAGGTGACGCGCTCGCTGTTCGCGATGGGCCGGGACCGGACGATGCCGTCCGCGCTGGGCAAGGTGCACCAGCGCTGGAACACGCCGTGGGTGGCGGTCGCGGTGGTCGGCGTGGTGGCGCTGGGGATGTTCATCGCCTCCAACGCCCTCGGCTCGGTGGGTGACATCCTCTCGGACGCCATCTCGGCGATCGGCCTCCAGATCGCCGTCTACTACGGATTGACGGGGCTCGCCGCCGTCGTCGCCTACCGCAAGATGCTGCTGACGTCGGTGGGCGACTTCGTGCTCGGCGGCCTGTGGCCGCTGTTCGGTGCCCTGTTCATGTTCTGGATCTTCTTCGAGTCGCTGGGCGAGCTGAGCGGTTCGGCGCTCGCGATCGGCTTCGGCGGCATCGCGGCCGGTCTGATCCCGATGTTCTGGTACTGGCGGCAGGGCAGCGACTACTACCGGCCGGCCAAGCTGGACGCCACACAGACCGTCCAGGCGGACTACGTCCCGGCCGGCGGTGGCGGCGGCGACAACGCCCTCGTCCACGAGGGTCTTCCGACCGACTTCTGAGGGAGACCCCGATGGCGCGAGGCAACTCCAGAGGCGACTTCACTCCCGAGTTCGACCCCGACTGCGGGGACCTGGCCCTGACCAGCGCCCGCCAGGACATCGTCATCGGCCGCTGGCAGGGACTGCGGGAACTGCTGTGCTCGACCGGGCCCGACTGGCTGGTGCGGGGCCACCGGGTCCGGCTGCTGGCGCAGGCCTGCGCGAGCAGTTCCACGGTGGAGTCGTGGCTGGCCGCCGAACCGCACAGCGGCGACGCGCTGGTGCTGCGGGCGGCCACGGAGACGGCCCGGGCGTTCAACGTGGCCATCTCCGCGGGCCGGGGTGTGCCGATCGACACGCGGCGCATCGACACCGCGGTGCTGTCGTGCCTCAAGGCCGCCGATTCCTGTCCGGACGACCCGACGCCGTGGATCTCGCTGATCTCGGTGGCCCGCCTGTATCCGAAGGGCGTACGGCGGCAGGAACTGGGGCGCTGGTGGGACGAGTTGCACCGGCGCGACCCGTACAGCGTCGAGGGACATCTCCAGGTGCTGCACTACTACTCCGCGCGCTGGCACGGCACGCACGGCGTGATGTACGACTTCGCCCGCGACGCGGCCGGCGTGGCACCGTCCGGCTGTCCGCTGCCGGTGCTCGTGCAGTACGCCCGGGTCGAGGAGTTCCGCTACGCCCTGGACGCGGCCCGGGGACAGCACGCCTCCATGGGCATCGGCCAGCACTGGAGCAACGACGGCGCCGTCAGCGACGTACGCCGGACCTGGGAGCGCTGGATCATGGGCCGTCCCGCGGGCGACGTGGCCCCGGGCGAGCTGCGGGACCTCAACTACCTGGCCCACGCGGCCTGTCACGCGGGCGACCACGACATCGCCGCGGCGCTGTTCCGGATGCTCGGCCACCGGGCCACCCGCGCGCCGTGGGTGTACACCGGCGACCCGGACAAGCAGTTCGTCAAGTGGCACCGGGAGGTGACGGCCCGTGGATGACCCGGCCCGGGGGTGAGCCGGTCGGCCATCTCGCGGCTCAGCTCCTCCGTCTGCGGCTCGGTGCGCGGCTCGAGTCACAGGACCCGGCGCCGGACGAGCACGATCAGCACCGTCAGCCCCGGGAGCAGCGGCAGCCACACCGTCAGCATCCGGTAGCCGAGGACGGCGGAGGCGGCCGCCGCGGCGGGGGCGCCGGTGGCGGTGAGCGCGAAGGCGAGCGCGGCGTCGAGGGACCCGAGCCCGCCGGGTGTGGGCAGCAGTGCGGCGGCACCGCTCGCGGCGAGGTAGAGCAGCGCCACCCGGGCCGGGGCCAGGGGCAGGGAGACGGCGCGGGTGACGGCGGTCAGCACCGCGCAGTGCAGGACCACGAAGGCCAGTGACCCGCCCCAGAGGGCCGACGCCCTCGCCGGACGCGCGTGCACGGCCCCGACGTACACGCGCACCGCCGCCAGGGCCCGCATGCACCGTTGCCGCAGCGGGCCGAGCAGCAGCAGGATCGCGACGGCGGCCGCGGCGCTCACGGCGGCGACGAACCCGCCGCCGATCTGCGGGAGGTGCAGTGCGCCCGGGGAGGCCGCGAAGAGTACGGCGATCAGGGCGACCCTTGCGATCCCGCCCGCGGTGCCCTTGACCGCGAGGGCGGTGGCGGCGTCACCGAGCGGTATGCCGTGGCGTATGAGGAAGCGCAGGTTCACCGTGGCCGCGCCGAGCCCGGCGGGCAGGAGCTGGTTGGCGGCGGACGCGGCGAACTGTCCCGCGAGCAGCCGTCCGGGCGGTAACCGGCGGGGCACCGCGCCCTGCTGGGCGAGTGCCGAGCACGGCCAGGTCAGCAGCGCGGCGGCCGCGGCGAGCAGCAGCCAGCCCCGGTCGGCGTCGGCCAGCCGGACCGCGCCGCTCTCCAGCACCGGCCAGTGCCGCCGGGCCAGCAGGGCGACCGCCACCAGGACGACAAGGGTGAGGGCGGTGTGCCAGTAGAGCCTGCTGCGCCGGAGAGGGGTGAGGAACTCCTCCGACGTCATGCCGTTCCGCCCGCGAGCGGCGCCGGGGCGAGGTGGACGTCCAGGCCGTCGAGGCGGTGGGGCTCCCAGTCACGGGCGTGGTGGGGCGGCTTGCGGCCGGGCCCCGTGAGGGCGCCGACCGGGACCCGGCGCGCGGTGTGGAGGATGTCGGCCCTGGTGGTGTTGGCGTTGTGGCCGGTCATCGCGCCGGAGTCGCAACCGGCGTAGTAGGCGACGGGGATGGCCTCGTACCCGGTGAGCAGACAGGGCGGGCGCACGCCGAGCCGGTGCAGTTCGGCGGCGGAGCGGGCCCACGCGACGCGGGAGGCGGTGGTGCGCTCCACGGTGCGGTCCAGGACGGCGTACTGCACGGCCAGATGTCCGGCGAGCACGAGCCCGACGCCGGCGGCGACCGCGGGACGCCACCGGCGGCTCGGCGCGGTGACGAGGTGGAACAGCGCGTCGGCGACCGGGACGGCGAGCAGCGCGTAGGCGGGCAGCAGGAAGCGGGGGGCCGCGTAGCCGATGAGGAACAGGTAGGGGAAGGCGGCTGTGGTGGCGCAGGCCAGCGGGATCAGGGTGCGGGCGGTGCGGCCGGAGCGGACGGCGAGCGCGAGGCCGTAGGCGGCGAGCAGGGGGAGCACGAGCCACCAGGCGTACACGCTCACGGGGGGCGTCGCGATGTCGCAGGGCCGGCACAGCGTGCTGCCGACCAGGCTGCGCAACTGGTCGTCGACGGCGAGGTTCCAGCCGAGGTCGCCCTGGATCCGGGATGCCTCGTTCAGCCGCTCCCGCAGGCCGCCGTAGCTGACGTACGCCTCGATCACCCACTGGAGACCGCCGGCGAGAAGCCCTGCGGCGAGCGCGGCCCCGAGGCGCCGGTTCCGTGCCGCCAGAGCGACGGCGAGCAGCGGCAGGGTGACGTACACGGCATCGGTGGGCCGCATCCACGACATCAGCGCGGCGCCGGCCAGGACGCCCCACAGGGCCCGGTCGTCGAGTCGGTCGAGGCGGGCGCGCACGAAACAGCCGACGCAGATCAGGGCTCCGAAGGCGACCCAGAGGTTGGGCATGGCCTGGGGGCCGTAGAAGAGGGTGATCCACAGGGTGGCGAACAGGGCACCCGCGCCCGCCAGGACGCGGGCCGGGAACAGGCGGCGCCAGGCGCGCAGGGCCAGGTACAGGGCGAGTCCGGACAGGACGGCGAGGAAGACCCGCAGCAGGACGGTGGAGTCCGACCAGGAGGCGATGGGCCACACCAGCAGGGGGACGCCTCGCGCGCGGGGCGCGCTGAAGAAGGCAGCCGGCGCCTCGGTGCCGACCTGGCTGACGTAGACGACCTCGTCCCAGCCGAGGCCCATCGAGGGCCGCACCAGCAGGAGTTGGAGGGCGGTGAAGGCGGCGGCCACCGCCGCGAGCAGGGCGTCGCCGCGAGTCCGCCGGGGCCTTCCCGGCACGAGCGCCTCGTCACGTCGCCCCGCACCGACGAGCATGGGCTTCGTGCCCTGAGCCATCGTCCACCCCTCACCCCTACGAACCGTAGGGCGGCTGAGCCCCACAGCCCGGCGAGTGGGACAGCGGGGATCGGAAATGATCCAAAACACGGACAAACTAACCCGTAGGGGATGGGTGTGCAGAGCATGGTTCGGCCAGCCGAATGACGAAAGCCGGTGATCGCACGGCCAAGTGGGTCCGGTACGACGCCGGGAGTCGTCGCGGCCCGGATGCCACACTCTGCTGTGTGACCTTGACCTTCGACGACCTCCTCGCCCGTGCCCGGTCGCTCCCCCGGGACGGCCGGCGCGCCGTCCTCGGTATCGCCGGCAGCCCGGGCGCGGGCAAGACGACACTGGCCGAACGCCTGGTGCGGGAGCTGAACGGAACCGGGGACCCCTGGGTCGCGCATGTGCCGATGGACGGCTTCCATCTCGCCGACGTCGAGTTGGACCGGCTCGGGCGGCGGGACCGCAAGGGCGCGCCCGACACGTTCGACGCCGCGGGGTACGCGGCTCTGCTGCGGCGGCTGCACGAGGACGCGGAAGACGAGATCGTGTACGCGCCCGGCTTCGAGCGGGTGCTGGAGCAGCCGATCGCGGGTGCCGTGCCGGTGCCGCCGACGGCCGGGCTCGTGGTGACCGAGGGAAACTATCTGCTGCTGGACACTGGCGCCTGGGTCCGGGTGCGGTCGCAGCTGGACGAGGTGTGGTTCTGCGAGCTCGACGAGACGGAGCGGCTGCGGCGGCTGATCGCCCGGCACGAGCGGTTCGGCAAGTCCCACGAGCAGGCGGTGGCCTGGGTGATGCGCTCGGACCAGCGCAACGCGGAACTGGTCGCCGCGACCCGGGGCCGGGCGGACCTGGTGGTGCCGGTGACGGCGCTGCCCGCCCCGCACGAGCCGCCGGCGGCTCGTGCGGGGACGTGAGCCACGGCCTACACGGCCGTCAGGGTCAGCTCCGGTTCGCCCTGCGCGTCGCCCGCGGGCTCGCCGATCACGGCGGTGAAGGACTCCGTACGGACCGTCAGACCTGAACCGGCGGCGGCGAAGACGGGGGCGAAGGGTCCGGCCGGCCCGTAGCGCACGGCGAAGACGTGCAGCCCGTCCGGGGCACCGGGCGCCGCCTCGGCCTCCAGGGCCGTCGAGCCGACCAGGTGGCTCCAGCCCAGGTCGGGGTTGCCGTAGCCGCGGGGGTCGGCGGCCAGGGCGAACGCGGCCTCTTCCTGGGTCCGCTCGGCACGGGCGTCGAAGTGGTCCACGCCGTCCGCCTCGGGGTGCGTCAGCCGCAGTTCACCGGCCGCCGTGACCTCGCCCTCGGCGGTGCGGCGCACCCGGTCGCCGTCGTCGGCGGCGTACGGCAGGCCCGCCAGCAGGTACGGCGTGCCGGGAAGCCGTTCCACCGCGACCGTCGTCCACAGGCTCGTGCCGTCGGTGACGTACAGGGACCGGACATGGCGCAGGACGTGGTCGCGGCCGACGACCGGCTTGGTGACCAGCTTCGCCCGCAGACCGTCGGCCTCGACGTCCCGGACACGGGTCTCGCCCATCGGACGGCAGTACAGGAAGCCGTCCGTCACGGGGCCGAAGCCGTGCTGCCGGTTCACGGCCGCCGGGAGGTAGTAGGTGCCGGCGGCCTCGACCAGCGACGGGGTCATCCGGTCGTCGAACGCCACCGAGACGCCGCCCGCGCGGAGTTGGTGGCGGGCCGGGGAAGCGGACGGTGCGCGGTGCCAGCGCGTACCGTCCTGGATCTGCCAGACCAGCATCCACGCGAAGTGCCCGTCGAGGCCCCCGTCCGCCTTGACCGCGTGCCGGCCCCAGCGGGTGTCGCCCCGGTAGCGGCCGAGGTCGGAGCCGATCCGGGCGCTGAAGTAGCGCAGCCCGAGGACGGACTCGAAGCCGCTGTGCTGCTCGCTGTATCGGGGGCCGCCGTTGTCGAAGCCGCCGTCGGGCAGCCGGGCGTCGATGTACCGGGCGAGCGCGTCGCCGTCCCGGGCGAAGACCGCCTCGCCGCTGACGCGGTGGGCCTGGGCGAGGAAGGACAGGGAGATCGGGCCGTAGTTGTTGTCGTAGGCGCCGCCGTGCTCGGGAGGCAGCAGGGCGCCCCGGTCGCGCACCCGGTGGGCGCGGATCTCCTCCTCGTACAGACGCACGGCGCGTTCGCGCGTCGCGTCGCCGTCCGCGGCGGGGAGGTGGCGGGCCAGCATCAGGCCGCCGACCACGCAGCCGATGGCCTGGTTGCCGGCCTCCTGCGGGTTGAAGAAGGTCGCCTCGGTCAGCCAGTGCCAGTAGCCGTGGGCCACTCGGACGAGTTCGGCGCGCTGGTCGTCCTCGACGAGCCCTTCCGCCAGGTCCAGCAGGTCGACCGACTGCAGCAGCGCCCACACGGTGCTCGGCCAGTCGCCGATGGGGTGAGCGCCCGCCTCGAGCACGTAACGGGCGTACGGCAGACCGGTGCCGCGGGCCTTCAGGTTCGGGTAGCCGGGGTTGTCCTCGGTGTACACGCGCTCCCGCAGATGGAAGGCGAGACTGCGGCGCACGGCCTCCGGCAGCCGGGGGTCCTTGCCGCGCTGCCAGGCGAGGGCGAGCAGGGAGGTGACGCCGAGTGAGGTGTCACCGATGTCGTCGACGCAGTCCGGGTGCTCGAGACTGCCCTCGGGCGTGAGCCGGGCGAGGGCCTCCTCGACGACACCGGCGAGGACGGCGTCGTAGGCCTCCGGGGTGTCGGGGAGGTCGTGCAGGGGACCGAGCTGGCGTGGGAGGTGCACGGGGATCAACCCTTCATGCCTGGGATGGCCATGGCGTGGTTCGTCGGGGTCGCACGACAGGTGCGGTACGGCGGGCGCGCACGGCGACGGTGAGCTTGTGCGGGCCGAATCCGCCTATGCAGACACGGTTCCCGGTCGTAGCGTCGGTGCCTCCCACCACGGTGTGGTCCTGCCCCGGGTCGTACCGCAGTACATCCCCGCGGTCCGGACCGGCGAGCGGTTCGCCCGCCTCGACGTCGGCCTCGACCCTGATCTCGTCGTCACCGACCCGGTAGGTCATCCGCCCGGTCGTCAGGCACCAGCGTCCTTCGCCGATCGGTACGGCGCCCTGCGGCACGCCGCCCGGCCGGAATGTCATCTCGACGGCCCAGGGCACCCGTGGTCCGCTGATGTCGATCCGTAGGTCGGCGCCGTCCTCCCTCAGGTCCACCTCGACGCGGGTCGTGTGGGAGACCTCGTCCCGGGGCCGGTCCGGGAAGGCCATCGCGGCCGAGAAGCGTCCCTCGTCCGCCATCCGGTAGGCGCCGTCGTCCCGTCGCAGATGTGGCGGGAGCGGCTGGTAGTAGGCGGCGGTGAGGGTCTCGGTGAGCCGGTACCGGTCGGCGGCGAGCTGCTGCATGCCCTCGGCGCGGAACGGGCCGAGGTCGAAGAATCCCCGGGAGAGCCGGACCGCGTCGAGGACGGCATCGCCGGCGAACAGGCGCAGGAAGGTGGGATTGCAGGCGAGTCCCGAGCGGATGCGCCGGTGCTCGGGCACGTCGGAGCCGCCGTACACCACCGTGTGCGCGGTGGCCGAGGCGCGTACGGCGAGGCGTGCGGTGGTGATGTACCGCTCGCGCGGGAGTGTCTCCGCGGTCGGTGCCGGCAGGACGCGGCACAGGTCCGGGGTGAGGAGGGACTCGGCGAGCAGGTCGGGGTCGTCGATGCCGTCGGCGGCCGCCAGCCGTGCCGCCCGGCTGAAGTCACCCCGGCCGGTGCGGATCGCGAGCAGCCGGTAGTGCGGCAGGAAGGGCGCCAGCGGGAACGGGCGATTCTGGTCCTGCCGTCGCGAGTGGACGCTCTCCACCGTGCCGTCCGGCCTGATGAGGTCCAGGGTCGTGGCGAGGTTGCGCTCCACGGCGTCCAGCAGGTCGGCGCGGTCGAGCACGTCGGCCAGCAACAGCAGCGAAGGGTTGGAGACATGGGCCGCGTAGGTGGGGCTGCGTTCCGAGTACAGGCCCTCGGCGTCGATGTCGACGCCCTCGGCCAGCCACGCGTCGATACGGTCGAGCAGCCGGTCGTCCGGGAACGACCGGTGCAGCCGGGCCAGCGCCGCGCACAGTTCCCACCGGTGGTTCGGCGTGTGCACGCCGCCGGTCCGGAGGCTCTCGGAGGCCGCGCCGGCGATCTCGGCGAGGACGTCCGCGACCTCGCGCAGTTCCGGTCCCGCGCTCACGGCGATGACGTGCGCGTCGCACACGTCGTTGACGGTGAACGCGGAATCCGGGGGTGACTGCACGTTGTCGCCACCGGCGAAGAGACCGGAGGGGGTCTGCACGGCGCGCAGAGCGGTGAGGTGCGTCATCGCGGCGGCGACGGCCCGGTCACTGCCGTGCAGTGTCGAGTCCGGTGAACGGTGGGCCGCGAGCAGTGTCCTCACCCGGCGGGCCAGACCGCGATGGGACATCCCGGCCGGCTCCTCGTCCGGGCGGGCCGCCGGCGGGACGGCCCGCCGGTCGGCGGCGCGGGCCACCGCACGGACGAACTCGCGGTCGCGCGTGATCTGCACGGTCAGTCCTTCAGCCCCGCGTTGATGTTGGCGTTCATGACGTAGCGCTGGAACACCAGGAAGACGAGAATCAGCGGGATCATGGAGATGACCGAACCGCCGAGCAGCACCGACCAGTTGATGTTCTGCGCGCCGACGAGGCTCTGGATGCCGATCTGCACGGTGAACTTCTCGGGGTCGTTGAGCATCAGCAGCGGCCAGATGTAGTCGTTCCACCGCCACTGGAACGACAGGATGGCGAGCGTCAGCATGATGGGCCGGGAGACCGGCACCATGATCCTCAGGAAGATCGACAGCTCACGCGCGCCGTCGATGCGGGCGGCCTCGATGAGTTCGTCGGGGACCGTCAGGAAGAACTGGCGGAACATGAAGCATCCGGTCGCGGTGAGCACGGCCGGGAGGATGATGCCGCCGAGCGAGTTGTAGAGGCCGAGGTCGCGGACGACCAGGAACTCCGGGGCGAGCATGACCTCGGACGGCAGCATCGTGGTGGCCAGGATGCACATGAAGAACACCTTGAGCCAGGTGTTGTCGTACTTGGCCAGCGCGTACCCCGTGCAGCAGCTCGCTCCCACCGTGAGGATCGTCGTGATCACGCACACGATGGCCGTGTTGACGAAGTACTGGGAGAAGTTGGCGCTGTCCCACGCCGCCGAGTAGCCCGACAGGGTGGGGTCGTGCGGAAGCACCGTCAGCGGAAGGGAGAACAGGTCCCCGGCCGGCTTGAAGGAGCTGAGGACGAACCACAGCACCGGCAGCCCGTAGAGGCACGCCATGATCCACAGCAGTGTCGTCGCGGACACCGCCTGCCGGAGTCCGCCGCTGCGCCCGCCGCGGGACCGCTTCTTGGAGACGGTCCGTCCGGACCCGCCGTCGACCGGGCGTGGCATGTCTGTGGTTGTCATCGGTTCTCCACCCGCCGGTTGACGATCAGCTGGATGACCGCGACGGCCATCAGGATGAGCATGAGCACGAACGAGGCGGCGCTCGCGTAGCCGATCTGGCCCCGGTTGAAGCCGGTCTGGTAGATGTACTGGACGAGCAGGTTGTTCGACGTGCCCGGTCCGCCGTTGTTGAGGGAGACGAACAGCGGGTATTCCTTCATCGCGTTGATGGTGTTGAGCAGGATGACGATGAAGGAGGTGGGCGCGATGCTCGGCAGGGTGATGCTGATGAACTGTCGCCAGGGGCCCGCGCCGTCGAGGGAGGCGGCCTCGTAGTACGAGGTGGGCACGTTCTTGATCGCCGCGATGAACAGCAGCATCGAGAAGGCCGTTCCCCACCAGGCGCCCGCCATGACCACCACGCCCAGCGACAGGTCCGCGTTCGACTGCCACGCGATCGCGTCCCCACCGAGCTTCTCGACGACGTAGTTGATCAGTCCGAAGTTCTCACCGAACAGCCATCGCCACAGGACACCGACGACGATGGGCGAGATGAGCCACGGGACGAAGAAGATGACGCGGGCGATCGACGCGCCCTTCGCCTGCTTGCTCACGACCAGGTTGGCGATGAGCAGCGAGAGCACGAAGTTCAGCGGGACGACGAGCACGGTGTACAGCAGTGTCCGGCTCAGCGCGTCGTAGAAGGTGGAGTCCCCGAACAGGTTGCTGTAGTTGTCCAGCCCCACGAACTGGAACGCCCCCACCCCCGTGTAGTTCGTGAAGGAGTAGACGAGCCCGATCACCGCCGGCCAGACGAAGAACAGTGAGAAGAGCACAACGTTGGCCGCGATGAGGACGAGCGGCGCAAGGGTGTACTTGCTGCGTCTCCTGGGCGGGCTCGCGGACACGTCCGAGGCGCGTTTTGTCATCTTCCTGACTCCGTGCTGGTGGAATGGGTTGCTGTGGACTGACTCCGTGAGCCCGGCATCACGTGGGAGTACAGGGCCGGGCGGCGGGTCGCACGCCACCGCCCGGCCCTGTGGTCTACGACGCGCCGCCGACCTGCTGGTTGTAGCCGGCCACGATGTTCTCCAGGGCCTTGTCGGCCGACTGCTGGCCGTTGATCGCCTTGCCGAGCTCCGTCTTCGTCGGGTCCTCGGTGAGGCTCTTGCCCTTCAGCACCCAGTTCGTCTGCGCGCTGTTGAAATAGCCGGAGATCGGGGCGTAGAGCGGGATCGACTCGTTGTAGAGCTTGAACGCCGCCTGCGCCGCCTCGGACTCGAAGGGGTACTTCGGGTCCAGACCGCTCTCGACCGGCAGGAACCCGGACGCCTCGCACAGCGCCTGGTAGTGGGCCGGCTCGTACAGCCAGGACAGGAACTTCGTCGCGGCCTCGGAGGCGTCGGCGTTGTTGTTGAAGCCGACCGTCATGCCGCCGCTGTTGACGTCGCTGGCCTGCACCGGCTGGGCCGGGGTCGGCACGCTCGCCCACTCGAACTTCTTGATGCTGTCGGCGAAGGCCGGCACCTGCCACACGCCGGACCAGTAGGCGACGACGTCACCGCTCTGGAACATGGCGGACGGGTCGGCGCCGCTGGTCCACACCGACTTCGGCATGGTCTTGTCGTCGTTCCAGCCGACGAAGGTGTTCACGGCCTTCTTGGTCGCCGCGTCCACCGAGAACTTGCCGGAGGAGTCCGCGTGGACGTACTTGCCGCCCATCTCGTACACCATGGCGCGCAGCCGGGACGGCGACTGGTCGAAGGTCAGGGAGTACTTGGCGCCCGTCTTCTCGCGGACCTTGTCGGCCGCGGCGATGAAGTCGGTCCAGGTCCAGGTCTTCGACGGCTCGGCCGGGAAGGAGACGCCCGCCTTCTCGAAGAGGGACTTGTTGATGAACAGGCCGGACGCGGTGACGTCCGAGGGGATGGACAGCACCTTCCCGGAGGAGTCCTTGGCGAGGAAGTTGGCGTTGATCTTGTTGCTCTTGTTGTTGGCGATGGAGCTGAGGTCGATCAGCTTGTTCGACCAGATCGGGTCCAGCGCCGGTACGGCCGCCACGTCCGGCAGCGAGTTCGCCTGCGCGGCGTTGTGCAGCTTCGTGGTGTAGCCGTCGTAGGGAATGTTGACGAGCTTGACGTCGACGCCGGCTTCCTTCTTGTACTGCGCCACCATCTTCTTCCAGCCCGCGTCCTGCCCCGGAACCGTGGAGATCCAGAACGTCAGCGACTTGGACGTCCCGCCCGAGCCGGACCCCGAACCGCCGCAGGCGGAGAGCAGAAGGGCACCTGCCGTGGCCACAGCAGCGAGGGGAATGACACGGCGTATACCGCCGCGACCGAGTCGGCGAGAGCGCCGCACACCCACACTGGTCATCTTCGATCCCTTTTCGTCGTAGCGGAGGAAGCACGGGGCCTGCCGAGGCGGCACGGGTGCGTTCTGAGGGAAACTTCGCCTTCCGGGGGCGCGGCCTCGCCCGGCCGCATCGCCTCGACGGGTGGGATCCCCGGCCATGAGGGCCGTCGTCGCACAAGCACGCCCTCGTGCGGCTGCCGTACTTCGCGTACGGGCGGGATGCTCAACCCAAGCCGGCGTCCCGGCCGACTTAGAAAGCGCTTGTCCGGACATTGGCAGATCGAGTCGGAGGCCGTCAATCCTTCGTCCCCGCGGTCTCGGTCACGGTTTGGACTCCTCGGGTGACCGCGAGCCGGGCGGCGCCCACGACCGTGCCCAGGTCACCGACCACGCTGCTGACGACTTCGGTGGGCCAGCTCAGCCGGGCGAGCTCCGCCCGCACACCGGGCAGGATCTGCGGGTCGGCGCCGGTGCTGCCACCGAGCACGATCAGCCCGGGGTCCAGTACGGCCGTCACGGCGGCGGCGAGACGGCCGACGTCGACCGCGTGGCGGTCGATCACCGCGCGGGCCGCGGCCCGCCCCTCCCCCGCCCTCGCGAAGAGCTGCTCGGCGGTGTGCGGGCACGGTCCGTCCTCCTCCGGCCAGGCCTCGGCCGCCCGCCGCAGGAGCGAGCGGGCACCGATGTACTCCTCCAGGGCCTCGTGGCGCGGCTCGCGGCCGTCGTCCCACGGGTAGGGCAGCCGGGCGAGCTCACCGGCGGCGCCGTTGGCTCCGCGCAGCACCTGGCCGCCGACGACGATGCCGAGGCCGATACCGACGCCGATCCGCAGGTAGCCGAAGGTGCGCCGGCCGCGCGCGGCACCCTCGTGCAGTTCGGCGAGCGCGGCGCAGTTGACGTTGTTCTCGAGGTGGACCGGGACGCCCGGCGGCAGGGCGACGGCCATGGCGTCGAAGACGGGGCCGGCCTTGTCCGTGGCGGGCCGCATGCCGGCGCCCTCCTTCTCGCGCGCGGTGACGTCGCCGACCGCGACGACGACGGTGCGCAGCGGGGCGCCGGCGGGCAGCGCGCCGAGTGCCTCGCGCACCACGTCGGCGGCCTCCTCGCGGGTCCCGGTGGCCTGGGCGAGCAGGGTGCCGTCCAGGGCACAGCCGCGCACCCGGGTCAGGGCGGGTCCGAGGTCCACGGCGAGCACCGCCCCGGCGGCGGGCCCGAGACCGTAGACGGCGGCGGTGCGCCCCGTCCCGCCGGAGGCCGTGCCGGAGTGGGCCGCCAGCCGGGCGCTCTCCAGCTCCGCGACGGCGGAGGAGACGGTGGGTTTGGACAGGCCCGCCAGGCTCGCGAGCTGCGGCCGGGTCGCGCTGCCCGCCTCGGCGAGCACAGCGAAGACCGCGCTTGCGCTCTCGGTCAGGCGGGGGGCTTCCGCCACGTCGTGTATCACAGTTCTCCCACGGGTCACGGGCCGCTCAGTGGTCGAGTGCGCGATGCCTCTTGACGCACTGTACTTCGTTAGTTAACTTCCTAACGAACTTCACGGTACTCGCCTGCCGTGTCCGCCAGAAGCCCGTCCCGGGGCTTCCCTAGTTCACCGACTCCCTTGATTCCAGGCACGGTTCGCCCGCCGTGACGCTCCGCAGGCTGTGCCGAAACCGCCTGTGTGCCGGCGCAACGACGAGAGAGGCTCCGTGCAGGACTCCACACCCCTCGTGGTCGGTATCGACGTCGGCGGGACCAAGACGCATCTTCGGGCCCGCACCGGGGACGCCGTGGTCGCCGACCACGTCCGGCCCAGCAGCGGCTGGCGGCCGCACGACCCCGTGGCCGCCGCCGGCTGGCTGGCCGCGCTGGTCGCCGACGCGCTGCCGCAGGGCGTACGCCCGTCGGCCGTCGCCGTGGGCGGCCACGCCTGCGAGACTCCGCGCCAGTGCGCCCAGATCCGCACCGCGCTCCAACTCCACTTCGACGCACCCGCGTCGGTGGTCGGCGACGCCGAACTCCTCGTCCCGGCCGCCGGGTTGGACAAGGGCGTCGGCCTGGTCGCCGGCACCGGTTCCGTCGCCGTCGGCCGACTGGCCGACGGCACCGCGGTCCAGGTCGGCGGCTGGGGCGCGGTCCTCGGCGACGAGGGCGGCTCGGCCGGTCTGGTGCGCGAGGCAGCACGGGCCGTATGGGCGGCCCACGACCTCGGCGAGGAGCCCGACGCGCTGGCGCTCGGGCTCCTCGCCGCGTTCCAGGTCCCCGAGGTGCCCGCGCTCGGGGCGGCTTTGGAGAGCGCGAAGAGCCCCTCCGCGGACTGGGGTCGGCACGCTCCGGTGGTGTTCGCTGCCGCCGAGGCATCGCCGCTCGCCCGCGCGGTGATCGACGAGGGCGCCCGCTCGCTGGCCGCCCTGGTCGGGCGACTCGCCGCGCGCGGGGTGCCGGTGGACGACGTGGTGGTCGCCGGCAGCACCGTGCTCGCGCAGCCCGTCCTGTACGACGCGTTCAGCGCCGCGCTCGCCGACCTCGTGCCGGGGGCCCGGGCGCGGCGCCTGGAAGTGCCGCCGGTGCAGGGAGCCGTGGCGCTCGCGCGTTCACTCGTGTGACATCCGCCGGACGCCGGGTCATCCCGGATCCGACACGACTCGCCCGTAGATCTTCGCTCGTCGGACTCGATCTCGGTTCCCGGCGTCTCGTGCGCCGCACGCCCGTCCGTTGCGTGCCCGACCGGTCGAGTCGCTCGTTTCGACTCCTTGCGGCCGTCCGGCCGAAGAAATTCGAGAGAGGCACTCATGCCGTCACCCGCCGGGGGGCACACCACCCCGCCCCTCGATAGAAGGCGCTTTCTCCTGACCTCCGCCGGTGGCGGCGCGGCGCTGGTGGTGCTGCCCGCCGTCGCCGGCCGGCTCCCCGCCGCCCATGCCGAGACGGCCGCGGCCGCGTTCGTCGACGACTACCGGACCAACGTCGTCGCGAACCTGACGCCCGAGACCAACGCGGTGATCCGCGTCCTCGGCGGCTTCGCGCGGGTGTGGAAGACCGGCGGTGCCTGGAACACCGGCACGCCGCTCATGCCCGAGGTGCTGCGCGCCAACATGCGCTACTGCGCCCGGATCACCGCCGCGCGCACGGAGGCGCAGGCGAAGGAGGCGTTCGTCATCGACCGCCAGCACCAGAGCTACTCGGTGATCGCCGGGCTCGGTCCGCTGGCGGAGCTGTACCGGACCGGCGCGAAGGCGGTCACGTCGATCAACGGCGCCCCGGACGGCACGCCGGCCGGGAAGATCAGCGACGCTCTGCCCGCCGACGCCCCGGCCGGTTCCGCGATCGGCGCCGGTTCCTACGACTCCGACCTCGGCCAGGTGGCCCGGCTGGTCGACACGGTGCGCGGTCCGTTCGCCTCCGGCAACCCGGCCAAGTTCGCCTTCCAGTACCCGCGTCCGTGGCGGATGAACGAGGACAGCGAGGTCGTCGACACGGGGCAGAAGGACACCTTCGGCTTCCCCGTCTACGACTCCCGGGTCGTCGTGGCCCCGCAGCTGCTGCGCCAGCGCGGCGAGACGGCGGCCGAGGACGGGGGCTTCCCCAGCGGCCACACCAACGCCCTGCACCTGGCGGCCCTGGCCTACGCCTATGCCGTACCGGAACGCTTCCAGGAGCTGGTGACCCGCGCCTTCGACCTCAGCCACACCCGGATCGTCGCGGGCATGCACTCCCCCGTCGACGTCCTGGGCGGCCGCGTGATGGCCACGGCCCTGGCCGCCGCCGCACTCGCCGACCCGGCCAACGCCGCTCTCAAGGCCGCCGCCCGCGCCCAGGCCCTGACCTATTTCCAGGAGCGCACCGGGACCACCGCCGACACGCTGTACGCCTACGCCCACTCGGCCGGCACCGACACCGACCCCTACGCCGACCGCGGGGCCAACGCCCGCACGGTCGGGCCCAAGCTGACCTACGTCCTGACCCGGCAGGGCCGTGACGTGCCGCTGACCGTGCCGAAGGGCGCCGAGGTGCTGCTGGAGACGCGCCAGCCCTATCTGACCGCGGCCCAGCGCCGCGAGGTGCTGCGCACGACCGCGCTGCCCGCCGGATACGTCCTGCTGGACGGCTTCGAACAGTGGGGCCGCCTCGACCTGTTCGCCGCGGCGGACGGCTACCGCGCCTTCGACTCCGACGTGACCGTCACGCTCGACGCGGCCGCCGGCGGTTTCAGCGCGGCGGACAGCTGGCGCAACGACATCCGCGGCGAGGGAGGTCTGACCAAGCGCGGCACCGGCACGCTCACCCTGACGGGCCACAACCGCTTCCACGGCGGCACCGTCGTCGAGGACGGCGTGCTCGTCGCGGCGTCCGCCGACGCCCTCGGCCAGGGCGACGTGCGCCTCCAGGGCGGCACGCTGGACGTGGCGCACGTGCTGCGGGTGCGGGGCGCGTACGTCCAGGAGGGCGACACGCACCTCGGCCTGCCGCTGCGCAGGAACCACGGCCCGGCGCTCAAGGTGTCCGGCCGGGTCGTGCTGGGCCGTGGCGCCGTGCTGTCGCTGCGCCTGGACCCCGAACACCCGCCGGTCGCGGGGACCACGGTTGCTGTCATCGGGGCACAGCGGCTGCGCGGCCAGTTCGACCGGATCGAGGTGAACTCGCCCGCTCTGCGAGCCGTACCCGTCTACACGACGGACGGTCTGTCGGTACGACTCCTGAGGCGGTAACCGCGTCCCGGGCGGAAGCTGATGCAGAGTGGGCCCATGGGCCGCCCGAGAATCAGCTTCCGCCGTCCCCGGGCCGACGGTGCCGCGGAGCGGATGATGGCGCTCGAACAGCAATCGGCCTCGAAGCCGGTCACGCCCCCGACCACGGCTCCTGAGGGGCTCGCCGACCCGCCCGTCGCCCGGCGCCTGCTCGTCCCGCTCCTGGTGGTCCTGCTGCTCGGGCAGATGGCCGTCGCGATGGTGACGACCGCCGTGGGGCAGACGCCGACCATCGACGAACCCGTGTACGTCGGGACGGCGGCCGAGTACCTGCACGAGCACGAGGTGGTCCACAACCCCGAGCATCCGCCGCTCGGCAAGCTGGTCGTGACCGTCGGTGTGGCCCTCGCCGATCCGCACGTCGACGCCTCCTTCACCGGCGACCAGGGCCGGCTGGGGCGGCATCTGCTGTACGAGTCCGGGAACGACCCGTGGCGCCTGATGCTGTTCGCCAGGCTGCCCGTGATCGCCCTGACGCTCGCGTTCGGGCTCGTCGCGTTCGCGTTCGCCCGGGAACTCGCCGGTGCGGCGGGCGGTCTGACGGCGCTCGGCCTGTACACCTTCTCCCCCGACCTCGTCGCGCACGGCTCGCTCGCCACGCTGGACGTACCGGCGGCCGGGTTCGTGCTGACGTCGGTCTGGCTGCTGTGGCGGGCCCGCCACCGGCCCCGGCCGTATGTGCCGTTGGCCGGGGCGGCACTCGGCGCGGCCCTCGCGACGAAGATGAGCATGCTCGCGGCGATCCCGGTGCTCATGGCGCTCGCCGGCCTGTCGGTGTGGTGCGCGAGGGCGCCCTCGGTGTCCCGTGCCCGGGCGCTGGGCCGGGCGGCCGCGGGCGCCGGTGTCCTGGCGCTGACCGCGGTCGCGGTCGTATGGGTGTCGTATCTCGTGGTCGATCCGCGGCTGCGCTGGGCGCCGGAGCAGCCGGTTCCCGCGGTGCACGGCCTGCGGGGGCTGGTCGTCGACCTGCTGCCGTTCCCGGAGGCCTACCGGGACGGTATGCGGGTGCAGTTCGACTTCGAGGACTACCCGTGGCAGGGCTTCCTGTTCGGCCGGCTCTACACGGGGTCGCTCTGGTACTACCTGCCGGCCGCACTGCTGGTGAAGACGCCGCTCGGCATGCTCGCCCTGTGGGCGGCCGGCGCCCTCACCCTGGTGGCCGTACGGCGCCTGCGGCCGGTGGCGCCGTATCTGCTGGTGCCGACCGCCGTGCTGCTCGGCGCGGCCATGCTCGGGTCGAGGGACTTCGGCACGCGGTACGCCGTCTTCGTGCCGATGTTCCTGGCGGTGGCGGCGGGCTGTGTGCTGGTGGTGCGCGTGCGGTGGGTGCCGGCGGCGGTCGGCTCGCTGGTGCTGTTCGTGGCGGTGAGTTCGCTGCGGACGTATCCCTATTATCTGCCGTACTCCAACGAGGCGTTCGGCGGTCCGGAGAAGACACATCTGCGGCTGCACGACTCCAACGTGGACTGGGGGCAGGACCTGGGGCGGCTCGCGGACCGGTTGCGCGAGCGGTACCGGGGCGAGCGGATCTGGCTCGTCTACAAGGGCAGCGGGGTGCCGTCGTACTACGGCATCCGTGCCGCGGATCCGCGCCGGGCGGACGTCCGCGAGGTGCGCGGGCTGCTGGTGGTGTCGGACTCCGCGGCGGCGAAGGCGACCGGACGACTGGCCGAACTGATCGACAGCAGTCGGCCGATCGACGGGGTCGGGCATTCGATCACGATCTTTCGTCGCTGAGTACGGCGCATGAGCGGACCGGGTCGACACGGTGTGTGAGCTATGTTGAAGCACTGTGGGAGACAAAACAGGCGCACCGGTGCCATCGCCCCAGCAGGCGCGCGCACAGGCATCCGCCATCACCTCTGGAAAGTCGGTGCCGGAGGTCGGGGTGTCCCCGACATCCCAGCTCAGGGCACTCTTCGACCACCCTCGGCTCTCTCCCGGGCAGCGGCGCATCGCCCAGTACCTGATCGAGCACATCACCGAGGCGGCCTTCCTGTCGATCACCGATCTCGCCGAGCGGGTCGGTGTCAGCCAGCCCTCCGTGACGCGCTTCGCCGCGGCCGTCGGCTTCAGCGGTTACCCCGCGCTACGGGAGAAGCTCCAGGCGATCGCGCTGGACGCGCTGTCCGGGGGCCCGGTGCCGGCCGAGGAGAACGGCGCCAACGAGCTGCAGGCGGCCGTGGACGCCGAGATCGACAACCTGGAGAACCTGCGACGCGACTTCGCCGACCCCGACCAGGTCATCGAGATCGGCCGCCTGTTGTCGCAGTCGACCCCGCTGACCATCCTCGGGCTGCGGATCGCCGCCTCCCTCGCCGAGTACTTCGCCTACGCCGCACGCCGTATCCACCCCGACGTGCGGCTGGTGACGCAGGGCGGCAGTGTCGCCTACGACGCGCTGCTCCAGTCACGTGAGGCGGGCGGAACCTGGGTGCTCGCGTTCTCCATGCCGCGGCACGCTCAGGAGACGCTCACCGCGGTGCGGGTCGCGCGCAGCGCGGGACTGCGGGTCGCCCTGATCACCGACCTGGCGCTCGGTCCGGTGGCCGACACCGCCGACGTCGTCTTCGCCACCGGCACCGGATCGCGGCTGGTCTTCGACTCCTACGCGGCGCCCGGCGTGATGGCCGCCGCGCTGCTCCAGGCCATGACCGACGCGGACCCGGAGCGGACGCAGGCACGGCTGGAGGACTACGAGCACATCTCCGACCAGCACCAGTTCTTCCTGCGCGACTGATCTTCCGTTCCGCCCGCCCGGGCACTTCCCGCACACCGGTGGATACCGAATCACAGGGGCACCATTCACATCAAAGCGCGCATGAATGTTTTCATACGTCTTGCAAACCGGACGGCATATATAAATACTTCACACCGCACCACCCGCCCGCCGAAAGCAGTCGGACCGCTCATGCGCACGTCACCCCATCCGTCGTGCGACTGCCGCCTGCCTTCCGGGCGCCATTGCGAACAGCCGTGGACGCCGTCTCCTACCCGCGTCGGCGCTCGGGCTGTTCGGTCGGGCATCGCCTGCGCGAGCGCCCGTGGCGGCGGCCCCGGTCATCCCCTAGGCCGGGGCCGCCCCGACCCCGTCGGGCACCCCCGACGACGCCGCACACCGGAAGCGATGACCATGCCTCTGACGACCACGCGCATCACCCCTGACTGGCCGTGCCAGGTCAAGACCCCCGGTTCCTACGACTGGGAACGCTCCGCCGCGAAGTGGCTGCGCGAACTGGTTCCGGCCCGCTACGCCAGCTATCCGGCACTGATCCGGCACCCCGTCCTGCTCGCCCGGCACGCTCAGATCCAGGTCCAGAACGAGATCCGGGTCGCGCGCACCGCCCTGCAGACCGCACGCGCCGACCTGCCCGCGCTCGGCATGCCCGAGTCGGTCATCGAGCACACCATCAAGATGTACGCGGCGGAGGTCATGCAGCTGCAGCACATCGCCCGCAGCGTGCGCGCGGTGTCCCAGGCGCTCGTCGACCGCGGGCGCTGAGTCCGCGCCCCGGCGCCCCGGACACCGGCGCCCACCGCCGGCCCGGCGGGCGGTCAGGAGGCGCCCGCCGTCGCCGCGCAGGTGACCGTCGCCGACGGCTCCCCGACCGGGTCCGAAGTGGCGGCCAGAAACCCGAAAGTGACGCTCGCACCGGGTTCCAGGGCGCCGTTCCACGACGCGTTGGAGACCGTCGCCCTGCCGTCCGCGGTCGCGGAGAGGGTGCCGTCCCAGACCTGGGTGAGCCGGGCACCGGCGGGGGGTACGACCGTCGCGGTCCAGCCGGAGGCGGAGGACGCGGGTGCGTTGGTCACCGTCACCTCGCCCTGAAAACCGCCCTGCCAGCTGTTGACGGTCCGGAAGGACGCCGTGCAGTCGGGGTCGCCCCGCTCGCCGGCGCCGGGTGCGTCCGGCCCGCCGGGCGCGGGGGGCTCGGGTGCGGCCGACGCCGACGCGCTCGCGGACGGATCGGTGTCCCGGGCCGCCGAGTCGTCCTCACCCCCGGCGAGCAGGATCGCGCCGCCGAACCCGACGACGGCCGCGGCCGTCACGGCCACCGCGACGGCGGTACGGCGGAATCCGGGGCCCGACCCGCCCGAAGCGGCCCGGCCACCACGGCGCCGGGCGCCGCGCAAGTCCTCCGCGACGGCGGGCAGTTCCTGTGTCGCGTCCTCCGCACCGGGCAGCGCCCCGGGCACGGCCACGGTCTCGTAACCGGCGTTGCCTTCCTCCCACTCCCGGAACAGCTCCGCCAGGGCGTCCGTACGGCGGAGCCGCAGGACGCGGATCGGTTCGAGGACCGGGCCTTCGTCCGGCTCCGCGGGATCGGGCCGTGTGGACACACCGCACTCCTTCCGTCCCCGTCTGCACGGGGCTCGCCAATCCCCGAGGAGTGATACGGGGCACACGTCCCGCCGGTTCAGCCCGGCGCGGCGAGCGCGTGGCGGCGGTCAGACGGGCGCGGCGAGGAAGCGGTGCAGGGACGTCCTCATGGCCGCGACGAACGCGTCCCGGCCGGCGTCGTCCAAGGCGTCGAGGGACAGGTAGGGGTTGAGGTCCTCCAGCTCGACCAGCAGGAGTTCGCCGCCCGGCGCGCGGCAGGCGTCCACGCGCTGGATGCCGTGGCCGAGGCCGTTCCACTCGATGAAGCGCCGGGCGAACTCCAGGTCGCCGTCGGTCGGTTCGTACGGCTCCAGCTGCCAGCGCCGGTCGGTGTGCGGTGCGTACAGGGCGTACTGGAAGTCGTGGTCGACGAAGTAGAACGAGACCTCGTAGGCGAAGTCGACGCACGGCTGGACGAGGACGTCCCCGTCGGCCGCGGCGCGCACCTCGTTCGGCGGCACGATCCGCAGCCCCATGGAGTCGGCGCCGAGCTTGGGCTTGACGACATACCGGTCGGCCTCGGGCAGCCGGTGCAGGTCCTCGGCGCGGTCGACGGTGGGGATGACCGGATGTCCGGCGGCGGTCAGGTCGAGCAGGTACTGCTTGCCGGCCATGTCGGCCCTGCCGGAGAGCGGGTTGTAGACCCGGATCCCGTCGGCGAGCGCACGCCGGCGGAAGTCGTCGTACGCCTCCTGGTACGTCAGGACCGGGCCGCTGTTGCGGACGACGACCGCGTCGAAGGCGCCCATCAGCGCGGCCGCGTCCCGGGGGTGGCACAGGGCGAGGTCGAAGTCGTCACGCAGCCGGGAGGTGAGGAGGATGTCCTCGTCGCAGTAGCGGCGCCCGCGGGCCGGGTACGCCAGGTCGGTGACGTACAGGATGCGTGATCTGGCGGGCGGCATGCGGGGCTCCTCGGCTGCGGCGGCAGGCGATGGTAGGCAGACCGGCGTCCGGCGGACAAATGTCTCGGTGACCGGAGTTCAGGGAGCACTCAGTTCCCTCCAACCAGTGCACTGAGTGCCATCTGTACACCTCTGAGTGCTACGTTCCGTCCATGAGCTCCAGCAGCGCGGCACCCGGCCGCGGACAGCGGTCCGAGAAGCCGGACAAGCCGGACACCGCGGACCCGGCGACGAAGCCCCCGATGCGGGACGCCCTGGTCGCTGCGGCCTTCCGGCTGTTCCTGGAGCGGGGCTACGAGCAGACGACCGTCGACGACATCGTCGCGCTGGCCGGCGTCGGACGACGGTCGTTCTTCCGCTACTTCCCCTCCAAGGAGGACGTGGTCTTCCCGGACCACGAGCACTGCCTGGCCGACATGACGGCCTTCCTCGCCGAGAGCGGCGAGGAGCACGAGCCGGTGCGCCGGGTGTGCGACGCGGCCCGGCTGGTGCTGCGCATGTACGCCGAGAACCCGACCTTCTCGGTACAGCGCTACCGGCTGACCAAGAAGGTGCCGGGACTGCGCGCGTACGAGCTGTCCGTCGTCTGGCGCTACGAGCGCGCCCTGGCCGAGTATCTGCGCGAGCGCTTCGCCGCCCGGCGCGACGGCACGCTTCAGGCCGACGTGATCGCCGCCGCCGTGGTCGCGGCCCACAACAACGCCCTGCGTTCCTGGCTGCGCTCGGACGGCCAGGGCGACGCGAGCGCCGGGGTGGACCAGGCCCTCGGGTACGTCCAGTCCACCTTCGGCGTCGCCCCTCCCCCGCCCCCGTTGCGGGCCGAGGGCCCCGAGGACGTGGTCGTCGTCGTGTCCCGGCGCGGTGCCCCGCTGTGGCGGGTGGTCCAGGAGATCGAGGCGACGCTCGACCGCGGCTGATCGACCCGCTCCGGAATCCCGGCAGATTCAGGGAACGGAGTGCCTTTACGTGTGGCACTGAGTGCCATACGCTGGCGGCGTGCACGGTGGCACGGTGAACCGGGCACGTGCGTGCACGGTCGACCCGGGCACGTGGATTCCGGCCGAGCGCAGGGAGTTGACCAGCGTGTACCACCACTCAGGAACCGTTGCACGTCAGACCGTCGGCTTCGCGGCGGGTGTACTGGACCGCACGGCGCCCGACACGGAGGCCATCGTCTTCCAGCGCTGTACCTGGTGCGGCACCGCGATGTACCACCGCCTGCTGTGCCCGGTCTGCCAGGGCAGCGACCTGCGGACGGAGTGCAGCGAGGGCGTCGGCACGGTCCGGCACTCCACGGTGGTGCACCGCAACACCCCCGCCGCGCGCAATGTGTCGCTCATCGAGATGGCCGAGGGGTTCGTCATCCGCGGCCGGGTCATGGGCCCGCTCATCGGCATCCACAGCGGCGACCGGGTCCGGCTGTCCACGGCGAAGGACCCCGTCCGGGGCGAGCCGGTGTTCCAGCTGGTCGACGAGCCCTACCGGGCCTGGACCTGATCCCCGTGCTCCCCGTGCTCCCCGTGCTCCCCGTGATCCCGGTGATCCCGGTGCTCCCCGTGCGAGGCTGAGTCCGGCCGGAGCCCAGGCACCAACTCCCGCACGGCGACCGGCAGTCCGGTCTCGAAGCACCGGTTCGCGGCGAGCCCGACGGCCAGGGCCAGCGCGCCGTCCCGTTCGGTCGCCGTCGGATGCGCCACCGCACCCGCGCCGGCCGGCCGAGCGGCGTCGACCGGGCCGAACAGGGCGTCGAGCATCCGTGGGTCTCCCCCGCCGTGCGCCTCGTGGGCGGTCACGAGGGGGATGTCCACGGGGGGCCGCCACAACGGCCGCAGCGTGAGCCTCGCCCCGCCCGCGTGCTCGGCGGCCGTGTCCCCGTGCACCGCGCCGCCGGCGGAGGCGATCCGGGTCGTGGGCGGTTGCCAGCGGCTCTCCTCCACCTCCAGTTCCAGCCGGCCGGCGCTGCCGTTGAACATGACGCGGTAGCCCTCCCACGGGGAGTACGCGGTCAGGTGGTACGTCATCGTCGCGCCGCCCGCGTAGCGCACGAGGACGGCCATGTCGTCCTCGATGGTGACGGGTCCGCCGAAGACGTTCCGGTCGCGCACGTACCCGTCGTCCGGCTCCGCGTCGAGGTAGAGCGCGCGCAGGGTGTCGTTGGCCGTCAGGTCCAGGGCGAACGGGTCGTCGGCGGCCCGGTCGGCGCCGTGGGCGCGGTCGTAGTCCCGGCGCAGTCCGTGGCGTTCGCCCGCCGCACGGCCGTAGAAGCCGAGGCGGCCGTAACCGAACACGTCCCTCGGCTCGTCCGCGAGCCACCAGTTGACCAGGTCGAAGTGGTGGCTCGACTTGTGCACCATCAGGCCGCCGCTGCGGTCCTTCTCCCGGTGCCAGCGGCGGAAGTAGTCGGCGCCGTGGCGTACGTCGAGCAGCCATTCGAAGTGCACGGAGAGGATCTCGCCGACCGCGCCGTCGGCGAGCAGCTCGCGGACCTTCTCGTGCACGGGGTTGAAGCGGTAGTTGAAGGCGACGGTGAGGGAGTTGCCGGTCGTCCGGACCGTGTCGAGGATGCGGGCGCAGCGTTCCGCGTCGACGGTCATCGGCTTCTCGGTGACCACCCGGCAGCCCGCGGCGAGGGCCGGGACGATGTAGCGGTCGTGCTCGGCATCGACCGTGGTGACGACGACCTCGTCGACGCCCTCCTCGGTGAGCAGGTCGGCGAAGCGGTCGGGCTCCCACTGCGTGGCGGCGGGTTCTCCGGCGTCGGCCAGCAACCGGTTGTGGAAGGCCATGCGGGTCGGGCTGGGGTCGCACAGGGCGGCGACGAGGTGGCCGGGGCGTTCGGCGAGGGCCCGGGTGAAGGTCTGGGCGCGGTGGCCGGTGCCGACGACGGCGGCCCGGCGCTGGGGAGTTCGGCTCATGGTGGGGGCCTTTCCCGCCGCGGACCCGGCCAGTCACGTGCGCCCTGCCCGTTGCCCCCTCATCCCGCTCGCCCCCCTCGCTCCTCGCCCCCTGTCCCCTGCACCTGTCCCCTTGACCCGGCAGCCCGGTCGCTTGACCCGGCAGCCCGACAGCCCGTCGACTCGCTCTCCCTGCTCCCCTTTCTCGCTCGTCCCAGGCAACGCACGACCAACTCCTTCCGTCCTCCCGGGTTGAGGGCCGGGACCGTCCGTCCCGGAGCGAACGGAAGGAGGGGCACGTGATGCGTGCCCGGCGAATATGCGTCACCGCTCTGGCGGTGCTCGCGATCGTGGGGGCGTCGCCAGGGTGGGCCCAGGCTCAACCGGCGTCGCAGACAAGACCGTTAGCGGAGCCGGCCGGCAGCGGCGACGGCCTGCCGGCGGACTGGAGCGTGACCGGCGAGGGTTCGGCGCGCCGGCTGGTGTGGCGGTCGGACACACGGGTGCCCATGGGGAACGCCCGCGTCGAGTTCTACGCCGGTGACCGCCTGCTCGGCCGTCCGGCACCGGCGAAGGACGGCCGGACGTTCCGGCTCGGCCTCGACGGAGTCCGGCTGGACTCGGTGCGCGACCTGCAAGTCCGGGCAGCGGGGCGCCGGCTGGACGCGCCCGACACCGCACCCGGCACGTCCTCCGGCCCGCGCGCGGGAGCGACCGCCGCGCCCCGGCCGCCGGCGAACCCGGTCGACCCCGGCAAGCCGGGCACGTACCGGACCGTCACGGGCGAGTACGACCTCGCCCCGGTGCGGCTGCCCGGTTTCGCCCAGCCGGTCGAGATGCGGGCCGTGGTGGTGGCTCCCAAGGGCGCCGAGGGCCGCCGTCCGCTCGCCCTGTTCCTCCACGGGCGCCACTCCACCTGCTACACACCGCAGGGTGAGACGACCGGTGACTGGCCCTGCGCGGCCGGCTCCCAGGCCATTCCGAGCCACCGCGGCTATCTGCGCGACCAGCGCCTGCTGGCCTCCCAGGGCTATGTGACGGTGTCGGTCTCCGCCAACGGCATCAACGGCCAGGACTGGCAGGCCGACGACGGCGGTGCGCAGGCCCGTTCGTCGCTGGTGCGGCAGCATCTGGCCCGCTGGGCCGACTGGTCCGCCCACCCGGGCACGGGCCCGGCGGCCGTACGGCAGGCGCCCCGGGCCGATCTGTCCCGGGTGCTGCTGGTGGGGCACTCGCGTGGCGGTGAGGGCGTCAACCGGGCGGCGATGGACAGCCTGTACGCGCCGCCCGCCGCCCAGGACGGCCATCACGGCCCGGTGCGCTGGCGCATCCGCGGCACCGTGCTCATCGGCCCGACCATCTTCGGCCAGAACCCCGTGGCGGACGTGCCGTCGGTGACGATCCTGCCCGGCTGCGACGGGGACGTGTCCGATCTCCAGGGCGAGGTGTACGTCGACGGCACCCGTCGGGTCAGCCGCGGAGCCGCCCTGCACAGTGCGGTGTACGTGGTCGGCGCCAACCACAACTACTTCAACACCGAGTGGACGCCGGGGCAGGCCGAGGCGCCCGCGGACGACGACTTCTGGAACGACGAGGAGCAGCGCGACCCGGTGTGCTCCCCCGGCACCGGGACCCGGCTGACCGCCGACCAGCAGCACAGGGCCGGCGCGACCTACATCGCGGCGGCGGCGCGGCTGTTCGTCGCGGGCGACGACCGGGTGCGCCCGCTGCTCGACGGCTCGGAGCGCCGGGCGCCCTCGGCCGACCCCGCGCGCGTCCTCACCCACGCGGTGGGGGCCGGCCGCGGTGCCGGGTTCCTGCCGGACGGGAAGGTCGCCGTGAGCGGGGCCCGGCTGTGCTCGGCGGTGGAGCCCGAGTCGGCGAAGGCCTGTCTGTCGTCGGAGACGGCGGGCGTGTCACCGCACTTCGCGCGGTGGGAGACCGACCGCGAGCCCGGCCGCCGCGCGGTCGCGCTGCGCTGGTCGGCGGCCGGTTCCGGCGCACGGATCAGCCCGGAGGGGCCGGTGTCCCTCGCCGGTTCGAAGGCGCTGGCGCTGCGGGTCATCGTCCCGCCGAACACCACCGGGACGCAGCTGGACGTGTCCGTCACCGACACCGCCGGACGGCACCGGACCCTCGGCCGTGTCAAGGTCGACGGGCTGCCCGGGACGGACCGGACCGCCTCGTACTGGGCGCGCGAGGTCCGGGTGCCGATCGGCGCCGACGACGTGTCCGCGCTCGACCTGCGGCACGTCAAGTCCCTGACGCTGACCCCGCGCACACGCTCCGGGAAGGCGTGGCTGATGGATGCCTGGGCCTGGCGGCCGGGCACACCGGCGGTGACACCGGCCCCGCTGCCCCGCGTCGACATCGGCCGGATGACCGTCAAGGAGGGCGATGCGGGCGTACGGACCTACCGGGTGCCGGTGAGCGTCTCCGGGCACGGCAGCGGGCAGGTGCGGCTGTTCGTCCCCGACCCGGCCACGGACAGGGTCACCAGCCGGCTGGTGACGGTCCGGCCCGGCACGAACGCGATCGACGTGCCGGTGAAGGTCGAGGGCAACACCCGCTACGGCTACGACTCGGGCCAGGACGTGTTCGTGAAGGCGGTCCGCACCGCTGTGGTCGGCGCCCACCTGGGTGGCGTGACCGTCCAGAACGACGATCCGATGCCGGCGGTCTCCGTGACGCCCCTCGCGGACCGGGTGACCGAGGGACAGCCCCTGAAGTGGCGGGTCTCCCTGTCGGCGGTCGCCGACGCCGACATCAGCGGCGTGTACGCGGTGCTGCCGGTCACCGACGGCCGGGAGTTGTCGACGAAGGACGTCGATCCTCGCTGGCTGGAGGAGAACACCGGCCAGTCACCGGACCCGGAACGGCCGTTGTCGAAGCTGGAGGGGCTGTCGCTCTGGGTGAACGTCGAGGCGGGCAGGACGTCCGCCGAGCTGGTGATCCCGACGGTGAAGGACCAGGTGGCGGAACAGGCCGAGTCGGTCCGCTTCCAGGCGGTCGACGACTCCGGTGCGCCGCAGCCCGGCGCACCGGTTGTCACGGGCACGGTGCTGGACGCCTCGTGAGCCCTCGCGCTGACGCCTCGGCCCGGGTCAGGGCGTCAGCGTGATCCGCACGCCGACGGTGCCCTGGGCGCCGCGGCGCAGGCGGCTGCCGAGGAGCGTGAGGCGGCCGGTGATCCCGTACTTGCGGGCGATGAGCCGGCGGTAGCGGGCGCTGGTCGCCTCGTCGCAGATCTCCGCGGTCGCGGGGACCTGCTCGCCCGTGGGCCTGCCGCGCAGGTCGCACGGGCCGACGAGGACGTCCCCGCGGGCCCGGATCCGCTTGACCTTCCAGGAGTCGGCGACCGTCCACACGCCCAGCGCGTCCCCGTCCCGCACCACCCAGACCGGTGTGGGAACTTGGGTGCCGTTCTTGCGGTAACTGGTGACGAGCAGATACTTGCCCGCGCCGAGCTGCTCCAGCGACGTGTCGTCCATGGCGGGAAGTGTAGGCGGCTGGTTCGGGCGCGGGAGCCCGCCCCGGCCCGCTCAGTCGAGCGCCGCCGCCATCCGCCGTACGCCCTCCTCGATCAGTTCGGGCGACGTCGCGAGGTTGAGCCGTACGTGCCCGGCGCCGCCGGTGCCGAAGGGGATCCCGGAGTTGAGGGCGACCCGGCCGCGGCGCAGGAAGACCTCCGCCGGGTCGTCGCCGAGGCCCAGCGCGCGGCAGTCGAGCCAGGCGAGGTAGGTGGCCTCGGCGGGGCGGTGCGTGATGTCCGGGAGGTGCTCGGCCAGCAGGCCGGCGAGCAGCCGCCGGTTGTCGTCGAGGCCCGCCAGCAGGCTGTCGAGCCAGCCGGTGCCGTCGCGCAGGGCCGCGCTGTGGGCGATGATGCCGACGTGACTCGGTCCGTGGCTGACCTCTTCGGGCAGCCGGGCCAGGTCGGCCGCGGACTCGGGACCTGCGATCGCCAGGGCGGCCTTGAGGCCCGCCAGGTTCCATGCCTTCGACGCCGACATCAGCGACAGTCCCCTCTCTCCGCCGGGGACGCTCAGATAGGGCACGAAGTCGACTCCGGCGGCGGTGATCGGGGCGTGGATCTCGTCGATGACGACCCGTACCCCGTGGCGGTCGGCGAGGGCGGCGACGGCGGCCAGTTCGGCGGCGGTGTGCACGGTGCCGGTCGGGTTGTGCGGGCTGCACAGCAGGAAGGCGGCGTCGCGGCCGCCCTCGGTCACCCGGTGGAAGGTCTCCTCCAGCACGTCCAGGTCGATCCGCAGGCCGGCGCCCAGCGGGGCCTCGACGACCTGCCGGTCCATGTGCTCGACGAACTGGTAGAACGGCGGGTACACGGGCGAGTTCACCACGACCGGATCGCCCGGTCCGGTGACCAGCTTGAGCATCTCGACCACGCCGAGCATCACGTCCGGCACGATCGCGGTCCGCTCCACGGCCAGTCCGTTCCAGCCCCACCGCTTCTGAGCGAATGCCGCGAGCGCCTCGGCGTAGCCGGTGCCGGCGGGGTAGCCGGTGTCACCGAGGGCGAGCGCGTCGGTGACGGCGCGGACGACGGGTTCGGCGGGCAGGACGTCCATCTCCGCCACCCACAGCGGCAGGACGTCGTCGGGGTAGGCGCGCCACTTCATGCTCGTACGTCGGCGCAGGCGGTCGAGGGGGAGGGCGCGCAGGGGATTCGGTTCACCGGACGTCTCGTGCGGGATCCTCGTCATGGATCACAAGATAGGCGGGCCGCACCGCGGCCCGGAACGGGCGCGGCGGACAGCGGCCGGAGGATGCCCGGAAGCCGCCGGGCGGTCCGCCGGCCCGAGAAAAGATCACCTGGGAAGTGAACGCGGGCATGCCGCGCCGCGTATGGAGAGAGGGTGCTCAACTCCGGGAGGGCCCCGCGGCGTTGACGCCGCGCTGTACTTGGTTCGGGAGCCATGCATGAGGCACGCACGACGACGTCTCGTCCGGCGAGTGACACGGCTGGCGGCCGTCGGCGGACTCCTCCTCGGCGGAACGATGGTCACACGCGCCGTGGCGAGCGAGCCGAACGGCACCTCCGTCCCGCGCACCTACGCCGCGTCGGCCGCCGACACCGGCAGTGACCTGGTCTCCCGACTGGGCACGTCCCGTACGGCGGGCAGTTGGCTGAGCGCGGCAGGGAAAGCAGTCGTCGCCGTCACCGACGAGGAGGCGGCCGCCGAGGTCCGCAAGGCGGGCGCCGAGCCGAAGATGGTCGACCACAGCATGGACGAGCTGAAGTCGGCGACGTCGACGCTGCGCTCGGCTCCCCGGGTCGCCGGTACGGCGTGGGTGATGGACTACCGGTCCAACGAGGTCGTGGTGAAGGGCGACAGCACCGTCTCGGGCGCCGACTGGTCCCGGATGACGCAGCTCGCGGACGGCATGGGCGGTTTCGTCCGGATGGAGCGCACCGAGGGCACGTTCACGACCCGGCTCAACGGCGCGCTGCCGCTGCTGTCGACGGTCGGGCGCTGTTCGGCCGGTTTCAACGTCACCGACGGGCAGCGCGACTTCATCCTCACGGCCGGGCACTGCGGGCCCGACGGTTCGGTGTGGTTCGCCGACAACCGGGGCACCCAGCAGATCGGGCAGACCGTCCAGCAGAACTTCCCCGGCGGCGACTTCTCGCTGGTGCAGTACGCGAGCGGCAAGGCCGGCGCCGGTGCCGAGGTGGTGTCCATCGGTGACGGCAAGGGTGTACGGATCACCGGATCCGGCGATCCGGCCGTGGGCCAGCGGGTGTTCCGCAGCGGCAGCACCAGCGGGCTGCGCGACGGCGAGGTGACGGCGCTCAACGCCACGGTCAACTATCCGGAGGGGACGGTCACCGGGCTCATCGAGACGAACGTGTGCGCCGAACCCGGGGACAGCGGTGGCCCGATGTTCTCCGAGGGGGTCGCCCTCGGCGTGACGTCCGGCGGCAGCGGTGACTGCGCCTCGGGCGGTACGACGTTCTTCCAGCCCGTGACGAAGGCGATGGCCGCGCTGAACGTCAAGCTGATCGTCGCGGCGCAGAACGGGCAGGGCACCGCACCGGCGCCGTCGGCGTCGCAGGGCGCCGGCGCGCCGGGTGACGCCTCGCCGGGCTCGTCGGCTCCGGTGACCGGTGAGGACGCCGCGACGCTGCTGGCCCGGCTCGCGGATCCGAAGAACGTGGGTCCCGGGATGCTGGTCATCGCGGGCAGTCTGGTCGCCCTGGCGGCGACCCGCTTCATCCGCGCGGAGCAGGACCGCAAGGCGTACCGGCGGTACTACTCGGCGACCTGGGGGTGATGGTCCCGGCCGGCGGACGAGGCCGGCCGAGGTCGGTGTGCGAGAGGTCGATGTGAGAAGGGCACCCCTTGGATCAGGGGTGCCCCGGGAGGATCACGAGGGTGGCGAGGCGGGTCGAGGAGGGAGTGCTCGGGCCTCTGCCGCGTCGGGCGCTCAGGCCGCCTTCACCGTCTGCGGGGCCGCCTTGGCCCACTCCATGACGAGGCGCTGGTATTCCTCGCGCTGCTCGACGCTCAGTGTCCCGCCCGACCGGCGCCACAGCGCCCGGATCTCCTCGTTGACCTCGTCAGCCGATCGATCGGAGGCGATTTCAACAGTGGTGGACATGCTGTGAAGCATACGGCTCGGCACGTGAAGGCGCTGTGAGTAAGCACACTCAATACGGACATAACGGACCGTGTTGCTGATCACGTCATGTTTCAACGGGGAGCGCCGAGTTCAGACGTCCGCCGCCCCCAGCACCAGCACCTGAATGGCGAGAACGGCGGCGCCGCGGGCCCAGTCGTGAAAGTCGGACACCTTGGTCTCCAGCTCGATCGGAGCGGCGAGCGGATGCCGGTGGACGCGCATGGTGTCCGCCACAGTCCCGCCGGCGACGTCCATCAGCCCCACCCCCTCCCCGGCGAGAAGGATCTTCTGCGGCAGCACGAAGTTGGCGATCTGCGCGACCAGGACACCCAGCGCGGACGCCGCCTCCTCGATCACCCGGGCGGACATCGGCTCCCCGGCGGCGGCGAGCTGCAGGATCTCCTCGTAGGTCCGGTCACGGCCGGTGGCGGCCCGTACCTGGTAGCGGATGTTGGGGATGGTCAGCAGCGACACGGCGCTGCCGCGCGCCCCGTCGGGGGTCAGCGGGCCGTTGGGGTTGATGATCCAGTGCCTGCCGAAGCCCCGGTCCTCCTCCGCGTAGGGCACCCGCTTGCCACCCAGGACCAGCCCGTAGCCGATACCGGCGCCGATGGTCAGCACGACGAACCGGTCGAGGCCGCGGCCGGCGCCGAACCAGGTCTCGGCCTCGACGAGCGCGGCGACGTCGTTCTCCACCACGACCGGCAGCCCGGTGCGCTCCTCCACCAGCTCGGCGAGCGGCACGTCCCGCCAGTGCAGGAACGGTGACTCCCCGACCACGGCACGGTCCTCGACCAGGCCGCCCACGCCGATACCGATACCGGCGAGCCGGGAATGGCTCGCGGCGAGGTCCGCGGTCATCTCGCCGAGCAGAGACACGACGTCGGCCGGTTCCTGGGAGGTCAGGGGGCGGTCGTAGCGGGCGACGATCTCGCTGCGGAGGGTGGTCACGACGCCGTAGACCATGTCCTCGGTGATCTTGTAGCCGACGAAGGACCGCGATTCGGCCACGACGTCCAAGGGCTGGGAGGGGCGGCCCTGACGCACCTCCATCACCCCGCCCGCCTCGGGGACCTCGATGAGCAGGCCCGACTCGATCAGCGGTTTGGTCAGCCGGGTGAGGCTGCCGGCGGAGAGGTCCAGGCGCCGGGCGAGTTCGGTGCGCGACAGGGGGCCGGCGAGAAGCACCTCGATCGCCACCGAGCGTTCACCGGGGCTGAGAGGAAGCCAGCTGGCGGCTACTGCGGTCATGGTCGTCAGGCTCCCACATGATTTTTTTCTCCTCAAAACCAACCAGGCCAGTCTATGACGGCACCGGCGGCTCGAAGAAGATGTTCGCAGGACTCTTGACGGCTGGATTCTTCCGCAACAAAAGTAAGTGGGGCCGAGGATGAGCCGCAGACGAGGGAGTCTCCCGATGACCATCGCCTCCAGCAGCCCTCCGTCGCGTCTCCCCCTGGGCGGCGCCGCGGGGGCGGGCACCGAACAGCGGACACGACGGGCGGCGACCCGCGAGAGGCGGGGGGACGGACGGCTCGCGGCGGTGTTCATCGCGCCGGCGCTGCTGGGCTTCGTCGCCTTCCTGCTCTGGCCCACGCTGCGGGGCGTCTATCTGAGCTTCACCCGCTTCAACCTGCTCACACCGCCGGAGTGGGTGGGCCTGGACAACTACGTCCGGATGGTCAACGACCCGATCTTCTGGGACTCGCTCCTGGTCACCGTCGAGTACGTGGCCATCAACATCGGCGTGCAGACGGTATCGGCGCTCGCCATCGCCGTCCTGCTCCAGCGGCTGACGCAGTCGGCGGTGCTGCGCGGCATCGTGCTCACGCCGTACCTGATGTCCAACGTCGTCGCCGGCATCGTCTGGCTCTGGATCCTCGACACCCAGCTCGGCATCGGCAACGAGATCATCGCCGGGATCGGCTTCGACCGGATCCCGTTCCTCGCGGACGAGACCTGGGCGATCCCGACGATCGCCCTGATCAACGTGTGGCGGCACGTCGGCTACACCGCCCTGCTGCTGTTCGCCGGGCTCATGGCGATCCCGAACGACGTGTACGAGGCCGCCAAGGTGGACGGCGCGAGCGAGTGGCGGATGTTCTGGCGGATCACGATGCCGCTGCTCAGGCCGGTCCTGGCGGTCGTGCTGATCATGACGGTGATCGGTTCGTTCCAGGTGTTCGACACGGTCGCGGTGACGACGGCGGGCGGCCCGGCGAACGCCACCAACGTCCTGCAGTACTACATCTACGGAGCCGCCTTCGGCCGCTTCCAGTTCGGCTACGCCTCGGCGATGTCGGTGGCCCTGCTGGTCGTGCTGAGCGCCATCACCGTCCTGCAGTACCGGCTCACCCGGGCCGGCCAGAGCGACCTCGGCTGAGGGAAGGGAGACACCGACATGGCTGTTGTGGCAGACACGACGACCGTACGGCGCGCCCGGCGCCTGCCCTCACCCGGGCGGATCGTGGCCTGGGCGGTGATGGCCGCCATCGTGCTCATCACGCTGTTGCCGTTCTACTGGATCCTGCGCACCGCGCTGTCCTCCAACACCGCGCTCGCCGCCCATCCCGGCGATCTGCTACCGGTCGACGCGACGACCGGAGGCTTCGAGCGGGCCCTCGGCCTCCAGTCGACCGAGGAGGCGATCGCCCAGGGCGGCTCGGGCGGCGGGCTCAAGTTCTGGCGGTATCTGATCAATTCGGTGATCGTCTCGACGCTGATCACCGTCTGCCAGATCTTCTTCTCCGCCATGGCCGCGTACGCCTTCGCCCGGCTGCGCTGGCGCGGGCGGGAGAAGGTGTTCGGCCTGTTCCTGGCCGGCCTGATGGTGCCGACCATCTTCACCCTGCTGCCGAACTTCGTGCTCATCAAGCAACTCGGCCTGGTGGACTCCCTGCTGGGCGTGGCGCTGCCGACGATGTTCATGACGCCGTTCGCGGTGTTCTTCCTGCGGCAGTTCTTCATGAACGTGCCCCGCGAGGTGGAGGAGGCGGCGCTGCTGGACGGCGCCGGGAAGATACGGATCTTCTTCCGGGTGATGCTGCCGATGGCGTCCACGCCGATCCTGACGCTGGGGCTGCTGACGTACATCACCGCCTGGAACGACTACTTCTGGCCGCTGATGGTGTCCTACAGCGACAGTTCGCGGGTCCTCACCGTGGCGCTGGCCATCTTCCGGGCCCAGACCCCGCAGACCGGCTACGACTGGTCCGGCCTCATGGCGGCCACCCTCATCGCCGCGCTCCCGATGCTCGTGCTCTTCGGCTTCTTCGCGCGTCGCATCGTCGGTTCCATCAGCTTCACAGGCATCAAGTAAGGGGACGGGGATGCGAGTTCGTACACGTACGATCCTGGCGCTGACCGGGGCGCTGGCGCTGTCCCTGGCCACCGGCTGCGCGCAGGGCGGCGCGGCCGGGTCGGGCGGGAACACGGTGACGTACTGGCTGTGGGACGCCAACCAGCTGCCCGCCTACCAGGCCTGCGCCAAGGGGTTCGAGAAGCAGAACCCGGGCCTGAAGGTGAAGATCACCCAGATGGGCTGGGCCGACTACTGGACCAAGCTCACCGCGAGCTTCATCGCGGGCACCGAACCGGACGTCTTCACCGACCACATCCAGAAGTTCGGGCAGTTCGCCGACCTGAAGGTGCTGGAACCGCTGGACGACCTGGGCATCGACAACTCCGCCTACCAGGCGGGGCTCGGCGCCAACTGGACGGGCCAGGACGGCCATCGCTACGGCGCGCCCAAGGACTGGGACACCGTCGCCCTCTTCTACAACCGGAAACTGGCCGAGGAGGCCGGACTCACCGCCGACCAGCTCAACTCCCTCTCCTGGAACCCGGAGGACGGCGGCACCTTCGAGAAGGCCATCGCGCATCTGACGGTCGACAGGAACGGCACGCGCGGTGACGAGGAGGGCTTCGACAGGAACAACGTCAAGGTGTACGGAATGGCGACGGGCGGCGCGGGGGACGCCGACGGCCAGACCACATGGAGCCCGTTCGTCTCCTCGGCGGGCTGGAAGTACACCGACAAGGCGCGCTGGGGCACCGAGTACCAGTACGGCAGCAAGACGTTCCAGTCGGTCGTCGACTGGTACTTCGGCCTGGCGAAGAAGGGCTACCTGGCGCCCTTCACCGACTACACCGACGGCGCCAACCCGGCCAACGCCCAGGTCGCCTCCGGCAAGGCGGCGACCTCCCTCGACGGTGCCTGGATGATCTCCACCTACTACGGCACCAAGGGCCTGAAGGTCGGCACCGCGCCCACGCCGGTCGGCCCGACCGGTAAGCGGGCCACCATGATGAACGGCCTCGCCGACTCCGTCACCAAGAACGCCCGCAACAAGGAGGGCGCGAAGAAGTGGGTGCGGTACCTGGCCTCGAACGAGTGCCAGAAGACCGTCGGCGGCTACGGCATCGTCTTCCCCGCCACCCCTGACGGCACGGCGGCGGCGGTGGCCGCGTACGAGAAGAAGGGCATCGACGTGTCCGCCTTCACCGAACCGGTCACCGACAAGAAGAACTCCACGACCTTCTCCTTCCCGATCACCGACTACGCGGCGGACGTGTACTCCCTGATGCGCCCCGCCATGCAGGACGTCTACGCCAACGACGCCCCGGTGAGCGGTCTGACCAGGACCAACGACCAGATCAACCTCATCCTCGGCCAGTGAAAGGCACACACTCCATGACGTTCTCCCTCGGCATCGTCGGCGCCGGCCAGTTCTCCGGCCAGTTCGCCACGCTGTTCCAGGCCCACCCCGGTGTCAGCGACGTGTACGTCACCGATCTGCTGCCCGAGCGGGCCGAGCAGCTCGCCGACGCGCAGGGACTGGCCGGCACCTTCCCCTCGTACGAGGCGATGCTTGAGTCGAAGGCCGTCGACGCGGTCGCGATCTTCACCCAGCGCTGGACCCACGGCCCGCTGGTCCTCCAGGGCCTGAACGCCGGCAAGCACGTCTACTCGGCGGTCCCCATGGCGATCACCACGGAGGAGATCGCGGCGATCATCGACGCGGTCAGGGCGACCGGGCTGACGTACATGATGGGTGAGACCAGCCAGTACAACCCGGCCACCGTGCACGCCCGCAACCAGATCGCCGAGGGCGCCTTCGGGCGGCTCTTCTACGCCGAGGGCGACTACGTCCACGACATGGACCTGGGGTTCTACGAGGCGTACCAGTACAGCGGCGGGGAGAACTGGAAGGCGACCGCCTCCTATCCCCCGCTGCTGTACCCGACGCACGCGGTGGGCGGTGTGCTGGGCGCCTGGCAGACGCACGCCGTGAGCGTGTCGGCGATCGGCGTCGTGGACGACCGCGGCGACGGGGTCTTCGACAAGGAGGTCAGCCAGTTCGGCAACGACGTGTCGAACGCGACCGCGCTGTTCGAGGTCGCGGGCGGCGGCTCGTTCCGTACGAACGAGTTCCGCCGGGTCGGCTACCCGTCCCACATACGGGAGTCGCGGTTCAGGTTCTTCGGCACCGAGGCGAGCATGGAGCAGCTCGCCACGGTCGCCCTGTGGCAGGACAAAAAGGGCGTCAAGGACATCAGTGAGCTGCTGGAGCCCAAGCCCACCCTGTCCCCGGACGACCCGTCGCTGCAGCACATCGCACCGGACCTGCGGGCGGCCTTCACCTCGGGGTCGGCGCCGGTGCACGACCGCGCCCGGCTGCCGCGGTCCTTCGACAACCTGCACAACGGTCACGAGGGCAGCCACCACTTCCTGGTGGACGACTTCGTGACCGCGGTCAACGACCGCACCCTGCCGTCCGTGAACGCGTGGGTGGCGGCCCGCTACACCCTGCCGGGCATCGTCGCGCACGAGTCGGCGCGGCAGGGCGGGGTCAGGCTGGAGATCCCGGACTTCGGGGACGCGCCCGAGGCGTGACGTCTCCCCGAGACCGACCCGTGAGCCGGGTGCCTGTCCTGACTCAGGTGCCCGGCTTGCGGCCGTACACGTAGACGTCGTCGCCGTTCTTCAGCAGCGACCAGTACTTCTTGGCGTCCGTCTTCGTCATGTTCACGCAGCCGTGGGAGCCCGGCGGGTTCCACATGCTCACTCCGACGGAGTGGAAGGCCTGGCCGCCGTCGAAGAACTGGGCGTAGGGCATCGGCACGTTGTAGATGCTCGACACGTGGTCGATGTTGCGCCAGTAGATCTTCTTCAGGCCGGTGCGGGTCTCGTAGCCGTTACGGCCGGTGCGGACCGGGACCGGGCCGTACACCAGCCTGCTGCCGTCCTGGATCCAGCTCAGCTGGAGGGTGAGGTTCACACAGGCGATGCGGCCCTTGTTGACCGGGCACTTGCCGTCCTTGTTGGGGTTCTTGCCGACGGCCTTCTGCTTGTTCATCAGGTTCATCACGCCCCAGGTCACGGGACCCGCGTAGCCGGCGTTCGGGCTGATGCCGTGCTTGGTCTGGAAGGCCTGGATGGCCTTGCAGTCGGCGCTGGACTGCTTGCCGTCGACCGGGCGGCCCAGGAACTTCTCCACCTGCTTCTGATACGGGCCGGTCTGGGTCGTGCAGCTCGGCGCCGCCTGCGCCGGAGCGGCGGCGAGCGTGAGCGTGAGCGGTGCGACCAGTCCGCCGGTGATGCCGAGTGCGACGGCGCGCCGTCTGCGTATGTCCCCCATGGCCGGGCCTCTCCCTGACGAGTTCTGTGGACTTCTGCCAGGTAGACCCGTATCCGGGGGCATCGGTTGTGCTGCCGGCCCGGCTGTGACCGAACAGTGAAATTTCGCCAGGCGCCAGGGCGGGCCTCGGCCGGGGCGCCGGCCGTCTCAGGCGTCGTCCGCGGGCCTGACCGCCGCCAGGAATCCGGTGTTCACCGCGGTCAGGCCACCGTCGACGGTGAGGGTGGTGCCGGTGATCCAGGCCGCGTCGCCGGACGCCATGAAGGCGACGGCCGCGGCGATGTCCTCGGGCTCGCCGACGCGGCCCAGCGGGTACAGGCCCCGGATCGCGTCAAGCTCCTCGTCCCGCCCCTCCCACGCGGAGGTGCGCACCGTGCCCGGTGTCACGAGGTTCACGCGGACACCGCGGGCGGCGGCGTGCCCGGCGAGGGTGCGGGTGAGGGAGCCGAGGCCGGCCTTGGCGGCGCTGTAGGCGTGGTTGCCGAAGTCCTGGACGCCGTTGACGGAGCCGATGTTCACGATGGCACCGCGGCCGGAGGCGGCCAGGTGCGGGAGCGCGGCGCGGCAGCAGCGGTAGGTGCCGGTCAGGGTGATGTCGAGGTCGAGGGCCCAGGCGTCGTCCGGACCGTCCTCGAAGAGCTCGGTGTCGGGGGTGCAGGAGGCCGCGCAGTTCACGAGGACGTCGAGGGAGCCGAACTCCGCGACCGTATGCGCGACGGCCGCCTCGACGGAGGCGCGGTCGGCCACGTCGCAGGCCAGGGCCCGGGTCGTGAGTCCGCGGTCGCGCAGTCGCGCCGCGGTGCTCTCGGTCTCGGGTCCGTCCCGGTCGGTGAGCAGGACGCGGGCGCCCTCCTCGGCGAAGCGGCGCGCGGTGGCGGCACCGATGCCGCGCGCGGCGCCGGTGATCAGGACCGCGTGGTCTGCGAAGCGCATGGTGTCCGTCATGGACCGAACCGTAGTCCCGGGACGATCATCCGGGCAGATAGCGTACGTACATGTCCGTGTTCCTTCAGCAACTCCCCGCGCTCATGGGCGTCGTGATCGGCGCGCTCGGTTCCTACGTCGCGGTCGTGCGCGGCGACCGGATGCGGTTCCGGCGGGAACAGACGGCGCGCTGGGAGGAGCGTCGGCTCGCGGTGTACGCCGACTACGCGCAGTCGGTGAAGAAGACGGTCACCGTGACGTACCGGGTCGCCGCCGGGCTGGGCAACGACCCGCATCCGGACCCGCTGACCCTCGAGGAGGCCCGCCCCCTGCTGGCTGAGGCGACGACCGGGCGGGATCCGTCCGGGGAGGCGCTGATCATGCTGGGCAGCCGGGCCGTGGTGGACCGGGCCCGGGCCTGGGTGGTGACGGCGATGGAGATGGAGCGGTTCGTGCGCGAGGGCCACCGGGACCCGGAGCGCTGGCGGGCGCTGCTGGAGCGCCAGCGCGCGGGGCGCGAGGGCTACTACGCGGCTGTCCGCGACGACCTCGGTCTGCCACCGGGCCACTCCGCGCGCTGGCCGCTCCCCGAGGCCGAGCCGGTGACGCCTCAGCGGTAGCCGGTCGTGTCCGCCGGCTTCCCCGCGTCCTGGACCTCGACGAGGTACCGCCAGGCGTCGGGGCGAGTGCCGTCGAGGTCCGTGAAGCCGTAGACCCGCGCGAGCTGCCCACTGGAGAGGGACTCGCCGTTGAAGCGGGCGAGGTCGGGGTCGGCGGCGAGGGCGGCGACGGCCCGGCCGACGTAGCGCGGGGTCTCGGAGATCGCGAAGTGCGGGACGCGTTCGAGGGCGTCGCGCCAGTTGTCCTCGCGCACCTCGAAGGCGTCGAGCATCATCTCCGAGCGCAGCCAGCCCGGGGTCAGCGCGACGGCGGTGGCGCCGCGGGGTCCGAGCTCGTGGCCGAGGGAGAAGGCCATCCGCAGGACGGACGCCTTGGCGAGGTCGTAGAAGAAGGAGGTGCGGTAGTTGACGCTGTTGTAGTCCGCCGTGCCGTCGGTCATCTCCACGACCAGTCCGCCCGGGTTCCGCAGCAGCAGGGGCAGGGCGTGGTGGCTGGTGATCGCGTGCGTCTCGACCGCGAGGCGCAGCAGGTGCAGGCCGTTGTCGAGGTCGTGCTCCCAGAGGGGGCTGTCCCAGGCGAAGAGTTTCTCGCCGCCCCAGACGTCGTTGACGAGGACGTCGAGGCGGTCCTGCTCGTCCGTGATCCGGTCGACGAGGGTGCGGACCTGCGCGGGGTCGAGGTGGTCGGTGGGTACGGCGATGCCTCGGCCGCCCGCCGCGGTGACCAGGTCGGCGGTGTCCTCGATCGTCTCCGGGCGGTCGTACTCCGAGCGCCGGGCGCGGGTGCTGCGTCCGGTCACGTAGACCGTGGCGCCGGCCGCGCCGAGTTCCACGGCGATGCCGCGTCCGGCGCCCCGTGTCGCCCCGGCGACCAGTGCGACCTTGCCTTCGAGCGGTTGTGACATGTCCGGCCTCCCGTGCCCTCGTGTGTGGTGTCGTCATCGAGGGTGCCGGGGAAGCCGGACATCTTCTGTCGTCTTTTCCGGGCGGGTGCCCGCTTGCGCGGCAAGGGTCACCCGGCCGGGCGCGGTCTCAGTGGCCCCGGTCGATCCACTCCTGGAGGTGCGGTGCCTCGTCGCCGATGGTGGTCGGGTCGCCGTGGCCGGTGAGGACCTTCGTCTCGGGCGGGAGGGTGAGCAGCCGGTCGCGGATCGAGCCGATGATCGTCGGGAAGTGGGAGTACGAGCGCCCGGTGGCGCCGGGGCCGCCCTGGAAGAGGGTGTCCCCGGTGAAGATCACGCCGAGGCCGGGGTCGTGCAGGCATACGGCTCCCGGCGCGTGGCCGGGGGTGTGCAGGACGGTGAGGTCGGCGCCGGCGGCCTCGATGACCTGCCCGTCCAGCAGATGTGCGTCGGGGTCGCGGTCCGGGTGGGTCAGCTTCCACAGCGGCATGTCGTCGGGGTGCAGCCAGATCAGGGCGCCGGTGCGGTCCGCCAGGGCGGGCGCGGCGTCGATGTGGTCGTTGTGCGCGTGGGTGCAGACGATCGCCTTCAGCCGACGTCCGCCGACGGCCTCGGCGATGGCGTCGGCGTCGTGGGCGGCGTCGATGACGATCACCTCGTGGTCGTCCCCGACCAGCCATACGTTGTTCTCGACGTCCCAGGTGCCGCCGTCGAGGCTGAACTGCCCGGAGGTGACGAGGCGTTCGATGCGCGTGGTCATCGGAACATCACCACCGAGCGCAGGACGTCACCCTGGTGCATCCGCTCGAAAGCCTTCTCCACGTCGGTGAGTTCGATCGTCTCGGTGACGAACGCCGCCAGGTCCAGTCGGCCCTGCAGATGCAGGTCGATCAGCATCGGGAAGTCCCTGCTCGGCAGGCAGTCGCCGTACCAGGAGGACTTCAGGGCTCCGCCGCGGCCGAAGACGTCGAGCAGCGGCAGTTCCAGCTTCATCTCGGGGGTCGGCACACCGACCAGGACGACGGTGCCGGCGAGGTCGCGGGCGTAGAAGGCCTGCCGGTAGGTCTCCGGGCGGCCGACGGCCTCGATGACGACGTCGGCGCCGAACCCGCCGGTCAGCTCGCGGATCGCCTCGACCGGGTCGGTCTCGCGGGAGTTGATCGTGTGCGTGGCGCCCATGGAGCGGGCCTTCTCCAGCTTGCGGTCGTCGATGTCGACGGCGATGATCTTCGCCGCTCCGGCGAGGTTCGAGCCCGCGATGGCCGCGTCGCCGACCCCGCCGCAGCCGATGACGGCCACGCTGTCGCCGCGGCCGACGTTCCCGGTGTTGATCGCCGCGCCGATGCCGGCCATCACCCCGCAGCCCAGCAGCCCGGCGACCGCCGGGGCGACCGACGGGTCCACCTTGGTGCACTGTCCGGCGGCGACCAGCGTCTTCTCGGCGAAGGCGCCGATGCCGAGCGCCGGCGAGAGTTCCTGGCCGGTGGCGGCGAGGGTCATCTTCCGGCCGGCGTTGTGGGTGTTGAAGCAGTACCAGGGCCGGCCGCGCAGACAGGCGCGGCAGTTCCCGCACACGGCACGCCAGTTGAGGATGACGAAGTCACCGGGCGCCACGTCCGTGACGCCGTCGCCGACGGACTCCACCACGCCCGCCGCCTCATGGCCGAGCAGGAAGGGGAAGTCGTCGCTGATGCCGCCCTGCTTGTAGTGCAGGTCGGTGTGGCAGACCCCGCAGGCCTGTACCTGTACGACGGCTTCTCCCGGCCCCGGATCCGGCACGACGATCGTCTCCACGCGCACGGCCTCGTCCTTGCCCGGTGCGATCACGCCCCGCACTTCCTGCGCCATGGTGCTCAGCCCTTCCCTCCGCGGATCTCCGTCCACTTCCGACCCTAGACGCAACTGATCAGTAAGGGCATGGAACGGGGGTCCGCCCATGCGCTTCCGGCCATCGCCCCCGAATACCCCCCGGGGTACCCTGCTACTGTGGATTGCATACCCCCGGGGGTAATTCTGCCGCCGGGGTGGGCAGGGGCGTCACCAGGATCAGGAGAGGAGTGCTGCCGTGTACTTCGTCGACACCATCGAGGTGCCGGGACTGGGCAACCGCGGCTATCTGGCGGGCGGTGCGCACAGCGCCGTGGTGGTCGATCCACCACGCGACATCGACCGGGTGATCACGGCCGCCGCACGGCGGGATGTGCGCATCACCCATGTGGTGGAGACCCATATCCACAACGACTATGTGTCCGGCGGCCTGGAACTGGCCCGGCTCACGGGCGCCGTCTATCTCGTTCCTGCCGCGGCCCGGGTCGCCTACGCGCGCGTGCCGGTCGCCGACGGGGACCGTACACCGATCGAGGGCGAGCTGGTGCTGCGCGCCCTGGCCACCCCCGGGCACACCCCGCACCACACCTCGTACGTGCTGGAGGAGGCCGGACGGTCCGTGGCCGTCTTCACGGGCGGCTCCCTGCTGATCGGCACCGTGGGGCGGCCCGACCTGGTCGAGCCGGGGCTGACCGGCGGGCTGGCACGGGCGCAGTACGACTCGGCGCACCGGCTGGCGGCCGAGCTGCCGGACGAGACGCGGGTCCTGCCCACCCACGGCTTCGGCAGTTTCTGCTCGGCCGGTCCGCCGGCCGGTGCAACGGCGACGACCATCGGGCGCGAGCGGCAGGTCAACGACGCCCTGGTCAAGGACGTGGACACCTTTGTCGCCGAGCTGCTCGCCACGCTGGACGACGTGCCGGCGTACTACGCACACATGGGGCCCGCCAACACACAGGGCCCGGCACCGGTGGATCTGACGCCGCCCCGCCCGGCCGACGCCGAGGAGATCGCGGCGCGGCTGGCCGCCGGGGAGTGGGTCGTGGACCTGCGTCATCGGGTCGCGTTCGCCGAGGGCCATGTGGCCGGGTCGGTCAACTTCGAGGCCGAGGGGCAGCCGGCCACCTATCTGGCCTGGCTGCTGCCGTGGGGCAAGCCGGTGACGCTGCTGGCCGAGACGCCCGACCAACTCGCCGACGCCCAGCGCGAGCTGGTCCGCGTCGGCATCGACCGGCCCGCCGCCGCGGCCACCGGTTCCCCGGCGGACTGGATACGCCCCGGCGAGCGCCCGCGCTCCTTCCCCCGGGGCACCTTCGCCGACCTCGCGGCCCGGGACGACGTGATCACGCTGGACGTACGACGCGACTCCGAGCGTCAGGCCGGGTACATCAAGGGCTCGCTCCACATACCGGTGCACGAGCTGCGCGGCCGGCTGGCCGAGATACCGGACGGCACGGTGTGGGTGCACTGCGCCGGCGGGATGCGCGCCGGGATCGCCGCCTCGCTGCTCGACGCGGCGGGCCGCGAGGTCGTCGCCGTCGACGACGCCTTCGACGCGGCCCGTGCCGCCGGGCTGCCCATGGCCCGTGTCACCCCGGCCGAGGCGCGGGAGCGGACGGACGCGGGCGCGGTCCTCGTGGACGTCCGCGAGGAGGCGGAGTGGGCCGAGGGGCACGCGCCGGGCGCGGTGCTCGCTCCCCTCTCGGCGCTGGCCGCGGGCGAGCCGCTGCCCGAGTCCGCGCGGTCCGGCCCGGTCGTCGCCATCTGCCGCTCCGGCCGGCGCTCCCGCGAGGCGGCGGCTCTGCTCTCCGCGCGCGGCACGGAGGTCGTAGACGTGGTCGGAGGGATGCGCGCATGGGCGGAGGCCGGGCTTCCGGTGGTGACCGGGTCAGGGGCGTCCGGTGGGGAGTGAGGTCCGCGTCGACGTCGGTCGCCGCAGGGCACCCACCCCCGGAGCGCCGTCGTGACCACCCTGCTCCTCGGGCTCCTCGCCGGCGGTGCGACCGGGCTCGCGCTCGGCGCACTGGGCGGGGGCGGCAGCGTGCTGGCGGTGCCGGCGCTGATCTACCTGCTCGACTTCAGTCCGGCGGCCGCGGCCACCGCGAGCCTGCTCGTGGTGGGCGTCACCTCCGCCACCGCGCTCGGCGCGCACGCCCGTGCGGGCACCGTGCTCTGGCGTGGCGGGGCGCTGTTCGCGGCGGCCGGACTGGCCCCGGCCGCGGTGGGCGGCGTGGTGTCGGGACGGCTGCCGCCCTGGCTGCTCACCGGCGCGTTCGCGGTGGTCGCCGCTCTCGCGGCGCTGCGCATGCTGCGGCCGGCGGCGTCCGTACGGCACGAGGACGTGCCGGTGCGGTCCTGGCAGGTCGTACGGGCCGGGGCGGGACTCGGCGCGGTGACCGGTGTGCTCGGTGTCGGCGGCGGCTTCCTCGCCGTACCGGCACTGGTGAACGTCGTCGGACTGCGCATGCGGGCCGCCGTGGGCACCAGCCTGCTGGTGATCACCGTCAACTCGCTGGTCGCCCTGGCGGCTCGGGCCGGCACTCAGGCGCCGATCGACTGGACCGCCGTGGCCCCGTTCACGGCGGCCGCCGTCCTCGGCGCCTGGGACGGCAGGCGTCTCGCCGGGAAGGTCTCCGGCGACCGGCTGCGGCAGTTGTTCGCCTGGGTCCTGCTGGCCGTGGCGTTGTTCATGCTGGTCGACGCGGTCGTATGAACCGGGCACCGCCCGCGACCCCGTCCCCCCGCTGCTTGCCCGCGGTCATGCCAGCGACAGGAAGAGCTTCTCCAGGCGGGCCTTCATCTGCTGCGTCGTCTCGCCGTCGGCGCGCCCCTTCTCGGTGTCGGTGAGGCACTGCTGCAACCCGGTCGCGATGATCGCGAAGCCCGCCCGGTCCAGGGCGCGCGAGGCGGCGGCGAGCTGGGTGACCACGTCCTCGCAGTCGCGGCCCTCCTCGATCATCTTGATCACTCCGGAGATCTGCCCCTGCGCCCGGCGCAGCCGGTTGAGCACCGACTTGAGGTCATCGCCCTCGAACTGAAGCTCCACGATCACTCCTCTACATACCCTTGGGGGTATTTTACCTCCCCTCTGAAAGGATCTCATTGCGCATGACCTCCCCCCTCGACCCCCGCGCCCTCGACGTCGACGCGGCCCGCGCCCGGCTGTCCGGTCTGACCGTCATCGATGTCCGCACACCCGGCGAATACGCCTCCGGACATCTGCCCGGCGCCCTCAACATCCCCTTGGACCAGCTCGACCGCGCGCTGCCCGCACTGCGCCGGCACCACGGCGAGCTGCTGGTGGTCTGCGCCTCCGGAGCCCGTTCCGAGAACGCCTGCCGGCTCCTCGCCGAGCACGGCATGGCGGCCATGACGCTGACCGGCGGCACGCAGGGCTGGGCGCGGAGCGGGCACGAGCTCGACCGACCCGCGTCCGGCGGGCGCCGCACCTGGTCCATGGAGCGGCAGGTGCGGTTCACCGCGGGCTCGATCGTCCTGGTCGGGCTGGCGCTCGGACTGCTGCACCCGGCCTGGCAGTTGCTGTCCGCCGGTGTCGCCGGCGGCCTGGTCCTCTCGGCGCTCACCAACACCTGCGGCATGGCCGCGATGCTCTCGAAGCTGCCGCACAACCGCCCGCGGCCCGCCGAACTCGACGCGACCCTGGCCGCCCTGGCCCGGCGCGCGTAGACGGCGCGCACCACGCGCGGTCCCGCCGTGCCGGCCGAGGGCGGCCCTCTCCCGGGAAACCCACGGGCCCGGCGGGAGGGAGCCGACGTAGCCTGAATGCTCCGTACGACTCCCGAGGAGCCCCGTGAGCATCGCCGACCCCCAACCCGCCCTGCCCGCCTGGCGGCTGCTCCTGGGCTATGTGCGCCCGCACCGGTGGGCCCTGCTGGCGGGCGCGGTGCTCTCGCTGGTCACGGGCGCGACCGGGCTGCTCCTGCCGCTGGTCGCACGGGAGCTCATCGACGACCTGTCGCACGACCGGGCGATCACCCGGACGCTGCTGATCATGTCGGCGCTGGTGGTGGGCAACGCGGCGCTGGGCGCGTTGGGTTCGTACGTGCTGCGGCGGACCGCGGAGTCGGTGGTGCTCGGCGCGCGGCGCGCCCTGTCGTCGTATCTGCTGCGGCTGCGCATCACCGCCGTGGACCGCAGCGAGCCGGGCGATCTGATGGCGCGCGTCACCTCGGACACCACGCTGCTGCGCGAGGTCACGACCGACTCGCTCGTGGGCCTCGGCACGGGCGGGCTCACGCTCGTGGCGACGGTCGTCATGATGGGCCTGGTGGATCCGGTACTCCTCGCGGTCACGCTCGCCGTGATCCTGGGCGCCGGCACGGTCCTCGGGGTGATCGTGCCGCGCATCAACCAGGCCAGCCGGCGGGCGCAGGACGCGGTCGGGGTGATGGGCGCCTCGCTGGAGCGGATCCTCGGCGCGCTGCGCACGGTGAAGGCGTCCGGCGCCGAGCACCGGGAGGAACGGACGCTGCACGACGCCGCCGAGGAGTCCTGGCGGCAGAGCGTGCGGGCCGCCAAGTGGGCGGCCGCGGCGGGCAACACGGCCGGGCTCGCCATGCAGATCGCCTTCATCACGGTGCTCGCGGTGGGCGGGGCGCGGGTGGCGACCGGCGCGATCGACATCGGCACGCTGGTCGCGTTCCTGCTGTACGTCTTCTATCTGATGTCGCCGATCCAGGAGGTCGTCGGCGCGATCACGCAGTACCAGACGGGTTCGGCGGCGCTCGCCAGGATCCAGGAGGCGCTGCGGCTGCCCGCCGAACCGGCCGCCCTGCCCGCCCCGTTGCCGTCCGCCGGTGCGCGGCCCGCCACACTGGCCTTCGAGGACGTGCGCTTCCGGTACGCCGAGGACCTGCCGTACGTCCATCACGGCGTGACGTTCGACGTCCCCGCGCAGGGCATGACGGCGTTCGTCGGCCCGTCGGGCGCGGGCAAGACCACGGTGTTCTCGCTCATCGAGCGGTTCTACGACCCGGAGGACGGGACCATCACGCTCGACGGGCGGGACCTGGCGGACTGGGAACTGGTGCAGCTGCGTTCGGCGATCGGGTACGTGGAGCAGGACGCGCCGGTTCTGTCGGGCTCCCTGCGCGCCAACCTGCTGCTCGGCAATCCGGACGCGGACGAGGACGCCGTGACCCGGGTGGTGAAGACGACCCGGCTGGACGGCCTGGTCGCGCGGCTGCCCGACGGCCTGGAGACGCTCGTGGGGCATCGGGGCACCAAGCTGTCGGGCGGTGAGCGCCAGCGCGTGGCCATCGCCCGGGCCCTGCTGCGCCGGCCGCGGCTGCTGCTCCTCGACGAGGCCACGTCGCAGCTGGACGCGGTGAACGAGGCGGCGCTGCGGGACACCGTCGCCGACGTCGCCCGTACGACCACCGTGCTGGTCGTCGCGCACCGGCTGTCGACGGTGACGATGGCCGACCGGATCGTGGTGATGGACGCGGGCCGGGTGCGCGCGGTGGGCACGCACCGCGAACTCGTCGCGGGCGACCCGCTCTACGCGGAGCTGGCGGCGACGCAGTTCCTGGCGACGGCGGACTGAGCCCTCCCGTCGGCCGTGCCGACCGAAGGGACGTCGGTGGCCCGCCGCCGGCGGCGGCTCTTCGGGCCCGCGCGGGCGCCGATCGACCGCCCTCAGCCCTGGAGTCGGCGCACTCGTTCGGCGTCGCAGGTGCGCGGGCAGGTGGCGCACGCCTCGTCGGGGCGGATCGTGTAGTACATGCAGCAGCCCGCGCGGGTGCGCGTCGGGTGGCGGCGGCCGTCGTCCGTCGTCAGGTGCCGGAAACCGGCACCGCTCGGGTACGGGGCCACCGCCGACGGCAGCAGCCGGGTGGCCGCCCGCACGGCCTCGTCCTCGTCGCCCAGCACGCGTCCGAGGTACCAGATGCCGGAGACGAGGTCGTCGCAGACCAGGCCCCACAGGGCGCGGGAGCCGCGTCGCGCGAGAGGGCCGATCGCCTCCAGCAGCGGTGCCATGTGATCGGCGACCGCAGCCCGCAACTCGGCGCGCAGAGCCTCTTCGTGAGGAACCGTCAGCACCCCGGGCAGGGCCGCCGCCGGATCGTCGGCAAGACAGGCGAGGTCGCTTCCGGGCGTGACGGTGAACTCGGCCGTGGCGAAGTCCAGCCGCAGGTCCTCGGGCCGGATCCGCGGCACGCGGCGTTCGAGGTACCAGGCTCCGCTCATCAGGAGCGACACCGACCAGGCGTAGTCGTGCAGGGCACGCGAGGCGGCGACGTGCGGCCGCGCGACGACGCCGTACCGATCGTGGATCCGGGCTTCCTCGGCGGCCACGAAGGCGTCGAGTACGGCCCCGTCCTTCACCAGTTCCGCGGCGGAGACGCCCGCTGCGGCATATCTCGCACCGGGTTCGGCGACCCGCACGGACAGCACCTCGCACAGGTCGGTGAGCCGCGTGTAGACGTCACCGAGCGTATGTGCGACGGCGGTGGTCGTCGGGGCCAGGGACATCGTTGCTCCCCTGCGTGTGTCCTCAAGTCAGATAGGTAAGGCTTACCTTACACTTGCGATCAAGCAGAGAACGCCAGGTGGGCCACGCGCCCATGGATCGACCACCTCCAACACCCCAGTGGCGGTGCGGCATTTGAGAGGTAAAGCAAGGCTCACCTAAGCTCACTGCTTGTGACCGCGACCCGACGGGGCGCACCGTTCGGTGTGCCCTTCCGTGCCCTCAGGCACGTCCCGCTCCTCCCCTCCGGAGCCGCCGCCCCTGTGCCGGGCGGCGTCGTCCGCGGGGCGAGCGGCTCACGGGTGATGCCCGGGGCGACCGTCCGCGCGGCCCCGAGCGCGGCGCCGGCCGCGAGCCCGATGACGGTGCTCGGCAGGACCCCTCTGCGGGCGCGGCCCGCGACCCTCCACCCGCCAGCGGAAGTCGGTTCATCGCCATGCGCCTGTACCTGCTCGCCCTCAACCCGACCGACGCCGTCTCCGAGGGCTTCCTGCCCGCGGCGGCCCGGCTCGGCCTGGATGTCACCGTCCTCACCGACCAGCCCGCGGCCCATCGCCGCGCCCATCCGGAGATCGAGGTCCTGGAGTGCGACGTGCGTGACTTCCGGGCCGTGATCAGCCGTGTCTCGTCCCACCACCGGCCGGACGCCGTCTTCACCAACAGCGACCATCTCCAGACGCAGGCCGCCCTGGCCGCCGCCTACTTCGCTCTGCCGGGCAAGGACTGGCGGGCCGCCCTGCGCTGCAAGGACAAGGCGGAGATGCGGCGCCGGCTCGCGGCGGCCGGCGTCGACACCGTGTGGTCGGCCGAGCTGACCGACCCGGTGGCGCCCGGCGACGCGCCGTACCCCTGTGTGCTCAAGCCGCGCGAGGGCGTGGCCAGCGAGGACGTCGTCCTCGTCGACGGCGCGGAGGAACTCGTGGCCCATGCCAAGGAGATCCTGGAGCGCCGCCCCGGTGCCACCCTGGTCGTCGAGGAGTACCTCCCGGGCGACCTGTGCACCCTGGAGACCCTCGGCGACGGGAACGTCCGCCACGTCCTGGGCGGCTTTCGCACCGAGCTCTCCCCACCGCCGTACTTCATCGAGGAACGTCTCACCTTCGTCGCCGCGCACCCCGGGCCGGTCGTCGCGCAGGTCCTGGAGCAACTGGACGCGCTCGGAGTCGGGTTCGGGGCCTGCCACACCGAGTTCGTGGTCCACGAGGGGCGCGCGCGGATCATCGAGGTCAACTACCGCGCCATCGGCGACCAGTGCGATCTGCTGCTGGCCGGGCTGCTGGAGATCCCGCTCTTCGAGCACGTCCTGCGCACCCACCTGGGCGAGCCCCTGCCGGCCGCCCTCGGCGCCCGGCGGGACGGCGCCGCCCGCCTGGAGTACCCGTGCGCCGACCGCGCCGGAACCCTCGTCGCCGCCCCCGAGGCCACCGAACTAGATCTGGGCGGCGTCCATCTGACGTACCGTCCGCTGCGCGCGGTCGGCGAGCGGCACGAGCTGTACCGCACCAACCGCGACTACCTCGGCGTGCTGCGCGGCACCGGCACCGACCAGGCGGCCGTGGACCGGGCGGTCGCGGGCTTCCTGGCCGAGCGGCGCTGGGAGATCCAGCCGTGACCGTGCCGACCACCACCACGGACATGTGCGAGGCCGAGCTGCTCACCCGGGTCCTCGGCGCCCTGCTGCGCGAGGACGTGGCCGGGCTGCGCAGCCGGGGCACGCCGCTACGACGTCCGGACGGGGACTGGGTACGCCTGCCGGTGCCGGGCGACGCGCTGCTGCTGCCCGTCACCTCGGACGGCTACCAGGGCGTGTACGCCGCCCGGCTGCCGCTGCTGGTGCGCGAGTCGGACGGCACCCGACTGTCGTCGTGCGACAGCGTGCTCGACGCTCTGCGCGCGCTCGCCGAGCCCGGGGACCGGGGCGGATTCGACGCCTTCGCCGAGGAGTGCCGTCAGACGCTGGCGACGATGAGGCTGCACGCGGCCACGCGGGACGAGGTCATGGACCGGCTGACGTTCGGGACGGGCCTCGGCGGCAGCCTGGCGTACGACGCGCTAGCGGCCCGGCTCGACCATCCCGTCTATCCGACGGCACGCGGCCGCTCAGGGCTGGGTGAGGAGCAACTGCGGGCGTACGCACCGGAGTTCCAGCCCACGTTCGCCCTGCGCTGGGTCGCCGTCCCGCGAGACACCGTGACTCTCTCGGGCGCGCTGCCGGAGTTCTGGCCCACGCCCGCGCGCCTCGGACTGATCGACCTGCACGGCACCCATGTGATGCTGCCCGTGCATCCGCTGACCGTGGACGCCCTGCGCGAGGCCGGCCTGCCCGACGGGGCCGTGCTCGCCGGGCGGGCCCATCTGGAGGTCGTGCCGACGCTGTCCATGCGGACGGTGGCGACGGTCGCCGATCCGTCCGTCCATCTCAAACTCCCCCTCGCCACCGCCACGTTGGGCCTGCGCAACAAGCGGACCGTCAAACCGGGCACGCTCGTCGACGGCGCTGTCGGGCAGCGGCTGGTGGAGGCGGTGATCGACCGCGAGCCGCGGTTCCGGGACGTGATCCTGCACGCGGACGAGACCACGTACGCTCACGCCGGGCACGAGCTGCTCGCGGTGCTGTGCCGCCGCTACCCGGCCGGCCTCGACGACACGGTGGTGGTGCCGATGGCGGCGCTTCTCGCGGAGGCGCCGGACGGCCGAACGGTGCTCGGCCATCTCGCCGACCGCTTTCACGGCGGCGACCAATTCGCTCTGCTCGACTCGGTGTTCACGCTGCTGTTCGACTGGCAGACCACGCTGTTCGGCCACGGCGTCGCCCTGGAGTCGCATCAGCAGAACGTCTCCCTGGTGCTGCGGCCGGACGGTCCGCGTCTGCTGTTCAAGGACAACGACGGGCCGCGCGTCAACACCGAGCGGCTCAAGGCCGCGCTCCCGGGTCCATGGGCCTTCGACGACGCGCGGATCCTCGGTGTGGACGACGGGCCGGTCACCGACCTGTTCACCACGATCACCGTGCATCTGTGCGCGGGCGCGTACGCCTTCGGGCTCCCCCGGCAGCGCCGCGAACTGCTCGATCTCGTGCGGACCCGGCTGACGCAGTCCGTCGACCGGCTGGGCGGCGACGCGGCGGAGGTCCTGCGGGCGCGCGTCCTGCACGCGCCAAAGCTGCCGGTGAAGGCGATGGTGACAGCCGGGACGCTGCTGTCCAAGGAGCGGTCGGGCGCGGCCGACATCAACAAGCACTACACCAGCGGGCCCAACTACCTGCTGCCTGACGGGGCTCCGGCATGAGCGCCGAAGCAAGCATGCCGTCCCGTCGCCGAAGCCTGCCACGCCCTTCACCGAGCCTGCCGCGCCCTTCCCGGGGCCTGCCGTCCCTTCGCGGAGGCCGGCACGGCCGCTCCCCCGCCCACCCCGCACCCGCCCACCCGCTGGAGCCGCTGATGCCCACCCTGACCGACACGCTCCCCGAGCAGGGCACCGCCCCGGTCGACCGCCCGCGACTGCCCGCCGCCGACGAGGTCGTGGCGCACACCCTGCTCAACTGCCTGCTGCGCGAGGTCTCCGGCCCCGAGCGCCAGAGCGTCGTCACCGGCGGCCGGCTGCTGCTGCTGCGGCTGCCGCGCCGCGGCGTCCTGCTGCGCGTGGCGCTGCGCCGCACCTCGCTGCTGGGCGCCCACCGGTTCACCGGCCCGGTGAGCGAGCAGCGGGGCGGTGCGTGGACGGAGGTGGACTGGCGACGCCTCGCCGAGTACACCCAGGACGAGCTGTCGCTGCGGACCGGCGTGCGCAACGAGGAGTTCCTGGAACAGATCGCCTCCAGCCACGGGGCCATCTCGGCGGCCATGGCCGCCGCCCGCCCGGCCCGCGCCCCCGGGAACCCGCTGTCCTCCTATGTCGCCTCCGAGCAGTCCCTCCTCTTCGGCCACCGCTTCCACCCCACGCCGAAGGCCCGCACCGGCGACCCGCGTGCCTGGTCCGCCTACGCCCCCGAGGTCGGCGCGTCCTTCCCGCTGCGGCACCTCGCCGTACGCACCCACCTGATCGCCGAGGAGTACACCGACCCGGCGTCCGTCGCCCCGCTGGACGCACAGCGCACGGACGTGCCCGACGGCTACCGGCTGCTGCCCGCCCACCCCTGGCAGTTCGAGACGCTCCGCGAGCATCCGCTCCTGCGCGCCGCCCTGGCACGCGGCGACGTCGTCGATCTGGGCCTCGCGGGCGCCCCGTTCGCGGCCACCGCGTCGGTGCGCACGCTGTACGACGGGAGGACGTTCCTGAAGTTCAGCCTGAACGTGCGGATCACCAACTGCCTGCGCAAGAACAGCAGTTACGAGCTGTCCGGTGCCGTCGCCCTCACCCGGGCCCTGGCCCCGGCGTTCGCCGATCTCGCCGAGCGGTTCCCGGGCAGCGACATGCTCCGCGAGCCCGCCTACCGCACGCTCGCCCTGCCCGGCGCCGACGGCACACCCGACCGAGCCCTGCTGGAGGGCTTCGGCGTGATCGTCCGCGAGGGACTGCCGGACCGGCTCACGCCGGGCACCACTCCCCTGCTCGCGGCGGCCGTCGCCGACGAGTACCCGACCGGCGGCGCGCACATCTCCCGGCTCCTCGCGGGCGCCGACGAGCGGGCGGCCCTCGACTGGTGGTCGGCGTATCTCCAGCTTCTCGTCCCGCCGGTCCTGGCCGCCTACTTCGACCACGGCCTGGTCCTGGAGCCGCATCTGCAGAACGTGCTGATCTGCGTCGACGGCGACGGCCGGCCCGCCCAGGTGCTCTTCCGCGACCTGGAGGGCACCAAGCTGCTCCTTGACCATCACGCCGACACCCTCGGCGCGCTGCCGCCCGAGGTCGCGGGGCCGATGACCTACGACGCGCGGCGCGGCTGGGACCGCGTCGTCTACTGTCTGCTGGTCAACCATGTCGCCGAGCTGCTCGCCGCCCTCGCCGACCTGCACCCGCGTACGGAGGCCGCGCTGTGGGCCCGGGTGCGCGACACGCTGCGGGCGTACGCCGCCGGTCACGGCTGCCCGCCGCGGTTGGCCGCGCTCCTCGCCGGGGTGCCGCTGCCCGCCAAGGCCAACCTCCTCACCCGCTGGGAACGCAAGGCCGACCGGGAGGCGGGCTACGTCCGGCTGCCGTCCCCGCTGGCCGAGGACTTCCTGCGCGACACGACCGGGAGCGCCACGCGATGACACGGCCCACGCCCGCGGTCCACGACCGCGTCCTGTCCCTGCCGTCCACGGACCTCCCGGCTTACGTCTACGACCTGGACGCCCTGGGTGCCCACGCGGCCGCCGTGCGGGACGCGCTGCCCGAGCGGGTCGAGCTGTACTACGCCGCCAAGGCCAACCCGGAGCCGGAGATCCTCACCGCGCTTCGCCCGTACGTGGACGGCTTCGAGGTGTCCTCGGGCGGTGAACTCGCCCATGTCGCCAAGGCCGTCGCCGGTCACCCGCTCGCGTTCGGCGGCCCGGGCAAGACGCCGGAGGAGATCACCGCCGCGCTGGAGCGGGGCGTCGAGCGCTTCCACGTGGAGAGCGAACACGAGCTGCGCGTACTGGCCGAGTCGGCGCGACGGGTGGCTCCGGCGCGGCGGGTGGCGGTCCTGCCGCGCGTCAACCTGCCGGTGGCCGACGGCTCGCTGGCGGGCAGCTCGCTCGCGATGGGGGGCCGGCCGACCCCGTTCGGCATGGACCCGGCGCAGGCCGCTCCGGTGATCCGGCAACTGGCCGGCGGCACGTTCCCGCACCTCGAACTGCTCGGCGTCCACGCCCACTTGGCGAGCGGACTGCAGGCCGCGGAGCAGATCGCGGTGGCCGAGTCCGTCGTCTCGTGGGCGACGGGCCTCGGGGTCCGGCTCGGGGAGGTGAACGTCGGCGGCGGCATGCACGTCGACTACGGCGACCCCGGGCGCCGCTTCGACTGGGCCGCCTACGGTGCCGGGCTCGCCCGGATCACCGAGCGGCATCCACGGCTGACGCTGCGCATCGAGCCGGGCCGGGCGCTGACGGCGTACTGCGGCTGGTACGCCACCGAGGTGCTGGACGTGAAGCTCAGCCACGGTGAGGAGTTCGCCGTGGTCCGGGGCGGCACACATCATCTGCGGACCCCGGCGACCAAGGGGCACGACCAGCCGTTCTCCGTCCTGCCGGTCGACGCATGGCCCCACTCATGGCCGCGTCCGGCCGCCCAGGGCGTGGCAGGGGTCGCCCCGGACCGGGAGCGCGGGCGGATCACCCTGGCCGGGCAGCTGTGCACCCCGAAGGACGTGCTCGCCCGCCGGGTGCCGGCGGGTGGCCTGCGGGCCGGGGACCGGGTGGTGTTCGCGCTGGCCGGGGCGTACGCGTGGAACATCTCGCACCACGACTTCCTGATGCATCCGAAGCCCGGCTTCCACTTCCTTCGCTCCACCGCGTAGACGGCCCGTCACTCTCGGCGCACGCGAAAGGGCCGCCCGGTCGAGGGGCGGCCCTTTCGCTCGGGGGTGTGCGGCGCGTCAGACGTCGACGGCGGGCAGCATCCTGGTGACCGGGGTGTCGACCGGCCGGAACTGCTGCGGCCGCTGCGCCCGGTTCAGCTCCTTGAGCTGGTCGAGGCGGGTCAGCTGCTCGGAGGGGCGGGGCATCTTGGCCCTGCGGTCCGCGGGCACGCCGGTGGCCGCGAGGGAGTCGAGGGCGGTCACGGGGTTGAGCATGCCGGCGCTGGGGGGATCCACCGGGGCCGCGTTCGCCAGCGGGGCGGCGAGGCCGGTGAGGCCGGCCGCGAGACCAACGGCTGTGGCGATACGTCGTGTTGAGATCATGTCTGGGGCAACGGTGCGGGCCCGCCGCCGGACACGGCCGCCCGGCACCCCTCACCCGTCAGGCCGAGCGCATCGGCAGCGCTTGCCGAGCCCCGCGCCGCGGAGGACTCTCAGAGGTGAGGCCCCCGCGGCCGCCCCTCGTCCTGCCGCGGGCCTCGGAGGAGGTCACCATGGGCACCACCGCAACACCGTCATTCAGCACCGACACACTGCGCCGAGCCGTCGAAGGGCAGAGCCCGGACTCGCTTCTCTCGCTGTACACGGACGACGCGGAGATCCGCGTCGTGAACCGCAACGCGCAGCCGAGCCACCCGAAGGTGGTCAGCGGCCGGAACCAGATCGCCGAGATGCTCACCGACGTCTACAGCCGCGACATGACGCACAAGCTGGAGGGCTGTGTGGTCCAGGGCGACCGCGCCGCGTACAGCGAGTCGTGCGAGTACGCGGACGGCGTGCGGGTGATGTCCGAGTCGATGATCACGCTGCGGGACGGGAAGATCTCCCAGCAGATCATCATCGAGGCATGGGACGAGTAGGGAGGACGTGGCCGAAGGTCCAGGTCTCGGCCCGGCTGACCTGGACCTTCCGGGCACGTGCCGCGGCGGGCCGGACACGTCCCGTCCGGCCTGGGCGGGCCTGGCCGATCGCCGCGGCGGGCAGGCTGGTCGCCGGCGCCCTGTCGCGGTCGGCGCTGCGGTCGGCCGGGCCGCGGCAGCTGCCCCCGATCAGCGCATCCAGGCGCTGTACGTCATCACGTCGCCGGCTTTCACGCCGAACGGGGGGTCGTCCCTGGTGAAGGTCTGCTCCAGTCCCAGGACGGAACCGTCGGCGGCGTCCATGATCAGCATCCGGCGGCTGCCCTCACCGTCGTACACGTACGCCTGTCCGCGCCGGCCGAGGCGATCCGTGACCTGACCGACGGGCCGTAGCCCCTCGGCGTCCGCCAGCAGGCCGGCCAGCGCGGCCGACTCGCGAGAGCCGAGAGTCCAGTGGTCCAGCAGGATCTCGGTGGCGTCGAGGAGTTCGGCGGTGGACAGCGGCTTGGTGTGGTCCGCAAGGAAGGCACGCTCGGCCTCCTCCAGGTAGTCGTGCAGAGCAGCCGCCTCGTGCGGTGGCGGCGACTCGGGCGGGGCGTCGCTCCAACTCGGCGGGTAGGTCCGCCTGCTGAGGACGTGGCCGTCGTCGACGAGGCGGGGTGCGCCGCCCTCGTCGGTGAGGACCGGCCTGCCGGGGTGGCGGGGGTCGGTCGCCACGACGAGCTCGGTGTGGCTGTCGTCGGCGTTCCAGCGCACGATCGTCTCCTGCGGCAGGGTGATCGGCGGGTCCTGGTCGCTCATGGCCAGACTCCACGACTGCACGTGCGTGCCCTTGCGCAGCTCGGGCGAGTCCTGCGACGCCGCCTGCTCGGCGCGCTCGGCCAGCAGTGCCATGGACACGGGCGTGGAGTCGGCCCGCACGACCAGCGGGCGCGGTGCGGCGGCCGCGGGGGCGGTGGTCTGGCCGGTGAACAGCAGTGCCGACACGAGCGCCGCGACCACGGCGGACGCCGCGAGGCCCCAGGCCAGCCGGGTGCGGCGGCGGGGCGCCGCCGGGCGCTCGCGCAGCAGCCGGTCGAGGTGTCGTTCGGCGGTGTGGTCCAGCGGGCCGTCGCCGTGGTGGGGGCCGTCGACCGGTACGGGGTTGGCTCGGCGCAACAGTTCGAGTTCGTCAGCCATGGCTTCGTTCCTTGGGCACGGTCGTCGGGCTCACACGGTCTATCTCGGCTCTCAGCCGGCGGCGGGCGCGGTGCAGCCGCATCGAGGCGGCCCGGCTGCCGCAGCCGAGGGCGACGGCGAGTTCCTCGACGCCGAGTTCCTCCCACGCCGTCAGCCGCAGCACCTCCTGGTCGGCCGCCGACAGCCGGGCCAGCGCCTCGTGCACCCAGGCGCCGGGCGCTTCCGTGTCGGGGCTGTCCACGATGTGCCGGCCGTGCGCGGCATGGTCGTTGCCCATCCGGTCGACCAGCCGCCGGCGGCGGCCGTAGCCGCGTACCGCGTTCGCCAGGCAGTTGCGTGCCACGCCGTACAGCCAGGGCAGCGGGGCGGCCGGCAGGTCGGCCCGGCGGCGCCACGCCACGGTGAACACCTCGGCCACCACTTCCTCGACCTCACTCGTACGCCCGTCCAGTCGCCGCGCGACATAGCGGCTGACCGCCCAGTAGTGCTCGCGATAGGCAGCGGCGAAGGTCTCGTCGTTGCTCATGTTCCGTTCGTGTCCGGCACCGGCCGGATCGTCACACCCTCTTTCGTGATGCTCGTCGCGTCAGTCGAGTGTGACGTGCGCGTGGGGTGCGGACACAGGCGGGGCGTGAAGAGGATCAAAGACTTCAAGGCCGTCCAGTGGCTGACCACCACGGACCACAAGACCATCGGCACGCTCTATCTGGTCACCTCGTTCGGCTTCTTCTGCCTCGGTGGCGTGATGGCGCTGTTCATGCGCGCCGAGCTCGCCCGGCCCGGGCTGCAGATCATGTCGAACGAGCAGTTCAACCAGGCGTTCACGATGCACGGCACGATCATGCTGCTGATGTTCGCGACGCCGCTGTTCGCCGGCTTCGCCAACTGGATCATGCCGCTGCAGATCGGCGCGCCGGACGTGGCCTTCCCCCGGCTGAACATGTTCGCCTACTGGCTGTACCTGTTCGGCTCGCTCATCGCGGTCGGTGGCTTCCTGACTCCGGAGGGCGCGGCCGACTTCGGCTGGTTCGCCTACAGCCCGCTCTCCGACGCGGTCCGCTCGCCGGGCATCGGCGCCGACATGTGGATCATGGGCCTGGCCTTCTCCGGCTTCGGCACCATCCTCGGCTCGGTCAACTTCATCACCACGATCATCTGCATGCGCGCGCCCGGCATGACGATGTTCCGCATGCCGATCTTCGTGTGGAACGTGCTGCTGACCGCGGTGCTGGTCCTGCTCGCCTTCCCCGTCCTCGCGGCGGCGCTCTTCGCGCTGGAGGCGGACCGCAAGTTCGGCGCCCACGTCTTCGACGCGGCGAACGGTGGAGCATTGCTGTGGCAGCACTTGTTCTGGTTCTTCGGGCACCCGGAGGTGTACATCATCGCGTTGCCGTTCTTCGGCATCATCAGTGAGGTCATCCCGGTCTTCTCCCGTAAACCGATGTTCGGCTACATGGGTCTGATCGCGGCGACCATCTCGATCGCGGGTCTGTCCGTGACGGTGTGGGCGCACCACATGTATGTCACGGGCGGTGTGCTGTTGCCGTTCTTCGCCTTCATGACGTTCCTCATCGCCGTCCCCACAGGCGTGAAGTTCTTCAACTGGATCGGAACGATGTGGAAGGGCTCGTTGTCCTTCGAGACACCGATGCTCTGGGCGGTCGGCTTCCTGATCACCTTCGTCTTCGGTGGTCTGACGGGTGTCATCCTGGCCTCGCCGCCGTTGGACTTCCACGTGTCCGACTCGTACTTCGTGGTGGCGCACTTCCACTACGTCGTCTTCGGCACCGTCGTGTTCGCGATGTTCGCCGGATTCCATTTCTGGTGGCCCAAGTTCACCGGCAAGATGCTCGACGAGCGCCTGGGCAAGATGACCTTCTGGACGCTGTTCGTCGGCTTTCACGGCACCTTCCTGGTCCAGCACTGGCTGGGCGTGAACGGAATGCAGCGCCGGATTCCGGACTATCTCGCGGTGGAAGGTCTCACGACGCTCAACTCACTGTCGTCCGTGTTCTCGTTCGTGCTCGGCGCGTCCCTGCTGCCGTTCTTCTACAACATCTGGAAGACCGCGAAATACGGCAAGAAGGTCGAGGCCGACGACCCGTGGGGCTATGGCCGCTCGCTGGAGTGGGCCACGTCCTGCCCGCCGCCGCGCCACAACTTCCTGTCCCTGCCGAGAATCCGGTCCGAGTCCCCGGCGTTCGATCTGCATCACGCCCCCGCGCCGGAGAAGAAGGAGTTGAGCGCTCTGTGAGCGTCACCGACGGATTCCTCAACGACATCGAGGGGCATCTGCTGCTCGCCGCGACCCGCGAGGAGGGGCGTACGGCCGCCGCTCGCTTCAGCGCCCCGCTGCACTGGCTGACGGACGGGCAGCGGGGCGAGGTGGAGCGGCGGTTCGAGGCGGAGTACCTCGCACTCGCCCGGCTCTCCTGGCAGCGGACGGCGGAGCGTGCCGGGAGCCTGCGGGACGAGTACGAGGCGACGTACCGCCATCTGCGGCGCAGGATGCTGGCCTGCTGGCTGCTGACCTGTGCCGTGGTCCTCGGGGTTCTTCTCGTGTCCCTCGCCTAGTCCTGCCGCGCTAGCTCACCGTCCACTTCTGGTTGTCCTGGCCGTTGCAGGCCCAGAGCACCAGCTTCGTGCCGTTGGCCGTGGCGGCGCCGTTGGCGTCGAGGCAGAGCCCGGCGTTCACGTTGGTGAGGGTGCCGTCGCCGTTCAGGTTCCACTTCTGGTTGTTCTGGCCGTTGCAGTCCCAGATGACGACACGGGTGCCGTTGGTGGTGCCGAGGTTGTAGGCGTCCAGGCACTTGTTGCCGTAGACCACGAGTGCCTTGCGGGTGCTGTGGTACCGCCACACCTGGTTCTGACCGGCGTTGCAGTCCCACAGCTGGGCGTCGGTGCCGTTGGCGATGGTGTTGTCGTCGATGTCCACACAGCGTCCGGACCCGGTGCCCGTGATCAGGGTGCCGTTCGCGCCGGGCAGCGGCCGGACGGCGATGCCTTCGAGAGCCGGGGCGCCGGTGAAGGCGATCGTGTTGGCGTTGCCCTTGGCGAGCGTGACGTTGACGGAGATGTTGCCCGCGGCGGCGCCGGTCGGCGGGAAGGAGACCTTGGTCGGGGTCTGGCCGTTGACGGTGAGCGTGGCCGTGCGGGCGGTGGAGGTGCTGTTGGTGTAGGAGACCTCGACGGTCTTCGGACCGGCGTTTCCCGCGACCACCCCGGAGAAGCTCGACGTGCCGCTGTAGGTGCTCGCGGACTGCTCGGTGCCGCCGGTGACGGTCAGCATCACGGAACCGCCGGCCGGGACACTGGCGGTGTGGCTGGTGCCGGTGGTGGCGACGTTCTGGCGGGCCCACAGGTCGCGGACGGTCGCGGTGGCGTTCGTCAGGCCGAGGTCGGACCAGCGGACGGTCATGTTCTGCGTGGTCGAGGTGCGGTTGAGCAGGACGACGGCACGATTGCCGCTGCCGGCGAGGACCTTGCCGTACACCTGGAGGCCGGCGGTGTCCTCGGCCACCTCCACGCCCTGGAGGCCCCGCGGGTCCTGGTCGACGGCGATGACCTCCGGGTTGGTGAGGATGCTCGCCGTCTCGGCGGTGAGGGTGGTGAGGTCGAGGCCGGCGAGCAGCGGGGCGCCGGAGATCGCCCACAGGTTCATGTGGCTGCGGTTCTGGGCGGCGGTCAGTCCCGTCATGCCGACGACCATCATGTCGGGATCGTTGTAGTAGCCGGTGTGCTGGGCCGTGGGGTGGATGTTGCGGTCGAAGGCGGTCAGGACGTTGCTGTAGGCCGGGGTGCCGCCATGGAAGAAGATGTCCGTGTTCGTCCGCCACATCGGACCCATGCCGGGCGCCCAGTTCCAGGGGTTGTCGTAGCCCCAGTTGCACAGGGAGAGCGCGAGGGGGCGGCCCGTGGTGGCGGTCGCGGCGGCCACCGCGTCGCTGATCGCCCGGTAGGTCGTCCTCGGGTCGAGGCCCTCGGCGTCGCCGCCGCACCAGTCGACCTTCACGAAGTCGAAGCCCCAGCGGGAGAACTGGAGCATGTCCTGCTGGTAATGCCCTTCGCTGCCCGAACCGGGCGCGGCGGGGCGTCCGGTCGGGAAGTAGTAGCCGCAGCCGTCCTTTCCGGCGTCGGTGTAGATGCCGGCCTTCAGGCCCTTGCTGTGGATGTAGTCGGCGATGGCCTTCATCCCGCCGGGCCACTCCGTCTCGTCGACGGTGATGTTGCCGGCGCCGTCGCGGGTGCCCTGCCACCAGCCCTCGTCGATGTTGATGTACTCGTAGCCGGCCTCGGGCAGTCCCGCCGCCACGAACGCGTCGACCTGCCGCTTGATCACGCCGTGGTCGACCTTGGCGGCGAACGCGTTCCAGGAGGCCCAGCCCATGGGGGCGGCGGGCACCGGGATCTGCCGGGCCGTCGTGGCGGCCTGCGCCGGGGCGGGTGACGCGAAGAGCAGGGCGGCCGTCGCGGTGAGCGCCAGGACCAGGGCGCGGGTGACGGCGGATCTGAGGCGGTGGACCAGGGTGGTGCGGGGCGGGGGGTTCATGCGGCTCCTTCACGCGGGAAGCGGGGGAAGCGGAGACGAAAGGGTTCGTCATTTCGAACATGATTCGGAACATCGAACGCGTGGCGCCGAAATTAGGGCCGCGAGAGGGGGAAGTCAACGGATGGGACGGACCTGAAGTCGCCCGTTCGCGCGTCCAGTTGGCGCTCGTGCGGCCCGGCGCCGCCATACTGGCGAGGTGAGGGTGGCGATCATGACAGCGGGCTCCCGGGGCGACGTGGCTCCCTACACCGGACTCGGCCACGCCCTGTCCCGGGCCGGGCACGAGGTGACCCTGGTGACGCACGGCTGCTTCGAGCGGCTGGTCACGAGGTCAGGCGTACGGTTCCACCCGTTGCCCATCGACCCACGGGCGGAGCTGGAGTCCGCGCGTGGGCGGAGTCTGCACCGCAGCGGAACCGGCCTCGGCAAGCTCGTGCGTGTGGTGGGTCTGGCCCGGAGTCTGGCCGGGTCACTGACGGACGACATGCTGGCCGCCGCGCGGCGGAGCGACGCCCTGCTCCTGGCCCCCTCCACCGCGCCGCTCGGACACGTCATCGCCGAGGGCCTGTCCCTGCCCAGCATCGATCTGCCGCTCCAGCCCCTCGCACCCACGCGGGAGTTCGCGCCCGCGATGCTCGGCGGCGGCTCCTGGGGCAGCCTGCCGAACCGGGTCGGCGGGCATGCCGTGAACCTGGCCATCGAGCGGGTCTTCTCCGCGGCCGTCCCCGACGCGCGCACCCGCCTCGGCCTGCAGCGCGAACGGACTCGCGGTGCGCGACGCGGCCGACCGGACGGCACCGTGCTCCACGGCTTCAGCTCCCTGGTGGTGCCCCGGCCGCACGACTGGGGCCCGCATCTGCGGGTGACGGGGTACTGGTGGCCCTTCGACGGCACCGCTGAACTCCCGGCCGAGCTGCGGGACTTCATCGACGCGGGCCCGCCGCCGGTGTTCGTGGGCCTGGGCAGCGCGACCGTGCCCGATCCGGCGGGGCTGAGCGCGGAGGTCGTACGTGCCGTGCGCGCCGCCGGGCTGCGGGCGGTGATCCAACGGGGGTGGGGCGGCCTGGCCGCCACCGGCGACGACGTGTTGACCATCGACGAGGTACCGCACTCCGCGCTGTTCCCCCGGATGGCCGCCGTCGTCCATCACTGCGGCGCGGGAACGACCGCCGCCGGACTGCGCGCCGGGGTCCCCGCGGTGCCGGTGCCGATCCAGTTCGACGAGGGCTTCTGGGGCGCCCGGCTGGTCGCACTCGGCGTCGCCCCACGCGTCCTGCCACTGCGCAGGTTCACGCCCGAAGCGCTCACGGCCGCGCTGCGGCGGGCGACCGGCGACCCGGCCTACGGCGACCGGGCCCGCGCCCTGGCCGGGGAGCTGCGCGCCGAGGACGGCACCGCTCCCGTACTGGAGGCGGTGCACCGGCTCGGCGGCTGAGCCCCCGCCCGGCTCGTCGCCGCCGGCCGTCAGGGCCCGGTGAGCCGTGGCCCCACCGGCTGGAGGATGCCGAGCAGGATGCGGACGAGTTCGTCCACGACCTCGTCGAGGGTCGCGTCCACCCAGCCGGCGCTCCAGTCGTGCAGCAGCCCGTTGACGCTGCCGATGAACGCCGTCACCGCCAGGCGGTAGTCACGCGGTGCCGCCTCCCCGCGGGCCACGGCACCCGCCACCTCGGCGCACACGAGGTCGATCCAGCCGGCGCGCCGGGCGAGGCGCTGTTCCTCCAGGCGGGGGCTGACTCCGATGATCTCGACGAAGGTGATGCGGATACGGCGCCGGTCCGAGGTGACGTTCGCGGCGTACGCGCGGAAGATCACGGTGGCGCGTTCGGCGAGGGGCAGGTTCTCCGCCTCGGCGACCGCGGCCATGACGGCCTCCTCCGCCCACCCGTTGACCTGGAGGTGGAGGGCGGCCAGCACATCCTCCAGGGTGCGGAACTCCTCGTAGAACTGACGAGTCGACAGTCCGGCGGCCTCGCTGAGTGCCGCGACGGTCGTCCCGCGGAAACCGGGGGTGTCGCCGAACAGCCGCAGCGCCGCGTCGAGGAAGCGCCGGCGGCGCTCGGCCTGCCGCTCCTCGGCCGACTTGCCGCCGTAACGGCCGGTGGGCGCCTTGATCCTGCCCGCCACGCTGTCCTCCCGCCGTCTCGCCGTCCCGACGATCAATTTTGTCGTGTACGCACTCTTGTGGAGAAGGGCACCCCCTCCTTACTTTTCAGTAAGTTGACTCTGAAAGCACTTGTGTTCAGATTCAGCGCTCCGCTTTGGCATGCCCCGTTCATGACGCCCACCCCCTCCAGAGGAAGAGAGAGCAGTCATGCCTGCCATCAGACCCAGGCACCTGTGCTCCGTAGCCGCCGCCCTCGCCCTGACCGTCTCCGCCTCCGCGAGCGCCGCCACCGCCGCCGGCTCCTCCGACGCCGCGCTGCGCGAGGTGCTGTTCGTCGGCAACAACTGGGACGGCACCGCCGACGTCATCAAGTCGTCCGGCGACTTCGCGAAGATCGGCCGTATCGACGTCGTCCCCGACAAGGACGAGCGGATGGCGGAGATCAACGCGAACCCGATCAAGTGGATCTACTTCATGGCGATCCGCAACAGCGTCGGCGAAGGGCACGACCAGTTCGTCGACGACATGTACTCGACGCCGGACGGGAAGTCGGTCGTCGTCTCGCGTCCCAGTTTCGCGGACGTGGTCTCCCTCGACCTGGCCACGGGTGCGGTCAACTGGCGCTTCCCCGTGTCCGGTTACCGCGCCGACCACATGGCCGTCTCCCCCGACGGCAAGCGGGTCGCCGTGTCGGCCTCGACCTCCAACACCGTGCACGTCCTGGACATCGACAGCGGCAGGGAGCTGGGCAGGTTCGGCACCGGCGACAAGCCGCACGAGAACATCTTCACCCAGGACGGCAAGTACATCTACAACATGGCGATCGGCGACGTGAACACGCAGACCGATGCCCCCTGGCTGGACTGGACGAAGGGCGACCGGCGCATCACGGTCGTCGACGCGAACACGTACCAGCAGGTCAAGGTCATCGACATGCGCCCGAAGCTGGACGCGATCGGCCTGACGGACTACTCCGACGCGGTACGCCCCGCCGTGTTCTCACCGGACGAGTCGAAGCTGTACTTCCAGGTGTCGTTCTTCAACGGCTTCTTCGAGTACGACCTGGCCACCGACAAGATCACCCGCACCAAGACCCTGCCGAAGAACCCGGCGACCAGCGACGACCGCACCACCTTCGTCAACGACTCACGCCACCACGGCATCTCGATGAGCCCCGACGGCAGCAAGCTGTGCGTCGCGGGGACGATGGACGACTACGCCACGGTCGTCAACCGCACCACGCTCCAGGAGGGCCCGCTCGTCACCGCCTCCAAGCCCTACTGGGCCACGGTCAGCGGTGACGGGAAGTCCTGTGTGGTCTCCGAGAGCGGCACCGACCAGGTCACCGCCATCGACTTCGCCACCGGGCGGAAGCAGGTGTCGGTCCCCGTCGGCGACCACCCGCAGCGGGTCCGGATCGGGCATGTGCAGAGCGGCTGGACGAGTCCGTCGGCGAGCTGATCAGCCCAGGGCCTTCAGCACCGCGCCCACCCCGTCCTCGGTCGCCATGTGCCGTGCGGCGACCGAGGCGGCACGGGCGTACGCCTGCTGCCGCACGGTCCGGCGCAGCGCGTCCGCGAGCCTCCCGGCGGTGAGGGAGGCGAAGGGGATCGGGGCGGTGGCGGCACCGATCGCGTGCAGCCGGTCCGCCCAGGCTGGTCCGCGGTCACCGGCACCGGGACCGAGGGCGCTCCGGCGCGCAACGCGGCCGCCGAGGTGCCCGCTCCGGCGTGCTGCACCACCGCGGCCACCCTGGGGAAAAGCAGGGCGTGCGGCAGGTCGCCGACGGTCAGGACGTCGTCGGCGTCGACCGCGAGCCGGGCACTGCCGGCCTGCACGATGCCCCGCAGCCCGGCGCCGCGCAGCGCCTCGACGGCGATCTCGCTCAGGCGCTCGCCGTGTCCGGCCGCCATGCTGCCGAACCCGATGAACACCGGGCGCGCTCCGGCCGCGAGGAAGTCCTCCACCTCGGCGGGCAGCCGGCGGTCCGGTGCGAGATACGGCCACCAGGTGCCGACGACGTCGAGTCCCTCGCGCCAGTCGGACGGGCGCGGCACCAGCGCCGTGCTGAAGCCGTGCAGGACGGTCAGGTTCGCCCTCTCCTGACGTCGGCGCATCCGGGCCGGGGTCAGGGGTGGCAGGTCGAGGCGGCGGCGCAGCGCGGCAGCGGCATCCGTGTAGACCCGGTCGGCCATGCGCAGGGCGAGGCGGCCGGCCGCGCGGTTGCCGAGGCGGCCGAAGGAGCGGGTGCCCATGACGGTGGGCGGGAAGTCGCCGGTCGGGGCGGTGGGTTGGAGGTGGGCGCCGACGGCCGGGATGTCCATGGCCTCGGCCACGTGCAGTCCGAGCGGCGCCGTGGTGGTCGACAGCAGGAGCAGATCCGTGCGCTCGTCCACCGCGTCGGCGAAGCCCTGACCGAGTTCGGTGACGAACGCGGCGGCTGTGCGCAGCAGTTCACGCCGCCCCGCGACGCCGCCTTGCGTCCACGGGCGGCCGGAAAGGCTCCGAAAGCCCAGGCCCGCTTCCCGCACTTGGGGGGCGAAGGCGTCCGTCGTGGCCACGGTGACCTCGTGCCCGGCTTCCCGCAGTCCCGATGCTCCAGGGCGTTCGCCTGCGGGTCCCGCAGGATCGCGGCGATCTCGTCGAGCGAGAAGCCGAGTTCGCGGTAGAAGAGGATCTGCTGGAGCCTGGCCAGGTCGGCGTCGTCGTACAGCCGGTAACCGGCGCCGCTGCGGCCACCGGGCGAGAGCAGTCCCGCCCGGTCGTAGTGGTGCAGCGTGCGCACGGTCACCCCGGCGAAGGCCGCGACCCTCCCCACGGAGTAGCTCATTCACCTGCCTTTTCGTCGAGGTCCAGGGTGCAGCCTGACGTAAGGGGAGGGTCAAACGCCGTTCGTCATCCGGTGGTGCGGGCCGCCCAGGCGGAGAGCTCCGACCGGGCGGCGTTCAGCAGCTCGGCCGAGGGCTCCCTCGCCCCGTTCGTGACCAGCGCGTAGTGCGGGACGCCGGAGTCGGTGTCGCCGAGCAGCAGCCGGCGGCTGCCCGTGCCGCCCGGTTCCGCGGCCACGCCGACCGGGGTGGCCGCGGTGTACGACGGGGGCGCGTACACCGTGCCCAGGTCGGAGACCACGGTGGTGGACCCGGTCGGGAAGGAGGCCGGGAGGTGCAATTCGGTCGGGGCCGTGCCGCTGTTCGAGCGCCACAGCAGCAGGCCGTACTGCCCGGATCCGACCAGTTGGGCCACGCCGGGCAGCGAGCTCGGCACCGGGTTCCAGGTCAGGGTGGTGTCGCCGTCCCGGGAGCGGTCCTCGTAGGTGAAGGCGACCGTCGTACCGGAGGTGGCGCTCGGGTAGATCCGGTCGAGCAGCCGGGCGTCCTGGCGCAGCACCGGCGTGCCGGAGTTGTCGAGGCGTACGGCGGAGAGGTCCTCGCCGTTCCAGGCGTCGCCGGCGGTCTGCACCTTGTCCGGGTTGTCGTTCATCAGCTCGTGGTGGCGGCCGTTGTAGATGTCCCACTGCCACTGGGAGCCGGAGAGGACGGGACCGGAGCCCGCTGAGTCCGACCACCAACTCGCGCCTTTCACACGGGAGTCGAGGGCCTGGTACATCGCCTTGTAGACCGTCGGCGCCTTGTCGGAGACGGATCCGCTCAGCGGGTGCCCGAACTCGCTGATGATCGCGGCCGTGCCGGTGGCGGCGGCGCGGTCGCGGACGGTCCCGAAGTCGCCGGCGTACTGGCCGTCGGCCGCCTTGCCCCACATGAAGATGCCGGAGATGGCCTTCTGGTCGTAGAAGTGGGTGTTGAACACATAGCGCGGGCCGAGTGGGCCGGCGTCGAGCAGGCCGCCCTCCTGCTTCTGGAAGTCCAGGTTGGCGTTCCAGAAGAGGTTCGGCTCGGCGAAGAGCGGCTTGTCCTGCCAGCCGGCCGCGTCCATGCGGGCCCGGAACCTCTCGTAGAACGGCCAGAGCACGTCCCGTTCCCAGGTGCGGCTGCTCTGCCCGGAGTCGTAGCTTCCGGCGTGCGGCTCGTTGTAGGGGTCGAAGCCGACGACGCCCGCGAACCGGTCGGCGGTGAGGTTCTGCCTCAGGTACGTCATCGTCTCCTGAGCGGTGTCGAGGAAGGCGTCCTGGAGACCGTATTCGTTGTGCCAGAAGTCGTACGTCGACTGCTTGACGGCTTCGTTCGAGGTGATGTTCTGACCCCAGAACGGGCAGATCCCGCAGTACTCGTCGGGGTAGTCGCCGAGGTCGACGGCCCATTCGGGGGCGCCGTCGCCGGTGTACCAGCTGTCCGTGTCGAACAGCCAGCGTGAGTAGAGGTCCTGGTGGAAGTCCGGGTACACGCGGATCCCGGCGTCCAGGAAGGCACGCATCTGGTCGGTGGCCTTCGCGAGGTACGTCGTGTCGACCTGGCCGCGCACGGGCTCCGCATAGGCCCAGGAGAGCAGGAAGCGCACCGAGTTGCCGCCGCCGAGGGCGCGCAGCGCGGTCGCGGACTTCCTCGCGTCGGCGGTCGACGCGAAGGGCAGGCCGTTGTTCTCCTTCAGTTTCGTCTCGCCGGAGACGTTGTAGCCGCGCAGGACGACCTCGCGGCCGTGGGCGTCGACGAAGCGACCGCTCCGCACGGTGAGCGGCGCTTCGTCGAACCAGAGGGAGTCGGGCAGGGAGGCGGCGGTGGCGGGAGAGGGGCCCGCCACCGTGAGGGATCCGAAGAGGACGACCAGGACAACCAGTAGACGCGTCCGAATGTTCGGCATGTCCACTACAGTCTGGTGATATCAGGACACCGTCAATACTTCTGACTCACGAGTAAGTTGGTTCTCTGTCAGCTCAGTTGCCCACTCTGCGCGTCAGGTTCAACAGGTACTCCTTCCGGTTCAGCGGGTTCAGGTCGGTGCGGCGGCGCTGCGGGAGCGTGCCGCGCGGGGCGGGCGCGTAGTGCTCGAAGGCACTCTCCAGCTCGCCCTCACCGCGCGTCAGTCCCGGCAACTGCTGCTCCAGTTCATGGACATGGGCCGCGGGAACCGAGCCCTCCAACCGGCAAAAGGCGCCGCGGGTCTGCGTGGTCTGCGCAGTGGCGCGCAGCCTGGTCAGGACCGGCAGCAGCGCGGCCAGGGTGTCGCTCGGCGCCTCCAGGCGGAAGTGGTGCAAAGGCTCGTGCACCCGCGTGCCCGCCCGGCGCAGCGCCTCGATCAGGACCAGCGGGGTCACACCCCGGAAGTCGTAGCCGGTGCTGGACATGCTCTTGTCGAAGCCCTGGTGGGCGTGGCTCTGCCGGGGCGAGTAGCCGGAGTGGGTCATGGTGACCGTGCAGTCGGGGACCTGCCAGCCGTGCAGCCCCTGGCCGAGGGTCTCGCGGACGGTGTCCTCGACGGCCTTGAAGAAGGCGTACGGCATCGAACCCAGCTCCACCTCCAGCCGGAACTCCACGCCGGACCCGGCCGGCGCGGGGTCGACGCGCAGGCCGACCGTCGCGAGGAAGGGGTTGCCGTCCTTCTTGTTGAACTCCACCGCCGAGCCCGAGCCGACGGGCCGCTCGATGCACAGCGGCGTGGTCTCGCGGAAGGTGACGTCGAGTCCGAAGTCGTCGGCGAGCGTGGCCTGGATGACCTCCTTCTGCACCTCGCCGTAGAGGGAGACGAAGGTCTCCTGGCGCACCTCGTCGTGGCGCAGGTCGATCAGCGGGTCCTGCTCGGCCAGCCGGGTGAGGGCGCGGTGCAGGGCCCGCCGGTCCACGCCGTCGGCCGGGGCGACGATCGTCTCCAGGGTGGGCGGGGCGAAGAAGTGCCCGTACGCCTTGCGGGGTTCGCCGATCGTGTCGCCGATCCGGATGTCGGCCAGGCCCCACAGTCTGGCGATCCGGCCGGCCGCCACCTGCGCCACCCTGACGTCCGTGCCCCGGTCGAAGACGCTGATGGCGGTGACACGGCCTTCGGCACGCGTGTCGCCGTGGCCGGGCGTGGCCGTGCTGTGCGCGAGGCCGCCCCCGTCACTCGAGTCGGCCGGCGCGCCGGTCGCCTCGGACGCGCCGAAGCGGATCCGGTCCCGGGTGCGCAGCGTCCCGGAGAACATCCGCGCGTAGGCGACCTTCTCCCCCGCCGGGCCACGCTCCACCTTGAAGACGGTGCCGGAGACGGGACCGCCGGGGTCACCGGCCGCCGCGGGCAGCAGTTCTCTGATGCCGACGCTCAGCGCGTCCACCCCGGCGCCCGTGATGGCGGAGCCGAAGTACACCGGGTGCACGAGCGCCTCACGGGTGCGGGCGGCCAGGGCGGCGCGGAGGCGTTCGCCGGTGACCTCGCCCTCGACGTACGCGGTCAGCAGGTCGTCGTCGAGGCCGGCCAGCACGTCGAGCGCCGCCGTGCCGAGGCCGGGCAGGAACCGCGCGGCGGGCGTGCCGAGTGCGGTGGCCGTGCCCATCGGGACGACGGCCGCGGTGAGCCGTTCGGAGACGGCCCGCAGGACGGCGTCGTACCGGGCGCCGCGTCGGTCGATCTTGTTGACGAACACCAGCGTGGGGATACGCAGCCGTTGCAGCGTGCGCATCAGGACGCGGGTCTGCGGCTGGACACCCTCGACGGCCGAGACGACCAGCACGGCACCGTCGAGGACTCCGAGCACCCGCTCGACCTCGGCGATGAAGTCCGGGTGGCCGGGGGTGTCGATGAGGTTGACCGTCACGTCGTCCCACGTGAACGACACGACCGCGGACTTGATGGTGATGCCGCGCTGCCGCTCCAGCGCGAGGGAGTCGGTCTGTGTGCTCCCGGCGTCGACGCTGCCGATCTCGTCGATCACGCCGGCCGATTGCAGCAGGCGCTCGGTCAGGCTGGTCTTACCGGCGTCGACATGGGCGAGGATTCCGAGGTTGAGCAAGTGCACGAAGCGTCATGTCCTTTGACGAGGGGGTGGTTCCTGCCTGGGGGGACATGAACGCAGTGCGCATCGTGGCTCCTTGCCGTGTGACGACGGGTCCGAGCAGTGCAGCAGACCCGGTCGCACGGCGGCAACGGAATAAACGCGGGACCGCCGCACGGCGGAAACGGTTCTCCCTCCTGTGGCCTGCGTTTCCTGCCGAGGACGACGGGCACCCGGGGCACACCCGCCCATCGCGGCCCGGTCGCGAACGCTCACCGGCCCCGCGGCGAAAGGGACACGCCATGAACCACCGAACGCGATCCGACGCGCACACCCACACGGGGACGACACTGCTGGGCGTCTACCTCAACGACCATCTGGCGGGCGCCACCGGCGGTGCCGAGCGGGCACGCCACATGACACGGTCGTACCGGGGCACGGACCTCGCGACGGCGATGGAGCCGATCTCCGCCGAGATCACCGAGGACCGGGCCATGCTGCTCGACCTCATGGAGCGGCTCGACATCCCGGTGCGGCACTACAAGATCTACGCCGGCCGGGTGGCCGAGCGGGCGGGCCGGTGGAAGAGCAACGGCCGGCTCGTACGGCGTTCCCCGCTGAGCCCGTTGGTGGAGCTGGAGGCGCTGCGGGTGGGCGTGGAGGGCAAGGCGGCCGCCTGGCAGACGCTGCGTGACCTGGCCGACGTCGAGCAGCGCCTCGACCCCGACCTCCTCGACCACCTCCTCGAACGGGCCCGACGGCAGCAGGGCGCGCTGGAGGAACTGCGCCGCCGGCAGATCGGGCCTGCGCTGCGCACGGTCTGAGCGACGCTCAGCGCTGCTCGCTCCGGAGCACCAGCAGGGCGATGTCGTCGAGCCGCTGGGCGGTGGAGGCGGCGCCGCCCAGCAGCGTGTCGATGAGCCGGTCCAGGTCACGGTCGTCGGCATCCGCGAGGTGCTGCGCGAGACGGCTGATCGCGTCCTCGAGGTCGATGCCCGGTGTCTCCACGAGACCGTCGGTGTAGAAGGCGAGCAGCATGCCCTCGGTGAGCGGGATCTCGGCCGGGTGGAAGACGGCGTCGGGGTCGATGCCCAGGAGCGGTCCGGGCGGGACGACGACGGCCCGGGTGTCGCCGTCGGGCAGGCGGAGCAGCGGCGGCGGGTGGCCGGCACTGGCGAGTGTCACGCGGCGGCGGCCGAGGTCGAGATGCGCGTAGAGACAGCTGGTGAACAGGTCGGGGGCGAGGTCCGTCAGGAGCCGGTTGGTCCGGTGCAGGACCTGGTCGGGGGACGTGCCGAGGGTCGCGTGGGCGTGCACGGCCGTGCGCACCTGGCCCATCAGGGCCGCGGCCGCCACGTTATGCCCCTGGACGTCGCCGATGACGGCCGCCGCGGCGCTGTCGCCGAGCCGGATCAGGTCGTAGAAGTCCCCGCCGATCTCCATGCCCCGGGTCGCGGGCAGGTAGCGGGAGGCGACCCGCAGGCCGTCGAGCGCGGGCAGGCCGCGCGGGAGCAGGGCCTCCTGGAGGCCGTGGGCGAGGTCGTGCTTGATGTCGTACAGCCGGGCGCGGTCGAAGGCCTGGGCGATGAGTCCGGCGAGCGACGTCATGACGGCGCGTTCCTCGGCCGGGAACTCGTGAGGGCTGTCGTACGACAGGATGCAGACGCCGACGGGCCGGCTGGAGATGATCAGCGGCAGGAAGGCCCAGGCCTTCTTCCCGCTGACCAGGGGGGCCTCGGGGTAGGTGCGCCGCATCTCCTCGGGGTCGGCGAAGAAGGCGGGGACTCCGCTGCCGAGGGCCTGTCCGGCCGGGGTGAACGTGGTGTCGAGCGGCAGGCCGTCGAGGCGCCTGATGGTCTCGGCGGAGTAGCCGCGGTGACCGGTGATGCGCAGCCGGCCGGCCTCGGCGGTGGACAGGACCAGGCCCTGGGCGCCGAAGGCCGGCATGATCTGGTCGGCGACCAGATCGACGACGTCCTGGACGCCGACCACCTCGGTCAGGCCGGCGGCCAGGTGCGTGAGCTGGTACAGCCGGCCGGCGCGGGCCGGTGTGACGGTGCTCGTGGAGCGGCGGGGCGCGGGCGCCGGCGGCGCCTGGGCACCGGCGGGCACGATACGGGCGCTGATGCCGCCGGCGTCCGGGTACAGGTGAATGTCCAGCCAGTGGTCCGGAGGGCGGCACACGGTGAACGCGACGGGCTCCCTGCTGATCACCGCGGCACGGTAGCGGTCCTCGTAGGTGGGGTCGTCGAGCCAGCGCACGGACTGCCACGGCAGCGTGCCCAGCAGCTCACCGGCCTCGCGTCCGAGCAGCTCGCAGGCGCCCGAGCTCACGTACGTGACGCGCCCCTCCAGGTCCAGGGCGCAACTGCCGCCGGGCAGCCGCTCGACGAAGTCGGCGACGGCCGGCTCCGGACTCGCCGCGCGGCCACGGATGGTGGCGGAGACGACGCGTGGCCGTTCGCCGCGCGCGGCGGCGCCGGCTCGCCCGGCGCCCTCCTCCAGCAGCCGCGCGAGCCGACGGCAACTGGAATTGATGTTGCCCAGTTCCCGGCGCGTCATGAACGGCGGGCGGGTGGCCGGCCACATCAGCAGCAGGGATCCCCAGGTCCGTGCGCCGCTCACCGGCGCCGCCGCCAGCGCCAGCGGGTATGGCAGTGCCAGGGCGGTGCGGGGGTAGCAGCGGACCATCTCCTCCTGGCTGCCGACCCACACCACACGGTCCTCGCGGACGGCGTCGGCCACGGGCGCCGGGGAGGCCAGCGGAACCCTGGTCCACGGTGCGGCGAAGTCGACGGGCATCCCGCTCAGCACGTCCAGGTACAGCACCGGCCCGTCCGGCGCGAGCAGGTACAGGGCGCCGATCGACGCTCCGGTCCGGCGCATCGTCTCGGCGAACGCGGCATCCAGCGCGTCGGCGCCGAGGGCCGGATCTCCCGTAGCGGTCATGCCTTCCGCTCCCCTCGGGACGCGGCACGGCACGGCCGCGTCTACCCGAGTTGATCCATATGGCGACGTTACGCCCCTGGGGAGTGCTCGGCACGTGACAGGCGGGTCGAACGGCGTTCCCCGAACGCGGCCTGTGAGGCCGGCGTCACCGGTCTCACGGGCACCGGGTCCACGGCCGCCGAGTCCGGGGCAAGTTCCGGCTCTCGGGGCTCGGGCCTTGGAGCCCGGCCGTCAGGCGCGGTCGCCCTTGGGCCTGCCGCGCTGGTCGGGGGTGCCGTGCGGCGGCGGGCTGAAGGGCTGCGCCGATGTCGCGGGCGAGGCCGGGGAACCCGCACGGCGGGCGCCGCTCTCGGGCCGCAGGGCGCCCGGATCGCCGGAGGTGGGCTCGGCACCGGCGTCCAGCTGATCCAGACGTGCGGCCAGCAGTGAGGTGACCGGGAGCCGGTCGCCGTGCGAGCGCTCGTAGGCCATCAGCTCCTCCACCTCCCCGGAGGACAGCGACCGTACCCGGCTCTCCAGCCCGCCGATCGGCAGATGGTCGTAGTCGGGCAGCGGCAGGGTGTTACGGGCGGGATCCGCCATGGCTCTCACTTCCCTGGGTGCGACGGCCCCGATCGGCGGACGCCACGGGGCCGGTCGGACGACCCGTTCCGCGGGTGACGGCGGGACTCAGCCCGAGCCACCGCTGCCGAACGAGCCGCTGCGGCCCTCGTTCCACCGCCGCCGCCCCTTCAACGAGCTGCGACGTGAGGGCATGTTGCCGTGTCCGGGCATTTCGTGCGGGGTCAGCCGGTGGTCGCTCCTGGGCACCACGTCGGGCTCCCGGCGCTCCCGGACCTCCCGCACCGGCCCTTCGTCGGGCAGTCGGGGCTGTTCCTCGGGGCGCGGCGGAGCGGATTCACGGCGCCTGACCCGGTACCCCAGTACGAAGCCTCCGAGCAGCAGCCCTACGACGACCAGTCCGGCGACGACCAGGCCGATGCCCAGCGCGCCTTCCGCGGCGATGTCCGTCCTTGCGATGTCCATGGGCGCGCGAGTACCCCCGGGCACCACAGGTGAACCGGGTGAACCGGGTGAACCGAAGCGCCCGCGAGCTCCACCGAACGCCCGGCCCCGGGATCGGCGCGGTCGGCGCGGTCGGCGCGGTCGGCGCGGTCGGCGCGGTCGGCGCGGTCGGCGCGGTCGGCGCGCATGAACTTCGCCGCCGCACGGTCGATACTGCTGGAAGCGGCGCGCTCGGCACGCCGGTGCGCGCTCCGGGCCGGCCCCGGGTGACACCACGGGGACCTGACCGGCCGTCACCAGGGCCGCTGACCCGGCGACCCGGTCCGTCCGACCCACGAGGAGGACCCGCGGTCATGCGTGACATCCTCCCGGTGATCGGTGGCTGGTACGCGGCCGGAGCGCCGTTCGGGCTGGCCACCGTGGTCGCCACCAGCCGCAGCGCGCCGCGCGACCCGGGTGCCGCGATGGCGGTGGGCCCCGGCGACGAGGTCGTGGGCAGCGTGTCGGGCGGGTGCGTGGAAGGTGCCGTGTTCGAGCTCGCGCGTGAGGTGGTGGCGAGCGGCGAGCCGCGGCTGGAGACCTTCGGGTACAGCGACGAGGACGCGTTCGCGGTCGGGCTGACCTGCGGCGGCGAGATCACCCTGCTGGTGCGACCCGTGACGCCGCAGAACGACCCGGCCTTCGGCGAGGTCACGGAGTCGGTCGCGGCGGGCCGCCCGGTGACCGTGGCGACGGTGACCGACGGGCCGGCGCCGCGCGGTGCGACGCTCGCCGTGTGGCCCGACCGGGTGACGGGCACGCTGGGCACGCCCGGCCTGGACGTGGCGGTGAGCGCCGACGCGCGCGGCGAGCTCGCCCAGGGCGCCACGGGCCTGAGGCACTACGGTCCGCACGGCGAGCGGCGCGAGGACGCGGTCACCGTCTTCCTGCACTCGTTCGCCCCGCCGCCCCGCATGCTGGTCTTCGGCGCGATCGACTACGCGGCCGCCGTGGCCCGTATCGGTGACTTTCTGGGCTACCGGGTCACGGTGTGCGACGCGCGCGCGGTCTTCGCCACGCCGCGGCGTTTCCCGCAGGGCGTGGAGGTCGTCGTGGACTGGCCGCACCGCTACCTGAGCGGCACGGACACCGACGACCGCACGGTGATCTGCGTGCTCACCCACGACCCGAAGTTCGACGTGCCGCTGCTCCAGGAGGCGCTGCGGCGCCCGGCGGCGTACATCGGGGCGATGGGCAGCCGACGCACCCATGACGACCGGATGCGGCGGCTGGCCGAAGCGGGCCTCGGCGAGCGGGAGTTGGCGCGGCTGCGCTCGCCGGTCGGGCTCGACCTGGGGGCCCGTACGCCCGAGGAGGTCGCGGTGTCCGTGGCCGCCGAGATCGTCGCGCTGCGCTGGGGCGGCAGCGGTACGCCGCTGACGGCGACCGCGGGGGCGATCCACCCGCGCGGCACCCGCCGGAGGTGACCGGGGCGAGGCCCGGCCGGCGACTCGGCCGACGGCCGATGTGTAAGGCGCGGGCGTACGGGTAGTCGCGCCACGTCGGAGGCATTTCTTGCCCCCGGAGCACAGCCTCTGAGCGGGAAGGAGGTCCATGACAGCGCACTTGCAGCGCCCGGGCCGCTTCCCTGCACACGGAGCGGCCCGGATCCTGTGCGGGCGCATGCCCCGTTGACGCCGGGCGTCAGCGCTGTGGCAGCCGGTGCAGCTCCACGTCCTCGAGGCCGCTTCCGGACACGGTCGCCGTCATGTAGGTGCAGTGCGGCTGTCGGCGGCGGTCCGTGGGAGAGCCCGGATTCAGCAGGCGCAGGCCGGTGGCGGCGGTGGTGTCCCACGGGATGTGGCTGTGGCCGAAGACCAGGACGTCGAGATCGGGGAAGCGGGCCGCGCAGCGCGCCTCGCGGCCCTGCGCCGGGCCCGTCTCGTGGACGACCCCGAAGCGCAGACCGCCCAGCTCGACGTACGCCACCTCGGGCAGCCTCGCCCGCAGATCCGGCCCGTCGTTGTTGCCGTGGACCGCGACGAGCCTGGCGCTGTGCCTCTCCAGCAGGTCGAGCGTGGCGGTGTCCACCCAGTCCCCGGCGTGGAACACGACATCGGCGCCCGGCAGTTCGGCGAGCAGCCGATCGGGCAGGGCCTTGGCGCGCTGGGGCAGATGGGTGTCGGACATCAGAAGCAGACGCACGACGCCAGGCTACCGGCGGAAAGGGATCACCGACCTGCCGGTTCTCCGCTCGTACGACCTCCCCGAGCCGCCGATTCGCCGTGCCACGCCGTGTCGTTGAGCGGTGGACAAAAGCCGATACAGGGTTAGCATCTGGCCACGAGCGCCGTAATCTGACGCAAACGCCCAGCGACCCCTAGGGGGCTCGGAGACCGATGCCGATCAAGGTCAGCGTGGTCGTGCCCGTGTACAACCCCGGGGTCTATGTCGAGGACTGCATCGACTCCCTCCTGCGCCAGTCGCTGCCCCCCGACGAATACGAAGTGATCTTCGTCGACGACGGCTCCACCGACGAGACACCCGCCCGGCTCGACGCGCTCGCCGCCGCGGAGTCCCGGGTCACCGTCGTTCACCAGGAGAACTCCGGCTGGTCGGGCAAGCCCCGCAACGTCGGCATCGGCGCCGCCCGGGGCGAGTACGTGATGTTCGTCGACAACGACGACTACCTCGGCGACGAGGCCCTGGAGCGGATGTACGACTACGGCGTGGCCCACGGCGCCGACGTCGTCGTCGGCAAGATGGCCGGCAAGGGCCGCGGCGTCCCGGTGGAGCTGTTCCGCCGCAACCACCCCAGGGCCACCGTCGAGAACGCGCCGCTGATCGACAGCCTCACCCCGCACAAGATGTTCCGCCGCGCCTTCCTCGACGACATCGGGCTGCGCTTCCCGGAGGGCCCGCGGCGCCTGGAGGACCACGTCTTCGTCACGGAGGCGTACCTGCGCGCCGCCAACGTCTCGGTCCTCGGCGACTACGTCTGCTACTACCACGTCCGCCGCGACGACGCCTCGAACGCCGGATTCCAGCGCTTCGATCCCGGCGGCTACTTCAAGAACCTGCGGGAGGCCCTGGACGTCGTCGAGCAGTACACCGAGCCGGGACCACTGCGGGACCGGCTCTTCCGGCGCTGGCTGCGGGTGGAGATGGTCGAGCGGATGCGCGCGCGACGGCTGCTCGCCCTGCCGGCGGACTACCGCCGCGAGCTGTTCGCCGAGATGCACCAGGTCGTCGTGGAACGCTTCGGTCCGGGTGTCGCGTCCGGGCTCCAGCCCACGCAGCAGGTCGTCGCCGCACTGATCACCGCCGACCGGTACGACGACGTCGAGGCGTTCGCCGAGTGGGAGGCCGGCATCGCCCTCACGGCCGTCCCCGAGCGCGTGGCCTGGGAGGACGGCCGGCTGCGGGTCGGTTTCAGCGCCGAGTACACCTCCGCCGCCGAGCCGATGACCTTCGTCGCCGGCACGGCGCCCGCCCCGCTGGACGGTGCGCCCGGCGACCTGGCCGCCGCCGTCGCGTGGGTGAGCGCGGACACCGCCGCCCGGTTCCAGCAGGCGACCGCGGATCTGCTGGTGCGGGAGCGGGCCAGTGCCGCCCAGTACTTCCAGCCGGTGGAGTTCACCCGCGAGGAGGTGCCGGCCGGTGACGACGGCCGGGTCCGCCTGGTGCTGCGCGCGACGGCCACCGTCGACCCCGCCGCCCTCCCCCAGGCCGGTGTCTGGGACGCCCTGGTGCGTGTCCGGCTGGGCGGCTGGACCAAGGAGTGCCGCCTCGGTCCGGCGCCGCGAGGAGCCCGCCCCACGCCGCCCCCGGCGCTGGCCGGCGGCCATGTCGTCCTGCCGTACTGGACCTCGCCGCACGCGCACCTCGCCCTCGACGTGGACCGGGCGACCGGCCGTCTGGGGCTGGGCACGCTCTCCCCGGACGACGTGACGACCGCGGGCGGGCGGCTGCGGATGCCGCTGCCGTTCCACGTCCCCGGCGACGGCGCCGAGGCCGCCCTCCGTCTCACCTCCTCCTCCCGCGCCACCCTCCAGGTGCCCGCCACGCTCTCCCCGCGGGTCTCCGGCGCGTTGCTGGAGGCGGCGCTGCCCCTGGACGACCTGCGAGGCACGACCTGGCGGGTGGCGCTCGGCACGCCGGGACCGCGCTTCCTCGCCCTGCCGTTCGCCCTGCGCGCCGGCCCGGGCGTCGGCGGGGTGCGCGTCGTCCGCGTCCCCGGGCCAGGCGCGCTCCGACGACTCGTCCGCAGGGCCCGGCGCAGGCTCGGTACCGCACTGGGCCGTACCGCGACCCGGCTGCGGGCCCGGACCGGCAGGAGGTGACGGCATGCGCTCGCTCGGCATCGAGGGCGCGTGGGCACTGGAGCCCAAGGTCTTCCCGGACGACCGGGGCAGCTTCCACGAGTGGTACCGGGGCGCGGAGTTCCGCGAGGCCACCGGCTACGACCTGAGCCTGGCCCAGGCCAACTGCTCGGTCTCCCGCTGGGGCGTCCTGCGCGGAGTGCACTTCTCCGACGTGCCGCCGGGACAGGCCAAGTACGTGACCTGTCTGCACGGCGCCGTCCTGGACGTGGTGGTCGACATCCGCGTCGGCTCCCCCACCTTCGGCCGCTGGGAGGCGATCCGCCTCGACGACGACAGCCACCACGCCCTGTTCCTCGCCGAGGGACTGGGCCACGCCTTCATGGCCCTCACCGACGAGGCCACGGTGGTCTACCTGTGCTCGACCGGCTACGCCCCCGAGCGCGAACACGGGGTGAACCCGCTGGACCCGGAACTGGCCATCGACTGGCCCGAGCACATCCCACCCGTCCTGTCCCCGAAGGACGCCCAGGCCCCGTCCCTGGCCCAGGCCCGCGAGGCGGGCCTGCTCCCGACCTACGAAACCTGCATGGCCCACTACGAACACCTACGAAACGGCCCCACCTGACGCCGGGACACGAAACGGCCCCGCCCGGCGCCGGGACCGGCAACGCCGTAAGGGGCGCGGGGAACTGCGCGACAAGCCACGGCGAACCCGCGGCCACCCGACGACAGAACCCGCCACCACCCACAACCGGCTCAACCGCCGGAGGCAACCCGCTCAACCGCCGGAGGCAACCCGCTCGACGGACGCCCGCAGCGGCTCCCACCCCCGCGACCGCCCCACACCCAGCCGCCGGGCCCGCGCCAACGGCTTCCAGAAGCTCGCCCCGAGCAGCGCCTCCGGCGCCACCGCCGCACCGCGGTCCAGGATCGTCTCGGGCACCTTCTGCGGATCGGGCACGTCGTACTCGGCGACGATCTCGTCGTACCGGTCGCGCAGCACCGTGTTGCGGTGATCGGCGCCGAACACGACGAGCTGCCCGGTGGGCTGGGTGTCGACGAGGACCGTCACCAGATCGGGGCGGTACCGCCCGAGGATCTCGGCGAGCTTGTACACGTCGCCCGTCCACGCGCCGGTGTGCCGGTCGCGGGCGGCCTCGTCGACGTTGCGCGGCAGCATGTCGTCGAAGACGATCACACTCGTCCAGTCCGAGTGCCGTTCGATGTTCATGAAGTCCCGCAGCGCGTACTCGAACAGGTGCATCCCGTCGATGAACGACAGGTCGAGGACGGTACGCCGCCAGTAGGCGAACGGAGGGCGCCCCCGGCGCAGGTTCCGCAGCGGATGACGGCCGCCCTTGAGGTGGATGAGCGGTTTGGCGCGGGCGAAGAAGTCGTCGCTGGTGGCCTTGACCAGGTGGACGTCGCAGCGGATCTCCGTGACGACCTTGAAGGCGGGGTCGACGGCGATGGTGGGGACGCGGGAGAGCCGGAGACTGCGGCCGTCGTTGACGCCGATCTCCAGGTAGTTGCGGTTGCCGCTGACCTTGTGCAGTTCCTTCAGGAACTCATGGCGTTTCACGAAGGGTCTCCTTGCGGATCCGGGGCAGTGCTTCGTGCAGGGCGGTGCGCCAGTCGCGCGCCGGTGCGAGGCCGAGCCGCTGCCGGCGGCCGTGCGCGAGGACGCTGTACGCGGGGCGGGGCGCGGGCCGGGGAAAGGCCGCGCTGCTGACGGGGCGTACCCGGTCGGGGTCGGCGTCCAGGAGCCGGAACACCTCCCGGGCCAGGTCGTACCAGGTGGCCGCACCGGAGTTGGTGGCGTGCAGGACGCCGGTCGTGCCGCCGCCGATCCGTGGGCCGAGGTCGGCGAGGAAAGCGGCGACGTCGGCGCTCCAGGTGGGCTGCCCGCGCTGGTCGTCGACGACGTCCACGGTGTCCAGGCGGGCCTCGAGCTCGATCATCGTACGGACGAAGCTGCGGCCGTGGACGCCGTACAGCCAGGCCGTGCGCACCACCGCGCTCGCGTCCGGGAGTTCGTCCACGACACCCTGCTCACCGGCCAGTTTGGTGCGGCCGTAGGCGGTGCGGGGCGCCGGGGGCTCGTCCTCCGGGTAGGGGGTGCCGGCGTCTCCGGCGAAGACGTAGTCGGTGGAGACGTGGATCAGTCGGGTCCCGTGGGCGGCGCAGGCCCTGGCGAGGAGGCGCGGGCCGTCGCCGTTGACGCGCAGGGCTTGTGCCTCGTCCTGTTCCGCGTCGTCGACGGCCGTGTAGGCGGCGCAGTTCACGAGCAGGTCGGGGCGGTGGGCGGCGAAGGCGCGCTCGACGGACTCGGGGGCGGTGATGTCGAGGGCGGCGTGGTCGAGGGCGGTCACCTGCTCGCCGCGGGCGCGGAGTTCGCCGACGAGGTCGTGGCCGAGCATGCCGCCCGCGCCGGTGACCAGCCACCTCATCCGTGCTCCTCACCGGCGCGCCGTTTCAGCGGCTCCCACCAGGAGCGGTGGTCGCGGTACCACTCGACGGTGGTGGCGAGGCCGGCGGTGAAGTCGTGGCGGGGCCGGTAGCCGAGTTCGGTGCGGGCCTTGGTCCAGTCGACGGAGTAGCGCAAATCGTGGCCCTTGCGGTCCTCGACGTGCCGCACCCGGTCCCAGTCGGCGCCGCAGGCCGTCAGCAGCAGCCCGGTGAGGTCCCGGTTGCTCAGTTCGGTGCCGCCGCCGATGTTGTAGATCTCGCCGGGGCGGCCCTTGGCGCGGACGAGTTCGATGCCCTGGCAGTGGTCGTCGACGTGCAGCCAGTCCCGCACGTTGAGTCCCTCGCCGTAGAGGGGCACCTGCTCGCCGTCGAGGAGGTTGGTGATGAACAGCGGGACGACCTTCTCGGGGAACTGGTGCGGGCCGTAGTTGTTGGAGCAGCGGGTGACGCGCACGTCGAGGCCGTGGGTGCGGTGGTAGGCCAGGGCGAGCAGGTCGGAGGAGGCCTTGGAGGCGGAGTACGGCGAGCTGGGCCGCAGGAGGTCCTCCTCGGTGGAGGAGCCCGCCTCGACGGAGCCGTAGACCTCGTCGGTGGAGATGTGCACGAAGGGTTCGACGCGGTAGCGCAGGGCCGCGTCCAGCAGGGTCTGGGTGCCGACGACGTTGGTGAGGACGAAGTCGCCGGCGCCGTCGATCGAACGGTCGACGTGGGACTCGGCGGCGAAGTGCACCACCTGGTCGGCCTCGGCCATCAGTTTGTCGACCAGTTCGGCGTCCCGGATGTCCCCGCGGACGAACTCCAGCCGGGGGTGGTCGAGTTCGAGGTTGTCGAGGGTGCCGGCGTAGGTGAGCTTGTCCAGCACGGTGACGCGTGGCGCGTCGGGCGCGTCCGGTGCGTCGCGGGCGAGCAGGGTGCGGACGTAGGTCGATCCGATGAAGCCGGCGGCGCCGGTGACGAGAAGGTTCATGTGTGGATCTGCACCTTGCTGTGGTCGCCGAGGACGAGGTGGTGGGCGCTGGGGACGCTGGGCGCCGGGGTGACCTCGGCGTGCCGGCCGATGAGCGAGGACTCGATGCGGCCCACCCCGTGGATGGTGGAGTCCCGCAGCACGATGGAGAACTCCAGCTCGCTGTCGACGACGCGGCAGTTCTCGGCGATCGAGGTGAACGGGCCGACGAAGGAGTCCTCCACGACGGTGCCGGCGCCGACGACGGCGGGGCCGACGATGCGCGAGTTGACGACGCGTGCCCCTTCCTCGACGACGACGCGCCCGACGGCCTCCGACGCCTCGTCGACCTCGCCGTCGATGCGCCGGCTGAGGCTCTCCAGGACGGTCCGGTTCACCTCCAGCATGTCGGCGACGTTCCCGGTGTCCTTCCAGTAGCCCTGGATGACGGTGCAGCGCACGTCGGCGTGGGAGTCGATCAGGTGCTGGATGGCGTGGGTGATCTCCAGTTCGCCGCGCCAGGACGGGGTGATGGAGCGGACCGCGTCATGGATGACCGGGGTGAACAGATAGACACCGACCAGCGCGAGGTCGCTCTTGGGGTGTTCGGGTTTCTCCTCCAGGCCCACGACCTGGCCCGCCTCGTCCAGTTCGGCAACGCCGAAAGAACGGGGGTCCTGCACATGGGTCAGCAGGATCTGGGCGTCGGGGCGGTTGCCGCGGAACTCCTCCACGAGGTCGGCGATGCCGCCGACGATGAAGTTGTCGCCGAGGTACATGACGAAGTCGTCGTCGCCCAGGTAGTCCCGGGCGATCTGCACGGCGTGCGCCAGCCCAAGGGGGCGTTCCTGGGGGATGTAGGTGATCTCCAGGCCGAATTTGGATCCGTCGCCCACGGCGTCCTGGATCTCCGCGGCGGTGTCACCGACGATCACACCGACGTCGGTGATGCCGGCCGCGGCGATGGATTCCAGCCCATAGAAGAGCACGGGTTTGTTTGCCACCGGCACGAGCTGTTTGGCCGAAGTGTGCGTGATCGGCCTCAGGCGCGTACCGGCACCGCCGGACAGCACAAGAGCCTTCATCTGCTTCACCTTAGCCGCGATTCCGCCATTTTGATGGGTTCGGTTGGCCTCTGCGCCATCCCGGGGCTGCCCGGTGTTCACCGGAATCGGAGCTTCAGTCGTCGGCGACGATCTCGCTCCACACCTGTTTTCCGCCACTGACCGGCACGGTGCCCCACGTTGTCGACATGGCCTCGACCAGCAGGATTCCGCGCCCGCCGGTCGCCTCCCAGCTCAGGCTGGTGGGCTTGACCGGGCTGCGGGGCGAGGCGTCGGCGACCGCGACGCGGACCCGGTCGTTGACGCGCGTCAGATCGAGGCGGACTCGGCCATCGGTGTGCACGAGGGCGTTGGTGACGAGTTCGGACACGACGAGCAGCACGGTGTCCGCCTCCCGCTGCGCCACGCCCCAGGCCCGCAGGGTGCGGCGGGTGAAGCGGCGGGCGTGTCCGACGGCCTCCGGGACGCGCCAGACGGTCCAGCTCTCGCGCAGGGGCCGTACGGCCATGCCGTCGTAGCGCAGCAGGAGCAGGGCGATGTCGTCGTCGCGGCGGGCGCCGACGAGCAGGGCGTCGGCGACGAGGCCGAGGTGGGCGGGGTCGGAGCGGGCGAGTTCACGGGCGAGCCGGTCCATGCCGGTGTCGATGTCGTCCTGGGCGGACTCGACGAGGCCGTCCGTGGTCAGCGCGACGATGGTGCCCGGGGTCAGCCGGAGCGGGCTCATCGGAAAGTCGGCCTGCCGCAGCACACCGAGCGGCGGGCCGCCCTCCGCCTCGGCGATCTCCGTGCCGCCGTCCGGCCGGCGCAGGACCGGCGGGAGGTGTCCGGCCCGCACGCACCAGCCGGAGCCCTCCTCCAGGTCGACGTCGACGTAGCAGCAGGTGGCGAAGAGATCGGTCTCCATGTCCATCAGCAGGCGGTTGGCGTGGTGCACGACGACGTCCGGGGGGTGCCCTTCGGCGGCGTAGGCGCGCAGTGCGGTGCGCATCTGCCCCATGAGGGTGGCGGCGGCCGCGCTGTGGCCCTGGACGTCGCCGATGACGAGGGCGACGTGGTTGTCGGGCAGCGGGATCAGGTCGTACCAGTCGCCGCCGACCTCCAGTCCTGCCGTGGTGGGCAGATAGCGGGCGACGGCCTCCGCGCCGGGCAGCCGGGGCAGCCGGCGGGGCAGCAGCTGCCGCTGGAGCATGCCGACGAGTTCGTGTTCGGCGTCGAAGGCGTGGGCACGCATCAGCGCCTGGCCGGCGAGGCCCGCGGAGGCGGTGAGCAGGGCCCGTTCGTCGGGGCCGAACTCGTGCGGGGTGTCCCAGCCGATGAGGCAGGCGCCGGCCATCCGGCCCCCGGCGGGCAGCGGCAGGACGGCCAGCCCGCCGGGGCCGACGTCGGCGAGGGCGGGTTCCAGCGGAGTGCCGGCCGGCCAGATCCGGGCCCGGCCCTCGCGCAGTGCCGCGGCGAGGGTGGGCATGGCGCGCACGGGCGCGTCCGGCCACTCGGTGCGCCACTCCAGGCGCCACAGCTCCGGCCAGGACTCGGGTTCGGGCGGGTCGAGCACGGTCACGACGAGACGGTCGTGCTCCAGCTCGGCGAGGGCGATGCGGTCGGCGCGCAGCGGCTTGCGCAGGGCGGTGACGACGGCGTGGCTGACGTCGCGGACGGTGCCGGCGGTGGCGAGGGCCGCGGCGAGGCGCTGGACGCGGGCCACGTCGGTGACTTCGGGGCGCAGGGTGGAGGCGTCGGCGACGGTGCCGACGAGCCGGGCCGGGCGGCCCTCGCCGCCGGGCAGCAGGCGGCCGCGCAGCCTGAGCCATCTGGGCGGGCCGGCGGGCTGGAGGACCCGGAACTCCAGTTCACGGTCGCCGATGGACATGTGGTCGGCCTCGACGACCGACATCAGTGACGGCAGGTCCTCCGGGACGGTGAGGCCCAGCAGGGTCTCGACCCTGCCGTCGAACTGCTGCGGTCCGATGCCGAACAGTCCGAGGAGACCGTCGCCGACCTCGACGCGGCCGGTGTCCATGGCGAGGCTGAACGCGTTGACCGGCAGTTCGCCCCCTTCGAAGGCCGCGGCCGGGGCGGGGTAGGTGATGGCCGCGGCGACCAGCTCCAGGCACCTGCGGTCCTCGGCGTCGAAGCCGCCGAGGCGCTCGCTCACGGCCAGCAGGCAGCCGCCGTCGCCCTCGGCGGGCAGGACGGCCAGGGAGAAGTCCTGGGACGGGGCACGCCGGGACTCCGCGCGCCCGGCGAGTTGTTCCGGGCCGAGCCAGACGGCGCGGCCGGTGCGCCGGGCGTCGGCGAGCGGGGAGCTTCCGGTCGGCGCGTATCCGTCGCGCAGCCCGTACAGGGTGCGGGGCACGCCCGCGGCCTCGGCGAGGCAGAGCAACTCGCCGTCCTCACTAGGTGTGTACACCGCGGCCAGGGTCGCTCCGGCGAAGACGAGCGCCTGTTCCAGGACCCGTCGCAGCCGGTCGGGCGAGTCGGGGTCCTCGGAAAGCGCCTTCAGGGCCCCTTCGGCGCGCAGACTTCTCGTCCTGCCTCCCGCGGTGCCCTCACTGACCACGTCCGCCATTACAGCGCTTATGAGCCACCCGCGCAGCCCCTGTGAGCGTTCCGTGCAGCCGAAACCCGTACGGCGCTCGAAAACGAGCCGAACATGTCTTTACGCATGCGTTCCGCACGGTGATCTCGTGACAGACGTGACTGTCCGTGGCCACCGGCCCGCTGGAAGGCTCTGTGCCGGGCCTGCGGAGGGGGGACGTATGGACAAGCGCTACGAGGTGTACGCGCTGGCGGACAGGCACTTCTACGAGACGCCGGACCGGTTGTCCGCCGACGGCACGGGAGCCGCGCCGCTGTACGAGACAGCGCGGCGCGAGGCGCCCGAGGGCTGGCGGGCCGCGCGGACCGGCGACTGGCTGAACCTCGCGCCGCTCGGCCCGGACGGCACCGCGCTGCCGGACCGCGCCCAGGGCTGGAAGATCCATGTCTCGGCGACCCTCGCGAACGCCGAGCGGATCGCGCGGATCGTGTGGGACTACTGCGTGCCGCGGGGTGTCGCCTTCAAGTTCGTGCCGGGCCCGCACCTGCTGCATCTGCGCAACGCCAAGTACGCGGGCCGGGACTCCAGCGGCAAGTTCGTCACCGTCTATCCGGCCGACGACGAGCAACTCCACACGGTGCTGCGGGAACTGGGCCGGCTGCTGGAGGGCTTCGAGGGGCCGTACGTCCTGACCGACCTGCGTTGGGGCGAGGGTCCGCTGTACGTCCGGTACGGCGCCTTCGCGCGGCTGTTCGTCGTCGACGAGCGCGGTTCGCTGGTGCCCGCGGTGCGGGACGGCGAGGGACGGCTGGTGCCGGACCGGCGGGCGCCGTCGTTCCAGGTGCCCGAGTGGGTGACGCTGCCGGCCTTCCTGGCCCCGCATCTCGCGGCCCGCAACACCACGACCGTCGGCGAGCTGCCGTACCGCATCGAGAAGGCGCTGCACTTCTCCAACGGCGGCGGGGTGTACGCGGGCACCGACACGCGTGACGGTCGCAAGGTCGTGCTGAAGGAGGGCCGGCCGCACGCGGGGCTCGCCGCGGACGGGGCGGACGCCGTCGCCCGGCTGGAGCGGGAGAAGTTCGCGCTGGAGCAGTTGGCGGGCACCGGGGTGGTGCCCGAGGTACGGGACTGGTTCCTGCTCGGCGACCACCGCTTCCTGGTGATGGACTTCGTGCCGGGGCGCCCGCTGAACTCGTTCTTCGCCGAACGCCACCCGTTGATCGGCCCGGACCCCGACCCGCGCGCGGTGGCCGACTACACGGCCTGGGCGCTGCGCATCCACGGAGCGGTCGAGCGTGCCGTGGAGGCGGTGCACGCGCGCGGGATCGTCTTCAACGACCTGCATGTCTTCAACATCATGGTCGCCCCGGACGAGGAGTCGGTGTCCCTCCTCGACTTCGAGGCGGCGGCGCAGGTCGGTGAGAACGGCCGGCAGGTCGTCGCCCACCCCGGCTTCATGGCCCCGCCGGACCGCAGGGGCGCGGACGTCGACCGCTACGCGCTGGCCTGTCTGCGGCTGGCGATGTTCCTGCCGGTCACCACGTTGTTCGTCGTGGACCGCGGCAAGGCGGCGCATCTGGCGGAGGTGATCGCGGACCGGTTCCCGGACGTGCCACGGCAGTTCCTCGACGAGGCGGTCACCGAGATCACCCGGGACGTGCCCGCCGGCCGCCCGCCGACGCCGTCCGCACCCCGCTCCGTCCCGGCGTCGTTCGTGGAGCCCGGCGACTGGCCCTACAGCCGCGACTCGATGGTCAAGGCGCTGCTCGCCTCGGCCACCCCGGAGCGCGAGGACCGGCTCTTCCCCGGCGACATCGGCCAGTTCTCCGACGGCGGCGGACTGGGCCTGGCCCATGGCGCGGCCGGCGTGCTGTACGCCCTCGCGGCATGCGGCGCCGAACGCTACGACGAGGGCGAGCGCTGGCTGTTGGACCGCACGGACCCGCCTCCGTCCGGCACCCCGCTGGGCCTGTACGACGGACTCGCGGGGGTGGCCCACGTCCTCGGTCTGCTGGGTCACCGGCAGCGCGCCCTGGACCTGATGGACACGATCCTGCGCGAGCGGTGGCAGCGGCTCTCCTCCGACCTGCGGGGCGGGCTGGCCGGGCTGGGCCTGGTCCTGGACGACCTGGCACACACCACCGGCGAGCCGGAGCTGCGCGAGCGGGCCGCGGAGGCCGCGGACATCCTCGTCCGGCGTCTCGCCGAACCGGTCCCGGACGGCCAACGCCCGCGTGCCGGGCTGCTGCGGGGTGCGAGCGGGCCCGCGCTGTTCCTGCTGCGGCGTCACGAGCGGACCGGCGAACGTGCACTGCTGGACGCGGCCGGCGAGGCACTGCGCCGGGACCTCGCCTGCTGCGTCGAGCAGAAGGGCGGCTCGCTGGAGGTCGACGAGGGCTGGCGGAGCATGCCCTACCTGGGCGACGGCAGCGTGGGCGTGGGCATGGTCCTCGACGACTACCTCGCCCGCGCGGACGACGACACCGACGTGTTCGAGCGTGCCCGGGCCGGCATCCTCACCGCCGCCACCTCCCGCTTCTACGCCCAGCCCGGCCTGTTCCAGGGCCGTGCCGGGATGATCCTGCACCTCAGCCGTACGACCACGCCGGGCGCGAACGCGGACCGGCTCGCCGCCCAGATCGCCGGGCTCGGCTGGTACGCGATGTCCTACCAGGGCCAACTGGCCTTCCCCGGGCACCAGATGATGCGGCTCTCCATGGACCTGGGCACCGGAACGGCCGGCTGTCTGCTGGCTCTCCGTGCGGCCCTCGGCACCGACGAGGCGGGTGCGGCACCGGCCCACCTGCCCTTCCTGCCGCCGCTTGCGCGGCACACAGAACGCGGCTCCGCGAACTGACGGAGTCGTGACACCACCCCGTCCCCATGAGAAGGAGAGGAAACGAGATGGCACTTCTCGACCTGCAGACGATGGAGACCGAGCAGCACACCGGCGGCGGCAGCACGCTCAGCCTGCTGCTCTGCGCCAGCCAGGCCAGCATCAGCCTCTGTCTCTGACACTTCGTGCAGTGACGGTTCCGGGCGGTTCCCCTCCTCTGCGGAGGGGCCGTCCGGGCCCTTTTTCAGCACCGCGGAACAAGGCCGGAGCAGCATGACCACCCCTGCCGACGACCCTTCCCGGACCCTGGCCCGCTCGGCCGGCCGGCACAGCCGCGCCCGCACCGTGACGCTGGTCCTGGTGAGCACCGCCGCGACCGGTGCGGGGCTGCTGCTGCCCGCCGCGCTCGGCCGCACCCTGGACCTTCTGCTGGCGGGCACCCCCGCGACGGCCTGGGTGCTGTGCTGCGCCGCACTCGTCGTCGCGCTGGCCCTGCTCGACGCGCTCCAGAGCGTTCTGGTCGGCACCGTCGACGCCCGCACCACGGCCTGGCTGCGCCACCGGCTCACCGGGCACGTCCTGGCCATGGGCCCACGGGCGGGGGGCCGCTTCGGGGCGGGCGACCTGGTGGCCCGGCTCGTCGGCAACGCCGCGCAGGCCGGCACCGCGACGGCCGCCCGCGCCATCCTGCTCGCCGCGCTCGCCGGACCGGTCGGGGGCATCGCCGCCCTCGCCCTGATCGACCCGTGGCTCGCGGCAGCGTTCCTCGCCGGGGCCCCGGTACTCGCCCTGCTGCTGCGGGCGTTCGCCCGGGACACCTCCCGGTGCGCGACCGACTACCAGCGGGAACAGGGCCGGATCGCGGCCGCGCTCGCCGAGGCCGTCGACGGTCACCGCACCATCGCGGCGGCCGGCGCGGCGGACCGGGAGACAGCTCGGATCCTGCGGCCGCTGCCCGAACTCTCCCGCGCGGGGCACCGCATGTGGCGGGTGCAGGGCAGGGCCGCCGCCCAGGCCGTCGCCGTGGCCCCGCTCCTGCAACTCGGCGTGATCGCCGTCGCCGGCGCGCTGCTCGCCCGCCACCGGCTGTCCGTCGGCGAGGTGCTCGCCGCCTCCCGCTACGCGGTCCTGGCGACCGGCGTCGGCCTGCTGGTCGCACAGCTCGCGGCGGTGGCCCGGGCCCGGGCGGCGACCGGACGCCTCGGCGAGGTCGTCGCCCTGCCCACCCCGGCGCACGGCACGCGCCGGCTGCCTCCCGGGCCCGGCCGGCTGGAGCTGCGCGGCGTGACGGCCCGGCGCGGCGGACACGTCGTGCTGGACGGCGTCGACCTGGTCGTGCCCGGCGGCACCACCCTCGCGGTGGTGGGCCGCTCCGGCACGGGCAAGTCGGTGCTCGCGGCCCTCGCCGGACGGCTCGCCGACCCGGACGACGGCGAGGTCCTGCTCGACGGGGTACCGCTGCGCGACCTGACCCGTGACGGTCTGCGCGGCGCCGTCGCCTACGCGTTCGAACGCCCCGTCCTGCTGGGCGGCACGGTCGAGGACGCGATCGGCCTCGCGCTCACCGCCCCCTCCCCCGCCCGGGTCCGGCAGGCCGCCCGCACCGCCCACGCCGACGACTTCGTCATACGCCTGCCGGCGGGGTACGCCACCGCCCTGGCCGACGCCCCGCGCTCGGGCGGCGAGTCCCAACGCCTCGGTCTCGCCCGGGCGTTCGCCCACGGTGGCCGCCTGCTGATCCTCGACGACGCGCTGTCCAGCCTGGACACGGTGACGGAGGCCCGCATCACCCGGGCGCTGGCCGGCGGCGACTCCTCCGCCACCCGTCTGCTCATCGCCCACCGGGCGGCCACCGCGGCCCGGGCCGACGCCGTGGCATGGCTGGACGGCGGGCGGGTGCGGGCGGTGGGCCGGCACGCGGAGCTGTGGGGGGACCCCGCGTACCGGGAGGCGCTCACGGGAACCACGGCAGACCCCGCACCGCCGGCCGCCGGGACCCGCTCGTGAGCGGCCGTCTGCCCACCCGTGGGCTGCGATTCCTGCGGGCCCGGTGGCGCGTCGTCGTACGGCTCGGCCTCTGGTCGGTGCTGGAGACGGGGCAGAGCTTCCTCATCGGCTACGCCCCGGCCCGCGCGCTGGACGACGGGTTCCTACCGGGGCGTACGGCGACCGGGCTCGCGTGGCTCGGTGTCGCCGGACTGGGTGTCGTGGTGGGCGCGTACGGCACGGCGCGTGTGTACGCGGCGGTCGCGGCGCTGGTCGAACCGCTCAGGGACCTGCTCGTGCGGCGGGTCGTGGCCCGCGGGGTGCGTACGGCGGACCGTGGGGCGCTGTCGGGGCTCACCCAGCAGGTGGAGATCGCACGGGACACCTTCGCCGGGCTGGTGATGGTCTCGCGGTCGTTCGTCTTCACCGCCGTCGGCGCGCTCGCGGGCCTGTTCTCGCTCGCCCCGCTGCTGCTGCTCGTCGTGCTGCCTCCGCTCGCCGCGGGCGTCGGTCTGTTCGCGGTGACGCTGCGGCCGCTGGCCCGCCGGCAGGAGGCGTTCCTCGCGGCCGACGAGGCGCTGGCCGACCGGTTCGGTGCCGTGTGCCCCGGGCTGCGGGACATCACGGCGTCGGGTGCGGAGGACCGGACCGCCGCCGACGTGGGGCGCCTGGTGGACGCCGAGCAGCGGGCCGCGGGTTCCCTGGCCCGGTTCGGCGTCGTACGTGTCGCCGCCCTCGCCCTCGGCGGGCAGCTCCCGCTCGTGCTGCTGCTGGCCACGGCCCCCTGGCTGCTGCGGCACGGCGTCACCACCGGCGCCCTGGTCGGCGCCCTGGCCTACGTCACCCAGTCCCTCCTGCCCGCCCTGCACAACCTCGTCCACGGGCTGGGTACCAGCGGTTCACGACTGACCGTGGTGCTACGGCGTCTGGCCCCGCAGGAGACAGGCCCGCGGCACGGGGCCGACGGCGACCGGGAACAGGGCCGGGCCGACGGCGACGGAACCCAGGGCCAGGCGGACGGGGACCAAGGCCAGGCCGACGGCGACGGGGGACAGCGCCGGGCCGACGGCGACGGGGAACAGGCCCGGGGCCGGGCCGACGAGAGCCTGCCGACGCGCGCCCTCGCCCCGACCGCCCGTGACGCCCCCTCCGTACCCGCGGTGGCCGCCCGGGCCCGCGCCTCTCGTCCCCCGGGGAGCCCCCGGCCCCCGACCGAACCGCCCGCCGTGGCTCTGTCCTGCGTGACCTTCGCCTACGGCCCCACCGCGGTCCCCGTCATCGAGGACCTCGACCTGACCGTCCCCTCCGGCTCGCACCTGGCCGTCGTCGGACCGAGCGGGATCGGGAAGTCGACGCTGACGGCGTTGGTGGCCGGGCTCCTGGAGCCGCGGTGCGGCCGGGTGCGGGTGTGCGGGCAGGTCGTGCCGGGGCCGGACGCCCTCGCGAGGCGGGTGCTCATTCCGCAGGAGGCGTACGTGTTCACCGGCAGCCTCGCCGAGAACCTCGCCCAGCTGCGGCCGGACCCCGTCCCCGAGGAGGAGATCCTCGCGGCGGCCCGCGCGGTGGGGCTCGTACCGCTGCTCGAAGCGCTGGGCGGGCCGGACGGCCGGGTCGACCCGACGGCGCTCTCGGCCGGCGAGCGGCAGCTGATAGCGCTGGCCAGGGCCTACCTCTCGCACGCCCCGCTGGCCCTGCTGGACGAGGCGACCTCTCACCTGGATCCGGCGGCGGAGGAACGCGCGGAACGCGCCTTCGCGGCCCGTCCCGGCGGCACCCTGGTCGTCGTCGCCCACCGCATCACCTCGGCCCGGCGCGCGGACCGGGTGCTGATGATGGACGGCCGCGACACGGCGTACGGAACGCACGACGAGCTGGTGAGCCGCTCGGCCCGCTACCGCGAGCTCGTCGGTGCCTGGACGCCCTCGGGGCACGAGGGCTCAGAGCCATCCCTCGCCCTGCGAGATCCGGATGGCGTCGATGCGGTTGCGGGCTCCGGTCTTGCGGGTGATGGCCGCCATGTAGTTGCGCACGGTCCCGTGGGACAGGTGCAGGCTCCCCGCGATCTCCGCGACGGACGCGCCTTCGGCGGCGAGGGATAACACGCTGAGTTCGCGCCGGGTCAGCGGCATCTCGGCGGCCTTGAGGAAGCCGAAGCCCAGCGAGTCGTCGACGAAACGTTCCCCCTGAGCCACGCGGCGGATCGCGCGCACGAGATTGTCCGGTGAGCCCTCCTTGTCGACGTAGCCGAGCGCCCCCGCCTCCAGGGCCCGCCGGAGCAGCCCCGGCCGCCTCGCGCCGGCCAGGACGAGAAGGTGCGGCGGAGTGCGGCCGATCTCCCGGGTCCGCAGCTCGCCGAGCGGCGGGATGCCGTACGCGTCCGAGTACTCCAGGTCCGCCGCGCACACGTCCGGGCGTACCGATCGCACACGTGCGGGGGCGTTGCGCCAGGGGGTGTCGCAGACCTCCAGGTCAGGTTGTCTGCGTAACCACTCCGCCAGCACCGATCGCACCAGACACGCGTCGTGCACCACAAGGACACGGATCACTGCCGCCCCTCCAGCTCGCCGTTCGCCGCTTCCGTCGCTTTCATGGTGTAGAGCGCGTGCCCCATTGTTGGCGTTCATGACCTCCCACGGGCGCGAAGAACCGGCCATCAGGTTGCGCGGGGGCGCACGCGAGGCGCCCATACGCCGCATCGCGCATCGACTGCGGGGGCATGGGCGCGCAGCCATGGGGTAAGGGCGGGCCCTCTCCCGGCCCGCGGGGCGCCGCTCGCCGTGCGCGGCGCGCCTTCTGGGGGGAGATTTGAGCCCTGGGACCGTCGCGCGGCTCCGCGGAGGAGGTGGTCGGCGTGTCCGACGGACAGACGTCCGCCCAGGCTCCGGCGACCCCGCGCACGCGGGTCGGCCGGCCTCTGCTGTCCCTGGCGCTGGCCTCCATGATGGACGAGGTGCACGCGCACTCCGGTGGGGTCTACCTGCTCGCGGCCGACGAGCCCGTGCTGGAGATGGCCGTGATGGCCGGGCTGCCCCGGGCGTTCGCGGCACCGTGGGAGCGGGTCGGGCTGAGCGCGCCGATCCCGGTCGCCGAGGCGGTCCGTGAGCGGCGGCTCGTCTGGATCTCCGGCGAGGAGGAGATGGCGGCCCGCTTTCCGCGGATCGCGGTGGTGCTGCCGTATCCGTTCGCGCTGGCCGCGCTGCCCGTGGCCAGCGAGACCACCGCCTACGGCGCGATCTTCGTGACCTGGCCCGGTTCGCATCCGCCGGAGCTGTCGGACCGGGACCGGGACCATCTGACCGCCGCGTGCCGACGGCTCGCCGTGCGGCTGGAGCGCGCCTTCGAGGCGAGCCGCCCGCCCCTGCCGGAGCCCGATCTGCTCGCCGGCCCGGCGTTCAGCGGCTCGGCCGGACTGTTCGGCACGGTGGAGGCGGCGCGCATGGTGTCGCGGTTGCCGTACGGCCTGTGCTCGCTGGACCTGAACGGCCGGGTCGGTTTCGCCAATCCGGCGGCGGCCGAGCTGATCGGACTGCCCGTCAGCCGGCTGCTCGGCAACCAGCTGTGGGCGGCGGTGCCCTGGCTGAACGACCCCGTCTACGAGGACCGTTACCGGGCCGCGCTGTTCAGTCAGCAGACCACGTCGTTCGTGGCGCTGCGCCCGCCCGGTGACTGGCTGTCCTTCCGCATGTATCCGAGCACGACCGGTCTGAGCGTGCGGATCAGCAGGGCACGGGCGGTGGCCGAGATGGCCCGCCGCGGGCCCCAGCCCGGTGACGCGCCGTCCCGGCTGGTGACCATCTCCCAGGTGCTCAGCCTGGCCGGCGCGCTCACCGAAGCGGCGAGCGTGCAGGACGTGGTGCAGCTCGTCGCGGACGAGATCGCCCCGGCCGTCGGCAGCCAGGGGCTGATGGTCCTGGGGTCGCGCTCGGGGCGGCTGCACGTCCTCGGTCATCGCGGTTATCCCGACCCGCGCGTCGTGGAGCGGTTCGACGGGCTGCCCCTGGCCGAGCGGACCGCGGGCGCGCAGGTCCTGAGCACCGGCGTGCCCGCGTTCTTCGACTCGCGGCAGGAGCTGGAGCGGCTGTATCCGCCGCGGTACGCGGCCCCCGACGGGTTCGCGGCCTGGGCGTATCTCCCGCTCATCGCTTCCGGCCGGCCGGTCGGCACCTGTGTGCTCGCCTACGCCGAGCGGCATCCCTTCCCGGCGGACGAGCGCGCGGTGCTGACCAGTCTGGGCGGGCTCATCGCCCAGGCGCTGGAGCGGGCCCAGCTCTACGACGCCAAGCACCAGCTGGCGCACGGACTCCAGGCCGCCCTGCTCCCCCACTCGCTGCCGACGCTGCCGGGCATCGAGGCGGCCGCGCGCTATCTGCCCGCGACCCAGGGCATGGAGATCGGCGGCGACTTCTACGACCTGGTGCCGACGGAACTGGGGCCGACGGCCGCGGTGATCGGGGACGTGCAGGGCCACAACGTCACGGCGGCCGGGCTGATGGGCCAGATCCGCACCGCCGTACGGGCGTACACGACCGAGGGGCACGCTCCCGAGGAGGTCATGCGCAGCACCAACCGGCTGCTGATCGACCTCGGTTCCGATCTGTTCGCCAGCTGCCTGTACCTGTGGCTCGACCCGGAGCGAGGGCGTGCGGTGATGGCCCGTGCCGGGCATCCGCCGCCGCTGCTGAGGCGACCGGACGGGAAGGTGCGGGTGCTCGACCTCGCCGGTGGGCCGCTGCTGGGCATCGACGGTTCGCCCGCCTATCCGACGGCGGAGGTGGACCTCACGCCCGGCTGTGTGCTCGTGCTGTACACGGACGGGCTGATCGAGTCGCCCGGCGTGGACATCGAGGACGCGCTCGCCGACCTCGGCCGGCTGCTCACCGAGGTCGGGGACCGTCCGCTGGACGAGCTGGCCGATCTGCTGGTGCGGCACAGCGCGTCGGTGCGCGAGCGGGTCGACGACGTCGCGCTGCTGCTGTTGCGTGCGCGCGGCTGAGGAGCCTCATGAAGGAGGCCGAGCCGGGGAGCCCCCGAGGGATGCCGGGCTGAGGGCTCCGGAAACGGAGCGGTCCGGCCCTCCCGCCGGAGGGCCGGACCACGTGCGTCCGCGTCACTCGGAATGTGTCCGGATCACTGGGATCCGTGTGCCGGTGTCAGGGCGTCAGTTGTTCCCGACGCCGTTGCCGACGATCTCGCCGAGGCCGTTGCCGGTGCCGTCGGCGTTGCCGTTGCCGACGCCTTCTCCGGCTCCGGCCTCCTCACCGGCTCCGGCTTCCTCACCCGCACCGGCTTCCTCGCCGGCGCCGGCACCCGCCTCGTCACCGGCGCCCGCTTCGTCGCCCGCGCCGGCCTCATCACCGGCACCCGCGCCGCCCGCGGCGTCGCCGAGGGTCGCGCCGACCGCTTCCAGGGCGGTGGTCACCGGCTGGAAGAAGGTCTCGCCGCCGACCGTGCAGTCGCCGCTGCCGCCGGAGGTCAGGCCGATGGCCAGCCCGTCCTGGGTGAACAGGGAGCCGCCGCTGTCGCCGGGCTCGGCGCAGACGTCGGTCTGGATGAGCCCGGTGACCGTGCCCTCCGGGTAGTTCACGGTGGCGTCGAGGCCGAGGACCTGACCGTCGCTCAGTCCGGTGGTGCTGCCCATCCGGAAGACCTGGAGACCGACCTCGGCGTCCGCCGCCTGGCTGATCGCGAGGGTCTGGTCGCCCAGGTTGACCTCGCTCGGTGCCTGGGTCGCCGGGTCGTCGTACTTGACGAGGGCGAAGTCGCCGTCGCCGGGGAAGGTGGCCTGGTCGACGGTGGCGATCGGCTGGCCGCCCTCGGCGTCCGACCACTGCTCGGCCGCGACTCCGCAGTGGCCGGCGGTCAGGAAGGCGGGGGTGCCGTCGCCCGCGGTGACGTTGAAGCCCGCGGAGCAGCGGGCGCCGCCGGCGAAGATCGCGTCGCCGCCGGAGAGGAACGTCTTGAAGGTGCCGGCCGACTTCTTGATGGTCGCCATGCCCGAACCGAGGCTGTCGACGGTCGACTCCAGCGTGTCCCACTTGTCGCCGGTGACGGTGCTGTCGGCGGTGACGAGAATCTTGTTCGTTCTGGGGTCGACCGCCCAGGCCGTACCGGGGATGGTCGCCTCGGACTTCAGGGTCTGCGCGCCGGACGCCAGCTCGGACAGGCTGTTCTCGACCTCGCGGACCTTCGCGCCGGCCTTCTTCGCCTGGACGATCACGTTGTTGTTGTCGCCGGGGATGACGTTGACGACGAGCTGCTGGCTCTCGGCGTCGTAGTAGGAACCGGCGAAGGCGTCGCCGAGCAGGCCCGCGAGCTGCGAGGCGAGATCCGAGGCGTCCGCGGACTTCAGGGTCTTGGGAGCGGCGGCGTCGTCCGACGCGCCGTCCTGTGACGCGTTGGCGTTCGGCAGCAGGATCGCGGCCGCTCCGAGCGCCACCACGCTGCCCGCGGCTATCGCGGCCTTGCGCTTCGGGATTCGCTTGTGACTCAAACTTCTCGACCTCCTGGGGGACGGGGTCTGTGCCGCCGTCTCTGCGGCAGCTCTTCGGGGCGCCTGGTTGGCAGTTGGTACGCACGGGCCGGGTGGGGCGTTCAATTCCGTTTACGCGGAACCGACTCGGCACACCGAATCGGCCAGGGACCTCGTCCGACGGGCCGGCGCCGGGAACAATCCCTCATATGACGATGACCAGCGCCGAAGCCGACAAGATCCTCTCCGCCAACTTCGCCCCCTGGGTGCTCCAGCTCGGGCTCACCGTCGAGGCGGTGGCGGACGACCGCGTGGTCCTGCGCCTGCCCTGGTCACAGGCGCTGGCCCGGGAGGGCGGCGCCCTGTCGGGGCAGGCGCTGATGGCCGCCGCCGACACCGCGACCGTGATCGCCGTGTCGGCGGCACGCGGGGCGTACGGGCCGATGACGACGGTGCAGCAGTCGACGTCGTTCCAGCGCGCGGTGCTCGGTTCGGATGTCCTGATCGAAGCGGTCGTGACGAAGCTGGGCCGCCGGATGGCGTTCGCCGACATGGCGATGACGGACGAGAGTTCGGGGGAAATCGCGGCCCGTGCCAGCACGGTGTACGCCCTTCTGGGCTGACACGATCTGCCACCGATCAGTAACGGTCGGTTGAGAATCCCGAGCGGAATCTTGGCTTCAGGGAATCTGCACATTCAATACTCAACCAAGTCACCGGGCGCCGAGGTTCTGCACAAGGGGGCTACCGGCGGTCACCCCCTTGAGGCGGGAGTGTCGGATTCGCCACCGCATCGACCGGGGTCCCCCGACCCGAGGCAACAGCCCGGCCGAGCCGATGCTGTGACGCATGTGAAGAAGTCGCCGACGAGACGTGCCCGCGTCTGCACGGATCGGGGCACCTGGGACTCAAGTTCCCTGGTGAGGCCTACGTTTGATTGGAAGGCCGCACCCGCAGCGTGCTTTGATCCATCGCACCGCGGGGGCCACGAACGGTTCCCGGAAACGGGCGCCGAACGCCCGCGGTCGCGGCCGTCATCTGTCCCCAGAGGGGGCCGCTCCCCCTTGTGAAATACCCATTAGGAAGGGAAGTTCCATCATGAACTCCACCCCCCAGGTTGCGACCGTCGAGATCTCCGACGCCGAGCTCGACAACGTCTCCGGCGGCCTGCAGGTCAACGCCGTGAACGGTGCCCTCGACGCTGTCAACGGCATCGCCCCGGTTTCCGGCCTGGTCGACACGGTCGTCGGCACCGTGGAGGGTGTCACCGGCCTGAACACCGCCCCGGTCACCGGCCTGGTCGCCGGTCTCTGATCGCGCCTTTGTAGCCGCTGAGTCCCGGAGCCGTTCCCCGGCTCCGGGGCTCTTCGGGTGCCGTGGGACGACCAGGCACCGCTCCGCAACACGACCGGCCCACGCGCGCCGGTCTCCACTCATCCTCAGGTGAGGGAAAGTTCCGTGCAGTTCCGCCAACAGGCCCTCGCCAAGCTCCAGTCACCGGAGGAGCTCGACCTTCCGGTGCGCTTCGCCCGCCCGCAGGGCTGGCTGGTGCTCTCCGTGACCGTGGTCGTCATGGCCGCCGCGTCCGTGTGGGCGGTGACCGGCTCGGTCGCCTCCACGGTCGGCGCGCCCGCCATCCTCACCCACGGCCAGGGCAGCTACATCCTCCAGAGCCCGGTCGCCGGCCAGGTCACCGAGGTCCTCGCCGAGCAGGGCCAGCAACTGAAGGCCGACGCCCCCGTGCTGAAGGTCCGTACCGCCGAGGGCGAGACGGTCGTGCGCACGGTCGCCGCCGGCCGGGTCACCGGGCTCGCCGCGACCATCGGGCAGATCATCTCCACCGGCGCGAACGTCGCCGCCGTCGAGAAGGTCGCCCATGCCGAGGACCCGCTGTACGCGACGGTGTACGTCCCCGCCGCGAACGCGGCGTCCATCCCCGACAAGGCGGCCGTGGACCTCACCGTCTCCTCCGTGCCCACACAGGAGTACGGAGTGCTGCGCGGCCATGTGAAGTCGGTGGACCGCTCCGCTCAGTCGGCGCAGCAGATCGCCGCGTTCCTCGGGGACAGCCAGCTCGGCGAGCAGTTCACCAAGGACGGCCGCCCGGTCGCCGTGCTCGTGAAGCTGGACCGCAGGTCGAGCACCGAGAGCGGCTACAAGTGGTCGTCGGCCGACGGGCCGCCGTTCTCCCTCACCTCCATGACCATGGCCGACGCCTCGATCCGGCTGGCCGACGAGCGTCCCGTCGATTGGCTGCTGCCGTGAGCCCCGCACAGGAGACGCGGAGCAGGCGCCGCGCCGCTCCGCCCAAACGCCCCGTGCCCAAGGGCAGGGCGAAGACCGTCCGTACGCCCACCGTGCTCCAGATGGAGGCCGTGGAGTGCGGCGCCGCCTCCCTGGCGATGGTGCTCGGCCACTACGGCCGCCATGTCCCGCTGGAGGAACTGCGCATCGCGTGCGGCGTCTCCCGCGACGGCTCACGCGCCAGCAACCTGCTCAAAGCCGCCCGCAGCTACGGGCTGACGGCCAAGGGCATGCAGATGGACACGGCCGCCCTCGCCGAGGTGAAGACACCGGCCGTCCTGTTCTGGGAGTTCAACCACTACGTCGTCTACGACGGCATGGGCCGTCGCTTCGGCCGCCGCGGCGTCTACATCAACGACCCCGCCAAGGGCCGCCGTTTCGTGCCCATGGAGGACTTCGACGGCAGCTTCACCGGCGTCGTCCTGGTGATGGAGCCCGGTGAGGACTTCGCCAAGGGCGGGCGCAAGCCGGGAGTGCTCGGCGCGATGCCGGCCCGGATGCGCGGCACCGCAGGCACGATGCCGGCCGCCGTCCTCGCGAGCCTGCTCCTGGTCGTGGTCGGCGCGGCGGTGCCCGCGCTCAGCCGCACCTACATCGACATGTTCCTCATCGGCGGCCAGACCTCCCTGCTGGGCGTGCTGTTCGCCTCGATGGGGACCTGTGTCGCGCTGTCGGTGGTGCTGACCTGGCTGCAGCAGGCGAACCTGCTGCGCGGCCGCATCATCTCCTCGACCCTGTCGAGCGCCAGGTTCCTGCGCCATCTGCTGCGGCTGCCGGTGACGTTCTTCTCCCAGCGCAGCCCGGCCGACCTGGTGCAGCGCCTCCAGTCGAACGACGCCGTCTCCGAGACCCTGGCCCGCGACCTCGCGGCGGCGGGCGTGGACGCGGTGGTCGTCGTCCTGTACGCGATCCTCCTCTACACCTACGACCCGCAGCTCACGTTCGTCGGCATAGGCGTGGCGCTGCTCAACGTGGTCGCCATGCGGGTCGTCATCCGGCTGCGCGCCACCCGCACCGCGAAGCTGCGCGCGGACAACGCCCGGCTCACCAACACCGCCTACACCGGTCTTCAGCTGATCGAGACGATGAAGGCGACCGGCGGTGAGGACGGCTACTTCCGCAAGTGGGCCGGACAGCACGCCACCACGCTGGAGGAACAGCAGCGGCTCGGCGTGCCCAGCGCCTGGCTCGGCGTCGTCGCCCCGACGCTCGCCACCCTGAACAGCGCGCTCATCCTCTGGATAGGCGGCATGCGCGCGATCGAGGGCGGCATATCCGTCGGTCTGCTGGTCGCCTTCCAGGCCCTGGTGACCCGCTTCACCGCCCCGATCACCCGGCTCAACGGCGTCGCGGGCCGCATCCAGGACTTCGCCGCCGACGTGGCCCGACTGAAGGACGTCGAGAACTTCGAGGCGGATCCGCTCTACGGGCGTCCCGGCACCGGTGACTCCACCCGCCGGCTGCACGGCCACGTCGAGCTCCAGAACATCACCTTCGGCTACAGCCCCCTGGACAAGCCCCTGCTCACCGGCTTCGACCTGACGGTCGGCCCGGGCCAGCAGGTGGCGCTGGTCGGCGGCTCGGGCAGCGGCAAGTCGACGGTGTCCCGGCTGATCTCGGGCCTGTACGCCCCCTGGGAGGGCGTCATCCGCATCGACGACCAGCGCATCGACGACATCCCGCGCGGCGCGCTCGCCGCCTCCGTCTCCTTCGTCGACCAGGAGGTGTTCCTCTTCGAGGGCACCGTCCGCGACAACGTGGCGCTGTGGGACCCGTCGATCCCCGACGACGCGGTGGTGGACGCGCTGCGGGACGCGGCACTGTACGACGTGGTGACACGCCGTCCCGGCGGCATCCACAGCAGGGTCGAGCAGGACGGCCGCAACTTCTCCGGCGGGCAGCGCCAGCGCCTGGAGATCGCGCGGGCGCTGGTGCGCCGCCCCAGCATCTTGGTCCTGGACGAGGTGACGAGCGCGCTGGACGCGGAGACCGAACTGGTCGTCATGGACAACCTGCGCAAGCGCGGCTGTGCCTGTGTGGTGATCGCGCACCGGCTCAGCACCGTGCGCGACAGCGACGAGATCGTCGTACTCGAGCACGGCACGATCGTCGAACGCGGGCGGCACGAGGAGCTGGTGGCGCGCGGTGGCGCGTACGCGGCTCTGGTCAGGGAGCGGTGAGATGACCTCCGTCCACGAGGGTGACCTCGTCCTCGACGCGCTCGGTCAGATGGGCACGCGCATCGACTGCGCCGGTTTCAACCGGATCGACCTCGAAGGCCCGCAGGTGCTGTGGCTGGTGGCGTCCGGTGCCGTGGACCTGTTCGCGGTGGACGCCGGGCAGCAGGGCCACTGGCATCACCTGGGCCGGCTGGAGGCGGGCTCGCTGCTGCTCGGCCCGGTGCCCGGCCCGCAGCACACGCTGGTCGCCCGCCCCCTCAGGGACTGCGTGGTGCACCGCATCGGGCTGCGCGAGCTGTACCAGCCCGCGAACACCCAGACCTGGTCCTACGACGAGTACGGCAACCCGCAGTACGTCCCGCCGCAGACGAGCCCCCTGGAGTACGCCCTCGCGCTGGGCGTCGGCCGCAGCCTCACCATCCTCTTCCAGGCGCCGATGGCCACCGAGCGGGCGGCGGAGGTCACGGACGACGACGTCTTCTGGATGCAGGTGCCGCCCGGCAGCGTCCAGTACGGCTCGCTGTACGGCGCGGAGGCGGCCGCCGACCTGCTGATGGACCCCGCCGTCTGGCAGTCCATGGTCGATCAGCAGTACCGCCTGCTGACCACGCTGGACCGCTGGATCGAGCAGCTCGAACGCACGCATGAGACCCGTACCGCCGCGGGCATCAAGGCCGGCGAGGCGGTGCGCGCGCAGGCCGACCGGACGCTGCTGGCGTCCATCGGCAAACGAGGCGACAAGCGGGCGACGGCCGCCGACGCGGACGCCAGCTACGCCGCGTGCAAACTGGTCGCCGAGGCGGCCGGGATCGCTTTGTCCGAGCCCGCGCAGAGCGGCACCGAGAGCGACCGGATCGACCCGGTGGAGCGCGTGGCCATCGCCTCGCGGGTGCGCACCAGGGCCGTGCGCCTGGACGGGCGGTGGTGGCGGGACAACGTCGGACCGCTCGTCGGTCACCGGGCGCTGTCCGGTGCGCCGGTCGCGCTGCTGTGGCGGCGGGGCGGCTATGTGGCGGTGCATCCGGCGACCGGTCGGGAGACCCCGATCGAGAAGGCGAACGCGGAGGAGTTCGAGCCGCGTGCGGTGATGTTCTACCGTCCGCTGCCCGACCGCGCGTTGAGCCCCTTGCGGCTGCTGCGGTTCAGCATGCGGGGCACGGGCGGCGACCTCACCGGTCTGATCGCCAGTGGTCTGGTGACCGTCGGGATCGGCGCGCTGGTGCCGATCGCGACCGGCAAGGTGCTCGGCGAGTTCGTGCCGAAGGCGCAGACCGGGCTGATCGTGCAGTTCTGTCTGGCCGTGATGATCAGCAGTGTCGTGGCGGCGGCGTTCATGCTGCTGCAGAACCTGACGATCCTGCGGCTGGAGGGCCGTATCGAGGCGACCCTGCAACCGGCCCTGTGGGACCGGCTGCTGCGGCTGCCCACGAAGTTCTTCACGCAGCGCTCGACCGGTGAACTGGCCAGCCAGGCCATGGGCATCAGCGCGATCCGCCGGCTGATGGCCGGGGTCGGGCCGGTCGTGGCCTCGTCGGTGACGGTGGGCGCGATGAACCTGACGCTGCTGTTCTGGTACAGCGTGCCGATGGCGCTGGCGGCGATCGGCATGCTCGTCGTCATCGCCGCCGTGTTCCTGGGGCTGGGGCTGTGGCAGGTGCGCTGGCAGCGGCGGCTGGTGGTGCTGAACAACAAGCTCAACAACCAGGCGTTCCAGACGCTGCGCGGCCTGCCGAAACTGCGGGTCGCGGCGGCCGAGAACTACGCGTACGCGGCCTGGGCGTCGCAGTTCGCGCACAGCCGTGAACTCCAGCAGAAGGTGGGGCGGATCAAGAACCTCACCACGGTGATGGGCGCGGTGTATCTGCCGCTGTGCACCCTGCTGATGTTCATGCTGCTGGCGGGACCGGCCCGCGGGACGATGTCGGCGGCGGCGTTCCTCACCTTCAACACCTCCGTGACGATGCTGCTGACCTCCGTCACGCAGCTGACGGGCGCGTTCGTGTCGGCGGTGGCCGCGCTGCCGTTGTTCGAGGAGATCAAGCCGGTCCTGGAGGCCACGCCGGAGGTGCGCACGGCGAGCACCCGGCCGGGCCCGCTGACCGGGTCGATCGAGGCGCGCCGGCTGTCCTTCCGGTACTCCGACGACGGTCCCCTGGTCCTGGACGACGTCTCCTTCGACATCCGGCCGGGCGAGTTCGTGGCGATCGTCGGCCCCAGCGGCTGCGGCAAGTCGACACTTCTGAGGCTGCTGATCGGCTTCGACAAGCCGGTTTCGGGCAGTGTGCTGTACGACGGGCAGGACCTGGCGGCGCTCGACCAGTCGGCCGTGCGCCGCCAGTGCGGGGTCGTGCTCCAGCACGCGCAGCCGTTCACCGGGTCGATCATGGACGTCATCTGCGGCACCGAGCCGTACACGCCGGAGGAGGCGATGGCGGCGGCCGAGATGGCGGGCCTCGCCGAGGACATCAAGCGGATGCCGATGGGGCTGCACACCATCGTCTCGGGCAGCGGGGCGATCTCGGGCGGGCAGCGCCAGCGTCTGATGATCGCCCAGGCACTGATCCGCCGGCCGCGCATCCTCTTCTTCGACGAGGCGACCAGCGCCCTCGACAACGAGACGCAGCGCACGGTCATCGAGTCCACGCGGGCCCTCAACGCCACCCGCATCGTCATCGCGCACCGCCTGTCCACGGTGCTCGACGCCGACCGCGTCATCGTGATGGAGGACGGCAAGGTCGCCCAGCAGGGCCCACCCGCGCGGCTTCTCGCGGACACGAGCGGGCGGCTGCACGAGCTGGTGCGCCGTCAGATGGCCTGAGCCGTCAGGCGTCGTCGCCGGGGATGGGGGCGCCGGAGGGGAATCCGGCGGCCACATAGCCGTCGTAGAACCCCTTCCAGGGGGCCTCGGCCCCGGCGTGCGGCCCCCCGAAGTCCTTCCCGCGGGCGTGCGCGTCGAGCGCGTCGAGGCAGACCTCCCAGCCGGCGCCGTTGCGGGCGGCGGTGTTCTCGGCGTCGAGGACATTGGTGAGGGTGAAGCGGGTGCGCTTCTCGTCCAGCGCCTCCAGGTCGAAGCGCAGTTCGTCGCCGCCCCACTCGAAGGACAGGTGGCGGGGCGCTTCGACGGCGATGACGCGGCCCGTGGAGTCCTCCATGTTCGGGTCGCCGCCGAAGGTGATCGTGCCGCCGGGGCGCAGTTCGATCTCGGCGCGGGACGGGAACCAGTGGGCCAGTTCGTCGACGTCGGTCACGAACCGCCAGACACGCTCGACGGGATGGTCGTAGGTACGGCTGAAGCGGATGGCGGGGCGGCCGTCATCGAGGGTCAGGTAGGTGCCGGTGAGGTCGGCGGTCATGGTGGATCAGTCCTTCGTGGTGGGTCCCTCGGGGTCGTACGGGATGTCCTCCGGCGCCACGGGCGCGGTCTCGTCGAGACGGCGGCCCAACGCGTCCAGGCTGCGGTTCCACAGCTTCCGGTACGGGGCGAGCCAGGCGTCGAGCGCGGCGATCGGCGCGGGATCCAGGGCGTAGACGCGGCGTTGCGCGTCCTGCCGCACCCGCACCAGGCCGGCCTCCCGCAGCACCTTCAGATGCTTCGAGGTGCTCGGCTGGCTCAGCCCGCACTCCTCCACGATCTCCCCGACGGACCGCGGCCGCTCCAGGAGCAGCGCGACGATGGCCCGCCGATGCGGATCGGAGAGGGCGCTCCAGAGGGAGGCGTCGTCGGACATGAGACCAATATGCCTCGACGGTTATATTCTCGTCAAGGAATACAGAAGAAACCGCGGACGCCTGCCGGAGGCAGTCAACCCCTCGGGGGTGAAATTCACCTGGTCGAGTGAACTAGATCTTGCGCAGGGCGCCTCAGGGATGCTCATCCCCGCCCACGGGTAACAACCCGGATCAAATGCGCCCCTGCCGAGGTGGAGCGGACATGACGCCGGACGCCGACGACCGCGCCCCCTATCCGACCGAGGACCCGGCCATGGACCCCACCCGGTCCGCACCGCCCCCGGCCAATCCCCATGCCCGCACCCGCAGATGCGGGCCGTTCATCGTCGTCGAGGTCCTGGGCGAGATCGATCTGGCCTCGGAGGTGCTGCTCACCGAGCATCTGAACGCCGCGGCCGCCGGGCCGGAGGCGGACGTGCTGGTCGACCTGCGGCAGGTGGCCTTCTTCGACTGCTCGGGGCTGCGCGCCCTGTGCCGGGCCGAGACACGGGCCAGGGACCACGGCGGTCGCCTGCGCGTGGTCTCGGACGCGCCGCGGATACGGCGGCTGTTGCGCGGCGCCGGCCTGCTCGGCCGCTTCCCGCTCCTCCCCGGGATCCCCTGGGAGGACGTGCACTGACGCTGATCACGAGGTGCCGACCGGGCGGCCCCACTCCGCCCGGCCGACCCCCGATACGAGACCGCGGGGTCCCCCTCGACACGACTCGCACTCCCCATCCGCGAGCCCGCGCCGAACTGCACGGGGACCGTACGATCCCGGTCCTAGAACGCGAAGAGGCTCGCTCCGTAGGAGCTCTTCACGCACTCGTTCGCGAAGGTGCGCTCATAGGAGACGCGCTGGCCCTGCCAGACCCCGACGACCGTGACCACCACGGGGTCGTACTGCTTGGTGCACAGCGCGCCCTCCCTGGCTCTCAAGGCTTCGAAGTCGCCGTTCACTCCGCGCAGTTCGGCGCAGGCCGAGCCCGCCGCGGGATGGGTGCCCGTGGCCGTCGGGGCGCAGCTCAGAGTGACGGCGCGGGCCGGCGAGGACAGGGCGGCGCTGTCGCCGTAGCCCATGGTGAGCACCAGGGCCGAAGGGGCGTAGAGCGAGGCGGGGGCGGCGTCGGGGGCAGCCAGGGCGGACCCGGTGAGGGGTCCGCAGACGGCGGTGGCCGTGAGAGCAAGAGTCGCTGCCCAGCGCGCGGTGTTCCGCATTGTGTGCATCCTTCCGCTTGAGTCGGGTGTGTGTCGGATCCAGCGCGATCGGTGCCGGACGACGAGCGGGAGTCTGCCGAGTCCGGCTCCGAAACTCACATCGACACCACCGGTTTCAGTAACCTTGCGTATTGAATCAGTGGCGTGAAGTAACGGAGTTCGAACGTTCCAACGCCGAAACTTGGCGCCTCTTGATCGTTCCAAGTGCCTCAGTGGCCGGATCCCGCACGCTGATTAATAGGCCTGAAACATTCCGGTTGAGCCCTCGGCTGACACGTCCGCCGCACCCTTGCGTTCGTCTCGCGACGGAGTAATGGTGATTACATGATTACCAGCGAACAACGAGAGAAGCTGCGCGGCTGGTTCGCCGGCCGTCTGCCCGACGACCTCTTCGAGGAGTTGACCGAGGTGACGGTCGACCGCGAGGAGATCACCGTGATCGGCCGCATTCCCGCACCTCAGCAGGGTGAGGACGTCTCGGCCGCCGAACGGGAGGCGGCCCTGGAGGGCCGGATCCAGGAGTTCCGCGAGCGCACCAGGGAGTCCCGGATCGAGGTGGCCCGCGAGGCCGAGCACAAGTTCCGCAGGAAGGTGTCCTGGGGCGTGGAGTGCGGCGGCGAGCGTGCCCTGTTCACGCATGTGGCCGCGCCCGTGATGACCCGGCTGCGCCAGCCGGAGCGTCAGGTCCTGGACACCCTGATCGCGGGCGGGGTCGCCCGCAGCCGCAGCGAGGCCCTCGCCTGGTGCGTACGGCTGGTCCAGCAGCACACCGACGACTGGCTGAGCGAGCTGCGCGAGTCCCTGGAGCACGTCCAGCGGGTGCGGGCGCAGGGACCGGACAGTGAAACGAAGGACACGTCCACGGACACCGAGTGAGGGAGGAATCGTCCAGTCACGGCAGCGAAGATGGATGAACCGTCCTCTGGTGCGGATCTTCGGCACGGCCGTACGGTCTGCTGATCCCCGAGAGGACGGCATCCGCGCTGCCCGCACACCCCAGCGGCAGGCATGGGCCGTCACCCCACGCCGCGCCACAACGCGCTCCACCGTCCCGCCCCCGCTGGAGCCCCCGTGTCCCCTCAGCCCGAAGTCCCCTCCCCCGCTCCCTCCTTGACGGAGGTCGAGTCCCACGGCGTCGACCGCATTCCCGACGCCGAGCGCACCGCGAGCCCGCTGGACCTGTTCCGGCTCGCCTTCGGCGGCGCGAACACCTTCTCCACCTGTGTCCTCGGCGCCTTCCCGATCCTGTTCGGCCTCTCCTTCTGGCAGGGCCTCGCCGCCACACTGCTCGGGGTCGTCGCGGGCGCGCTGATCCTGTGCCCCATGGCGGTGTTCGGACCCGTCAACGGCACCAACAACGCGGTGTCGTCCTCCGCGCACCTCGGCGTGCACGGCCGGGTGATCGGTTCCTTCCTGTCCCTCCTGACGGCGGTCGCGTTCTTCTCCCTCTCGGTGTGGAGCTCCGGCGACGCCCTGGTCGGCGGCGCGCACCGGCTCTTCGGCCTGGACCGCGGCAACCTGTCGTACGTCGTCGCGTACGCGCTCTTCGCGGGACTGGTCCTCGCGGTGTGCGTGTACGGCTTCCGGTTCATGCTGTTCGTCAACAAGATCGCCGTGCCCGCGGCGAGCGCGTTGTTCCTGATCGGCGCGCTCGCCTTCGCCGGCGACTTCGATCCGTCCTACGCGGGCGTGTTCACCGACTCCGCGGACGCGGCGACCCGGTCGCTGTTCTGGCCGTCGTTCATCGGCGCGGCGCTGATCGTGCTCTCCAACCCCGTCTCGTTCGGGGCGTTCCTCGGCGACTGGTCCCGCTACATCCCGGCGAACACTCCGCGCCGCAAGGTGATCGGCGCCGCGTTCCTGTCGCAGATCGCGACCCTGCTGCCGTTCCTCTTCGGCCTGGCGACCGCGAGCATCATCGCCACGAAGGCTCCCACGTACGTCGATCCGGCGGCCCCCGACTTCGTGGGCGGGCTGCTGGCGATCTCGCCCGGCTGGTACTTCCTGCCGGTGTGCCTGCTGGCCCTGATCGGCGGCATGGCGACGGGCACGACCGCGCTGTACGGCACCGGCCTCGACTTCTCGTCGGTGTTCCCGCGGCTGTCGCGGGTGCGGGCGACGCTGCTGGTCGGCGCGTTGTCGATCGCGTTCATCTTCGTCGGGCGGTTCGGGCTCGACCTGGTGCAGTCGATCTCGACGTTCGCCACCATGATCATCACCTGCACCACACCGTGGATGGTCGTGATGATGCTCGGCTACTGGACCCGGCGCGGCTGGTACGACCCCGAGGCGCTCCAGGTCTTCAACCGGCGTCAGCGCGGCGGGCGTTACTGGTTCGCGCACGGCTGGAACTGGCGGGGCATGACCGCGTGGTGGGTGGCCGCGGTGGTCGGCGTGCTGTTCACCAACATCCCCGGGCAGTTCGTCGGCCCGCTCGGCGACCTGGCGGGCGGAGTGGACATCGGCCTGCCGCTGTCGCTGGCGGTGGCCGCCGTGCTGTTCCTGGCGCTGCTGCGGCTGTTCCCCGAACCGCGGGCGGTCTACGGGCCCGACGGGCCGAGGCTGGCCCGGACCGTCGAGGTGCCGGTGCCGCCGATCAGCGGGCCGGGGGCGTTGTCAGTGCCGTCGGCTACGTTGCGGGCATGACCAATTTCGTGCTGGTGGCGGGGGCGTGGCTCGGGGCGTGGGCGTGGGACGAGGTGGCCGCGGAACTGCGCGCGGGCGGCCATGGCGTCCATCCGCTGACCCTCTCCGGCCTCGCCGAGAGGCGGAGCGAGCCGGCGCCCGGGCAGCAGACCCATGTCGAGGACATCCTCGCCGAGGTGGCACGCCTCGATCTGCGGGACGTCGTCCTGGTCGGGCACAGCTACTCGGGCGTGCCGGTCGGACAGGCGGCCGTGCGGATCGGTGACCGGCTGCGGGGCGTGGTGCTGGTGGACGCGAACGTCCCCGTCGACGGGGAGTCGTTCCTGGCGGGCTGGCCGAGCGACGAGGTGCGGGCCTCGATCGCGAAGAACGACGGCTTCTGGCCGCCGCTCACGGCTGACGAGTGCGCGGGCCAGGACCTGACGGACGAGCAGAGCGCCCGTTTCATCGACGGCTCGACCCCGCACCCGGGCGCCACGCTCACCGGACCGGCGGTGATGCCCCGCCCGTTGAGCGAGGTCCCGGGCACCTACGTCAAGTGCCTGCTCGACGGCGAGGAACCGTGGGGTGCGGCGGCCGAGCTCCTCGAGAGCGACCGGTGGAACCTGGTGACCATGGACACCGGCCACTGGCCGATGTTCTCCCGGCCGCACGACCTGGCCCGCGTCCTGCACAGATCCGTGACCGCCCCCTGATCCACTCGCACGCCTACCGGTCGGTATGGTCTGCGTACAGCGCGTTCTCAGTGACGAGAGGCGGGGCGTACGCATGGGCAAGCACTGGGCGGATTTCCAGTACGAGATCTATCTGAACGGGATGTCGGGGGCCGTACCCCGGCTGCCCACCGATCTGACGCGGCTGGAGGAACTCACCGAGCAGCGTCTCGGTCCCGGCCCCGTCGGCTATGTGGCGGGCAGCGCGGGCGAGGGCAGTACCGCCCGTGCCAACCGGGCGGCCCTGCGGCGGCGCCGGATCGTGCCCCGGATGCTGCGCGACGTGCACGAACGCGACCTGTCCGTCGAGGTGCTGGGCCGCACTCTTCCCGCGCCGCTGGCCCTGGCACCGATCGGGGTGCTGTCGATCATGCACCCGGACGCGGAGTGCGCCGCCGCCCGGGCCGCCGCCGCGCAGGGTGTGCCGTTCACCCTGTCCTCCGCGTCCAGCACCCCCATGGAGCAGGTCGCTCAGGCCATGGGCGACGCCGAGCGGTGGTTCCAGCTGTACTGGCCCAAGGACCCGGAGGTGGCCCGGAGTTTCCTGAGCCGGGCGAAGGCGGCCGGGTTCAGCACGCTCGTCGTCACCCTGGACACCCCGATGCTCGCCTGGCGGCCCCGCGACCTCGACCAGGCGTATCTGCCGTTCCTGCACGGCGTGGGCACCGCCAACTACTTCTCCGACCCGGCTTTCCAGGCCGGGCTGGCCAAGCCGGTGCACGAGGATCCGAACGCGGCCGTCATGCACTTCGTCGGCATGTTCTCCGACCCCGCGAAGACCTGGCCGGACCTGGCGTTCCTGCGGGAGCACTGGGACGGTCCGATCGTCTTGAAGGGCATCCTGCACCCGGACGACGCCCGCGCCGCCGCGGACGCCGCAATGGACGGGGTCGTGGTCTCCAACCACGGTGGCCGCCAGGTCGCCGGCTCCCTCGGCGCGGCCGACGCGCTGCCCCGGATCGTGGAGGCGGTCGGCGACCGGCTGACGGTGCTGTTCGACAGCGGCATCCGCACCGGCGACGACATCTTCAAGGCGCTCGCCCTCGGCGCGAAGGCGGTGCTCGTCGGACGGCCGTACGCCTACGGGCTCGGCCTCGACGGTCAGGCGGGCGTCGAGCACGTCATCCGCTGCCTGCTCGCCGAACTCGACCTGACCCTCGCCCTGTCCGGGCACGCCGGTCCCGCCACGCTCGGCCCCGCCGACCTCATCGAGGCAACCGCATGACCGCCCGGCAGAACGTCCTGGCCGTCGTCTCGCCCCACGTGGGCGGCCGCGGCATCGGCGCCGGCCTCGCCACGCTCTTCCCCGCGGACGCGCACGTGACCGTCGTGGAGAGGGCCGACGAGGACCCGGACGCGCTGCGCTCGGCGCACGTCGTCATCACCGCACTGGCGCCGGTGACAGCCGAACACCTCGCGGCGGCACCGGAGTTGCGGCTCGTGCAGTGCGCGAGTCACGGCTTCGACTACGTCGACGTGGACGTGGCACGCGAGCGCTCGGTGCGGGTGTGCAACATCGGCTCCAGCGGCGCCGAGGCGCAGAACGTCGCCGAGCAGACCTTCGCCCTGATGCTCGCGCTCGCCAAGCAGCTGATCCCCGCGCACACCGCGCTGGTGGAGGCGGACTGGGCACTCCCCCGCCTCCAGAACTCGCTGACGGAGCTGTGCGGCAAGACGCTCGGCATCGTGGGCCTGGGCCAGATCGGCCGGGAGGTCGCCCGGCGGGCGGTCGCCTTCGACATGAACGTCGTCTACGCGGGACGCCGCCGGCTGCCGCCCGAGACGGAGGCCGCGTTCGGCCCGGCCCGGCACGTCCCGCTCGACGAACTCCTGAGCACCGCCGACTACGTCTCCCTGCACACCCCGCTCACCGACGAGACCCGGCACCTGCTCGACGCCGAGCGGCTGGCGCTGCTGAAGCCGACGGCGTTCGTCATCAACACCGCGCGCGGCGCCCTCATCGACCAGGACGCCCTCGCCGGCGCGCTGGAGAAGGGCGCCCTGGCCGGGGCGGGCATCGACGTCTTCGACCCCGAACCACCCACCCCGGCCCTGCGCCTGCTGCGTGCCCCGAACGTGGTGCTGTCCCCGCACGCCGGCGGCGTCACCCGCGAGACCCTGGTGCGCATCGCCCTGGCCGCGGTGCGCAACGTGACGGACTTCCTGGCGGGCGGGACTCCTCGGGACGTCGTGAACTGAGCGCTCCCTGGGTGGTGCCGCATCGCGTCGTCGCTCGTCCGCTCAGGCGTCGTGGCTGGTCGCGCGGTTCCCCCGCGCCCCTGGCCGGCGCTGCCGGACCGCAGGCTACGCGTCCTCCTCCCCCAGTCGGACCGCCCGCGCCCCCGGTGTCTCCGCCTCCGCGCCGGACAGGGACCCGGGGGTGGCCGACGTCGTCGGATCGGTGAGCCAGCGTTGTCCCTCGGAGCCGTCGCGGACCTTGACGACGATGTCGGCGCCCACGTCCGCCGTGGTGGCCGCCAGGGCGAGTTGTTCGTCCCAGCGCGGCAGTAACTCGCCCCGGACGGTGAGGTCGTAGCGCACGTCGTCGGCGCGTTCCGAGTCCGCGTCGACGCACTTGCCGAGGATCACCACACCGGCGTCCGCGTGCGAGTCCAGGCACAGTCCGGGCTCCGCCACGCTGCGCAGGAGGCCGTCCTTCTCGTACGACCACTGCTGGGTGTCGTCGTCCGAGCACGTGGCGAGTTCCGTCCCGGCGCCGGCCTCGGCGGCGCCCCGGATGTCGAGGCACAGGTCGGCCTCCGCGTTGCGCAGTGCGGTCCGCCGGGGGGCGTTGGGGAGTTGGGCCGTGCCGGGGGGCGAGGGGGACACGGTCGGGGGCGCCTGGGTCGCCGTGCCGCCGTTGGTGGCCGACGCGGCCGGGTCGACGCCGTCGTCGTCCGACAGCAGACCGGCGGCGAGCATGATCGCGACGAGTCCGGCCGAGGCCAGGCCCACGCCCGTGAGCAGGGTCCGTGAGGAGTGCGGTCCGCCTGCCGGCCGGCGCATCCGTTCGGGGACGCGCGGCAGCAGCCGTCGGCGGCCGGCACCGTGCCGGGCGGAGCCGCGCGCCCTGACCGCGGTCTCCTGGTTGCGGCCCGGGCGGGTGTCCAGATAGCGGCGTGCGCCCCAGCCGAGCACGGACTCGGCGATCAGCACGCCCAACCCGCCCTCGAAATGACTCAGTTGTTCGGCGGCGTTGCGGCAGTAGCGGCACTCCGTCAGATGCTGCTGGACATCCGGCAGCAGGGCCCCGCCACGGCGAATCGGGACGTCGAGGAGACGGTTGTAGAACCGGCAATCCTTCGTCGGCGCGAGTTCCCTATGGGCATGTACACAACCTTCTCGGAATTTATCACGCGCCTGTTCGAGCGCGGCCGAGGCGGTAACGGTATCCAGGCCCAGCAGCCCGGCGGGGATGCTTAGCGGCTCGGCTTCGACCTCGGTGTGCCACAGGAGGCATCGGGCAAGTCCGGGAAGCGCCTGGAATGACCGATCGGCAAGCTTGCGATTTTCGGGCGTCATGGACTTCGCCGCGCGCATACCGCGACCGCCCGCGGGTTTCCCCAACTCCGGCAGCACGTCCGCTATTCGATCGTCGGAGGACCACTGCCGCACGGTGTCCCGGACGGCGACGAGGAGCCGGGGACGCAGCGCGGCGGCCGGTTCGCCGAGCGCCAGACGGTCGAGAACCTGATGGAACGCGGCCGCCGTGACCAGATCCACGACATCGGCCGGGGAGGCGAGACAGATCACCGCGTAGGCGCGGGCCGGCTCCCAGTGGCGCGCCATGAGCAGGGCGACGGACGGGGCGGCCTCACCGTCGGGCCGGCCCCGAAGTCTCGCGGCGAGACCTTCGTCGGATTCCTCGGGAACCCCGCCGGGCGGGGGGTAAGGAGGGCGAGGGGGGTGGGGGGTGGGCACTGAACGGATTCCTTCCCACGCGCAAGACACAGAAGTTCTGATCGCCGAAAAGGAACGGTGACTTGGTGTGTACCTCTTCGACGCGTGCGCGGGGAGCACGAATTCACCGACGCCCATCCGCACCGGTTCCCCCGCGGAACGAATGAGCTACGGCCTTTTCCACCCCCCACGGGTACTTCACCCTTGCACAGCGCACGGATGGCCAACAAGGCACTTGGGCAACATCAGCCCCATTGAAAGAAAGTCAGATACGGCGGCAACTCGCCGCACGCGCGCCACCTTTAGGCATTCCATGCACCCCGTGTGAAACCGACGCACGCACCGGAGCACCACGCACGCTCCCCGGCGCACGCGCGGGCGTAGTCCACTGGGATCGGCCCTCTCGGAAGGCCCCGCGCAGGACGGCGGCTCCCCTGCGTGCGACGGGCCGCCGACCCCGTTCCTCCCGCCCTCGGTCGGCGGCCCCCGGGGCGGAAGGAACGGGGACCGCCGGGCCCGCGGAGCCGGGTGCCGGCGGGGAGAGCCCTAGATCTGCCAGGAGCGGAGCCGGTCGGCAGCGCCGTACACGTCGACCTTGCCGGAGATCAGGTCGCGGGCGAGATCGACGAGGGTGCCGTAGGGCGGGTCGATGCCGACGCCGCTGACGAACATGTACGCCACCGCGGCGGAGCACGCGAAGCGGGCGTTGGCCGAGGGCAGCGGCTTGAGCAGGGCGAGGGTGTGCAGCAGCGCGGCGGCCCGCCAGGCCGGGTCGGAGTCGACGCCCAGCCGGGGCGGATCCACGCGATGGCGGGCGACGGCGGCGACCAACGCGGAGAAGTCGTTGATCGTGGGCTGCTCGGGCAGCACCTCTTCGTGCCGCTGGAGCAGCCAGGGCACGTCGATGTGGATGACGGGTGCCATCGGTCAGGCGGCTCGTCCCTCGCCCTTGGCGGGCGGCTCGTCGTCGGGGAAGGCGGCCGCGAACTCGTCGGCGTGCGACGAGAAGAAGCGGCGGAACGCCGCGGCGCCTTCCTGCAGCGCCCGGTGCCGGGCTATGTCCGCCGCGGCGGCCTCCCGCACGAGCGCCTTCATCGACGTACCGCGTTCCTTGGCGATCTGCCGCAGGTCCTCTAGCTCGCGGTCGCTGAACTCCACGTTGAGAGCTGGCATGCTCCTCACGGTACCGCTCGGGTACTTACGCGTAAATACCAGCAGGTCAAGTGTGATGTAGGCCGGTACCGGGGCGGCTGAACCAGCCCTCCGGGCCGAGCGGCCGGGCCGCCGTTCCCGCCGAGACGTGGGTCACATTCAACCGTGGGATGTCACATTCCGGCCCGCTCCGGCCCTCGCAGTAGTGAGCGCGTACCGGGAGGCCCCACGCATGTCCGACATCCCCGCAACCGTCACCGACGACGCGACCGTCGTCTTCGTCCAGCACCGTGAGCTGATGTTCGGCGTCGTCTACAACATGCTCGGCAGCGTCGCCGACACCGAGGACGTCCTGCAGGAGACCTGGCTGTCGTGGACGGCACGGGGCGGCGGCGCTCCGCTGGACGGGGTCGAGAACCCCCGGGCCTATCTGGTGCGGATCGCCGTCAACCACGCCCTGACGCGGCGGGCCGCGATCAGCCGCAGGCGCGAGACGTACGTCGGCCCGTGGCTGCCGGAGCCGCTGGTCACGGAGGGCGAGCCGGTCGGCGTCGAGGACCCGGCCCTGCGCGCCGAGTCGGTGTCGCTCGCGATGCTGGTGGTCCTGGAGTCGCTGACCCCGCTGGAGCGCGCGGTGTTCGTGCTGCACGAGGTGTTCGGCTACCCGCACAAGGAGATCGCGGAGATCATCGACCGCAGTCCGGCGGCCGTACGGCAGCTGGCGCATCGCGCACGCGAGCACGTGCACGCGCGGCGGCCGTTGTACGAGGCGCATCCGCGGGTGCGGAGGGAGGCGACGGAACGGTTCGTGCGGGCCGCCGTGGGCGGGGACATCGCCGAGCTGATGGAGATCCTCGCGCCGGACGTGACGGTGTGGACGGACGGCGGCGGCAAGCGGAAGCGGGCGGGGCTGCGTCCCGTGCACGGCCGGGACAAGGCGGTCCGGCTCTTCGACTCGTTCGCGCGCCGGGGCGGCGCGGGAGGCGCCCACCTGGAGCTGCGCCACCGGCGGGTCAACGGCGACGACGCGGCGGTGCTGTTCGAGGGCGACGAGCCGTACGCCGTGCTGGTCCTGGACCTCACGCCGGACGGCGAGCGTGTGTCGGGCGTCTACGTGGTCAGCAACCCCGACAAGCTCACACATGTGCACCGGGGGCAGGCATGAGCGGCACCCGGGAGCGGCCCGGCACTGGGGAGCGGGTCGCCGACTGGTTCGACGGCCGGCTCGGCATCCACACGCTGGGCCGCAGGTATCTGCGCAAGGTGTTCCCGGACCACTGGTCCTTCCTGCTCGGCGAGATCTGCCTGTACAGCTTCGTCGTGCTGATCCTGACCGGCGTGTACCTCACCCTGTTCTTCCATCCGTCGATGAACGAGGTGACGTATCACGGCAGTTATGTGCCGCTGAACGGCGTCCGCATGTCGGAGGCGTACGCCTCCACGCTGGACATCAGCTTCGACGTGCGCGGCGGCCTGCTGATGCGGCAGGTGCACCACTGGGCGGCGCTGGTCTTCGTCGCCGGGATGCTCACGCACATGATGCGGCACTTCTTCACGGGGTCGTTCCGCAAACCGCGGGAGATCAACTGGCTGTTCGGCTGGACCCTGCTGTTCCTCGGCCTGTTCGAGGGCCTGTTCGGCTACTCGCTGCCGGACGATCTGCTGTCGGGCACGGGCATGCGGTTCGTGAACGGGGCGCTGCTGTCCGTCCCGGTCGTCGGGACGTATCTGTCGATGTTCCTGTTCGGCGGCGAGTACCCGGGCCACGACATCGTGGCGCGCTTCTACTCGCTGCACATCCTGGTGATCCCCGGCATCATGGCGGCGCTGGTCGTCGCGCACATCCTGCTGGTCGTGTACCACAAGCACACGCAGTTCGCGGGCCCCGGGCGCACCGAACGCAATGTCGTCGGGGCGCCGTTCATGCCCGTGTACCTGGCGAAGGCGGGCGGTTTCTTCTTCCTGGTCTTCGGCGCCCTCGCCCTGATGGCGGCCCTCGCGACGATCAACCCGGTCTGGTCCTACGGCCCCTACCGTGCCGATCAGGTCTCCACCGGCGCGCAGCCGGACTGGTATCTGGGCTTCGCCGAGGGACTCGTGCGGATCATGCCGGGCTGGGAGATCACGCTGTGGGGCCACACACTCGTCCTCGGGGTGCTGATCCCGGTCGTGGTCTTCCCGCTCCTGCTGGTCTTCATCGGCGTGTACCCGTTCCTGGAGGCCCGGGTCACGGGCGACCAGCGGGAGCACCACCTGCTGGACCGCCCCCGCAACCGTCCGGTGCGCACCGGGATCGGCGCGGCCTGGATCAGCCTCTACCTGGTGCTGCTCGCGGGCGGCGGCAACGACATCGTGGCGACCCGGCTCCATCTGTCGATCAACACGGTGACCTGGGCGGTCCGCGTCGCCGTCTTCGCCGTCCCCGCGGTCGTGTTCGTCGTCACCCGCCGGATCTGTCTGGGTCTTCAACTCCGGGACAGGGAAAGGGTGTTGCACGGCCGGGAGACCGGGGTCATCAAGCGCCTTCCGCACGGCGAGTACGTCGAGGTCCACGAGCCGTTGAGCCGGGCACAGCTCCACACGCTCACCGCGCATCGCCGGGCCGGCGAGCTCGTGGAGCACGAACCGCGGGGCAACCCCCGGTGAAGCGCGGTCGAACGACGTGTACCGGAGCCGTATCGGCGATGCGGCCCCTACAACCCCGGGTGAGGTCCCGCGGTCAGACCCGATACCGACACCACTGGTGTTCCGGGCACCCCAACGGCTCACCTCACCAACGGAGTTCACGTGCACAAGCGTTCAACGGCCACCCGGCCGACCGCCGCCGCTCTCGCCCTGGCCGCCGCCCTGGCCGGCCTCCTCGCCGTGCCGTCCGCCCACGCGGCGGACGGCGACGACTACACGGTGACGCTCGACAGCGACACCGCCACGACCGACTACACCCATCGCACGGTCGACCTGACCGGCACCCTGACCCGCACCGACGGCTCTCCCGTGGCCGACGCCCCCGTCCGGCTCGAGGAGTCGGTGCTGTTCGACACCTGGAACCCGTGGGGCGATCCCATCGACCCCACCGAGTGGGAGACCCGTGACCTGGGCACCGTCCGCACGGACTCCCAGGGCCGCTTCACCCTCCAGGACGTCCCCGCGGACCGCGTCGAGGACCAGCCCAGCCCCTACCTGTTCCCGCGTCACCAGGTGATGTTCCGGGCGATCCACGACACCGACCCCACCGACAACCACATGGCGTTCGCGGACACCGTGGTCGAGGTGCAGCCCGTGACCAGCGCCATCAGCTACCGGGTGAACAGGACCACCGTGCGCGAGGGTGACACCCTCGTCGTGAAGGGCCGGGTCGCCTGGCCGGCCGGGCACGGCCCGATCGCGGGCACCCGGGTGTTCCTGCGGACGTACTACGAGAGCTCCTACAACGCCCGGACGACCACCGACGCGCGCGGCAACTTCACCGTGCGCGCCAAGATCCGCGACTACGACAACGAGTTCGTGGTCTTCTCGGCCCCGGGGGACTACTACCTGGCGGGCGCCAGCAAGAACCTGCCGGTCAAGAACGTCACTCCGTGACCCGGCACCCGGCGCACGAGGAGGCCCGCTGCCGCACCGGCCGGCAGCGGGCCTCCCGTCCGTCACGGCCCGGTCCTCACCCCTGGTCCGCCACGAAGGAGGCCATCCGGGTCAGGGCGGAGTTCCAGTTGATCGTGTGCTCGTTCGTCGACCATGACTGGATGTCGTCGATGTAGCAGAACTGACCCACGCAGCCCTGGAGTCTGCTCTGCGCGTAGGGGTCCTGGATGCTCGAGTTCGGCCCGCCCGCCAGCGTGCCGGCCGGCGGGTTCGGCTGGTCCGGGTCGAGCTGGTGGGCGTACCAACGGGCGTGCTGGTTGTGGGAGTTGACCTCGCCGTAGCCGGTGACGTACGAGATGTTCAGCGCGTTGCGCCCGAGCAGGTAGTCCATGCTCTGCACCGCGCCGTCACGGTACTTCGAGGCCCCGCTGATGTCGTACGCGGCGGCGATGACGACGGCGTTGTGCAGGATCTGGTGGTTCGAGCCCCAGTCGTAGAGGTTGCCGTCGGGGGCGTACGGCATGCCGTATGGCTGTGCCTTCAGCGTGGCGAGGTAGCGGTCGGCGCCCTGGATCACGGACTGGCGGACCTTGTCCCTGCCGGGCAGTCTGCTCGGCACCGTCGCCAGGTCCAGCCGGGCCGCGGCGGCCGTCCGGGCCCAGTCGTAGCCCAGGGCGCCGAAGACGTCTGCCGTGTGGACGGGCGAGTTCAGCACATGCTCCGCGAACTCCCGCTCCCCCGTGCTGAGATACAGCTCGGCCGCGGCCCAGTAGAACTCGTCGCTGACGTCGCTGTCGGCGTAGGTGCCGCCGCCGATGCCGTCGCTCTCCGAGGCGTACAGGTCGGGGTGGGCGAGCGCCGCCGACCAGGCCGTGCGGGCGGCGGCCAGCGTCCTCGCCGCGAACTGCCGGTCGTAGGGCTTGTAGAGGCGCGCCGCCTGTGCGGCCGTCGCCGCCAGGTTCAGGGTCGCGGCGGTGGACGGCGCGTGCAGTTCACGCTTCTGCGGGTCGTCGCTCGGCAGCAGCGGCAGGCCCGTCCACTGCTCGTCGTGGATCTTGTGATGGGCCATGCCGGCCAGCGGCCGGCCCGCGGGGACCTGCATCTTCAGCAGGAACTCCAGCTCCCAGCGGACCTCGTCCAGGATGTCCGGCACCTTGTTGCCGCTCTCGGGGATGGCGAGCGTGCCGTCGCCGAGCCGCTCCGGCTCGCCGGTGCGGGCGAGCATCTCGCGCTCGTAGGTGCTCAGCAGCTCCCAGACGGAGATGCCGCCGTTGACGACGTACTTGCCGTGGTCGCCCGCGTCGTACCAACCGCCTCTCACGTCGAGCTCGTAGTCGCACACGCCGGGCCGGCAGGGCACCGCGCCGTCGCCCTGGTTGGGTGCGACGTCGACGTGTCCGGCGGGGCGGGCGTAGCCCGGGCGCAGGTCGTCGCGGATCGCGATGCCGCTGCGCTGGGTGTAGTAGTACTTCACGGCGTCCAGCCGCAGCCGCTCGTAGGCGGCCGTCCCGATGTCGAAGGGTCGGCTCACCTCTCCGTCGGCGACCAGCGTGAAGTCCTCGCCCTGCTTGCGGTAGGCGCCGAAGTCGAGGGAGTGGACGTTCTGCGCGGAGGAGGCGTCGGTGCCGCGCGGGACGGTCCAGCCGTGGGCGACGACGGTCCCGGCGGCGTTCTTCAGCTGCCAGGGCAGCCTGCCGGTGGCGTCGGTGACCAGCGTGGCGTTCTTCGGTCCGGCGGGCAGATAGGCGACCTGGTTCACCCGCACGCGGGGCCCGGTGTCGGGCTCGTACACCTCGGGCGGGACACCGCCCAGCAGCGAGGCGTCGTCCATGCAGAACCGCCACGCGTCCGCGCCGCCGCCGACCTGGAAGGCGACCTGGCCCTGCGGGGTGTCGACGGGTGAGGTGAAGGTGTACGCGTAGGAGTTCCCGGAGACGCTCAGCTCCGGGGTGACCTCGAAGTAGGTGTCGTACGGCGCCGCCGACAGGCCGACGATCGCGCGCACGGCATGGCCCTCGGGCGAGCCGTCGGCGGTGAAGGAGAAGCGGTACGACTCGCCCTTCACGAGCGTGATGTCGTTCTGGCCGACGGCCGCGTCCCAGGGGTTGGCGGTGCCGCCGGGCACGTCGGCGCAGAGCCGGCCCTCGGACAGGCCCGCGGTGACGTTGCCGGTGGCCCACCACGGGTCGGTGGTGCTGTCGAACGTCCCGTTCTTGAGCTGCTCGACCTCCTCGGCGCCGGCGGGGGCTGCCGGAAGTGCGGTGAGGCCTGCGGCCAGCAGGGCCGACAGGGTCAGCAGGGTGGTTCTGCGGCGTTTCACAGCTGGGCTCCTCTGGGGAGGTGCGGGTGGCGCTCGACGGTGGGAGCGCTCCCAGATGCGGACGCAGGCCATGTTTGTTGGCGACATGACAGTACGTCAACGGTCAGGACGGGCGGTTTCCGGCTGCGGCACCGTTGTGGCCGGTCGCGCAGTTCCCCGCGCCCCTTCGGGGGCGCGGGGGCGCCCGGACCGTGACGTGGGTCAGGTGGCCGGTGCCTCCAGCCTGCTGATGCGTATCGCCCCTCGCGCCTCCCCCGGATAGGCGCTGGTCAGGGTGAGTCGTAGCCGGGAGCCCCGTGCCGACTCGAAGGTGACTACCGTCGGGGCATCCGAGGTCGTGGCCCAATCCACGGCCGTCCCCTGCACCGGCACATACCCGCGGCCGTCCCACACCTCTGCCACGACCGCTGTCGGCAGCGTGTGCGTGGCGTCCACCGTGAAGGAGACCTCCACCCGGTCCAGGTTCCGTGCCCGGCCGAAGTCCACCGAGACCCAGTCCTCCCGCCGGGCTCCGTGGAAGGCGGGCAGCAGCGCCGTGGCGGCCTTGGTGAAGCCGTTGGACCAGCCGGTGGCGGGGTCGCCGTCCAGCATTGCGGCCGGGAGGGTGTCCGGCCGTCCGGAGTAACTGGCGTCCGCACAGGGGTAGTTCGGCGGCGTCGGGTGATCCGGCTCGAAGGCCTGGGCCGGGGTGAGCGCGGCCGGTCCCGCCGGCGTCGTCCGCACGGTCAGGACACCCGCCCGCAGGCCCTCGGCCCGTGCGGTCACCTTCAGAGTGCCGGCCTGCGTACCCGAGCGGACGATCGCCAGCGCCTTGCCGTGGAAGGCCGTACGCGTGCTCGCCCGGTACCGCTCGGCGCTCTCCTGGCGCCCGTTGTCGAGGCCGGCGAGCGAGCCGCCCCGTACGCCGAAGGAGATCAGGTGCTCGGCGTCGGGCACCACGACGCCGTGCGCGTCGACGATCTCGGCGGTCACGAAGAGCAGGGAACGGCCGTCCGCGGCCAGGGACTCGCGGTCCGCCGACAGGCGTACGGCCCGCGCCGGGCCGGCCGTGCGCAGCACATCGGTGGCGACCGTCCGGCCGCCCCGGCGGGCCACCGCCCTCAACTCCCCCGGCCGGTACGGCACTTTCCAGGTGAGGTGGAGTTTGCCCGCGCTGCCGTTGGGACTGGTGTAACTGCCGGGGTAGGGGCCGTCGCTGAAGGTCTTGTCGTCGCCGGTCGCCTCGGTGGTCTCCAGGTAGACCCGGCCGTCGAGGGTCTTCTTGGTGTCGAAGGTGCGCGTGCCGAGGGACTCGCCGTCGAGGAACAGCTCGACGGTGTCGACGTTGGAGTACGCCCACACCTCGACCGTGTCGCCCTCCCGGTGGTTCCAGGTCATCGGCAGCAGATGGACCATGGGTTCGGCGATCCACTGGCTCTGGAACAGGTAGTACATGTCCTTGGGGAAGCCGGCCGTGTCGACCGCGCCGAAGAAGGACGCCTTCACCGGGAAGACGTCGTACGGCGTGGGCTCGCCGATGTAGTCGATGCCCGACCACAGGAACTGCCCCGTGAACCACTTGCGGTCGCGGTCCTTCTTGTGGCCGTACTCGCCGCTCATGGTCCACGAGGCGAGGTTGTTGTCGTACGACGAGGTGGCCCGCCGGCCGGGGGTGTGGTTCTCGCCGGTGTTGAGGTGCTCGGGCTCCTGGTAGGTGCCGCGCGTGGAGGTCTCGGAGGACGACTCGGACTCGAAGAGGAACAGGTGCGGGTAGGCGGCGTGCAGCTGGTCCACCGACTTGGCCGTGTTGTAGTTCAGGCCGAGGCCGTCCAGCTTGGCCAGCATCAGATCGGCGGCGGAGCCCTCGGCGGGCAGCCGGCGGTACTTGTCGGACCCGATGACCAGGGGGCGGGTGTCGTCGGCGGCCCTGATGGCGTCGATGATCCGATCGGCCATGGCGAGCCCGGCGGTGGACGTGGAGTCGGGGACCTCGTTGCCGATGGACCACATGAGGACGGCGGGCGAGTTGCGGGCCGCCAGCACCATCTCGGTGGCGTCGCGTTCGGCCCACTCGTCGAAGAAACGGCCGTAGTCGTAGCGCGTCTTGCCGGTCCGCCAGCAGTCGAACGCCTCCACCAGCATCACGATGCCGAGTTCCTCGCAGACCTGGACCATCTCCGGCGAGGGCGGGTTGTGGGAGGTGCGGAAGGCGTTGACGCCCATCGACCTCATGATGGTCATCTGCCGCCGGATCGCGTCGATGCTCACGGCGGCGCCCAGGGCGCCGAGGTCGTGGTGGAGGTCCACGCCCTTGATCTTGTGGTGGACGCCGTTGAGGTGGAATCCCTCGTCCGGGTCGAAACGGAAGGTGCGGAACCCGAAGGCCGTGCGGTGGGTGTCGGTCGTCCTGCCGCCGACGCGCAGCTCGGTGTTCAGGGTGTAGCGGTGATGCGGGGTGGCGAAGTCCCACACCTTCGGTTCGGGGACGGTGAGTTCATGGGTCCCGGTCGCCCGGTCGGAGACGGCGATCACGGAGGACGTACGGGCGACGGTGCGGCCGCGGGGGTCGGTGATCCGCGAGACGACCTCGACGTCGGTGCCGGTGCCGGTGGCGTTCACGACAGACGTGCGCACCCGGACGACGCCACGGGCGGCGGTGATATCCGGTGTCGTGACGTACGTTCCCCAGCGCTCCACGTGCACCGGCTCGGTGACGACCAGACGGGCCTCGCGGTAGATGCCGCTGCCCGAGTACCAGCGGCTGCTGGGCAGACGGTTCTGCACCTTGACCGCGAGCACGTTCTCGGTGCTGCCGTCGGTGTGGAGCCGGTCGGTGAGATCGAGGGCGAAGCCGGTGTAGCCGTAGGGGTGGCGGCCGACCTCGACGCCGTTGCAGTAGACGTACGCGTCCATCTGGACGCCGTCGAACTCCACCGATATCCGCTTGCCCGCGAGGGCGGCCGGCAGGGTGAAGGCGACGCGGTACCAGCCGAGGCCGCCGGGGAAGAAGCCGGTGCCGCTCGTGGTGCCGTGGTCGGTGGTCGGGGCGAACTCGATGCTCCAGTCGTGCGGCACCGCCACCTGCCGCCAGCCCGAGTCGTCGTGACCGGGGTCGGCGGCGTCGGCGAAGGCGCCCGTCGGGTCGGTGATGCCGTCCGGGTTCACCAGGGCGAAGCGCCAGCCGTCACGCAGGGGAACGGTGTGCCGCGCGGGCGCGGCGCCGGCGGCCTCCTCGGCCCGTGCCGACGGGATGCCCGTCAGTGCCCCGGCCGCCGGGGCGGCCGTCGAGGCGAGCAGTAACGATCTTCGTGAGACTGTCATGGCGGCACTCCCTCACCAGGGCCCAGAAGCACTCATAACTGATCGTGAACAAACAGATTCTGACGCCGCGGCCCGCGTGGCAGTCAAGAGTGCGGTCGCGGGTTCGCTCCGTGAATGTCCCCGAAGCACTAGGCTGGAGCCCGAGTGAGCACGCTTGTTCACCGTGTGTGTGCGCGTTGGAGTGGCGACCATGAGCCCGGACTATCCGTTCGACGAGGCCGCGACGGCCCGGGCGGTCGTCGACGACAGCGGCCTGCTCGTCGAGTGGAACGCCGGCGCCGAGCGACTCCTCGGCCATGCGGCGGACGAGGTCGTGGGGCGCCCGGCCGCGCATCTGCTGGCCGACGAGGCCGACCGCGGCTCCCTCACCCCGGACGGCGACCGCTGGGACGGTGTCCTCACCCTGCGCCGTCGTGACGGCGGCACGCTGCCGGTGTGGCTGCTCGCCCACCGTGTCCGGCCCGAAGAGGACGGTCCCCCGCACTGGCTCGTGGTCACGCCGATCGAGCAGGACGCCCCGCGTCCGCCCGGCGACCCGCTGGACGAGGTGGGGCTGCTGGCGTCCCCCTGCGCGATCGCGATCTACGACGACCGGCTCCGGCTGCGCAGGATCAACTCGGTGATGTCCGAGGTCCTCCGCCTCTCCGAGGAGAACGTGCGCGGGCTGCGGGCGCCCGAGCTGACGGGCCGCCGGCAGAGCTTCGACATCGAGCGGCAGCTCCTGCGTGTGCTCACCACGGGCCGGGGCACCGACGTACGGACGTACGTGCCCGTCGGCGGTGACAGCACCCATGCCTGGCTGGCCCGGATGGCCCCGATCACCGACGCCAAGGGGCGGGTGCGCGGCGTGTCCGTCGCCGCGCACGACTTCACCGACCAGTACCTGGCCCAGGAACGGCTCCAGTTGGTCAACGAGGCGAGCGTGCGCATCGGCACCACCCTCGACGTCACCCGCACCGCGCAGGAGCTGGCGGACGTCTGCGTCCCCGCCCTGGCGGACTTCGTCAGCGTCGATCTGCTGGATCCGCCGGAGCACGGCGGCGACGCCCCGACCGGCCGCCTGTCCGCACCGCTCAGCCTGCGCCGGGCCGCGCACAGTTCCGTCAATCCGGGCAGCCCCGAGGCGGTGGTCGAGCCCGGCCGTCTCGACGTGTACCCCACCCCGTCGCCCCAGGCCGACGCGCTCCTGGCGGGCCACACCATCGTGGCGGCGATGTCGACCGGCGACCTGGAGGAGTGGCTCGCCTGGGACCCGGCACGCTCCGAGCGGATCAGCGAGTACGGCATCCACACGACCATGTCCGTACCGATCCGGGCCCGTGGCACCACACTCGGCGTCGCCGTCCTCACCCGGTTCCGGAACCGCCAGCCGTTCACGCCCGACGACGCGCTGCTGGCCGAGGAGGTCACGGCCCGCGCCGCCGTCTGCATCGACAACGCCCGCCGCTACTCCCGCGAACGCGAGACCGCCCTCGCGCTCCAGCGCAGCCTGCTCCCCCGCTCCCTGCCGCGCACCGCCGCGCTCGAAGCGGCCTCCCGCTACCTCCCGGCGGCCCGTTCCGGGGTGGGCGGCGACTGGTTCGACGTGATCCCGCTGTCCGGGATGCGGGTGGCGATGGTCGTCGGCGACGTCGTCGGACACGGCATCCAGGCGTCGGCCACCATGGGCCGGCTGCGTACCGCCGTGCGCACCCTGGCCGACATCGACCTCGCACCCGACGAACTGCTCACCCACCTCGACGACCTGGTGGTACGGCTGTCCGAGGAGGCGGGCACCGAGGCCGGGCCCGGCGAGGTCGGCGCCACCTGCCTGTACGCGGTGTACGACCCGGTCTCCCGGCGCTGCACACTCGCCCGGGCCGGGCACCCCTCGCCCGTCATGGTCCCGCCCGGCGGCGAGCCGAGGGAGATCGAGCTGCCGGCCGGACCGCCGCTGGGTCTGGGCGGGCTGCCGTTCGAGTCGGCCGAGATCGAACTGCGCGAGGGCACCGTGCTCGCCCTCTACACCGACGGCCTGATCGAGACCCGGGAACGCGACGTCGACGCCAGCCACGCGCTCCTGCGCGAGGCACTGTCGGCCCTGCCCGACTCGCTCGACGAGACGTGCGACCGCGTCCTGCACGTCCTGCTCCCGCCCGGCGGTGTCGCGGACGACGTGGCCCTGCTGCTGGCCCGCACCCAGGGCCTGCCCACGTCCCGGGTGGCGACCTGGGACATCCCGGCGGACCCGGCGCTCGTCGCCCCCATCCGCAAGCAGGTCGTGGAGCAACTGGAGGTCTGGAAACTCAGCTCGGCCTCGTTCACCGCCGAACTGGTGGTGAGCGAGCTGGTCACGAACGCCATCCGCTACGGCACCCACCCCATCCGGCTCCGGCTGATCCACGACGCGACGACCTTGATCTGCGAGGTGTCGGACACCAGCCACACGGCACCGCATCTGCGCCGCGCCAAGACCTTCGACGAGGGCGGCCGCGGGCTGCTGCTGGTCGCCCAGCTGACCCAGCGCTGGGGCAGCCGGCACACAACGGACGGCAAGACCATCTGGGCGGAGATCGGGCTGCTCGACGAGGAGTGAGTAGCCGCTGTCAAAACGGGGAGTCGTGATACATGGGACCTGCACGGGTACTCCCCTCGTTACACCGAGCGACTCCCCTCGTCAGCGCCGTCGCGCTGCTGGGCCTGCTCACGGCGTGCGGCAGCGGCGGCGACTCCACGGGCGCCGTCCAGACCCCGGCCGGCACCGGCAGCCCCACGACCGCGCCGGCCACGACCGGCACCGGGAACACGCCGAGCGGGCCGACGTCCGGCGAACCGGCGACGACCGGGCCGCCGTCCGTCGACACCACCAGCCCCGCGACCCAGTCGGGCGGCCCCGGCACGCGCTGCCACACCTCCCAGCTGCGCGCGTCGATCGGCCGTCCCAGTCCTGGCGCGGGACAGCGCAACTTCCCGATCGTGCTGACCAACACCGGCGACCACACGTGCACCGTGCGGGGCTATCCCGGCGCGGCCTTCGTGGACGCCGCCGGCAAGCAGCTCGGCCCGGATCCGAAGCGCTCCCCCGACACACCCACAACCGTCACGCTGACGCCGGGCCGCAGTGCCTGGGCGGGGCTGACCTTCGCCAGTCCCGAGATCAGCGGGGCGCGCACGGCGCTGCCGCAGACGCTGATCGTGACGCCGCCGGACGAGCGGGATCCGCTGAAGGTGGCGTGGACGGCCGGTGAGGTGCCCGTGGCCGGGAACGAGTCGTCGGTGTTCGTCACGGTGGTCCAGCCGGGCACCGGTGGCTGATCCTGCCGCTCAGTGACGGCCGCCGCCGTGGCCGTAGCCACCGCCGTAACCTCCCCCGTAGCCGCCGCCGTACCCGCCGCCCGACCAGCCGTCGTCGCCGTCCCAGGAGCAGGAGTACGGGTCGTACGAGCAGGAGTCGTCGGTCGGCGAAGCGCTCGCGCTCCCCGGCTGCGCGGTCGACGGGGTCACGGAGGGGGGCGGCGTGGCCGGGGGCGTCCGCGACGCCTCGGGCGTGGGGGTCGGGGCCGGTGTGGCCGTCTTCCGCGTCTCGGCCGCCGAGTCCCAGTTGACGACGGCGAGTTGGAGTTCCGTCTGCGACGTGTCGATGACCCAGTGCTGGGCGTCGCCGTCGTCCTCGCGGGTCTTCAGGACCAGGGCGCCCGAGCCGTCGGTGGCGGCGGGGCTGAGAGCCAGGTCCTGGGCGAAGCGCGGCACCAAGGTGCCCTGGAGGGTGAAGTCGTAGCGGACGTAGTCGTTCTCGGTGTCGGTGGTGCCCGTGCAGCGGGCGAGCCGCACCGAGTAGCCGAGGTGGGAGTCGAGGCACAGGCCCGGGTCGGCGCCGCTGCGGAGCAGGCCGTCCATCTCGTACGCCCACTGCTGGCCGGGCGTCGAGGAGCACTTGGCGAGTTCGGTCTCCGCGCCCTCCACGGCCTTGCCGCCGGCGATGCCGACACACAGCCCCGACCCGATGTTGTGCAGCCGGCCCCGCAGATCGCCCTTCGCCGCCTCGGCGGCGCCCGCCCAGGAGGGGTTCTTGGTGGCGGTGCCCGGGCCGGTGTCGGGCGCCTCGGAGGGGCGGTCGCCGGCCGCCGGCGAGGAGTCGTCGCCGGATCCGCCGACGGACCAGATGACCAGGGGCAGGACGACGAGGGCGCTGACGGTCGCGACGGCCGCGGTGAGATTGCGGCGCCGGGTGGCCCGGCGGGCCGCCTTGAGGGCGGCGCGGCCGGAGCAGGTGCGGGTGTTGCCGGCGGCCGCTTCGGTGGGTGCGCCGGCCTCGGTCCGGCGGGCGGCCCGGCGTGACCTTCGGGGGCCGGGTTCCGTGGGTGAGGCGAGCGGGTCGGCGGAGGGGGAGGTCCGGTTCGCGACGGTGGGGAAAGGCTGGGTGGCGGGAGCGGCGAAGGACGCGTTCGCAGCGGCGGCGAAAGGCCGGTTCCCCGGGGCGGAAGCCTCTCCCCTCGGCGCGAACGCCTCGGCGGCAGGCGCGAAGGACTCGGCGTGGGGAGCGAAGGGTTCGCCCACGTTGCCGAAGCCGTCGGCCGTGGGGGCGAAGTTCTCGGCCGCGGGGCCGAAGCCGGCGCCCGCGTGCCCGAAGTCCTCGACGGAGGCGCCGAAGCCGTCGGCCGCGTGCTCGAAGTCCTCGGCCGTGGGCCCGAAGCCCGCGCCTGCGCGCCCGTAGTTCTCGGCCGTGGGCCCGTATCCGTCACCCGCGTGCCCGAAGTCCTCGGCTGCCGACCCGAAGCCCGCACCTGCCTGCCCGAAGCCCTCGGCCGCGGGCCCGAAGCCCGTGCCCGCGTCTGCGAAGTTCTCGGCCTCAGGAGGAAGGGACTCCCCCGCGGGGGCGAAGGACTCGGCCGCAGGCGCGGTACCCCCGGCCGCGGGGGCGGGCGCGTGGCGCGGCGGCGCGGGGGCGCGGTGTGGCGGCGGCGGCGCGGGGGCGCGGCGTGGCGGCGGGGGCGCGGTGGCGCGGCGTGGCGGCGGGGGCGCGGGGGTGTCCGCGAAGAAGGACTCGCCCGCGATTCGCGTCGTCGCGGCAGTCGCCGGCATGGGAGCGGGCGGCGCCACCGACTCGGCGTCGGCCATCCCGTCCAGCAGGCCGGCTCTCCGCAGGAGGTAGTCCCTGGCGCCCCAGCCGAGCACCGCCTCGGCCAGCGCGACGCCGAGCCCCTCGTTGAAGAACGTGAGCTGGCCGGCGGTCTCGCTGCAGTGCGCGCAGCGGTTGAGGTGCGCGCCCAGATCGGGGTCGACGTCGATGCCGCCCCGCCGGTAGGTCACGTCCAGCATCCGCAGGTACTGGCGGCACTCCTGCTCCGGGGCGAGCTCGCGGTGGACCTGGAGGCACTCCTCGCGCAACCGGTCGCGGGCCCGGTCGAGTTCGAGGCGCGCGGACTCCTCGTCGAGGCCGAGAAGGCCGGCCGGCACGGACAGCGGTTCGGCCTCGACCTCGGTGTGCCAGAGCAGGCAGCGGGCCGACTGGGGAAGCCGCTGGAAGGCCCCGGACAGCAGCCTGCGGTCCGCCGGCGGCAGCAGTCGGGCGGCCACACGCTCCGCGCCCTCTCCCTCGGACCGCAGCTCGGGGTGGAGCAGTTCCCGTCTGCGGTCGGTGTCCCACTCCGCCGCGATACGGCGCACGGTGACGAGCAGTCGGGGGCGCCAGGCCGCCGTCGGGCCGGTGTGCCGCAGGGTCTCGCCGAAGAGCCGGGTGAACGCCGCGGTGGTCAGCATGCCCGCCGACCGGGCGTCCGCCGTGCACAGCCGTGCATAGGCGAAACCCGCCTCCCAGTGCCGGTCGAGAAGTTCACCGACCGGGTGCAGCGCCGGCGACACCCCCGTCCACTTCTTGAGTTCGGCGCTCAGTTGAGCGTCCGTGACTTCAAAGATGCGGGCGTCGTTCGGGGAATTCGACAGGCCTGCGTCATGCACGGCGGCATTCCTCCGGAGGGCATGCGGCATTGAAGGTCCATACCAAGGGGTATGCTCCGGCGCAGCTCTTGTGAAGCGTGGGACGTAAAGGAGCGAGGCACACCTTTGCACAGGTCAGGGGCGGAGAACAAGCGACCGCTGTTTTTGCGCTTTGCATCCGCGCCGCTCACTATTTGACGAGTGGTCAATAGCGCGCTTCGATCATTCGAAATATCGCCGGGACAATTGGAAACGGTATTCACTCATCGCGTCGCGAGTCGCGGCGCAAACCATTGAACAGGCCCCGTGTCACTTTCATGCCTGGTCATGTGGGCACACCGGCCTTCACCGGGCCTTCACAAGTGAGATGTCAACCATTGGACCACCCCGCCCGGTAGGCGCCCGGTGGTCTGCCGTACCGCTCCCGGAATGCACGGTTGAAGTGGGGGGGACTGGCGAACCCCGAGGCGGCCGCCACCCGGTCCACGGAGAGCCCTGTGTTCTCCAGCAGCCGGGCGGCGTGCCGCAGTCGTGCCTCGCGCAGTGCGCGCATCGGCGCATGGCCGAGCTGCCCGGTGAAGAGGTGGGCGAACCGCGAGGGCGACAGCGCGACGTGCTCCGCCAGCGACCGAACGGTGTGCGGAGCGGCCGGGTCGGCGTCGATCAGTGCCTGCGCCCGGCGCACCCGGGGGTCGATTCCGGGGCCGACCGGTGCCGTCCGCGCGGTGGCCGCGGCGAGCAGGACGACCTCCTCCAGTGAGCACAGGGCGAGTTCGCGGGCCGCGGCGCCATGGGCCACGGCGACCGATTCCTCCACCAGCGCGACGGGTTTCTCCGCCGCGACCGGTTTCTCCACTGCCGCCGACTCCTCCCCTGCCGCCGATTCCGCCACTGCCGCCGATTCCTCCGCCGCCGGGGCGGGCGGTGCCTCCGTGCCGGTCCAGCGGGCGTCCGCGAGCATGCGGCGGAACGCTGTCCCGATACGGGCGTGGACCGTGTCCGGCGTCGGAGTGACGACGTACAGGCCCTCCCCGGAGTCGTAAGGACGCAGCCATGACCGCCAGGTGGGGCGGGCCTGGCAGTGCGCCCACCAGAACTCCCAGTGCGGCGCGCCCGGTTCGACGCCGTAGCCGTGCGGCACACCCGGCGCCAGCACCACCAGGTCCCCCGCCCCGGCCCGCGCCTCGGTGCCGCCGTGCCGCAGCCGGCCCCGGCCGCCGGTCGTCCAGGTGAACAGCCAGCTGTCCGCGCCGCGCGGCCGCTCGATCCGGTACCCGGGCGGCTGGTCGAAGTGCCCGACCACGACCAGGCCGGGCGGCGGGGCGGGGACACCGGGCCCGGCAGCGGTCTCGGGCAATCCGTCAGCGCTCACGGTCATCCTCCTGGAACGTGCCTCGGCCTAGCGTGACAGGCAAGGGACATCCGACTGAGGAGTGGACGCATGACAGCCACGGACATCGGCGCCGCCGGAGCTCCCATCCTGCCCGGGGCCGGGCTCCGCCAGTTCCGCGAGGACGGCTTCACCGTCGTACGCGGACTGTTCGGACACGACGAGATCGCCCGGCTGTGCGAGCGGTTCGCCGCGCTGCACGCGGCCGGTCCGGTGCCCGGGCACTTCGAGCCCCGGCCGCGGACGCGCGATCCGCTGCGGGTGTACCCGCGGGTGATGCAGCCGCACGAGATCGACGACCTGTCGCTGCGGGTGCTGCTCGATCCCCGGCTGCGGGGCGTGCTGGAGGTGCTGCTCGGGGAGGAGGTGCTGGCCGCGCAGAGCATGTTCTACTTCAAGCCGCCGGGCGCGCGGGGGCAGGCCCTGCACCAGGACAACTTCTATCTGCGGGTCGAGCCGGGCACATGCGTGGCGGCGTGGATCGCCTGCGATGTGATCGACCGGGACAACGGAGGGCTCGAGGTCGTCCCCGGCACGCACGCCATGGACCTGTTCTGCCCGGAGGTCGCGGACGAGGAGGTGTCCTTCGCGCGGGAGTACGTGGCACCGCCTCCCGGCCTGCGGGCGGTGCCGGTCGACATGCGGCCGGGAGACGTGCTGTTCTTCAACGGCAGTCTGGTGCACGGCTCGCAGCCCAACCGTACGCGGGACCGCTTCCGCCGGTCGTTCATCGGTCACTACGTGGGGCGTTCGGCCGAGCGGATCGGGCCGTACTACCGGACGCTCTCGATGAGCGGCGACCGTGTGCCGTTGGCCGAGAGCGAGGGGGCGGGGCCGTGCGGCACCGAGTTCGCGCCGTCCGGGCCCCACTAGCGCGCCGGCTGCCGACCGTCGAGGTGGCCGGTCGCGCGGTTCCCCGCGCCCCTCGGGCGCTTCAGTGGCCGATGACCGGATGGGGAGCGTAGGACCGCTCCAGCTCCTCCAACTCCTTCTCGCTCAGCTCCAGTTCCACCGCGGCCACCGCGTCCTCGAGGTGGCCCGGCCGGCCGGCGCCGATGATCGGGGCCGTCACCGTGTCCTGGTGCAGCAGCCAGGCCAGGGCGACCTGGGCGCGCGGGACACCGCGATCGTCCGCCACGCGGGTGACGGCGTCGACGACGACCCGGTCGCTGTCGACGTACAGACGGCTGCCGAAGTCGTCGCCCGCGCTGCGGTCCGTGACCGTGCCCCAGTCCCTCGTCAGCCGGCCGCGGGCCAGCGGGCTCCACGGCAGGACGCCGACGCCCTGGTCGGCGCAGAGCGGCAGCATCTCGCGCTCCTCCTCGCGGTAGAGGAGGTTGTAGTAGTTCTGCATCGAGACGAACCTGGTCCAGCCGTGCCGCTCGGCGGTGTACTGCATCTTGGAGAACTGCCAGGCGTACATCGAACTCGCCCCGATGTAGCGGACCTTGCCCGCCTTCACCAGGTCGTGCAGTGCCTCCATCGTCTCCTCGACCGGGGTGTGCGGGTCGAAGCGGTGGATCTGGTAGAGGTCGACGTAGTCGGTGCCGAGGCGGGCGAGGCTGTGGTCGATCTCCGTCATGATGGCCTTGCGGGAGAGCCCGGCGCCGTTCGGGCCCGGCCGCATCCGGCCGTTGACCTTCGTCGCGAGCACGATCTCGTCCCGGCTCGCGAAGTCCCGCAGCGCCTTGCCGACGATCTCCTCACTGGTGCCGTCGGAGTAGACGTTGGCGGTGTCGAAGAAGTTGATCCCGGCGTCCAGCGCCTGGCGGATCAGCGGCCGCGACGCCTCCTCGTCGAGGGTCCACTCGTGCGTGCCGCGGTCCGGGAGCCCGTAGGTCATGCAGCCCAGACAGATCCGCGACACGTCCAGGCCCGTCGAACCGAGCTTCACGTACTGCATCGTTGCTGCTCCTGCCTTCGGGGTGGGGTACCTGGGGAGCGTACGTCGTGGTCCGCGCTCCGGGCCGATTCCCGGTGCGGCGCCCCACCGGATCTCGTCAACCGGCGGCCGCCGGGCCGCTCTCCAGCAGATCCAGCGCCCGCTCCCAGCCGAACTCCGGGCGCCTGCCGTCCTCCCCGGCCTCGCCGGTGTACGGATCACCGAAGCGCACGCCCATCCCGCGCAGCCGTATCAGGCTGTCGCCGTAGGCGGGATGGGCGGCCAGCGCGTCGGCCACGCAGGGCAGGACGGCGATCGGGACGCCGAGCCCGTACGCCTCGCACAGGGTGCCCAGGGCGAGGGTGTCGGAGATGCCGGCGGCCCACTTGTTGATCGTGTTGAAGGTGGCCGGGGCGACGACGACGGCGTCCGGCGGCGGGAAGGGGCGTGGATCTGCGGGGGTGCGCCACGCCGAGCGGATCGGGCGGCCGGTCAGGGCCTCGACGGCGGCGGTGTCGAAGAAGCCGTTCATGGCGACCGGGGTCGCGATGACGCCGACCTCCCAGTCCCGCTCCTGCGCGGCGCCGATCAGTTTGCTGACGTCCACGGCGATCCCGGCGGCGCAGACGACGACGTAGAGGAAGGGTTTCCGGGCTTGTTCGGTCACCCGGGAACCTTACTCAGCCGGCCTGGTGCACCGGGAAGGTCAGCCCGCGCTCGTTCTCCGGTCGCGGGCCGAAGATGCGGCGCTCCTTCTCCTCGATCGGCACGTCGTTGATGCTCGCCTCGCGGCGGGTCATCAGACCGTGCTCGTCGAACTCCCACAGCTCGTTGCCGTAGGACCGCCACCACTGCCCGTCGGCGTCCTGGCACTCGTACTGGAAGCGGACCGCGATGCGGTCGCCGTCGAAGGCCCACAGGTCCTTGCGCAGCGCGTACTCCCGCTCGCGCGCCCACTTCGCGGTGAGCAGCTCGACGATCGCCGCGCGTCCGGTGACGAAGGTGTCGCGGTTGCGCCAGACCGAGTCCTCCGAGTAGGCGAGCGACACCTTGTGCGGGTCGCGGGTGTTCCAGGCGTCCTCGGCGGCCTGCACCTTCTGTGCCGCGCTCTCGCGGGTGAACGGGGGCAGGGGCGGGCGGTCGGTCATGTCATCCTCCGGGCCGTGTCGGCGGTGGGCCAACGGGAGAACGTGCGTTCTCTCGCTGACTGCTACCGTAGGAGAACGCTCGTTCTCGCGTCAAGGAGAGGTCGTACATGGACAGCGCAACCGCCCGGGATCAGGCACTGGACGCAGCGGAGACGCTGTTCTACGGGCGCGGCATCCAGTCCGTCGGCATGGACGACATCCGGGGCGCGTCCGGGGTCTCGCTCAAGCGGCTCTACCAGCTCTTTCCGGCGAAGGAGCAGCTGGTCGAGGCGTATCTGGAGCGGCGCGACGTGCGCTGGCGCGGCGATCTCGCCGCGCATGGGGAGCGGCAGCCGGACCCGGAGGAACGGATCCTCGCCGTCTTCGACTGGCTGGAGGAGTGGTTCACCGAGGAGGGCTTCCGCGGGTGCGCCTGGATCAACTCCTACGGCGAGCTGGGCGCGCGCTCGGAGCGGGTGGCGGACCAGGTCCGGGCGCACAAGCGGGCGTTCCGCGACTATCTCGGCTCACTGGTGGCCGGCGCCGGGCTGCCGGACGCGCTGACCGGGCCGCTGTATCTGCTGGCCGAGGGGGCGATGGTCACGGCGGGGATCACGGGCGGTACGCGGCCGGCGGCGGAGGCACGGGAGGCCGCGCGGGCCCTGATGGCGGCCGCGCGCTGAGGGGCGGGTCCGCCGGCGGGCGGGTCCGCACCGGCTGCGGACCCGCCCACGCGCGCGTGCGCCCGACGGGGCGCCTGCCGTCAACTCCCCCCTTCGGACACGGTGATGGCGCTGACCGGGCAGGCCCGGGCCGCCTCCCGCACCATGGGGTCGCCGCCGCCGTCCTCCCGGCCGGGGAGCAGGGCACTGAACCCGTCGTCGTCCTGCGTGAACACGGACGGGGCGGCGAGGGCGCACTGACCCGCGCCGACGCAGACGTCGTGGTCGATGTCGATGTGGATATGGCCTGATTCGTGCGTTTCGTTGTGCATGACCGGAGCCTCTTACCAGGTCACGGGGAGTTCCAGCATCCCCTGGATCGTGTCGCCGGGTTTGAAGGGGATTTCCTCCGCGGGGACGGCAAGGCGCAGGTTCGGCACGCGCTCGAAGAGGGTGCGCAGGGCGATCTCCATCTCGGCGCGGGCCAGGTTCTGGCCGAGGCACTGGTGGATGCCGAACCCGAAGGCGACGTGGTGGCGGGCGGGGCGGTGCCAGTCGAGGGCGTCGGGTTCGGGGTAGACCGACTCGTCGCGGTTGATGACCGAGGTCGAGAAGACCACGCCGTCACCCGCCCGGATCGTTCCGCCGTCCGTGTCGATGTCCGCCACGGCGACGCGGAGCAGCCCGTCGGCGATCGACAGCATCCGCATGAGCTCCTCGACCGAGGCCGGCAGCAGGCCGGGATCGGCGCGCAGTTCGGCCAGCCGTTCCGGGTGCCGGAGCAGGGTGAAGGTGCCGAGCGAGATCATGTTGGCGGTGGTCTCGTGGCCGGCGACCAGCAGGATGGTCGCGAAGGCGACGACCTCCTCGCGGTCGAGGTCGCCGTCGCGCAGCTGACGGTGGACGAGTTCGTCGAGGACGCCGTCACCCGGCTCCGGCTCCTTCTGCTTGCGGTCGATCAGCTCGTTGAAGTACGCCTCCAGCCGGTCGCGGGCGTCCCTCGTGTCAGCGGCCGCGGGACCGCGCAGCAGGCGTCGTGACTGGCCCTCGAAGAAGTCGTGGTCGGCGTAGGGCACGCCCAGCAGGGCGCAGATGACCATCGAGGGCACCGGCAGCGCGAAGGCGGTCACCAGGTCGGCCGGTGCGCCCTGGGCGATCATCGCGTCGAGCCGTTCGTCCACGATCCGCTGGATCTGCGGGCGCAGTTCGGCGGCGCGACGCAGCGTGAAACTGGGGACCATCATCCGCCGCTGCACCCGGTGTTCGGGGTCGTCGACGCCCAGCAGCGCCGACTTGCGGTCGCGCACCGCCGCGAACCGCTCGGTGGGCGCGGGGAATTCGGGCCGGGAGCGGTCCGAGGACAGCCTCGGGTCGGCGAGCAGGGTGCGGGCGAGGGCGTGTCCGGTGACCAGCCAGGCCGGGCGGCCGTCGTAGAGGGTGATGCGGGCCAGGGGGCGCGCGTCACGCAGCGGGTCGTAGGCCGTGGGCGGGTGGTAGGGGCAGGTGCGGTTCTGGGGGAAGGCGACGGTGGGGGGTTCCGTCATGTCCGTCATCGAAGACCTCGCAGACGAAGAGTGCGTCGTGCCGATCTTCATTAGATGCCTGGGGCATCTAGCTGACGACGTCAAGTTCGGCCAGATCAGGCGCGCGGGCATTCTGGCCGGGGATCGTCGCACAGAGCTTCGGTCCGGTGCGCCTCGGACCGGTGCCGCGCGGCCCGCCCGTGAAATTCGCTTGTCGGCGGGCCGCCGCCACCCCCAGAATCCGGCCATGCCTACGATCCTCGCCGTCCTGCCGCTGACCGCCGCCGTCCGTCCGGTGCGCGCCCAGCAGCAGCCCGGCCGACCGTGGAGGCCCTCGCTTCCCACGTCGTGACCGCCGCGCTCGTCGCGGGGCTGCTCGCGGGCTACGGCATCGCCGTCCCGGTCGGCGCGGTCGCGACCTATCTCGTCTCCCTCACCGCCCGTACGTCCCTGCGGACCGGAGTCTGCGCCGCGCTCGGCGTCGCGACCGCCGACGGGCTCTACGCGCTCGTGGCCACCGTCGGCGGCTCGGCGCCGGCCGCGGCACTGCGTCCGGTGCTGGTGCCGCTGCGCTGGGCCTCCGCCCTGGTGCTGGCGGTCCTCGCGATCCGGGGCGCGGTCATCGCCGTACGCGACCACCGCCGCCACCGGCTCGCCGGCCGATCCCAGACTCCCCCGCCGCCGAGCCCGGCGCGCGCCTATCTGGCGCTGCTCGGCATCACCCTGCTCAACCCGACCACCGTGATCTACTTCGCGGCCCTGGTCCTCGGCACCCGCGCGGCGGACGCCGCCTCTCCCTCGGAGCAGGGCGTGTTCGTCCTGGCCGCGTTCGTCGCGTCGGCGAGCTGGCAGCTGCTGCTCGCCTGCGGCGGGACGCTGCTGGGGCGGCTGATGACGGGGCGTCAGGGACGTCTGGTGACAGCGCTGGTGTCCAGCGGCGTGATCCTGCTGCTGGCTGTGAGAATGCTGCTGTAGGACCGGCAGGATGAATCACGCACCGGCCGGTGTTGAGAAACGGTGGCAGTCAGCACAGGACACGACGATGGGACCGATGTCATGCCTCTTGAGGGCGAGTACGAACCCAGCCCGACCGATTGGGTCCGCAAGCAGGTCGAGTTGTACGAGAGCTCCGGCGGCACCCAGGGCACGACCCTCATGGACACAGGGATGCCCGTGATCCTGCTCACCACCCGCGGCGCCAAGAGCGGCAAGATCCGCAAGACGCCCCTGATGCGTGTCGAGCACGAGGGCCGCTACGCCGCCGTGGCCTCGCTGGGCGGGGCGCCCAAGCACCCCGTCTGGTACCACAACGTCAAGGCGGATCCGCGTGTGGAGCTGCGGGACGGCACCCAGGTGTGGGACATGAGGGCCCGCGAGGTCACCGGCGCCGAGAAGGCCGAGTGGTGGGAGCGGGCCGTCGCGGCGTACCCGCCCTACGCGGAGTACCAGACGAAGACGGACCGGCTGATCCCGCTGTTCGTGCTGGAGCCCGTCGATCAGGACTGATCGGCTTCGAAAAATTCTTCTCACCCGGTGTGCATGAACCGTCCGACGCCGGGCACACGTGCGTCAGGCCCCGCCGCGCTCCCCCGTCGCGGCGGGGCTTCCGTATGCCTCCCGGGCGGAGCGCTCGGTCACGTCGAGGAAGATCTGGTCCGCCTCGGCCACCGTGTTGCCGATCGACTGCTTGATGCGCACGGCGACCTCCTCGACCTGTTCGCTGTCGAGCCCGGGGACCAGATCGACGCGGGCCGCCACCAGAGCCGTGTCCAGGCCCGTCTTCATGGTGAACAGCGCCTCGACGCTGTCGATCTCCGGCTGCGCGGCCAGCAGCGCACGGATCCTGGCGTCCGCCTCCGGGTCGGCGGCCTCCCCGATCAGCTGGTCGCGGGCGTCGCGGCCGAGCCGGAAGGCGACGTAGACGAGCAGTGCGCCGATCGCGAGTGAGGCGGACGCCTCCCACACGACCTGCCCGGTGATCATGTGCAGTGCCATGCCCGCGAAGGCGAGCGTCACACCGAGCACCGCCGTGGCGTCCTCGGCGACGACCGTGCGCAGGGCCGGGTCGCGCAGGCCGCTCGCGAGACCTCCCTGCCGGCGCACCTGATGCAGCGCCCGCACCAGCGACAGCCCTTCCGCGACGAACGCCACCCCCAGCACGATCATGCCCGCCACATAGCCGCTGAACTGCTCCTCGCCTCCGCCGCGCAGCGCCTCGAAGCCCTGGAAGAACGAGAAGCAGCCGCCCATCACGAAGATGCCGACGGCCGCCAGCAGCGACCAGAAGAAGCGCTCCTTGCCGTAGCCGAAGGGATGGCGGGCGTCGGCGGGGCGGCGGCTGCGGCGCAGCGCGGCCAGCAGGAAGACCTCGTTCAGGCTGTCCGCCACGGAGTGCGCCGCCTCCGACAGCAGCGCGGGAGAGTGGGCGAAGAGCCCTCCGGCGGCCTTGGCGACGGCGATGACGAGGTTGGCGGTGAGTGCCACCAGCACGGTGACCCGGGTCCTGCGGTCCGTGCTCGGCGTCTCGTTCTGGCTGCTCATCTAACGCCGAATCCCCAGATGGGTCGGCCTCACACTGTGCCGTCGACGGAAATCGGGGGACTCGGTGGTACCGGGGAATTCGGGGTACTGCGGTAGCGCGGCGTCCGGGAGAGGCGTACGCCGGAAGACGAGGCATACGGAGGAGAGGAGTGCCGGACATGAGCGGCGCGGGCAACACCGCGTACGGGAGGAAGCCGTTCCAGCGGTCCCGGGCGCATTTCACGGACCGGATCACCGCGGACGGCAGAGACGGCTGGCCGGTGGAGGCGGGCCGCTACCGTCTGGTGGTGAGCCGTGCCTGCCCGTGGGCGAGCCGGTCCCTGGTGTCACGGCGGCTGCTCGGGCTGGAGAGCGCCCTGTCGCTGGCGGTCGCCGACCCGATCCAGGACGACCGCAGCTGGCGTTTCACCCTGGATCCCGGCGATCGCGACCCGGTGCTCGGCATCGGCCACCTGAGCGAGGCCTACGACCGGCGGGAGACCGGCTATCCCGGCGGTGTGAGCGTGCCCGCGATCGTGGACGTGCCCAGCGGCCGGCTGGTCACCAACGACTACCAGCGGATCACCCTCGACCTCGCCACCGAGTGGACGGCCCTGCATCGCGAGGGGGCGCCCGACCTCTACCCGAAGGCACTGCGGGACGAGATCGACGCCGTGATGACGGACGTCTACGAGGACGTCAACAACGGTGTGTACCGGGCGGGGTTCGCCACCGACCAGGCACGGTACGACGACGCGTACGCCCGGCTCTTCCGGCGGCTGGAACTGCTGGCGGAGCGGCTGTCCGGGCAGCGTTATCTGGTCGGCGACACTCTCACCGAGGCGGACATCCGGCTGTTCACCACACTGGTCCGTTTCGACGCCGTGTATCACGGCCACTTCAAGTGCAATCGCTGGAAGTTGACGGAGAACCGGGTTCTGTGGGCGTACGTCCGTGATCTCTACCAGACGCCGGGATTCGGTGACACCGTCGACTTCGACCACATCAAACGGCACTACTACCAGGTGCACAGCGGTATCAACCCGACCGGGATCGTGCCCGCGGGGCCGGACCTGGCGGGCTGGCTGACACCGCACCACCGCGAGGAGCTGGGCGGCCGGCCGTTCGGCGACGGGACACCGCCCGGGCCGGTGCCCGAGACCGAGCGGATCCCGGCGAGCGGACGGCCCTGATCGACTGAGGAGGCGCAGGCGCGCATGGCGAAGAACAACAACAAGCAGAAGAAGCTGAAACTCCCCCTGGCCTACAAGCCCCTGGGATTCGCCCTGGGCTGGGCGAGCGGGGCGCTGGCGGGGGTCGCCTTCCGCAAGACCTGGATGGCGATCCGGAACGAGGAGGACGCACCCGACGCCCTGGACCGGGAGCGCGGGTGGGGCGAGATCCTGCTCGCCGCGGCGGTCCAGGGCGCCCTCTTCGCGGTGGCGCGCAGCCTCGCGGACCGCACGGGTGCGAAGGCGATCGAACGTTCGACGGGCGTGTGGCCGGTCGCCGACCAGGGCGGCCGGGACTGATGAGCGGCCCCCGGGCCCGGGTCCGGTCCCGTCGACCCGGACCCGGGGGCTGACGCCGGCCCTGCGTGCGGCACGGGAAGCCGAGGGCGAGTCCCCCGGTCCCGGCACGGTGCGGGCGCGCCACCCCAGGCTCTCCCAGGATGCGGGCGCAACGGTGGATGCGGGCGCAACGGTCTCCAGTCCGGCCCCGCCGGGGCGCGGGCGACCGGCCTCCCCTCGCCGCCGCCCGCTCCGCTCCCCCTCAGCCCTGTTTCGGTGCCGTCGCCGTGACGCGGCGCAGCGTGAAGGAGTGGCCGGCCGGGTCGGAGTAGCCGCGCTCCTCGTACGGACCGGCGGGCTCCTTCGTCTCGACGGGACGGCCGCCGAGCCCGACGATGCGGCGCTCGGCCTCGTCGAGGTCCTCCACCACGAAGTCCAGATGGGCCTGGAGGGAGTTCTCGGGGCGCGGCCAGCTCGGCGGGGTCGCGTTCATGTCGCGGCGGAAGGCGAGCCGCGTCCCGTCGGCGCCCCTGATCTCGACGCGGTTGGCGGTCGCGTTCGTCTGCTCGCCTTCCAGGAGTTCCGTGTAGAAGACGGCGAGCTTCTCGGGCTCGGCGCAGTCCAGCACCACGAAGCCCGCTTTCACCACTGGCATGGTTCCTCCGCAGGAGTCCTGGGCGCGGGGCGTCCTGCCCCGCCGCCCTGTCCCCGACGGGTGTCCAGGTCAGCCCGTTTCAGTCCGCCACCAGCCACTTCCCGTCCCGCATCAGCTCTCGCCCGGCCAGCTCGTCGGCCTCGCGCCAGGCCTGCACCCGGGTCGGCTGGACGCGGAAGTACAGGTAGGGCGTGCTGAGGCGGCGCGGATCGAAACCGGTCTTCGCCGCGAAGCGATCGCCCTCCTCCTCGGACAGCTCTTCCCTCGCGATCGTCTCGACCGTGCCCTCGATCATGACGACGTCGCGGGTCGGGCCGATGCCGAGGCGCGTTCTGCCGGTCGCCCTGAGGTTGCGGCCGGTCGGGCCGGCGGCGGGCGTGGCCAGCAGCAGGGTCGAGCCGTCCCAGAGGAAGGACAGGGGCACGAGGAACGGCACTCCGCCGCCCGCGTCGGCGGTCGCGACCCAGACGTCCTCGTCATGCTCCAGACGGTGCAGGGTGTCCCGCTTGCGCTGCTCGGCGGGGCGTGCGGAGGACGGTGCCATCGGTGAACTCCCTTGTCACGGGGCTGCTTTGCCGGAAGGGTCCAGTGTGGCCGCCGGGGCGACGGGCCGGGAACGGATTTCTGCCAGCCGGGCCGCCGCGGCGCCGAGCAGCAGGTCCAGCGCCGCCGGATAGGAGCTGCGCGCCATGTCGGCCACGAGGTGCCGTGCGGTGGCCGCGATGTGCGGGTGGGTGTCGGCGGGCAGCCGCGCGTACGTCGCCCGCCAGACGGCGTCCTCCGCGTCCCGGGCGGCCTTCGGCATCGCCACGCTCGCCGAGTCGAGGGCGCCGTGCGCGAGGGCCTGGTCGACGAAGACGTGGTAGATCCGCACCGCGTCGGGGCCGGGGAAGCCGGCGCGGCGCAGCACACCGAGGATGGTCTCGACGGCCTGGATCTCATGCGCCCGCCCGGTCACCCGGTACGAGCTGAGCACCGCGGCCCGTGGATGCGCGAGGGCGCCGGCGTGCATGCGCAGGCCCAGGTCACGCAGGTCGGCACGCCAGTCCCCGGTGGGACGCCAGGTGCGCAGGGTACGGCCGATGAGTTCGTCGGCGACGGCGAGCATCAGGTCGTCCGTGGTCCGGAAGTACCGGTACAGCGAGCTGGGGTCGGCGCCGAGCGCCCGCCCGAGGCGGCGCACCGACAGGGCGTCGGCGCCGTGTTCCTCGATGAGCCGCAGGGCCGTGCCGACGATCAGGTCCTCGGACAGGACCACGCCCTGCTTGGTGGGGCGCCTGCGCCGCCGGGCGGCGGGCGGGACGACGCGCTCGCTCATGGACTGCCTCCCTGGGGCCGGTGCCCCACACCTTATGACAACACCGTTGACCTGTTAAGCCCTCGTTCAGTTTCATGTCCGCTCATCGGGGCCGCCCGGCCCCCCGATGCGAGCGGAGATCCGGCCATGTCCGATCAGCAGTCCCCCAGCGTCGTCGACCCTCCGGCGCGGCCCGAGCTGCGCAAGTCCCTCGGTGTCCTGGACGGCATCGCCATCGCCGCGTCCAGCACGGCCGCGACCACCAGCATCGGCATCGGCCTCGGGGTCACCGCCGGAGTGGTCGGCCTGCATCTGCCGGCGATCATGCTGCTGGCGTTCCTGCCGGTCCTCGGCATCGCGGGCGCCTACGCCCGGCTCAACAAGGTCGAGCCCAACGCGGGCAACGGCTATGTGTGGGTGGGCCGCTCGCTCACGCCCTGGCTGGGGTTCATGGTCGGCTGGGTGAACATCGTGGCGGTGGTGGCGTTCCTCGCGTACACCACCGCGGTCACCGGCTCGGCCCTGCTCCAGCTGGCGGGCGACGCGGGGCTGCACCGGGTGGGCGGCCTCGCGCTGGACCCGGGTTCGACCGCACAGACCACGGCGGTCGGCATCCTGGTGCTGGTGGCGGTCACGCTGACCGCCGTGACCGGCATCCGTACCGCCGCACGGCTCCAGGCCGGCCTGCTGGTCTTCGAGTACATCGTCCTGCTCGGCTTCTGCGGCTACGGCATCGTCACCGGCCCGCACGACTTCAGCCTCAGCTGGTTCGACCCGTTCGCGATCCCGTCGGCGACCGCGCTGGCGCAGGGACTGCTGCTGTCGGTGTTCTGTTACTGGGGCTTCGAGTCGGCGTTCACCGTCAACGAGGAGGTGCGCGACCCGCGCGACGCGTCCCGGGCAGGCGTCATCACCCTGTTCACCATGCTCGGGCTGTTCCTGCTCGGCTCGGTCGCCTTCCAACGCGTGCTGTCCGAGGAGGAGTTGGTCGGTCACGGACCGGAGGGCCTCGCCTTCTTCGGCGAGCGGCTGGCTTCCCAGCCGTGGGCGGCGCTCCCCCTGGTCGCGCTGATGTTCTCGGCCGTCGCCTCGCTCCAGGCCGGGGTGATCCCCACGGCCCGCGGGATGTTCGCGATGAGCCGGGACCGTACGCTCGGGCCGGTGTGGTCCAAGGTCAGCCCGCGCTACGGCACTCCGGCCGTCGGCACGATACTGATCGGCGCGCTGGCCGTGGCGGTCGCGGTGCTCGCACTCGTCATCCCGCGGCTCGCCGACATGATCATGGCGACGGTGAACGCCGTGGGCATCGTGGTCGCCCTGTCCTACGCCCTCACCGCCCTCGCGGCCGCCGTCCGCTTCCGCGCCCTGCTGCGCGAGGACCTGTGGCAGGGGGTGCGCGCGGTGGTCCTGCCCACGCTGAGCGCGCTCGCGCTGCTCGGTCTCGGCGGCTATCTGGGCTGGTCGTTCTACACCTCCGCCGACCACTTCGAAGTCAGCGCGGACAACGGGTGGTTCCTGCTCCTCACTCCCCTGGCGATGATCGCGTCCGGCTTCGTGGCCGCCGCGTGGGCCCGGTGGGTGCGCAGGTCGCCGTACTTCCACACCGGCAAGGGCACCGACGCCGACGCGCCGCAGCTGCTCGCCACCTCCCGATAACTCACCCTCAGGAAAAGGAACATGTACGCAGATCTCCTCTTCACCGGCGGCCCCGTCCTCACCCCCGAGGGCCGTACCGCGACCGCCGTGGCCGTCACCGGCGAGCGCATCACGGCCGTGGGGCGGGAGGAGGTGCACGATCTCGCCGGGCCGCGGACCGAGGTGGTGGACCTCGCCGGGCGGCTGCTGCTGCCCGGGTTCCAGGACGCGCACGTGCATCCGGTGCCGGCCGGGCTGGAGCTCACCCAGTGCGATCTGACCGGCACGAGGACGGCGGACGAGACCCTCGCGGCGGTGCGCGCCTACGCCGACGCGCACCCCGAGCGGGAGTGGATCACCGGCGGCGGCTGGTCGATGGAGGCGTTCGAGGGCGGTACGCCGACGAAGGAGCTGCTGGACTCGGTGGTGCCCGACCGGCCGGTGTACCTGCCGAACCGGGACCATCACGGAGCCTGGGTGAACAGCCGTGCCCTCGCGCTCGCCGGGATCACACGCGACACGCCCGATCCGGCCGACGGGCGGATCGACCGGGACGCCTCCGGGGAACCGGGCGGGACGCTCCAGGAAGGCGCGATGCAGCTGGTGGGGCGGCTGACTCCGCCCGCCACGCAGGCCGACCGGGTGGCGGCCCTGCTGCACGCCCAGCGGCATCTGCACGCGCTCGGCATCACCGCCTGGCAGGACGCGCTGGTCGGGGACTTCCTCGGCATGGACGACCCGGCGCAGGCGTATCTCGCGGCCGCGCGGGACGGCTCGCTCACCGCACGGGTGGTCGGCGCCCTGTGGTGGGACCGTGAGCGCGGCTTCGAGCAGATTCCCGAACTGGCCGAGCGGCGGGCGGCGTTGAGTCACGGACGGTTCCGGGCGACCAGCGTCAAGCTGATGCTGGACGGCGTCGCCGAGACCGGCACCGCCGCGCTGGTGGACCCCTATCTCGACAGGTGCGGCTGCGCCACCGCCAACCGGGGCACCAGCTTCATCGACCCGGAGCAACTGCCCAAGTACGTCACCGAGTTGGACGCGCTCGGCTTCCAGTGCCACTTCCACGCCCTGGGCGACCGGGCCGTACGCGACGCGCTGGACGCGATCGAGGCCGCGCGCGGCACCAACGGGCCCAGCGACACCCGCCCTCACCTGGCCCACCTCCAGGTCGTCCAGCCCGCCGACGTGCCGCGTTTCGCGCGGCTCGGGGCGATCGCGAACATCCAGCCGCTGTGGGCCGCGCACGAGCCGCAGATGGACGAGCTGACGATTCCGTTCCTCGGCCCCGAACGGGCCGCGTGGCAGTACCCGTTCGGCGCCCTGCTGCGTTCCGGGGCGCGGCTCGCGGCGGGCAGCGACTGGCCGGTGAGCAGCCCCGACCCGCTGCAGGGCATCCATGTCGCGGTCAACCGGGTGGCGCCGGACGGCGACGGCACACCGGTGTTCCTGCCGGGCGAGCGGATCGGGCTCGCCGAGGCGCTCGCCGCGTACACGGCGGGCTCGGCGTACGCGAACCACCTCGACGACACCGGCGAGGTGCGCGTGGGGGCGCTGGCCGACCTCGTGGTCCTGGACCGCGACCCGTTCGACGGCCCGGTGGAGGCGATCGCGCGGACCCGGGTCACGCGGACGTATGTGGGGGGCGCGCAGGTGTACGCGGCTGAGGACTCCTGAGCCGCGTACGGCCGCGCTAGCGGACCTCTGCCGCCTGGAACGTGCGGCGGTACGCCTGCGGTGACACCCCGATCGCGGCGTGCAGGTGCTGGCGCAGCGAGGCGCCGGTGGCGAAGCCGACCTCGATGGCGATCCGGTCGACCGGCAGGTCGCTGGACTCCAGCAGGTGGCGGGCGCGGCCGACGCGTTGCTGGATCAGCCAGCGGCCGGGGCTGAGGCCGACCTCGTCGTTGAAGCGGCGGGCGAAGGTGCGCAGGCTCATCCGGGCGTGGGCGGCGAGGTCGGTCAGGGTCAGCGGTTCGTCGAGGCGCTCCAGGGCCCAGGCGCGGGTGGCGGCGGTGCCGGCGGCTCCGCTCTCCGGGACGGGCTGCTCGATGTACTGGGCCTGGCCGCCGTCCCGGAACGGGGGTACGACACAGCGCCGGGCGACCGCGTTGGCCAGGTGGCTGCCGTGGTCGGTGCGCACGATGTGCAGGCAGACGTCGACGCCGGAGGCGGCGCCGGCCGAGGTGAGGACCCGGCCGTCGTGGACGAACAGGACGTCCGGGTCGAGGTCGACCTGCGGATAGCGGCGCCGGAACAGGTCCGTGACATGCCAGTGCGTGGTGGCGCGGCGGCCGTCCAGCAGGCCCGCGGCGGCCAGGACGAAGGCGGCGGTGCAGATCGACACGATGCGCGCCTGCGGGCGGATCCGGGCGAGCGCCGCGACGACCTCGGCGGGCAGTTCCTCGGGGATGTACGCGACGCCGACGGAGGCGACCACCACGGTGTCGGCGGTGGCGAGGATCTCCGGCCCGTGCTGGACGCCGATCGTGAAGTCGGCGTTGCTGCGCACCGGCTCGCCGTCGACGCTGCACGTCAGCACCTCGTACCGGCCGTCGGCGGCGCCGAAGATCCGGCTGGGGATGCCCAGCTCGAAGGGGTAGACGCCGTCCAGGGCCAGCACCACGACCCGTTCCACCTGTCGTTCACCACGCATGGCACGATCTTATCGGAGATTGGCATTCATGCCATTTCCTTCGGCGGCGGGCACCGGCAGGCTGTTTCACCATGAGCACTGTGAACACCATGCGAGCCATCAGCCAGGACGTCCTCGGCGGTCCCGAGGTCCTGAAGGAAGTCCAGATCGAGCGCCCGGCGCCGCGCCCGAACGAGGTACTGGTCCGCGTCCGCGCGGCCGGCGTCAACCCGACCGACTGGAAGCACCGCGAGACCGGCGGTTTCCTGGGCGAGCCGCCGTTCGTCCTCGGGTGGGACGTCTCCGGCGTGGTCGAGGCGGTCGGCATCGGCGTCGCCGCCTTCCGCCCCGGCGACGAGGTCTTCGGCATGCTGCCGTACCCCTTCGGCCACGGCTCGCACGCCGAGTACGTCATCGCCCCGGTGCGGGCCCTCACCCACAAGCCGTCCTCGATCGGCCACACGGAGGCGGGGGCGCTGCCGCTGGTGTCCCTCACCGCGTGGCAGGCGCTGGTCGAGCACTCCGACGTCCGCCCGGGGCAGCGGGTGCTGATCCACGCGGCGGCCGGCGGCGTCGGGCACGTGGCGGTGCAGATCGCCAAGGCACGCGGCGCCCATGTGATCGGCACGGCCAGCGCGGGCAAGCACGAGTTCCTGCGCTCTCTGGGCGCGGACGAGGTGATCGACTACCGGGAGACGGACTTCACCGAGGCCGTCAAGGACGTCGACGTCGTCCTGGACACGCTGGGCGGTGAGACCTCGGTGCGTTCGCTGCGGGTGCTGCGTCCGGGCGGCATCGTCGTCTCGATCCTGCCGGTCGGGTCGGACGAGTTCGGTGCGGAGGCCGAGCGGCTCGGTGTACGGGCGGTGCGGATGCTGGTGGACGCCGACCGTGCCGACATGCGGGCGATCGCGGACCTGGTCGAGCAGGGGAAGCTGCGCCCGGAGATCGCCGGGACCTTCCCGCTGGCCGATGCCGCCGAGGCGCACGCCCTGGGCGACACCGGCCGGACGACCGGGAAGCTGGTCCTGACGGTCGACTGAGCCGCAACGACGGGCCGGCTCAGAAGGTGAGCACGGGCTTGATCGCCCTGCCCGCGCGCATGTCCCGTACCGCCCGGTCGATGTCCGTGAACGGGTAGGTGCTGATCAGGCGGTGCAGCGGGAGCCGTCCTTCCTTCACCAGCCGGACCAGGGCCGGGACGAAGGCTTGCGTCTCGGCGTCGCCGAGCGTGAGGCCGACGATCCGCTTGCCGCCGAGCAGCCCGTTGACGTCGAGGGCGACCTCGGTGCCGAAGGGCGGGGCGCCCACCACGACCAGGGTGCCGCGGGCGGCGAGCGCGTCCACGCCCCGGCGCAGCACCCCGACGTCGCCGGTGGTCTCGACGACCCCGTCGGCGCCCCGCCCGCCGGTGATGCCGGCGAGCGCGCCCGCGAGGTCGGTGCCGGACGCGTCGACGGTGTGGGTGGCACCCAACTCCCTTGCCAGTGAAAGGCGTTCGGCGAACCGGTCGACGGCGACGATCTCGGTGGCGGGGGTCAGGGCGGCGGCCATGACGGCGGACAGGCCGACCGCTCCGGCGCCGAGGACGACGACCGTGCTGCCGGCGTCCGGCCGCAGTACGTTCCAGACGGCGCCGACCCCGGTCTGCACCCCGCAGCCGAGCGGGGCGATCGAGGCGAGCGGCACCTCCGGGTCGACCTTGACCAGGCTGCGCTCGTCCACCAACGCCCGTTCGGCGAAGGAGGACTGGCCGAAGAAGTGCCCGCCGAGGTCCTCCCCGGCACGGCTGACGGTGCCGGTCCCGTCGGCCCGGCGGCCGCCGATGAGGTTCAGCGGCAGCCAGGTCGCGCAGTACGCGGGGTGGCCGCCGCGGCAGTCGCGGCAGCCTCCGCAGGAGGTGAACGACAGCACGACGTGGTCGCCGGGCGCGACACCGGTCACGGCGGGGCCGACGGTCTCCACGACGCCGGCGCCTTCGTGGCCGAGGACGCCGGGCAGCGGGAAGGGCAGCGCACCGCTCGCCACGCCGAGGTCGGTGTGGCACAGGCCGGCCGCGGCCATCCGGACGATCGCCTCGTGCGGTCCGGGCTCCGCCAGCCGCACGTCGCACAGGGTGAAGGGGGCTCCGCCCGACTCGACGACGGCGGCGCGGGTGGGGATGGACATCGCTGGATCTCCTTGGCGGGGCGCTCAGTCGAGCGAGACGACGACGGACTTGGTGGTGGTGTAGGCGTCCAGTGCCTCGGGCCCGTACTCGCGGCCGAAGCCGGAGTCCTTGACCCCGCCGAAGGGGACCGCGGGGTCGAGCATCGCCCAGTCGTTGACCCAGACGATCCCGGCGTCCAGCCGGTCGGCGACCCGGTGGGCACGGGCCAGGTTCCCGGTCTGCACGCCCGAGGCCAGGCCGTACGGCGTGGAGTTGGCGAGTTCGACGGCCTCGTCCTCGGTGTCGAAAGGCTGGACGGTGAGGACCGGGCCGAAGATCTCCTCCTGGATCACCCGGGAGTCGTTCGGCAGGTCGGCGATGACGGTGGGCCGGTAGTAGTAGCCGCCGTCGAGATCGAGCCGTTCGCCGCCGCAGACGACGGTGCCGCCCTCCTTGCGGGCCAGTTCGACGTACTCCTCGACCTTGCGCAGGTGCCGCTCCCCCGCCATCGGGCCGACCACGGTCCCGGCCTCCCGCGGGTCGCCGACCGGGACGCCGGGCACCGCGTCGGCGAGGATGCCGAGCAGGGTGCCGTAGACCTGGCGCGCCACCAGCAGCCGGGGTCCGCCCATGCAGAACTGCCCGGTGTTGAAGACGAATCCCTTGATGATCGCGCCGACAGCCTTCGCCAGGTCGGCGTCCTCGAAGACGACGTGGGCGGCGTTGCCGCCGAGTTCCATGGTGACGGGCTTGAGCGCCTCGCCGGCGACGGCGGCGACCTTGCGGCCGACGGCGGTCGAACCCGTGAAGGCGACCTTGTCCACGCCGGGGTGCCGCAGCAGCGCCTCGCCGGCCACGGGTCCGCCGGTGACGACGTTGACCACGCCGTCGGGGACGCCGGCCCGCTTGAAGAGGTCGGCCATGTACAGGGCGCTCAGCGGCGTCTCCTCGGCCGGCTTGTGCACGACCGTGTTGCCGGCCGCGAGCGCCGGGGCGATCTTCGAACCGGCCAGGATCAGGGGGAAGTTGTACGGCGTGATCGCGGCGACCACGCCGATCGGGCGGCGCCGGACGTAGGCGAGGGCGTTCATGGGGGTGTCGCGGACGGCGCCGCCCATGCCGTGGGCGAGGGCGGCGAAGTGCTCGTAGTCGTTGGCCGCGTTGGTGACGTCCACGGCGTGCGCGAGCGTGATCGGCTTGCCGACGTCACGGCTCTCCAGTCGGGCGATCCGGTCGGCGTTCTCCCGGATCAGCTCGGCGACCCGGTACAGGATCCGGCCGCGTTCCCGGCCGCTGAGGCCGGACCAGGCGCCGTCGTCGAAGGCGTCACGGGCGGCGCGTACGGCCGCGTCCACGTCGGCGGCGCCGGCGTCCGCGACGGTGGTGAGGACCGTGCCGCGGGACGGGTCGACCACCTCGGTGCGCGCTCCGTCGGCGGCTTCGTGCCACCGGCCCCCGACGAACAGCCGACCGGGTTCGATCTCGAAGGTGGTCATCGCCACTCCTCAGCTTCATCGCCAAGATTTCAACCAACAGGATTCCTGTCTGTCCGCAGTCTCTTTACGGACAGGATTCCTGTCAATGCTCTAGGCTGAACCCATGCTCGATACCTCGCCCGCCAAGGTGCCTCCGTCGCTGCTCTACATGGTCAAACAGGTGGAGCTCGTGGTGCGTTCGCATCTGGACGAGCTGGTCAGGCCGTCCGGGATCACCGCCCTGCAGTACACGGCGCTGACCGTGCTCCAGCGGCACGACGGACTGTCGGCGGCCCAGCTGGCCAGGGACTCCTTCGTCACGGCGCAGTCGATCGCCGATCTGGTCCGCAGCCTGGAGACCCGCGGGCTGGTGCGCCGGGAGCGCAATCCGCACAACCGCCGCGAGCTGCTGATCCTGCTGACCGACGCCGCCCGTGAGCTGCTCGCCCGGCACGAGGGACCCGTACGGGAGCTGGAGGAACGGATGGTGCGGGACCTCACGGCACACCAGACCGAACAGTTCCGCCAGGCACTCTCCAGGGCATGGCACGCGCTGTCGTAGTCACGCCTCGCACATCACCCGAAGCATCTGTCGCAATTCGAAGACATATGTCAATCGAACATGCTCAGATTCGCTCAATCGAGGGTAACTTGCAGTGCGGGGACTGGATTTGAGCACCCCGCAGCAAGTGAAGAGGTGGGAGGCGAAGTCGTCGTGCAGCAGGATCCTGCGCCGTTCAGCCGGCATCTGCGCGTCCACCGGCACCCTGACCACACGGTGCTGGAGTTCCTCGGCGAGATCGACATCGCGGCCGCGGTGGAGATCGCCCCTTACCTGGACCGGGTGACGGCTCATCCCGGGGCGCGGATCGTGATCGACCTGCGGAGCATCGAGTTCTTCGACTGCTCCGGACTGCGCCTGCTGTACCGGGCCCTGAGCCGGACGCACGACCACGGCGGGCAGCTGCACCTGGTCTGCACCCACCCGCTGACCCTGCGCGTGCTGAGGATCACCGGGCTGAACCGTCTGCTGCCGCCGCATCCGACGCCGGACGCGGCCCTCGGCCAGCCCGAGGCCACGTCCGGCACGTTATGAAGGACTTGCTGTCTATTCGGTTCCCGGCGCGTCGAACAGGGCGCTGACGGACTCCCCGTTGTGAATGCGGCGCACGGCCTCGGCGAGCGCCGGGGCGATGGAGAGGACCTTCAGCTTCTCGGTGCGCTCCTCGGCCTGGATCGGCACGGTGTTGGTGCACACGATCTCCAGGACGTCCGGCTGTTCGCCGATCCGCTTGAGCGCGCCGCCCGCGAACAGGCCGTGCGTACACGCGACGCGGATCGATCGCGGGCCCAGCTCCCGCAGCCGGTCGAGCAGTTCGATCACCGTGCTGCCCTTGGCGATCTCGTCGTCCAGGATGATGACATCGCGCCCGGTCACCTCGCCGATGACGGAGCTGATGCTGACCCGGTCGTCGGCGAACCGCTGCTTGGCGCCGGCGGCGACCTGGGCGCCGATCAGCCGGGCGAACGCGGCGGCCTCCTTGGCGTTGCCGAGGTCCGGGGAGACGACGGTCGTACGGGAGAGGTCGTACCGGCGGAAGTGCGCGGCGAGCTCGCGCAGCGCGTGCAGGTGGTCGACCGGCACCGTGAAGAAGCCGTGGACCTGGGGCGCGTGCAGGGTCATGGCCAGCACCCGGCTCGCGCCGGCCGCCACCATCAGGTCGGCGACGAGCCGGCCGCCGAGGGAGATGCGCGGCGCGTCCTTCTTGTCGGAGCGAGCGTAGGAGTAGTGCGGCATCACGACGGTGATCCGGCTCGCGGACGCCCCGCGGGCCGCGTCGCACATCAGCAGCAGCTCCACCAGGTGCTCCTGGACGGGCCTGACCAGCGGCTGGATCAGGAAGACGTCCCGCTCCCGGCAGTTGGCCTGGAGCTGCACCTCCAGGCAGTCGTTGGCGAAGCGGCTGACCCGGGTCGGACTGAGCGGTACCCCCAGATGAGCGCAGACCTCCGCCGCCAGTTCGGGGTGGGCACTACCGCTGAACACGGCGATCTCTCGCACGATCCGCTCCTCGCATGATCATTCCGGGTGGCGGACTCATGCTACTTACCTGAGCAGAAACGTTGCTGCCCACCGGCGCGCGCGTCGCGACCGCCCCCTGGCGCACCGCCCCGTTCCCGCCGGGGGCGGCAATCGGCCAACAGAAAGGTCCGCCAAGGGATTTGGGGGTACTCCCCTCACAGGGAAGGAGGAACGTCGACATGACGACTTCCATCAAGCGCATCAACAAGCGCATGCCCGGCTGGGCGAAGGCGGTGAGTGCCCTGGTCCTGGTGCTCGTCGTCTTCTTCGCCGGGATCCGGCTGAGCGTGCTCCCGGGCCTGAAGGACCTGTTCGGCACCGAGACCAACGACCGTTCCGGTCCGGCACTGCTCCAGTCCATCCAGGACATGAGCCGTTACGACGCCGCCTCCGGCAACTTCCAGATCGTCGTGGATCTGGAGAAGGACGCCAAGTTCCTGCCCGACGCGATCCGCGGCACCCGCACGCTGTACGTCGGCGCGGGCACCGTGGACGCCTATGTCGACCTCGGAAAGGTCGGCGCCGACGACGTCACGGTCAATGACGACCGGACCTCCGCCACACTCCGTCTGCCGCACGCCGCCCTCGGCGAGCCGTCCCTCGACCCCGACCGCTCCTACGCCGTCTCCAAGCAGCGCGGTCTGCTGGACCGCCTGGGTGACCTCTTCTCGGACAACCCCAACAGCGAACAGGCCGTCCAGAAGCTGGCCGTGCGGCACATCGGCGACGCCGCCAAGGAGAGCGGGCTGACCAGGCGTGCCGAGACCAACACGACCGACATGCTCGAAGGGCTGCTCCACTCCCTGGGCTTCAAGGAGGTGAAGGTGACGTACGCGGCCTGACCCCTACCCCGGCAGGCTCGGCAACGCCAGTGCGCCGAGCACGGTGGCGCCCACCAGGACCCAGGCCACGTAGTCCCCGACGTGCCCGGACTGCAGGCGCCGCAGCGGCAGGGCCCGGCGCGGGGCGGCGAGCAGCCCCGGCCGGGTGACCGCCACCGCCGCGAGGCCGAGCGCCAGCGCGGTCGAGGCGAGGTCCAGCAGCACACCGGCCGGGCTCCAGTGCGGTGCCGGCACCACGGCACCGCCGGACCCGGCCTCGTTGACGGCGTGCGAGACCACCTCTCCGAATCCGGGAGCGACGCCGACGGCGAGCGATCCGGCGAGCAGCAGCGCGGGGACGGCGGTCATCGTGTCGGGGATCCGGCTGAGCCGGTGCCGGGTCTCGGGCCGCTCGCCGGTGCCGGTCGTCTCGTACTCGGTGCCGTTCTCGGGGGCCGGGCCGAGGCCGAGGAACACCCGGGCCGCGACCCGCAGGACCGCCCCGGCGGTGACCGCGCTCGCGACGACGTACAGGGCGACCAGCCCGCCGCCCACGGCTTCCTCCGTGACCGCCTTGCCGAACCCCGTGCCGAAGGGCGGGAGTCCGGCGAGCGCCAGCCCGCCGACGGCGTACATCACGGCGACACCGCGCAGTTCGCGGGCGCGGCCGTGCAGCGCGTGCTCGTCGACGTTGCCGTACCGGTCGAGGAGGATGCCGGTGCAGGCGAACAGCGCGGCCTTCACGCCGGCGTGCCCGAGGACGTACAGCGCGATCCCGTCGTCGGCCTCGGGGGTCAGTACCCCTACACCGATCAGGAACAGGCCGGTGTGGGCGACCGTCGAGTACGCCAGGAGCCGTTTGATGTGGCGCTGGTACCAGCACATGGCGGCGCCGGTCAGCGCCGTCACGGAGCCGAGCACGAGCAGGGCCCGCTGCAGGTCGGCCGCCGGGATGCCGCCGGGTCCGGCGAAGACGGTGCCGTAGACGCGCCAGACCCCGTAGACGCCGAGTTCGACCATCACTCCCGACAGCAGCATGCACACCGGGGTGGGCGCGACGGCGTGGGCGTCGGGGAGCCAGAAGTGGAAGGGGACGGCCGCGGACTTGATCAGCAGGCCGGTCAGGACGAGGACGAAGGCGGCGAGGACCAGTCCGTCCGGCGGCCCCTGCGCGTCGAGCGCACGGCCGATCCGCGCCATGGCGAGCTCGCCGGTGCGGGCGTAGAGCAGCCCGATGCCCATGAGCATGGCGTACGCGCCGAGGGAGGTGACGACGCCGAAGGTCAGCGCGCCCTGCACGGCCTTGGCCTCCTCGACGCGGGTGCCGGTCAGGGCGTAGGCGACGACGCTCATCAGTTCGAACCACACGAACGCGTTGAACAGGTCGCCCGCGATGGCGAACCCGCACATGCCGGCCTGCAGGAGCAGCATCAGCGCGGGGAACGAACCCGCGTGCCGACGCGGGGGTTCGTCGAAGTAGCGCCAGGAGTACGCCTGTGCGGCCAGCGTCAGGACGGAGGCCAGGGCCGCCATGCCGAGCCCGGGGCCGTCGCCGATCAGGACGATGCCGACGCTGTGGCCGTCGACGGGCGTCCAGCCACCGGCCCATTCGGCCATCGGCGGCGAGGAGTTCAGCAGCAGGGTGATCGCGAGTCCCGCGGTGCCCGCCGAGACCGCGCATCCCACCGAGTCCGCGAGGACGCGCGGCACACGGCGTCCGGCGGCGACCAGGACGGCGGCCCCGAGGAGCGGCACGGCGACCAGCAGCGGGAGCAGGTTGTTCATCATCCGCGCAGCTCGGAGAGTTCGTCGGGGTCGACGGTGCCGTGCCGCTTGGCGACCTGGACGACGAGGGCGAGCAGCAGGGCGGTGACGGTGGCGCCGACCACGACGTCGGTGAGGGCGAGTGCCTGGACGACCGGGTCGACGACGGGGCGGGAGCCCGGTTCGAGGTCGGAGAAGACGGGAGCGGTGGCGTCGTCGCGGTAGCCGACGGCCAGCAGCAGGACGTAGGTGCCGCACTGGCACACGGACAGACAGCCGACGGCGTGGATGAGATTGCGGCTGGTGGCCAGGCCGTAGCAGCCGACGAGGAAGACCCAGGCGGCGACGAGGTAGGGCAGGACGTCCATCACGGTGCGCTCACCTCCCGCTCTCCTCCTCGATCTCGACGGCCTGGTCCAGGAAACGGGCGAGCAGCACGACGACCGCGCAGGCGACCTCCATGCCGACGGCCGCGTTCAGCAGCGGCACGGTGCCGCCGGAGGACAGGGTGTTGAACGTGCCGTACGGCAGCAGGGTGTTGGCCAGGAAGGCCGTGCCGCCGATGAGGCCCGCCAGGCCCGTGACCAGATAGGCCGAGGCGGACACGGCGTCGCCGACCTCGAACAGGCCGACGGGGCGGATCCGTTCCAGGGCGCGGTAGTCGGCGCCGAGATAGAGCAGGTGCAGGGCGGTCGCGGCGACGACGCCGCCCTGGAAGCCGCCGCCGGGGCTGAGCTGTCCGTGCGCGATGACGTACAGGCCGGTGAGCAGGGCGACCGGCAGGACCAGCAGGGCGTACCGGCGCACGGGCGGGGCCACGTCGGCGGGTGCGGGCCTGGCGCGGTGCTCGTCGCGGGTCTGCCGCAGCAGGACGACACAGCCGACGACGGCCGCGAAGAGGATGGTCATCTCGCCGAGGGTGTCGAAGGCGCGCTGGTCGAAGTTGACGGAGGCGATGGTGTTCGCGGTGTGCCGGTCGAGGGAGGTGCGCACCGCGCGGTCGCCGTACGGGTGCGACGCTCCGCCGAAGCGCGGCAGGTCCAGGCAGGCGGCGACGAGGAGCGCGGCGACTCCGGCGATGCCGACGGCCACGAGCCACAGGCGGGTGCGCGGGGTCACCGCTCGCGTCCCTTGCGTCGTTTGACCTTGCGGACCGACAGGAGCAGCAGCAGGGGGGTGAGGGCGCCGCCGACCGCCAGTTGGGAGAGGGCGACGTCGGGTGCCTGCAGGACCGTGAACAGCACGGCGAGCGCGACGCCGAGGACGGCCAGGACGAGGGCCTGGCGCTCGGGGTCGCGGACCAGTACGGCCACGGTCGCGCATCCGGCCACCAGCAGCAGCGCCACGACGATCAGTACGTCAGCCACCGCGCACCCCCGCGATGCCGCCGGACAGCGCACGGGAGGCGACGATGTTCCCGCCGATCAGCAGCGCGCCCGTGACGAGGAGCTTGATCATCGCCCTGCCGGGTCCGGCTGCCGCGCACAGTGCCAGGACCACCGCCGCGCCGAGCGCCGCGGCCGCCCAGGTCAGGGCCCGGGCACGGGGCGGATCTGCGGCGAGTTCGTCGGTCAGCAGCCGGGCGAAGACGAGGGTGCCGACCGGGCCGAGCAGGGCGAGGACGAGCGCGAGGTCGACGTAGGCGGGGCGGTCGTAGCCCTGGGCGAGCAGGAGCAGTCCGGGACAGGCCAGGGCGGTGGACAGGTTCTGGGCCACGACGCGGCGGCGCAGCGGTCCGGTGGCGACGCCCCAGAGGGCGGCGCCCACTCCCCCGCCGAGCACGAGGGCCGCCGCGAGGAGCCAGCCGTTCATCGTCCGGTCACCGCCCGGCGCGCGGCCACCGCCGCGAGAGCCGACACCGCGGCGGCGCCCGCGCCGACCGCGAGTTCCAGGGTGTCCACGGTGCTGATCAGCACGAGCCACAGCAGGGCGAGCGCGATCCACCAGGCCAGGAACTCGGCCGCGGTGAGCAGCGTCGTACGCCGGTGCACGCAGCCACCTCCCCAAGCCCGGTATGTCCGATTTCCTTCGTCCCGCGCCATCCAAGCACCGCTGCGTGCGCCAGGGACGGCGGCACGCGCGGGTCTCCGCCCGGAGTGCCCCGGCAACGCGAGGGGAAACCGGCGGGGCGTGTGCGCGAGCGGCGAAAAGCGACCGCATCGCGGCCCGGTTCGCGGGTAAGCGGCTAACCACCAAGGGAAGTTGAAGACTGGAGGACAACATGGCCGGTGGGACCCCACGTTCGCGTGTCGCGTTGCACCTCGGCATTCCCAGGACGTCGGGCGCCGCGAAGTCGAAGGGCGGTGCGAAGTCCACCGGCGGCGCGAAGTCCAGGGGCGCGGGCGCGAAGCCGAGGGCGGGCGCGAAGTCGAAGGGCGGTGGCTCGAAGTCCGAGAAGTCGGCCAAGCCGGGCGGCACGTCATGGTTCTCTCGCGCCTCCAGGTCGGGAGGCACCGCCAAGTCCAAGCCACCGGGCGGGTCCAGGCCCGCCCCGCGACCCTCGCGAAGCCCCCTGCGCATTCTCGGCCGCCTGGTGGCGATGCTGTGCGCCTTCATCTTCATGGTCGCCTTCGCCGTCGTACTGGCGAAGCTCACGCTGCAGCCGTCGCCCGCTTCCGAGGCCCTGACGCACACCAACCTCCAGCCCGGCAGCACCCTGCGGGCCTATCTCGACCAGCCCGAACTGCGGGACGCCGTCAAGCAGATCGGCGGCAACGTGCTGCTGGGTGTTCCGTTCGGCGTCCTGGTCCCCGTCGTCGCCCCGAGGACGCGCGGCGTCCTGCGGGTGCTGCTGCTGACGGCGACCGTGATGCTCCTCGTCGAGTTCGCGCAGGGAGCGATGGTCACGGGACGGGCCTTCGACATCGACGACGTCATCCTCAACACGACCGGCGCCCTGATCGGCTACGTGCTGCTGGGACGGCGCCTGAGTCGCGTGGTGCACGCGCGCAAGCCCCGCTCCACCTGACCGGCTAGCGCAGCACGAGCTGGACTATCGCGACCGTACCGACCACGACGATGAACGCGCGCAGTACGGCGGGACGCAGCCGGCGGCCCACGGTGGCTCCGAAGTGGCCGCCGGCCGCGGACCCGACCGCGAGCAGGGCCACGGCCGTCCAGTCGAACTCGGCGACGACGAGGAAGAACAGCGCGGCGACCGAGTTGACCACCGCGACGAGCACGTTCTTGACCGCGGTGAGGCGTTGCAGGTCGTCGTCGAGGAGCATGCCCATCAGGGCGACGTAGATGATGCCTTGGGCGGCCGAGAAGTAGCCGCCGTACACGCTGGCCAGGGTCAGTCCGACGAGCAGCAGGGGTCCGCCGTCGGGCCGTGCGGAGCGCCCCGCGCGGGCCCTGCGGTCGCGCAGCCTCCTGCTGATCAGCGGCTGGAGGACGACGAGCACCAGGGCGAGCCCGACCAGGACCGGCACGATCCGTTCGAACGCCGAGGCGGGCAGGGTGAGCAGCAGCGTCGCGCCGGTGAGCCCGCCGAGCAGGGCGCCGGCGCCCCACTTCAGGACGCGCCGGCGCTGACCGCGCAGTTCGCGCCGGTAGCCGATGGCTCCGCTGATGGAGCCGGGGATCAGGCCGAGCGCGTTGGAGACCGTGGCGGTCACGGGCGGCAGGCCGGTCGCGAGCAGCACGGGGAACGTGATCAGCGTGCCCGAGCCCACGACGGCGTTGACGGCACCGGCGGCTGTGCCGGCGCCCAGCACGGCGAGCAGCTCGCCCATGTGTGCGGCGTCCATGGCGAGAAGCGTAGGAAGCCGAGGGTTCGGTGGTGGACGAAGGGTGCCGGTGGACGGATCGGCCCGATCCGGTCAGTCGTCGTCCCGGCCTGTCACTGGTCCGTACCAAAGTCTTGACGACCCCTTACCTCACTCCTTAAATCAAGTGGCGACACCTTCACCCCCCACCACGGTCGGCGCACCCCTCCATCGGGTCGCCGCACGGAAGGGAGCACCATGGCCTCCCCACGCCTGCTCCGCGGCGCTCTGCTCGCCGCTCTCTCCGGCGTCCTGGTCGCGGCCGCCGCGATCGGGCCCGCCCAGGCGGAACCCCCCGAAGTCGCGGCCGCCGCGGTGACCTTCTCCGACACCTTCGACGGACCCGCGGGTGCCGCGGTCGACTCGTCGAAGTGGCAGATCGAGACCGGCGACAACGTCAACAACCACGAGCGGCAGTACTACACGTCCGGCAACAAGAACGCGGCGCTGGACGGCCAGGGCCATCTGGTGATCACGGCCCGGCGCGAGAACCCTTCCAACTACCAGTGCTGGTACGGCACTTGCCAGTACACATCGGCGCGGCTGAACACCTCCGGGAAGTTCACCGCCCAGTACGGGCACGTCGAGGCCCGAATGAAGGTGCCGCGGGGTCAGGGCATGTGGCCCGCGTTCTGGATGCTGGGCACCCCCGTGAACTGGCCGGACTCGGGGGAGATCGACATCATGGAGAACGTCGGCTTCGAGCCCTCGACCGTGCACGGCACCATCCACGGCCCGGGCTACTCGGGGTCGGGCGGCATAGGCGCCGGCTACTCCCTGCCGGGCGGCCAGGCCTTCGCCGACGCCTTCCACACCTTCGCCGTGGACTGGGCGCCCGACTCCATCACCTGGTCCGTGGACGGCAACGTCTACCAGCGGCGCACACCGGCCGACCTGGGCGGCAGGCAGTGGGTCTTCAACAAGCCGTACTTCCTGATCCTGAACCTCGCGGTGGGCGGCTACTGGCCCGGCGACCCGGACGGCTCCACGGTGTTCCCGCAGCAGCTCGTGGTGGACCACGTCTCGGTGACGACCGGTGACAGCGCGAGCGGCGGCGCGATCAGGGGGCTCGGCGGCAAGTGCGTCGACGTGGCGGGCGCGAACTCCGCGAACGGCACACCCGTGCAGCTCTACGACTGCAACGGCACCGCCGCCCAGCAGTGGACCGCCGGCTCGGACGGCACGCTCCGCGCGCTCGGCAAGTGCCTGGACGCCACCGGCAACGGCACGGCGGACGGGACGACCGTCCAGCTGTGGGACTGCACCGGCGGACCGAACCAGAGATGGACCGTCACGGGGGCGCGCGACATCGTCAATCCACAGGCCGACAAGTGCCTCGACGTGACCGGGAACAACTCGGCCAACGGCACCCGGCTGCAGATCTGGACCTGCACCGGCGGCGCCAACCAGAAGTGGACGGTCGGCTGACGCGTCCGGCTAGTGGCGGTGCCAGGTGAACTTGTCGCCGCCCACCCAGCGGACCACGTCCGGGTCGTCCAGGTCGTGGACCCTGATGCCGTAGAGGGCTGCTGTCTCCAGGACGTCGGTGACGGCTCTCGCCGATCCGACGACCACACCGTCGATCTCCATGATGCGGAACGGAGGCGTGCCCGGCTGAACCCCGAGCACCATGATCCGCGGTTGGGAGATGTGCGGACTCGCGCTTTCGGTCATGAATAGAGCGTAGAGCGCGACACGCGTCAACGAATCCTCCAGATCCTCCCCGGCGGGCGGATCCGGGCCGCCCGCCCGCCGTGCGCGGGCGGCGCCGCCGGGGAACCCTGGAGAAGGAGGTGGCGATGGATCCCGTGCAGGCGCTGGACCGGATCGCCTTTCTGCTGGAACGGTCCCTGGCACCGACCTATCGCGTACGCGCCTTCCGTACGGCCGCCCGGGTCCTGGCGGACCTGCCCGAGGACGAGGTGCGGGCACGGGCCGGGGCCGGGACGCTGGAGTCGCTGCGGGGCGTCGGCCCCAAGACGGCGAAGGTGGTGCGCGAGGCACTGGCCGGGCAGGTGCCCGGATACCTGTCGGACCTGGAGGACCGGCCGGAGACCGAGCCGCCCGAGGGCGGGCCGCTGTGGGAGGCGCTGCGCGGTGACTGCCATCTGCACTCCGACTGGTCCGACGGCGGCAGCCCGATCGAGGAGATGGGCCGCACGGCGGCCGAGCTGGGCCACGAGTGGGCGGTGCTGACGGACCACTCGCCCCGGCTGACCGTCGCCCGCGGGCTGTCCGCCGACCGGCTGCGCGAGCAGCTGGACGTGGTGGCGGGGCTGAACGCGACCTGGGCGCCGTTCCGGCTGCTCACCGGCATCGAGTGCGACATCCTGGAGGACGGCTCCCTCGACCAGGAACCCGAGCTGCTGGAGCGGCTCGACGTCGTGGTGGTGTCCGTGCACTCCAAGCTGCGCATGGAGGCCCGCGCGATGACCCGCCGGATGGTCACCGCCGTACGAGACCCGAACGCGGACATCCTCGGCCACTGCACCGGACGGCTGATCACGGGGCGGGGCCGCCCGGAGTCGGAGTTCGACGCGGACGAGGTGTTCGCCGCCTGCGCGGAGTCCGGTACGGCGGTGGAGATCAACAGCAGGCCCGAGCGGCTGGACCCGCCCCGGCGGCTGCTGCGCCGGGCCGTGGACGCGGGTGTGCTGTTCTCCGTCGACACCGACGCGCACGCGCCGGGGCAGCTCGACTGGCAGCGCTACGGCTGTGCCCGCGCCGAGGAGTGCGGGGTGCCCGCGGAGCGGGTGCTGACGACCTGGACCGCGGAGGAGCTGCTGGCGTGGACGCGCGGGAAGTGACCGTCCCCTCCCGGCGTGACGCAGATCACCGCCCTTCACGGCGAACGCAGGAACACCCGCCGGTAGTTTCCCGTTGAACCAGCCGTGGGTGCGGATGGGACAGTGTCCCCGGGCCTCACCATTCGCCCACAGGGAAGATCGTTCGGCTGAAGCCCTGTGGAGCCTTTCGCCGAGAGGCGACCGCCATCCGTGCCCACCTCTGACCGCCCCGACCGGAATCCCCCGTCCGGCCGGGGCTTTCTCTTGCCCTGACGCGTGTCCCCGGCCCGGCTTGACTTCGAGAGCACTCCAATTCGTAGCGTTCTGGACATGAGCACTGCACAGCACAAGATCGGCTCCGGTTTCGGGGCGACCAGCACCGCCCACGACGTCCTCACGGGCATCGACCTGACCGGGAAGCTCGCGGTCGTCACCGGCGGCTACTCGGGACTCGGCCTGGAGACCACCCGGGCTCTCACCAGGGCGGGCGCGCGGGTCGTGGTCCCCGCCCGCCGCCGTGCCACCGCCGAGGAGGCCCTGGCCGGCCTCGACGGGGTCGAGGTGGACGAGCTGGACCTGGGTGACCTGGAGAGCGTGCGCGGCTTCGCCGAGCGGTTCCTGGCCTCCGGCCGCACGATCGACTTCATGATCGACAACGCGGGGATCATGGCCTGCCCGGAGACCCGTGTGGGCCCGGGCTGGGAGGCGCAGTTCGCGACCAACCACCTCGGCCACTTCGCCCTGGTCAACCGCCTGTGGCCGGCCATCGAGCCCGGCGGCGCCCGCGTGGTGTCGGTGTCCTCGCGCGGCCACCACTTCTCCGGCATCCGCTGGGACGACGTGCACTGGACGCACGGCTACGACAAGTGGGAGGCCTACGGCCAGGCCAAGACCGCGAACGTCCTGTTCGCCGTCCACCTCGACCGCCTCGCCGCCGACCGGGGAGTACGGGCCTTCGCGCTGCACCCCGGCGGCATCATCACCCCGCTGCAGCGCCACCTCCCGAAGGAGGAGATGGTGCAGCGCGGCTGGATCGACGAGCAGGGCAACGTCCTCAACCCGGCGGGCTTCAAGAGCCCCGCGCAGGGTGCGGCGACCCAGGTGTGGGCCGCCACGTCCCCGCAGCTCGACGGCATGGGCGGGGTCTATCTGGAGGACTGCGACATCGCCGAGCCCGCCGTCGACGGCGAGGAGCGCAGCGGCGTCAAGGGCTGGGCGACCGACCCGGAGCAGGCCGCCCGGCTGTGGACGCTGTCGGCCGAGCTGACGGGCGTGAACGCGTTCGGCGCGTAGCGGGGGCGGGCCGCGGGCGTGCGAACCCCCGGCAACGGGGTACTCGCAGCCTCCCGTCCCCACTCTCCGGGAGGAGCCGCAGGTGAGCACTGAAGCGGCCCGCAGGATCGTGGTCACCGGCGCCACCGGCAATGTCGGTACCAGCGTGGTGCGACTCCTCTCGGAGGATCCGGAGGTCGGCTCCGTCCTGGGGCTGGCCCGCCGCATCCCCGACTGGTCCCCGCCGAAGACCGACTGGGCGGCGGTCGACCTGGCCTCCGAGCGGAGCGATCTGGCGGATCTGTTCGCGGACGCCACGGCCGTGATCCATCTGGCCTGGGCGTTCCAGCCCACGCACGATCCGGCGACGACCTGGCGCACCAATGTGCTGGGCGGCCTGCACGTGTTCGAGGCGGCCGCCGCGGCCAGGGTGCCGAAGCTGGTCCACGCGTCGTCGGTCGGCGCCTACTCGCCGGGCCCGAAGGACCACGCCGTGGACGAGTCCTGGCCGACGCACGGCTGGCCGGACGCCGCGTACTGCCGGGAGAAGGCCTATCTGGAACGGGTGCTGGACACCTTCGACCGCGCCCATCCCCTGGTACGCGTGGTGCGGATGCGGCCGGCGTTCCTGTTCAAGCGGGAGTCGGCGAGCGAGCAGCGCCGGATCTTCGGCGGCCGTTTCCTGCCGGGCCCCGCGGCCCGCCCGGAGCTGCTGCCGTTCCTGCCCGACATCCCGGGGCTGCGGGTGCAGGCGCTGCACACCGACGACGCGGCGCGGGCGTATCTGCTGGCGGTGAAGTCCGACGTCCGCGGCGCTTTCAATCTCGCGGCCGACCCTCCGGTCGACGCCGCCCTGCTGGGCGAGATGCTCGGGGCTCGCCCGGTGCGCCTGCCCCGCACGGCGGTCCGGTCGGCGGTCGCCGTCGCGTGGGGGCTGCGTCTGCTGCCCGCCTCACCGCATCTGTTCGACGCGGTTCTCAGGCTGCCGCTGATGAACTGCACCCGCGCGCGTACGGAGCTGGGCTGGCATCCGGAGCGCACCGCGCCCGAGGTGCTGGAGGAGTTCCTCCAGGGGCTCCAGCAGGGCGCGGGCGCGGACACGGAGCCGCTTCGAGGCCGCAAGGCGGGCTGACTCGGCGAGTGGGCCGGCTCAGCCGGGCGACTCCTGCGGCGCCGGGTGCTCCGGGTGGACCGCTCCCCCTTGCCGGCCTCCCTGCCGGCCCGTGCCCGCCTCGTCCGTGTCGGGCACGTCGTCCGCCTCGGTGGTGGTGTCGTCGGGCTCGACGGACACCTCCCACGGGTCCTCCCCGGTGTCGGCCTGCTGGTCCGGCAGGTCCCTCGGCACCGGCTCGTCCGTGCGGTCGGCTGTTCCTCGACGACCGTCGGCCATGGTGGCACCTCCTTCGTATCGCCCCCGAGGGCCCGCGAGTACCGTCCCCCGCCGGTGGCGAAACCTCAGTGCGGCACCCGCTCCGCGACCGAGCCGGGCAGGGACGACGTCTCGGGAGCGGACTCGGCGCGGCGGCCGCCGTGGGCGAAGAAGTCGGCCAGCGGCAGGATCGCGGCGCCGACGGTGACCGCGTCCGGGCCGAGCCGCCCGAGGTCGATGGTGACCTTGTGGGCGGGATGCCGCAGGGCGTAGGAGGCCGCGTGGCGGCGTACCGCGGGAAGGAAGCGGGAGCCGAGCTGGAGACCGGCCCAGCCGCCGATCAGGATGCGCTCGGGCTGGAAGAGGTTGATCAGGTCCGACAGGCCGGCGCCCACGTACTCGGCGGTCTCCTCCAGCACGGCGACGGCCACCGGGTCGGCCTCGCGGCCCTCGGCCGGGTACGCGCCGGCCAGCATCGCCGTCAGCGCGGTCTCCTCGTCGGCGCCCTCGGGCACGTCCCCGCCCTGCTCGCGCCAGCGGTCGAGCAGTGACTCGGCGCCCGCGTAGGCCTCCAGACAGCCGAGTGCTCCGCAGCGGCAGCGGCGCCCCCTGACCCGTACCGTCAGATGGCCCCACTCGACGGCCCGCCCGTGCTCCACCTCGGGGGTGACCAGGCAGGCGCCGACACCGGAGCCGAAGAGCACGACGACGGCGTTGCGGGCGCCGCGCCCGCCCCCGAACCACATCTCGGCCTGGCCGAGGGTCCGCGCGCCGTTGTCGATGAAGTACGGCACGTCGCCGGGGAGCTGGGAGCCGTCGCGCAGGAGCTTCTCCAGCGGTACGGCGTCCCAGCCGATGGTCTGGCCGTGCACCACGGCGCCGAGCCCGCCGGTGTCCTCGACGATGCCGGGGACCCCTATGCCGACGCCGAGCAGCCGCTCGGGACCGATGCCGGCCTCCGCGAGCACCTCGGCGACACCGTCCCGGATGTGCCCGACGATGCCCTCGACCTCGTACCGCTCGCGCGTCAACGGCCGCTCCGCGCGGGCGAGTTCGGTGAGGGTCAGGTCGAACAGGCCGATCCGCACGCGGGTCTCGCCGACGTCGACGCCGATCATGTGGCCGCTGCCGGGGGCGACGCGCAGCAGGATGCGGGGCCGGCCGCCGTCGGAGTCGACGCTGCCGGCCTCCTCGACCAGACCGTCGGCGATCAGCTCGGCGACGACGTTGCTGACGGAGCCGGAGCTGAGGCCGGTGGCCGGGCCGAGCTCGAAGCGGCTGAGCGGGCCGTCGAAGTACAGGCGCTGAAGTACCGCGGTACGGTTACCCCGCCTGAGGTCCCGTACCGTGCGCCCATTACGCCCCGCCATGCGGCTCCCTCCGGATCAGCCCCGGTCCCCCGCCGTGTTCGGACCGACTCCCATTGTGACCTACGCCGCGTAGACGTCCTCCACGTACCGGCCGTCCGCGATCAGGGCGTCCAGCCACCGCCCGGCCGCGGCGTCGTCGGCGCCCGGCGTGCGGTCCCGGTACAGGGTACGGAAGGCGTCCCGTACGCCGGGCGCCATCCGGGAGCCGTCGCCGCAGACGTGGACGCGGGCACCCGCGCCGAGCAGTTCCCAGACGTCGTCGGCCTCGGCCGCGATGCGGTGCTGGACGAAGGTTCCGGCGGTGCTGAAGGCGGGCCGGAGCGAGACGGCCCCGGCCGACTCGGCGGCGCGCAGTTCCCCGGCGTGCAGGAAGTCGGCGTCGGGGGCGTCGCAGCCGAAGTAGCACAGGGCCGGGGCGAGTTCGGCGCCCGCCGCGAGGGCCGCCGTACGGTCGGCCACGGCGCCGCGGAACGGGGCGAGGCCGGTGCCCGCGGCGATCATCACGACCGGGGCGCCGGGTTCGACGCGGAAGACCTCCCGGCACGGCTGGACGCGGGCGTACACCGTGTCGCCGGGGCGGACGTCGGTGAGGTAGCCGGATCCGGTGCCCCGGTGGATGCCCTTGCCCGAGCGGGCGGGCGCCTCGAGCAGGGAGATCATCAGCTCCGCGTGGCCGGGGTCGACGGCGGGCGAGGAGGAGATCGAGTAGTGGCGCGGTCGCAGCGGGGTGAGCAGGTCGAGGAGCGTCGGCCAGTCGAGGGCGCCGCGCAGCGCCGGGAAGTCCTCGATCACCTCGACCAGGGTGCGTGGATCGTCGCTCAGCGCCGCGAGGGCCGTCCGCTCCGGCGGGCACGGGTCGGCGGCGGCGAGCACGCCGAGCTGGGCGGCGCTCGGGCGTTCCAGCAACTCGACGTGGTGGGTGAGGAGTTGCCGCACGCTCAGGGGGCGGTCCACGGCCAGGCCGTCGCGGCGCGGGCGGGTGGCACGGATGTCCAGGACGGCGTCCGGGTCGACGCCGAGCGCGGCGGCGAACCGCTCGACCAGGGCCGGGGCGTTGGCGGGCAGCACGGTGAGGTGGTCGGCGGTGCGGTAGGTGACGCCGTCCGGGAGGGCGAGGCGGACGAAGCGCTTGCGGCGCGGGTGGTCGGGCGCGGTGAGGTCGTACGCCTCGGTGACCTTCATGGGGAGAAGTCCGTGCCGTTCGGCGGCGGCGTCCAGCGGGCCGCCGGTCAGGGTGCGGACCTCGTACGCCGTCGTGGGCTCGTCGTCGGCCCGGGCGGCCGCGTCGGGGTCTCCGTACCGCTCCAGCAGGGCGGTGCGCAGGCGGTTCGTGAAGTCGCGGACGGTGCCGGTGAGGTCGCCGGAGGCGTCGGCGGCGGCGCGGTCGAGGAGGCGGGTGGCGCCGAGGTCGGCGAGGCGGTCGTCGATGCGGGTGGGGACCTGCTGGTAGGTGGCGGCCCAGTTGCGGTCGCCGACGCCGAGGACGGCGTAGCTGACGTCCGTCAGGTCCCGCGTGTCCTGCAGCCGGGCGGTGAAGACGGTGGCGTCGTCGGTGGGGCGGCCGTTGTACGAGGCGGCGGTGATCACCACGGGCCGGTCGGCGGGCAGGCCGCCCGCGTAGGCGTCCAGGGGCGCGATCTCGGTCTCGCAGCCGACGGCCGCCGCCTCGTCGGCGAGGGACGCGGCGAACTCCCGGCAGGTGCCGTAGTTGCTGCCGTGCAGGAAGAGGGCACGGGTGCCGGGGCGGACGCGGGCGGGCAGTGCCGCCGTCCCGACGTCGCCCGGTGCCTCCGCCGGCGCGCTGCCGGGCAGCGGCGGGTGGTGCCGCTCGGCGCCGGTGCGCGGGGTCAGGGTGAGGGTGAAGCCCTCGGGCTTGAGGGTGAGGGTCTCCTTGACGGTGAGGCGGTAGTCGGCGTGGTCGTGCAGCCGGTAGCGGTGGACGAGCATCGCCAGCAGCATGGTCGCCTCGTGCAGCGCGAACTGCCGCCCGATGCAGGCGCGTTCACCGGTCCCGAAGGGTTTGAAGGCGTGCACCGGCCGGGCCTCCTCCGCCTCCGCCGTGAAGCGGGCGGGGTCGAACAGCTCGGGGTTGTCGCCCCAGACGGGCTGCCGGTGGAGCATGGGGGTGAGCACGAGGGCGGCCTGTCCGGCGCGCAGCGGGATGCGGCCGCCGAGCAGGGTGTCCTCGCGGGCCTGGCGGGAGAACACGGCCGCGGTCGGCCACAGCCGCAATGCCTCGTTGAGGACCTGCCGGGTGTACGTCAGCCTGCCGATCTCGTCGTACGCCGGCTCCGGGTCGGCCCGGTCGCCCCACAGGGCGTCGACCTCGCGCCGCACGAGTTCCAGTGCCGTCGGGTGCTTGGCGAGGTAGTACAGCGCGAAGGACATCGCGCCGGAGGTGGTCTCGTGGCCGGCGATCAGGAAGGTGATGACCTGGTTGCGGATGTTGGCGGTGTCCAGGGTGGTGCCGTCGGCGGGGTGCGTGGCGGTGAGCATCAGGCCGAGGAGGTCCTCGGCGGCGCTCTGGTCGGTGCCGGTGCGGGCGGCGATGACGTCGTCGACGACCTGCGCGAGGTGGTCGGCGTCGTTTCGGAAGGCCGCGTCGGCCGCCGAGTAGTCCCGGCCGGGCACCCGGGCGAGCCGCTTCATGCTCCACTCCAGGCAGCGGACCATGGACTCGACGAAGGGGTGCGGCTCGGGCCGCTCGAAGGAGCCGAAGTCGTAGTCGAACCCGGCCAGCCCGATGGTGTCCAGGGTCATGCGGGTCATGTCGTCGGGGACGTTCACCGGCCGGCCGGCGCGGGCGTCGCGGTCCCAGGAGTCGATGAGCCGGCGGGCCACCTTCAGCATCACGGGGTGGTAGGTGCGCATCGAGCCGAGCGCGAAGGCGGGCATGAGGATGTCGTGCGCCTTGGCCCAGTTGGGCTCGTCGTCGTACGCGGTGAACAGGCCGTCCGCGGCGAACTCGCGGACGTTCTGCAGGCCGGGCCCGACGTGCTTGGCGAACCGGCTCTCGTCGGCGAGCTCGGCCACCAGGTCCGGGTCGCCCACGAACAGGGCGTCCCGGCCGTACAGCCGCCGCACGAACACGGGACCGTGCTCGCGCATCAGCTCCATGGCCTGCTGCACGGGCGTGCCGCCGGGTCCGGTGGCGGAGATGTCGGCGACGGGGACGCCGGGGAGGGTGTCTGCGGTCTGCGGGTCGAGCGCGGTGGGGGGCATGGCGCGACAACTGCCTTTCGCGGTACGGGAGTACTGCGGTCCAGGTTGGTCGACCGGTCCCGCCGGCCGGAGCGCCCGAACTACATGATTGTGTAGTGCGCGGGCACGAGCCGCTCTTGCCCCGAGTCACCGGAGGTGCTGGTGGACCGGACCCACCCGGATGCCGTCGTCTGGCGCAACCGCGCCCTGATGGTCTTCGACCGCGTCGCCGTGCCGGTCGCGGTCTGCGATGTGTACGGCGCGGTCCAGCTGGCCAATCCCGCGATGGCGGCGGAGTGCGGCACGACCCCGGGGCGACTGCGCGGCCGGGACGTGCTGGAGCTGTTCCGGCCGCAGGAGGCCACGCAGGTCGAGCGGATCGCTCAGGCGCTGCGGCTGCGGCACCGGTCGCGCTACCAGGTGTCGGTGTGCTGGCGCTCGCCCGACGGCACGGAGCGCCACGGGGAGCTGACGGCGGACCCGGTGAGCGACACCGTGGAGGAGACGCCCGCGCTGCTGGTGATGCTCCGCGTCCTCGGTGAGCGCGAGCCGTCGCCCGAGGCGCCGCCCACCCGGGTCACGCCGATGGAGGGGCGCATCCTGGCGCTGCTCGCCGGGGGCGCCACCACCGCGCGCGCCGCCCGGGAGACCGACCTCACCGTGGACGGCGTGAACTACCACCTCCGGCGCCTGTCGTCCCGCTGGAACGCGGCCAACCGCACGGAACTGGTGGGCCGCGCCTATGCGCTGGGCGTGCTCACCGCCGGGGTGTGGCCACCGGCGGTGAGCCCCTCGGCCGCGTCGGAGTAGGCGGTCCCGGCGCCCTCGGGGGCACCGAACCGCGCCAGGGTGTGCCACACCTTCTTCAGGTCCTGGAGCTCGTGGCGTCCGGTGCGCGCGGCGTTCCCGATGACGCGCGGGTCGACGTGGCCGTCCTCGGCGATCCGGGCGCCCAGGTCGACGTACTCCTGACCGCGGTACTCCGCGTGCCGGCGCAGCTCGGGCACGGTGAGGCGGTAGCCCGGGTGCCATTCGACCGGGCAGGGCAGCAGGCGGGCCGCGGTCTCGACCGGGGTGCCGCGATAAGCGGCGTCCAGGACCACGGCCTCCACGTCCCGCGCGAGGACCACTCCGCCGTGGATCTGTGCCTCGACGTAGTCGTCGAGGGCGTCCCGGTCGTCGGCCTCCGCGAGGGCGAGCAGATGCAGGCCGGTGGCGACGCCGAAGTCGGTGGGTTCGGCGGCGCTGTCGGGGTAGCAGAAGGTGGCGCGGGCGAGGGTCTCGCCGGTCAGGCGGAAGTGCGAGGAGCCGAACCGCGGGGCGGCGCCGACGACTTGGCGCCGGAAGTTCAGCGCGCCGTACACCGGCCGCTCGGGCGGCGTCGCCTCGTCGTACGCCCCGCCGAAGATCCGGCTCTCCCAGCGCCACCTGTCGCCGCCGGGGTGGGCGGTGAGACCGCCGTTGCTGGTACCGGTGACGAACTGCGAGTGGTAGGTGCCGTCCTCGGCCAGCGCGCGCAGGATCGGCACGCCCCGCACGAGCCGGTCCGGATGGAAGTTGAGGGTGACGCGCGCGGCGGGGTCGAGGGCCGGCCCCGCGGAGGAGGCCCCCACGTGCCGCAGTGCCGCCCGGGCCCGAGGCGCACCGAGATCGCCGAAATCCACTGGCTCCCCTTCGTCCAGCCTGCCTAATCTAGTTCAAAACCTAGGACCCCTAGGTTTCGCAGACCGACTCCCAGGAGGCTCCCCATGAGGGCACTCGCCGAGCAGGACATCCGCAACTCATTTATCAACTGCTCCAAGGGCGAGGCCAAGCGCGTGTCCCTCCCCCGCGATCTCGACGAACGCCCCTGGGACGACCTCGACTTCCTGGGCTGGCGGGATCCGGGGGCACCCGACCGTAGCTATCTCGTGACCGAGCGGGACGGGCACCTCCTCGGCGTCACCTTCCGCTTCCCCTCCTCCCGGCGCGGGTTCCTGCACCGCAGCATGTGCTCCCTGTGCCTGACCACCCATCCGGGCGGCGGGGTCTCGCTGATGACGGCCCGCAAGGCGGGTGCGGCCGGCCGCGAGGGCAACTCGGTCGGCCTGTACATGTGCACCGACCTCGCGTGTTCCCTCTACGTCCGCGGCAAGAAGGCGCCGGGGCCGGGGAGCCGCTTCGAGGAGAGCCTGACGGTGGAGGAGCAGATCACCCGGACGCGGGGCAATCTGTCCTCCTTCCTCGACACGCTGTACGCCTGAGAGACACCGCCGCCCTGGCGGTCCCGCAGCCGCGCCGCCCGGGGGCCGGCGCCGCCGTGGCCGGGATGCCGGTCGTCAGGGCGGCGAGGATGATGAACAGGGTCAGTACTAATCCGGTCCGATGCCGTCTCATGATCCAAGGCTTGCGCCGCGGGCGCGCGGGGACCATCCGGCGGTCCCCGGTGCCCGGATGCGGACAACCACGGGGTGACGGCGGGGGTTCTCCCCTGTCCCGGGCCCGGTCGGCCGCCCGGCCTCGAACGGGTGTCGACGATCACCGGCCCGGCCCCTTGCCGTGACACGGCCACAGCGATCAATCTGGGGTTCCTTGCGGACCGTTACGTTCCGCAAGCGGTGTGCGGGAGGCATCGGCGAAAGGGAACAGCCCGAGGATGCAAGTGGCACGTACGGAGACGCCCTACCGGGAGCGGCTGACGAAGCTGAGCCGGGACCCCGTGGTCGTCCAGACGCTGCGGTCGGCGGCCGCGGCGACGATCGCGTACGTCATCGCGCTGCGCCTGAGTCCCGAGGCCGCGCCGCTGACCGCGCCCCTGACGGCACTGCTGGTCGTCCAGGTCACCTTCTACGCCACACTCACCAACGGCATCCGCCGGGTGAACTCCGTGGTGGCCGGGGTCCTGGTGGCCATCGCCTTCAGTCTCCTGGTCGGCCTGACCTGGTGGAGCCTCGCCCTGCTGATCGTGGCCTCGCTGGCCGTCGGACATCTCGTGCGGGTGAACGAGTACGTTCCCGAGGTGGCGATCAGCGCGATGCTGGTCCTCGGTGTCACGACCGTCGGGGACACGGCGTGGGCGCGGGTGCTGGAGACGCTGATCGGCGCGGTGGTCGGCCTCGGCTTCAACCTGCTGCTCGCGCCCCCGGTATGGGTGGACGAGGCCGGGGAGTCGATGGAGGCACTGGCCCGGCGGCTGCGCCAGTTGATGCTGCGCATCGGCGAGGAGGCCGCCGGCCGACCGGCCTACGTGCAGGCCGCGGCCCGGCTGCACGAGGCGCGCCGGCTCGACCACGACATCGTCGAGGTCGACGCGGACCTCCGGCAGGCGGAGGACAGCCTGCGGCTCAATCCCCGCGTGCGGGACAGCCTGCTGCACCGCGTGGTGCTGCGCACCGGGCTGGACACGCTGGAGATCTGCACGGTCGTGCTGCGGGTGCTCGCGCGTACCATCACCGACCTCGCCAAGGACCGCGAGCCCGATCCGCTGTTCACGAACGAGACGGGCGCGGTCCTGGAGCAGCTGCTGTCCGAGATCGCGGACGCGGTGGTCAGCTTCTCGGTTCTGGTCACCACGCACGTCAGCAGCAACGCCGACGCGGCGGAGTCCCGGCTGTCGGCCGAACTGCGCACGGCGGCGGGCACCCGCGACAAGCTGGCCCTGCTGCTGCGCGAGGAGGCCGACCGCGAGACGGAGCGCTGGCAGTTGCTCGGCGCCGTCCTGACCGAGGTGAACCGCATGCTCGACGAGCTCGACACCGAGCACCGCTCGCGCCGGCTGCTGGAGGAGCTGGACCGGGTGTCGCAGGACAGCCGCGTACGGATGCCCCGGCTGAACCGGCTGCGGGAGCGCATGGGCGTCCAGGAGCAACTGTGGCGGAACCGTACCGGCATGGACGGACGTTCTTCCCGCTAGGGAGCGCCGGGACGGGGTCGGCGCCGGACGCGAGGGAGCGGGCGGATGGCGGACACGACCGTACGGATCGACGGGAACACCCTGCGGCTGCCGGGTGATGTGGCGGTGCGGTTCATCCGCACGCTGCGGCTGCCGGAGTCGGGCACGCATCCGCTGCCGCCGGGGCTCGGCGAGTTCCCGGTCCGGAGGGTGGCGGACTTCCCGGACACCGTGCCCGAGGCGTGGCGGGCGCGCGGCGGGGTGATGCTCCCGGTGTATCTGCGTGAGGCCATGTGGCTGAGCTTCGGCGGCACCACGGAGCCGGCCGCCCTGCAGGTCGGGGTGGGCAAGGTGTGCGCGGTCTCGGGGAAGCCGTGGAGCGACCGGCTCGTCCGCGAGCCGCAGAACTACGTCGTACTCCCCCGGCAGCCATGGCTGGACGGAATCAACTCCGGCAAGGGCACGGTCCGCCAGTTCGTGGCGGTGCCACTGGGGCTCGGCGCGACCGTCGAGGGCCAGGTCACCGGCGAGGAGGTCTGGGGCGGCGTACAGCTGCAGTCCTTCGCGCTGAAGGAGCCGAAGCTGGCGGCCTGGCGCGAGGAGCAGCGGCGCCGGGTGCAGGTTCCGCCGATGCCGCAGTTCGGGGGCTACGGCGCCGCGATGCCGATGGCGGCTCCGCCCGCTCCGGGTTCGGCCCCGTCGCCGCGGCGGCCCGGGGGCGGGGCGCCGCGGGCCGCCGCGGCGATGGGGCTGGGCGTCGGCGGTTCGATGCGCCAGGAGGTCTACGCGGACGACCGTCCGCTGTCGGACTGGGCCGAGCGGCCCGGCGGACGGGTGTTCGTCCATCTGGTGACGCCTCCGGAGTGGCGCCGGATCACCGGTGAGGCTCCCCCGCCGTCGCCGGTCGACCGGGCGGCGTACACCCGCGCGGGGCTGCCCTGGTTCGACTACTACGACGAGGACGCCGGAGACCTCGCCCCGACCGACACACTGGGGGCGGTGCAGCCGGTCGGTGACTGGCTCGGCGACGACCACGCGCCCTGGCAGGCGCCGACGCCGGGCCAGGTGCTGCCTTTGAAGGACGCGCAGGGCAAGCCGGTGGAGGACGGCGACTGGTAGGCGGCACTCGGTGGCCTACCCCCCCCCCGTCATTGCGCAGTATGCAACGCCCGTTGCTGTTCTTGCGCGGGGCGGGTGATCCACGCCAAGGTTGCTGTCGCGACCACGACGACCGACGACCTGAGGTGTGGACATGGGCAGTGGTGGGCTGAGCAGGCGCCGATTCGTCGGAGCCCTCGCGGGGTCGGCCGCCGGGGTGACCCTCCCGGCGGCCACGGCGTGCGACGACGCGCCCGCCCCCGCGGACACGTCCGGCACGTCGACGTCCGGGACCGGCCCCGGGACCCGTCCGAGCGCCCAGTCCGAGAGCCGGGGCCCGTCCGGCCCGCGCCCGCTGTACCTCGGCACCTACACGTCCGCCGAAGGCGGCGGCAAGGGCATCGGCCTCGCCACGTACGATCCGGCCACGGGCGCCGTCACCGGCACCGGCACCATCGAGGGCGTAGCCGACCCGTCGTACCTGGCCCTGCACCCCGGCGGCCGGACGCTGTACGCGGTGAACGAGCGCGAGGACGGCGCCGTGACCGCCGTCCGCGTCGCCGACCGCGAGGTTCTGGGCAGCCGCGGCACGGGCGGCGCGGCGCCCTGCCACCTGTCGGTGCATCCGCGCGGCCGCTGGCTGCTGAGCGCCAACTACGGCACCGGCAGCGTGGCCGTGCACCCGATCGACGCCTCCGGCGTGCTCGGTGAGCGCACCGACCTGGTCACGCACTCCAGCCCCGCGCCCGGCCCCGGCCAGGACGGCCCGCACGCCCACCAGATCGTCACCAGCCCCGACGGCCGCCATGTACTCGCCGTCGACCTGGGCACGGACACCGTCTACACCTACCGCCTCGACGAGAAGGCGGGCACTCTCAGCGAGGTCGCCCGGGCCCGGACCGAGCCGGGCGCGGGCCCGCGTCATCTCACGTTCCACCCGGGCGGCCGCCACGCCTATCTGGCCAACGAGGTCGACAACACCGTCGCGGTCTGCGGGTACGACCCTGCCACGGGCCGGCTGACCGTCGGCGCGGAGCAGGAGACGGGCACGGGCTCGGGCACCAGCTATCCGGCACAGATCGTGGTGACGCCGAACGGCCGCTTCGCCTACCTCGCCAACCGGGGCCACAACAGCCTCACGCGCTACGCGGTGGAGGCGAAGGGCGCCCGGCTCCGGCTGCTCGACACGGTGCCGGTGTCCGGGGACTTCCCGCGGCAGATCGCCCTGTCACCGGACGGCGGGCTGCTGTTCGCGGCCAACCAGCGCTCCGGCAGTGTCAGCGTCTTCCGCGTCGACGAGGCGAGCGGTGAACTGCGGCTCGCGGGCGAGCCGTTCGCGTCACCCGTCGCCGTCTGTGCGCTGCCGCTGTAGGGCGCGCGGGCAGGAGGCGGCGCTGGCCTGGGAGAGCAGGATGTGCATGCGCTCGGTGAGCTGGGCGACGTCGTCGGCGGGCCGGTGGAACGGCAGCCGTACGTCGCCGTGGGAGCGGGCGCGCTCGATGCGCAGGGTGAGTCCGTGCCGGTCGACGGCGAGCGGCTGGACGCGGACGGCGCCGTGCAGGCTGTCGGAGTCGACGAGGCGGGTCAGCCGCTCGACGGCGTCCGGGTGGCAGTCCGCGAGATGGGTGAGCAGCCGGGCCTCGGCGGTGGCCAGCGGGTCGGGCGCGGCGGTGGCGAACTCCTCCAGGTCGACGACCTTGGCGCCGGACGGCTGCCGCAGCACCACGCGCGTCGCCCGGAAGGCGAGTTTGCCGTCCTCGGGAGTGAACCAGCCGGACAGCCAGAGCCGGGTGCGGATCCGCTTGCGGACGGGCACGGGGGCGACGTCGGCGAACTCCAGGACCGCGGAGGGCTCTCCGCGCGGCGCGCAGATCGCGGCCGTGACCAGCACACTGGCCTCCGGCACCTCCAGCAGGACACGGCCGTCGTCGGTCACGGTGTGCGCGCCGACGAGTTCCTCACGGCAGTTCTCCGCGGTCACCGAGCAGGACCACGCGCCGGCCAGCACCGACCGGGCCCGTTCCGCCGCGGAAGGCGCGGCCGTCCAGGTTTGGCTGTCACCCATCCCGTTCCTCCTAAGGCAAGGCTTGCCTAACCTATCGAAGATCGGGCCGCAGGCCAACCGGCACCGCCGATCCTGTGCGATGTCTTTGCGGAGGTGAGGGGAGATCAGGGAGCGATGACACCCAGCAGGGCCCGGGTGCACAGGTCGCGCACCTGGTCCCGGGAGAGGTCGGCGCCCCGTAGCCACTCCAGGCAGACCGCCGTGGTGAACGCCAGCCAGCCCCGCACGGCGAGCGGGACATCCGGCCGCTGCGCGCAGACCGGACCGAACTCGGGGTCGGCCGCCATCGCCGCGAGGATCTGCTTCTCCTGCGCCGCCAGGGCCCGTTGGTAGACCTTGCGCACGGCCTGGTCCCCGGCCGCGTCGGCGCGATGGAAGGCGCGGTAACCGTGGGCGTGGGCCTGGACGTACTCCAGGAACGTGTCGAGGCCGGCGCCGAGCTGTTCGCGCACCGGGACGCCGGGCACGGCGGCCGTCATCCGCAGCATGCGCTCGCTCTCGCGCTCGACGACGGCGGCGAAGAAGTCCCGCTTGGTCGGGAAGTAGTGATAGAGCAGCCCGCGTGAGACTCCGGCGATCTCGGCGACCTGCTCGATCCACACCTCGTCGTACGGACTCTCCGAGAACAGCCGTGCCCCGACCGCGAGAAGCTGCTCACGACGCTCCTCGGTACTGAGCCGGCGTCGTGTGCGCTCACCCTGGTTCGCGGCCATGCCCGCACCTTACTTGACGTGGATTCAATAGCGGGACCAGACTGATCCCGCGTTATTGAACCCGCGTACAACGAGCGCCGCGTCGCCAGGTGTCACCGGAGCGAGGGAGATCGCGTCATGGCGGAGACGACGACCGGGACCGGACTTCCGAAAGGTTTCCGCAGTGCCGAGCAGGGCTGGCCGGAGCTGTTCCGCATACCCCACCCCCCGCACCGGCTCCCGCTGCTCGGCGATGTGCTGGGCGCGAGCAGGCGCACGCCGCTGCAGGACTCCCTGCGCTTCGCCCGTCAGCTGGGGCCGATCTTCCGACGCCGGGCGTTCGACCGGGAGTTCGTCTTCGTGTGGGGCGCGGAACTCGCGGCCGACATGGCGGACGAGGCGCGCTTCGCCAAGCATGTCGGGCTCGGTGTCGCCAATCTGCGGCCGGTCGCCGGGGACGGTCTGTTCACCGCGTACAACCACGAGCCGAACTGGCAGTTGGCGCACGACGTGCTGGCGCCCGGGTTCAGCCGGGAGGCCATGGCCGGCTATCACCCGATGATGCAGGCCGTCGCCGACCGGCTCATGGACCACTGGGACCGCGAGCTCACCGCGGGCCGGGCGGTGGACGTGCCCGGCGACATGACCAAGCTGACCCTGGAGACCATCGCGGGCACCGGCTTCGGGCACGACTTCGGCTCCTTCGAACGGGCCCGCCCGCACCCCTTCGTGACGGCGATGGTCGGCACGCTCAGCTACGCCCAGCGCCTCAACACCGTGCCGTGGCCGTTCCTGCTGCGGCGCGCCGCGCGCCGCAACGACGCCGACATCGCCCACCTCAACGACACGGTCGACGAACTGGTCCGCGCCCGGATCGCCGGCGGGCCCGGGGACGGCGACCTGCTCGACCGCATGCTCGAGACCTCGCATCCCGAGACCGGTGAGCGGCTGTCCGCGGAGAACGTCCGCCGGCAGGTGATCACCTTCCTGGTGGCCGGCCACGAGACCACCTCGGGCGCGCTCTCCTTCGCCCTGCACTACCTCTCCCGGCACCCCGACGTCGCCGCCCGCGCCCGCGCCGAGGTCGACCGCGTCTGGGGCGACACGGCGACGCCCGGCTACGACCAGGTGGCGCGGCTGCGCTATGTGCGCCGGGTGCTCGACGAGGCACTGCGGCTGTGGCCGACGGCTCCCGCCTTCGCCCGGGAGGCCCGCGAGGACACCGTGCTCGGCGGGGTCCATCCGATGCGCCGGGGCGCCTGGGCGCTGGTGCTCACGGCGATGCTGCACCGCGATCCGCAGGTCTGGGGCGCGGACGCCGAGCGGTTCGACCCGGACCGCTTCGACCCGAAGGCCGTGCGGACGCGGGCACCGCACACCTTCAAGCCGTTCGGGACGGGCGCCCGGGCGTGCATCGGGCGCCAGTTCGCCCTGCACGAGGCCACTTTGGTGCTGGGGCTGCTGCTGCGCCGCTACGAGTTCGAGGCCGATCCGGCGTACCGGCTGCGGGTGACGGAGCGTCTGACGCTGATGCCGGAGGGGCTGCGGCTCCACCTGGAGCGGCGGACGCCCGTGCCCGGCCGGGCCGAGGCGTCCCCGGCCGGGCAGGACGCGCCGTCAGCTCTCGGCTGTCCAGTGCACGGGGCGGCTGACTGACGCGGGCAGCCGGGTGCCCGCACCGCCCCGGGCCGCGTTCAGCTGGGGCTGGGTCAGGAAGAAGGCGCCGGTCAGATCGGCGTCCGTGAGGTCGGTGTCGCGCAGGTCGGCACCGATGAGGTCCGCCCCGCGCAGATCGGCGCCGGTCAGATCGGCGGCGATGAGATAGGCACCGCGCAGGTTCGCCCCCCGCAGATCCGCGCCCCGCAGACGGGCGCCCATCAGGTCCGCGCCCCGGCGTTCCTTCCTGCGTCCGCGCGTACCCGCCCGCGCCAGCTCGCTGGTCCGCAGCAGCAGGACGTTGACCTTCTGCCGGTGGGCGGCCACGTCCAGCGCGGCGAGTTCCTCCGCGGTCCGGCGTGTGAGGGCGTCCGTGGCGTCCAGGAGTTCGCGCAGCTCGGCGTGGACGGGGCGGGCGGCGGGCAGGGTGAGTGCCTCGGTCAGATACCAGAGCAGCTCGTGCAGTTGGCGGACGACGGGGAAGACGTCGGCCATCCGCCGGGCGTGCTCGCGGGAGGCGGCGCGCCAGTCCTTCCCCGCGAAGGTGACCTGCGAGACCTTCTGCCCGGCGCCGAAGCAGTCGTAGACCGTGCACCCGCTGAAGCCGCTCTGCCGGAGCCGGGCGTGGATGCCGCAGCGGTGGTCGTCCTGAAGGTTCCGGCAGGGCGTACCGGCGTCCTTGTCGTGCGCGAAGTCCGCCGAGGCGGAGAAGGGCAGCGCGACGCAGCACAGTCCGAAGCAGTTCGCGCAGTCTCCGTGCAGGTCGGTGAGGTCGCCGGCGTGATCTTGCATGTCACCACCCTAATGTCCGGCCCGGCACCGGAACTCACCGATGAGTTTCCGGCACTGTGGGCGTCCTCTCATCCAACGGAAAACAAGTTCGGCTACCACATAGAGACAGGCCGACGAAAGCAGGAACAGCACCGCATCGAGGATTCCGAGGAGACGTCATGTGCAGCCACCAGCCCCCGTGCCCCACCGCCGGCAGCTCCGCCCCGCACGCCGCCGCCGCCGTCTCGGCCCACCCCGAACAGGGCTGGAGCCTGCTGTGCAACGGCACCATCGTCTTCGACGACACCGGTGAGCTGTTCCCCGACGGGCGGATGGCCGGCCCGCGCCGCGGGGTCGGCACGCCGGCCGTGGCGGCCTGACTCAACCCGGAAGGCCCGACAGGCCCAGGCCGCCGAGCCGCTCCGGGTCCGCCAGGATGTACAGGTGCGTGATCCGGCCGCCGGAGATGCTGACGCCCATGACCGACTGCGGCCGCCCTTCGGGCGCGTGCAGGACCCCGATCTCCCCGTTGACCAGCACCAGCTGCGCGTACTGTGCCAACTGCGCGAACAGCAGGGCCTGTTCGGCGACCGGCTTCGCACCGCGCACCAGCTTGGACGCCGCCGCGCCCCGCACCAGCGGTCCGGAGTCGGCGCGCAGCACCACCTCCGGGTCGAGGACCGCGAGCAGCGCCTCGAAGTCACCCGCGCGGGCGGCGGCCATGAAGGCGTCGAGGACCTGCCGCTGCCGCCCGAGGTCGGGCTCGCTCGACGGGGTGGCGCCCTTCACCCGGCGCCGGGCACGGCTCGCGAGCTGCCGGGTGGCGGCCGAGGAACGTTCCACGATCGGCGCGATGTCGTCGAACGGCACCGCGAACATGTCGTGCAGGACGAACGCGATCCGCTCGGCGGGCTCCAGCGTCTCCAGCACCACGAGCAGCGCCAGTCCCACCGAGTCGGCCTGGAGCACCTCCTGTTCCGGGTCGATCTGCCCCAGGGGGCGGATCACGGGGTCCGGTACGAAGGTGTCGTCCAAGGGTTCCTCGTGGCGCCGCGCACGGGAGCGGAGCAGGTCCAGGCAGACCCGGCCGACCACCGTGGTCAGCCAGCCGCCGAGGTTGCCGATGGCGTCCGCGTCCGTCCGGCTCAGCTTCAGCCAGGCTTCCTGGACGGCGTCCTCCGCCTCGGCGAGCGAGCCGAGCATGCGGTAGGCGACCGCCTTGAGGTGGCCGCGATGCTCCTCGAAGCGCGCCGCCAGCAGTTCGTCGCCGTGCGTGCCGTTGGTGTCGTTCACCGTGCCCCCGTCCTCCGCGTCGCCGGCCGGTACTAGCGGCTGAACAGTTCGAACGCCACGGCCGGTGTGCCGCCGAACCGCTCCCCGGTCGACCGGGAGGTCTCGGTGAGGAAGCGGCGGACGTACGTCTCGGGGTCCTCGTCGGTCAACACCTCGATGTGTAGGTGCGGTGTTCGAGCAGGGAGTGCACCGCCCGCTCCAGGCCCGGTGTCGCGTCGACCGCGTGCGTCGGGGTGCTGGAGCCGGCCACCGCGACCCAGCGGACGCCGTTCCACGGCTGAAGGCCCTGTTCGATCAGCTCCGGGAAGATCCAGCGGTTGCCCGCGTCACCGGCCGCGTCCAGCGTGGCCCGGCCGACGGCCACATGGTCCGGTGTGTTCCAGGCGACGCCGCCCCAGGTGTCCCGGTGGTTGAGCGTGATCACCAGCTCGGGCCGGTGTGCGCGGATCGCCCCGGCGATGTCGCGGCGCAGGGCGGTGCCGTACTCGATCACGCCGTCCTTGTGGTCGAGGAACTCCACCGCCGTCACACCGACGACCGCCGCACTGGCCCGCTGCTCGCGCTCGCGCAGCGGGGCGCACTTCTCGGGTTCCAGGGTGTCGATACCGGCCTCGCCGCGGGTCGCCAGGACATAGGCGACCTCGCGGCCCGCGTCGGTCCACCCGGCGATCGCCGCCGAGCAGCCGTACTCGAGGTCGTCCGGGTGCGCGACGACGGCGAGCGCACGCTGCCAGTCGTCGGGCATGGGCTGGAGCTGAGTGATCACCGGCTCGGTCATGCCCGCACCCTAACGCGTCACCCCGTGATCACGCTTCGTCACGGGTGAGCGCGAGCAGCCGGTCCAGGACACGGGGTCCGCCCGCCCGGACACCGTCGTGCTCGAACTCGTCCGTCACCCAGGTCCGCAGGCCGCGCACGGCACGGGCGGTGGCCAGGGAGTGGGCGGTGTCGACGTACATGTCGTCGTGGTAGACGGCCGCGGCGACCGGTACCTCGTTGGCGGCCAGGCGCGCGGAGTCGTACAGGGGCGTCCAGTCGGTGCGGGCGGCGAGGAGTTCGGCGGTCTCGCGCAGCGGGCGCAGCGCCGGGTCGCAGTCGAACATCCAGGGGTGGATCGACTCTCCGGTGAACAGCAGCGGGCCGTCCCCGGCGAGCGTCTTGGCCGCGTCGAACTGGGGGAACTCGGCGCGCACCCGCTCGGCGGACCAGGCGGTGGGCCGGTCGTCCTGGCCGTAGATCGCCTCGTGGACCAGGGCGTACAGGGGGTGTCCCGCGTACGACAGCAGGTTCTGCGCCTCTTCCTGGAAGGCGTCCGAGAGGGCGGCGCCCCGCGGGGTGCGGACGAAGGCGTGCTCCAGCAGGTAGTGCAGGCGGTGGCTGCCCTCGCCGCCGCCGAGCAGGATGCCGAGGGACTGGAAGGCCTCGGCGGTGAAGCGGTAGCCGTTCGGCAGGACCACGTCGTTCGCGAGGAGGTGGTCGGCGATGCGGCGGGCGCGTTCGACGTCCTGCGGGTAGCGGGCGTAGTGCGCGGCGACCTTGCGCTCGATGCGCGGGTAGGCCGCCCGGTAGACGTCGTCGGCGTGTGCGTCCAGGGAGGGCAGGCCGCCGGTGATCACAGCGGCGGTCAGGCCCTCGGGGGCGGTGGACAGGTAGTTGACCGTGCAGAAGCCGCCGAAGCTCTGGCCGAGGACGGTCCAGGGGGCGCCGCCGGTGACCTCCCGGCGGATCAGTTCGCAGTCGCGGACGATCGAGTCGGCGCGGAAGTGCGTGAGGTAGTCGGCCTGTTCGGCGGGGCCGCCGCGCAGCGGGAGCGTCTGGCGGTTGGCGGGCGTGGAGTGGCCGGTGCCGCGCTGGTCCAGCAGCAGGACGCGGAAGTCCTTGAGCGCCCGGCCGAGCCAGGCCCCCTTGCCGACGAAACGGTTCGCCCCGAAGCCGGGGCCGCCCTGGAGGTAGACCAGCCAGGGCTGTTCCTGGTGCGCCTTGTCGCCCGCGACGACCTCGCGGGCGTAGAGCTCGATCGTCTCCCCCGCCGGGTCGGCGTGGTCGAGGGGCACGGTGAAGCGGCGGTCGGTGAGGACGACGCCGGGCTGGCGGTAACTGACGGTCAACAGGGCTCCCGGGACGGAGGGTTTTCGGGCCGCGTCCCAGTTCAGCACATGTTCCTGCGCCGACCGAGCCCTGGGATCATGAAATCGTACTGAACGGCCGATCAGCGGGCCGAGAGGCTGGACCGCCGGACCACCAGCTCCGGCTGCAGGACGACCCGCCGGTGCTCGTGCTTCTCCGCCTCCGTCTCCTCCAGCAGCATCTCGGCGGCGAGGGTGCCCATGGTGACCGCGGGCTGCCGGACGGAGGTCAGCGGGACGGCCGCGGCGGCCGCGAACTCGATGTCGTCGTAGCCGACGATGGCCAGGTCGTCGGGGACTCCGACGCCCGCGGCGTACATGGCCTGGAGCACGCCGAGGGCGAGCAGGTCGTTCGCGCAGAACACGGCGGTGGGGCGCTCGGCGAGGCCGAGCAGTCGGGCGCCGGCGTCCCGGCCCGCGGCGACGTCGAGCCGCTCGGTGGGCAGCTCGCGCAGGTTCTCCGGGCCGAGCCCGGCCTCCGCCAGCGCGTTCAGCGCGCCGGTGCGGCGGTCGCGGACTTGGTTGAGGCCGGGCGGACCGCTGACGTAGGCGATGGAGCGGTGCCCGGCGTCGACGAGGTGGCGTACGGCCAGGGCGCCGCCCGCGACGTCGTCGACGGAGACCGAGCACTCTGTGGTGCCCTCGGCGACCCGGTCGACGAGGACGAAGGGGATGTTGTGCCGGCGGAACGTCTCGATGTTGCGGCCGGTGGCGTCGGCGGGGGTGAGCAGCACGCCCCGCACCCGCTGCTCGGCGAAGAGCGACAGGTAGTCGGCCTCCTCGCTCGCGCTCTGCGCGCTGTTGCAGACCATCACGCCGAGCCCGGCGTCCCGTGCGGTGCGCTCGGCGCCGCGCGCCACGTCGACGAAGAAGGGGTTGCCCATGTCGAGGACGAGCAGGCCCATGATCCGGCTGCGGCCCGCGCGCAGCTGCCGCGCGGACTCGCTGCGGACGTAGCCCAGCCGGTCTATCGCGGACTGCACCCGCGCCCGGGTCTCGGTCGCGACCGTGTCCGGACGGTTGATGACGTTGGAGACCGTGCCGACGGAGACTCCGGCGGCGCGGGCGACGTCCTTGATACCCACCGACTGGGCCATCGGGCAGGGACCTCCAGAGAGTCTCGTGGTGCGTGGGAGCGGCGCGAAGGAACATTACCGTCATGCCGCCCACAACGGCTGCGATCAGGCAGGCAGGCGGAAGTTGAGGTTACGCAGCGCCGACGGCGTCGTACCGCTGGACTTCTCCTGGTACATGATCGACAGGAAGTGGTCCTGGGCGACACGGGTCTCGTCGACGACGACCTCCCCGAAGGCGTTGAGCCCGGCGCCGACGCCGTCGTACAGGAGCGTCCAGTCCGTGTACCCGGAGGCTTTGGAGGCTCCGGCGATCCGGCAGTACGGGAAGATCGCGTACGCGTTGTCGTACTTGTCGAGGATCAGCTTGGTGCGCTGGCTGGAGTTGAGCGGGACGGGGATCTCGGTCTTCTGCCAGGTGCCCGCGGCGTTTTTCCGGACGTGGAAGGCACGGCCGTTCGCGGTGCGGTCGGCGACGTAGTGGGTGGTGCACTGCCCGAACCGGCCCGGGACGTAGCTGATGATCGCGTGCGGCAGGCCGGCGGAGTCGGTGAACTGGCTCTCCTGGTTCATCAGGGAGTGGTCCGGGTTGAGCGCGTCGATCACCAGTCCGCCGTCGGTGACGGCGACCTTGTCGGAGCCGCCGGTGGTGCCGACGACGGTGCCGGCGTTGTTGCGCCAGGTGCGGCCGCGGTCGTCGGAGTAGACGTAACCGGTGTCGTGATTGGTGATGCCGCCGCTGGAGCACATCACAGCGCCGTTCTGCTCGCGCCAGGTGAAGAAGGAGTGCAGGCGTCCGTTGCGGTCGTAGTCGATGCCGTGCAGGTACATGTTGCGGGCGGTGGAGGAGCCGTGCTCGCTGGTGTAGGTGCCGGTGGAGCTGCTCCACTCCCCGAGGTTCGTCCAGGCCGAGCCGTCGTACTCGGCGAGGGCGTTGCGGCCGTTGCCGGAGACGGCGACGCGGTAGCTGAGCTGGAGTTTGCCCTCGGGGGTGGAGACGAACTGCGGGTAGGTGAACTGCGAGGTGAGGGCCAGTCCGTCGAGCGTCGACTGGGGTGCGCCGAAGCGGCTCGCGGTCCAGCTCAGGCCGGCCGGGTCGTCCACCAGCCCGGCGACCGACTTGATGTAGGTGAAGCCGTCGCTGTGCGAGTCCATGTTGAGGTGGAGGCGCCCGTCGGCCTTGGAGATTCCCATCGAGATGACGTTGTGGGAGTCGTCGTAGCGCAGGGTGTGGCCGGCCTTCACCGTGGACCAGGTGCCCGCGCCGAGCGCGCGGCGGCCGATGACGGCGCCCCGGTCGGCGGTGTACCAGGCAGCGTACTGATGGCCCTTGTAGGTCAGCAGGCCGTTCTTCTGGAAGGAGTTGTTGTTGACCAGGCCGTCGTACGACACGAAGTAGATGGCCTGGGTGTCGAGGGTGGTGGTGCCCGTCAGGGTGAGGGACGGGCCGGGGTCGGCGGCGCGCGCGGTGCCGGAGGTGAGGGCGGGGGTCACGACGGCTCCGGCGAGTGCGGCGCCCAGCAGGGTGCGTCTCTTCATCTCGGGGGACTCCAGGGTCGGCGAGGTGCGAGGCGGGGGTCGTGCGGGGTGGGGGGTCAGGCGAGGTGGAACACTTCCGTGAGGGGCTTCATGGCCTCGTCGGGCCGGGCGCCGTCCAGTGACTCGAAGAACGGCGCCATGTCCGACTGCCAGCGGGCGTTGACGTCGGTGGCTTCCATGCCGGCCACGGCGGCGGCGAAGTCCTCGGTCTCCAGGTAGCCGACGAGCAGGCCGTCGTCGCGCAGGAAGAGCGAGTAGTTGTGCCAGCCGGTGGCCGAGAGCGCTTGGAGCATCTCGGGCCACACGGCCGCGTGCCGTTCGCGGTACTCGTCGAGGCGGTCCGCCCTGACCTTCAGCAGGAAGCACACGCGCTGCATCAACAACCCTCCGAAGGTCAGAAGTTGAACTGGTCGATGTTCTTGGCGTCGAAGACGGTCGGCTTGCCGAGGCTGATCACACCGTCCTTGCCGATGGTGTACTCGCCCATGTCACCGGCCTTGAAGGTCTCGCCCTCCTTGCCGGTGATCTGCCCGGAGACCAGGGCCACGGCGGTACGGGCGGCGAGCTCGCCGAGCTTCGCCGGGTCCCACAGCTCGAACCCCTCGACGGTGCCGTTCTTGACGTACTTGCGCATGTCGTTGGGGGTGCCGAGGCCGGTCAGCTTGACCTTGCCCTTGTACTTGGAGCCCGACAGGTACTGGGCGGCGGCCTTGATGCCGACCGTGGTCGGGGAGATGATCCCCTTCAGGTTCGGGTACTCCTGGAGCAGGCCCTGGGTCTGCTGGAAGGACTTCTGGGCGTCGTCGTCACCGTAGGCGACCTTGACGAGCTTCATGTCCTTGTACTTCGGGTCCTTGAGCTCGTCCTTCATGAAGTCGATCCAGGTGTTCTGGTTCGTCGCGGTCTGCGCGGCGGACAGGATCGCGATCTCGCCCTTGTAGTCCAGCTGCTCGGCGAGCAGCTGCACCTCGGTGCGGCCCAGGTCCTCGGCGGAGGCCTGCGAGACGAAGGCGTTGCGGCAGCCGGCGGTGGTGTCGGAGTCGTAGGTGACGACCTTGATGCCGTTCTTCATGGCCTGCTTGAGCGCGGTGCACAGGGCGCCCGGGTCCTGCGCGGACACGGCCATCGCGTCGACCTGCTGCTGGGTGAGCGTGTTGACGTAGCTCACCTGCCCGGCGGTGTCGGTGGCGCTGCTCGGCCCGACCTCCTTGTAGCTGGAGCCCAGCTCCTTCAGCGCGGCCTCGCCGCCCTTGTCGGCGGAGGTGAAGTAGGGGTTGTTGACCTGCTTGGGCAGGAACCCGACGGTCAGCCCCTTCTTCAGCTCGGCATTCGGATCGGCCTTGCCGGCGGTCGCGGCGGAGGCGCCTTCGTCCTTGACGTCCTCCTTGGTGGTACCGCCGCAGGCGGTGGCCGCGAGAGCGAGGGAGGTGACGGCGGCGAGGGTCACACAGACACGCCGGAGGGATGACTTACGCATGACGGTTCCTTCTGACAGAGGTGAGTGGAAGCTGTGGGGGGCGCGGGGCCGTATTCGATGTGCGGCTCCGCCGCGTGGGCGCGATCGACCACGTACGGCCTTCAGCCGGACGACTGAGCCCGCACGACGGCGATCTGCCGCGCCACCCGCGGCCCGAGGACGGAGAGAACGAGCAACACACCGGTGACGACGATCTGCGACTGCGCGGAGACGTCCTGAAGGCTCATCACGTTCTGCAGTGCCCCCAGCAGGAACACCCCGGCGATCGCACCGCCCAACGTGCCCTTGCCGCCGTCGAAGTCGATACCACCGAGCAACACGGCGGCCACGACCGACAGTTCGAGCCCGGTCGCGTTGTCATAGCGGGCACTCGCGTAATGCAGCGCCCAGAAGATCCCGGTGAGGGAAGCCATCAGCCCCGTCACCGTGAACAGGATCAGCTTCTGCCGCTTGACCCGGATCCCGGCGAACCGTGCCGCCTCCTCGCTCGCCCCGATCGCGAACAGCGACCGCCCGAACGGCGTGGCGTGCAGCGCGACCACGGCGATGGCGAGCAGGACCAGGAAGGGCAGGAGAGCGTAGGGAATGAACGTGTCGCCGATCCGCCCGGCGGCGAAGTCCAGATACTGCGTCGGGAAGTCGGTCACCGCATCCGACCCCAGCACGATCTGCGCGATACCGCGATACGCGGCGAGGGTGCCGATCGTGACGGCGAGGGACGGCAGCCCCAGCCTGGTCACCAGCAGTCCGTTGATCAGGCCGCACACCACTCCGAGCAGCAGACAGATCGGGATGATGGTCTCGATCGTCATGCCCTGGTTCCACAGGGCGCCCATGACCGCGCCGGACAGTCCCGCCGTCGAGGCCACCGACAGGTCGATCTCGCCGGAGACCACGAGCAGGGTCATCGGCAGGGCGATCAGTGCGATGGGCAGCGTGTTGCCGATCAGGAACGACAGGTTGAGGGCGTTGCCGAAGCCGTCGACGGTGGTGAACGACAGCAGGAGCACGACGATCAGGAGGGCGCCGACGACGGTGTCCCAGCGCACGGCGCGCGCGAGCGAGAAGTCAGCCATGGCGGGCGTTCCTCTTCTTCAGGGCGGTGGCCACGCGCAGCGCGACGATCCGGTCGACCGCGATGGCGAGGATGAGCAGGATGCCGTTGATGGCGAGCACCCAGACGGAGCTGACGCCGAGGGCGGGCAGCACGCTGTTGATGGAGGTCAGCAGCAGCGCGCCGAGCGCGGCGCCGTAGACGCTGCCGGAGCCGCCGGTGAAGACGACGCCGCCGACCACGACGGCGCTGACGACGGTGAGTTCGTAGCCGTTGCCGGTGCCGGAGTCGACGTTGCCGAACCGGGCCAGGTACAGGGCACCGGCGAGTCCGGCGAGCCCTCCGCAGAAGGTGTAGGCGGCGAGGATCCGCTTGCGCACCGGGATGCCGGCGAGGCGGGCGGCCTCCGGGTTGGAGCCGAGGGCGTACAGCTCGCGGCCGCTGCCGTAGTGCTTGAGGTAGTACCCGGTGACGACGAGGACGACGAGGGCGATCAGTGCCAGCCACGGCACGGCTGAGATGCCGCCGGAGCCGAAGTCGACGAAGCCGTCGGGGAGGTCGGACGCGGTGATCTGGCGGGAGCCGACCCAGATGGAGTCGATGCCGCGGATGATGTACAGCGTGCCGAGGGTGACCACGAGCGCGGGCACCTGGCCGAGGCTGACGAGCAGGCCGTTCAGCAGACCGAAGCCGACGCCCATCAGGATCGCCAGGAGCACGGCGAGGACCGGGTTGCCGCCGCCCTGGAGGAAGGTGCCGGCGGCGAAGGCGCTGATGCCGAGCGTGGAGCCGACCGACAGGTCGACGTTCCGCGTGATCACCACCAGGGACTGGCCCGTGGCGACCAGGACGAGGATCGTCGCGTTGAGCAGCAGGTCCTTGATGCCCTGCTCGGTGAGGAACTCGCTGTTGCCCAGCTGGGTGACGACGATCATCACCACGAAGACGGCCAGGATGGCGAGTTCGCGCATCTTGAAGACGCGGTCGACCAGGCGGGTGCCGCTGGACTTGGCCACGTCGGTCACGGGAGCCTCTTCGGAGGTGGTCACCGTCATGCGGCGGCCCTCCCGGTGGCTGCGGCCATCACGGTTTCCTCGGTTGCTTCGGAGCGCGGGATCTCGGCGGTGAGGCGGCCCTCGTGCATCACGAGCACGCGGTCGGCCATGCCGAGGATCTCGGGCAGGTCGGAGGAGATCATCAGAACGGCCACGCCGTCGGCGGCCAACTCGCTGAGCAGCCGGTGCACTTCGGCCTTCGTACCGACGTCGATGCCTCGGGTGGGTTCGTCGACGATGAGCACCTTGGGGCCGGTGGCCAGCCACTTGGCGAGGACGACCTTCTGCTGGTTGCCGCCGGACAGGGTGTTGACCGTGTCGGCGATCCGGGCGTACTTGACCTGGAGTTTGACGGCCCAGTCGAGGGAGCGGCTGCGTTCGGCGCCGCGGTCCATCAGTCCGGCCCGCACCGTCGTACGCAGTCCGGTGAGGCCGATGTTGCGTTCGATGGACATGTCCATCACCAGGCCCTGGGCGCGCCGGTCCTCGGGGACGAGGGCGAGCCCGCAGGCCATGGCGGTGGAGGGGGCGCCGTTGGTGAGCGCCGTGCCGCCGACGGACACCTCGCCGGCGTCCCAGCGGTCGATGCCGAACACCGCCCGCGCGACTTCCGTGCGGCCGGCGCCGACGAGTCCGGCGAGGCCGACGATCTCACCGCGCCGCACGTCGAAGGAGACGTCGGTGAAGACGCCCTCCCGGGTCAGCCGGCGCACGCTCAGGGCGATCTCGCCCGGCCGCACGTCCTGCTTGGGATACAGCTCGTCGAGGTCGCGGCCGACCATCCGGCGCACGAGGTCGTCCTCGGTCATGCCCTCCACCGGCTCGCTGGCGATCCAGGCGCCGTCGCGCAGGGTCGTCACCCGCCGGCAGATCTGGAAGATCTCCTCCAGCCGGTGGGAGATGAACAGGACGGCGGCGCCCTGTTCGCGCAAGGTGCGCACGACGCCGAAGAGACGGGCGACCTCGCTGCCGGTGAGGGCGGCGGTCGGCTCGTCCATGATCAGGACGCGGGCGTCGAAGGAGAGCGCCTTGGCGATCTCGACGATCTGCTGGTCGGCGATGGACAGGCCGCGCGCGGGACGGTCGGGGTCCAGTTCGACGCCGAGGCGCCGCATCAGGGCCAGGGTCGCGGTGTGCGTGGCCTTGTGGTCGATGCGGCCGAGCGCGCGCCGCGGGCGGCGGCCCATGAAGATGTTCTCGGCGATCGAAAGGTCGGGGAAGAGGGTCGGCTCCTGGTAGATCACGGCGATGCCGGCGTCGCGGGCGTCGCCGGGGCCGTGGAAGACGACGGGCGCGCCGTCGAGCAGCACCTGGCCGGCGTCGGGCCGGTGCACGCCGGCGAGCGTCTTGATGAGGGTCGACTTGCCCGCGCCGTTCTCCCCGGCGAGGGCGTGCACCTCCCCGGGGAACAGCTCCAGGGAGACGTCCCGCAGGGCGCGGACCGCGCCGAAGGACTTGGAGATGTCCCTGAGCGCCAGAACCGGGGCCGGACCCGTGGTGGACGGGTGGGTCATGAGGGCTCCTCGACGACACCGGCGGGACGGGCCTCCCGGCGTCGTGAAAGGTTTCAACTTGGTTGCCGGGACGTTAGGCACGGAGCCCATGTCCCGTCAATGGGTCCGTGTCGAAAAAGTTTCGATGGACGTAGGTCACGGCCGAGTCACGGGAAGCGGACTGGGCCATGGGGCTTGACACCTCTTCGGGTGGCCCCTACGTTCCCGTCTTGAATCGTTTCACAGTGAAGCGTTTCAGTTGTCCACCGTCCGACACTTCCGTCCCGACGTCACAGGAGCCCCGAAGTGACCGAGCTCGCCGCGGTGAAGGCCGCACTCAAGACCCAGGCCGTCGAGACGCCGTCGTGGGCGTACGGGAACTCGGGGACGCGGTTCAAGGTGTTCGCCCAGCAGGGCGTGCCCCGCACACCGCGGGAGAAGCTGGACGACGCCGCGAAGGTGCACGAGTTCACCGGTGTCGCGCCGACGGTCGCGCTGCACATCCCCTGGGACAGGGTCGACGACTACGCGGTGCTGGCCAAGCACGCCGAGGAGCGTGGGGTGCGGCTGGGCGCGATCAACTCCAACACTTTCCAGGACGACGACTACAAGCTGGGCAGCATCTGTCATCCGGACGCGGTGGTGCGGCGCAAGGCCGTCGATCATCTGCTGGAGTGCGTCGACATCATGGACGCGACGGGCTCGCAGGATCTGAAGCTGTGGTTCGCGGACGGCACGAACTATCCCGGCCAGGACGACATCCGGGGGCGTCAGGACCGGCTGGCCGAAGGGCTCGCGGAGGTGTACCAGCGGCTCGGGGACGGGCAGCGGATGCTGCTGGAGTACAAGTTCTTCGAGCCGGCCTTCTACACGACGGACGTGCCGGACTGGGGGACGGCGTACGCGCACTGCCTGAAGCTCGGGCCGAAGGCGCAGGTCGTGGTCGACACCGGGCATCACGCGCCGGGCACCAACATCGAGTTCATCGTCGCCACGCTGCTGCGCGAGGGCAAGCTCGGCGGGTTCGACTTCAACTCCCGGTTCTACGCGGACGACGACCTGATGGTGGGGGCGGCCGATCCGTTCCAGCTGTTCCGGATCATGTACGAGGTCGTGCGCGGGGGCGGGTTCACCTCGGACGTGGCGTTCATGCTCGACCAGTGCCACAACATCGAGGCGAAGATTCCGGCGATCATCCGGTCGGTGATGAACGTGCAGGAGGCCACGGCGAAGGCGCTGCTGGTCGATGGGGCCGCGTTGGCCGCGGCGCAGGCCGGCGGGGATGTGCTCGGCGCGAACGCCGTGGTCATGGACGCGTACAACACGGATGTGCGGCCGTTGCTCGCCGAGGTGCGGGAAGAGATGGGCCTCGACGCCGACCCGATGGCTGCGTACCGCCGGTCCGGGTGGGCCGAGAAGATCGTGGCCGAGCGGGTCGGTGGGCAGCAGGCCGGGTGGGGGGCGTAAGCGTCTTCCGACTTCTGTCGTCTGCGGACTGCGGACCGGTAGTGGCCGGACGCGCAGTTCCCCGCGCCCCTGGGGGCGTTTCCCCACCCTTTCTCGGATAGGACTGCATTCTCATGGCTCCCCATCTTGAAGCCGCCGCCCTGCTCGCCCGGTCCCGGCGGCTCGGCTCCGATCCCCGTAACACCAACTACGCCGGTGGCAACGCGTCCGCCAAGGGCACCGACGTCGACCCCGTCACGGGTGGTGAGGTCGAGCTGATGTGGGTCAAGGGGTCCGGTGGTGACCTCGGGACGCTCACCGAGGCGGGGCTGGCCGTGCTGCGGCTGGACCGTATGCGGGCGCTCGTGGACGTCTACCCCGGCGTCGAGCGCGAGGACGAGATGGTCGCCGCCTTCGACTACTGCCTGCACGGCAAGGGCGGGGCGGCTCCGTCCATCGACACCGCCATGCACGGGCTCGTGGAGGCGGCGCACGTCGATCATCTGCACCCGGACTCCGGCATCGCGCTGGCGTGTGCCGCCGACGGGGAGAAGCTGACCGCCGAGTGCTTCGGGGACACCGTGGTGTGGGTGCCGTGGCGGCGGCCGGGGTTCCAGCTGGGGCTGGACATCGCCGCGGTGAAGGCCGCCCACCCGCGGGCCATCGGGTGTGTCCTCGGCGGGCACGGGATCACCGCCTGGGGCGACACCTCCGAGGAGTGCGAGCGCAACTCGCTGCACATCATCCGCACCGCCGAGGAGTTCCTGGCGGAACGCGGCAAGCAGGAGCCCTTCGGAGCCGTCCTCGAGGGGTACGGCGCGCTGGAGCCCTCCCGGCGCCATGAGCGTGCCGCCGCCCTCGCGCCGTACGTCCGCGCCCTCGCCTCCCAGGACAGGGCCCAGGTCGGGCACTTCGACGACTCCGAGGCCGTCCTGGACTTCCTGGCGCGGGCCGAGCACCCGCGGCTCGCCGCGCTCGGGACCTCCTGCCCGGACCACTTCCTGCGGACCAAGGTGCGCCCGCTCGTCCTGGACCTGCCGCCCACCGCGCCTCTCGACGAGGCCGTGGCCCGGCTCAAGGAGCTGCACGCCGAGTACCGCGAGGAGTACGCCGCCTACTACCGGCGGCACGCCCTGCCCGACTCGCCCGCGATGCGGGGCGCCGATCCGGCGATCGTGCTGGTCCCGGGTGTCGGCATGTTCAGCTTCGGCAAGGACAAGCAGACCGCCCGGGTGGCCGGCGAGTTCTACCTCAACGCCATCAACGTGATGCGGGGCGCCGAGGCCGTCTCGGCGTACGCGCCGATCGAGGAGTCGGAGAAGTTCCGCATCGAGTACTGGGCGCTGGAGGAGGCCAAGCTCCAGCGGATGCCCGCGCCCAAGCCGCTCGCGACCCGGGTGGCGCTGGTGACCGGCGCCGGCAGCGGGATCGGCAGGGCCATCGCGCACCGGCTGGTCGCCGAGGGCGCCTGTGTCGTGGTCGCCGACCTCGACGCCGGGAAGGCCACGGCCGTCGCCGAGGAGCTCGGCGGGCCCGACAGGGCCGTCGCCGTGACCGTGGACGTCACCTCCGAGGAGCAGATCGCCGACGCCTTCCAGGCAGCCGTGCTCGCCTTCGGCGGCGTGGACCTGGTGGTCAACAACGCCGGCATCTCCATCTCCAAGCCCCTGCTGGAGACCTCCGCCAAGGACTGGGACCTGCAGCACGACATCATGGCCCGCGGTTCCTTCCTCGTCTCCCGCGAGGCGGCCCGGGTGATGATCGCGCAGGGGCTGGGCGGCGACATCGTCTACATCGCCTCCAAGAACGCCGTCTTCGCCGGACCCAACAACATCGCCTACTCCGCCACCAAGGCCGACCAGGCCCACCAGGTACGGCTGCTGGCCGCCGAGCTGGGCGAGCACGGCATCCGCGTCAACGGGATCAACCCGGACGGTGTCGTGCGCGGATCGGGCATCTTCGCCGGCGGGTGGGGCGCGCAGCGTGCCGCCGTGTACGGGGTCGAGGAGGCGAAGCTGGGTGAGTTCTACGCCCAGCGCACCCTCCTCAAGCGCGAGGTGCTGCCCGAGCATGTCGCGAACGCCGTCTTCGCCCTCACCGGCGGCGACCTGACGCACACCACCGGGCTGCACATCCCCGTCGACGCCGGCGTCGCGGCCGCGTTCCTGCGGTGAGCGGCCCCGTGAAGTCGTACGCCGCGGTCGATCTCGGCGCGTCCAGCGGACGTGTCATGGTCGGCCGCGTCGGCCCCGACCGTCTGGAGCTGACCGAGGCGCACCGCTTCCCGAACCGGCCGGTGCGCATCCCCGAGGGGCTGCGCTGGGACGTCCTCGGCCTGTACGCCGGAGTGCTGGACGGGCTGCGGGCGGCCGGGCGGGTGGACTCCGTCGGTATCGACAGCTGGGCCGTGGACTACGGGCTGCTGGACGCGGACGGGGCGCTGCTCGGCAACCCCGTGCACTACCGGGACGCGCGGACGGAGGGGGTCGCCGAGAAGGTGTGGGCGACCGTTCCGGCGGCGCAGCTGTACGCGGCGACCGGGCTGCAGTACGCGCCCTTCAACACCCTGTACCAGCTGACGGCGGCACGCGGTACCTCCCAACTGGCCCACGCCCAGCGGCTCCTGCTCGTCCCGGACCTGCTGACGTACTGGCTCACCGGCGAGCAGGGCACCGAACTCACCAACGCCTCCACGACTCAGCTCATCGATCCCCGCACCCGCGACTGGTCGTACGACATCGCCTCCCGCCTGGGCATCGACCTGGGGCTGTTCGCGCCGCTCAGGCAACCCGGTGATCCGGCGGGCCTGTTGCGTGCCGAGGTGCTGGAGGAGACCGGGCTCTCCGGGCCGGTGCCGGTGACGGCGGTCGGGTCGCACGACACCGCCTCCGCGGTGGCCGCCGTGCCGGCCGACGGCGAGCGGTTCGCGTACATCTGCACCGGCACCTGGTCGCTGGCCGGTCTCGAACTGGACGCGCCCGTGCTCACCGAGGAGAGCCGGGCCGCCAACTTCACCAATGAGCTGGGGCTGGACGGCACGGTCCGGTATCTGCGGAACATCATGGGGCTGTGGCTGCTCCAGGAGTGCCTACGGGCGTGGGGCGAGCCGGAGTTGGGTGCGCTGCTGCTGGAGGCGGGCGATGTGCCGGCGCTGCGGTCGGTCGTGGACGCCGGGGACGCGGCGTTCCTGGCGCCGGGGCGGATGCCGGAGCGGATCGCCGAGGCGTGCCGGGCCTCCGGGCAGCCGGTGCCGGTCTCGCCCGCCGAGGTGACGCGGTGCATCCTCGACTCGCTGGCCCTTGCCCACCGCAGGGCGATCGACGAGGCGCAGCGGCTCGCAGGCCACCCCGTCGACGTCGTGCACGTCGTCGGCGGCGGCACCCGCAACGCCCTGCTGTGCCAGCTGACCGCCGACGCCTGCGGGCTGCCGGTGGTGGCCGGTCCGGCGGAGGCCGCCGCCCTCGGGAACGTCCTCGTCCAGGCACGGACCCACGGCCTGGTCCGCGACCTCGGCGACGGGCGCCGCCTGCTCGCCCGTACCCAGCCGTTGACCCGGTACGAGCCGCGCGGGGACGCGGCGCGCTGGCGCGCGGCGGAAGCCCGGCTCACCGGCGGGTGACGGGGTCTCCCCCAGGGGCCCGTGCCCTATTACGCTGCACTCATCCGATGATCGATCACAAGGAGCCGCGATGCGTGTCGCCCTGTTCCTGACCTGCGTCAACGACACGCTCTATCCGGACACGGGTCGCGCCGTGGTGAAACTGCTGACCAGGCTGGGCGTCGACGTCGACTTCCCGATGGCTCAGACCTGCTGCGGGCAGGCACACTACAACACCGGATACCGGCGGGAGGCCGAGCCGCTGGCCCGGCATTTCTCCGATGTCTTCGGGGAGTACGACGCGATCGTCACCCCGTCCGGGTCGTGCGGCGCGATGGTGCGGGAGCTGTATCCGCGGATGGGTGAACGGGCCCGGGCCGAGGGGCGCGGGGACACCCTCGCCGCGACCCTGGCGCCGGTGGTGCCGAAGACGTACGAACTCACGGAGTTCCTGGTGGACGTGCTCGAGGTGACGGACGTGGGCGCCTACTACCCGCACCGGGTGACGTACCACCCGACCTGCCACGGGCTGCGCGGCCTGGGACTCGGGGACCGGCCCCGGCGGCTGCTGCAGGCCGTGCGGGGGCTGGAGTTGGCGGAGTTGCCGGGGGCAGACGAGTGCTGCGGTTTCGGCGGCACCTTCGCCCTGAAGAACTCCGATGTCTCGGCGGCGATGGGCGCGGACAAGGTGCGCAACGCCGAGTCGACGGGCGCGGACGTGCTGTGCGCGGCCGACAACTCCTGTCTGATGCACATCGGCGGGACCATGGCCCGGCTGCGGACGGGCATGCGGCCGGTGCACATCGCGGAGATCCTGGCGAGCACGGAGGAGGAGCCGGCCGTATGAGCGGGACCTATCTGGGAATGCCGGCCTTTCCCGAGGCGGCGCACGAGGCCGTGCACGACGCGACCCTGCGGGGCAATCTGCGCCACGCCACGCACACCATCCGCGCCAAGCGGGCGAAGGCCGTCGCGGAGGTCTCCGACTGGGCGGCGCTGCGCGAGGCGGGCAAGCAGATCAAGGACCACACGCTGCGCCATCTCGACCGGTATCTGGTGCAGTTGGAGGAGTCGGTGACGGCGGCGGGCGGCACCGTCCACTGGGCCGCCGACGCCGACGAGGCGAACCGGATCGTGGCCGATCTCGTCAAGGCGACCGGGGAGTCGGAGGTCGTCAAGGTCAAGTCGATGGCCACGCAGGAGATCGGGCTGAACGAGGCCCTGGAGGCGGAGGGCATCCGCGCCTACGAGACCGATCTGGCCGAGCTGATCGTGCAGTTGGGCAAGGACCGGCCCTCGCACATCCTGGTGCCGGCGATCCATCGCAACCGGGGCGAGATCCGCGACATCTTCGCGCGCGAGATGAGCGAGTGGGGCCGCCCCGCGCCCGAGGGCCTCACCGACACGCCCGCCGAGCTCGCCGAGGCCGCGCGCCTGCATCTGCGGGAGAAGTTCCTGCGGGCCGAGGTCGGCATCTCCGGGGCCAACTTCATGGTCGCCGAGACCGGCACCCTGGTGGTCGTCGAGTCCGAGGGCAACGGGCGGATGTGCCTGACCCTGCCCAAGACCCTGATCTCGGTCGTCGGCATCGAGAAGATCGTGCCCACGTGGCAGGACCTGGAGGTGTTCCTCCAGACCCTCCCCCGCTCCTCCACCGCCGAGCGCATGAACCCGTACACCACCATGTGGACCGGCACGACGGACGGCGACGGGCCGAGCACCTTCCACCTGGTCCTCCTCGACAACGGCCGGACCGACACGCTGTCCGACGAGGTCGGCCGACAGGCCCTGCGCTGCATCCGCTGCTCGGCGTGTCTCAATGTGTGCCCGGTGTACGAGCGGGCCGGCGGGCACGCCTACGGCTCGGTGTATCCGGGCCCGATCGGCGCCATCCTCAGCCCGCAGCTGCGCGGGGTGACGAGCGAGATCGACGCCTCGCTGCCGTACGCGTCGTCGCTGTGCGGCGCCTGCTACGAGGTGTGTCCGGTCGCCATCGACATCCCCGAGGTGCTGGTGCACTTGCGGGAGCGGGTCGTGGCGGGCGGCGAGGTGACGTCGAAGGGCAACAAGGTGGTGCTGAAGCCCGCCAAGGGGCACGCCGCCGAGCGGGCCGCGATGCGGGCGGCGCGCTGGGCGTTCAGCCATCCCGGTGCCCTGCGCGCCGGGCAGCGGCTCGCCTCGCGCACCCGGCGGCTGCATCCGCGCGCACTGCCCGGACCCGGCAGGGCGTGGAGCGGGACACGGGACCTGCCGGCGGTGCCCGCGGAGCCGTTCCGGGACTGGTGGCAGCGCACGCAGGGCGGAAAGGACGGGGCCGAGTGAGCAGCAGGGAACGGATTCTGGGCCGGGTGCGGCGCGCGCTCGCGGACGTACCGCGCGAGGAGCCGTCGTACGAGCAGGCGGTTCCGCGGGACTATCTGCGCGAGCACGGGGACCGGAGTGTCGCGCAGACCGTGGATCTGCTGGCCGAGAACCTGGCGGACTACCGGGCGATCGTGCACCGCTGCACGCCCGCCGACCTCGCGGCGACGATCGCCGGGATGCTCGCGGCACGCGGCGCGAAGACGGTGCTCGTACCGCCCGGCCTCGACACCGACTGGGTCTCGGCGGCCGACGCCGAGCGGATCGCGGACCGGCCGGAGAGCACCCCGCGCGAACTGGACGCGGTCGACAGCGTCGTCACGGCGTGCGCGGTGGCGGTGGCCGAGACCGGCACCATCGTCCTGGACGGTTCCCCCGACCAGGGCCGGCGCCGCATCACGCTGGTCCCCGACCATCACATCTGTGTCGTACGGGTCCCGCAGCAGGTCGTCTCGGCCGTCCCGCAGGCCCTCGAACGCCTCGACCCGGCCCGCCCGTTGACGTGGATCTCCGGTCCGTCGGCGACCAGCGACATCGAGCTGGACCGGGTCGAGGGGGTGCACGGTCCGCGCACCCTGGAGGTGGTGCTGGTGGGAGAGGATCAGGCGAGCGCCGAGGTGACCGTGTAACGGCCGGACGGCAGCCGGTAGGAGGCGACACCGTCCGAGAAGCCGAGGTATTCGACACCGTCGGCCTCGGCCAGGGGCGTCCGGCCCTCGCGGACGGTCGACGGGTCGGTGGTGGGCAGGCGCAGGGTCGCGGTGCTGTTGGCGGGCACCACGGCCCGGTAGGTGAGCTTCCGGTCCTCCTGGTGCCACTCGCTCACGATCTCGCCATAGGGCGAGAGATGGGCGGCGGCGACCTCGGTGACCTTGCCGGTCGGGTCGAGGTGGGGGCCGAGGAAGAAGTGCCGGAAGCCCGGGTGGGCCGGGTCCTTGGCGATGCCGGCCATGCTCTCGTACATCCACTCCATGATCGCGCCGTAGGAGTAGTGGTTGAAGGAGTTCATGTCGACGGGGCCGAAACCGTCCTCCTTCGAGTACGAGTTCCAGCGCTCCCAGATGGTGGTGGCGCCGTTGCGCACCGAGTACAGCCAGGACGGCATGGCGTCCTGGTGCAGCAGCCGGTACGCCAGGTCGACACGGCCCTCGGTGGTGAGGACGGGGGCGAGGACGTTCACGCCGAGGAAGCCGACGGACAGGGTGTTCTCGGCGTACCTCACGCGGGTGCTGTCGGGGTGCGCCTCCTTGTAGGCCTCGTCGTTGCCGATGTTGTCGGCGAGCAGCGTCACGAGCCGGCGGCGCTGGGCCTCGGTGTCGTAGAAGCCGAGTTTGAGGACCCACAGCAGGGCGGTCTGGCTGTCGTCCTCCGTCCTTCCGCCCGTGGGCGGCGCGTCGCCGAGGCTGGAGCGGACGGTGACCTTCCCGTTGGCGTCGGTGGCCAGGTACTTGGTGACGAACGCCCGCTTGATGTGGGCGAAGAGGTCCTCGTAGGCGCGGGTCTCGGCGCTGCGGCCGGTGGCGCGGGCCATGTCGGCCATCAGGCGGGCGCTGTAGCCGTAGTAGACGTCGCTGATGAGCTGGGTGCTGGTGTCCTGGAAGGCCAGCCAGTCGCCGAAGATCGCGCCCTGTCCGGCGTAGGTGTCGCCGGTGCGGGCCCGGATCCAGTCCAGGTACTTCGTCATGGCGGCCCAGCTGCGGTCGATCACCGTGCTGTCGCCGGACATCTGCCACACCGTCCAGGGCACGACGACCCCGCAGTCCGCCCAACCGCTCGCGGGGATGGGCTGGTTGTAGCGGGAGCCGGGTGCGACCCACGTGAACTGCGCGCCGTCCTGGCCGTAGGTCTTCTGCGAGTCGATCAGGGTGTCCTGAAAGTGGCTGAGGAAGTTGACGGCGTCGGCGTTGTAGAGGCCGGTGTGGGAGAAGAGCTGGGTGTCGCCGGTCCAGCCGAGGCGTTCGTCGCGCTGGGGGCAGTCGGTGGGCACCCAGAGGTAGTTGCCGCGCTGGCCCCAACGGACGTTGCTGATCAGCTGGTTGACGTCGGAGTCGTCGGTGGTGATGGTGCCGATGTCGCGGAGGGCGGAGCTCGCGACCCGGCCCGTGAACCGGGTCAGGGTGACGGTGTCCGTCGCGGTGACGGAGACGTAGCGGAAGCCGTAGAACGTCAGCGAGTCCTGGTGGGTCTCGCCGTTCGGGTCACCCTTGAGGATGTAGGTGCTGGTGGCCTTGGCGCTGCGCAGGTTGGCCCGGTACACGGACCCGGCGGGGCCGTCGGCGCCCTCGCTGTCGTCGTTGAGCATCTCGCCGGGTTCGAGGACGACTTGGGCTCCGGCCGGGCCGCGCAGCGTGTAGCGGGGCACGCCGACCATGTTCTGGCCGAGGTCGAGCACGGCGGTGTCACCGGGGCGCAGGGTCACCAAGGCGGTGGCCGCGCCGGCCGGGTCGGTGACAGTGCGGGCGGGGTCGACGACGATGTGTCCCTTGCCGTTGGGGCTGCCGCTCTGCCCCGTCACGCCGGTGTACACGGTGACGGATCGCGGCCGGCGATCCCATGCGGGCATCACCCGTGCGCTCTCGCCGGGGTAGGCGACCAGCTTCGCGTCGGGGAACCGGGTGTCGTGGTCGTGCTCGGTCACGCCCGCCCAGCCGGAGGCGTCGAAGCCGTTCGCCGTCCAGCCGGGGAGGTCGGCGCGGGCGTCGTAGGTCTGGCCGTCGTAGATGTCGTCGGCACGGTAGGGGCCGGTGTCGGTGGCCCGCCAGTCGTCGCCGGGCGCGGTGACGACGGTCTGCTCGGAGCCGTCGGCGTACCGGATCAGGAGCTTGGCCTTGAGGGCGAGCGGGTGGCCGTCTGCGGACCAGTAGGCGCTGTTCTCGGAGACGCGGCTGTTGTACCAGCCGTTGCCGAGCACGGCGGCGAGGGTGACCTGGCCCTGCCGCCGTTGCCCCGCGACCAGGTCCGTGACGTCGTAGGTGAAGTAGTTGACGGTGCTGTCGTAGTTGGTCCAGCCCGGCGTCAGCAGTTCGTGGGTGGTGCCGTCGCCCTGGGGCACGGCGACGCGGTGGCCGTTGATGTGGGCGTCGTACACGCCGAGGGCGCTGATGTAGAGCCGGGCGGTGCTCACTTGGCGCCCGGTCAGCCGGGCCTGGCGGCGCAGGAGGGGGGCGCCCGGGGTGTGGGGACGCTTGCCCGCCATGGCGATCCACCGGGCGCCGTCCCAGCCGGCGACGCCGTCGGAGGTGAGCAGGCCGGTCTCGAAACGGGCGGTCGGCGCGGCGGGGGCGGCGCGGCCGGTCTCGTCCCACACCGTCACCGTCCAGTGGTAGCGGGTGGAGGGGCGCAGGGCGGGGCCGTCGTAGCGGACGGCGACCGAGTCCGGTGAGGTGACCCGGCCGCTGTTCCAGACGTCCGCGCGGGAGGGTGTCAGCCGGTCGGGGGCCGTGGCCACCAGGATCCGGTACGCCGACTGGCGGCGGCCGCGTATCGGAGAGGTCGTGCGCCAGCCGAACCTGGGGTGTTCGGCGTCCACGCCGAGGGGGTTCGTGCGGTGCTCGACCGTGAGGCCCTCGACGGCGGTGCGGGGCGAGGTCGGTGCGGCCGCGGCGGGCGTGCCTCCGACGACGCCGCCGGCCACGGCCAGTGGTGCGGCGCCGAGTGCCGTGGTGAGCACGGTGCGGCGGCGCACCCCTGCGCCCTTCGTGCTGTCGACTCCGTCGTTCATGCCGTTGTCCCTTCGGCTGGGTTCGGGTCGGAGTTGGAACGATTCAGCTCGAACGACGGTTGAAGCTAGTGGCAGAAGTGGTCAGTGTCCATGCCACGATCAGGACAAGTAGCGTGCAGAATCCAACAGAACTCCCCAACCGCAGAGGTCTGTTATTGAAACCGTTCAAAACCGGAATCAGGAATTCTTGCCCGGTCGCCTCGTGGAGTCACGGCTGAGGATGCCGAACGCCCATCGCTCGTTGAAGCCCGCGACGAAGCCGATGGCGCACCAGAAGCCCCAGAACTCGGTGCCCGCGGCGGCCGATCCCGGCCTGCCCGGGACGGGACAGATCTCGGCCGTGGTGGCCGGCGGCTCGAAGACGGTCACGATGCCGCCGCTGAGCAGGAAGTAGACGGCCAGGGCGAGGATCCAGCCGACGAACACCCGGTAGACGCCCTCGTGGCGCATGCTGCGGGCCATCTGACCGGGGACCACGATGCCCTCACGGCCATTGGTCTGACGGCGCGCCAGCAGGTCCGCGCTCCCCCGCAGCCGTACCAGCACGCTGAGCACGGCCCCGAACGCACCGACTCCCCCGCACACGAACGCGCCCAGCAGGCTCCAGCGGTTGGTGCAGTTCAGCGTCACGCCGAGGAGGCCGAGCAGGTCGACGCCCCAGAGCAGCGGGACGACGAGCAGTGCCAGGCCGGCGGCCGCGCCCATGGCGAGGCCGAAGTTGAGGCCACGGCTGACGGCGGTCGCGCTGTCCTGGGCCAGCCGCCCTCGCAGGTCGGCGATCTCCTGGTCGAGATACTCGGTCAGATGCTCGTTCGCCTCGGGGTCGCGCAGTCGTGGGTCGCTCAGCGCGTTGCCGAGCACGCGCACCACGGTGACCCGCGCGGAGACCCGCGTCCTGCGCTCGAAGGCGCGCTGCGAGGCGCCGTACAGCAGCTGTAACTGCAGCTGCTGCTCGGGGTACAGATCACCGAACTGCACATAGGCGGGCTCGAATCCGACCGGCACCACATCGGCCAGTCCTTCGGGCCACAACTCGGTGTCCGCCCCCTGGACCGACTCCCGCATTCCCCGCCACCGCGTCTGGCGGCGTCCCCCGTTTTCCGTCATGGGCACACCTGTACCGGCAGCGCGGTGACGTGGGGAAGTCCTCCGAGGCACCAGTCCTGTCACCGATTTCACGGAGCGGCGACGTCCGCCGGCGGTCAGGAGTAGACGATCGGGCAGCCGCGTCGTATCGAGTGCTGGGCGGCGCGCAGGTACACCGCCGTGTAGAAGGCCGTGTCGAGATCGTCGGCCCACGGTCCCGGCCGGGCCGCCGCGGTCCGCTTCGCCGCACCGTCCAGGAACCACCCGGTCAGCTCCAGGTTGTCGGACGTCGCCGGCATCACGTCGGCCGGCAGTTCCACGGCCGCCGCGAGCCGCTCGGCGAGGGCGAGGACCTGTGGCGCTCCGGCGACGGTCGTCGTCAGGTCGTGGGCGGACTCGATCGGCAGCTCGATCTCCTCGTCGAGCGGCACCGGCACCAGCACCGTCCAGCCGAGGAGGAGTTCCTGCTCGGCAGTGGTCAGGTGCGCCCGGCAGAGTGCCACGAAGCCGTCCATGGGCGGGACGAGTTTCTCCTCGAAGGCCGTCCCGGAGCCGGGTGCGAAGTCCGTCTCCTCGGGGACGCCCGTGTACGGCGGGAGCCCGCGCCGCCCCAACTCCTCGTTCAGCGCCGCGGCGACGTCCCCGCGGCCCTCCTCGTCCTCGCCGAACCACTCGTGCGCGCCCACGTTCACCAGGTAGATCCCCATGTCCCGCAAGGTACCGCCCGCCACTGACAACGCCGTCGGCGACCGGGGCCGGCCCCCCGTCGCAGGTGTCGCTGAGTACACCCGGCAAAACGGGTTCTGCGCCCCATGTGGTCCGCGCGCCGTCTCCGTAGCTTTTTCGGCAGGGCACAGGGGGTGCCCGGACGGAGAGTGATGACGATGTTTCGCGCAGGTTCGCGACGCACGCACGACACGCAGCCCGCCGCCGAGGCGCTGCGGCTGGTGAAGGTCACCAGGACCTACGGCGCGCAGGACAGTGCCGTGACCGCTCTGGACGGGATCACGCTCGGTCTGGGGCGCGGCACCTTCACCGCCGTGATGGGACCGTCGGGGTCCGGCAAGAGCACCCTGCTGCACTGCGCGGCCGGGCTCGACCGGCCCGACAGCGGCATCGTCCGGGTGGACGGCACCGAACTGACCGGGGGCGGCGAGGCGGAACTGACGAGGTTCCGGCGGGGCCGGATCGGGTTCGTGTTCCAGCAGTACAACCTGCTGGAGACGCTGACGGTCGCGCAGAACACCGTGCTGCCGCTCAAGCTCGCCGGGCAGCGCGTCGACCGGGCGCGGGCCAGGGAGATCCTGACCTCCGTCGGCCTCGGCGACCGGCTCGGGCACCGCCCCGACCAGCTGTCCGGCGGCCAGCGGCAGCGGGTGGCCATCGCCCGCGCGCTGGTGACCGAGCCGCGGGTGATCTTCGCCGACGAGCCGACGGGTGCCCTGGACACCCGCAGCGCGCGTGATGTGCTGCGGTTGCTCCAGCAGGCGGTGCGGGTGCACGGCCGGACCGTCGTGATGGTCACCCACGACCCGGTGGCCGCCTCCTACGCGGACTCGGTGCTGTTCCTGGCGGACGGCCGGCTGGCCGGACGGATGGACGCGCCGACCCCGGACGCCGTCGCCGAGCGGCTGGCGCACCTGGGCGACGACGTGGCACTGGGGGTGTGAGCGATGTTCATGCTGGCCCTGCGTTCGATCCGGCACCGCCCCGGACGGTTCCTCGCGACACTGCTGTCCGCGTTCCTGGGCGCGGCCGTCATCATGACGTTCAACTCGATGCACGACACGGCGGGGCAGGACGGCGTCGACGCGACCAGCGCGGAGACCCTGTCCACCGCGGCGGGCGTCGTCGGCGGCTACGGGACGCTGCTGGTCTTCTTCGCCGTGGCCTCGACCCTGACGGTCAACGTCCGTCAGCGGGCGGCCGAGCTGGAGCTGCTGCGCTGCTCGGGGGCGACTCCCGCGCAGCTCGGGCGGATGGTGGTGGGCGAGGCCGTGGTCGTGGCCCTGGTGGGCGCGGCACTGGCGACCGGCCCGGCGGTGCTGGGCGGCCGGGCGCTGCTGGACCTGTTCCAGGACAGCGGCCAGGTCGCCGGGTCCGTCCCGCACGCCTTCGGCGCGATCGCGTTCGCCTCGGGCGTCGGCATCACGCTCGTGGCGTCCGCCGGCGCCGCGTTCCTCGCCGGACGGCGGGCGAGGCGCGAGCGGGAGAAGCGGGGCGGGGCACGGACGTTCCTCGCGTACGGGGCGCTGCTCACCGGAGCGGCGTCGGTCACCTCCACGTTCGCGTTCTCGGCGTCCGACGCGGCCCTGATGGCGCCGCCCGCCTACGGGGCGATCCTGCTGTCGGTGGGCTTCGCGCTGCTGGCCCCGCGGCTGCTGGAGGGAGTGCTGAACAGGCTGCCGCTGAACGGCGCGAGCGGCTGGCTGGCGGTGCGCAACCTGCGGGAGCGGGCCGGTCATCTGGCCGGGATCCTGATGTCGCTGATCCTGTTCACGGCGGTGGCCACGGCGACCCTCACCATGCAGGCGGTGGAGAGCGACACCGTCGAGGCGCTCGGCATCACCAGGTCGATCGACGACAAGAACCTGGAGACGCTGAACTTCACGGTCGTCGGGATCATCGTGGTCTTCGTCTGCGTGATGCTGGTCAACTCGCTCTACGCGGCGACGAGTTACCGCGCGCGGGAGTTCGGGCAGCAGCGGCTCGCGGGGGCGACTGCGGGGCAGGTGCTCGGGACGGTGGGTGCCGAGGGGCTGATCCTGTTGATCACGGGCGTCGTCTTCGGCGCGCTGGCCGCGCTGGCGGGAATCGTCCCGTTCGCCGTGGTCCGCTCCGACGAGGTGCTGCCGGGCGAGGTCTACGGCATCGGGCTCGCGGTCACCGCCGTCGCGGCGGCGGTGACGCTGGGGACCGCTCTGGGCACGGCCCGGCGGATGCTGCGTACGCCGGCCGTGGCAGCGGTCGCCGTCGCCTCGTGAAAGGGGAGGACGTCAGGGGCGGTCGCTGCGGCGGCCGCCTCGTCATTTCACGCCGGCCGCGTCCAGCAGTGTGGTCGCCGTCGCGACGGTCAGCCCGTCCAGCGTCTCGACCCGGGCCCCGGACCGTGCGCTGGCCCCGTCGAAGACCAGCATCAGCTGACGGGCGAGCAGTTCCGCGTCCCGGGCGCCGCCGTCCTCGGCCTGGGTGCGGAAGTAGCCCTTCATCCAGTCCTTCGCCCCGCGGGCGACCTCGCTCGCGGGGTGCTCCGGGTTCTTGAGCTCGACGAGCGCGGCGAGAAAGGGGCAGCCCTGGTAGGCGGGCTCGGCGGACGCCTTCTCCAGCCGTTCGAAGACGCGCAGGACGCGCTCGCGCGGGGTGGCGGGGCCCTCGGCGTCCGGCGCCAGCTGGGCCTCGTACGCGGGCAGTTGCCGGGCCAGGCTGGCGGCGAGGACCTCGTCCTTGCTCGTGAAGAGCTGGTACATGGACCTCTTCGAGACACCGGCCGTGCGGCACAGCGCCTCGACGCCGATGGAGACGCCGTCGCGGTAGAAGAGCTCGGCCGCCGCGTCGAGCAGCCGGTCCCTGGTGGACGCCTTGTCAGTGGTGGCCATACCGGCGAGGTTACCTCTCCGGAAGCCCAGAGGAAACCGATCGGTCTACCACCTTTCGGTGGGCGGAATCTCCGTGGCATCATCAGTGAACAAGCGCTTAGACAGGTGCCCGGTCCGGCCCGTCCGTCCACGGCGATCCCGACCGGCCCGACCGTCCTCACCGACGCCGCCGAGCTGGAGGCCCCGTTGTTCACATCCGTCGACGACGTCTCCGCGCGCCTGGCCGAGACCGGCTATCTCGCCTCGCCCGCGGTCGCCACGACCGTCTTCCTCGCCGACCGTCTCGGCAAGCCGCTCCTGGTGGAGGGGCCGGCCGGGGTCGGCAAGACGGAACTCGCCAAGGCCGTCGCCCAGGTCGCGGACGCACAGCTCGTGCGGCTCCAGTGCTACGAAGGGGTCGACGAGTCCCGGGCGCTGTACGAGTGGAATCACGCCAAGCAGCTGCTGCGTATCAGCGCCGGCCGCGACGAGACGTGGGACGAGACCCGCACGGACATCTTCAGCGAGGAGTTCCTGCTCACCCGGCCGCTGCTGACGGCCATCCGGGGCGAGGACCCCAAGGTGCTGCTCATCGACGAGACCGACAAGGCCGACGTCGAGGTGGAGGGTCTGCTCCTGGAGGTGCTCAGCGACTTCCAGGTCACGGTCCCGGAGCTGGGCACCATCACCGCGACGCGCCGCCCCTTCGTCGTGCTCACCTCCAACGCGAGCAGGGAGCTGTCCGAGGCGCTGCGCCGCCGCTGTCTCTTTCTGCACATCGGTTTCCCGGACGAGGAGCTGGAGCGCCGGATCGTACGGCTGAAGGTGCCGGGGCTCGACGAGGCGCTGGCCCGCTCGGTCGTACGGGTCGTGGGCGCGCTGCGGGCGATGGACCTGCGCAAGGTGCCGTCGGTCGCCGAGACCATCGACTGGGCGCGCACCCTGCTCGCGCTCGGCGCCGACTCGCTGGACGAGACGGTCGTACAGGCCACGCTCGGCGTTCTGCTCAAGCACCAGGACGACGTGCTGAAGGCGACGGCGAAACTCGACCTGGACGCCCTGTGACGACGCAGGCGGGCGTCGCGGAGCGACTGACGTCCCTGGTCGGCGCGTTGCGCGCGCACGGCATCCGGATCGGCACCGGCGAGACGGTGGACGCCGCGCAGGCGATCGAGGCACTCGGGTTCGCGGACCGGGAACTGCTGCGCGAGGGGCTGGCGGCGACGCTGCTGCACGGCGCCGGGCAACGGCCGGTGTTCGACCCGGTCTTCGACCTGTATTTCCCGCGCGGTGTCGGCGACCCGGAGCAGCAGGCGGCGGGACGCGACGATCTGCGGGACCGGCTGGCGGCGGCACTGGCGGCCGACGACCGGGCGATGCTGGGCCGCCTGGCGGTCGAGGCGGTGGACGGCTTCGGGGGCTACGGCTCCTCTCCGGAGTCGGACGGCTTCTCGTCGTACCAGACGCTGGAGCGGCTGCGCCCGCAGACCCTGCTGGCCCGGGTGCGGGACGACGTACGTGGGCGGGGGGCGAGTTCGGGGTTCGCGGACCGGCTGCTGGAGGACGAGATCCGACGGCGGATCGAGACCTTCCGCAGGCTGGTGGCCGCGGAGGCGCGGCGCCGGGTCGCCGAGCGGCGCGGGCGCGACGAGATCGCCCGGCGGGCCATCGCCCCGACCGCCGACCGGGTCGACTTCCTGTTCGCCGGGAAGGCCCAGCTCGCCGAGTTGCGCCGGGCCGTCCAGCCGCTCGCCCGCAAGCTCGCGACCCGGCTCGCCGCACGCCGGCGCCGCGCCGCGCGGGGCACGATCGATCTGCGGCGCACCCTGCGCGGATCGCTCTCGACGGGTGGGGTGCCGATGAAGCCGGTGCTGCGCAGACGGCGTCCGGCCCGCCCCGAACTGGTGCTGCTGTGCGATGTGTCGGGGTCGGTCTCCGGCTTCTCGGACTTCACGATGCTGCTGGTGCAGGCGCTGCACGACCAGTTCAGCAAGGTGCGCGTGTTCGCCTTCGTCAACCGGATCGACGAGGTGACGGGGCTGCTGCAGCGCGGTACCGCCGATCCGGAGGGACTGAGCACCCGGATCGAGGCGGAGGCCACGCTCACGGGCTACCACGGCAGCAGCGACTACGGCATGGCGCTGGGCGAGTTCGCCGAGCGGTACGGCGACGCGGTCGGTCCGCGCACGACGGTGTTCGTCCTCGGCGACGCCCGCACGAACATGAGCGACCCGAACCTGCCCGCCGTACGGCAGATCGCCGGGCAGGCCCGCCGCGTGTACTGGCTGAATCCCGAGCAGCGTTCCAGCTGGGGCACGGGGGACTCCGCCGCGCCCGACTACGCCGGGCTGGTCGAGATGCACGAGTGCCGTACCGCCCGGCAGCTCAGCGCGCTGGTGGAGCGGCTGCTGCCGGTCTAGTCAGGCGGCGAGCTGCGGGTAGAGAGCGGCCGGATCCGCCGCCAGGCCCGCCTTCACCTGCCGCGAGATGTCGTCGGCCAGCACCTCGTAGGCGCCCGACGCGATCCCGTCCAGGGCCTGCGCCGCGACGCTCTCGGCCGTGGACTTGGGCGCGTCGACATGGGCGGCCAGGTCGGTGTCGACGTAGCCGACGTGCAGACCTGTGACGTCGATGCCGCGCGGCTTCAGGTCCAGGCGCAGCGAGTTGGTCTGCGACCAGAAGGCGGCCTTGGAGGCGCTGTAGGACCCGGCGATGCCGACCCACGACAGCACGGAGTGGACGTTGAGGATGTGGCCGCCGCCGTTGCGCTCGATGACGGGGACGAAGGCCCGGGTGACCAGGAGCGGTCCGTAGAAGTTGGTCTCGAACTCGCGCCGGACGTCGTCGACCGGCGAGTCGAGGAAGTTCGCGTTCACCGCGGCGCCCGCGTTGTTGATCAGCAGGGTGACGTCCTGCGCCTGCTCGGCGGCCGCCGCGACGGACGCGGGGTCGGTCACCTCCAGGGCCAGCGGCACGGCGTCGGGGTGCGTGACGGTGTGCGGGTCGCGGGCGGTGGCGTACACCTTCTTCGCGCCCCGCTCGTAGAGGGCGGCGACCAGGGCGCGGCCGATGCCGCGGCTCCCGCCGGTGACCAGGGCCACGGAACCTTCGATGGTGGTCATGGGGATCTCCTCACAGTACTCAGCACGATCCAGATCGGAAACCGATCGGTTTCCCATCACCAGAAGCGTAAACCGATCGGTTTCCTCAGGGCAAGGGGAGGGCCGACCCCGGAGAAAATCAGGGTCCGCCCCCGATGGTCCGCACCCGGCGGCTTCCCTACGCTCGGCAGGAGCGGAGGGGGATCCCATGAAGGCAGTGATTCAGGACCGGTACGGCTCGGCGGACGTCCTGGAGTTCAGGGACGTCGACCGGCCGGTGCCGGCGCCCGGCGAGGTGCTGGTGCGGGTGCACGCGGCCTCGGTCAACGCGTACGACTGGCACCTCATGCACGGCGACCCGGTGATCGGCCGCACCATGATGGGGTGGCGCAGGCCCAAGGCGCCGGTGCGGGGCCGGGACTTCGCGGGCGTGGTGGAGGCGGTGGGCTCCGGCGTCACGGGACTCGGGCCCGGCGACGAGGTCTACGGCGAGGCCGACGGCGCGTTCGCGGAGTACGTGTGCGCCCGGGAGACCGAGGTGGGCCCGAAGCCCGCCAACCTCTCCTTCGAGCAGGCGGCGGCGATGCCGCTGGCCGGGAACACCGCCCTCATCGGCCTGCGCGACGTCGCCCGGGTGCGCCCGGGACAGGCGGTCCTGGTGAACGGGGCGTCGGGCGGCGTGGGCACGTTCGCCGTGCAGCTCGCCAAGGCGTACGGCGCCGAGGTGACGGCCGTGTGCAGCACCCGCAACATCGACCTGGTGCGCTCACTGGGCGCCGACCGGGTCGTCGACTACACCCAGGAGGACTTCACCCGCGGCGACGCCCGCTACGACGTGGTGCTGGACCTGGTGGGCAACCACTCGCTCGGGGAGTTCCGGCGCGTGCTGAAGCCCGTGGCGACCCTCGTGCTGTCCGGCGGCGGGGTGTACGAGGGCGGCAGCGTCGTCGGGCCGATGGGGCTCTTCATCAAGCGGCGGCTGGTGGCTCCGTTCGCACGGAACCACCAGCTGCTGGAGATCGCCGCGCGGCAGAGCAGGGCGAACCTGGAGACGCTGCGGGAGCTGGCCGAGTCCGGGAGGATCACCCCGGTCGTCGAGCGGACGTATCCGCTGAGCGAGGCGGCCGAGGCCATCCGTTACCTGGAGGTGGAGCACGCGCGCGCCAAGGTCGTCGTCACCGTGTGACATGCCGGCGCGGGGCCCCACGGCCGACTCCCGCACGCGTCGGCGGCTACTTCTTCGCGAACTCCCGGGCCGTCTGACCCTGGAAGTCGTAGGTCACGACCTGCTCGTCGCCCACCACCCAGGCGTCGTGCCCGGGGGTGCAGACGAAGACGTCGCCGGGGCCCACGTCGGTCTCGGTGCCGTCGTCCATGCGGATGTGGAGGTGGCCCTGGAGGATGTAGCCGTTGTGGTGCATCTGGCAGGTCTCGGTGCCCGCCAGCGGGGCCACGGACTCCGTCCAGCGCCAACCGGGCTCGAAGGTCGCCACCGCGAAGTCGAGTTCGGACATGTGCACGGCTTCGAGGTGACCGCGGGGGAAATCACGCCGCTCGTCGGGCTTGTCGAGCGTCTTCACTTCCAGCATGACGCGCTCCCTTCCGGCCGTGTTTCACCGCGGCCGCGCCGGTCTGCCCGGCGGCCCTGGACACCGCCGTCGAAGGCCGGCCTCCTACCCCTCAATCGTCCGCCTGTCCATCCGGGGCCGCCAACCGGGGGAAGGCCCGCCCGCCGACCGGGAGGCACCCGCTCAGGTTCGCCCGGATCCGGTTCCGCAGAGCTCGGCGAAGCGTGCGGCGTCGACGTTCCCGCCGGAGATGATCACGCCGATCCGGCGCGGCAGGACACCCGCCCGGCCGGTGAGCAGCGCGGCAAGCGGGGTGGCGCCGCTCGGCTCGACGACGATCTTCAAGCGCTCGAAGGCGAACCGCATCGCCTCCCGGATCTCGTCGTCGGCGACCAGCGCGATCGCGTCGACGAGCCGGCGGTTCACGGAGAAGGTCAGCTCCCCGGGAACGTGCAGGGCCTGTCCGTCGGCGATGGTGTGCGGCACCGGGATGCTGACGCGCCGCCCCGCCTCCAGGGAACGCTTGGTGTCGTCCCCGGCCTCCGGTTCGACACCGATCGTCCGGATGTCCGGGTACAGCCCCTTGGCCACGGTGGCGCTGCCGGCCATGAGCCCGCCACCGCCGACCGGAGTCAGCAGGGCACCCAGCTCCCCCGTCTCCTCCAGGAGTTCGAGGGCGGCGGTGCCCTGACCGGCCATGACGTGCGGGTGCTCGTAAGGCGGGATCACGGTGAGACCGCGCTCGGCGGCGAGGGCCTCGGCGATCGCGACCCGGTCGCCGGTGTAGCGGTCGTACGTGACGATCTCGGCGCCGTAGCCCTCGGTCGCCGCGCGCTTCGAGGGCGGGGCGTCCTCGGGCATGACGATGACGGCCGTGGTGCCGAGTTCCCGGGCGGCCAGGGCGACGGCCTGGGCGTGGTTCCCGGACGAGTAGGCGGCGATGCCCCTGCCGAGCTGTTCCGGCGTCAGGCGGGAGGCGGCGTTGTAGGCGCCGCGGAACTTGAAGGCGCCGACCCGCTGGAAGTTCTCGCACTTGAGGAAGACCTCGGCGCCGACGAGCTCGTCGAGCGTGCGGGAGCGCAGCACGGGGGTGCGGTGGGCGACGCCCTTGAGCCGCTCGGCGGCATCACGGACGTCGTCGAGGGTGACCGGCGGGGTCGTGGTCGTCACGCGTGTCCTCCAGGGGGTGTGTGGACGGTCGCTGTCCGGTCGGTCGCCGCCCCGGCCTCCGCACGGGCCTGCGACAGATAGCTGTAGGCGGATGCGCGGGAGATGCCGAGCCGACCCGCGACCTGCTCGATCGCGCGCCGCACGGCGAACACGCCCCGCTCGTCGAGGCCGCGGAACAGCTCCAGGCGCCGGGCGCGGTCGAGAGCGGCCCAGCTGCCGTTCTGCCGGAGCTGGTGGGCGTCGAGGATGGCGTCGACGACGGAGTCGATGTCGTTGCCGAAGGTGGTGACCGGCACCTCGGCCGGGGCGGCGCCGATGCCGGCGAGGGCGCCGAGCAGGGCGTGGGCGTCGTTCACGGCGGTGATGTCGAGGTTGACACACAGGGCACCGAACACCGTGCCCGTCGAGTCGCGCAGGACCATGGTGGAGGCCTTGACCAGCTTGCCGCCGCCGGTCCGGGTGACGTAGTTCAGCTCGTCGCCCGCGCCGTCTCCGCGCGCGACGATCCGCAGGCCGATCTCACTCATCGCGCCGCCCACGTCCCGCCCGGTGACCGAACCGGCGACGGCGACCACGGATTCCTCCGGCCGCCGGTAGTCGTGCAGCACGACCTCGCACATCGGCCCGAACGTCGCCACGAGCCCGTCGGCGACCGGCCTCAGCGCGGCGACGATCGCGTCCCGCTCCGCCTCCAGCGCCTCATCGCCCGCCATCGCGCACTCCTCGCTCCACCGGCACCCGACACCGCATGCGCCGAGCTGTAGCATCTAGACTACCCGTCCAAGGCTTGTACTGACAGTCCAATTCGAGCCCCCGGCCCTTCCCGGTCAGTCAGCCGCGCCCCTTCCCCGCCCAGTCCTTCCTGCCCGGCGATGCCACCGGCCCGCCGCCCCTCCCCGCTCAGCCCACCCCCTCGGCCACCGCCCGGTTCCAGGCCGTGTCCCGCAGCAGCCGCAGGCCGTTCAGGCCGACGAGGACCGTGGAGCCCTCGTGGCCCGCGACGCCGAGCGGCAGCGGCAGCGTGCCGACCAGGTCCCAGACGACGAGGCCGGCGATGAACACGCCCGCGATGACGAGGTTCTGCACGACGAGGTCGCGAGCCCGGCGGGACAGGGCGACGGTGGCGGGGACCGCGGCGAGTTCGTCGCGTACGACCACCGCGTCGGCGGTCTCCAGGGCGAGGTCGGAGCCGGCCCGGCCCATGGCGACGCCGATGTGCGCGGCGGCCAGCGCGGGCGCGTCGTTGACCCCGTCCCCGACGACCATCACCCTGCGGCCCGCGGCCTGCCACTCCCGCACCGCGCCCAGCTTGTCCTGCGGCAGCAGCCCTGCCCGCACCTCCTCGATGCCTGCCTCGGCGGCCAGGTGGGCGGCCGCCCGGGGATTGTCCCCGGTCAGGAGGGTCGGAGCGGTGCCGGTGAGGGCGGCCAGGGCGGCCACGGTGACGGCCGCGTCGGGACGGAGCCGGTCGGCGATGCCGAGCAGGCCGGCGGGGCCGCCGTCGACGACCACGAGGACGGCGGTACGGCCGGACCCCTCCAGTTCCCCGGCAAGCGCCATGACCGCGTCGTCGGGTTCGGCGAGCAGCCGGGCCGGAGCACCCACCTCGACCGTGCGGCCCCGGACGACGGCGCGGACGCCGACCCCGGGCGCGGACGTGAAGTCCTCGGCGGCCGGCAGTTCGAGACCGCGCTCGCGTGCCGCGTCCACCACGGCCCGGGCGAGTGGGTGCTCGCTGGGGTGCTCGGCCGCCGCGGCGAGCACCAGCAACTCGTCCCCGTCCAGGCCGCGTTCGGGCAGCGGCCGGACCTCGACGACCCGAGGCGTCCCCTCGGTGAGCGTGCCCGTCTTGTCCAGCGCCACGGCGTCGATCTGACCCAGGCGCTCCATCACCACGGCCGACTTGACCAGCACACCGTGCCGGCCGGCGTTGGCGATGGCCGACAGCAGCGGCGGCATGGTGGCCAGGACGACCGCGCACGGCGAGGCCACGATCATGAAGGTCATCGCGCGCAGCAGCGCCTCGGAGAACGCCTCACCGAACGCGAGCGGTACCGCGAACACGGCGAGCGTCGCGGCCACCATGCCCAGCGAGTAGCGCTGTTCGACCTTCTCGATGAACAACTGCGTGGGCGCCTTCGTCCCGGACGCCTCCTGCACCATCCGTACGATGCGGGCGATCACGGAGTCGGAGGCGTCCCGTTCGACCCGGACCCGCAGCGCGCCGGTGCCATTGAGGGTGCCCGCGAAGACCTCGTCCCCCGGCTCCTTCGCGGCCGGGAGGGGTTCACCGGTGATGCTCGCCTGGTCCACCTCGCTGGTTCCGGCCAGCACCCGCCCGTCGGCTCCGACACGCTCGCCGGGCCGCACGAGGACGGTGTCGCCGACCGTCAACTCCTCGACGGCGACGGTTCGTTCGGAGCCGTCGGAGGTGATCCGGGTGGCCGTCGCGGGCGCCAGGTCGAGCAGGCCGCGCACCGAGTCCGCGGTGCGGGCGGCGGCGAGCGCCTCCAGTGCGCCCGAGGTCGCGAAGATGACGATGAGCAGGGCGCCGTCCATGACCTGCCCGATGGAGGCGGCCCCGAGCGCGGCGACGACCATCAGCAGGTCGACGTCGAGGGTCCTGTCCTTGAGCGCCTTGAGCCCCTCCCAGCCCGGCTCCCAGCCGCCGGTCGCGTACGACAGCGCGTACAGCGGACCCCAGATCCAGGCCGGCGCTCCGCCGAGCTGAAGAGGCAGCGCGAGCAGGAACAGGGCGGTGGCCGCGACGGCCCAGCGGACCTCGGGCAGCGCGAGCAGCCGGGTGCGCCGCCGCGGGACGGCCGCGGCGCGCGCGGAGTGCGGATCGGCCGCGGGTGGGGTGAGTGTGGCAGTCATGCCCCCACCATAGAGGAATAAATGAAGACCCGTTCATGTCTTCATGTCAGCCTCCCACGGTAGCTCGTCCGGCGGCCCGGGCCCGGCGGCGACCGGCCCGCCTGCACACGAGGTAGATCCCGAACGAGATCGTCGTGACGTACGGGCTGATGGGGATGCTGCCGCCGAGGGCCAGCAGGATGCCGCCCTCGATGGAGGCCACCGCGAACACCACGCTCAGGGCGGGAAGCAGCACCGGCGAGGCCGTGATCCGCGCCGCGGCCGCCGCGGGCGTGACGACCAGGGTGAGGACCAGCAGGGCGCCGACTGTCTGGACGGACAGCGCGACCGCGAGTCCCAGCACGATCATGAACGCGAACGACAGCCCCCGCACCGGCACGCCGCGCGCCTCGGCCACCTCCGCGTCGGCGCTGGCGAAGACGAGCGGTCGCCACATGAGCGCGAGGGCGACCAGCACCACCGCCGACGTGCCGAGCAGCCAGGACGTCTGCGGGGTGTCGACGGCGACGATCTGCCCGGTCAGCAGGCCGAACTTGTTCGCCGCGCGACCCTTGTACAACGCGAGGAACAGCACGCCGAGACCGAGCCCGAACGGCATGATGACGCCGATCACCGAGTTGCGGTCCCGGGCCCGCGCGCCGAGCAGTCCGATCGCCCCCGCCGCGACGAGCGAGCCGACGATCGAGCCGGCCACGATGTTCACGCCCAGCAGCAGCGCGGCCGAGGCTCCGGCGAACGACAACTCGCTGATCCCGTGCACCGCGAACGGCAGGTCCCGCATGATCACGAACACGCCCACCAGTCCGCCGACCAGGCCCAGCGCGGCCCCGGCGACAAGGGAGTTGCGGACCAGGCCGAGCAGTTCGCCGTAGTGGTCGAAGGCGAAGATCTGCTGCCAGATCCCCTCTGCATGGGTCATGGCCGTACCCCGCGGGGCGGTTGGGCGGGGTGCGGCGACTCGCCGGTGGCGCCCACGACCACCACGCGGTCGCGGACGCGGACGACGTCGACCTGCGTGCCGTACAGCCGCGACAGCACCTCGGAGGTGAGCACCTCGTCGGGCGCGCCGATGCGGTGGCCGCCGCGCGCCAGGTACAGCACGCGGTCCACCAGGCCCAGCACGGGGTTGATCTCGTGGGTCACGAAGACCACCGCCGTGCCGTGGGAGCGGCGCCGGGCGTCGATCAGTTCCGTGACAGCCCGCTGGTGGTGCAGGTCGAGGGAGAGCAGCGGTTCGTCGCAGAGCAGGATCCGGGGATCGGCCGCGAGGGCCTGTCCGATGCGCACCCGTTGCCGTTCGCCGCCGGAGAGCCGGGCGAGGGGCAGGTCCGCGTACCCGGAGGCGCCGACGGAGGCGAGGATCTCGTCCACCCGGCGGCGTACGCCGGCCGTGCGCGGCCGGGGTCCGAAGCGGTGCCCGTCGACACCGAGACGGACAGGTCCCGGGCACGCAGCATCGCCTGCGCGGACAGGCTCGCCTGCTGGGGGACGTAGCCGATGTGTCTGCTGCCGTGTCCGGGTGGGCGGCCCAGCACCGTGAGCGTGCCGGCGGTCAGCGGACGCTGCCCCAGCAGGGCGCGCACGAAGCTGGTCTTCCCGGCTCCGTTGGGCCCGAGCACGGCGAGGAACTCGCCCTGCCGCACGTCGAGATCGATATCCCGCCACACCTCACGCTCGCCGTACGACAGGGCCGCTCGTCGCAGGCTGATCAGCGTGGCTCGCGCGCCGTCGCGGGACGCGCCGGGGGTGGTCACGCGCCCAGCGCGCTCGCGAGCGCGTCCACGTTGGCGGTCATCCAGCCGAGGTAGTCCTTGCCCTTGGGCAGGGTCTCGGTCACGGGCACGACCGGAACACCGGCCGCCGCGGCCGCCCGCTGCACCTTCTCGGTCTGCGGGCCGGAGGTCTGTTCGTTGTAGACGAGCGCCCTCACCTTCTTCCCGGTGAACAGGGCCAGGGTGTCCTGGAGGATCTTCGGTGAGACGTCGTCACCCTCCTCGACGGCCTCGCTGAACTCCTCGGGTGTGGCGTTCCTGAGCCCGTCGGCCTCGATCATGTACAGCGGAACGGGCTCGGTGATGGCCACCGCCTCTCCGCCGTGCTCGGCCCTGATCCGGGCCTCTGTCCGTTCCAGCGGCCGGAGCCGGCGGACGAAGTCCTTCGCGTTCCCGGTGAAGGCGGCGGCGTCGGCCGGGTCGGCCTCGGCGAGGACGGCCGCGATCCGGCCGGCGAGTCGGGCGACGGTCGGGAGGTCGTACCAGACGTGCTCGTTGAGCTCGCCGCCCGCCGGGGCGGTCTTCCCGGAGAGCTTGACGGCGTTGACGACGTCGGGGGACGAGTCGGAGCTCTTCAGCATGCGGTCGACGAAGTCGTCGTAGCCGCCGCCGTTCTCGATGACCACCTCGGCCTGGGAGAGCGCGAGTTGGTTGCGGGTGTCGGCCTCGTAGGAGTGCGGGTCCTGGTCGGGATCGCTGATGATCGAGGTGACCTGGACCCTGGCGCCGCCTATGCGCGCGGCCAGGTCTCCGTAGACGTTCGTCGAGGCCACGACCGGGATGACGGAGGACGCGGCGGAGCTCCGCGCGCCCGGGGAGTCGGCGCAGCCCGCGAGGAGGGTCAGGCAGGTGCAGGTCAGCAGGGCCGCGGACAGGCGGGACGAGGGCAGGGGCATGGATACCTCCGAGCAGGGCGAATGGTCCGCCGAGCCCGATCCGCCCCGGCGGCGGCTCCACGCTAAATGAAAATGGATGTCAAAACTGCTCCGGGGCGGTCCCGCGTGCCAACCCTTACCGAGAGCTCACCTTGGCCGTCGTCACGGAGCGGGGACCTCGTCCAGGAGCTGGGGGCCGTTGTTGCTGACGCTGTTCACGGCCGGCGACACGGGACGGGCGTTCAGCCGGCCGTCCGCCGGTGTGGTCAGCAGGGCGCGCAGATCGTCGGTGGACTCGTGGTGGGGGTCGAGCCAGGCGTCGTAGTGCTCGGGGGTGAGGGCGAGCGGCATGCGGGGGTGGATGCGGCCGGCCGCGTCGGTGGCCTCGGTGGTGATGATGGTGCAGGTCAGCAGCCAGGCGGCAGGGTCGTCGCCGTCCTTGACCGCCGGGTCGCGCCAGAACTCGTACAGACCGGCGAGGGCCAGGACCTGCCCGTCCTCGGGGTGGATGAAGTAGGGCTGCTTACGGACCTTGCCGGACCGGGCGTCCTTGATCTGGTCCCATTCGAAGAACCCGTCGGCCGGCAGCAGGCAGCGGCGCTTGACGAACGCGCGGCGGAAGGCGGGCTTCTCGTGCACGGTCTCCACGCGCGCGTTGATCAGCCTCGCGCCGATCTTCACGTCCTTCGCCCAGGAGGGCACCAGGCCCCAGCGCAGCGGCCGCAGCCGGCGCAGGGCCGGAGCGTCCTCGTCGGCGCCGCGCGGGGCGCGCTCCAGGACCGCCCACACGTCGTCGGTCGGGGCCACGTTCCAACTCGGCGCGAGGGTCTCCTCGGGGTGCCACTGGGTGACCTCGAACAACTGGGCCAGGTCCTGGGGGCTGCGGGTGGAGGCGTAGCGGCCGCACATACCGCCACTGTGCCACGGCGGGGGGTGCCGGTCCTGACGGCGCGGGCGGGGGTGTGACGCCGGCTCGGCCGCTCGTGTCGTGCGGTGAGCCGGACGGTGCGGCTCACACGTCCAGTCCTCCGCGTTCCACCAGCCGGCTCGCGATGATGTTGCGCTGGATCTCGTTGGTGCCCTCCCCGACGATCATCAGTGGCGCGTCCCGGAAGTAGCGCTCGACGTCGAACTCGGTCGAGTAGCCGTAGCCGCCGTGGATGCGGACGGCGTTGAGGGCGATCTGCAGGGCCGTCTCGGAGGCGAACAGCTTCGCCATGCCGGCCTCCATGTCCACCCGGTGACCGGCGTCCGCCCGACGGGCGGCGTACAGGGTGAGCTGGCGTGCGGCGGTGAGTGAGGTCGCCATGTCCGCCAGGTAGTTGCCGATGGACTGGTGCTGCCAGATCGGCTTGCCGAAGGACTCGCGTTGCCGGGCGTGGGCGAGCGCGTCCTCCAGGGCGGCGCGGCCCACGCCGAGGGCCCGGGCGGCGACCTGGAGGCGGCCGGTCTCCAGCCCGTTCATCATCTGGGCGAAGCCCCGCCCCTCCACTCCCCCGAGCAGCGCGTCAGCGGGTGCGCGATGGTCCTCGAAGGACAGCTCGCAGCTCTCCACGCCCTTGTAGCCGAGCCTGGGCAGATCGCGGGAGACCGTCAGGCCGGGCCCGTGCCCGACGAGCAGGACGGACATGCCCCGGTGCGCGGGGTCGGCGTCCGGGTCGGTTTTGCACAGCAGGGCGATGAGCTGTGAGCGGCGGGAGTTGGTGATCCAGGTCTTCACGCCGTTCACCGCATAGCCGTCACCGTCCCTGCGGGCGACGGTCCGCATCGCCCCGAGGTCGGAGCCGCCGCCGGGCTCGGTCAGCGCCATCGTCGCGCGGGTCTCACCGGTGGCCATCCGCGGCAGATGGCGCCGCCGCTGCTCCTCGGTGCCGAAGCGCAGCAGCAGCTTGGCGACGACGGTGTGCCCGCCCATCGCGCCGGCCAGGCTCATCCAGCCCCGGGCGAGCTCCTCGGTGACCAGGACGTAGCACGACATGGAGACGGGAGTGCCGCCGTACTCCTGGGGGACGGCGAGGCCGAAGACGCCGAGTTCCTTCATCCGCTCGATGAGCGCCTCGGGATAGGTGTCGGCGTGCTCCAGCTCCCGGGCGACGGGCCTGACCTCCTTGTCCACGAAGTCCCGCACGGTCCTGACGACCAACTGCTCGTCCTCGGACAGGAGATCGAGGGTGCTCACGCTGCGGCTCCTTCGGTGGGCCCGCCGGATCCCCCTCATCGTCGCCCATGACCGGGTCCGGGGAACGCCGCGACACGGGGCGGGGAGCGGGCGCGCGACGCGCATGCGCGCAACGGCGGGAAGCCGGGCGGGACTTGACCACGTGCAGAGAGAAGCCGGCGACGAGCCCGGAGAGGGTTCCGGTCTCGTTGCCGGCGTGTCACACACCTGACGTGCCGGGGACGCTCACGCCATCTGCGGGACGACCGCGACGGGGCAGTGGGCGTGGTGCAGCAGGGTGTGGCCGACGCGGCCGAGTTGCAGGCCGAAGTGGCCGTGCCGGTGGCGCGCGCCGATCACCACGAGGTCGGCCGTGGCCGAACGCTCCACCAGGATCCGGTGGGCCGGGCCCTCGACGGTGGCACGGCGTACCAGGACGCCGGGGTGTTCGGCCACTGCCTCGCTCAGCAGTTCGTCGAGCTGGGCCGCCGCGCGTTCCGCGTGCTCGTGCGCGGGCGCGTCGGCGATTGCGGACGCGCCGTCGAGTGCGGGGCAGCGCCAGGCGCGTACGGCGTCCAGGGCGCATCCGCGTTCCTCGGCCTCGCGGAGCGCGAAGCGCACGGCCTGCGCGCCGGTCGCCGGGTCCCCGGCACCGAACAGGACCTGTTCGTGCACGCCGGCCAGTCCCGTCTCGTCGCCCCGGACCACGATCACCGGGCAGTGCGCGCGGGCCGCCACGCCCAGGCTCACGGACCCGAGGAGCAGTCCCTTCAGCTCGCCCCGGCCGCGCTCTCCCGTCACCAGGGCGAAGGCGTTGTTGCCCTCGTGCAGCAGGGCGTCGACCGGGTCCGCAGAGATGATGCCGGTCGTCACCCTCACGTCCGGTCGGCGCAGTGCGGCGCGTTCGGCGGCCGCGGCGACGATGTGCTCGGCCGGCACGCGTTCGGCGGGGCGTTCCCGTCCGGTCGACGGTACGGCCCCCTCGTAGCGCTCCCAGAGGGAGGCGTACACCAGCCGCAGTGGCCGCTCGCCGCGGGCTGCCTCGTCCACGGCCCAGTCGACGGCCGGCAGGCTCGCGTCCGATCCGTCGACGCCTACGACCAGGGGGAGTGTCATCGTCCTCACCACCTCTTGCCGGGCTGCCGTGCCGGGCAGCCGGGGCTCTGATCTCACCGTCGCACCCGTCGGGGGCGGTCACGAGAGGCGGATGGGGCAATGCGGAGGCCGTTCGGCCCATCCGGGCGGGTGCCGACCGGGGAGCTACTCGGCCGGTATCGGCACCCACCACACCAGCGTGGTGCCGCCGCCCTGCGGACTGCTCAGTTCCAGTGCTCCGCCGAGGTGCCGCGCCCGCTCGGCCATGTTGCGCAGCCCGCTGCGGCGCCCGCCGTCCGGGATGCCGACGCCGTTGTCCCCGACGGTGAGGCGGACCTGACGGGAGTCGGCGGTGAGGGAGACGTCGGCGCGGGCGGCGTGGGCGTGGCGGGCGATGTTGGTGAGTGCCTCGGACAGCACGGCGATCACGTGGTCGGCGATCTCGCGCGGCACCTGTGTGTCCACCAGGCCCTCCATGCGCACGCTGGGTGCGAACCCCAGGACCGGTGCCGCCTCGCCGGCGAGCCGCACCACGCGCGCCCGCAGCCCGGCCCCGGCGACGCCCTCGCGTGAGCGCAGGCCGAAGATGGTCGACCTGATGATCTTGATGGTCTCGTCGAGGTCGTCGACGGCGCGCACCACACGCTCGGACGCCTCCGGGTGCTCGATGAAGCGGCCCGCGCTCTGCAGGGTCATCCCGGTGGCGAACAGCCGCTGGATGGCCAGGTCGTGCAGGTCACGGGCGATGCGGTCGCGGTCCTTGAGCACGGCGACCTCGGCCGCGTCCTGGCGGCGTTCCGCGAGCTCCATGGCGACGGCGGCCTGCGCGGCGAAGCCCTGCAGCGGTTCGATCCCCTTGCCCGTGAACACGGTCCGCCCCGCTCCGCGGACGAGCAGCACGACACCCCGCACTCCGCCCTCCCCCGTGCCGACGGGAACGGCGACGGCCGGTCCCAGGCCGGTGAGGCGCGGGAGCCCCGCCGAGATCCGTTCGTCCTGGAAGACGTCCGGGCTGATGGCGGGAGCGGCCGTGGAGAAGGCCTCGCCGAGCAGGCCGCTGTCGCCGGGCAGCACCAGTCCGCGCAGCGCCTGCGCCTCCACCCCGATGGCGAGCTCCACGCCGAGCGAGTCGGTGTCCTCCATCGGCATCGCGACCACGGCCAGCGCCGCGCCCGTGATCTCCCGGGCGCGGTCGGCGATCAGTCCGAGCACCTCGCCGCGCTCGGCGCCGGACATCAGGGTGTGGGTGATCTCCGCCGTCGCCCGCAGCCATCGCTCGCGCAGCCGGGACTCCTCGTAGAGGCGGGCGTTGTCGATGGCGACGCCCGCCGCGACCGCGAGGGTCGACGTCACGGCGACGTCCTCCTCGTCGAACTGCGCCCCGCCCCGCTTCTCGGTCAGGTACAGATTGCCGAAGATCTGGTCGCGCACCCGGATGGGGACGCCGAGGAAGGTGTTCATCGGCGGGTGGTTCGGCGGGAAGCCGTACGACGCCGGATGCTCGGAGATCTTCGCCAGGCGCAGCGGCTCGGGGTGGTGGATGAGCTCGCCGAGGATGCCGTGGCCCTCCGGGTAGTGCCCGATCCTGGCGATCTGCTCCTCGGCGATCCCGACGGTGTGGAAGCCCGACAGCCGCTTGCCGTCGGGGCCGATCACCCCGAGGGCGGCGTACTCGGCGTCGACCAGCACCGCGGCGGCCTCCACGATGCTGTGCAGCGCCTGTTCCAGGTCGAGCTCCCGGCCGACGGAGAGCACGGCCTCCAGCAGGCTGTGCACCCGGTCGCGGGTGCCGCGGGCCGCGTCCAGCCGGGCCTGGAGCTCCTCCAGCAGCTCGTCCAGCCTCAGCTGCGGCAGCCGAATGCGGGCCTCCCGGGGCTCCTCGGAGCTTCCCACCTGCGTCTCCTCCGTTCCGTGGGCGGTCGGACACCGACCGCTCCGGACACCGGTCACGCTACCGGCCCGCGGCGCGCGACGGTACGGAATCGGACCCGTCGCAGCCGTGGTCCGGCGCGTGTCCCGGCGCGTACGAGGCGGCACTCCGGGCCGTTCGGCCCTGTCGCCGGGGACGGTCGGTACCTGGCGGTCCGCCCTGTCCGCGTCCGACGGTGGACCTGCGACGCGTCCGCAGTGCCGGGCGGGACCGGCCGACCCGAGGAGCGCAGCGCCATGGTCCGTCATCCGCACGACCTCGACCCCTGCCGCCGGGACCCGGCGGGTCCGCCGGACGACGGGGACGGGAACCTGGCCGATTTGACGCGGCCGGGCCGTCCGGACCGTGATCGGGGCCCATCGGCCCTGGCACCCGGCGGTGACGCGAGAGAGGGTGGAGACAGGAGCGGCACCGATCCCCCGCGGTGTCGCTCCGTGCCTGTGCAGACCCAGTCCATGAGCAACGCACCCCAACGGAAGCCCGTCATGGTCCACGACGACGACAGCCGGCCGGCCCTTTCAGGTCCGCGCCACCGCATCGAGCTCGACGGCACCGAGGCGCTGCGGCTGCTGGGCAGCGTCTCGCTCGGCAGGATCGTCTTCACGCGCCACGCCCTGCCGACCGTACGCCCGGTCAACCACGCCCTGGACGGCGGGGACATCGTCATCCGCACCCACGAGGGCGCCGCCCTGACCTCGCACGCCCGGCGGGCCGACGATCCGGGGGTCGTCGTCGCCTACGAGGCCGACGCCATCGACCCGCTGACCCATCTCGGCTGGAGCGTGGTGGTGACCGGGTACGCCCGGCTGGTGACCGACCCCGACGATCTCGCCCGCTGCCGGACGCTGGTGCGGCCGTGGGTGGATCAGACGATGGACCAGGCCGTCCGCATCCGTCCGGACCTCGTCACGGGCATGCTCCTCACCGCGGACCGCAGCCCGGGCGCCGCCTGAACCTCGTCGGCGGTCACCCGCACGCACCGCCTCGCGAACACGGCGAACGGCCCCGCGGGGCGGGGCCGTTCCGTCCGCGACTCGGGTTCCCCCTCTCTCAGGTGCCGCTCACGGGGAGGACCTCCTGGTGCCGCTCCTCGCCCAGCACGACCTTCAGGGCCCCGGTGTCGGCGGCGCCGCCGAACACGTCGTACGCCTCCTCCATGAGGTCCAGCGGGAAGGCGTGGGTGACCAGCTGTGAGGTGGGCAGCCGGCCGGCGGCCGTCATCCGCAGCAGGGTCGGGGTGGAGTAGGTGTCGACCAGGCCGGTCGTGATGGTGATGTTCTTGATCCACAGGTCTTCGAGGTGCAGGGTCGCGGGGGCACCGTGCACGCCGACGTTGGCGACGCGCCCGCCGGGCCGGACCATCCTGGTGCACAGCTCGAAGGTCCCCGGCACGCCGACCGCCTCGATGACGACGTCCGCGCCGAGCCCGTCCGTCAGATCGGTGACGAGCTGTTCCGGGGCCTCGCCGGCGTCGGCCACCGCGTCGGCGCCGAGCTGCCGGGCGGCCTCCAGACGGGAGGGGGCCAGGTCGACGGCGACGATCCGTTCGGGCGAGAACAGCCGGGCGGTGGCGATGGCCGCCAGCCCGATGGGCCCGGCGCCGACCACGACGACGGTGTCGCCGGGCCGGACGTGCCCGTTGAGCACACCCACCTCGTAGGACGTCGGGAGGATGTCGGCCAGCAGCACGGCGTCCTTGCTGTCCATGGCACCGGGCAGCGGGTGCACGGACAGGTCGGCGTGGGGCACGCGGACGTACTCGGCCTGGGTGCCGTCGATCAGATGCCCGAGGATCCAGCCGCCACCGCCCCGGCACTGGCCGTACGCCGCCCGACGGCAGTAGGAGCAGCGCCCGCACGAGGTGATGCAGGAGACCAGGACCCGGTCCCCGGGCCGCACGGTCCGTACGTCGCTGCCGGCCTCGACGATCTCGCCGACCGCCTCGTGGCCGAGGACGGTGCCGGGCTGTACCTCGGGCACGTCGCCCTTGAGGATATGCAGGTCCGTGCCGCAGATGGTGACCGCTCCGACGCGCACGATGGCGTCGGTGGGCTCCTTGATGGCCGGGTCCGGGACCTCTTCCCAGGCGGACTGTCCGGCGCCGTGGAACACGTAGCCTTTCATGACGCTCCTCACCCCACTCGACGTGTCGCGGAACGCGGGCCCGACGGGGAGGTCTCGCGGGCGGTACGCGCCCACCGGCTCCCCTGTGCCGGAATCGCCCCGCAGTTCCAGCTTGGCGCGAATGCGCGGACCCCGCTTGGGCCGGACGGGACGCCGGCGGGACCGGAAGGGGTACCTCTACCTCCCTACCTCCGCGCTACCGCAGCTCGGCGGCCACGCGCCCCGCCCACTCCTCGGTCTTCGTTCCCACCGTGCCGCGGACGACCGTCGGCTCCGATGGGTCGCCCGGGGCCGTCCCGGTGGCCGTTCGGCCCGGAACGCGGTACCCCGGCGGGCCCTGACGGAGGGGACCGGCGATCGGCGGCGCCGGCCCCCTCCGGGTCCGTCAGGTGCTCCAGGTCCACTCGGCGATCTCGGGCAGGTCGGTGCCGTGCTCCCGGATCCACTCGTGGTGCCGGGTGCGGGCGTCGGCCATCTGCTGGCGCAAGGCGGCGGCGCGCACGGCGAGGCCGGGGACACGGTCGATGACGTCCATGACCAGGCGGAAACGGTCGAGGTCGTTACGGACGACCATGTCGAAGGGTGTGGTCGTGGTGCCGGACTCCTTGTAGCCGCGCACATGCAGGTTCCGGTGGCCGGCACGGCGGTAGGCGAGGCGGTGGATCAGCCACGGGTAGCCGTGGTACGCGAAGATCACCGGTTTGTCGGCGGTGAACAGGCCGTCGTACTCGAAGTCGGTCATGCCGTGCGGGTGTTCCTCGCGCGGCATGAGCCGGGTCATGTCGACGACGTTGACCACCCGCACCGCGACGCCGGGCAGGTGCCGGCGCAGCAGTTGCGCGGCGGCCAGCACCTCCTGCGTGGGCACGTCCCCGGCGCAGGCGAGCACCACGTCCGGTTCGTCGCCGTTCTCCGTGCCGGCCCAGTCCCAGATGCCCGCGCCGCGCGCGCAGTGGACGCGGGCGGCGTCCATGGACAGCCAGTCGAAGCAGGGCTGCTTGCCGGCGACGATCACATTGACGTAGTCGCGGCTGCGCAGCGCGTGATCGGCGACGGAGAGCAGGGTGTTGGCGTCCGGCGGCAGATAGACCCGGACGACCTCGGGGCTCTTGTTCAGCACGTGATCGACGAACCCGGGGTCCTGATGCGAGAAGCCGTTGTGGTCCTGCCGCCAGACGTGCGAGGTCAGCAGGTAGTTGAGGGAGGCGATGGGGGCGCGCCAGGGCAGCCGCCGGGCCGTCCTGAGCCACTTGATGTGCTGGTTGACCATGGAGTCGACGATGTGGACGAAGGCCTCGTAGCAGGAGAACAGTCCGTGCCGTCCGGTCAGGAGGTAGCCCTCCAGCCAGCCCTGACAGGTGTGTTCGGACAGGATCTCCAGCACACGGCCGTGCCGGTCGAGGTGTTCGTCGACCGGCAGGGTCTCCGCCTGCCACGCCTTGCCGCTGGCGTCGTAGAGCGCCTGAAGCCGGTTGGAGGCGGTCTCGTCCGGGCCGACGACCCGGAAGTCACGGCGGGTGCGGGTGTCCCGCATGACCTGGCTCAGCAGGTCCCCGAGGACCCGGGTCGGCTCGTGCAGGGTCGCGCCGGGCTTGTCGACGGGTACGGCGAAGGAGTCGAGGGAGTCGATCGGCAGGTCCCGCACCATGAGCCCGCCGTTGGCGTACGGCGTGGCGCCCAGGCGGCGGGAGCCGTCGGGGACGCAGGCGAGGACGTCGTCGACGGGCCTGCCGTCCGGGTGGAAGAGTTCCTCGGGCCGGTAGGAGCGCAGCCATGCCTCCAGCTGCCGCAGGTGCTCCGGGTTCTCCCGCACCCCGGCGAGCGGGACCTGATGGGCGCGCCAGGTTCCCTCCACCGGCAGGCCGTCGACCTCTGCGGGGCCGGTCCAGCCCTTCGGTGTGCGCAGCACGATCATCGGCCAGTGCACGCGCTCGGCGACGCCGCCGTCCCGGGCCGACCGTTGCATGAGCGCGATCCGGTCCAGCGCCTCGTCGAGGGCGCGGGCCATCGCCCGGTGGACGGTGGCGGGGTCGTCACCGGTGACGTGGAGCGGGTCGTGGCCGTAGCCGCGCAGGAGCTGGTCGAGTTCGGCGACGGGCAGCCGGGACAGCACCGTCGGATTGGCGATCTTGTAGCCGTTGAGGTGCAGGATCGGCAGGACGGCGCCGTCGTGGACGGGGTCGAGGAACTTGTTGGAGTGCCAGGAGGCGGCCAGCGGCCCGGTCTCCGCCTCGCCGTCGCCGATCACACAGGCGACGAGCAGGTCCGGGTTGTCGAAGGCGGCGCCGTAGGCGTGGGCGAGGGAGTAGCCGAGCTCGCCGCCCTCGTGGATGGATCCCGGCACTTCGGGGGCCACATGGCTCGGCACGCCGCCCGGGAAGGAGAACTGCCGGAACAGCCGCGCCATCCCCTCGCCGTCGCGCGACACGTCCGGGTAGGTCTCGCTGTAGCTGCCGTCCAGCCAGGACCCGGCGAGCACGGACGGCCCTCCGTGTCCCGGACCCCACACGCACAGGGTGTCGAGGCCGCGCGCCCCGATCACCCGGTTGAGGTGGGTGTACACGAGGTTCAGGCCCGGTGAGGTGCCCCAGTGGCCGAGGAGCCGCGGCTTGATGTGTTCCGGCGTCAGCGGCTCGGTCAGCAGAGGGTTGGACATCAGGTAGATCTGGCCCGCGGCCAGGTAGTTGGCGGCCCGCCAGTGGGCGTCCAGCGTGCGCAGCTCGTCGTCGGAGAGTTCGGTGGTGTCCTGGTGCTCGGCCTTGGACATGGAGGCGACTCCGCAAGTCGTCGTTGTTTCGAACTGCCTTGTTTTCAGGGCTGGTCGGTGATCGAAGTGAAAGTCGGTCGGCTGTTCGCCCGGCCGGGTACCCCGGTGCGCCTCATCCCTCGTGCTCGGGCACGACGACGACCGGGCAGACGGAGTGATGCAGCACCCCGTGGGCCACACGGCCCAGTTGGAGCCCGAAGTGCCGCGGACGGCGCCGGGCGCCGACTATGAGCAGGTCGGCGTCGCGGGAGGCGTCCGCCAGCACGGTCCTGGCGTGGCCCTCCACGAGCCGCCGGTGCACCTCGACATCGGCCGGTGTCCCCCGCAGGGCTGCTTCCAGGGCCTGCGCGGCCTGCTGCTCGTGCAGTCGGGCGGGTGCGCCGGCGAGCAGTGGGTGATCGGTGGTCTCCCGGGCGGGGACCCGCCAGGCCCGTACGGCGTCCACCGACGCTCCGCGCAGCCGCGCCTCCTCGAAGGCGAACCGTACCGGTGCCTCCGCGCCGACCCCCACGACGATCCGGCCGCCGGGCCGGACCGCGTGGTCGTGGCCGCCGCGCACGACGACCATCGGGCAGTGCGCGTGCCCGGCGACGGTCAGACTCACGGAGCCGAGCAGTGCCTCCGCCATACCGCCGCGGCCTCGGGTGCCCGTCACCAGCAGCGCCGCGCTGCGGCTCTCCCGCACCAGCGCGTACTCGGGTTCCTCGGGCAGCGTGTCGGTCAGGACCTTCACGTCGGCCTGGCGGCGGTGGGCGCGCCGGGCCGCGGTCGTGACGACGTCCTGGGCCCGCACTTGTCCGGACGGTCTGCCCAGGTCGTGGGCGAGCGCGTCGCCCTCGTACCGCTCCCACAGCGAGGCGTACACCAGCCGCAGCGGCAGGCCGCGCAGCGCGGCCTCGTCGGCGGCCCAGTCGACGGCCCGCAGGCCGGGCTCCGAGCCGTCGACGCCGACGACGATCGGCAGGTCCGTCGCCCTCATGGCTCGACTCCCTCAGTTGTGCGGTACGACGGCGACGGGGGCCACGGCGTGATGGAGCACGGCGTGGGTGACGGGACCGATGTGGGCGCCCAGCGGACCGCGGCGGATCCGGCGTCCGACGACGACCAGAGAGGCTTCGCGGGAGGCGTCGACGAGATGGCTGCCGGGGGTGCCGTAGTGGGATTCCTCGGTGACCTCGACCTCCGGGAACTTCTTGCGCCACGGGCGCATGACCTCGGTCAGGACCGTGGTCTCGCGCTGTGCGAGGGACGCATGGAGTTCGAGGTCCGCGGACAGGCCGTAAGCGTAGTACGGGGGCGGGTTCCAGCCGTGTACGACCCGCAGGGAGGTGCCCCGGCGGGCGGCGGCGGCGAACGCGAACTCGATCAGCTCCCGGTCGGGGCTGTCGATGTCGAGGCCGAGGACGACGGGCCGGAACGGGGTCGCGGCCGACGGGATGCCGACGGGGTCGCTCTCGTGCTCGTCGGCGGCCTGTTCGCCGGCGCGGACCAGCACGACCGGCCGGTCGGCGCGGGCCACGACGGAGAGTCCGACCGAGCCGACGAGGAACCCCCGCAGACCGCTGAGTCCGCGGGAGCCGAGGACGAGAAGCTCGGCGTCCTTCGCCTCGTCGGCCAGCACCTCGGCGGGCTGCCCGGACAACTGCTCGACCTGTACGGCCAGGCCGGGGTGGCGCGCCCGGATGCCTTCGGCCGCGTCCCGCGGAATGCGTTCGGTCCAGTGCTGCTGGGTCTCGGCTCCGAGGAGGGGCGCCTGCGCCATGGGTTCCGGTACGGGCTCCCACACTTGGACCAGTTTCAGCGGCAGACCGAGCAACTGTGCTTCGCGAGCCGCCCACTCGGCCGCCGCGCGGCTCTCACGCGAGCCGTCGAGACCGGCGGTCACGCTGAGAGTGACGGTGCGGGTCATGGTTCCACCTCCTGAGTCGGGGGGCCTGGGTCGGGGTCCCGATCCGAGCGTCGTCCATGGGTTGCCCCGCCCGGCAGGGGCCGCTAGTCCCTGCAAGGGGCCGACCGGCCCTCGCCGTTCGCCGCGGCGCGCCGGAGGCGGTCCGGCCCGGACGCGGGGACGACGGGGGCGCCGTCGAGGCGGCGGTGGGCTGAACGGAGGTGCCGGGAGGGCTCGTCGGGGTGCATGCTCGGCCGGGATCGGTTCACCTCCCGCGGCCGTGGGCACGCCGGTGGATCCTGAGGCCCGAAGGAGAAAGGTGGCCGATGGAGCAGGGCAAGAACGGGCACGTTGCGCAGTGGCGGCGTCTGGTGCCGGGAGTCGTCACCCTCCTCGGCTACCGGCGCTCCTGGCTGCGCGGCGACGTCCTCGCCGGCGTCACCGTCGCGGCGTATCTCGTCCCGCAGGTGATGGCGTACGCGGGCGTGGCCGGGCTGCCGCCGGTCGCCGGACTGTGGGCGATCCTGCCCGCGCTGGTCCTCTACGCGCTGTTCGGATCCTCGCGCCTGCTGTCCGTCGGCCCCGAGTCCACGACCGCGCTGATGACGGCCACCGTGGTCGCCCCGCTCGCCGCCGGCGACCCCGACCGGTACGCCACCCTGGCCGTCACCCTCGCGGTCACGGTCGGTCTGCTGTGTCTGGTCGCGCGGGCGGTGCGGCTCGGCTTCCTCGCGGACCTGCTCTCCCGGCCGGTGCTGATCGGCTACATGGCGGGCGTGGCGCTGATCATGATGGCGGACCAGCTCACCAAGCTGACCGGGGTCGAGACGACGGGATCCAAGTTCTTCCCCCAGGTGTGGTCGTTCGCGGGCGACCTCGCCGAGGCCCACGCGCCCACGGTCCTGCTCTCGGCCGCCGCGCTCGTCCTGCTCTTCCTCATGGCGAGGTACGCCCGTGCCGTGCCCGGTCCGCTGCTCGCGGTGATCCTCGGCACGCTCGTCGTGGTGCTGTTCGACCTGGACGAGCGGCACGGCGTCAAGGTGATCGGCGACATCCCCTCGGGCCTGCCCGGACTCGCCGGGCCGGACTGGGCCGAGGTGCCGGGTCTGGTGCTGCCCGCCCTCGGCGTACTCCTGGTCGGTTACACGGACTTCATCCTGACCGCGCGGGCGTTCTCCGGCTCCGCGGACGACGCGGACGACGGCCCCGAGCTCGACGCCGACCAGGAGTTCCTGGCGCTGGGCGCGGCCAACCTCGGCGCCGCCGCCCTGCACGGCTTCCCCGTCAGCAGCAGCGCGAGCCGTACGGCGCTCGCCTCCTCGTCGGGCGCGCGCAGTCAGGTGTACTCGCTGGTCGCCGGAGCCGTGGTCCTCGCTGTGCTGCTCTTCCTCAGCCCGCTGCTCAGCCGCACACCGTCCGCCGTGCTCGGCGCGCTCGTCGTGTACGCGGCGGTGCGCATGATCGACCTCGCGGGCTTCCGCCGCCTGGCGTCGTTCCGCCGCCGCGAACTCCTGCTCGCGCTCGGCTGCCTGGCCGGCGTACTCGCCCTGGACATCCTGTACGGCGTCCTCGTCGCGGTCGGCCTGTCGGTGGCCGAGCTGCTGAGCAGGGTCGCCCGGCCGCACGACGCGGTCCAGGGCGTGGTGCCCGGGATCGCCGGCATGCACGACGTCGACGACTACCCGACCGCCCGCACCATCCCGGGGCTGCTGGTCTACCGCTACGACTCCCCGCTGTTCTTCGCCAACGCCGAGAACTTCCGCCGCCGCGCCCTTGCGGCCGTGGACGAGCAGACCACCCGGGTCCGCTGGTTCGTCCTCAACGCCGAGGCCAATGTGGAGGTCGACATCACGGCGCTGGACGCCGTCGACGAGCTGCGCCGTGAGCTCACGGACCGCGGGATCGTGTTCGCCCTCGCCCGCGTGAAGCAGGACCTTCTGGAGGAGCTCCGGGCGTACGGCCTCGCGGACTCGGTCGGCGCGGACCGGATCTTCCCGACGCTGCCGACCGCGGTCTCCGCGTACCGGGCGTGGTCGGGCGACCGGTAGACGGGGCCCGGGCCGGCCGGAGCCGGATGGCCCGTGGCCAGGGGCCGGGTGGCCCATGGTCCACCGTGCCCGGCGGGCGGACGCTGGCAGTGGAAGTCCCTGCACCCCGTCGGGAGGCACGCCATGATCACCACCCCTACGCCCAGCATGCTGCGGGCGCTGCCGGCCGAACACCGGCAACGGCTCATGCACATGGCCCGTGAGGTGTCCTTCGCGGAAGGGACGCGCCTGTTCGAGGAGGGCGGCAGGGCCGACCGGTTCTGGATCATCCGCACCGGCACCGTCGAACTCGACATGCGCGTACCGGGCCGCCGGCCGGCCGTCATCGAGAGCCTGCGGCACAACGAACTCGTCGGCTGGTCCTGGCTGTTCACCCCGCACGTCTGGCACCTGGGCGCCGCGACGACGACCCCCGTGCGGGCGTACGAGTTCGACGCGGCGACCGTGCGCACGATGTGCCGGGAGGATCCGGCGCTGGGCAACGCGATCGCGCAGTGGGTCGGCGACGTGCTGGCGCACCGGCTGCGCTCGGCCCGGACCAGGCTGCTGGACCTGTACGCCCCGTACGGCGCCGGCAGCACCGTCTGACCCGGCACGCGAGGAGGAGCGATCATGTACGGCAATCCGCACATCGTCAGCGACGTGATGACCCACACCGTCGCCGCGGTCGGCCGCCGGGCCACGTTCGTGGAGATCGTGCGGCTGATGCAGGACTGGAAGGTCAGCGCCCTGCCGGTGCTGGAGGGCGAGGGCCGGGTGGTCGGTGTCGTCTCCGAGGCCGACCTGCTGCCCAAGGAGGAGTTCCGCGACAGCGACCCCGACCGGTACACCCAGCTGCGCCGGCTGTCCGACCTGGCGAAGGCCGGCGCGATCACGGCGGAGGAGCTGATGACCGCACCGGCGCTCACCACGCGCCCGGACGCCACGCTGGCCCAGGCCGCCCGGACCATGGCCCGCGCCAAGGTCAAGCGGCTGCCGGTGGTCAACGAGCTGGGCATGCTGGAGGGCGTCGTCAGCCGGTCCGACCTGCTGAAGGTCTTCCTGCGCGGCGACGACGAGATCGCCGAGGAGGCGCGGCGCGAGGTGGTCGCCCATCTGTTCCCCGTGTCGTCCGCGGCGATCCGGGTCGAGGTTCAGGACGGTGTGGTGAGCCTCGCCGGGCGCGTCCGGGACACGTCCCTGATCCCCGTCGCCGCCCGTCTGATCCGTGCCGTCGAGGGAGTGGTCGACGTGGACTTCGCCCTGGAAGCCCCTCTGGGGGTGAGCGACAGCGCCGTCACGAGCCGGTGAAGGTGCCTGGCCCGGGCCGACAGGGGCACTCCTCGTGGCCGAGCGGGGCCGGTTCTCGTGGCCGAGCGGGCCGGTTCTCGTGGCCGAGTGGGGCCGGTCGGCCCTGGTGCGTCCGGCCCCGGCGAGCGATGATCGTCATCAGAAGCCACACCGGGCACAAGGGGTCGTCATGACTGGGCAAGGCGCCTTCACGGAGCAGAACCCGATCCGCGTGTTCCTGCTGGACGACCACGAGGTCGTACGCCGGGGCCTGACCGACCTGCTCGACGCCGAACCGGACATCTCCGTGGTCGGCGACGCGGACACCGTCGAGCACGCACTGGTCCGCGGCCCGGCCCTGCGCCCGCACGTCGCCGTGCTCGACGTACGCCTCCCGGACGGCGACGGCATCACCGTCTGCCGTGAACTGCGCAGCCAGATGCCGGAGCTGGCCTGTCTGATGCTGACGTCGTTCGACGACGAGGACGCCCTGCTCGACGCGATCATGGCCGGCGCCTCGGGATACGTCCTCAAGCAGATCAGGGGCTCCGACCTGGTCTCGGCGGTCCGCACGGTCGCCTCGGGCCAGTCCATGCTGGACCCCGCGACGACGGCCCGCCTGATGCGCTCGCTGCGCGCCGATCCCGCCGAGACACCGGCCGTGCCCCCGGAGCTGGCGAGCCTGTCCCCTCGTGAGCGGGACATCCTCGCCCTCATCGGTGACGGCCTGACCAACCGCGAGATCGGCAAGAAGCTCTATCTCTCGGAGAAGACCGTCAAGAACCACATCTCACGGCTGCTGGCCAAGCTGGGCGTACAGCGCCGCGTCCAGGCGGCGGTCCTGGCCTCCCACCTGGAGCAGCCGGACAACGGCGACCGTCCGACCCGGTGAGCGCACCACACGGTGCCCGGAAGCAAGGGCCGGCATCAGCGCACTCATCTCCGGGGCTTCCCGTCTCACGCCCTTCCGCTTCGCCTTGAACAGTGCTGCCATATCCCCTCCAGCGACTACCGCGAGGGGGATGACGCCGTGGAGATCACATGCGTGATGGCCTTGATCCGGTTCGAGGACGGCTGGATCACCGTCAGCAGGAACCCCGCGACGCCGCAGGAGGCAACCGTCCGCTTCCGCGCAGCCGATGTCACAGCCTCCCGCTACAGGTCCGGGGGATCGTGGCGTAACGGGCACCTGCAGTTCAGCGTCCCGAAGGCCCTCGTCACCCGGGAAGGCAGGAGCGAGCGCGTCCTTCGCGACGAGCATCGTGTGGACTTCGGCAAGGACCGGAACGCCGATGCCGCCCAACTGCTGGCCGCCGTGGAGCAGGCCCGCGGCTAGCCGGCGACGGGGGTTCGCCGCAACCCACCTTGCTGAGCTCTCCCGTACCGAGCACGGATACGGGGCGCGAAAACAGTGCAGTTTCGTGTGATCCGTAGCCGGAGCCGTTTTGGATGGGCCCGGGAGAAAAATTAATCCGATCGTGGGAGAGACCAATCCACCGGGGCTCCGGGGCCGGATTCCCCACGTGACCGAAACCGACAAGGAATACCGGATCCAGCCCGGCCTGGTGGCGCTGGGCGCCCTCAGCGGTGTGCTGACCGGTTTCGCCGCGCTCGCGGTTGCCGGGCTGGTGGCGGGCGCGGTCCGCCCGCAGGCCGGTCCCGTCGTGGCCGTCGGTGGCACCGCGATCGACCGTACGCCCGCCACGGTGAAGGATTGGGCGATCCGCCAATTCGGCACTGACGACAAACTCGTTCTCCCGCTCGGAATTCTGACGGCGCGGGCTCTTTTCGTGCTGCTGCCGGGAATGGTCGCGCCGCGTTTCAGGCGCTCCGGGCGTGCGGGGTCAATGCAGTTCGGTGCGATCGGCGCGCCGGCGGACACCCCCGAGCCGCCTTCCGCGAGCCCTCCCCCCTGATCAGGCAGTTCCCGTGAACAGGAGACACATCATGAACACCCGTATCCGCCGCACCGCCGTCACCCTGGCCGCCGCGGCCGTCCTGCCGCTGGCTCTGAGTGCCTGTTCCGACAGCGGCAGCGCCTCCGCGAAGTCCGACTCCTCGTCGAAGGCGTCCGCGTCCGCCTCCACATCGGACCCGGGCATGACGGGTTCCGGCGGCACCGCCTCCGCGGACGAGCCGTTCGGACCCGCCTGCTCCGCCGTTCCGACGAGCGGCGCCGGCTCCTTCGACGGCATGGCCGAGGACCCCGTCGCCACCGCCGCCTCCAACAACCCGGCACTGTCCACGCTGGTGACGGCCGTCAAGAAGGCCGGCCTGGTCGACACCCTCAACAACGCCCAGAACATCACCGTGTTCGCGCCGACCAACGACGCGTTCGCCAAGATTCCCAAGGCGACGCTGGACAAGGTCCTCAACGACAAGGCCCAGCTGACGAAGATCCTCACCTACCACGTCGTGGGCCAGAAGCTCACGCCGCAGGATCTGGAGAACGGCTCCTTCGACACGCTGGAGAAGTCGAAGCTCAACACCTCCGGCTCCGGCGAGACCTACACCGTCAACGACTCCGCCAAGGTCGTGTGCGGCAACGTCAAGACCGCCAACGCCAACGTGTACATCATCGACACCGTGCTGATGCCCAGCAGCTGACACGCACCCGCCTGCCGGACACCGCACCCGTGGTGTCCGGCCGTCACGACGGTGGATCCGGCGACAGGACCCCGGCCGCGCACGGCCACCGACGTGACCTGCGTGGAGCGGCGGCTCCCGGGCACGAGGAATGACAGGAGCGGAACCGGGTGAGAGGCGGATCGGTATGAGGACCCCGTGGGTGGGGACGGGCGCGGGCACGGCCCAGGCATTGGCCGGCGGGTTCCGGGCCGTCCGGCTCATGGCCGCGCTCGGCGGCCCGGGCCGGGCATCGGGCCGCCGGCTCGAGAGCGGCGGAGCCCTGGCCGAAGTCCTGTCCGCCCGTGCGACGTCCCTGTCCGGACCACGAGCCCTGGCGGCGGAAGCAGAGCCGGCCGTGGCGCCCGGCACCATCCGTGCCAGGATCCGGCGAGCGCGGCCTCGCACCGCACGCCCCATGTCCGCTGAAGCCGGCGCCGCCGGCCGGACACGGCCGCACACGGCCTGGTGGCCGGCGCTGCGGCGCACGCCGCTGTCCTTGTGGAACGACGACATATCGGACTACGCGGCGGCGCTGACGTACTACTCGATCCTGGCCGTGCTTCCGGCGCTGCCGGCCACCGTCCTGGCGTTCGGGATGATCAGCCCCGACACCGCCGAGCAGTTCGTCACCCACGTCACCACGTACGCGCCGGCGCAGTCCGGTGCCGAGCTGCACGCCGTCCTCACCCGGGCGCTGAGCAGGGGCGGCGCGGCCTGGTCCCTGATGGCGATCGGCGCGGCCAGCGCGCTGTGGTCGGCCGCCAGCTATCTGGCCGTGTTCCGCCGCGCCCTGCACCACATGCACCGCGTCGAGGACCGCCGCTCGCCCTGGCGCACGGCGCACCGGATCGTGCTCACGGCTCTCGCGCTGGTCGGACTGCTCCTGGTCGGCACGCTGACGTTGCTACTGAGCGGCCCGCTCACCCAGGCCGTGGGCCGCCCGCTCGGTGTGGACGCCACCGCGGCCTGGGTGTGGGGCCTGCTGCGCTGGCCCCTGCTGGTGTGTCTCGTCGCCCTGCTGGTCGTGGTGGTCTTCCACACCGGTCCGGCGACAGCCCGCCGCCGCGCGCACAGCCTGCCCGGTGGGGTGCTGGCCGCCACGCTGTGGCTCGCCGTGTCCGCCGGCTTCTCCCTGTACGCCTCGACGCTCGCCGCCTACAACCGGCTGTACGGCTCGCTGGCGGGCGTCGTCGTCTTCCTGGTCTGGTTGTGGCTGTCGAACCTGGCGCTGCTGACGGGAGCACAGTTCGCCGCGGAACTCGCGGGGTCCAAGGAACGGAGCGCGGGGAAGTCCACGGTGTCGTAGCCGTCCTGGGGCGGCGGTCGGCTGCCTCCGGGGCGCCTGAATCTGCGGTGACGGGGTGACAGGGCGGAGCCCTTCGCCGCGCGGCCGCCATGGCGCCTGGCGTTCGGTGCGACGACGTGATGCTGTGAACTGGCGCCGCGCCGACCCGAGGCGCCCGTGCCGAGACCGAGGAGGAGCACGATGACCCTTCGTCGTCGGGACGGACGGCTCGACACCGTTGTGGTGGGTGCGGGGCTCGCCGGACTCGCCTGCGCTCTGGACCTCTGCCGCGCCGGCCGGCGCGTGGCCCTTCTGGAGGCGTCGGACGGCGTCGGCGGGCGAATGAGAACGGACACGCGGGACGGTTTCCTGCTCGATCGCGGGTTCCAGGTCTTCAACACCGCCTACCCGCAGGTGAAACGCCGTATGGATCTTCGAGGGCTGAGGCTGCGCCCCTTCACTCCCGGCTTCGTCGCGCACACTCCCTCCGGGCCCGTACGGCTCACGGATCCCACCCGTGACCGGAAGGCCGCGGTCTCCCTGCTGAAGCGCCACGCCCTGCCGCCCCGCGATCTGGCCGCGCTGGCAGCGATCACGGCCGCGGACGCGCTGCTGCCCGCCCGGCTGCTCAAGCGCCGGACCGACAGCACCGTGGCGGCCTCCCTCACCCGGGCAGGGCTGTCGGACGCCACGGTGCACGACCTGCTGAGGCCCTTCCTGTCCGGTGTGTTCCTGGAGGACCGGCTGGAGACGTCGGCCCGCTTCTTCCACCTGGTCTGGCGGAGCATGGTCCGCGGAACCCTGTGCCTGCCGGCCGAGGGGATCGGCGCCGTACCCGCCCAGCTCGCCCGGCACCTGCCCGACGGCGTCCTGCGGTTGGAGACACCCGTCGCGGACGTGACCGCGTCGGGTGTGCTGCTCGCGGACGGGGAGGAACTCACGGCGCCGACCGTCGTGGTCGCCACGGACGGGGCCACGGCGGCCCGCCTGCTGCCGGGGCTGCCCGTGCCCGACGGACGGACGGTCACCACCTACTACCACGCGGCCGACACCAGGCCCATGACGGAGCCGACCCTCCTGGTGGACGGCACCGGCTCGGTGCTCAACACGTGCGTCCTGACGGAGGTGGCCGCCTCCTACGCGCCGCCCGGAACCTCGCTGGTCTCGACGTCCGTGCCGGCCGCGGACGAACCGGGCGCCCAGGATGCCGTGCTGCGGCGCCTGGCCGAGATGTACGACGCCGATACGAGCGGATGGCGCCACGTGGGCACCTGCACCGTCCCGTACGCGCTGCCCGTCATGCGGCCGCCGTGGCCGCTGAGCCGCCCGACCCGTTTCGGCTCGGGCCGGTACGTGTGCGGTGATCACCGGGCCACCGGATCGGTACAGGGGGCGCTGGCCTCGGGGACCCGCGCCGCCAGGGAGGTCAGGGCTGATTCGGCAGGCCGCTGACAAGGGTGGGCGACTGTCCTGCCGCGGACGGTGGGACGAGGGACCGCTCGGCATCGGACGGCGAAGCGGCGTCGGCCCCGGCCGCCTTCCCGCGTGGGGCCGACGGGCAGGGGCCGAGCCGCGGCGGCACGCCACCCGCCCGTCGATCGGCGATCCCGCCGTCCGCCGGGGTCAGCGGACCCTTCCCCGCGGCTTCAGAGCCACCGGCGGCAGGTCGGGGGCCGGCAGCGGATCCCCGTCGTACCCCTTCACCTCGCCGAAGCGTGAGCCCCACATCCAGTCCTCGCGGGCCTGCTCGATCTCCGCCTGGGTGCGCCCGATCCAGTTCCAGAACATAGCGGATCCTGCGCGCATCAGTGCAGGTCAGCGCTGTACCGAGCCGGTGAGGGTCAGCAAGCTGCCAGCATCGGTCGTGGAGGAGTCAGCAACCATGGGTTCCGCTGTCCTGGTTCGTGGGATGGGTTCGTTTTTCAAGGAGTGTGAGCATCCGCGGTCGCGGTGGTCGAAGTGCCCTCACCCTTACAAGGCCCGGTACCGGTCGGCGGCGGGGCGGCAGTTGGAGGAGTCCGGGTTCGCGACCCAGGATGCGGCCATCGAGCGTTTGACGGAGATCTACAAGGCGAGGAAGGCGGCCCCGCGGGGCCAGGCGAAGGCGGAGCGGATCGCCCGGTACGGGGCGGTGCGGTTTGAGGAGTACGCCGGCGAGTGGAAGGCCGGGCAGCGGGATCTGGGGCCGGCGTCTGTGGTGCACCTGGAGTCGCTGCTGAACATCCATCTGCTGCCGCTGCTGGGCAGCCGGCGGATGAACTCCTTCGACCACAAGGTGGTCGAGGGGTTCCTGCAGAGCATGGAACGTAATGGCATCGGCCTGGCCGCTCAGGCGAACGCCTACGACAAGCTGAAGGCGATCCTGCTGGACGCGAACCGGCTCGGGCTGTTCGACGACAACCCGGTGGCCGGCATCAAGCCGCCCCAGTACGACCCCAAGCGAGTGGTGATCCCCTCCCCCGAGCAGCTGGGTCAGATACGCACCGCCGGCGACGACAGCTTCCTACTGGTCGCCGATCTGATGAGCGGGTGCGGCATGCGCAACGGTGAGGCGTTCGCGGTCAACCTCAACAACATCGTCGCCGACGACGTCTACCGCATCACCGAGCAGGTCACTGCCGCCGCTGGGTCTCGCCCGAACGAAGCCGGCCTCCTCGCAGCATTGAGCGTCACACCACGGCGGCCGCCGGCGTCAGACAGCGACGAGCTGATCGGTCAGGCGATGCGCCTGCGCCAGCAGAGTCCCGTAGATCACCAGCGCGTCCGGGTCGTCGGGCATGCCCCGCGGCAGCTGCCCGCGGAACTCCTCGAGCGTCCCGTGCAGCTCTTCGACCGCCTCCCGCAGCCGTTCCACGGCCAAGCCGTCGTGGCCGTCCGGGGCGAGCCGGCTCCGGCCGTACAGCCCGATGGTGTGTGCGGTGTGGCGCAGGAAACGCGCGTAGGCACGGGTGAGCCCGGCGGTCGGCGGAACCGCCTTCACGCTGTCGGCGGCCTCCCACACCGTCCGGGTCACGCCCGCTGTGTGGACGGCCACGTAGTCGAGCACGACCACTGCATCCGCGTACGCCTCGGCTGACGGGTGAGCAGTCCGTGCACGGCGCGCGCTCGGATTGCCGCGCATGCTTTCGTGGCCCCAGCCGATCGCGGACCGGGTCTGGTCGACCAGCCGACTCAGGCGCAACGCGCGCTCGTGCCAGTCCCGGGCCACGTGTCGGTCCCACTCCCCCGTGGCCAGGCCGTCGGCCACCGCGGTCAGGATCTTCTGCGCCTCTCCGGCGGTGTGTTCCAGCGCGGAGCGGGCGTCGCGCCAGTACACCGGCGGGCGGATCAGCGCGTTGACCACCACGCCGACCAAGGCGCCGAACACCGCCTCGGCGATGCGTGCGGCCGACGAGGTGACGGTCACCTGACCACCGGTCAGCACGAACAGCGCACCGGTGGCGGCGTAGATGCCCTGGCTTCCCAGGCGCTGCCACTGCCCCAGGAGCAGCACTGCCGGAAGGACGAGGGCCATCGTGACCATCGTGCTGCCGAGCAGCAGGGCCACCGCCGTCGCGATCACCGTGCCCACCGCGATCGCCGCGAGTTGCTGCAGTCCGTGGGCCATCGACCGGTACACCGTCGACTCCACCAGCAGGACCGCGACCCACGGCGCCACGAACGCCATCGGGGCCTGGAGCCACCAGCCCACGACCGCCCACGCCACCCAGGCGGCCAGCGCGGCCTTCCCTGCCTGCACCGCCATGTCCCGCTCGGGGCCCGGCCCCGCCCACGCGTGCCGCACCGCGAGCGCGGCTGCCGCGGTGCGGCGCCGGACCTGCTCTGTCGCACTGCGCACCCACTCCATGGGACAGCAGGTGCCACTCCAGAGGTGGGAACACACACGCCCAGGCCACTCAAGTTCTCCGACCCGCCATCTTCACGATCTCCGGCATCACCGCACGACGCGAGTGACGTCACCGTGCGGCGCCGGAAAGACAGCACACGCTCGAAATGTGTGTGGATCACCGAGGGCTGGGCACCCAGCGCGGTGAAGCATTCCGGCGCACATCCGCACTGTTACCCATAAGTCATCACATGGTGAATCTCGGTGATGAGGAGCAGAACAGGGTGAGGAAGGTGTGCGACCGATGCCCCGCTGTGGGCGCCCCGCGGAACGGAGATGTGTGATGACGGCTGACACAGTGGCGCTCGCCCCGCCGGTTCTCCCTTGGACGCCGCCCGGCGTCTACACCCCGCAGTGGGACACCGGCCTGCTGGCGCGCGCCCTGGGCCGGGAGAACGTCGGCTCCGCGACCGAGGTACTGGACCTGGGAACCGGCAGCGGCGCCCTCGCTATACAGGCCGCGCGGCTGGGCGCTCGGGTGACGGCCGTCGACATCTCCCGGCTGGCCGTGCTCACCGCGCGGATCAACGCACTGCTGGCCCGCCGGCGAGTCCGCGTCCGTCGCGGCGACCTGGCCGACGCGGTGCCGGGACGCTCGTACGACCTCGTGGTCAGCAATCCGCCCTACGTACCGTCGCCCGCAGCCCGACTGCCCCTCCGCGGCCGTTCCCGGGCCTGGGAGGCGGGCCGGGACGGGCGCGCGTTGGTGGACCGGATCTGCACCACCGCGCCAAGTGTCCTGCGCCCCGGCGGCGTTCTCCTGATGGTGCACTCCGGCCTGTGCGACAGCCGAACCACCCTCCGACGCCTGTCGGACGCCGGGCTGCGCGCCTGCGTCACGGATCGCGCCACGGTGCCGTACGGCCCGGTACTGCGGTCCCGGAAGCGATGGCTCGTCCAGGAAGGCCTGGTCGGCCTCGCCGAGAACCGAGAGGAACTGGTGGTGATCCGTGCCGAACACGCCTGAGCGTCCGCGCCGCGCGACCGTCGAGCCCGGCGGCCCGCTTCTCGTGGAGGGCCCGGTGGAGGTGCAGCTCGCCGACGGCAGCCACGCCACTTCCCGGCGCTTCATGGCCGCGATCTGCACGTGCCGCCGCAGCCGTACGTACCCGTGGTGCGACACCAGCCACCGCCGCCGTACGAAGCCGGACCGGGACCCGAAGTGACGACCGCACCCCAACTCCCCACTGCCCGAGGCGAGTTGTCCGCCGCTGTGCTCAGCGGGCTGCAAGAGGGCCGACCACTGGCCCCACCCCGCGACGCCTGCGACCCGTACGGCGACGACCTGCAGCTCGCCCTCTACATGCTCTACGAACTCCACTACCACGGCTTCGAGGGCGTACCGGACGACCGCGAATGGGACCCGAACCTACTGGCCGTGCGCCGGCCCCTGGAGCAACGGTTCCTCGACGCCCTGCGCAGCAACGTCCCGCAGCCGCACACCGACGCCGAACAGGCGCTGGGCGCCCTGCTGGTGGAACCGGCGGGGCACGACGACGCGAGCGTGAGCCATCACCTGCAACGGGACGGCGAGCTGTGGCATTTCCGCGAGTACGCCGCCATGCGCTCCCTCTACCACCTCAAGGAGGCCGACCCGCACGCCTGGGTCATCCCACGGCTGCGCGGCCGGGCCAAGGCGGGCATGGTGGCGATCGAGTACGACGAGTTCGGCGCCGGCCGAGCGGAGGAGATCCACGCCCGGCTCTTCTCCAACCTGATGGATGACCTCGGCCTGGAGACGGCCTACGGCCACTACCTGGACGCCGCCCCCGCCGAAGCCCTCGCCACCGTGAACCTGATGTCCCTGTTCGGACTGCGCCGGGCCCTGCGCGGCGCGCTCGTCGGCCACTTCGCGACAGTGGAGGTGACGTCGTCGCCGGGCTCCCGCCGACTGGCCGCGGCGCTGCGCCGCATGGGCGCGGGTGCGGCCGCCCAGCGCTTCTACGACGAGCACGTGACAGCGGACGCGGTGCACGAGCAGGTCGTACGCCACGAGGTGGTCGGCGGACTCTTGGCCGACGAGCCGCACCTGGGGCCCGACATCGCCTTCGGCGTCCACGCCACCGGCTTCCTCGAGGACCGGCTGAGCGCCCATCTGCTCAAGGCCTGGAGACAGCAGCACAGCGCCCTGCGTATGCCGTTGAACGACGCCGAAGGAGGCCGGCAGACATGACCCAGGACCCCACTCAGAAGCACCCCCGCCCCGACTTTCCCGCCCAGGATCAACAACACCCGGGCTGGACCGGCCCCATGGACCCGCCGCCCGACCACGGCGAGGGCTCCTACGAAGGCAGTGGTCTCCTCGCCGATCGCAAGACTGTGGTGACCGGCGGAGACTCCGGCATCGGCCGGGCCGTCGCGCTCGCCTACGCCCGCGAGGGCGCCGATGTGCTCTTCACCTACCTGCCGGACGAGAAGGAGGACGCCGAGGAGACCACCGCCCTCGTGGAGGAGGCGGGCCGCAAGGCCGTCGCCGTGCCCTGCGACATCCGTACGGAGGACGCGTGCCGGCAGCTGGTGGATCGCGCCGTCGACGAATTCGGACGTATCGACGTCCTCGTCAACAACGCCGCCTATCAGATGTCACAGCCGGACGGCATAGAAGCCATCTCCACGGACCAGTTCGACCGTGTCGTACGGACGAATCTCTACGGCATGTTCTGGCTGTGCAAGATGGCCCTGCCGCACATCCCCTCGGGCGGCTCCATCATCAACTCCGCATCCGTGCAGGCATACAAGCCCAGCCCACACCTGCTGGACTACGCGATGACCAAGGGCGCCATCGTGACCTTCACACAGGGGCTCGCGCAGATGGTGGCCGGTGACGGCATACGGGTCAACGCGGTGGCACCCGGCCCGGTGTGGACGCCGTTGATCCCGGCGACGATGCCGGACACGGTCGAGTTCGGAAAGCAGGCCCCGCTGGGCCGACCCGCCCAACCCGCCGAGATGGCACCCGCGTACGTCTTCCTCGCCTCGCCGCGCGCCAGCTTCATCACGGCGGAGATCCTCAATGCCACCGGAGGTACTCCCCTGCCCTGACCGGCCCTTCCCCACCTGCGCCTGAGTGCGCCGACTCCGGCCCGAAGTCTCAGGAAGCCGGCTCCAGCACCACACAACAGCGACCGGGAGCCGGCGCCAGGCATGCCTGGTAGGCGGTGTCTCCAGAGGTGGCGAGCGCTCCGCGCAACAGGTGGAGGTTCATCCCGCACACCGTTTCGACGTGCTTGCGCGCCAGCAGGTGGAAGGGACAGTTCCCGAGGACGACGGTTTCCCCCTCACGGCGCGGCTCGAAGCCGTACCGCTCAAGCAGGTCGATGATGCCCGTCATGGCCTCGCCGCCCAGCCGCTCACCCAGCTCGGCCGCCTTGCGGTACAGCACCGCGCGGACCGGTTCGCCGGTGCTGTCGGACTCCTCCACCGCCTCGGCCAGCAGCTGCCCGGCCATCTCGTACTGCCGCGCGGGCACGCTGACGCCGACCTCCCGCTCGGAGCGGCGGTACAGCTTGGCCGGCCGCCCGGCCCCGGGTCCGCTTCGTCCGCTGCGCCGCTCGTAGACGACGTCCAGCAGCCCTTCGTCGGCCAGGCGGTCCAGATGGAACGCCGCGGTCTGCCGGGCCAGGCCCAGCGCCTCGGCCGCGTCGTCCCGGCCCACGGCGCCGGAACTGCGCGCCACGTGCTCGTACAGCCGACGGCGCGTCGGCTCGTCCAGCGCCGCTACGGCGGAGAGATCGTCGCGGGGTGCTTCCTTCGAGTGCTCCACGAACACCAGTGTAAAACCCACTGCCATTGACTAAAGAAACTGGATGCGCTTCTATCGACAAGGGAAGTTGTTCATAGAAGGAGAGCGTCATGTCATCCGCTCCTGCACCCGCACCCTCAACCGCCTCACCCGTCACAGCGCGGCAAGCCATCACCACCGACCCCGGCTACCAGGCCTTCTGGATCCTCCGCGTCGGGTTCACCGTCGCCCCCGTGCTGTTCGGGCTCGACAAATTCGCCAACCTGCTCGTCGACTGGCCGGGCTACCTCGCCCCGTGGATCAACGACGTGGTCCCCGGCAGCGCACAGAGCGCCATGCACGCCGTCGGCGTCATCGAGATCATCGCCGGACTGGTCGTCGCGGTGGCCCCTCGCTTCGGGGGCTGGCTGGTGGCCGGCTGGCTCGCGGGGATCATCATCAACCTGCTGACAATCCCTGACTACTACGACGTCGCACTTCGCGACTTCGGCCTGCTGCTCGGCGCGGTCGCACTCGCACGGCTGGCGCAGCGGTACCACGGCACTGTGCGGCGGTGACGGACGGGAGGGCGGTCACCGGGAGCCGAAGCCCGGGTGACCGCCCCCGGCGTCCCAAGTCAACGACCTCGCATTGCGCATGCTGCTGCGGAGCTACGCGTAATGCGACCTCCCTAGGCCCAGGGGTCGGTGATCTCCCGAAGCAGAGTCAAGGCTTCTCTCAATTGCTTCATGCGCCGCTTGCCGAGGTGCGCCTCCCACTCGTGCTCGACCTCTGCGACCACGCCGTCGGCGATCTCCTTGGCCGCCAGCGCCCGGCTCGCCAGGCACACCAGCCGGGCGCGCTTGTCGGTCGGATCCGGCACTCGGCGTACGTAGCCCGCCTTCTCCAGTTGATCAACCAGGAAGCCGGCCGTCTGCTTGGTGACCTGGGCCTGGTCGGCCAGCTCGGTCAGACGCGTGCCGTCCGGACCGACACGCTGGAGGACCCGGGCCTGGGCGGGCGTGAGGTCGTCGAAGCCGGCCTCGGCGAGCACCGCGAATATACGAGTCTCCAGGGCGCGGTACGGGATGAACAGGAGTAGCCCCGTGTTGAGCTCGGTCCCGGCCGCCATCGCCGACGCCACGCCCCCTCCCTGCCTCGCCCATTGACACTCGTAAGCTTCTCTGACTACTTTAGTCAGAGAAGCTTACCACTTGAGTAGGTGGTGATCCCGATGGGCGCGGTGCTGGGGACGGACGAGCTCTGGCAGATCGTGGACCGTGAGCGTGCGAGCCTGGCCGATCTGCTGGACGGGCTGGGCGCTCAGGAGTGGGAGACGCCAACCGCGTGCGGCGACTGGAGGGTGCGGGACGTCGCCGCGCATCTGACCATCGGTGCCCGCTATCCGCTGCGGACCGTCCTGCGAGAAGCGGCGCGCGCCCGTGGCAACTTGGACCGGATGATCCACGACTCCGCCATCCGCGAGGCAGAGCTGCCCATCACCGAGATCGTGGCCAACCTCCGCTCAATCGTCGGCTCCCGGCGCATGGCGGTGCTCACCACGCCTCGCGAATCACTCCTCGACGTACTGGTCCACGGCCAGGACATCGCCCTCGCACTCGGCCGGATGCGCGAGATCCCGCCCGAAGGCGCCCGCGACGCCGCCGACCGCGTGTGGACGATGCGGCTCCCGCCCCGGCCCTGGCCCCTGCCGCGCAACAAGCTCGCCGCCACCGACATCGCATGGACCCGCGGCGAGGGCGAGGAGATCCGTGGCCCGATCGCCGCGCTTCTACTGCTGCTCACCGGGCGTCCGGAGGCGGCGAAAACATGGTTCGGGCAAGCCAGGGCGGACGTACCGGAGCAGTGAGCGCTGCGGCACGGTCAGAGGGAACTCAGAGACCGGCCGTCTCGCCACCAGCTCACGCCCATCGCAGTCCGCGCGAGCCTCAGCATGACCACAGTCGGACATACTCCGCAACAGCCAGTCGGCCAGGACGAAAAGCCCAGCTCACGAACGGGAGTCCCCTCGTTCAGGATGCGCCGGGAACCGACGGCTGCGACCGTACGGGTGAACGGTGGTGGACCAGGCCATCGGAATGATGGTGGCGCTGGGCCGTGTCACCCCAGATCAGGATTGGGCCGTGCTGCGTGAGGTCTCGCAGCACACCAACATCAAGCCGCGCCGCGTCGCCGAGCTGGTCGTGCTGTGGGGACGCGAGGGCCAGATTCCCTCCGCGATCCGCGCCGAACTCGAAGACGCTCTCGACCGCAACGGCCCCACCCAGGTCCCGGGCACCACACCCGAACACGAGTAGCCACATTCCCGTCTGGACGCCAAAGAGCCCGTGGGCTCCGCTGCCGGAGCCCACGGGGAACAAACGCCGGCTGCTGCTGCGGGCCGACCTGCATGCAGGCGTCAGGACCTGGTCACGACCCGGGGAAGGAGCTACCTGAGCTGCCCACGCAGCGGGCCGCCGAAGGCAAAGAACGGGATGCCGTGGGGTCCAACTGATCGACGCCCTGAGCGCGCCCCGGCAGCTGGCCCGCGACCGCGACACCTTCCAGGAGCAGGTGCAGCCACTGGTGAAGTCGGAGGGCGAGGAGAACGCGGTCGACGAAAAGGCGCCGACACCTTGGACGTGACGTCTGTGCTCGAGAGCAGTCCCGAGCAGGCTGGCGGCACGAAGCGCAAGACACGGCAGAGCAAGTCTGAACGTAAGTCATCGGCAAAGCAGTCCCGCGGCAAGAAGACCTCGTCGGCGGTGCAGGGCACCGCTGTCACCAAGGGCGAACTGCGCAAACTCAACCAGGCGGTGTTGTACCAACCGGCCACCGAGCGCAACGTCGCAGGCCGGTCTAAGAGCTGCCGGGACTATCTGGTTGACGCCTCGCCCAGACCGGCGGGCGCAAGAAGAGGGCCGCCTGACCCCCACCTCTGCGAGGGTTCCACTGCACCCTGCCCAATCGCTCTCAGGCTGCCATCGATGGCCACGTCGGCGAGTATGAGGAGAGGGCGGCGCATGTGGACGCTGCCCAGGGCACCGGGAGCGACTGTGGCCAGCGGTGATGCCGCATTGTCAGAGCTTGTGGCGCGCTCACACCGTGTGTCCGCCGGGGAGATCCCATCGCTTGTCGAGGCAGCGGGACGCCACCTTGGCCTGTCAGGGGCGCGGGTGTACCTGGTTGATCTGCAGCAGAGCCGGCTGGTCGCCCTGTCCGCAGACGCAGCGCCGGACGGCGGCGCGACGCTGGATATCGACGGTTCGCTGGCAGGCCTCGCCTACCGTACCCAGGAAACCCAGCCATCCCGTGACGGCGCCACGGCCTGGGTACCGCTGATCGACGGAGTCGAACGGCTCGGCGTCCTGAAGGCCACCGCTCCCACCATGGAACCTGAACTGCTCGAAGCCTCGGCGGCACTGGCAGGAGTGGTCGCACTGCTGGTGGTGTCCAAATCCACCTATACCGAAGAGCTGATCACCCAAGAGCGCACCCGTGCCATGACGATCCAGGCGGAGCTGCTGTGGGCCTTCATGCCTCCGCGCACCATCGGCACCCGGCAGGTCACGTCCAGTGCTCTCCTGGAGCCTGCCTACGACGCTGGCGGCGACGCTTTCGACCACAGCCTCACCGACAACGTCCTGCACCTGAGCCTGCTGGACGCCATGGGCCACGACCTGGCCTCCGGCGGCGCCAGCGCGGCCGCTCTTGCCGCCTCCCGCGCCACCCACCGCGACGGCGGCACCCTCACCGACATCGCCATCACCATCGACGACACGCTGAATCAGTGGATCCCCGACCGCATGATGACCGCCGTCATCGCTCGCCTCGATGTCACCGACGGCTCGCTCACCTGGATCAACTGCGGCCACCCCACACCGCTGCTGATCCGCGACGGCCACGTCCTGCCGCAGGCCCTCGAACGCTCCCCCCTGCCGCCCCTCGGCCTGGGACTCGACACAGGCAATCCGCCCGCCGAGAACCACACCCGCCTTCAGCCCGGCGACCGCATCCTCCTCTACAGCGACGGCGTCATCGAAGCCCGCACGACCGAAGGCACCCTCTTCGGCGAACAGCGCCTGGGCGACACCGTCATCCGCTCCATGACCTCAGGCGACAACGCGCCCGAAACCCTGCGACGTCTCCTGCAGAACATCCACCACGACCATCAACTGCGCGACGACGCCACCCTGCTGCTCGCGCACTGGCACCCCACCTGACAGCAGCGCCCGAGACACAGCACGCCAACGGGCACCCGACAGCGAGGTCCCTCAGGCAGCAGCACCTGCCCTGCCCAAGCCCGCCATCCGCGCCTTCACCATGGCAGCCGGACGTGACGGATCAGCACGCTACGCACACCACGGGCCCCAGGAAGAGCAGACATACCTGGGGCCCGGTCGGGGGGTGGGCTGCTCAACGAGGCCGCACCGTCCGCGTCACGCCGTAGACGACGAAGTCTCCGAGACCATCCGGTCCCGAGAGCTGCCCTGCCGACTGACGTTGGCCGAGGCACTGACCGGAACGACGGGAAGCGGAACTCGGACGTAGAAGGCAAGTTCCGTCTCGGGCGAGGGGTTGGGCTTCGGCGCGCTGCGGGCGCCCTCGGGGAAATGGCCTGGTGATACGACTCTGTCACCAGCCAGAATCGGTGTCGGTGGCCGATGGAACGCGTCGTGCCCCGTGAGATCCAGGAGTGTGTGGGAGCCGGCGACCGTCGGCCCGCCTCAAACGTGAGCGCCGGTCACGCGGGGGAGAGGAGATCTGCTCCCTCGAGTCCCATGCGGTACTGCTGTCCGTCGAGCACCCCCCGTCAGACCCCTTCGAGACAGCACGGGTCGCGATCGAGCACTACGCCTACTGTCCTGACCTCGACCAGGCCGTCGGGGGGCTGCCCGAGGCCGCCTCCCGGCAGGTCCCGACCGGTGCCTGGTTTTTCTGGTGGGACTGAGAAACCTATTACGCTTGCTGTGGGAGCTGGTCGCACACACCGTGTTTCACTCCGGACTGCTGCTGGTGCACGGCACCGTCGAGGCCCGCGGCCGCTTCGTTGGCTAGGACCAGGTCGCCAGTGATGAGGCCGCGCAGGGATGCCTGTTCCTCCGTGGCAGATTCAGTACTACGCGCACGACGGCCGCGCAGTGGAGAGCTCAGACATCATCATGCAGTGGTTGCCCAGACAGATGGGCTCGGCGCGGCACCATGACTTTGTGTCAGAAGCGAGGTACGGGTTGGCCGGTGCTCTCGGCGGGGCGCTGCTTGGTGAGGCAGCCACAGTCAGCCCACCCATACTCACCGACCGACATGCCCGGCGCCAGGAGCAGTCGGCCCGGAACGACAGCCGGCCCGGGGCGCAGAAGAGTTCGAGCGGTTGATGGGCTGGCGCCAGGCCACGCGCAAGTTGACGATGCTGCTCGACAGAATCCGGGGCGGCGCGTCGACTGCGGGCGAGTGGACACCGCTGAACGGGAGCGCGAGTTGAACATGGGGCCGAGGGCCTGCCAGGCCGTGTCGTGGGAGAGCATCAGACCGGCCTCCCGGCTCCGCTCCTCGACCAGCCATGGCTTGGTCCGCCCCACGGCTCGCTCCGCCGCGCTGATCGATAAGCGCCTGAACGGCAGGATCGTGCTGCTGGCCGCATAGCCCAAACGCACGAGGTTGACCCAGCGGTCGGAGCGGCTCCCGCTCGATGCACCCGCGCCCCATCAGCATGGCTCGACAGGCCCGGTTTCCGAGTGGAGGTTTCCTTGCCACAGTCGAGATGCGCAGCGCTGCTCGCCCTCGCGTGCGCTGTCCTCACCGGCTGCAGCACCCCTGGCGAGCGTGAGACGGCGGCGTCGGCGGCCGCCGAGAACTTCGCGAACAGCGTTCGTCACTCCGATGGGGCGCGCGCCTGCGCGGCATTGGCCCCGGAAACGCGCCAGGAACTCGAGCAGTCCGCGAAGACCTCGTGCGCCAAGGCCATTCTCGACTCGCAGCTGCCGGGGGCGGGGGCACTGCAAAGTATTGAGGTGTATGGGCAGCAGGCCCGGGCTGTCCTCACTGCCGACACTCTGTTCCTGTCCTCCTTCCCCGCCGGTTGGAGGATCACCGCAGCCGGCTGTGTGCCGCGCCCTCATCAGCCCTACGCTTGCCAGGTCAAGGGCGGGTGACCGGACCGTGCGCGTCCTGTTCACTCTGCTGCTGCTGACGGTCGGAGCCGGCCTGGCGTATTTCACCGCCATTGGGCTGATGCAGCGATGAGCTCCCTGACCCAGTTCGTGAAGCACAACAGCCTCACCCTCGCCTTCGGTACCGGGTTCTTGCTCACTCTGACCGGGCAAGCCGTCTCCGGCCACGCAGACTTCAACAATCAACTCGTAGCCCAGGGACTGCATCCGCTGAGCTTCTGGCAATATCTTGCGACCTCCGACTTCGCCGTTGATGTCACCGAGAACTGGCAGTCGGAGTATCTGCAATTCTTCCTCTATATCTTCGGCACTGTATGGCTGCTTCAACGCGGCTCACCGGAATCGAAAGAACTCCACAAGGCCGGCGTGGAGAGCAACCACGAGCAAAGGGTCGGCGAACATGCCGGAACTCACTCGCCTCGGTGGGCCGCCGACAGGGGGTGGCGCCAGAAACTGTACTCACGCTCCCTGGGCACCGTTATGGCCGCAATCTTCGTGTGGTCCTGGCTTGCCCAGTCCATCAACGGTTCAGCCGCCTACAACGAGCAGCACCTACGTGATCTGCAGGCCCCCATCCCGTGGACGCAGTACCTCGGCTCCGCCGACTTCTGGAATCGCACCCTGCAGAACTGGCAGTCCGAACTCCTGGCAGTCGCATCGATGGCCATCCTCTCGGTGTACTTGCGCCAAAGAGGCTCCCCCGAATCCAAGCCAGTAGGCGCGGCCCATACCTCGACCGGCGTCGAGGGATAGACGTTCAGCCGACGGACCGTAGGTCTCCACGGCCGCCAAGGGGGAGGCGGATGCCGAGAGGGGCGACGCCGTCGAGAAAGTGGGCAGCGCACCGGGCCATTTGGCTGCGTCCGACGATGTGGACACAGATGAATTGCACGACTGGCTTGCCTCATGTGAGGTGTCCTCCACAGGCGGAGCAGAGCGCCTCGACGCGGACTACGGCGCCAGGCGCGCACCCCGTGCCTGGCCGTCGCTCCGCCATGCCGAGGGCGGTCCGAGCCAGATTGACCGCCGCGCGAACGGGTACTCCGACGATCTTGGGAGACCGGCCCCTGAGCCGGACCACTCGGAAGGAGAACCGTGCCTGGCGAAAAGGTGAAGAACGTCTTCGTGATCGGACTCGACGAGGCCAATCTGCCGACGCTGAAGCAGGTGCCGGGAGCACGTTCACTGCGCTTCCACCAGCTGCTGACGATCGAGGAGCTACAGCTCGGCGAGGTGGATCTGCCCGCCCTGATCGAGAAAGCGCAAGGCATGCTGGATGCCTTCGACGGCAGCATCGACGCAATCGTCGGCTATTGGGACTTCCCCGCCAGCACCCTCGTCCCGATACTCAGCGAACGCTACGGCACCCGCAGCACCAGCCTGGAGTCGGTGGTCAAGTGCGAGCACAAGTACTGGAGCCGGCTGGAGCAGCAGGAGGTCACCGACCGGCACCCACGCTTCGACAGGGTCGACCTGACAGCCGAGCCGCCACGCCCACCGGAGGATGTCGGGTTCCCGATGTGGGTCAAGCCAGCCCTGTCGTACTCCTCCGAACTCGCCTTCGGAGTCCGCGACGAGCAGGAGTTCCGCACGGCCGTCTCCGAGATCCGCGAGGGAATCGCCCGCATCGGCCGCCCCTTCGAGAACATCCTTGAACGCGTCGACCTGCCCCCACAGATGGATGGCGTCGGCGGCCGGGTCTGCCTCGCCGAGGAAGCATTGTCCGGCGTCCAGGTGGCCGTGGAGGGCTATGTCCACCAGGGCGAGGTCACGGTCTACGGGGTCCTGGACTCCATCAACTACCCGGACTCCCGCTCCTTCCTGCGCCACCAGTACCCCTCAATGCTGCCCCAGCCGGTCATCGCGCAGCTCCACGACGTCACCGAGCGCGTGATGCGGCGCATCGGCATGGACTCGGCCACCTTCAGCGTCGAATACTTCTACGACCCGCGGACGCGCCAGATCAACCTGCTGGAGATCAACCCCCGGCACTCCCAGTCGCACGCCGAGCTGTTTCAGTACGTCGACGGCGTGCCCAACCACCACTGCATGGTCAGCCTCGCGCTCGGCGAGGACCCGCGCATGCCGCACCGTGAGGGCCCGTACGCGATGGCTGCGAAGTGGTACCACCGCTGGTTCACCGACGGCGTGCTGTGCCACGTCCCCGGGCCCGAGGACATCGCCCGCATCGAGCGGGAGATACCGGGTGTACGGGTCGAGGTGATCCCCGAAAAGGGCAGCCGGCTCTCGGAGCTCCCCCAACAGGACAGCTACAGCTTCGAGTTGGCGCACATCTTCACGGGAGGGGCGAGCGAGGAGGAGCTGCGAGAGAAGTACGACCAATGCGTGGCGGCCCTGAGCCTCACCTTTGACGAAGTCCCGCGCGAGTAAGGAGGACGTCGGTCCGATGCACTATGTGACCAACCTGCCGTACGTGACCAAGGAAGAAGAACACGTCACGATTCCCATGTCCGACGGGGTCCGGCTCTCCGCGCACATCTGGCGTCCCACCTCCTCTGACCACGAGCCGGTGCCGGCGGTGCTGGAGTACATCCCGTACCGCAAGCGCGACCTGACGGCCGTACGGGACTCGATCCACCACCCCTACATCGCCGGACACGGCTATGCCTGCGTCCGCGTCGACCTGCGCGGCACCGGCGACTCGCAAGGCGTGCTGCGGGACGAGTACCTGGAACGCGAGCAGGCCGACGCCGAGGAGGTCCTGGCCTGGCTGGCGGAGCAGCCATGGTGCGACGGCGGCACGGGGATGATGGGCATCTCCTGGGGTGCGTTCGCGGCACTCCAGGTGGCAGCTCGCCGCCCACCCAGCCTGAAGGCCATCGTCATCGCGTCTTTCACCGACGACCGACACGCCGACGACATGCACTACATGGGCGGCGCCCTGCTGTCGGACAGCCTGGCCGAGGCGGGCACCATGTTCGCCTACGCCACCTGCCCGCCCGACCCCGCCGTCGTGGGCGACCACTGGCGCGAGATGTGGCACGAACGACTGGAGCACACCGAGCCCTGGGTCCTTCCGTGGCTGCGCCACCAGCGCCGCGACGACTACTGGCGCCACGCCTCGGTGTGCGAGGACTACAGCAGCGTACGCTGCCCGGTCCTGGCCTCCAGCGGATGGGCGGACGGCTACTCCAACGCCGTGACGAGGCTGCTCGGCCACCTGGACGTGCCACGCAAGGGTCTGATCGGTCCGTGGTCGCACAAGTTCCCCCACCTCGGGGAGCCCGGCCCCGCCATCGGCTACCTCCAGGAGGTCGTGCGGTGGTGGGACCACTGGCTCAAGGGCGTCGACAACGGCGTGATGGACGGTCCCATGCTGCGGGCGTGGATGCAGGACAGCGTGCCGCCCTCCACCTCCTACGAAGAGCGGCCGGGACGCTGGGTTGGGGAGCCCGAATGGCCCTCTCCCCACATCCGGCCGGTCGCGTATGCGCTCACCCGTCACACGATCGAACCTCCGCGGGACGCGGCGGACACAGCGGACCCGGTCCAGACGCACGACGGTGACACGATGACCGTGCAGTCACCGCTGTCCGTAGGCCAGTTCGCCGGCAAGTGGGCCTCCTACAACGCGCCTCCGGATTTGCCGTACGACCAGCGCGAGGAGGACGGCGGTTCACTCGTCTTCGACAGCGAGCCCTTGGCCGAACCGCTGGAGATACTCGGCTCGCCGAGCGTGGAGCTCGATCTGTCGGCCGATGAACCGGTCGCCATGGTGGCCGCGCGCCTGTCCGACGTCAGCCCGGACGGCGCCGCGACCCGTGTCTCGTACGGCCTGCTGAACCTCACCCGCCGAAACAGTCCAGAGGCTCCCGAGCCTCTGGAACCGGGACGGCGCTACCGCGCCACCATCCCATTGAACGGAGTGGCGCAGGCGTTCCCGCCGGGCCACCGCATCAGGCTCTCCCTCTCCACGTCCTACTGGCCACTCGCCTGGCCGCCGCCGAAGCCCGCACTGCTCAGCGTCCATGAGCGCTCCAGCACACTCACCCTGCCCGTGAGGCCGGTGGACGAACCCGACGAGGTGCCGTCGGCCCCCTTCGGCGAGCCCGAGGGCGCGCCACCGCTCGCCACCAGCCAGGTGACGCCGCCCGAGGAGCGCTGGGAGGTCAAGCGGGACCTGGTCGGCTATCACGCCGAGCTGGACATCGTGAAGGACCGGGGCACGGTCCGCTTCGAAGACATCGGGCTCGAGGCGGGCCGCCGTGCCCACGAGCGCTACACGACGGTTGCCGATGACTTCACCTCGGCCAACGGCTCGTCCACGTGGACCATGCGCTTCCGGCGCGACGACTGGGACGTACGCGTCGTAACGCGCACCCAGCTCAGCTGCAACGAAACGAGCTTCTTCGTGGACGCAAGCCTGGACGCGTACGAGGCCGACCGTCGGGTGTTCTCGCGCACCTGGAACGAGACCGTGCCGCGGGATTTGCTGTAGAACTCGGTGCAGTACGTTGCCGGTCTGCACTGTTGAACTACTTCAAGGTGCCCTGGCCCTAGCTGCCTCCGTCGCTGGAACCAGTCCGCGCCTTGCGGGGCAGGAGAGGGGCGGACCCTGGCCGTGGCCGCCACGGCCTCCGGTCCGACCACTACGCCGCCCCCATCGAAGTCATCTGCGGCGAGTAACGCCCCTGGGCGAAGCGATGATCAATATCTCCGACTCCAGGAGCTCGGTATGGCTGTGGCCAAGCGCATGGGCGCGACGATGTCCGAGACGGACGAGGAAGATCATCCTCTCGCCACGACCATGTGGCTTCGGGGCACCTATCCCCCGCAGATCGGCGCCTAACTCCTGGGTCGGGCGAAGCACCACAAGGCGATCACCGCAGTGGCAGACTCTCGGCACCGGGAGCGACCTTCTCACGATGGTGGCGGCCCGCTCCGGTGGTCGAGTCACCATAGTGGACATCACCTGCCGCGCGAGCGCCGCCACCTGATTGAGCGGTTCACTGAACGGCCTGGTCGCGGTGCGCTCCGGCGCGCTGCCGCCGACTGGGGGCCGCGGGGCGCGCGAGCACGACGCGGGTCGAGCAAGCATGTCCCGTCGCGAGCCCACCTCATGCTTTTGCCGCCGCATGGCCACGTGTCGTATTGAAAACTCAATAAGAGGGTAGTCCGAATATGTCCTGTTCTGGTGGGTAAAGGACCGACCCATGATGATGACCCACGCCTTCGAGCAAGGTGTTCTCGTCATCACAATGCACGAGGACCCCGGCATTGCCATGAGGGCCGCCCTGCTCGCTCAGATCAGCGATCTCGTCCAGGGGCACAAGCCTGCCTCCGTCGTGATCCTCCTCGACCAGCCCTCACCGACCCAGGCAGCGCTCAGCGTGGTCCTGCGAGCCCACCATCTGTGCAGCCACCTCGGCCTCGTGACGTTCGTGGCCACCCCTGATGCCCACGTTCGACGCCTCCTCGCGGTCGGCGCCGGCACAAGGGACATCGGACTGGTCATCCCCGCCCGCGCCGACACAGCGATCGCGACAGCCACAGCACGGACGACGGCAGCATGAGGACCACCGGTCGCCCTGGATACCCCGCAGCATCAGACTGGGCCGTCTTCAGCACCCAGACCTGCCGCGGCGCACCCACTCAGTACCTCGACGCCACGGAGCCGTACGACGAGATCCGCGTCCTCCTCGTCAACCATGGCACCGAGTCCATCGGTATCGCCGGGGCGGAGGGCGGGGAGCGTACGGCAGCGACCCGCGCCCTCAAGATCGCAGTCCTCACAGCCGTGGACGCCGCCGCGAATCCGCAGAGCTTTGCCACCGGGTCCGCTCGCGCCGGCCGATGCCACTCCCACTGGATGTCGAGGGGCCGCAGGGCCACCGCAGAGCAGCGGCCCCGAAGGAGAAAAGGTGACGAGCCATGACGGGGAACAGTCAGGAATATGATGCGACCCCCTTCCTCCCGGGACGGCGCGCGCGGCTGCCAGGGCTGCGTAAGGCGGCCGCGGACTGCCGGGGGTGCCCCCTGTACCAGGACGCGACCCAGACCGTGTTCGGCGAGGGCCACACGGACGCACGCGTCCTGCTCCTCGGTGAGCAGCCCGGCGACCAAGAGGACCGCCAGGGCAAACCGTTCGTCGGCCCTGCGGGCAGAGTACTGCGACGCGCCCTCGCGGACGCCGGCATCGAACCGGATGGGGCATACGTGACCAACGCGGTCAAGCACTTCAAGTTCACGATCCCCGAGGGCCGTAAACGCCGTATCCACAAGGCCCCGACCCTCCGCGAGATGACGGCCTGCCGGCCCTGGCTCATGGCCGAGCTGAGAGTCGTGGAACCAGACGTGGTCGTCGCGCTAGGCGGGACGGCGGGCAAGGCCTTGCTCGGCTCGGGATTCCGGGTGACGGAGCAGCGAGGCGCCCTGCTGCCCTGGCCCGGCCTCGGCGACGAAGACGATACGGGCGGTGCCAAAGGGATCAGCGGGCTGGTGGCAACGATCCATCCGTCCGCCGTGCTGCGCGCCGACGACTCCGACCGCACACGTGTCTACGACGGCCTTGTCGCCGATCTAGGCATCGTGGCCGACCTGCTGGGAGGCGGCGACAGGTCCGGCCGACAAGCCGAGAACGGCACCAGGAGTTAGACATGCCGGAGTTGCCCGATGTCGAGGGTTTCCGTGAGGTACTGGACGGATGTGGCAGCGGCCGGTGCGTCCAGCGGGTCGAGGTGCGCGACACGGGCGTACTGCGCGGAGTCAGCGCCCGACGCCTACGCGGGGAGGTGGAGGGGCAGCGCCTCGGTCGGCCATGGCGTCACGGGAAGTTGCTGGTCGTCCCATTCTCTGACGGGCCCGCTCTCGTCTGGCACTTCGGCATGACTGGCGAACTGATCTGCGCGGGAGCGGACGAACCGCCGGTCGCTCATGACCGGGTCGTCCTGACTCTCGATGACGAACGTCAACTGCGCTACCGCGACCAGCGCAAACTCCAGGGCATACGGCTGACCATGGATCAAAGCGCGCTGGCGCGACTGCTGGACCGGCTCGGTCCTGACGCCCTGGATATGACCCGCGAGGACTTCGTGGACCTTCTCGCCGAGCGACGGGGCGCGGTCAAGGGCGTGCTGATGGACCAGTCCCTCATCGCCGGTCTCGGCAACTTGCTCAGCGACGAGATCCTCTGGCGGGCCCGAGTGGTGCCCCGGCGACCGGCGAGGGCCCTTGACGACACAGAGGCACGTCATGTGTTCACGGCGATGCGCGGCGTGCTCGCCACTGCTATCCGCGCCGGGTGCGTACCGCCGAGGCGAAACTGGCTCACGGGTCATCGCGACGACCGCGAACCGGCCTGCCCCCGCTGCGGCCGAGGGCTGCGGGCACGCCGCGTTGCCGGCCGACGTACCGTCTGGTGCGAACACTGCCAGCACTGATCGCAGGGCCGCGCTCAGCCCGACGGCGCGCGGCGTCCTCGCCCACTCCACCGACCTGAAATGCCCAGTCGCCGGGGAAATCGGTCCCGCCGTCTCACCCATGGCCGTCGAGCCCGAGGTCTCGCCTCCAGCCCCACCTGCCCGAGGCAGCTCTGCGCCTTCTCCTCGGCACACTCGCCGCACCTGGGCGCGCTGTATGCCGCGCACACCCTCAGCTGACACGGAGCGGCGCCGGAGCATAGACGGAAGCTCAGCAGCCTCTCAGCCGTGGACAACGGGCAACCACCCTGACGATGACTTCGGCTCGGTCGCTCAGTATGGAGTCATCCAGACGCACCGGCTCCAGTCGGTGTCGGAAAACTGTGCGGACCGTTCCCCGGCACGAGAACTGACGCCGTCCTCTGCGATCTCATCGGCGAGCCCGGTGGCGGCCAGGAAGGCACGGATCTGCGATTGGGCGTGCACCGCGGCCGCCTGGTAATCGGGCATGCGGGCCACCGAGTCAGGAGCCAGCACACCGATATGCTCGACCACGTTCTAGACAGCCATTCCGACCCGCCTCCCAGTATTGGGTCCAGCATGCCGCCCGCCGCGGGGCGAGAGTGTTCGCGCAGTGCATGTGTCGGCGTCCCGTTTCCTGTCACCGTGCGCTTTCGGAGATCTCGGCGCAGGACGGAGGGCGAGACCCCGGCAAGTCCGGACGTCCCGGTCGGCAGGACGGTGATCGGCCGACCCGCCGGGCAGGGCTCAGGCCGGCCGATCTGCTCGTACTGCTGACCCCCGGCTACTAACCAGACGGCCCCAGGAAGTCTGCGACGGGCGGCTTGAGCGTGCCTGCGTCGTCCATGCCCTCGTCGGGGGCCCCGAGTAGGACCCACTCGGGGGAAGGAGCTTTCCTGCAACCTACAGGGCAATTGGGTCCGCCGTGGTGAGCTCTCCACGTAACGGGCCGTTGGCAACCGAATGAGGACCTGAGGTGCGCCTCCACGCGGAGCCGCATCCAACTCGACGGCCGCTCCTGGTCGGTGGGCTTCCGGAGACACCCGAAGGGCTCCCGCGAGTCACGTCCTCGCGGGAGCCCTTCGTCCCACCGCCTGCAATTGAAGGTTGAGAAGACGACCATGAGCAGCACATCTGGTGAGCGCCGGGCGCGAACCGCTCACCACTGCGGGTCTAGCGCTCCCTGAGGCATGGAACGCGGCCGCGGAAGCACCCGAGAAGGCATGGAGTGTGTGATTTACCGGGAACAGACGGGTGCGGGCGAGCGGATCGACTGCCGGCAGGCGGAGGGAGGGTCTCAGGCCGCCCTCGACAGTCTGGCGGGCCTGAAGCCGGACGAGTTCGCCTGGATCCGCATGGATGGGCCGCGCCAGGAGGAGCTGCAGCGGATGGGCGAATCTCTGAATCTCCACCCTCTGGCCATCGAGGACGCCGTCCAGGCTCACCAACGGCCAAAACAGGAACACTACGGCGACGTGCTCGCGGTCGCGCTGAAGACGCTGTGGTTCATCGAGCAGACCGCCGATGTGGAGACCGGCGAAGTGATGATCTTCCTGGGCCCGTCGTTCGTGCTGACCGTACGGCACGGCGCCACCGATCCCACCGTGGAGGCGGAGCGCCGGCTCGCGCAGCAGCCGGATATGGCACAGCTCGGGCCGGTCGCCGTCCTGCACGCGGTGACCGACGTGATCGTCGACGCATACGGCCAGGCCGCCGCCCAGGTGCGGACGGACCTGACGGAACTGGAGCGGCAGGTGTTCTCACCCGCCCGCGAAGACCTGACCGAGCGGATCTACTCGCTCAAACGCGAGGTGGTGGAGTTCCGTGACGCCATCCAGCCCCTGGTCCCGGTCCTGCAGCCCTTCACCACGGTCCGGCAGGACTGGCCGCGGCAGATCGTGCCGTACTTCCGCGACGTCGCCGACCACCTCACCCGCACCGACGCCGAAGTCCGAGCCTTGGACGACCTCCTCGGCTCCGCCCTGGACGCTCACCTTGCGAAGGTGGGCACCTGGCAGAACGACGACATGCGCCGCATCAGCGCCTGGGCAGCCATCCTCGCCATTCCCACCATGGTCGCCGGCATCTACGGCATGAACTTTGCCCACATGCCCGAACTCGACTGGCGCTACGGCTACCCGTGCGCACTAGCCGCGATGGCCCTCGGCGCGGGGCTGTTGTATCGGGCTTTCCGGCGCAACGGCTGGCTGTGAGAGCAAACCGGGCCGGGCCAACTGCCCGCTCCGCGCGGTGAAGGTGATCACTCAAGGCACGCGGGTGGTGACCACGTGGCGTTGTTGAGGGGGAGGCACTGGCGCGACGTCCAAGACGTCGCGGAATACTTCCTTGGCGTGCTCGGGGGGCTCGTCCTTTGCTCCGAAGCGCCTGAGTGACCGGATGCGTCGCGCCAAGAGCACCGGCCCTCGGCCGGCGGGACAGCGCCGGTTCTGTGTCGACTGCCCGATGAAGTTCGGACAGTGACATGCAGCGTTGGTGAGGACGGTTTTCTGAAGACTGTGTGTCAATGTCGCCGACCTAACTTGTGCCTGCTGACGGCTGGGGCAGGCTGGGGACATGGGTATGAGGCACAAGCACGGACAGAAGGCTGATCTGCGAGTGCGTGTGTCCAGCGCGAGGGCAAAGGACCGGGTGACAGTGCCGGTGGTGGGCGAGGTCGACTTCGCAACGCTGCCCCGGCTCAGGGCAGAGCTGGACACCGCCGTGACCAGTGGGGCCCCATATATCGAGGTCGACTTCCGCCGGGTTGAGTTCTGTGACTGCTCCGGCTTAACCGCCTTGCTGGATGCCCGTGCTCGCGCACTGCGGGCAGGGTCCTACTTTTGCGTGCGCGGTCCGGTTGCGCCCGTGGTCGCCCGGTTGTTCCAGCTCACGAAAACAGGACCGTCGCTGCTCAAGCACTCGGCCTGACGCAGGCAGCGGGCTGCCGGCCCTGAGCAATCAGACGGGTGGCCGCGACGCGCTCGCCGCGAGGGACATCCCCCGGTACAAGATCTACGCCGAAAGATAAGCACCCCACTACGGCTACGCCCGAAGTTCAAAGGTGCGCTCGCAACCCCCTTGAAGATCAAGGCGCCAGGCGTAAACGCCCGTGCTGGCCTGCTCCCAAGATGGTCCGTTCGTGTCGCCAAAGATCCGTGCAGCGCGTGGCGTCATCCCCGAGGTGGCTGCCCCGGAAGTCGGGGCAGGAGGATGACCAACCTGCCGAAGTTTCCGGCCGAACGGGGAGGACGGTTGCGGACTGGGCTCGGTTCGCCCAGCAGATGGCCTTGATGGCACGCGACCTGCTCGCACAGGAGTCCGTCGAGGCCATGCTGCAACGGATCACGGCATCGGTCACCGAGTTGGTCGAGGGCTGCGACGCGGCCGGTATCCTCGCGCTGCACGACACCAAGGTGCAGACCCTCGCCCCTACCCGGATCGCCTATCGGCCGCCTCCGACTGTCGCAACTCGCGAAGTCGCAGTGGTCCCATCTCAGTTCCCGTCTCGTCCATCGGGCTTCACGACCATTCAGAGGAGACCACGGTCCCGGTGGGACCATAGGCCGCGCCACCCGTGAACGCAGGTGCACGTCCCTGAACTCAGCCCACAGCCCCACCCCACAGTGGGAAAGCGTGTTGGGGGCCAGGGCGTGGACATACACCGTGGTTCAGCCAGTTCGTGCGAGCCGCCAGAACTGCCACGCGAACGTCCGCGTACGGGCCGGAAGGTGGGCGGTCGGTCTCGGCCCGCGAGAAAAGTGGTGCAGCGCCGGCAGATCGTTCCCTGGCCATCGACGAAGCCCGGCGTGGGCTAGGCCGCTTCGTTCGGATCAGCAGACGAATCCAAGAGCAGGTGACTGCCGAGGCCGGTCCGGTCCAGCCCGCTGCCACCGCTGCAGACTGGAGTGACCCTGGGCCGGTGGCTACTCCGCCGCCACGATGCGCTCCACTGCGGCCGTTACCAGTTGTTCACGCTCTGCCTCCGTGAAGACGTCCGGCAGGGTGAGCTGTTCGACGATCAGCCAGTTCAGCGTCAGCATGAGGAGCTTGACCGCCGTGGTGTCGCCGGGGAGGCCGGAAGTCTCGTGATAGGCGATATTGGCATCCACGTCGGCCCGGACTCGCTCCGTGAGGACCTTGCGCAATTCGGGGCGGCGAGTGGCTTCGAGGCGGAGTTCCAGCAGCGCGAGGTAACCGGTGCGGAAGGAGGCGACGCGGCCCACGAGTTCACGCATCAGCTCCACGTAGGTGGCCCGGTCGCGGCCGGCCGCCTGCTGGCGGGCAATCGTGGCCTCGTCAGGCTGGAGTCGCTCGTAGACCCGGGCGCCTGCCTGAGTGAACAGGTCGTCGCGGCTGGAGAAGTAGTTGGACGCCGTACCGGCGGGAACGGCCGCCTCAGCATCCACGGCCCGCAAAGTCAGGCCACGCGCGCCATCCCGGGCCAGCACCTCGATCGCCGCGTCGACGAGGGCCGCGCGCCGCCGGTCATTCCGTCTCACCATTGACACCACTCCAGATGCAGTACTACGTTCAAACCACTTCAACCAGAGTACTACGTGTGGGGGACCACTTTGCGGAAACTCGTGTACTACATCGGCGTCACGCTCGACGGCCGCATCGCCGGTCCCGGAGGCGAGTTCGACTTCTTTCCGCAGGGCGACGAGCAGCAAGCCGCCGCCTATTCGACTTGGATGAATGCGCTGTACCCGGAGACCATCCCGACCGCCTATCGCGCGGCCGTCGGCGTCGCCGACGCGCCCAACCGGCGTTTCGACACTGTCATCATGGGCCTCGGCACTTACCGCCCAGCCCTCGACAACGGAATCACCAGCCCGTACGTCCACCTGCGCCAGTACGTCGTATCCAGCACTCTCAAGCCGGACACCGACCCAGCCGTCACCGTCGTGCCGAGCGACCCGATTGCCCTCGTCCGCGAGCTCAAGGGAGAGGTGGGCACCGAACTGGACATCTGGCTCTGCGGGGGCGGCCGGCTCGCGGGCACCCTGCTGCCCGAGATTGACGAGCTGCTGATCAAGACGTATCCGGTCATTGCCGGCACCGGAGTCGCGGTAGTCGACGGCGTCTTCGACCCCACCGTCTTCGACGTCGCCGAGCGCACCGCCTTCCCCAACGGGGCCACCTTCACCCGCCTCACCCGCCGCTAGGGCCCTGTCCGGGCGATCACATGGGCGTTCGGGAGCTCGTCCGTCCTCGGGCACCCGTGGTCGACCAGGCGGAGCCACTTCCGCCTGCTGACGACATTGTCCGGGTACCCCCGTGGCCAAGAGCCGCTCGGCCCGTCTCGGGGGCAGCCTGTCCCACTCATGGGGTCTGCGTGATCAACGCGTCGGGTTGTCACGAAAGGAGGCCCGGTGCGGCCACTTAAAGGGCCCTCCAAGACGCTCAGGAACACCCACGAGGGTTTCCGTTGCCCCACCCGCCAACTGGGCAAGTGAGGCGGGTCGGTTGGCGGATCACCGGCGCCCTGTCGCGGAAGTGCGCCTCCGGGCCCAGATCCTCAGAGTGCCTCGATGGCTTCCAGGATGGGGGCTCGGGCCTCGGCTCCGTACACCGCGAGTTCCGTGAGCCGGGCGAATGCTCGGAGGTAGATGTCCAGCTCCCCCGGGGCGGTGACGGTCACCTTCGCGGCGAGCAGCTCCACGTGGATGCGGGAGTCGTCGAACACGGTGAACTGTTCCAGTGGCCACATGACTCCTTCACGTGCGGCTGCGGTCGGAATGATGCCGATCGACATAGAGGGCAAGGTCATCGCAGCGAGGAGGTTGCCGAGTTGGCCGGCCATCACGTCCTGGTCGCCGATTCGCTGGTTGAGGACATCGATCAGGGTGGCGAATCGGTGGTCGCCTTGACGGCGAGTGGATCAGTAAGGAACTCTGCGACGATCCCGACTTGATCCGCCAGCATGCCGCGGCGTTCGAGCGAGTCTGGGAGCGGGCCATCCCGCACGACCGGTACGAGGTCAAGTAGCCGGCCATGTCCGCGGTCGTGGTGGCGGTTCGACGAAGCTGTAGGGCGGCAACGGGCCGTTGACCTCGATGTTCAGGTGCGGATGATCTCCCCGCACCTGGTCGACCGCAGCCAGGAACGGATCAATGTGGTCGCGGTCCACCAGGAAGGACAGGTTCGCCAACCAGCCGGTGCCCTGCTGTCCGACGCTGACGGCCTCGGCGGCCGGTTGCAGTTCCTGCTGCAGCAGGGCCGCGTCGCGCCTCTCCTGGGCCTGCACGGCTGTGGCGATCATTTCTCCGAGCTCCAGCTTCACCTGCTGACTGCCGCCTCCCGCTTGGCGGGTCTCCTTGACCAGAGCGTGGATGGCTTCGTTCTGTGCCAGGACCAGGTGCAGGGCGGCCTCTTCGTGGTGGCTGGCCTTGACGTTGTACTCGACCGTGCCCGCAAGGTCCCGCAGCCGTTGCACGTAGTGGGCGGCACGCTCGGCCAGGGCAGCCGTCACCGCAGAGTCGTCCGGGGCAAGGCTGCCGAAACGCATCGGCAGCACGGGGCCGCTAATGCCGGCCTGGGTGAGAACGTGCTGGTGGGCCAGCAGGTCACGCCGTTTGGGGCGCAGATCCTCGGGCGCGTCGCTGACGACGGCAGCCAGGTCGCCCTCCCGCAGGACGCGCACAGGGTGTGGCGGGTCGCCGATGCCGTCGGCCTGCTCCGGAAGTGAAGGGTTCGCGGCTTCGGCGATGCCGTAGACATAGACACTCATCGCTCATCCTTCCGGCGCCGGCGGGGCCGTGCCGCCTCTTCGGGTTCCCGGTCCCGGTCCTCGCCACGGGCCTGCCGGGAGGCGTCCGATATGGTCTCGGCCGCTCCGGACAGGGCACCCTTTGTCTTGGCTTCGCCGCCGGATTGCGCGAGTTGGCCGCCGACCACCTCTGGGAGCCCGGCCGGCTTGCGCGACCCGGCTTCCAGATCCAAGCGGTTGCACGCCTCGGCAAAGCGCAGGTAGGTGTCCACGCTCGCCACCACCACCCGCACATCGATCTTCAGGATCTCGATACCGACCAAGGAGACCCGGATGAACGCGTCGATCACCAAGCCCCGGTCAAGCACCAACTCCAACACGTCGTAGAGTCCGCTGGAGCCACCGCCCCCACCGCCTTGCGTAGTCACAGTCATATTGACCAGCTCCTTGGGTCCCGCGGCTGACATGCGTTTTCGGTACGGCAGCCAGCTCGGCACCGGCTCCCACCGCAGTACGCCGAACACGCACGAGTAACCGCGCCCTGCTGAGCCAAACGACGTACATGTCGATGCCGGAGGTTTGTGAGCGGGGCCGCCCCCACCGCCCGGCCGGTGCTGTCGCTCGGCTACGAGCCTCTCGCGCCAGGTGACCACCGCCGCAGGCTTAGACCCGCTGGCCCGTGATGAGTTTTGGCCGGTACAGCGCCGCTGCACGGGATGAGATTGCCCAGCGTCGGCTCGTTCGCTTCGTAGCGCCGACGGACGGATCGTCCCGAGCTGGGCGAAACAATGTGGTGAGGGATTTGTGAACGCGGCCACCGGGGGTACACGGCGGCGCATGAAGCTGCTGCATATGCCCGGACGGAAAGAGCACGACAGCACCGACGAGGCCCCGCAGCGTGAGGTCCCGTCGCCCGAGGAGGTGGGACCCGGACCCGCGGTGGAGCGCCAGGCACCGGACGCCCCGACGAAGCTCCCGAAGACGGCTTGGAAGGCGGTACTGAAAGGAAGTCTGCGAGAGTTCAAAGACGATGAGTTGACCGACCGGGCCGCCGCGCTGACCTACTACGGCATCTTGTCGCTCTTCCCGGCCTTGCTGGTCCTGGTGTCGATACTCGGCCTGACCGGCAAGTCCGCCACGGACACGGTGCTCAACAATCTCCAGCAGTTCACTCCCGGCGCCGCCCGCGACATCATCACGGGAGCCGTGCAACAGCTGCAGAACAACGCCGGCGTCGGCTCAATCATGGCGATCGTCGGCGTGCTCCTGGCAGTGTGGTCGGCATCCGGGTACGTGGCCGCCTTCATCCGCGCGGCCAACCGGGTCTATGACATTCCAGAGGGCCGCCCGGTGTGGAAGATCCTGCCGGTGCGCGTCGGAGTGACGGTCGTGCTCATGGTGATGGCCGTGGCCAGCGCCCTGATCGTGGTTTTCACCGGCGCCCTTGCCCGGCAGGCGGGCAAGACGCTCGGCATCGGGGACACCGCCCTGACGGTGTGGTCCATCGCCAAGTGGCCCGTGCTGGTGGCACTGGTCACGATCATGATCGCGATCCTGTACTGGGCCACCCCGAACGCCAGGGTGAAGGGGTTCCGGTGGATCACGCCGGGCAGCTTCCTCGCCTTGCTGATCTGGATGGTCGCCTCCGCCGGGTTCGCCGTCTACGTGGCGAACTTCGCCTCCTACAACAAGACCTACGGCACCATGGCCGGTGTCATCGTCTTCCTGCTTTGGCTGTGGATCAGCAATCTCGCGATCCTCTTGGGCCTGGAATTCGACGCGGAGACCGTCCGGCAACGGGCGATCGCCGGCGGCCTGCCGCCCGAGAAAGAGCCCTACACGCAGCCGCGCGACACCCGGAAGTGGGACGAGGAGGACCTGCGCCGCCTGGACGAAACCTGACCGTCGGCCAGGCGATCTGGTCCTGATCGCAACTGGCTCATCGCGGAGCGCTTTGAGGAGAACCGCAGTTCATGAGGCTACTGACGGGATTGCAGGATGCCGACCGGGCGCTGACCAAGGGTGCAGCGTCCCGCATACCGACGGGCCTGGGCAAGGCGCTGTCGATGGTGGAGGAAGCGGCGGAGAGCACCAAGCTGTGGTGCGGTGCTGGCGCCGCAATGGCCTGGCTGGGCGGGTGGCGCGGCCGTAAGGCGGCGGCCGCAGGCCTGGGTGCACTGGTGATGGCGCAGCTGGCGTCGAACGGCCTGGCCAAGCAGCTCACCGACCGCCCCAGACCGCCCGAGGAGTGGATCCCGCACGACGAGACCGCCGACCGCCCCGACTCTTCGTCATTCCCCTCCGGACACACCACGGCCGCGGTCGCCTTCACCGCCGCTGTCACGACCGCATGGCCGGCCGTAGGCGCCCTGTGCGCAATACCGACCGCCGTGGTGGCCGTCGAGAGGGTGCAGTCGGGAGCCCACTACCCCAGCGACGTCGCCGCCGGCGTCGTGATCGGGTTGGCCAGCGCCTGGCTCACCCGACATGTCCCGGGCCTGCTTTTGCGCCGATGGCCGTAGCCCGAAGCGTGCCTGCTGTCGCTATGCGGGACTGGCGCGGCCGGTCAGGGACCGTACCGCTCGAACGCCATAAGGAGTGATTTACGAAATCTGGCCCCATGTCTCCTGAAGCGGGTCGGGTACTCGCGCGCGGTAGGCCGGACCGGCCGGCCAAGAAATGAATGGGACGGGAGGTGAGCGCCGTGACGGGCACACAGCCGTATGCGTCCGGGCCTGATCACAATCCGCGTCACTCCGGCCAGGAGCCGGTGAGTGAGCTGGTACAGCAGGCCTCGCAGCAGCTGGCCGAGCTGGTGCGCGGTGAACTGCGCCTGGCGCAGGCGGAGATGAAGGACAAGGGCAAGCGCTACGGCAAGGGTGGAGGGCTGTTCGGCGGCGCAGGTGTGGTCGGCTTCCTGATGCTGCAGGCAATGGTGGCAACCGTCATCGCGGCGCTGGCCGTACCGCTGCCTGTCTGGGCTGCGGCGCTGATCGTGACCGCCGCGCTGGGTGTAATCGCCGCGGTGATGGCCCTGAGTGGAAAGAAGCAGGTCAGCCAGGCAGCTCCGCCAGCACCCGAGCAGACCGTCCAGAACGTCAAGGCCGACGTGGCCGAGATCAAGGAGAGCGCACGCCGATGACCCAGCCCGAACCCGACCCCACCACGGCCAGCCCCGAGGAACTGCGCGAGCAGGTCGAGCAGACCCGCGCCGAACGCGGCGAAACCGTCCAGGCGCTCACCGCCAAGACCGACCTCAAAAGCCGGGCCCAGGAAAAGGCCACCGCGGCCAGGGAACAAGCCACGGTCAAGGCCGGCGAACTGAAGGCCGAGGCCGCCGATCTGACACATCAAGCCCGCGACAAAATGCCCGCCCCGGTCAAGGACAAGGCCAACCAGGCCGCCGAACAGGCAGGCCTGAAGACAGCGCAGGCCGGCCAGCTGTGGCAGGACAAGGCCCCCGAACCGGTACGTCAGAAAACCGCCCAGGGCGCCCGGACGGCACGCGAGAACCGCACACTGCTGCTGGCGACCACAGGCGCGGCCACACTGATGTGGCTTGCCTGCCGCCGCCGGAAGGGGTGAAAGGAATGAAAGCATCCAAGATCGCCTACAAGCCGCTCGGCCTAGCCCTCGGCGCCGTCAGCGGCGTGATCGCCGGCGCCATGTTCAAGCAGGCGTGGAAGATGCTCGGCCACGACGAGGACGCGCCTGACGCCACCGATGAGGAGCGCACCTGGCCCGAAGTGGTGCTTGCCGCGACCTTGCAGGGCGCGATCTTCGCCGCGGTCAAGGCAGCAGTCGATCGGAGCGGAGCCACCGCAACCCGCCGTCTGACCGGCACTTGGCCAGGCTGACCTGCACCTGTGGTGCGTCGACAGGACCCGGCCCCTGAGAACGGTCGTTCAGACCCACGCCACCTCGTAGAGGTTGGCCAAGCGGTCTCGAGGCCGAATCACCACCCTCCAGCCGGAGCCCTCGCACCATCCGCGCTCTCGAAGACATGACATACACGCTCTGCGTGATGACTGGAGTTCGTGCCGCCGACCAGGCTCTGCTCGCGGCGGATGCACTGCTGCAGCGGTATCGCGCGAATGGGCAGAGCGCCACGCACGAGCAAGAGACACTGGTCGCGTAGGCCAACTCATGCCCGCAGGCTTCGTAGGAGGGCCCGAACCCAGACGTTACGACGGCCTGCCACCGTGCGGGCTTCTGTCGTTCCCGGCACCGTTTCGTGTCACAGGAAAGTCACTCAGCCTCCACATGCGGCGACTGTGGGGGCCTGGCATCAGGCCGAGTGAAGCACCCGAGCCGCTCGGCTGGCTGAAGGGGGCAGTGTGTCTACTCCCTCTCGAGAAGACACCGATCTGGTCATCGATGCCCTGCGGTACGAGTCACTGCCACGAGGCGCGAATGTCTTCTAGGGGCTGCCGCCCTCCTGCGCCCTGCGGGGCTCCTCCTGGTCTTGCACTCGCAGCCGCCCCGACCGGACGCTGGAGGACCTGAACGAGGGCGGGCTTGACGGCGTCAGTGGCCCGCCTTCAGGAGATTTCTGCGGCCCGTGCTGGGATCCCGGGAGGTCTGGTTTCGGGAGTGCGGCTTGCTTTCCGCCGTGGACCAGAGGGAAGAGCTGGTCGTCGTGCGGGCTTCGATGCCGGGCTGAAGACCCTCGCTCCACCCCCGGGGCATCGACGAGTAGCCCGATCGTCCGGTGCGGTCGGGTGAACCCCGGCGCGGCCCCTCAGGTTAGTGCCTCCCGTTGAGGGAACTGTGGGAGCCATGCATGCTCTGGTGATCAACTGCACTCTCAAGCCCTCACCGCAGACATCCAATACCGAGGCCCTTGCCGGCGCTGTCATCACGGCGTTGCAGGGCTACGGCGTGGAGGTCGACATCGTGCGGGCCGTCGACCTGAACCTCAAACCCGGCGTGGAGACCGACATGGGTGAGGGCGACGACTGGCCCGCCGTACACGACAAGCTGCTGGCTTCGCAGATCCTGGTCATCGCTTCACCCACCTGGCTCGGCCGGCCTTCCTCGGTCGCCCAGCGTGTCCTGGAGCGCATGGACGCCATGCTGAGCGAGACCGACGACGACAACCGCCCCGTCGCCTACAACCGCGTGGCAGGCGTCCTGGTCACCGGCAACGAGGACGGTGCCCATCACGTCATCAGCGAGATCAGCGGAGCGCTCGGCGACATCGGCTACACGATCCCCGGCCAGGCGTGGACTTACTGGCATCTCGGTCCAGGGCCCGGCCCGGACTACCTCGACGACGACCGCGGCCACGACTGGTCCCTCTCCACCGGCCGCGCGATGGCCTCCAACCTCGTCCACACCGCCCAGGCCCTCACCACCAGTCCACTGCCCGCACCGCCCTCCTGAACCCTCGACAGTGCGCACTTGACCGAGGCGGGCAGCCGCCTCGATGAGCCGGAACCCGACGGGCCGAGCGCTAGTGAACACGCTGGAGGAACTGCGGCTGAGAGCGGTCCAGGACGGGCCGTTCACCGGCTGACGTGCAGCGGCAGGACCGACGGGTCGGACGACATTTTCGGGGAACTCGGGGCCCGTGCCTGCGGACCAGCGGTCCGATCAGTCAAGCCACTGAGGGCATGCAAAGTCCTGCGGCCCAGGCCAATGTGAGGAGGGCAGCATGCCTGCCGGATCGAGTTCCAAGCGGGAACGTCAGTACGAACACGTGAAGAGCAGTGCCCGGGACCGTGGTGAGTCGCCGAAGCGGGCCAAGGAGATCGCCGCGCGGACGGTCAACAAGGAGCGGGCGAGGTCGGGTGAGTCGAATACGAGCAGCAAGACCTCGACGCGTGATCCGAAATCGGCGTCCCAGCGCGGCGGGCAGCGGTCGCACAGCGGCGCGCAGGGGCCGACGAAAGATCAGCTGTACGCGGAGGCGAAGAAGCGCAACATCGAGGGCCGCTCCTCGATGACGAAGAAGCAACTGCAGAACGCCCTCGGCCGTTGAGGCTGATGCCGATGCGGCCCGAGGTGGACAGGATCGCGGCGCCCTGGGGTGATCGCACGCCGTACGGCCGCGGTGCGGTATGGCCGGTGCGGGTCGACTCGTACCTCGAACCCGGCGTCACGGCCGACATGGTCGAGCGATGGGTCCCGACGGCGTCGCTGCTGCACTCCAACGGGGACGCGATGGACGTCGCGGTCGCCGGCGGGCGCATCGTCGGGGTCCGCGGGCGGCCCGATGACCGGGTGAACCACGGCCGACTGGGTCCGAAGGATCTGTTCGGATGGCAGGCCAACCACGCCACCGACCGGCTGACCACTCCCCTGGTCCGGAAGGACGGGCATCTGGTCCCGTGCGGCTGGGACACCGCCATGGACCGGATCGCCGACCGGACCCGGGAGCTGATGGACGACAGCGGCCCCGGATCCATCGGCTTCTACACCAGCGGCCAGCTCTTCCTGGAGGACTACTACACCCTGTCGGTGATCGCCCGCGCCGGCATCGGCACCAACCACCTCGACGGCAACACGCGGCTGTGCACCGCCACCGCCGCCGAGTCCCTGAAGGAGACCTTTGGCTGCGACGGCCAGCCCGCCTCCTTCACGGACGTCGACCACGCCGACGTCATCTCCCTGTTCGGGCACAACATGGCCGAGACCCAGCCGGTGCTGTGGATGCGTGTCCTGGACCGGCTGGAAGGTCCCGATCCGCCGCGCCTGGTGTGCGTCGATCCGCGCCCCACCCCGGTAGCCCGCCGTGCGACCGTCCACCTCGCCCCTCGCGCGGGCACCAATGTCGCCCTGCTGAACGCACTGCTGCACGAGATCATCCGCACCGATCGGATCGACCGCACCTTCATCGAGGCGCACACGGTGGGTTTCGATGAACTCGCCGAGCAGGTCTCCGACTGCACGCCTGCCTGGGCCGCCGGCATCTGCGACGTACCTGCCGGGAAGATCACCGGGGCCGCGGAGATCCTGGGCGATGCCGAGCGGCTGCTGTCCACCGTCCTCCAGGGCGTCTACCAGTCCCACCAGGCCACAGCAGCGGCCTGTCAGGTCAACAACCTGCAGCTGATCCGCGGCATGCTCGGCCGGCCGGGCTGCGGCGTCCTGCAGATGAACGGCCAGCCCACAGCCGAGAACACCCGGGAGTGCGGCGCCGACGGCGATCTGCCGGGCTTCCGCAATTGGGAGAACGACGCCCACGTCAAGGAACTGGCGAGGATCTGGAACGTCGATCCTTCCCGCATCCCGCACTACGCTCCTCCCACCCCGGCCATGCAGATCTTCCGCTACGCCGAGCAGGGCTCGGTCCGGATGCTGTGGATCTCCGGCACCAACCCACTGGTCTCTCTCCCCGACCTCCATCGGATCCGGGAGATCCTCGGCCAGGAGCAGCTCTTCACCGTCGTACAGGATCTGTACGTGACTGAGACCGCCCAGCTGGCCGATGTCGTCCTGCCGGCGGCGACCTGGGCGGAGAAGACCGGCACCTTCACCAACGCCGACCGGACGGTCCATCTGTCCGAGAAGGCCGTCGATCCACCGGGCGAGGCCCGGCCGGACCTGGACATCCTGCTGGACTTCGCCCGCCGGATGGATTTCCGTGACAGGGACGGCCGTCCGCTCGTGGCCTGGCACGACGCCGAGTCCGCCTTCGAGGCGTGGAAGGAGTGCAGCCGCGGCCGGCCGTGCGACTACACCGGGCTCACCTACGAGCGGCTGCGCAGCGCCGGCGGTATCCAGTGGCCCTGCACCGGGCAGTCGCCGGACGGCACCGAGCGGCTGTACGCCGACGGCATCCGGTGGGCCGCTCCCGACGACTGCGAGACGTACGGCCGTGACCTGGTGACCGGCGCGTCCGTCTCCGAGACCGAGTACCGCGCGCTCAACTCCGGCGGCAAGGCCGTACTGAAGGCCGCCGAGTACGTGCCTCCCTCTGAGACGACCGACGAGAACTACCCCCTCCAACTGACCACGGGTCGGACCCTGTACCACTTCCACACCCGCACCAAGACGGGCCGCACCCCACAGCTGAACCGCGCGGCCCCCGAGGTCTGGGTGGAGCTGTCCGCCGCGGAGGCGCTGCGGCACGGTGTGGCAGAGGGTGATCTGGTCGATGTCACGAGCTCTCGTGGCTCGGTGCGCGGGCGGCTGCGGATCACCGGCATCCGTGACGGACTGGTGTTCCTGCCGTTCCACTACGGCTACTGGGACACTCCCGCAGGCCACCGCCCCGGCGCACACGGCGGCCGCGCCGCGAACGAGACGACGATCACCGACTGGGACCCCGTCTCCAAGCAACCGTTGTTCAAGACCGCCGTGGCCCGCCTGACCCTGGTCGAGCGCGGCGACGGCACCGACTGCACAGCCCCGACCACGACCGCGTCGGCCCCGGTGGACCCACGGCACGCCTCACCCACAGCGGGCGGGCCGGCAGCCACGGCCGGCCAGAGCGGAGACCCGCAGTGAACGGCATCCCGATCGTCCTGCGTGCCCTGCACGACGGCGAACGCGAGCTGGAGCGGCAGCTCCTCGCCGCAGCCGACCGTCATCGCGCCGAGCCCGAGTTTCGCCATGTCGCCAAGGACGTCGCCCGCTGGTCCCACGAGCACGCCGAACGCATCACCCGCGCCGCCGCATCGCACGACCTGCGTCTGCCCAGCTCCATGAACCATCCGGAGCCCGGCCGGCTGCCGACCGTGCGCGAGGCCCTGGGCCGGTCCGTCGGCCGGCAGCCCGCTCCCGGTCTCCTCCTGCTGCGCGATCTGCGCGACCTTCACCTCACGGCCACCGAGAACTCCCTGAGCTGGGAGATGCTCGCCCAGGTCGCACAGGCCGCCAAGGACACCCGCCTTCTCGACCTTGCTGCCGACTGCCATCCCCAGACCCTGCGCCAGCTCCGCTGGACCAACACCATGATCAAAACCCTGTCGCCCCAGCTGCTCACCAGCCTGTGATCGCGAGGGGCAAGTCACTGCTGGAATCCGAGCGACCTGATCCGCCTATCTGCATTTGAAAGCCGGTGGCACTGGTTGGGCCAGTGATGCACGGGCACTCGGGCCAAGGCCGGATGCACGGGCACTCGGGCCAAGGCCGATGGTCGACCCGGTCTCAGACATCCCCTGGAGGTCTCCGTGGCCGTTCGCCACCGTCCTGTCCACACGAGTCCGAATGCCGTGTGGGCCGTGCTCGCCGACGGCAGCCGGTATGCGGACCGGGTGGTGGGAACCTCTCGGTCCCGCCCGGTTCGCGGGCAGTGGCCACACCTGGATGCGGCGATCCGCCACGAAGTCCGTCTCGGCCCGATCCAGCTGGTCAACGAGACGGTTGTCCGCCACTGCGAGGAGGGCGTCCGTCTGGAGCTGGAGGCTCATGCCGGCGTTCTGGGCACGGCACGGATCGCCATCGAGCTGCGGCCGTGGGGCGAGCTGTGCTTGGTGATCGTCGACGAGCACCCCCTCCAGGGAGCGGGCGGCCGACTGCACAACGTCGGCTTCGAGGCGCTCATCCAACTGCGTCATCGAGCCATGCTCGCCCGGCTGTGCGAGAGCGAGGCGCACGAGGAGAAGCCCCCGGTCGTGGCGGCGATGCCGGGTGCGGACGGAGCCGGTCATGCCTGACGACGTCGTGATCGGTGCCGGCCCCAACGGCCTGGTGGCCGCCAACCTGCTGGCGGACTCGGGGTGGAGCGTAGAGGTGCTGGAGGAGCAGCCGGAGCCGGGAGGAGCAGTGCGCCACGACCGCGGCGTCGACCCCGCCTTCGTCAACGACCTCTTCAGCTCCTTCTACCCGCTCGCTGCCGCCTCGCCCGTCCTGGCCGCGCTGCGTCTGCAGGACCACGGCCTGCGGTGGAGTCACGCGCCCAGTGTGCTGGCGCATCCCCTCACCGACGGCAGCTGCGCCGTACTGAACCGGGACCTCGACACCACAGCCGCGTCTCTCGAAGCCTTCGCGCCGGGCGAGGAGACGCCTGGAGGCGACTGCACAACGTGTGGCAGCGCCTGCACCCCGACCTGCTGAACTCACTGTTCACCCCGTTCCCGCCCATCCGCTCGACAGCGCGGCTGGCGCTGCGGCTACGGGCCGCGGGCGGACTACGCATCGCACGCTCCCTCGTCCTGCCGGTGCGCCGCCTGGGCGAGGAGGAGTTCCAGGGCGACGGCGGGCGGCTGCTGCTGGCGGGCAACGCCCTGCACGCCGGCCTCGCCCCGGAGTCGGCGGGCAGCGGCGGCTTCGGCCGGCTGATGGCCATGCTGGGGCAGACGTACGGATTCCCCCTGCCCACGGGCGGGTCGGGCGCGCTGACCCAGGCCCTGATCCAGCGCCTTCGGGCACAGGGCGGGCGCGTGCGCTGCGAACAGCGCGTCGAGCGGATCGTGGTCCGCGGCGGGCGGGCCGTGGGGGTACGTACAGCGGCCGGCGACACCGTCCCGGCCCGCCGCGCAGTGCTGGCCGACGTGTCGGTGCCCGCCCTCTACGACGAACTTCTCGACCCCGAGCACGTGCCCGCGCAGCTCTTGGCCGACCTGCGACGCTTCCAGTGGGATTTCGCCACCTTCAAGGTGGACTGGGCACTCGACGGCCCGGTGCCCTGGCAGGCGGAGCAGGCTTCCCGGGCGGGCACCGTCCATCTCGCCGACGGCTTGGACGAGCTCACCCGATTCACCGCGCAGATCGCCATGCGCCAGGTCCCGGACCGCCCCTTCCTGCTGTTCGGCCAGATGACCACCTCCGACGCCACCCGCTCGCCGCTGGGCACGGAGTCCGCCTGGGCGTACACCCACGTCTCCCGCGATATCACCGGCGACGCCGCCGACGAGGGCATCAGCGGCCGGTGGGACACTCAGGACCAGGAACTCATGGCGGACCGTGTGGAACGCCAGGTGGAACGCTTCGCACCCGGCTTCCGCGCCCTGATCCGTGCCCGCCGCATCCTGGCGCCCCCCACCTTGGAGGCACTCGACGCCAATCTGTGCGGCGGCGCCATCAACGGGGGCACGACCGCGATCCACCAACAGCTCGTCTTCCGCCCCGTGCCCGGCACCGGGCGCCCCGAGACCCCGATACCAGGTCTCTTCCTGGCCTCCGCCGGTGCCCATCCGGGTGGCGGCGTGCACGGCGCCCCGGGAGCGAACGCCGCTCGTGCCGCGCTGCACCGCCGCCGGCCCCCCGGCCTCGCCCGCGCCCAACGGCTCCTGACGCACCGCGACCGCACCGGAACCCGGCGCTGACCGGGTCGTAGGCAAGGCAGGAGCCGATCATGCGCAGCAGCACTCCGCTCGCCGACCGTACGGTCGTCGTTACCGGCGCCGCACGTGGCGTCGGCGCGGCGCTGGCGCACGAAACCGCGCGACGCGGCGCACGGGTGGCGCTCGTCGGCCTCGAGAAGGCCGCGCTGGAGGCAGTGGCGGAGTCCTTGCCAACTCCGGCTCTGGCCATCGAGGTCGACGTCACCGCCCCGGCGCCCTGGACGCCGCGGCACGCGCAGTACGGGCCGGCCTCGGGCGTCCCTCGGCCGTGGTAGCGAACGCCGGCATCGCAGAGGGCGACCCGTTCTGGCCACGGACCCGGCGGCCTGGCGCCGCGTCATCGACGTCAATCTCACCGGCTCTGCCCACACGGCCCGTGCTTTCCTGCCGGACCTCTTCGACACGGCGGGGTACTTCCTCCAGATCGCGTCGTCGGCGTCGATCGGCGCCGCACCTCTGATGAGTTCCTACTGCGCCTCCAAGGCGGGTGCCGAGGCCTTTGCGCACGCCCTTCGGGCGGAAGTGGCGCACCGGGGGGTCGCTGTAGGAATCGCCTATCTCAACTGGACGGACACCGACATGATCCGCGACGCCGACCGGTTCGCCGTCCTGCGGGAGCTGCGGGCTCACATGCCCGGACCCGCCCGCCGCGTGTCCCAGGTGGAAACGGTCGCCACCCGCCTCGTGCGCGGACTGGAACACCGCCGTACGGCCGTGTACGCGCCGGCGTGGCTACGTCTCACCCTGCCTGGCTGACCACGCGGCGTCCACGCGCAGGCAGTGAAGCCTCCACAACCCTTCCGTGCTGCGCAAGAAGTGAGCGGGCGACCGCACGCAGACCCTTCTCGGACGTACCAGCACCGGCTCGATTCCTGCGGACCAGGCATCCGGTCCGTGCCATCCCTGCAGCGCATCGGCCGCAACCTCTCCCCCACCGCGTACGCCCGGCGCAGTGTAGGGCTCGTATCGAATTGAATGCCCAGACCAGGGTAGTCCGAATGTGGGCGGACATGGGCGGAAGGTAATGAACTGTGATGATGTCTCACACACTCAAAAAACGTGTCCTTGTCATCACGATGCATGACGACCCCGGCGTCGATGCGCGAGTGGCCCTGCTGACTGAGATCAGCGATCTCGTCCACGGACACAAGCCCGCTTCGGTAGTGATCATCCTCGCCCAGCCTTCGCCGACCCAGGCCGCCCTCAACGTGGTTCTCCACGCCCACCACTTGTGCAGCCGCCTCGACCTGGTGCTGTCCGTGGCTACGCACAGCGCCCCCGTACGGCGTCTCCTCGCAGCCGGTGCCGGCCCGGGAGGCATACGGCTGGTCATCCACGCCCGCGCCGATACGGCGATCGCGACTGCCACCGCGCTGACCACGGAGGCGTGAGAACAGCCGCCGTCAATGCCCTCGCAGTTTGAGCGCCGTCGGCGCGCTGATCGATATGGGCCTCTCGTGAGGATGAAATGAGCCGTAAGGGCTGTCTGACCAGCTGGGCTGCGGTTCGCCGTCCCATTGGGGCGCCGGTGATCACGAGAAAGGGACATTGCACTGGAGACCACGGAATGCGCCAGAGGCCACCTCTACAGCTTCCATCAGCTGACCGGCACCGCCGATTTCCAGCTGGATCAGGCAGTTGAGCTGCTGCCGAGCCGGTCACCCTCAGTGGGCAGACCGGGTGCGGTCGGAAATCCTGGGCCGAAACGTCATCCCGGGCCACTGGACCTTTCAGATCGTGGAGGCATACGACGCCACCTACCACCGGCCGTTCACGCTCCTGGAGCGTGAAGCCGTCGATCGACTGGCCCAGGGCCGCAGCCACCTGTACGAGGCCGAGATGAAAGAGACACGACGCACCGTCGGCCATCCCCACCACACCGCACGGCCTCCAGGCAGCGACGAATCCGACGAATGACCCCCCGCACCGCATCAACTGTCGGCCACCGGCCGCGGGCCATGGTGAGGGCGCGGCCGCCGCTGCCCTGTCGGGGAACCTCTGAATGCGGACTTCTCAGGCGTTGAGTGCTTGGTCGAGCGTTTCGTGGCAGCTGATAACGGTATCGAGGCCGACGAGCTGCAGGGCGCGCTTCGCCGCGCCGGTAGGTCCTGCCAGGCGCAGCCACCCGTCGGCTGTGCTGTGGGTGCGGTAGGCGCCGAGAAGGACGTTGATGCCGCTGGAGTCCATGAAGGTGACCTGGTGCATGTCGACGACCACGCGCGGCGGCAATGGACCGGAGGGTTCGAGGGCCTGCTGGAGCTCCTCGCAGGTGTCGTAGTCGATCGCCCCGGCCACTGTGACCACGCGGATACCGTCGCTCACGCTGGTCTTGACTGACAGCCGTCCCGGCTGCCCAGCCCGTTCGGTTCGTCCTTCTCGCCCGTCAGTCATGCGAGTGATCGTGGCACACCCGGCCGCTATCCCGTAGAGCCGAGCCACCGGTTTACTGGAGCGTCACGAGCAGAGAGTTATTGATGATTTCCGGGGTACGCGCGGAAGTCTGACACGGGGAATGAGGGCAACACCGCGATGGGATCAGACGCGGGAGGAAACGACACTGCGGGGAGCGGCTGTCGGGTGATGCAGACTGCCCTGGCCTTGGAAGGGGGCGGCACCAGCATCGCCGAGGCCCGTCACCGGGCCACGGAATTCCTCTCCCAGGCACAAGAGGACGGCCTTCCGGTCTCGCAGCAGGTTCTGGAGCTCACCCAGTTGGTGGTGAGCGAGCTGGTCACCAACGCCCGCAAATACGCTCCCGGCCCGGTGCTGATGGAGTTGCGGATCACCGCTCGAGCCGTGGACATCGTGGTGTGGGACAGCGATCCCACCATTCCCACTGCGCGGGCCGCGGATCCCGGCAGAATCGGGCAGCACGGCCTGGAGATCGTCCAGGCAGTCACCGAGAATTTGTCCGTCGCCCCCGAGCCGGTCGGCAAACGCGTCACCGCCCGCATCGCCCTGCAAGAGGAGACCGACTCCCCCGGGCGCAGCCCCCGGTAGAGACTCGCTCCGCTGCGCGACCTTGAGACCGGTGGTGGGTCCATCGGAAACTCAGTACTGCATGTTCAGTCCGGACCGGGTACTCGGGCGGTCTAGAGCGACTCGTTCGATGGAGGAGGCGCACATGACCAGCACCAGCGAGACCGGCGGCGCGACCGGTACACAGGACAAGGACTACAACCTTGTCTGGTACGTGGAAGCGTGCCTGAGTAACGCTCTACGCCTTGAGGGTTACATCCAGGACGCGGAGCGGACGAAGGACACCGAGGTGGCTGACCTATTCCGCAAGGCGCAGGCCGACAGCCGCAAGGGCGCAGAACTCGGCAAGACGTTGCTGCGCACGCGGCTCAACGACAGCTGACTCGCCCTCGGGTCTCGCGCTAGCGGGCCGCCGCATGCGGCGGCCCGCTTCCGTATCCCCCGGTCGCCGTGGTCAGTGGCGCCGTCTACCTCGGGGCTTGCTGGCGGTTTCGATGCTGACCCGTCTTGCGCACGGAGGTTCCATGGCTTCGGCAGTGACGTTCCCAGTCGAGGAATACGAGCGGCGCCGCGCCGAGGCCCTGGCTCTGCTGGCGGAGTCGCAGGTCACTGCCGCGATCGTCACGGCCCCGGAGGACGTGTACTACCTCAGCGGCCTGCACAACCAGGGGCACTTCGTCTTCACCGCACTGGTACTGGACACACGTTCGCGGACCGCGACGCTGGTGGCGCGAGAGATGGAGGCTGCGACGGCAGCGCAGCAAGCCGACGGCTGCGCGTTCGCCGGCTACCGGGACGGCCAGGATCCGTGCGACGTGCTGTACGAGGTGGTTCAGCCGCTGACGGGCGACGAGCGGCGGGTCGGCCATCAGCCTGATTCCCTGTCGTTGCCCGTGGCCGTATGGCGAGGCATGGACCGTCGTCTCAGCTCTCCGGTGTGGGTCGATTGCGCGGGGGTGCTGGCCGAGGCGCAGGCAATTCGCACCGACCTCGAGATCGCTTGCCTGCGCGAGGCCGGCAGGCTGTCCGACATCGGCGTCGAGGCCGGTATCGACGCCGCCGCGGGCGAGTGCTCGGGCGGGGAGGTCGTAGGTGCGATACAGGACGCGATGCTGTCGGCTGGAAGCGACCACCCGGGATTCGTGCCCCTCGTGCGGCCTGTCGAACAGAGCGAGGGCGGCGAACCCCTCCCGCCACGCCGCGATATCCCGTGCTCCCCGCATAACCGCACAGGACTGCGCCGCAGCCTTGCTCCGGTACATGCTCGGCCGCAGCGCCTGTGACGACCCGGGGCAGCCGTGTGGTTGCATGGCGGACTGGTGGGGCGTTGCGCGGGTACTCGGGGGCCCATGCGGCTGAGTGTGGTGGATGTGGGCTCGAATACGGTCCGGCTGGTGGTGGCGGACGCGGAGGACGGAGTGCCGCTGCCTGTGCATACGGCCAAGTGGAAGCTGAGGCTTTCCGAGCACGTCGCTCCCGATGGGCGCCTGTCCGAGGATTCTGTTGCGCGGTTGGTGGAGGCGGTTGCCGCAGCGGGCAGGACGGCCCAGCGGTGGGGTGCAGCCGGACCGTTGGCCTTTGCGACGGCGGTGGTCCGCAACGCCCCGAACCGGCGGGAGGTGCTGGATGCGGTCCGTTCCGGGACGGGTGTGCCCATCTGCACGATGCCGGGCGAGTTGGAGGCCGAGCTGACGTTTCTCGGTGCGCGACGTTGGCTGGGTTGGCGGGCGGGGCCACTGGCTCTGTTCGACATCGGCGGCGGTTCATTGGAGGTGGCCTTCGGGCTCGGCCGGCTGCCCGACTTCACGGCCTCGCTGCCACTCGGAGCGAACCGGCTGACCAGGCAGTTCTTCCACGAGGAGGGCCGGCCTAGCGCGCTGGCGGTCAAGGCCCTTCGTCGCAAGGTGCGCCACCAGTTGCGTGATGTCGCTGAGCGGGTCCGCTGGGAGGGTCCTCGTACGGCGGTGGCGACCTCGCGGACTTTCCAGCAGCTGGGGCGTCTGTGCGGGGCTGCCCCGGGCCGGGAGGGCCCATTCGTCTCCCGCCACCTGGCTCGCCGTGACCTCCGGAGCTGTATCGACACTCTCTCCGAGTTGTCTGCGCTCGAGCGTGCGGAGCTGCCGGGGATCTCCGCACCGCGGGCCGAGCAGAGCCTGGCGGGCGCGGTGGTCGGGCACACCGTCATGAAGCTCACCGGGATCAAGACCGCTGCCATCTCCCCGTGGGCGATCCGGGAAGGCGTGCTGCTGCGCTACATCGAGGACGGCGCCGGCTGGTGGTCTGAGATTGCGAAGCGTAGCGAGGCTCCTGTGCCGGTCGGCGGAGCGCCCCTGCGGATCGCGACCCCGCCGCACTGAACTCTCCCTGAGGGACCCGCAACGTGCTGCGGGAGCCGCCCGCAGGGTTATGAAAGGCCGCCTTGTTCGCAGACCAGGCGGGCGACCTCACGAAGCTTGATGTTGTTCTCCTGGGAATAGCGGCGCAGCACGTCGAAGGCTTGCTCTTCGGTGAGGTGACGGCTCCCCATCAGGATGCCCATCGCTTGGCCGATGAGGTGGCGGGTGGCGACAGCCTGCTCCATCTGGGCGTGGGTACGGGCGCTGGAGAAGGCGACCGCGGCGTGGGAGGCCAGCAGCCAGCCGGCCACTTCGCTGGCATCGGTGAAGGCGCCGGGCTTGTGGGAGTAGAGGTTGAGGGCGCCGAGGTCTTCGTCCTCGGTGAAGAGCAGGAAACCCATCATGCTGCCCACTCCGAGGGCGTGGGCCTGGGGAGCGTAGGCAGGCCAGCGCTGCTGCAATCCGGTGAGGTCGGCGATGCGGAAGACGCGTTCGCCTTGCGCGGTACGAGCGGCATCGAAGCAAGGTCCTTCGCCGAGGCGCTGTTGCAACTGGTCGCTGTCGATGACCATTTGGTGAGTGGGGGCCAGCGATTGCACCGTGCTGTCGTGCAGCACGAGGATTCCGGCCGCGTCGCAGCCTTCCACCAGTTCGGTGGCCGAAGCAGTGATCCGCTCCAGCGTGGCTGTCACCGAAGCCTGCGCCAGAAGGTCCCGTGCCATCGTGGCCATCTCCTGCGCGAACCGACCCCAGTCCACTTCGTCCTCCGTCACTCATCCGCCTGGACAAGTCTTGTACCCAGCTTTCCACGCGATCCGCGCGGTGAACTCGGTCGTCGACCCGACGGGTGGTGCGGCGGGCGCCTCGCCTACGCGGCACTCATCGTGTTGCGGACGCTGCCGGCGTTCCTACCGGCTGAAGGGTGCGTTCGTCCGCGTGTGTCAGCGTGTCGTTCGCGCCCGCCTGAGCGGTTGCGTCGTCCTATGCGGCTTGCATGAGTTCGGCACGGCCGAACAGTAGGGCGTACCCGCTGGGAAGTTGGTGGAGGATGCGGGTGATCAGGTCGGGGCCGGCGTAGGCGGCGACGGCGGAGAGGACGGATCCGGTGTCCCAGCGGGTGGTGGCCTGGGAGGCGCCGGTGCGGGCGGCGAGGTCCTTGACGAAGGCCCAGCCGGTCAGGGGCTGGGTGTCGGGGATCTGCGCGGTCAGCGCGCGTGCTGCTTCCAGGGGCAGGCAGCGTGCCAGGTCAACGTGTTCGTCGCCGGTCAGCTGTCGTCCCAGCCCGGCGAGAACCAGGCGGACGGCTTCGTCGGCTCTCTCACGGGTGGGGTAGGCGCCCTCGTAGCGGACCTTCTCCAGCATCTGCTCGTATGCCGTCCCGTACAGCTGCTGGGGCGATGCGTGCCGGTCGGAGCTCACTGGGGTGGTTGCCTTTCATGCTGTGGCCGGGTTTCGGGTACCGGCGTGCGGGCGGTGGCGTAGACCGAGGGCGTCCGAACAGCAGGTCGTGCGGACTGGCCGCGGGGGTGCGAGGGCGGGTACGGGGGCTCCGGCGCCCGCCCTCCGCTGGGTCAGGCCGGTGTCAGCCGGAGATCTCCTTGCGGCGGGATCCGACGCCGATAAAGATCTTGCGGGGTTTGGCGCGCTCGGCGATCGGGATACGCAGGGTGAGCACGCCGGCGTCGTAATCGGCCTGGATGTGCTCGGTGTCGAGGGTGTCGGCGAGCACGATCTGGCGGGAGAAGGCCCCCAGCGGCCGCTCGGACAGCTCCATCTGCACGTCGTCGGCCTTCGCCGCCGGCCGGCGCTCGGCCTTGACGGTGAGCATGTTCCGCTCGACGTCGATGTCGATCGCGTCGGCGGTGACGCCGGGGATGTCGAAGGCCACCACGTACGCGTCGCCCTCGCGTTAGGCATCCATCGGCATCGCCGACGGCTTCGACCAGGTGCCCGGGCGCGTCAGCTGTTGCGCCAGCCGGTCCAGCTCACGGAAGGGGTCAGTGCGCATCAACATCGTGAAAATACCTCCAGCGGGTCCAGGCAGTCACTGCCAATGCGCCCCACTGACACGGTTGTAACATGTCATCCAATGGATGACAAACACGATGTCGTCTACATGATGACGATCTCAGGGGGCGCCCGTGACCGCAGCCGACCAGCCGCCCACGTCCCATGCGAACGCCCACAGCCCGGACTCATTTCTCGCCGCCGAAGCGGCCCTCACCGCCATTGACGACGCCCTGCGTGACGCCCAGCGGGGGTCCCCGGATACTCCACAGGCGCCCGGTCCCGGGGCGGAGCAGGCGCTGGCCTCGCTGTTGCTGCTGCGGCACGTGCGCGAGCAGCTCGCCGGATGGGAGACGGGACTGATCGAAACCGCCCGCGACGCCGGAGCCAGCTGGGCCGACCTCGCTCACCCCCTCGGCGTCGCCAGTCGCCAGGCCGCCGAACGCCGCTACCTGCGCGGCCGCCCCGGAAACCCCGGCTCCACAGGCGAACAGCGGGTGCAGGCCACCCGCGACCGCCGCGCCGCCGACCGCAGCGTCACTGCCTGGGCCCGCGCCAACGCCGGCGACCTGCGCCGGCTCGCCGGACAGATCACCACCCTCACCGACCTCTCCGTACGCGCTCCGCTCGCCGAGCTCACCGCCGCCCTCGCCGACAACGACCCGGCCGCCCTCCTCGCACCCCTGGCGGACACGCAGCCGTATCTGGCATCCGGCCACCCCGACATCGCCGCGCGCGTCGAGGACCTGACCTGCCACACCGACCAACTCCGCTGGCACAGCGGAAATGAGCGCGGCAACCGGACCTGACGACCGGCTATTGCCCCTGGGTCGGGTTCAGGAGGCTCGGCTGCCGGTGTCGGCCGGGAGGCGGATGGCAAGAAGGGCGACGTCGTCGTCGTTGTCGTGGGGCCGGGAGCGTTGCAGCAGTTGGTCGGCGAAGGCATCCAGGTCGCGGTGGGCCAGAGAGGCGGCGTGCCGGCGCAGGTTCTCCATGCCCACGTCCAGCGGCTGTCTGCGGGATTCGATCAGGCCGTCCGTGTAGAAGACGAGTGTCGAGGCCGCGGGGAGGGTGATGCATGCCTCGGAACGCGGGTGGGACGAGGCCATGCCGAGCAGGAGTCCGTTGGCCTCGGAGAGATAGCGGGTCAGTCCGTCACGACCGACGAGCAGCGGCGGCGGGTGACCGGCGCTGCTCCACCGCAGCTGCCAGGCGCCGGCCGCGTCGATCGCCAGCCGGGCCAGAATCATTGTCGCCATGCGGACATCGGTGATCTGCGTCATCGCTTCGTTCAGATGCTGGACGACGCCGTGCGTCGGCTGGTCCTGCGACCAGGTGAACGCGCGGATCATGTTGCGCAACTGCGCCATGCCGGCCGCCGCTTCGAGGTCGTGACCGACGACGTCACCGATGACCAGCGCGGTGTCCCCACCGGGGAGGTGGAACGCGTCGTACCAGTCGCCGCCGACGTAGGAGGCATCCGGGGCGGAGAGGTAGCGGGCTGTCATGCCGACACCCGGCAGATGAGGCAGCTGGGGCAGCAGATAGCGCTGCATGGTCTCGGCGACCTGGCGCTGGCGCTGGTAGTGGCGGGCGTTCTCCAGCGCGAGGCCGATTCGCCGGGCGATGTCCTCCAGCAGAGCCAGGTCGTGCATGGTGAAGGCCTCGCTGGCGTCGGAGCGGCCGAGCGTGAGCGCACCCAGCACCTCCCACGGCCCCCGGATGGGGGCGATGGCCGCGGTCTTGATCCCCGTCACCTGGAACAGCTTGCGCTGCTCGACGGCGATGCCGCTGTCCGGTTCTCCTTCGTAGGTCTGCGGGCCGGCGAGGTTGGAGGCCATTCCTCGCAGAGCTCTGGACAGCGGCATTAGGGAGGCGTCGGAGACCGGCGGCATAGGGCCCTGGAGGTCCTCGCGCGCGGTCAGGCCCTCGGCATCGGCGCGGACCACCCGGTACCGTGACACATCGCCACTCTCCGTGATCAGGTCGATGACAGCCCACTCCGCGAGACGAGGCAGCACCAGAGCGACCACTCGGTTCAGCGCCTCGTCCACGTCGTTGTTGGAGATGAGCTGCGCGGTGGTGTCGGCGAGCAGCGCCAGCCGTTCCAGCTCCGACAGGGCTCGGGCGGGCGCGACCGGGGGCGAAACGGGCCGCACTCCAGGTTCGATGGTGGTGTCGGTCATGACCGCTCCTTGTCGAGCCGTGCCACGCGGCGCAGAACGGAGCAGCCAAAGCCCGGCGGCACGCTCACCCGCGGTGAGCGGACAACGTTCGCGGGCGGGTGACGGCGAACGCCCGGTCCCTGCGGTGCCGGGCGATGTGCTGCGGTCGGTGCTTGACGATGTGAGGAACTACCTGGTGATGGCTGCTGTTTCCCCAACAACCGACCGAGCGGCCACGAAAGGCCACAGCGCCATTTGTAGCACACACGTTCTCGTGCAACGCCGGGTCGCGCCTCTGCGTGACTCCCGTGCCACAGGGCTCGGACCGTGACTGCTTCCGGTCCGCCCAGGCGTACTCGGAGGTGAAGTCGATCGCCTTGACCCGCGCCAGAGGTTCACGCTGGGGGAACGGCGCGTCCCTCGCGCGGGAGTGACCGCCGCAGTGGACCGGCCCTTGGCAGCGGCCCATTCCACATTGGCACGCTGGCGCCCGTTGGGACCGGCTCGATCCGGCGTACTTTCCCTGGGCCTGAGCGGGCCGGGTTGTAGACACCAGGCGTTCGGGTTGCCTCCGCCCGGACTGTGTGGGCGGCTATCCGGATTCGGGTGCGGTGCTGCCAGGACTGTTGCAGGTGCTCCCGCCGCCGGGTCTCGGGCGTGACCGGATCCGGCACATGCGTCAGCAATTCCATTTCTCCCACCGGTTCCGCGGCACTCGGTAACCGGTGAGCGTGCACCCGCCTGCGGTGGCCGCCACGGTCAGATCGGGACTCCCGGCGACGGGGCGGAACAGAGAGCGGCCGATGACGACGATCGGTGTGGAAGAGGAGTACCTGTTGCTCGACCCGGCCACGGGCCTGCCCGTACCGCTGGCCGGCAAAGTGCGCGCGGCGGCCGGCCTGACGCCCTTCGCGACGGGCCAGGAGGTACAGAGGGAACTGCTTCAGGCCCAGGTCGAGGTGGCTACCCCGGTGTGCGACACGCTGGAGGAGGTCGGCAGCCATCTGCTGCGGCTGCGGCATGCCGTCTGGACGGCGGCCGAACAGCACGGGTGCCGGCCGGCGCCCTGCGGGACGTCCCCGCGGCGTCACGACCGCCCCGAGGCCGTGACCGACGAGGCCCGCTACCGGGCCATGCACTCACAGGCGCCACAACTGGTTGCCGAGCAGTTGGTCAACGGCATGCACGTCCATGTCGCCGTACCCAGCCGCGAAGAGGGCATCCAGATCATGAACCGGCTCCTGGTCTGGCTGCCGACGCTGACGGCCATGTCGGCGAACTCGCCTCTGTGGGACGGTCACGACACCGGTTTCGCCAGCTGGCGCACGGTGGTCTTCAGCCGCTGGCCGGTCAGCGGCATGCCCCCGTATTTCCAGGACGTGGCCGACTACGACCGACGAGTCCAGCGGCTCTTGAAGAGCGGGCTGATCGCGGACATCGGGCAGCTGTACTGGGTGATCCGCCTGTCCGCCCGATACCCCACGGTCGAAGTGCGGTGCCTGGACGTACAGTTGCGCGTCGACGACGCGGTGATGCTCGCAGGTCTCGTGAGGGCCCTCGTCACCACGGAGCTCGAAGCGGTCTCGGCCGGTGCCCCAGCGCCCGAATGGCACCCCGAGCTGCTGCGGGCCGGCCTGTGGCATGCCGCCCGGCACGGTCTCAACGACACTCTCGTCGACTTGGAGCGCAACACCCGCCCGGCGGAGGAAGCGCTCTTCGAACTCCTTCGGCATGTCACCCCCGCGCTCGACGCGGCCGGCGACACCCGGCAGGTGACTGCCGGGTGTCGCCGGCTCCTCCAGGAGGGAACCGGCGCGGCCCGGCAGCGCGCGGCGCTGGCCGCGGGCGGCCTCCCGGCAGTGACCGACCTCATCGCCGGTTAGACCGACCGAGCCGCGTCGAGGGCGGACAGCGCTGCCGGGCACCGTCCCCGGTGATGTGGACATGGCCGCCTGGCAGTCCGCCGCACACTCGCCGGGAGAATTTTCCATATCGGTACATACCACCCACCACAGAGGGCACTCGGCGGCGAGGGGCAAGCAAAGGGCGGATGCCTACATCTGCACCGCCTCTCTTCGAAGGCAGGTCATCCCATGACGAAGAAGCCAGACGCATCAGAGCCGGCCCAGGGTCAGGGCCCAAGCCGTCAGGGGGGCACCGGTCAGCACGGCTGGGCCACCGACGTGGACGAGACCCGTCAGCAGGACAATCCGAGTGCCGAGCGCTCCTTCCGCACCGCCGAGTACGGCGGCGGAAAGGGCCCGGGGAGGACGAAGTCCAAGGAGGAGACGAAGTCCGTGCCGGGTGACACGGTCAAGAGCAGCAGCAAGCGGGGCGAGGAGCACGCCGGTGGGGACGAGAAAGGCAGGCGGGACACGGGGCGCCGGGGCCGTTCTCAGCGCCCGAGCGGCACCAAGGACGCCTCCGCGGTGACCGGCGTCGACCCTCAGGACCCACCATCCCGACGCCGCCCGCGATAAATCCCGCTGAGGCCCGTCATCGTCGCGCATCATCCACCGCACTGTCATCCGGCCTCGATCCGCTCCGGCTCCGCCCAGAAGCCTCCTAACCGCCGGTCGTGCCGTCGAGCATCTCGCGCAGGATGTCCAGGTGGCCGTTGTGGCGGGCCGTCTCCTCGGTGACGTGGAGGAGGATCCAGCGCAAGTCGACGTGGAGGCCGTTGCGGACGGCTCGCCCGGCATGCTTGTTCAGGTCGTTCCCGGCGACCAGTTCGCGGTAGCGGGCGCTCTGTTCAGCGTATTCGTCAAGAAGCTGCGGGAGCGGGAAATCGACGGCGATACGCATCTCGCGGTCAGGGTCCTCGTCGGTCCAGGGGCCCCGGTCCTCCTCGGCCAGGAAGACCACTTGGAACCAGTAGTACTCCACCCAGCGGAGATGGTTGATCACTCCGCACATGGTCATCAGCGGTGAGCCCGGCAGGAGCGCCTTGCGCGCGTTCTCGGCCGAGACGCCGGCGCACTTGGCGCGGGCGGTGTCACGTGCGTAGTCGAGAAACGTGGTGAGCTGGCTGCGCTCGTCCCACGCGGGCGGCGTGTCATCGATTCTGGTCATCGCGCGAAGCGTCCCCGATCACCGCGACCGATGTCGAGGGTTTACCGCCGGGTGCAACCTGCTCCCCCAGCTCCTCATCCAGCAGGTCGCTACAGCGATTCCGCGCCGCAGGGCCTCCCGGCAGGCTCTGCCCGGACAGGCTTCAGGCGAGCGGTGTGTCGTCCGCTGCCTTCGCGAGGTCGCCGGGGGTGTCGTAGATGGCGATGGCGCCGGCTTCTTGCAGTCCGTCGTCGCCGAAGCCGCCGGAACGGACGGCGATCGCCGGCATCCCGGCCCTCTTCGCCGCCTCGACGTCTCAGACCGAGTCGCCGACCATCACACTCGACGCGTCGGTCGGAGCACCCAGTTTCTTCAGTGCCACGTGCAGCAGATCGGGTGCCGGCTTGGAGGACTCGACATCGGCGCTGCTGGTCCAGTCGTCGGCGATGCCCCGAGCCTCCAGCTTGTCCAGGAAAGCGTCGACGTGACGCTGCTTGCCGGAGCTGGCCAGCACCAGTCGGTGACCGCGTTCCTTCAATGACGGATTTGGTTACGCCCACCGGCTACCCACCCACCCGGGGCCCACACGGAGACCGTGCGACGAGCGAGGATTCCCTGGACGCGATCCAGCAGCCTTCCCGGCCGTGCCCCGGGAGGCGGCCCTGTCGGTCCGCTGCCAGTTTTGGACGAGGGCGGCCTGCGTACAGTCCATCGCCCCGCGCGGGCGACGTTTCCCGCCTATCCGCACGGTTACCCATGGAATGTCGTGCCCCCATGCGTCCCGACGCCGGGGACAGCCATTCACCAGGTGTCAGAAACGGAGCTCGCATGGCCAGCACGAAGGTGTCCGACTACATCCTCCAGCGCCTGCGCGAGTGGGACGTCGATCATGTCTTCGCCTATGCGGGTGACGGCATCAACGGGCTGCTGGCCGCGTGGGGCCGCGCGGACAACAAGCCGAAGTTCGTCCAGTCCCGGCACGAGGAGATGTCCGCCTTCCAGGCCGTCGGCTACGCGAAGTTCTCCGGCAAGGTCGGGGTGTGCGCGGCCACCTCCGGACCGGGCGCGATCCACCTGCTGAACGGGCTCTACGACGCCAAGCTCGACCACGTTCCGGTCGTGGCACTGGTCGGGCAGACCAACCGCAGCGCCATGGGCGGCTCCTACCAGCAGGAAGTCGACCTGGCCAGCCTGTACAAGGACGTCGCCTCGGACTTCTGCGAGACGGTCATGGTTCCCGAACAGCTGCCGAACCTGATCGACCGGGCCTTCCGCACCGCGTACGCCAAGCGCACCGTCACCGCGATCATCATCCCCGCCGACGTGCAGGAGCTGGACTACAGCCCGCCCACGCACGCCTTCAAGATGGTGCCCTCCAGCCTCGGTCTGGGAAGGTACGCACCGGTCCCGGCCGACGAGGACGTCCAGCGTGCCGCCGACGTGCTGAACTCCGGCGAGCGGGTCGCGGTCCTGATCGGACAGGGAGCCCGCGGCGCCCGCGCCGAGGTCGAACGGCTGGCGGACGTCCTCGGCGCCGGCGTGGCCAAGGCCCTGCTCGGCAAGGACGCCCTGGCCGACGACCTGCCCTACGTCACCGGCTCCATCGGGCTGCTCGGCACCCGTCCCTCGTACGAGCTGATGCAGGAGTGCGACACCCTGCTGATGATCGGATCCAGTTTCCCGTACACCCAGTTCATGCCGGAGCTGGACCAGGCCCGTGCGGTGCAGATCGACATCGACCCGCACATGATCGGCCTGCGTTACCCGAACGAGGTCAACCTCGTCGGTGACGCCCGCGAGACCCTGCAGCGGCTGCTGCCCCGGCTGCACCGCAAGGAGGACCGGGCATGGCGGGAGAAGATCGAGAAGAACGTCGCCCGCTGGTGGGAGGTCATGCAGCGGCGCGCCGCCGTCAGCGCCGACCCGGTCAACCCGGAGTACGTCGTCCACGCCCTGGACGGCAAGCTGCCCGACGACGTCATCCTCGCCGCCGACTCCGGCTCGGCCGCCAACTGGTACGCCCGCCACCTGCGGCTGCGCGGCCGGATGCGCGGCTCGCTGTCCGGCACCCTGGCGACGATGGGCCCCGGCGTGCCGTACGCCATCGGCGCGAAGTTCGCCCACCCCGACCGGCCCGCCATCGCCCTTGTCGGGGACGGTGCCATGCAGATGAACGGCTTGATGGAGCTGGTCACCGCGGCGAAGTACTACCGCGAGTGGTCGGACCCGAGGCTGATCGTCGCCGTGCTGAACAACGGCGACCTCAACCAGGTCACCTGGGAGATGCGCGCCATGTCCGGCGCACCGCAGTTCGAGGAGTCCCAGCACATCCCCGACCTGCCGTACGCGGACCTCGCCCAGCGAATGGGCCTGGACGGCGTCCGGGTGGAAAAGCCCAAGCAGGTGGAGTCCGCGTGGGACCGGGCCCTCGCCGCGGACCGGCCCTTCGTCATCGACTTCCGCACCGACCCGGCCGTCCCGCCGATCCCGCCGCACGCCTCACTGGACCAGATCGAGGCAGCGGCCACCGCGATCCTCAAGGGCGACAGCGACCGCGGTTCAATGGTGAAGCAGGGCTTCAAGGCGAAGGTCCAGGAAATGCTGCCCGGCAGCCGCCACCGCCACGACCGCCCCGGCGCCGGTCCGCACGACAGCGCCGAAGAGGACAAGTGACCGAGGAGGCACCACACCTCGACGGGCCGGTCGTGGAGCGCCTGGACGCCTCGGCGTACCGGATTCCCACGGACCTGCCGGGCGGAGACGCGACCCTGACCTGGGACGCGACCACCCTGGTGCTGATCGAGGCCACCGCGGCGGGCCGAACGGGCCTCGGCTTCACCTACGGCTCACCCGCCACCGCCCCCGTCATCGAGCACGAACTGGCGGACCTCGTCGTCAGGCACGATGTCTTCGACGTCCCCGCCGCCAACGACCGCATGAGCCGGGCTCTGCGCAACGCGGGCAGGCCCGGAATCGCCGCCGGCGCAGTGTCCGCCGTCGACACCGCGTTGTGGGACCTCAAGGCCCGCATTCTGGGTCTGCCGCTCGTGCGTCTGCTGGGCGCGGCCCGCGACGAGGTCGCGGTGTACGGCAGCGGCGGCCTGACCACGTACGACGACCGGCAGCTCGAAGAGCAGCTGCGCGGCTGGGCCGAGCAGGGCATCGACCGCGTGAAGATCAAGGTCGCCGAGTCCTGGGGCCGCCGCGAGGCGCACGACCTGCACCGCACCGCGCTGGCCCGCCGTGTCGTGGGTGACGGGGCCGAACTGTACGTCGACGCGAACGGCGGCTACACCCGCAAGCAGGCCGTACGGATGGCAGCCGCCATGACGGACTTCGGTGTCACCTGGTTGGAGGAACCCGTCTCCTCCGACGACCTGACCGGCCTGCGCGACGTACGCGAAGCCGTCGCCGCCGATGTCGCTGCCGGCGAATACGGCTACGACCTCCCGTACTTCGCCCGGATGGCCGCCTCGGGCGCCGTCGACTGCCTACAGGCCGACGTCACCCGCTGCGGCGGCATCACCGTCTGGCTCCGCGCCGCCGCCTTGGCCGAAGGGCTCGGTCTGCACATATCGGGCCACTGCGCACCGCACCTGCACGCCCACGTCGCCGCGGCCGTGCCCAACACCCGTCATCTGGAGTGGTTCCACGACCACGTCCGCATCGAGGACATGCTGTTCCACGGCACACTCGACCCGCAGGGCGGCACCGTCACGCCCGGCGCCTCCGGCGAACCGGGCCACGGCCTCACCCTGAACCGGACGGCCGCCGATCGCCACCGCATCACCTGACCAGGCCCGGTTCACCGACCGATGGCCTCCTGATCACGATGCTGCCGTTGGATCGTGGGGCCAGACCGGGCAGCGATCCCGGTCTCGCGGCGGGGCCGGCTCACCTCCGAAGCCGGCCCGCGCAGCGCGTACGACACCAGCGCCGCACACCGGCCAGCACCGCAAGCGTCCCCACGGCCGCACCGAGGATGCCCCACGGCAGCAGGGCCCGGGGCCCGGGCGCTTCGGGCCTCTCCGGAACGGCCTCCTGGCCCGTCAGCCGGGCCGCCAGAACTTCCGCCAGGTGCAGTGGAGTCCGCCCGGTGCCGGCCTGGTCGACCTGGGTACGGCAACTGAAACCGTCCGCGAGCACCAGCGTCGCGTCGTCCGCCTCCCGCACGGCCGGGAGCAGTCCCGCCTCGGCGCAGGCCATGGACACCTCGTAGTGCCCCTTCTCGAAGCCGAAGTTGCCGGCCAGTCCGCAGCAGCCGGCGTCCAGGACGTCGGCGTCGACTCCGGCGCGTTTCAGGATTTCCCGGTCGGCGTCGAAGCCCAGGACGGCGTACTGGTGGCAGTGGCGCTGGACGACCGCGCGTGCGTCGACGCGTGGCGGCTGCCAGTCCCCGGCTCGTTCGACGAGGAGTTCGGCCAGCGTTCGGGTCTGCTCGCGCAGCCGCGTCACATCGGGGTCCTTCGGCAGGAGTTCGGCCGCGTCCGCGCGGAAGACGGCCGTACAACTCGGTTCCAGGCCGACCACGGGAGTGCCGCGGCGCAACTCCTCGCGCAGCACGTCGATCGTGTTCCCGAGGATCCGCCTGGCGACGTCCAACTGCCCGGTGGAGATCCAGGTCAGACCGCAGCACACCGCCGACTCGGGCACCTTGACCCGGAACCCGGCCGCTTCCAGGACCTCTACCGCGGCCCTGCCGATCGCGGGGTGGAAGTGGTCGGTGAAAGTGTCGGGCCACACCACGACCTCACCCCGGTGCCCCTCGCCACGCGGGCCGCCCCGCGCACGCCACCACTGCGTGAAGCGCTGCTCGGCGAAGAGGGGCACGGCGCGCTCCGGGGCGACGCCGCCGAGCGCCTTGGCCACGCGAGCCGCCCACGGCACCGACGTGAGCGCGTTGACACTGCGCGGGGCGAGGGCGACCACCCGCGCGACCGCCGGCAGCCAGCCCATGGAGTAGTGAGCGAGGGGCCGCAGCCGGCGCTTGTAGTGGTGGTGCAGGAACTCCGCCTTGTACGTGGCCATGTCCACGTTGACCGGGCAGTCCGTCTTGCAGCCCTTGCAGGCCAGGCACAGGTCCAGCGCGTCGTGGACCTCGTGGGATCGCCAGCCGTCCCCGATCGGCGAGTCGCCGTCGTTGTTGACCATCTCGAACAGCAGCCGGGCACGGCCCCGGGTGGAGTGCTCCTCCTCTCGGGTGGCCCGGTAGCTGGGGCACATCACGCCGCCCTCCAAGGAGCGGCACTTGCCGACGCCGACACAGCGCGCGGCGGCCCGGCTGAACTTGCCTTCGTCGTGGGGGAAGGAGAAGACGGTCTCCGGCTCCCACGGCAGGTAGTCCGCGCCCAAGCGCAGGTTCTCGTCGAGACGGTACGGCAAAACGATCTTCCCCGGGTTCATGCGGTTTCCAGGATCGAACAGTCCCTTCAGCCGCTCGAAGCCCTCGATCAGTTCCGGTCCGAACATCTTCTCCAGCAGCTCGCCCCGGGACTGGCCGTCTCCGTGCTCGCCCGAGAGCGATCCGCCGTAGGACACCACCAGGTCGGCGGCCTTCTCCACGAAGGCCCGCATCCGTGCGACGCCATGCTCGGACTCCAGGTCGAAGGGGATGCGGGTGTGGACGCAGCCGTGGCCGAAATGCCCGTACACGGACGGGTGCCCGTAGTCGAACTCCTCGTACAGCCGCTTGAGGTCGCGCAGGTAGTCGCCGAGGCGGTCGACCGGGACCGCAGAGTCCTCCCAGCCCTCCCAGGTGTCCGGCTTGCCGGGGACATGCGCGGTGGCGCCCAGGCCGGACTCGCGGATCAGCCACAGTTCCTGGACGTGCTGGTAGTCGTCGTACCAGGTGTGGTCCACGTCGTCCGGCTTGGCGTCGATCAGCGCCCTGGCCTTGGCCTCCACCTCCTCACGCGTGTCCGCGGTGAGCTGCACCATCAGGTAGGCCCGGCCTTCGGGCAACTCCCCCAGGGCGTCCGGGTTGAGGTGTTTGACCTGCTGGAAGTGGATCAGCTGGTGATCCACGCCCTCCAGGGCAGCCGGCTCGTGCCGAAGAACATCCGGCACATGGTCGGCCGCCTGGCAGATGTCCTCGTAGCCGAGCACGACCAGGGCGGTGTGCTTCGGCACGGGTACGAGCTCCAGTTCCGCGTGCAGGACGGTCACCAGCGTGGATTCCGAGCCGGTGAGGAGTCCGGCGACGTCGAACCCGTGCTCGGACAGCAGCGAGTCCAGGTTGTAGCCGGACACCCGTCGCGGGACGTCGGGGTAGCGCTCGCGCACCAGCTCGGCGTACCTGTCGCGCAGGGCCACCATGCCCCGGTACAGCTCCGCCTGCCGCCCCTCGGCAGCGGTCAGCCGTTCCAGTTCGCCGTCGCCGGTCCGCCCCACCCACGTCCGCACACCGTCGTAGGTGAGGACCTCCAGGCGGTGGAGATTGTCGACGACCTTGCCGTACGCCTGTGCCGTCGACCCGCACGAGTTGTTGCCGATCATCCCGCCGATGGTGCAGTTCGGATGGGTGGCCGGCCGGGGCCCGTACTGCAGGCCGTACTCGGCCAGTTGCCTGTTCAGCTCGTCGAGGACGATGCCCGGTTCGACCACGCAGCGCCGGTTCTCCGGGTCCACCGACAGCAGCCGGTTGCAGTACTTGCTCCAGTCCACCACCACCGCGATGTTGCAGCACTCGCCGGCCAGGCTCGTGCCGCCCCCTCGGGACAGCAGTGGTGCCTCGTGCTCCCGGCAGACCGTCACCGCCTCGACGGCCGCCTCCACCGTCCGCGGGACGACCACCCCGATCGGCACCTGCCGGTAATTGGAACCGTCCGTCGAATACGCCGCGCGCGTACCCGCGTCGAAGCGGACCTCCCCGTCGACCCGAGCGCGAAGATCACGCTCCAGAGAGCTCACATCTGCCGGCGCCTGCGTGCGCCTGGCGACGGGAAGGGGCAGATCGACCGGTTCCATGGACGAAACTCCACTGGGCAGCAAATGGGTTGTTGACTACGGGGAAGGCGGTGTCGGGACGGCCGACGTTTGCCGTCAGTCCCAGCCGGGTCCCGTCAGGACCTTCCTGATCCGGTCCACCATGCCCACGCCCGGGACCAGCTTGTTGGCCGGTGGCGTGTCCGGATATCCGACGGATGCGGCCGGGCGGGAGCGAGCTTCTTGGCCTGGCGGACGTTGTCGCCCAGCTTCATCAGCTCGTCCTCGGAGACCGCCGACCGCAACCGAGGGGTGAGATTTTCCTCCTCGTCCCGGACGTGCGAACGGATCTCGGTCATCAGCTCGCCGATGAGCCGGTCGAACTCCGCGTCTGCAGCGTCGACTCCTTCGAGCGCCTTCATCGTCCGCTCCGCCTCGGCATGGTCCTTGAGTTCCTTGTCGGCGACCGTGTCACCGTCGGGCAAGACCTCGCGCACGGCCGGATAGAGGTACACCTCTTCGGCGATCGAGTGCCGCACCAGCTCGATCACGGCCTGATCGGCGTACTCCTTGCGCTGCTCGTTCCCCGAGGGCAGGGCGGCGATCTTCCCGAACAGCTCTTCCACCTCGCGGTGATCGGTGGTCAGTTCCGCGATGACATCCCCGCCGTGCCCCATGGGTGCTCCCCTTCCGCGCGCTGACCGGAACGCCTCGACCGTGTAACCCCGGCGCCGCGTCCGCAAACCGGCGAGGCATTCGGTGCATCGCATCGGATGGCCCACGCGCGACCGTGCGGACTGCACACGGGCCGGTCGGGCTCAGTGGCTGCCTCGACGGCGCAGCAGTGCGTATCCCGCGCCGACGAGACTCGCGGCGGCGACCGCCTTGCCCATGTGATGCCGGCTCGCCCACACCTGCGGGTCGAAGGTGTGTGCCTGGTCGTCGAACACGCCGTGCGCCCCGTAGTCCTCCTTCTCGTCCGCCGGCGTGAGGAGGTTGCCGTGTCCCTCGGGCTGCGGAAGGGCGTCGGACTGCTGCGAGTCGAACGCGGTGCGCGCCAGATAGCGGTCGAGCAACCCGGGCACGACGGCGTTGGCCAGCAACGTCAGGGCCGTGGACGTCCCTACCCAGTACTCGCGTCGCTGAGGGTGGTCCGCGGCGCGCAGTACGGCGCGGGCGGCAACCTCGGGCTGGTAGATCGGCGGCACCGGCTGAGCGTGGCGCGGCAGGTGGGTGCGCAGCCAGGTGAACTGCGGGGTGTTGACCGCCGGCATCTGGACCATGGTGACCCGCACCGCCGACTTGTCGTGCAGCAGTTCGCAGCGCACGGACTCGGTGAAGCCCTGGATGGCGTGCTTGGCGCCGCAGTACGCGCTCTGCAGCGGAATCCCCCGGTAGGCGAGCGCTGAACCGACCTGCACGACAGTGCCGCGATCGCGCGGGACCATGCTCTGCAGTGCCGCCCGTGTGCCGTGCACGTAACCGAGGTACGTCGACCGCGTCGCCTGCGAGAACTCCTCGGGGGACACGTCGGTGAACTTGCCGAATGCCGCCGTGAAGGCATTGTTCACCCAGACGTCGACCGGCCCGAATTCCTCCTCGGCGCGGCGGGCGGCGCGCTCCACCTGATCCCACTCAGCCACGTCGGTGACGATGGGCAGTGCCTGCCCGCCGACCGCCCGCACGTCGGCCGCGGCCGCGTCGAGTCCGGCCTGCCCGCGGGCCAGCAGAGCGACCTTGGCACCGCGTGCGGCGAACACGACGGCGGTGGCTCGCCCGATTCCGGCACTCGCCCCGGTGACCACGACCGTCTGCCCTGTCGTCCCGCTCATCGATCCTCCTCGCTTGCCCGCACCCACCCCTCGAAGCGGCCTGTACGAGCCGTGGTGGACAACCTCCGTTATGGAGGGTGGGAGAACAACGTTCAGTCAGACGCCGGCGAGCAGCAGACCTTGAAGCTGCACAGGGCGATCTTGCCCAGTAGGAAGGACCGGTGCTCGGGCAATGCCCTCCGCAGCACACAGCCGCCCTCGTAGAGTGGGGGTCGCAGGTTCGAATCCTGCCGGGGGCACACCGTCTGACCAGCACGTTTACCTCTCCCAGGTAGGCGCGCTGTTCCACGTAGCCATGGCATAACCACCAAGTTCCGCAACCCCTGCGCCGCAAACTAGGCAATCCCGACTGGATCGAGACCTCGCCGAGGGCCCCGCCTCCGCAGCCCTGGCCCCGCGGCCGAGGCCGAGGGGCGCTCCTGGAGGCCGAGCCATACCCCGGCGCCTGCTGGCCAGCTACCTCGGCCTCATCCTGCTCGGCCTAAAAGATCCCCTTCGGCCTGCTGGTTGTCGTAGCTGGTGGTGTCAGGAGCGGCGGTCCAGACGACGAGTTGGTCGGGGTCGGCTGCGCAGGCGAGGGTTTCCCAGTCGAGGGCGAGCCATTCCGGAGCAACTTACGTGTCACCCGAATCATTACGGAGCGCGGGCGCGCTACGGCAACTCAGGCTTGAGCGCGGATGGTTGGGGTAGCCGGATTCGTGCTTGGCGGGGAGGGGCTGTTGCACGCCTGGGGAGGTCGAAACGGTTCCTCCCCGCCCAGCTGGGCGTTCCTGCGGCGACCCCACACATACCAAAACCGAGTCGATGGTCGAAGCCCTGTCCCCGCGGGTTCGAGGTGCGGCGCGCTGTGGAGGCTGAAGTGAGGCCCTGGGTCTCCTACCGGGTGTCGACCATGCCGCCGGTTACGGCGATCACTTCGCCGACGGTGTAGCTGGAGTCGGCGTCGGAGGCGAGGTAGACGTACGTTGGGGCGATCTCCTCCGGCTGGGCTGCGCGGCCCAGCGGGGCGTCGCTTCCGATCTGGGCCAGGCCATCGGGTGGCATGTGCTGGTCCGCCTCGTTGAGCGGCGTCCAGGTCGGGCCGGGGGCGACCACATTCGCCCGCACCCCGCGCTGGGCCAGGTGGATGGCGACGGACTTGGTCAAGGCGATCAACGCTGCCTTGGATGCGGCGTAATCAATCATCGTCTCACTGCCCTTGAGGGCTTCCTCTGTCGCCGTGGCGATGACCGCGTCCCCCGGTTGAAAGTGGGGCAGCGCCGCCATGAGCAGGTGGAAGTACGCGTAGATGTTGACTTTGAACGTTCGGTCGAAGTCCTCGGCGGTCAGCTGCTCCAGTTCCAGCTTGCTGTTCAGGTAAGCGGCGTTGCTCACCAGGATGTTCAATCCGCCGAGCTCAGCCCTGGTCCGTTCGACGGCCTCGCTGCAGAATGCAGGGTCGATGAGGTCGCCGGGCAACAGCAGGCAGCGACGGCCCTCGTCCTGCACCTCACGCTGTATCTGTTCGGCGTCGCTTCGTTCATCGGGAAGGTGGACTATGGCGACATCAGCGCCTTCCCTTGCATACAGCAACGCGACCGCCCGTCCGATGCCGGAATCACCGCCGGTGATCAAGGCAACCTTGCCCTCCAGCTTCCCGCTGGCACGGTACCGGCTGGCCCGGTAGCGCGGGGCGGAGCGCATGTCGGCTTCCAGACCGGGCCGCTGCTGCTTGTCGGAGTCGTAAGGAGGAGCGGGCTCGGAGACTACCTGCGGTGCGGACGCTTCCTGCTCGGAGTGCAAAGCGTTTCCCTTCAGCAGAGTTGCTCGCGGCGGGCCGTGTTTGTTCGGGCCGAACCGTGCTTGCGGGCGTCGCGTTCCCAGTCCGCCGGCGACCAATCAATCGACTGGTCCGGAAGCACGATACGCAGGCCCTACACCGAGTGGGCCAGGGCACGGCGCCTGCGCGGTCGCAGGATCAGGACGTGTGTGCGGGCAACCGTGGACGGAGATGACATACAGCTCAGGCGCGGGCTCGAAGGCAACATCGTGAGGGGCGACGACTGGGACCTCCCGCCGGTGGGCCACTCAGGCTCAGGACGGGCGGCCTCGTTCACCGAGGTGGCGGGCTACCCCGCTTTGGTGGCGCGACAAAGCACGGCCAGGCGGTGAGCGTGCCGGCTAGCGGGGGCGCCTGGGATCTGGGGACGGCCGTGCCGGTCGAGGAGTCTCCCTTCGCGTCCTCTGAACCAGCTCGGCAGCGCGGCGCGACCGCACGCCAGTACCGGGTCAACGACGAGGAACGGACATATCCACCGAGGCCCCGCCCAACGGTCCTCTCACACGAACGCGGGGCGGAGAACCGACAGTTAGTACATCCGCGTCGAAGGATGTCGCGGGCGAGGAGCGGAGCCGCAGCCGGGGGGCGGCCGTATCGGAGCCCGTCGGCCCGCCCAACCCGCTGAGCGGGCCGGCGTTACGTGCCACACCTGGGCACACGGGCGAGCCAGCCGAGAGCTTGCGGGGCTACACGCCATGCCACCGACGGGTGCAATTATTGCGCTACCAGCGGTCAGCCGGGCAGCGCACCACACGTCATGGCACAAAGCTCCTGTGAACGAAAGGGGCCTCACCGTAGCCATGCCACCACAGGTGAAAACCTGCACGTGATCGCCCTTCCAATGCTGCCGCTGATCAGCGCCAGGTCCTTGCAGCCAGTCAGCTCGCGGTCAGGCTCTCGGCGGCGCCGGTCTTAGCCCTGTCCGCCGCTGCCGAACGATCCACTTCTGCCGTCGTCCCAACGGGGCCGCTGCTGGGACGAGCTCCGGCGGGAGGGCATGTTGCCGTGGCCGGGCATCTCGTGCGGGGTCAACCGGTGGTCGCTTCTGGGCACCTCGTCCGGCTCCCGCCGCTCGCTGGCCTCGTGAACCGGGCCGTCCTCGGGCCGCCGTGGCTGTTCCTGAGGGCGGGGCGGAGATGGTGCCCGGCGCCTGATCCGAGCACCCACCACGAAAGCACCGATGAGCAGCCCCACAACCACCAGACCGGCGACGATCAATCCGATGCCGAGTGCGCCACGCGCCGCGATGTCAGTCCAAGCGATATCCATGTCGCGCGAGTACCCCTGGCATCAGACATTCACCTGTGGCCCCGCCAACTGAGTCGCCTTGCGCGCGAAGAACCCTGGGCTCAGGCAAAGGTCGAGGTGAGCCCAGTTCGTAGCGATGTGGGGTGCGGTCATCTGCGGGTACTCGGGCCACAGCGGCGGGGAACCGCACCGCCCATCGCATGAAGGGACGCTTCCCATGGCTCAGCATGTCCGCGACGTCATGACGACCGACCTCGTGACCGTCGCACCCCAGGCATCGGTGATATCCGTCGCCGAGATGATGCGAGACGAGGACGTCGGAGCCGTACTAGTAACCGACGGTGAACAGCTGCGCGGGCTGGTCACGGACCGCGACCTGGTCGTTCGCTCGGTGGCGGCAGGACACGACCCGGGCAGCACGACCGTCATCGACGCGTGCAGCGACGAGATGATCACAGTGGGGCCCGGAGACGACCTCGAGCACGCGATCGACGTGATGCGTGAGCACTCCGTACGCCGTGTCCCGGTCGTCGACCAGAAGCAGCACGCGGTGGGTGTCGTCTCCCTCGGCGACCTGGCCATCGAGCGTGATCCCCACTCGGCACTGGGGGACATCAGTGCCGCCAGTCCCAATACCTGACCGTTCCGCCCGGCCAGTAGCCGGAAGGAGGGCAGTCATGACCACTCCCGACCCCGAGCCCACCCGGACTCCTGGACTCGAGCCAGGCGGTCAGGTCTTCCCGGGGGAGACCCCACCCGCCGAAGGGGGCACCTTCGGCACGCACCCGGACCCGCCCGAACTGCGCAAGGGATGGGGCGCAATGCCCCTGATCGTGATCATGGTCGTGGTGGTCCTGGTGGTGATCGGACTGATCGCCATGGCCATCGCTCTGTGACGTCGGGAGGGAATCGGAAGGCGCGGGCCGAATCGTCCGAGTGCCATGTCGATGGAGGGGGAACTCGGCGGCCATGAACGCAGAGCGAGCGTCGCAAAGCTCCTACTGGCTCGATTCCGCACCGGCGGGTGACCCCGCTCCCCCACCGGAAGACAAGCTGAGCGTCGATGTCGCCGTTGTCGGCGGCGGTATCGCGGGACTCAGCACGGCGTGGGAACTCGCACGCCGCGGACGCGAGGTCGCCGTCCTCGAAGCCGGACGCCTCGCAGCCGGCGTCACCGGGCACACGACCGCCAAACTCACCGCACTGCACACCCTGATCTACGACCATCTGCGTCGTACCCGTGGTCCCGAAGGCGCCCGGTTGTACGCCCGCTCGCAGACCGCCGCGATCCGGCATGCCGAGGACATCGTGGACGAGCTGAACATCGACTGCGACTGGGAGGAAGCGACAGCCTTCACCTACATCGAGAACCCGCGCCACGCCGAGAAACTTCGCGCGGAGGCGGAAGCGGCTTCTCAGGCGGGCCTGCCTGCCGAATACGTCACGGAGACGGACTTGCCGTTCCCCGTCGCCGGAGCAGTCCAAGTGACCGGCCAGGCCCAGTTCCATCCCCGGAAGTACCTGCTGGCGCTCGCGGACGACCTGCGACGACGCGGCGGCTCGGTGTACGAGAACACCCGGGTCGTCGGCCTCACCGAGGGCGAACCCTGCATGCTGGCGACCGAAGCGGGGGTGTCGGTGCGCGCCCGCGAGGTCGTGATCGCCACGCATTACCCCGTCTTCGACCGGGCCCTGCTGTTCACCCGGCTGTCCCCACGCCGGGAACTGGTCGTGGCCGGGGTCATCGACGAAGAGCGAGCGCCTCGCAACATGTACATCACCCCCGAGCAGTCGACCCGCTCCGTGCGCACGGCACCCCTCGGCGACGGCCGACGCCTGCTGATCGTCACCGGGGAGCACTTCACTCCCGGCACGGCCGACGTCGAGGAACGCTTCGCCCGGCTGTCGTGCTGGGCCGAGGCCCGCTTCCCCGGAGTCGCAGTCACCCATCGATGGGCCACCCAGGACAACGACTCCACCGACTCCGTCCCCCTCATCGGACCGCTCCGCCCCGGCAGCCGCCACACCTACGTGGCGACGGGCTTCGGCGGCTGGGGTCTCAGCGGCGGCATCATGGCGGGCCAACTGCTGAGCGACCTCATCGCCGGACAAACGGTCGAGTGGAGCGGGCTCTACGATCCCCGCCGGATCGCCTCCGTCGTGCGCGAGGGAGGGGCGTTCCTGAAGCATCAGGCCAAGGTGGCCCGGCACTTCGTCGGTGAGCGGATACCGCCACTGACCGGGCTGGCGCCGGACGACATCGCCCGGGGCGACGGCGCCGTGGTACGGATGGGCGCGGGGCAGTATGCCGTGCACCGCGACGAGGCCGGCCAACTCCACGCGGTCTCGGCCAGTTGCACGCATCTCGGCTGCGCCGTCGCCTTCAACCGTGCGGAAAAGGCATGGGAATGCCCGTGCCACGGCTCCCGCTTCGCCCCGGACGGCCAAGTCCTCCAAGGCCCCGCGGTACGGCCGCTGAAGAAGCGCGACCTGTAAGGCAGACGAGGAAGCCTGCACGTGCCCGAGCGCGGTTGGATGAAAACCCCACAGGCTTGACTCCCAGGCCGACCGTGGAGTGGAACCAACCTCGCAAAGGCGGCACGGACCGGGTCCGTGCCGCCTTTGCGGCCATCAGCTGATCAGAGGCTGAGCGGTCAGCGTCCGAGGGCTGACCGCTCAGCCGAGGAGCGGCACTGATCCGTGCCGAGCACGCCTGAACCCGCCCGCCGGGTCGGTCGGCCTCCGGCCGCAGTACGGCATCGCTGCTGGTGTGGTTGTGCGACACCAGCCGCCGACGCCGTTCGTCCGATCCGACGGAGGCGGAGACACGCGTAAACCAGCAGGCCAGCCCGGCGTGTCAGCGGCCGAGGGCGTTCTCCAACTGCTTCTTCGTCATCGAGGACCGGCCCTGAATGTTTCGTTTCTTGGCCTCTTCGTAAAGCTGGTCCTTGGTCGGCCCTTCGGCCCCGCTGTGCGAGCGCTGTCCGCCGCGCTGGGACGCGGACCTCGGATCGCGGGTCGAGGTCTTGCTTGACGTCTTCGACTCCCCCGACCTCGCCCGCTCTTTGTTGACCGTCCGTGCGGCGATCTCTTTGGCCCGCTTGGGCGACTCGCCACGATCCCGGGCGCTCTCCTTGACGTGCTCGTACTGGCGCTCCCGTTTCGAACTCGAACCTGCCGGCATGACGGTTCTCCTCTCGCATCAGCACCGCGGTGAGATCCTCCCAACGCGGTCAACCTGCGGCTTGCATTTGCGAGACCGCCCCGCAGCGACGGGCATCGCAGGAACTTTCCGATCAGGGCTGCTCAGCTGGCTGCGGCGCTGTTTCCCTTGCCGGGATAGGACACTTGTGGGGCCTGGTTCGCGTGAGGGATTCGCACAAATCGACTTCTTCCCCGAAGAGGCTGGCCAGGCCAGTACGGCTCGCCCCGCCCCACGCCCTAAGCCGCACCGGGACGTGCTCGGAGACACCGTCGTAGCTCCTCGGCGTAAGGCACGACTACGCCCAGTCCGATCACGCAGGCCAGCCCTGCGAGATATGCGGGCGGCAGCGGATGCTCCTTGGGCAGCAGGCGCCAGTCCTGCGCTTGCGGTCCGCCGCGCAGCGTCGAGCGGACCTGGTCCGGGTGCAGGCAAGCGGTGAAGGCCAACGCGGTGAGGGGCAGCACTTCCAGGAAACTATGGATGTGCTGCTCGATCGGCCGTACCTCCCGTTCACCGGTGGCCAGCGACACGTCGTACACCGCGGTGGCACCGTGTGCGATCGCTGCCGCCCCCATCGTGGTCAGCACCAGAGGGTTGACTCGGGCGAGCAGCCCCATGACCACCGGTACGCCGGTCTCGGTCATCATCAGCGCGTGCACCGCGGACTCCTTGGCGCCGCTGGTGCGCTCGATGCGTGTGCGCCGGTGCAACCACCAGTCGGCGAGGCCGGGCACCACCCAAAGGGGGAGGATCCCGAGCAGCAGGAACCGGCGGGCCGCCGACTCGACGTCCGTGGGGGTCGGCGCGGGCTGCTGAGCGCCGGCGCGGCGCAACCGACGCAAACTCCTACGTGGGAGAAGTCGCTCCATTCCCATGACATCCTCCTGTGAAGACCCCCGGTTGCCTGACCCGCACCTGCGGTGGACCGCCTCCCAGTACCCTCCCTCGCACCGGGAACGCGCGCACGCCGTAGTTAGACCCCGCAGCCCACCGGGTACTCGCGGGCACGTCGCAGTACCGCCGTCACGACGTCCCCGGAGAGAAGCACATGCCGGATTTCGGATACTTCCTGTCGTGCGAGGAACACACCCCCGCCGAACTCGTCGATCAGGCCCGGATGGCCGAGCAGGCCGGCTTCGACTCCCTCTGGATCTCCGACCACTACCACCCGTGGAACGACCGCCAGGGTCAGAGTCCGTTCGTGTGGAATGTGATCGGCGCCCTGTCACAGGCTGTCTCAGTGCCGGTGGAGACAGCCGTGACGTGCCCCCTCATCCGCACGCACCCCGCTGTCATCGCTCAGGCGGCCGCCACCAGCGCCACCCAGCTCGGCGGCCGGTTTCGCCTGGGAGTCGGCACAGGCGAGGCACTCAACGAACACGTCCTCGGCACCCCCTGGCCCGAAGCATCGGTGCGTCTCGAGATGCTGGAGGAAGCACTGCAGATCATCCGGCAGCTGTTCACCGGTGAACAAACGAGCCATCACGGCAAGCACTACACGGTGCAGAACGCCCGCTTGTACACCCTGCCCGACGAGCAGGTGCCCATCGACGTCTCCGCCTTCGGCCCACAGGCCGCCGAGACCGCGGCCCGCATCGGCGACGGCCTGATCACGATGATGCCCGACCCCGCCCAGGTCGAACGCTTCCGTCGCGGCGGGGGCGGCACCAAGCCGGTCCAGGGCGGGCTCAAGGTGTGCTGGGGCTCGGACCGCCAGGACGCGGTCCGCACCGCACACCGCTTGTGGGCCAATGAGCAGCTTCCCGGAGAACTCCCCCAGATCCTGCCGACCCCGCACCACTTCGAGCAGGCATCCGAGCTGGTCACCGAGGACCAAGTGGCGTCCGCAGTACCGTGCGGAGACGACCCCGACGCGCATACCGAGGCCTTGGCCCCATTCGTCGACGCCGGATTCGACACCGTGTACGTCAACCAGATCGGCAAGGACCAGCGGGGATTCTTCGACTTCTACCGCACGAAGGTCCTGCCGCAACTGCGCGGCTAGCGGGACCGCAAGCACCGGACGAGACGGGCGGTGACGGCCGTGGAACGAACGGCAAACTCGACGCAGCTCGCTCTGATCGTGATCGACATGATCAACACATACGACCACGAGGACGCCGAACTGCTCGTACCGTCCGTCCAGCGGGTCGTACCCGTTCTGGCGGATCTGATCGCCCGAGCCCGGAAGACGGACGTACCGGTGATCTACACCAACGACAACTTCGGACTGTGGCGTTCCCACCACGGCGAACTGGTAAGCACCGCGCTGGACCGTCCGCACGCAGACCTGATCGAACCGATCAGGCCGGACGACGAGTCGCTCTTCGTCGTCAAGGCCCGGCATTCCGTCTTCTACGAGACTCCCCTGGCCTACCTCCTCTCACGGCTGGGCGCGGAACAGGTCGTGCTGAGCGGACAGGTCACCGAGCAATGTGTCCTCTACTCCGCCCTGGACGCACACATCCGCCACCTGGGGGTCACTGTGCCCAGGGACGCTGTCGCCTCCATCCACCCCCACCTGGCTTCCGCCGCCCTGGAAATGATGCAACGCAACATGGGAGCCCGGATCACCACGGCGAAGGAGATCGACTTCGATCGCCCCGACACAAGGGCGCCCGCCTCGCCACAGAACGGTTCCGCACACACCCAAGTCCGGTGATCGGGCCCCAGAAAGCCACCCTCGACGCCTCGGTCTGCCACGTTGAGGAAGGGCCTGGGCACGATGGTCGCCCGGGTGGGCTTGGTCGGTGCTGTTCGATTCCTCCTGGACCTCTCTCCGCCGGGCCGACGGTGACTGTCGTCGGCGCCGGGAAGGCAGGGCCGGCTCCTTGAGCGAATTCCCCGAAGGAGCCGGCCGCGTTGGGTGCCTCACCCGTGGCCGTCAGGGTGCAGGATCACCTTGGTCCAGCCCTCGTCCCGATTGTCGAAGTGCTCGTAGGCCGACGAGGCTTCGTCGAGGCTCAGTTCGTGCGAGACCACGAATCCGGGTTCGGCCCTGCCCCCGGCGATCAGGTCGCGGAGTGCGCGGTTGTACCTCTTCACGGGAGCCTGGCCGGTGCCCATGCGCTGGCCCTTGAACCACAGCCGACCGTAGTCGAACGGGATTTTGCCGCGGGCCTCGTGCTCGCCCTGGGCCTCGACGCCGCCCGGGTCCTCGGGGAGGAACACTCCGACCACGCCGAGGGATCCGGTGAATCGGACGCTGTCGATCAGACCATTCAGGGTGAGGGCGGCGTCCTCCTGTCCGCTCGAGTCGTGGGCCTGGTAGCCAACACACTCGCAGCCATTGTCGGCGCCGAGCCCGAGCGTGGCCTCCTTGACGACCTCGGCCGGGTCCTCGCTGGCCGTGTCGATCGCGATGGCGCCGATCTCTTCGGCCTTGCGCAACCGGTCCTGCTGATGGTCGGCGACCCACACCCGGCCGGCGCCCCGCAGGACTGCTGAGTAGGCGGCCATCAACCCGACTGGCCCGGCGCCGTAGACGATGGTCTGGTCACCGGGACCCACATTGGCCATCTCGGTGGCGTGATAGCCCGTCGGGAAGATGTCCGCGAGCATCACGTAATCTTTCTGCCGCTCGACAGCGTCCTCGCCCAGGCGCAGGGCGTTGAAGTCGCCGTACGGGACCCGCAGATACTCGGCCTGGCCGCCCGCGTAGGGCCCCATCTCCGCGAATCCGTAGGCGGCCCCGGCCAGCGCTGGCTCCGGCTGCATGGTGAGGCAGTAATTGGTCAGTCCCTGCTCGCACTGCTTGCAGAAGCCGCAGGCGATGTTGAAGGGGAGGACGACGTATTCGCCGACCTTCACCTTGCTGACGGCCGGCCCGACCTCCACCACCTCACCGAGGTTCTCGTGCCCCAGGCTGCGGCCCGTCTCAAAGGACGTGCGGCCCTCGTACATGTGCAGATCGGAACCGCAGATGTTGGTGCTGGTGATCTTGACGATGATGTCGCAGGGGTGCTCGATCTTCGCGTCCGGCACGTCCTTGACAGTCACGGTACGCGGTCCTTCGTAGACGGCGGCCTTCACGATCGCTCCCTTCACACCGCCCCGATCCTGTCGACCGAAAGGGCAGCTGACTGGCCTGTTACCGGTCCGCACCGGGTCCCCGCCCTTGATTCCGACGAAACGGATGAATGACCTACTACCTCTCACCGTCTGCCCGCAGCCCCAACGGTCCGGTACCAGGGACCGCACCGCACTCCAGCAAGAGACGCCCGACCGCGTACGACGGGAGGGCGGGCCGGAACGCCCGGCGCGCAGGGTCGTCGCGGAACTCCCAGGAACGACCCCGAAGCGGCCCTCGCGTATTGCAACGGCGCGCTGCGCCGACTCGTCGTGACGACCGTCGAGGAGGGGCCGGCGACCAGGTCGTGGCGAAGGCGCCCTAGGTCGCCGCTCAACACGGTCTGGCCTTCAGACGCAACGGTGGACGACACGCACGCGAGGCGACTGACGCAGAGCGGACGGTTGCCGCCCTACAGCTTCGTCGACACCCTTCGTCCCAGCAGGCCGGGTGCCGCACCGCGGAAGCGTTCGGAGCCGCGGCAGCCTGGTCAAACGAGCAGAGGAGTCGCAGAGCCTCAGGAGCGGCGGATCACCCGTTTGTGGATGACGCTGAACAGCCGCAGGTGGTCAAGGCGACCGGACTCAGCCCAGCCGCATCGGTTGTTCACCAGCGCCCTGGCGGTGGCGACCCGCTGGCCCCCGGCCACCCACAATGTCGCTGTCAGCACCCGCTGGGTTCTCATGCGTGCGCCGACCCGCTCGGAACCTGCATGAGCGGGCCGGCTTGCATGCCCGGCAGCCCCAACTGCCAGACACACGCGGACAAGCCGCCCGGGCCGCCGCCGCGACGCACCAGGGCCGCAGCCGCGCGGGTAACCCGCGAGCCGCGGCTCAACCCTCCGTTCGAGTACTGCGCCGAGACGTATCCTCATCTGGTCTGTCGTCATGGCGGTCGGCTGGAGCTTCGCCATTCACCACGAACCCGTAGGCAAACGCATCACCACAACGATCGTGCTCGCCGGCAGCTCCGGCGGCGACGTCGCCGGCCGCCGATTGTGACAGGGTGACACCGAGCCAGGGGCACGCCGCCCAGTCGGTGCCCCACGTCGGTTGTTCGGCAAGGTGATCGAGCACGCGTGATGGGGGGCTGGTCGCGAAGGAGAACTCAGGGTGGCTATCCGTGCGCGGATGTTACCGCCCGCGTCGAAGGCTGGTCGGCAACGGGATGGTTGTACGCCGCCGCTGTCATCCGCCAGTCCGCCCGGCTCTACCACGAGATCCTCAGCCCGGACGAGGTCGTGGCACCCACAGCGCACACCATCGCCGCCCTCCTCGACCTGCACTGCAACCTCGCAGGAAGGCCGTCCTGCACGCCGCCGACGAACAGCGGCAGCGCTGCCTGCGCCCACTGGTCGCCGGCCGCACCGTTGGCGCGTTCGCCACCAGCGAGCCCTGCGCATCCAGCGGCCTCTCCCCGAACGCCGTACAGACCCAGGCACACCGCATCGACTCCGGCTGGGTCCTCAACGGCACCAAGCGGTGGAGGACGAATCCCGCGTGGGGCCGACGGGCAGGGGCCGAGCCGCAGCGGCACGCCCAGCCGCCCGTCGATCGGCGATCCCGTCGTCCGCCGGGGTCAGCGGACCCTTCCCCGCGGCTTCAGAGCCACCGGAGGCAGGTCGGGGGCCGGCAGCGGATCCCCGTCGTACCCCTTCACCTCGCCGAAGCGTGAGCCCCGCATCCAGTCCTCGCGGGCCTGCTCGATCTCCGCCTGGGTGCGCCCGATCCAGTTCCAGAACATGATCAGTTCCTCCTCGAACGGCTCACCGCCGAGGAGCATCAGGCCGGCGTCCGACTCGGCGCGCAGCGGGAGTTCGGTGCGGCCGCAGCCGAGGTAGAGCATGGAGCCGGGCAGCACCGGCACGCCGTCCACGCGGGCCTCGCCGGACATGGCCAGGACGGCGTACTCGAAGTCGGGCTCCAGCGGGAGGCGTACGTCGGCGCCGCGGGTCAGGGTCAGGTCGGCGCCGACGATCGGGGTGTACGTCGTGCCGGGCGAGGTCGCGCCGTCGAGGTCACCGAGGATGAGCGTGGCGCGCAGACCCGGTGCCGTGACGAGCGGCAGCTCGCCGTGGTGTTCGAAGTGTGGGTCGGTGTGCCGGTGGCTGTCGGGCAGGGCGACCCACAGCTGTGCGCCGTGCAGGAAGCGGGCGTGCGACTTGGGGCTCTCCTCGGAGTGGCTGATCGCCCGGCCCGAGGTCATCAGGCCCAGCTCGCGCGGGCGGATCGTCTGGAGGCTGCCCGTGGAGTCGCGGTGCAGCACCTCGCCCTGGTGGAGCCAGCTCACGGTCTGAAGGCCCATGTGCGGGTGCGGTGGCACCTGCATGCCGGGCTCTTCGGCGATGTCGTCGGGACCGTAGTGATCGACGAAGCACCAGGCGCCGACCATGCGACGGCCCAGGTTGGGCAGCAGGCGACGGACCTCGGTGGATTCGCCGAGCTTGACGCGGCGCGGGCTGAGAAGTTCGCGTACGGGCTCCGCCACGACGAAGCCGCGGCCGCCGCAGACGGCGGGCACCGCTTCGCGATCAAGATTGCTCATGAGGCCCAACCTAGCCCTGCCGGGGCCGCCTCGTCAGTCCGTACCCCCGGGCTGGCTCGATGCGTTCGAGGAAATAGTAGCCATGGATATAATCGCCATGTACTGTATTTGCCATGAGCAAGGGTTCCGAGAACGTCTCACCGGGGTTCCTGGTGTGGCGCCTGTCCACGAAATGGCGGGTCGCGGTCGACCGGGCCGTCACCCCGCTGGGGCTCACCCACGCGCAGTACGCACTGGTGGCCTCGCTCTACGGCATGCAGCACCGCGGAGAGCGCCCCAGTCAGCGGCGCCTCGCCGACCACACCGGACTGGAAGCGCTCTACGTCTCCAAGCTGGCGCGCTCCCTGGAGTCGGCCGGCCTCCTCGAACGCACCCGGGATCCGCGCGACCCGCGCGCCGTACAGCTCGCGCTGACCGAGCAGGGGCGGGAGCGGACCCGGCAGGCGATCGAGGTCGTCCAGGCACTCCTGCAACAGCTGCTGGCACCCCTCGGCGGGCTCCACAGCGCGCGCACACGGGAGTTCACCCGCGAGTTGACGACCCTGCTCGACGTACCTCTCGACCCGTCCGTCATCGACAGCGAGTCCGACAAGGAGCAGTCATGACCACCACCACTCCCCTGGTCGATCCCCGAGTCATAGCCCTGGCCCACTACGCGAGCCGCGCCCTGCTGGAGAACGTGCTGGACCGGCACGGCGCGACCTTCCAGCAGTCCGTCACACTGCGCCTGGTGGCGGTGGCCGAGGGCCCGGTCGACCGCGACGCCCTGGTCGCCGGCGTCGTCGGCGCCCTGAAGGCCGACGCGGCGGAGGTCCGCTCCGTCGTCGACGAGTTGATCGCGGCAGGACTGCTGGCCGCCCAGGAGCCGTCCGCGGTGCGGATCACGGACGTCGGTCGGGAGCGCTTCACGAGCACGTCCGCCGCGACCGCCCCCCTCACCGCCCGTATCTACGACGGCATTCCGCAGGAGGACCTGGCCGTAGCCGGAAGGGTGCTGACGCTCATCACCGAACGCGCCGACGCCGAGTTGGCGGCCCTGACCACCGCGGCCAAGTAGTGGAATATTGAACCACTCGCCTTCGTTGAGCGCGACGAAGGAGGTCAGAGTGGAGACGACGTACTACGACCACGGAACACCGGCCGAGCGCTGGGAGCGCGCGCAGCTGTTCTTCGACGCCAAGGACTACGCGGGCGCCGCGCGCGTCCTCGGCACGCTGGTCGAGGAGGTGCCGGAGCAGACGGGTCCGCGGTTGCTGCTGGCGCGCGCCTACTACCACTCGGCCCAACTGCGGCGCGCGGAGACCGAGTTGCGCGTCATCGTCGAGCGCGACCCGGTCGAGCAGTACGCCCGGCTGATGCTGGGCCGCACGCTCCAGCGTCAGGGACGGGACGAGGAGGCGGAGCCGCACATCCGTCTCGCGGCCGCGCTGACGGGTGACTTCGAGCAGCTCTGAGGCCGGTTCGCCGGCGCGTTGCCGCGAGCGGGGCCCGGTTCCCCCCGGAACCGGGCCCCGAGCCGTGCACGCGTACTAGCCGGCGCTCTCGCCGGGCTCCGCCGGCGTCCGCTTCCCCCGCCGATGGGAGATCTCGCCGAGCACGACGTCCACGGCGACGAAGGCCGCCAGCGAGATGCCGAGCAGCGGCACGACGTAGCCGATCACCGCGACGACCGCCACCAGCGGGACCAGGATCTGCGGCGGCACCTGCTGCCAGGCGCCGCGCGGAACGGGCCGGCCGAAGGCGGAGCCGCGGCCGCGCTGCCACCACATGCGATAGCCCCACACGATCAGCAGGATCAGGGCGAGGGTCAGCCCCATCAGGAGGATCTGGTTGGCCAGGCCGAACAGGACCCCGGTGTGCAGGTCGATGCCCCAGCGGGTCAGCTTGGCGAGCACCGGGTAGTCGGCGAACCGCAGCACGTCGGTCACCTCGCCGCTCGCCGGGTCGATCGCGACCGAGTCGCCCTTGGTCGGCCAGCTGCGCTGGACCTGCTTCACGACGTACGCGGAGGAGGCGTCCGCGGGCGGCACGATCTCCACCGGGTCGCCCAGGCCCTCGGCGCGCGCGGTGGCCAGGACCTTGTCGAGGCCGACCCCGTGGTCGCCGCTGCCGCCCTCGCCGGCGGCTCCACCGTGACCGCCGTGCTCGCCGCCCGCCGAGACCGAGAGGGAAGGGGTGGCCTGGCGCAGCGAGGTGCGCAGTTCGTCGATGTTGGCGCCCGCGTACGTCGACCAGGTCAGCCCGGTCGCGGAGAGGAAGAGGAAGCCGAGGGCGGCCCAGACGCCGACGGTGCCGTGCAGGCCGAGCGTGCGGCGGCGACCGCTGGTGCCCCGCACCTTGCGCAGGGCGCGGCGGCGCGAGAACCACAGCACCAGACCGCCGGCCGCGATCACCCAGAGCCAGCTGGCCGCCAACTCGCTGTAGAGACGGCCGGTTTCCCCGAGGTGGAGGTCGCGGTGGAACTCGTCGATCCAGGTGCGCAGGGGCAGCGCGCCGGTCGAGCCGTACTGTTCGAGAGCGCCGCGCACCTCGGCGGTGTACGGGTCGACGAACACCGCGAGCGCGTGGTCGGCGTCGACGCCCTCGACCCCGGACAGCATGACCCGGGTCGACTCGTCGTCGGCCGGGGAGGGCCGTACCGCCGAGACCGTGCCCTCGGGGTGGGCCTTGCGCGCGGCGGCGACCTGCTCGGATATCGGCAGCTTCGTGTCGCCGACCGGGACCGTCATCTCGTGCGAGTACACGAGCTTCTCGGCCTGGAAAGCCCCGGCGTAGAGGAACCCGGTGGTCGCGGCGACGAGGAGGAACGGCGCGACGAGGACGCCGGCGTAGAAGTGCAGACGCAGGATCAGCGGGCGCAGCGGTGCCCATCTGCGGGGCGACGACGCCGGGGCGTCGGGCGGGGACGCCTCCGCCTTGGTGGTCGTGGGAGCGGTGGACATCGGCGGCTTCTCCGGGGAGTGGGGAGTTTCTGTGCAGTGGCGGTCCAGTAGTCGGAGCGCGGGGCCGCCGAGTTCCCGGCAACTCAAGTGACGTACGCCACAAGGAAGTCCGGCCGTGGCGCGGGGGCCGTGGCATCCTGGCGCGATGGCACTTCCGAACCATCGCGCACCGCTGGCCGAGCAGGTCGAGCAACTCCTGGCCACCGAGGGTCCGTTGCCCATCGTGGCGGCGGGCGACCCGGTGCTGCGGCGCCCCACCGAGCGTTTCGACGGTCAGCTGGAGCCGGCGCTGCTGGCGCGCTTCGTGGAGGCCCTGCGGATCACCATGCGCGCGGCGCCGGGCGTCGGCGTCGCCGCGCCCCAGGTGGGCGTCTCACTGCGGATCGCCGTGATCGAGGATCCGGCACCCGTGCCGGAGGAGGTGCGGCTGGTGCGCGGGCGGGTGCCGCAGCCGTTCCGGGTGCTGGTGAACCCGTCGTACGAGGCGCTCGGCGGCGGGCGTGCCGCGTTCTTCGAGGGCTGTCTGAGCGTCCCGGGCTATCAGGCCGTGGTGGCGCGGCCCGCCGAGGTGCGGCTGACCGGCGAGGACGAGAGGGGACGTGCCGTGGACGAGGTGTTCTCGGGGTGGCCCGCCCGCATCGTGCAGCACGAGACGGACCACCTCGACGGTGTGCTCTATCTGGACCGGGCCGAACTGCGCTCGCTGTCGTCCCATCAGGCGATGGCGGAGCACTGGGCCCAGCCCGCCCCGGACGAGGCGGCCAGGGCCCTCGGCTTCCCGCTGCCGGAGTGAGCGGGCGGGGCGGCGCGTGCGTCAGTTGTCGCGGTACGACTCCAGCAGCCGCAGCCACACCTCGCTGATCGTCGGATACGACGGGACCGCGTGCCAGAGCCGGCTGATCGGCACCTGGCCGACGACCGCGATCGTCGCCGAGTGGATGAGCTCGCCGACGCCGGGACCGACGAAGGTCACGCCGAGGAGGATCTCGCGCTCCAGGTCGACGACCATCCGGGCGCGGCCCCGGTAGTTGTCGCCGTACAGCGAGGCGCCCGCGACGGAGCCGAGGTCGTAGTCGACGGCACGCACCCGGTGACCGGCCGCTTCCGCCTCCGCCAGGGACAGACCGACGGCGGCGGCCTCCGGGTCGGTGAAGACGACCTGCGGGACGGCGGCGTGGTCGGCGGTGGCGGCGTGGGCGCTCCACGGCTCCGATTCGAGCAGGGAGACACCGGAGGCACGGGCGGCGATGGCCGCGCCCGCGATCCGGGCCTGGTACTTGCCCTGATGGGTGAGGAGCGCGCGGTGGTTGATGTCGCCGACGGCGTACAGCCACTCGCTGCCGGTGACACGCAGGCTGTCGTCGACCTCCAGCCAGGAGCCGGGCTCCAGGCCGACCGTGTCCAGGCCGATGTCGTCGGTGCGCGGGGCGCGGCCGGTCGCGAAGAGGATCTCGTCGGCCTCGATGCGGTCGCCGGTGTCGGTGACGGCCACGACGGTGCCGTTCTCCCTGGTCACCGAGGTGACCGAGGTGCCGGTGCGGACGTCCACGCCCGCCTCGGTGAGCGCCTCGGCGACCATTTCTCCGGCGAAGGGCTCCATGCGGTTGAGCAGGCCCTTGCCGCGCACGAGGAGCGTGACCTGTGAGCCGAGGGCGTGCCAGGCCGTGGCCATCTCGGTGGCGACCACTCCCCCGCCGACCACGATGAGCCGGCCGGGCACGCTCTGCGCACTGGTGGCCTCGCGGCTGGTCCAGGGCTTGACCTCGGCGAGTCCCGGCAGGTCCGGCAGGACGGCCCGGGTGCCCGTGGACAGGGCGACGGCGTGCCGGGCGGTCAGGACGTGCCGTGCGCCGTCCGAGCCGGTCACCTCCACCGTTCGGGGTCCGGCGAGGCGGCCGTGGCCGCGGTAGAAGTCGACATCGATGCTGTCCAGCCACTGGATCTGACCGTCGTCGTTCCAGTTCCCGGTGAAGGCGTTGCGCCGGGCGAGGACGGCGGCCGCGTCCAGGGGGCCCTGCACGGCCTGGGAGAGGCCCGGGAGGCGGCGGGCGTCGGCCTGGGCGAGACCGGGACGCAGCAGGGCCTTGCTGGGCATGCAGGCCCAGTACGAGCATTCGCCGCCGACGAGCTCGCTCTCCACGACCGCTGTGGACAGGCCCGCCGCACGGGTGCGGTCCGCGATGTTCTCCCCGACAGGCCCCGCACCGAGCACCACGACGTCGTAAGCGATGGAATCCGTTTCCGTCATGGGGTCAGTCTTACGGGTGGTGTGCGGCGTGGCCACACGGGTACGCGCGCGGAATACGTGACCGTACGGTCGTGTTGTCGCCGACGGCTTCGCCCCCGACACCAGGAAGAGGGAATTACGCCATGAGCAGCACCGTGGAGCTCACCAAGGAGAACTTCGACCAGACGGTCACGGACAACGAGTTCGTTCTGATCGACTTCTGGGCGTCCTGGTGCGGGCCCTGCCGTCAGTTCGCCCCCGTGTACGAGAAGGCGGCCGAGGAGAACCCGGACCTCGTGTTCGGCAAGGTCGACACCGAGGCGCAGCCGGAGCTGGCCGCCGCCTTCGGCATCCAGTCGATCCCGACGCTGATGATCGTCCGCGACCGTGTCGCCGTGTTCGCGCAGCCGGGCGCCCTGCCCGAGACCGCCCTCACGGACGTCATCGGGCAGGCCCGCAAGCTCGACATGGACGAGGTCCGCAAGGCCGTCGCCGCCCAGCAGGACCAGGCCGAGCAGGACGGCCAGTAGGAACCCGCACGGACCGGATCCAGAAGGCGGCCGTCGGAGGCCCGGCCTAGAAGGGGTACGGCGCCACGTCGCCGCGCACCGTCGTCCAGCGCACGTCGGTGAACGCCTCCAGGTTGGCCTCGCCGCCGAAGCGGGCGCCGGTGCCGGAGGCGGCGACACCTCCGAAGGGGGCGACGGCCTCGTCGTTCACGGTCTGGTCGTTGATGTGCACGATGCCGGTCGGGATCCGTTCGGCCAGGTCGAGGCCCCGGGCCGCGTCACGGGTGACGATGCCCAGGGAGAGCCCGTAGGGGCTCGCCGCGGCGAGGGCCGCGGCCTCGTCGGCCGTGCCGAAGGAACGGACCGGCGCGACCGGCCCGAACACCTCCTCGGTGTACGCGGGAGTCTCGTCGTCCACCCCGGCGAGCACGGTGGGCCGGTAGAACAGCTGCTCGTGGGTGCCGCCCGCGGCCAGCTTCGCGCCCCGTGAGGTGCTGGCCTCCACCAGGCCGTGCACCTTGCCGAGCTGACCGGAGTCGATGAGCGGGCCGAGATGGACCTCGGCGCGGTGCGGGTCGCCGACCGCGAGGGAGTCCGCCTTGGCGGCGAGCCGCTCCACGTACTCCTCGTACAGCGACCGGTGGACGAGGTGGCGGCCGGTCGTCATGCAGATCTGGCCCTGGTGGAAGAAGGACCCCCAGGCGGCCGTCGAGATCACCGCGTCGAGGTCGGCGTCCTCCAGCACGATCAGGGCCGAGTTGCCGCCTAGTTCCAGGTGCGCGCGCTTGAGAAGGCGCCCGGCCGCCTCCCCGACGGCCCGGCCCGCGGCCGTGGAGCCGGTGAAGGAGATCACCGGCACACGCGGGTCGGCGACCAGCGCCTGGCCCGCCTCCGGGCCGCCCGGCAGCACGTGCAGCAGTCCCTCGGGCAGACCGGCCTCCGCGAAGACCGCGGCGAGCGCCAGGCCGCCGCAGACCGCCGTGCGCGGGTCCGGCTTCAGCACCACGGCGTTGCCGAGCGCGAGAGCCGGGGCGACGGAGCGGATGGAGAGGATCAGCGGGGCGTTGAACGGCGCGATGACGCCGACCACGCCGACCGGGACCCTGCGGGTGTACGACAGCCGGGGTGCCTCGCTGGGCAGGACCTGTCCGGCGGGACGGGAGGCGAGCGCGGCGGCCTCGTAGCACTCCTGGGCGGCGACGTGCAGCTCGAAGGCGGCCTTGCCGGGGATGGAGCCGGACTCCCGGACGAGCCATCCGCTCAGCTCGTCGGCGTGCGCGGTGAACAGGTCGCCGGCCTTGCGCAGCACCGCGGCCCGGACGAAGTGCGGGACACGGCCCCACTCCGTCCGGGCGGCACGGGCGGCCGTCGTCGCGGCGGCGACGTCCTCGGCGCCGGCCAGGGTGACGGTGCCGAGCTTCTCACCCGTGGCGGGTTCGGTGACGGCGTGCTCGCCTCCCGAGAGGGAGGGGGACTGCCAGGTGCTGGGGTCGAGCAACGGCATGGCGACTCTCCGTTCGATCACCGGCGGGACTCACAACGGGAGCGGAAGTCCCGAGTAGTTCACCGCCAGTTCGGCGGCGGCGTGGCGGGATGCGGTGATCCGGCGCAGACGTGCGAGCTGCATCCGGTGGTCGAACGCGTCCCCATCTGGTTGAGCATGCAACATCCTAGTCATGTCGTCCGAGAACCGGGTGGCCTGCCACACCCGCTGGAGGCACAACTCCGAGTATCTGTCGAGGAGTTGTGTGTCCCCTGTGCGGTGCAGCCCGATGAGGGCGCGGGCCAGCACCCTGACGTCCGACACGGCGAGGTTGAGGCCCTTGGCGCCTGTCGGCGGAACGATGTGCGCGGCGTCCCCGGCGAGCAGCAGCCGGCCGTGCCGCATCGGCTCGTGGACGTAACTGCGCATCACCGTCACCGACTTGGCGGTGATGGGGCCCCGCTCCAGGGTCCAGTCGCCGTCGATCGCGAAGCGGGCGGCGAGTTCGTCCCAGATGCGGTCGTCGGGCCAGTCGTCCGGTTCGGTGCCGTTGGGGACCTGGAGGTACAGCCGGGAGACCGACGGTGAGCGCATGCTGTGCAGCGCGAAGCCGCGCTCACCGCGCGCGTAGATCAACTCGTCGCAGGACGGGGCGACTTCGGCCATGACACCGAGCCAGGAGTACGGGTACTCGTGCGCGTACGAGCGGACGGCTCCCGCCGGGAAGACGTCACGGGAGACGCCGTGGAAGCCGTCGCAGCCGGCGATCCAGTCGCAGGCCAGCGTGCGCTCGCGGCCCTCGTGCAGGAACCGTACGACGGGTGCAGCGCTCTCCGGCTTCTCGACGGCGAGCGCCTCGGCCTCGAACAACAGCGGTGGTCCGTCGGCGAGTTGCAGCGCGACGAGGTCCTTCACGATCTCGGTCTGGGCGTAGATCGTCACCGTACGGCCGCCGGTCAGGGCCGGGAAGTCGATGTGGTGGCGTTCCCGGTCGAAGCGCAGCTCGATGCCCTGGTGCACCAGCCCCTCGGCCGTCAGCCGCTCGTCGGCGCCGGCCTCGCGCAGCGCGTCGACCGTGCCCTGTTCCAGCATTCCGGCACGCTGACGCTGCTCGACGTACTCGCGGGTCCTGGCCTCCAGGACCACGCAGTCGATGCCCGCGCGGTGCAGCAGCCGGGCGAGGAGCAGCCCGGCGGGCCCGCCGCCGATGATGCCGACCGTCGTGCGCATTCACGCCTCCCTGAGTTCGACGGTACGACGGCCGGGCGCGTCAGGGCCTGCTGGACGCCCCGCGGCAGGCGCGGCGGGCTCAGCTGGACTCGCGGTGCACCACCGTCGCCCCCAGCACCGTGTGCGTCCCGGGCGCGGCGCCGGGGTTGCGCACCGCGCCGTCGACCAGCGCCGCGAGGTCCCGGCCGGACGGCAGTTCGATGTGGACGGTGCTCAGCCTAGGGCGCAGCAGGCGTCCGAGCATCAGGTCGTCGGCGCCGATGACGGCCGTGTCGGCGGGGACGCGGACGCCCTCGTCCTGGAGGGCACGCGTCAGCAGCATCGCGTACTCGTCGTTGTAGGCGAAGACGCCGTCGAGGCCGAGGTCGCGCCAGCGTGCGGCGAGCCGCGCCGCGGACGCCTCCTCGTAGGCGAGGGGCAGCTCGGTGAGGGTGGCGTCGGTGCCGTGCAGAGCGCGGCGCACCCCTTCGAGACGGGGCGCCGAGAAGGACTCCAGGCCGTCCTCCTCGGGCACGACGACGCCGATCCGGCGCCGGCCGCGGTCGTAGAGGTGACGGGCGGCGCAGTGGCCCACGGCCTCGTAGTCCATGAGCAGGGCGTGCGCCCCGTCGACGGACTCGGGGCCGAGGGTGACCACGGCCCGCGCGCCGGAGCGTTTGAGGACCGTCACGCCCTTGGGGCCGAGGCCGGTGCCCGACACCAGGACGGCGACGGGCCGCAGCTCGGCCCAGGCGCGGGCGGCCTCGTCGCCGTGCAGGCCGACGCTGCCGTGCTGGACGACCGTGTAGTCGAGGCGGCCGAGGGCCAGCTGGAGGTCGCTGAGGAAGCGGCTGTACAGGGAGCCGACGGGGAAGCTCGGCGCGGGCATCAGGACCATGCGGCTGTGCCCGGCGCGCAGGCTGCGGGCGGCGGCGTGCGGGACGTAGCCGAGTTCCTTCGCGGCCTCGTGGACGCGGCGGCGGGTGGGCTCGCTGATCCGGACGGCACTGGTGTTGTTGAGGACGTAGGAGACGGTCGCGCGCGAGACGCCGGCCAGGCGGGCCACGTCGGCGCTCGTGGGTACCGAGCGCTGTGCGGGCGAAGCGGGCGCGGGCGTTTTCGGTATCTGCACCATGACGTACGGCATCTTTGCAGAACCTGTGCGCGCGGTTCCGATGAGGGTGCGCGGCCGCCCCGTTGAGGCGTTCCGGGGCCCCCGGAACGTTCACACCTGCGTGTCCGTCACCCGGTCCACCAGGTCGAGCCAGCCCGCCTCCAGCCGGTCCATGGGCATCCCGCACTGCCTGGTCAGGTGGTGGATCAGGGCCGGGTCGAGGTACGCCAGCAGGGTCTGGGCGAGGAGGTCGCAGTCGGCGCCCGGCTGTATCTGGCGCAGCAGCACCGCGACGTGGGTGTGCAGCGCCTTGACCGAGGGGTGGCTGAAGCGCCGGGCCGGCTCGGGCTGGGCCGCCATCTGCAGGTCGAGCTGCTCGGCCGTCCGGTAGAGCACCGCCACGCCGAACGCGCGCAGCCGCTCGACCGGGGGCGCGCCGGGGCCCAGCGGCGGCGGTCCGCCCAGGAAGTCGCCCTGGAGCTTGCGCGCGGAGTGGTCGAGCAGCGCCGTCAGCAGTCCGGTCCGGTCACCGAAGCGGCGGAAGACGGTCCCCTTGCCCACGCCGGCCGCGGCCGCCACCGCCTCCATGGTGACCCCGGCGGCGCCGTGCTCGGCGATCAGCTCGGAGGCGGCCTCCAGCAGCCGGGCACGGTTGCGGGCCGCGTCGGCGCGCAGGCAGGGCTCGTCGGGGGCGGAGCCGACCTCCAGCAGCCCGGGCGTGCCGTCGGGCTCCTCGGGCCTGGGGAAGGGGGGCAGGGCGGCGGACATGAAGCCAGCGTAAAGCATCGGGAATGAAACTGGACCGCGGTCCGGTTAGGGTGCTAGAAACGTAAGCGGACCTCGGTCCGGTTCGTTACGGCAGTGTTTCAGCCCCCCTTGGAGTTCGTATGTCTGTTCGCATCCTCGCGCTCGTCGGCAGCCTTCGTGCCGGTTCGCACAACCGTCAGCTGGCCGAGGCGGCCGTCAAGCTCGCCCCCGAGGGCGCCGAGGTCGTGCTCTTCGAGGGCCTCGCCGACATCCCCTTCTACAACGAGGACATCGACGTCGAGGGCGGTGTCCCTGCCGCCGCCGCGAAGCTGCGTGAGGCCGCGCAGTCCTCCGACGCGTTCCTGTTCTTCTCCCCCGAGTACAACGGCACGATCCCGGCCGTCCTGAAGAACGCCATCGACTGGCTGTCGCGCCCGTACGGCTCCGGCGCCTTCGGCGGCAAGCCGGTCGCCGTGGTCGGCACCGCCTTCGGCCAGTACGGCGGCGTGTGGGCGCAGGACGAGACCCGCAAGGCCGTGGGCATCGCCGGCGGCAAGGTGCTGGAGGACGTCAAGCTGTCCATCCCCGGCTCCGTGACCCGTTTCGCCGAGATCCACCCCGTCGACGACGCCGAGGTCGCCGCCCAGCTGACCGAGGTCGTCGCGCGCGTGCACGGCCACGCGGACGAGACCGTCGCCGCCTGATCCCACCACGGGTGACCGCAGGAGAAGGGCCGGAGCCGGGAGCTCCGGCCCTTCTCCGTGTCTCCAGCGGCTTCCTCTCGTGTCTCAGGCCACCGCCTCGGGCGCCAGTACGCGCAGTTCCGACAGAGCGGCCGCGACCGCCGGCCGTGCGTGGCCGCCACCTCGTGTGCAGGTCAGCAGCTTGCGGTGCGGGTTGCCCGTGCAGCGGACCCGCGTGATCGGCAGGTGCGGGGTCAGCTGGGCGAGACGGGGGATCAGGGCGACACCCAGGCGATGGGCGACGAGGTGGGCCATGACGTTCCAGTCCATCGCGTGATGGACGATGTCCGGGGTGAAGCCGGCCTCACCGCACGCCGACAGCACATGCGGGCGGCAGGGACTCTCCGGCACCGGCGCGACCCACTCCTCGTGCGCCGCCTCCGCCAGGTCGACGCCGTCGCGCCCGGCGAGCGCGTGGTCCTCGTGCACGACGAGGTCGAACGGGTCGTCCAGAAGCGGCTGCTGGTCGAAGCGGCCGTCGCTGAGGGGCGGGTTGTAGATCGTCGCCTCGACGACGGCCAGGTCGATCTCGCCCTCGAAGAGCAGGTCGAAGCTGACCGGCACCTCCGTCTCCCGGATCCGGACACCGAGGCGCGGATGACGTGTGCGCAGCCGCGACGCCATGGGCGCGAGCAACACCGAGACGGCCAGCGGGAAGCCGCTCGCCCGCAGCAGCCCCGCCGGCGCGCCGTGGTCGGCGCGCAGATCGAGCTCCGCCTGTTCCCAGCGCGCCTGAATGGCGTCCGCGTGCTGGAGCAGACTCTCGGCCGCCGAGGTGAGGCGCACCCCGCGCCCCTGCGGCTCCAGCAGGTCGACGCCCAGCTCGCGGGCCAGTTGCCGGATCTGCTGCGAGGCGGCGGACGGTGTGAAGTGCAGCGCGCGGGCGGCCGCGGTGACCGTGCCGTAGTGCGCCACGGCCCTCAGTACGTGCAGTCGGCGCAGGTCAATCATGAAGCCCACGCTTCAAGGTGACATCCACAAAGTCAACCTGGACGTGTACGAAGGCTCATCGCACCCTTGGACGTGTCGCGACGGTCGATCAGCCGCACGAGGAACGAGGAGTCACCATGACCAGCACGACCGGCACCGTCTGCCCGCACTGCGGGTGGCCGGACGGCGCCGAGCCCTTCCGGATCATCTCCCGGCACAGCACGGCGGCGGGCAGCACCGTGTGGACGCGGTGCGGCTGCGGTTCGCTGCAGGTCCGGGTCGTCGACGCCCGCGGGATGCGGATCGTCTCGCGCAGCCGCCCCGCCGACGCCGGCACCCGCTCGGACACCCCGTGCCGATGAACCCCCGGCTCAGTCGAGCCCGGCCAGCCGCTGTACGGCGGGCGCCGCGAAGTTCTCGATGAACGCCGCGGGCTCCCCCGTACGGGGACCGAGGATCACCGTGTCGATACCGAGCTTCGTGTAGCCCGCGATGTCGCGGGTGAACGCCTCCAGATCGCCCGTGATGGCGGGCTCGCCCGAGTAGAGGACGGTCTTGCGGATGGCGTCATAGTCACGTCCCTCGGTGTCGCAGTGGCCGCGCAGCACGTCGAGCTTGTGCCGGACCTCCTCCGGCGAGCTGGTGAACAGGTTGCACGCGTCGCCGTACCGGGCCACGAGCCGCAGCGTCTTCTTCTCGCCGCCCCCGCCGATCATGATCTCGGGGTGCGGGGCGCTGACGGGTGCCGGGACGCAGAGGGTCTCGGCCGGCCGGTAGTGCCTGCCCTCGAACGGACCGTTCGCGTCCGGGTCCCACATCTGCAGGCAGACCCGCAGGGTCTCCTCCAGCCGCTCGAAGCGCTCCGCGACCGGCGGGAACGGCACGCCGAGGCCGGCGTGCTCCCGGTCGTACCAGGCGGCACCGATGCCGAGGGTCGCCCGGCCGCCGGAGAGCACGTCGAGCGTGGTGGCGATCTTGGCGAGCAGACCGGGGTAGCGGTACGTCACACCGGTCACCAGGGCGCCGAGGCGGACCGTGGAGGTGTGCCCGGCGAGGAAGCCGAGGGTCGTGTACGCCTCCAGCATGGGGTCCTCGGCCCGGTCGTTGAACTCCATCTGGAAGTAGTGGTCCATCACCGACAGCCAGCTCAGGCCCGCCGCCTCGGCGGCGGCGCCCGCGGCGGCGAGTTCCGCGCCGAGCGCGGGGCCCCCTCCGGGATGGTCGAACCGGTTGATGTGCACGCCGACCCGCATGTCCTGTCTCCGTTCGCCCGGACCTTGCCCCGTCCCTTACGACGCTAGAACTTCGAGCGCTCTCGAAGTCAAGCCCCGTCGGCCAACCGGTCGCCGAGTCCGGTACGCCGGTAGAGCACGTGCCGTCCGTCGCGGGCCCGGGTGACGAGGCCCGTCGCGTGCAGCACCTTCAGGTGCTGGGAGACCGCGCTGGGCGTCACGCCGAGGCGGCGGGCGAGTTCGACCGTGGGGAGCGGTTCGGCGAGCAGACGCAGCACCGTGCTGCGGGGTGCGCCGAGCAGCGCGGTGAGCGCGGAGGCGTCGGGCTCGGGCCGTGGTTCCCACAGGGTGGCCGCGCCCCGGCCCGGGTAGGCCAGCATCGGCGGTTCGTCGGCGCTCACCGGAGGGGCCGGTTTGTGGGCGAACAGGGACGGCACCAGGCGCAGTCCGCGCCCGGCCCCGTCCACCTCGTGCCGGCCGATCATCTGCGCGACACGCAGGACTCCCTCGTGCCAGCGCACATTGCGGTGCAGATCGGAGAAGAGGAGCTGGGCGCCACCGGTGGCCAGCTGCCGGGCGCGATGCGTGATGTCGGCCTCCAGCACCAGCCGCATCCGCGGCCAGTCCGGTGCGATGGCCAACTCCCAGTACCTCAAAAGGAGTTCGGACAGCTCCTCCAGCAGCTCCGCCACCGGCCCGTCACCGGGCGCGGTGATCTGCCGCAGGGCGTCGGGGAGGGGGCGCGGGGCATGGGTGGCGCCCAGGTCGCGGCGTACGAGCTCGGGCGGCGTCGCCCGTACGACGGCGAGCTGGTCCTCCAGCGCCGGCGCGAAGTTCCTCGGGCGTGGGGTGAGGAAGTCGGGGAGGACGAGGTTCTGTCCGACCAGGGCCCGCAGCAGCCGGGCGTCGGCGGGGTCGAGACGGTCGAGCACCCTGCGGCGCCACGGGGTGTGCAACGGGAAGAGGGCGGGGGCGCACAGGGCCCGCAGGCTGCCCATGACCTCACGCAGCGGCGAGATCGCGAACCGGGTGTCCGCGAGGTCGTCGACGTCGAGCAGGAAGCTGATCATTGAGCCCCGGGCTACATCCTTTGGCAACCGGCCGTCACCGGCGTGGACTTCTCACATGACGGATCTCCACGACCGGCAGACTACCGCCGCGGTCGCGCTGCTCGCCTTCGCCTGCGGAGTCGCCGTGGGCAATGTCTACTTCCCGCAGGCGATCGGCCCGTTGGTGGCCTCCGGGCTCGGGGTCTCCCCCGACGCGGCGACGACAGTGGTGACGGCGACCCAGTTCGGCTACGCCGCCGGCATCTTCCTGCTCGTCCCGCTCGGCGACCGGCTGCCGCCGCGCCGGCTGCTCGTCACCCTGCTCACGGTGACCGGCCTCGGTCTGCTCGCCGCGTCTGCCGCGCCGACGCTCGTGCCCCTCGCCGCCGCGAGCGTCCTGGTCGGCGCGGCGACGGTGATCGCCCCGCTCGCCGGCCCGCTGGCGGCCGGTCTCGTACCCGCCGAGCGGCAGGGCGTCGTCGGCGGCACGCTGCTCAGCGGCTGCCTGGCCGGCATGCTGCTGTCCCGCGCGCTCGGCGGCGCCCTCGGCGACTGGCTGGGCTGGCGGGCGCCGTACGTCGCCGCCGCCGCGCTGTCCCTCACGGTCGCCGTGCTGCTGGCCCGCATGCTGCCGTCGCCGGCCCCCTCCACCCAGGAGCCCTACCCGGCCCTGCTCGCCGCGCCCCTGCGTCTGCTGCGCGCCGAGCCCGAGTTGCGCCGCTCGTGCCTGTACCAGGCCATGGTGTTCGCCGGGTTCTCCGCGGTGTGGACGGGCGTGGCACTGCTGCTCACGGGTCCGGCGTACGGCCTGGACGCAACGGCGGCCGGGCTGCTGGCCCTGGTCAACGCGGCGACGATGCTGTGCACGCCGGTCGCGGGACGGCTGGTGGACCGCCACGGCCCGGACCGCGTCAGCCTGGTGTGCCTGCTCCTGGTCGGCGGGGCGGCGCCCGTTCTGGCGCTCGGCGGTGTCGGCGGCGGACCGGGGCTGAGCGCGCTGGTCGTCGGCACGCTCCTGCTCGACGTCGGCATGCAGTCCGGGCAGGTGGCCAACCAGGTGCGGATCTACGGCCTCGGCGCCGATGTCCGCAGCCGGTTGAACACCGCGTACATGACCTGCGCCTACCTCGGCGGCACCGCGGGCTCGTGGCTGGCCGCGCGCGCCTACGGCCGTTTCGGCTGGCTCGGTGTGTGCGCGCTGGTCGCGGTGCTGACGGGAGTGGCGCTCGTACGGCATCTGCTGCATGAGTTCGGGAGGGTTCGGCCGTTGGGTCGGCCGCTGGTTCGGCCGCTGGTTCGGCCGCTGGTTCGGCCGCTGGTTCGGCCGTTGGTTCGGCCGCTGGGTCGGCCGCTGAGCGCCGCTGCTTCCTCGTGGCGGGTGGGTCGGTCGGCGTGGCGGGTGGGTCGGTCGGCCGTGAGCGGGGCGGCTCGGGGCCGGTTGCCGTCGTGCGCTTCGGGGACGTGTGCCGTGGCGACCTGCGTTTCGAGGGCGTGCGCTTCGGGGGCGTGCGCTTCGAGAGCATGCGCTTTGGGGGCATGCGCTTCGAGGGCATGCGCTCTGGGGGCGTTGTCGGCGCCCGTGATCCGATCCTCGCAGGACGGGTGAACAGCGGGTCGTCTCCTGGCAGGCTCCGGGGAACCGGTGTGCCACCCGCCGAGCGGCGGGCAGCTTCCGCCGCCCGGCGGCCCCGCGGCAAGGGCGGGTGCGCGGATGCTGACCGCAGAGCCGCGAGGCACGTGTGTGCCCCCTGTGTGAGGAGTAGCCATGACCCAGGCCCCGCCCCCGTTCGATCCGGAGCTCGCCGCCGCGCTGGAGCTCATCAAGGACGTGATCTCACCCGGCCTCACAATGGAGGAGATAGCCGACGTCCGTCAGGGTGCGGGGATCCAACTGCTGGCCGACCTCGACCTGACGATGGACGGGTACTTCGAGGTCGAGGACCGGACGGTGCCGGGCCCCGTGGGTGCCCCGGACATCTCGGTGCTGATCTGCCGGCCCGCCGCTCCGGTCGATCCGGGACCGCGACCGGTGATCTACCACGTCCACGGCGGCGGGATGATCATCGGCAACAACCGTGTCGGCGTCGACGCTCCGTTGGCGTGGGCGAAGGAGTTGGACGCGGTGGTGGTGTCGGTGGAGTACCGGCTGGCGCCCGAGCATCCGCATCCGGCGCCGGTGGAGGATGTGTACGCCGGTCTGGAGTGGACGGCTGCGCACGCGGGCGAGTTCGGTGGCGACGCGGAGCGGGTGGTGGTGGCGGGGGCCAGCGCCGGGGGCGGGCTCTCGGCGGCGGTGGCGTTGCTGGCCCGGGACCGCAAGGGGCCCGAGCTGATCGGGCAGATGCTGATGTGTCCGATGCTGGACGACCGGAACGACAGTCCGTCCACCTACCAGATGGCGGGGCTGGGGGTCTGGGACCGTACGGCGAACGAGACCGGGTGGACCGCGCTGCTCGGGGAGCGGCGGGGTGGGGCGGATGTGCCGGCGTATGCCGCGCCGGCCCGGGCCGGGGATCTGTCCGGGCTGCCGCCGGCCTTTCTGGACGTCGGTTCGGCGGAGACGTTTCGGGACGAGGTGGTGGCGTATGCCTCGCGGATCTGGCAGGCGGGGGGTGTGGCGGAGCTTCATGTGTGGCCCGGGGGATTTCATGGCTTCGACGGATTCGCCCCGCAGGCGGCGGTGTCGCGGGCGTGTCGGGGGGCGCAGGTGGGGTGGTTGCGGCGGTTGTTGAGCCGGTGAGGGGTGAGGGGGCGAGGGGGTGAGGGATTACCGGGTTCGGTGGATCGTCGGATGCCGGTTGTGGGTGGCTGGTCGCGCAGTTCCCCGCGACCCCTTCAGGTGGGCCGGCTGGACCGGTGTGACGGGCGGGGTCGGCGAGCTGCGGGGTTCGCCCCTTCAGGTGGGCCGGCTGGACCGGTGTGACGGACAGGGTCGGCGAGCTGCGGGGTTCGGTGGATCGTCGGGTGCCGGTTGTGGGTGGCTGGTCGCGCAGTTCCCCGCGCCCCTTCACGTGGGCCGGCCGGGCCGGTGTGGTGGGGTGGGGGTGGTGGGACTGAGCGTGTGCCGCTGGCGGCGTGCTGGGTTTCCCGCGCGTCCTCGGGTCGGCTGCGTGGGGCGGTGTTCTGAGTTCAGCATGGTCTCGGGCCTCCCTCGATTCCGGGGGCATGGCGCACCATGGGCCCATGAAAGAGCTGGCCGGGCGGTTGACTGCGCTGGATCCGGATGCGGGGGCCGCTGTTCGGGTCATCGCCTACTTTGATCGACTCGCTGAGGGGCGGGCCGGGCTGGAGGCGTTGGTACGGGGGGCCGCCGTATTGGCCGGGGTGCCGGCGCGGCTGGTGGACGTGGAGCGGCGGGTGCATGTCCGGGTCGAGGCGGACGGGACGCGCCGGGAGTCCGAGGTCGCGACCGACCCCGCCTGGCCGTCGGCCGCGCTGACGCCGGGCGGTGCCGCCGCGCTGTGGCTGGAGCGGGCCGAGCAGGCGGAGCCGAGTGTCGTGGACGCGGTGATCCTGGAGCGGGCCGCGGGTGTCATACGGCTGGTACTCGACCGCACGCGAGGCAGGGCGCCGGCCGATGATCCCGCGCTGGTCGAGACCGTTCTCGACGCGTCCGCGCCGGAGGCGGCACGGCTGCACGCCGCCCGGCGGCTGGGGCTCGACCCCGCCGCCCCGGCCCGGGTACTGGTGCCGCTGGACGGACGTCCCCTGGTCGTGCCCGCCCACGCGGATGTCGAGTCGATCCTCGGCCGCGCCGGAGTGCCCGGCCGACCAGGCGCCGCGCCGCCCCTCGGCCGCACCGGAGTGCCGGCCCACCCAGGCGCCGCGCCGCCCCTCGGCCGCACCGGGGTACCTGCCCACCCGGGCCTCGCCCCCGCCCCCGGTCACGTCGGAACGCCCGCCCGCCCGGGCCTCGCGCCCACCGTCAGCCGCACCGGGGTACCTGCCCACCCAGGCCCCACCCCCACCCCCGCCCCCGGCCGCGCCGGAACGGCCGCCCACCCAAGCCTCGCGCCGACCCTCGGCCGCGTCGGTGTCGGCTCCGCTGTTCCGGTGCTCGAGTTGCCGCGGTCCTGGTCCGAGGCGCGTGTCGCGCTGCGGTTCACGGCCGAGGGCACTGCTCAGGACCCGGGTCCCGGTGTCGTCCACGCCGAGGAGCTGGGCGGTGTCGCCCTCCTCGCCGACCTCGTCGCGCCCGGCGCCGAGCCGCCGCCCGACGTGCAGGCGCTGGAGGCGGCCGCGGCGGCGGCGCCCTGGCTGCTCGGCACGCTGCACGCGGTCGCCTCGACGGTGAGCCTGCGGGCGGCGGCGGCCGAGGTCAACGTGCACCACTCCACGCTGCAGGAACGGCTGGCGCACGCCGAGCAGTTGCTGGGCTGGGCGCTGCGTACACCGCAGGGCCGGTTCAGACTGGGCCTGGCGCTGGCGATGCGGCACCTCGCACGGGGTTAGCGGCCCGGCGCCGCCGCCGGCCCAGCGCTACCCCCGGCCCAGCGCCGCCCTGGGCCGCCGCCGAGGCACCACTTCCGGCCCGGCGCCACCCTCGGCCGCCGCCGGGGCACCACCCCGCTCAGCGCCACCCCCCGCCCAGCGCCGCCCTAGGCCGCCGCCGAGGCACCACCCCCCGCCCAGCACCACCCGCGGCCCAGCACCACCCCCGACCCGGCGCCACCCCCGGCCCAGCACCACCCCCGACCCGGCGCCGCCCCCGGCCCGGCAGCCGGCGCCCCTGGAGCTCGGCCTCGACAGCTACGCCGCGTGGAACTCGTGCACGAGCTCGATCGCGCCGGCGATGTGCCGGTTGAACTCGTCGAGGTCCTCGGCCGGCACCCACAGTTCCAGGATCGTCTCGCCGCCCGCCTGCCGGACGGGATACCGGGACAGGAACTCCGAGTCGACCTCGAAGCGGGTCACGTACCCGGCGCCGTCGTGCTTGACGTTCCAGTCCCGGGCGATTCTGACCGCGTAGTCCTCGTTGAGCACCGGGTAGAAGATCGGCTGCTCGGGCAGCCGGGGCGGCCAGGCGCGCCAGTTCAGCGCGCGCACGAGGTCGAGTTCCACGGGGCCGGTGGGTCGCCAGAGCGTGGTGGTCGGGGGCCTGCCGATCATGGGCGCTGACGATATCCGGGTCATGGGAGCGGGGCCACGGAGTGTGCGCCGGGTCCTTGCACGCGCGCTCTACACGCAATCGCTGGAAATTTCGCAGATGCCCTATCCTTGAGAGTCATTCACCCCGGACGGAGGACACCGGCGCCATGACCGCGACGGACCCCGCGCTCACCGCCCTCGCCCAGGGCTGGTGCGCCCTCTCCCTGCTCCACGGCAGGATCGAGACGCACATCGAACGCGCCCTGCAGACCCGCCACGACCTCAGCGTGCGCGAGTACTCCCTGCTCGACGTCCTCAGCCGCCAGCACCACGGCGAAGGCGGCCACCTCCAGATGAAACAGGTCGCCGACGCCGTCGTCCTCAGCCAGAGCGCCACCACCCGCCTCGTCACCCGCCTCGAGGACCGCGGTCTGCTCTCCCGCTACCTCTGCCCCACCGACCGCCGCGGCATCTACACCGACGTCACCGACGCCGGCCTCCAACTGCTGGAGGAAGCCCGCCCGACGAACGAGTCGGCGCTGCGCGAGGCCCTGGACGAGGCCGCCCGCAATCCCGAACTGGCGCCGCTCGTCCGGGCCGTCGAGACGCTTCGCGTACCGGTCTGAGCCGGCACCGCCTCCGCCGTCTCCGCCCTTCGCGAGCGCGTCCCCCGCGTCTGGCGCGCTCCGGCGAGGGGCGGCGTTGACGGGATCTCCGCCGGGGCCGTACGAATGGCCTCATGAACACGCCCCACCTCCCCCTGTCCGGCGTCACCGTCGTCAGCCTCGAACAGGCCGTGGCCGCCCCGTACGCCACCCGGCAGCTGGCCGATCTCGGGGCGCGGGTGATCAAGGTCGAGCGGCCGGGGGACGGGGACTTCGCCCGCCGGTACGACACGACGGTGCACGGGCAGTCCAGCTACTTCGTCTGGCTCAACCGGTCCAAGGAGTCCCTCACCCTGGATCTGAAGGCCCCGCGGGGCCGGGAGATCCTGCACCGGCTCCTCGACACCGCGGACGTGTTCGTGCAGAACCTCGCGCCGGGCGCCGCCGACCGTCTCGGCCTCGGCGTCGAGGCGCTCGGCGAGCGGTGGCCGCGGCTGATCCCGTGCACGATCTCCGGGTACGGCACGTCCGGGCCGTGGGCCGGGCGGAAGTCGTACGACCTGCTGGTGCAGTGCCAGACGGGGCTAGTGTCCCTGACCGGCACCGCCGAGGAGAGCGCGCGCGTCGGGATCTCCGTCGCCGACATCGCCGCCGGGATGTACGCCTACAGCGGCATCCTCACCGCCCTGTACACACGCGCCACCACCGGCACGGCCCGCCCCGTGGAGGTGTCACTGTTCGAGGCGCTGGCGGAGTGGATGGGCCAGCCCGCCTACTACACGCAGTACGGCGGGACCCAGCCTCCCCGGCTCGGCACCCAGCACCCCACCCTCGCCCCGTACGGCGCCTACCCGGCCGCCGACGGCAAGGAGGTGCTGTTCTCCATCCAGAACGAACGCGAGTGGGCGGTGCTGTGCGGGGAGTTCCTCGGCCGGGCCGACCTGGTCGACGATCCGCGCTTCGCCACGTCCTCGGCCCGCGTCGCCCACCGCGAGGCGCTCAACGCCGTCGTCGCCGAGCGCTGCGCCCGCTCCGACGCCGAGGAGATCCTGAAGGACCTGGAGTCGATCAACATCGCCTGCGCCGGGGTCAACGACGTCGCCGCGTTCCTGGACCACCCGGTGCTGGCCGGCCGCGACCGCTGGCGCGACGTGGCGGTGCCCGGGGGCGCGACGGCGCGGGCCCTGCTGCCGCCGGCCGACCTCGCGGGGGTGCCCGCGCGCATGGACCCGGTGCCCGCCGTGGGCGAGCACACCGAGGCGATCCTGACCGAACTCGGCCGTACCGCCGAGGAGATCGAGGCCTTGCGCGCCGACGCCGTCATCTGAGGGGCCCGGCCGGGACCTCCGTCACCAGGGCAGCGGCCCGTTCACGTCCACATAGCCGCCGGTCGGGCCGTCGGGGCCGATCTGGGCCATGCGGACGATGATCTCGGCCCCTTCGGCGACGGTCTGGGTGCCGGTGCGCCCGTTGAGGTCCGTGGCGGTGAAGCCGGGCTCGACGGCGTTGATCCGCATCCGCGGGAACGCCTTCGCGTACTGCACGGTGATCATGTTGACCGCCGTCTTCGAGGTCGGATACGCGACGGCCTGGTAGAAGTGGGCCGGCGACCGCGGGTCGGACAGCGTCGTCAGCGAGGCCAGGCCGCTGCTGACGTTCACCACGACGGGTGCCTCGGACCGCTGGAGCAGCGGCAGGAAGGCGTGGATGACACGGACGACGCCGAAGACGTTCGTCTCGAAGACCGTCCGCAGCTCGTCGGCGGTGGTGTCCGCGGCGGCCGGGATGCCGTTGTTCTCGCCGCGCACCTCGACGCCGGCGTTGTTGACCAGGACGTCGAGTCCGCCGTCGGCCTCGACGGTCTTCACGGCCGCCCGGACGGAGGCGTCGTCGGTGACGTCCAGCTGGACGAAGCGGGCGCCGAGCTGTTCGGCGGCGCGGCGGCCGCGCTCGGCGTCCCGGGCTCCGACGTAGACGGTGTGACCCGCTTCGGTGAGCCGACGGGCGGTCTCGAAGCCGAGTCCCTTGTTCGCTCCGGTGATGAGTGTTGTCGTCATGTCCTCAGCGTCCTGCGCCGCGCGCCGGTCAACCAGCCGTACCGTCTTCCTGGGACCACGGGTACCAGGCACGCGTCGGGCCCGAGGTGTTCACTGGGGGCATGACGGCGACGGAACTCGGCCAGGCCCTGCGCCGCTGGCGCGACCGGGTCACACCCGAATCGGCGGGTCTGCCCGCGGGCGGGCACCGGCGCGCGGCGGGACTGCGCCGCGAGGAGCTGGCGCTGCTGGCCGGGATCTCGGTCGACTACGTCACGCGCCTGGAACAGGGCCGGGCGAGCAGTCCGTCCGCGCAGATCGTGGAGGCCCTGGCCCGGGCGCTGCGGCTGTCGGCGGACGAACGCGGGCACCTGTTCCGGCTGGCCGGCCTGGCGCCGCCCGGCCCGGACACGGTCCCCGCCCACATCACGCCGAGTGTGCAGCGTCTGCTGGACCGGCTGAGCGGCACACCCGTCGGGGTCCACGACGCGGCCTGGACGCTGCTCATGGCCAACCCCCACTACGCGGCTCTGATGGGCGACCCGTCCGGTTGGCGCGGCTTCGAACGCAACGGCGTGTGGCGGGCGTTCCTCGGCCCGCGCGGCCGGGCACGGCAGACCCCGCGGGAGAGGGCCGCGTTCGAGGCGGGCATCGTCGCGGACCTGCGTGCGACCGCGAGCCGCTACCCGTCGGACCCGCAACTGCGGCGGATGATCGCCGAGTTGCGCGCGTACAGCGCGCGCTTCTCGGCACTGTGGGACACGGGCACCATCGGGCGCCACGAGGCCGGCCACAAGATCATCGACCATCCGCAGGTCGGCCCCCTGACCCTGGACTGCGACATCCTCACGGTGGCGGGCAGCGATCTGCGGCTGATGGTCTACACGGCGGCACCCGGTACCGAGGACGCGGAGCGCCTCGCGCTGCTCGGTGTGCTCGGCACGCAGTCCCTGGTCTGACCGAACGCGGAGCGTGCCTCGTGCGTCTCAGTGTCGGGCGGCGCGCCGACGCCGCCTCGACCGGCTCGTCGCCGTCCACTCGGGGGTATCCATGCGCTCGACCGCTCACCGCACTGTCCTGTCGTTCACCGCGCTCGGCCTGCTCACCGCCGGATGCGGTACCGGAACGGCAGGCTCCGACGAATCCAGCCCGGCACCGCACACCAGGGCCCGTGCGCTCGCGGTGGCCGAGGCCTGGGACGGCTCGACGGCCGCCGAGGTCTGGCGCTCCGGCTACTACCCAATCGGCGACCCGGTACAACTGCCCGACGGCGCCTTCCACAGCGGCGCCGACAAGGAGGCGTACCTCTCGCAGAACCTCGCCCTGCGCGCCGACCTCCCCGAGAGTCCGCGGAAGGCGAAGGTGACGTGGCGCAACGGCGACTCGCTCACCCTCCCGCTCATCGACGCGCGGGCGGCGTACGACACGCTCGGTGGCAACGACCGCCCCGGGCCGCGCCTGACCGTGACCGGCGCGAAGCTCGGCGAGACGACGCTGGTGACCAGCCGGGGCCCGGCCACCGTCCCGGCCTGGCTGTTCACGATCGAGGGCTACGACACTCCGCTCAAGCGTGTCGCCCTCAGCCCTGCGAAGCCGCCGAAGCCGCCCATCGCGCCGGTCGGCTCGCTCAGTTCCGAACTGTGGGAGCTCAACCAGGTCGTCGGGGTGGCCTCTGACGGGCGGTCCGTCACCGTGCGGGCCCACCACGGGGCATGCGACGACGGTCCGGCGGTGGACGTGCTGGAGACGAAGGGCAGTGTGGTGCTGTCCGGCTACATGGTGGGAACCAAGGACGGTGTCTGCACGGCGCAGTTGCTGGCGAAGAAGGTGACGGTCGAACTGGACCGGCCGCTCGGCGACCGGATCCTGCTGGACGCGTTCACGGGCCGCCCCGTGCGCGGCGCCGGGTGACTGTCGTGTTCCGCCGCTCGGTCAGCCCGTGAGGGCCGATCCGGCGGCCGCGAGGGCCTGTTCGGCGTAGCCGCGGCCGAAGAGGACGGCGTGCACCAGGAGCGGGAACAGTTGGTGGAGGGCGATGCGGTCGGTCCAGCCGTCGGCGAGGGGCGCGGCGTCCCGGTAGCCGTCGAGGATCCGGTCCAGGTGGGGGCAGCCGAAGAGGTGCAGCATGGCCAGGTCGGTCTCGCGGTGGCCGCCGTGGGCGGCCGGGTCGATCAGCCAGGCGTGGCCGTCGGTTCCCCACAGGACGTTGCCGTTCCACAGGTCGCCGTGCAGCCGGGCGGGCGGCTCGGCGGGTCCGGCCAGTTCGGGGAGCCGTTCACAGACCCGCTCGATGACGGGTGCCTCGGTGGGGCGGATCGTGCCACCGTCGACCGCGCCGCGCAGATACGGCAGCACGCGGTGCTCGGCGTACCAGCGGGGCCAGTCGGGGCCGGTGACGTTGCGCATCGGGGCGAGCCCGATGTAGGCGTCCTCGGGGCCGCCGGGCGGCGGAGTGCCGAACGCGCGTGCCCCGCGGGCGTGCAGGCCGGCCAGTTCCCGGCCGAGCCGCTCGGCCGCCCCGGCGTCGGGCCGGCCGGTCGCCACGCGGTCGGTGACCAGCCAGTGTGCGTCCCGGCCGTGCACCGCGGGGACACGGACGGTGCCGGCCTCGGCCAGCCAGCGCAGTCCGGCCGCCTCGGCCCAGGTGGCCCGGTCGCCGTCGCCTCGTTTGACCATGACCACTCGGCCGTCGTCGAGGGTGACTTCGGCGAGCGTCGCGGACAGCCGGCGTTCACCGGTCACCGCGAGCCCGGTGAACCGCGCGGCCGTGGCCCCCGGGCCCTCGGAGGTGGTGTGCACGGGCCTCAGCGTACGGCGGTCCGGAGCGCTGCCGAAGTCAGCCGTTGGCGGCGGCCTTGTTGATCGCCTCGCGGATCCGGGAGTAGGTGCCGCACCGGCAGACGTTCTCGATGCCGTCGATGTCGGCGTCCGTCGGCCGGGGCGTCTTCTTCAGCAGAGCGGCCGCGGCCATGATCTGGCCGGGCTGGCAGAAGCCGCACTGGGCGACGTCGCAGTCGAGCCAGGCCTGTTGCACGGGGTGCAGCCGGTCGCCGTCGGCGAGGCCCTCGATGGTGGTGACGTCGCGGCCGGCGCAGTCGGCGACCGGGACGACGCAGGGCTGGATCTCGTCGCCGTCGAGGTGGCTGGTGCAGGCGCGACAGGCGCCGACCCCGCAGCCGTACTTGGGGCCGGTGACGTCGAGCAGGTCGCGCAGCACCCACAGCAGGGGCATGTCGGCGGGTGCCTCGACGGTGACCCGCTTCCCGTTGAGGGTGAAGGAGTAGGAGGGCATCAGGACCTTCTCTTCGGGTGGCTCAGAAGTTCAGGGGGAAGCGGCGCGGCTTGGTGCCGGTCGCCCGGGCGTAGGCGTTGGCGACGGCTCCGGCCGCGGCGGGCACGCCGAGTTCACCGGCTCCGCCGGGCTCGCGCCGGGAGGGCAGGATGTGCGCCTCGAAGTGCAGGGGGGCGTGCCGCTGGCGGGCGTAGTGGAAGTCGGCGAAGCTGCTCTCGCGCACGGCGCCCTTGTCGATGTGCAGTCCGGCGCGCAGCACGGTGGAGATGCCGTCGACGGCGGTGCCCATGAGCTGGGCCTCGAGGCCGCGCGGGTTGACGGCCGTTCCGACGTCGGCGGCCATCACGACCTTGGTCACCCGCGGGTTCTTCGGATCGGCGGCGTCGATCTCGACGAGGCAGGCCACGCAGGAGCCGTACTCCTCGTGCACGGCGACCCCCTGTCCGTGCCCCCGGGGCAGGGTCCGGCCCCATTTCCCGGCGGCCGCGGCCTTGTCCAGTACGGCCCTGACCGCCTTGCTCCGCAGGGTCGTACGGCGGAAGGCGACGGGGTCCCGGCCGAGGGCGCGGGCGACCTCGTCCACGACGATCTCCTCGGCGGTGCGGACGGTGCCGGAGTCCACCGAGCGCCAGGCGCCGAGCGGGATCGCGAGTTCGACCGAGCCGGAGTCGCCGGAGAGGCGGCCGAAGTGGTAGAGGCCGCTGTCGCTGGGGAGTGGCGCCGCAGCGGGGGCACGTACGGCGGAGCGCGCGCCGCCCTGGGCGGACAGGCCGCGCTCGTCGTAGGACTCGCTGACCGAGGCGGTCGCGTGCGCGAAGGCCACCACCCGGCCCTGGGCATGGCTGGCCCGCACCCGGTGGTGGGAGGCCGGGCGCATCCGGCCGTGGCGGATGTCGTCGGTCCGGCTCCACATCAGCTTCACCGGGCGGCGCGCCTTCTTGGAGATGACGGCCGCCTCGATCGCGGCGTCGTGATCGAGGCGCCGTCCGAACGAGCCGCCGCCGCGCATCACATGGACCCGCACCTTCGAGACGGGCACGCCGATGGTGGCGGCGATGTCCTCCCGCGCGGACATGGGCGTCTGGGCGGAGAACCAGATCTCGGCGCGCTGTGGCCGTACGTCCGCCACGGCCGTCAGGACCTCCATGGGCGCGTGGCTGACGAAGGCGAACTCGAACTCGGCCTCGGTCTGCGCGGATCCGCCCGGCGGGTTGCCCAGCTTCGGGACCGCGGCACGCAGCCGGGAGCGGATCTGGGCGTCGGAGACGCCCGCCAGCGGTCCCGGCGCCCACTTGACGCGCAGCGCGTCGCGGGCCCGCAAGGCGTGGTGGAAGGTCTCCGCGACGACGGCGACGCCGCCGGTGAACCGGACGACCGCGTGTACGCCGGGCATGGCGCGGGCTGCCGTCGAGTCCACCGAGACGATCTTCCCGCCGAGCGTCGGCGGCCGGGCCACGACCGTCGGTTTCGCTCCGGCCACCGCGAGGTCGCCGGTGTACTCGGCCTTGCCGGTGACGATGTCGCGGGCGTCGATCCGGTTCGTCGGCCGGCCGATCAGCCGGTGCTGGGACGCGGGTTTGGGCGTGGCCGGCACGGTGGGTCGCGTGATCGGGGCGGCGCTCCTGGTCAGCGATCCGTAGGTGGCCATGCGGCCGTCGGGTGCGATGACCCGGGTGCCGCGGGTGCGCAGGGTCCGTGCGGGGACGTGCCAGCGACGGGAGGCGGCGGTGACGAGCTTGGCGCGGGCCGTGGCCGCGAGCTGCCGGGCCGGGCCGTACAGCGAACTGACCGAGCTGGAGCCGCCGGTGAACTGGTTGCCCTTGCTACGGGCCTCCGCGAGCGGGATCTCGACGTCGGCGAGCCGGGCGTCGAGCTCCTCGGCGATCATCATGGCGACCGCGGTGGTGACACCCTGTCCGACCTCGACGCGCGGCAGCCGGACGACGATCTTGTTGGCCTGGGTGACCTCGAGGACCAGCATCTCCTCGTCGGTTCCGGTGACCAGGACGTCGGACGGGCCGCGTGCGCCGTCCGCTCGCTCGGCGCCCTCGGCGGTGGAGCCGTCGCAGCCGAGCGGGGCCGCGACGGTCAGGGTGGTCGCCGCGAGGGAATGGACCACGAACTGTCGACGGGACAACTGACGGGCCAACAGGGGCTCCTCTCGGCGAACCCGGAGTGGTTCGACCTCTATGAGGGGCCTGTGCGCTGCGGGGTTGCGCCGGTTGGCCTCTGCATCGACTTATGTCGCGGGGAGTTGGAGCGCGGTGTCCCACGCAAGGTGCCGCGCGAGCGCGTCGTCGCCGGGCCGGGTCGGCGGGGCGCCGCCGGGGCCGCGGGCCGCCGGGTTGTGGGTGCCTCGGGAGATGTTGCCGCTGACGGTGACGTTGTGTTCCACGCGGGGGCGTCGCAGGGTCTCGTAGAGGGACAGTGCGGCGCCGGTGTCCGGTGCGTCGCGCAGGGCCTTGGCGAGGACGACGGCGTCCTCCAGCGCCATCGACGCGCCCTGTCCGGTGGCGGGGGACGCCGCGTGGGCCGCGTCGCCGATGAGCAGGGTCCGGCCGGAGCGCCAGGGCGTGCCGGTGGGCAGCTCGGTGGCGTCGGTGACCATGAGGTCGTCGGAGGTGGCGGCGACGAGGTCCGCGGCCGGGGTGGTGTCCTTGCTCAGCAGCGGCAGCAGCAGGTCGCGCAGACGGGCCGGGGTGGCGTGCTCGATGTCGTCCGAGGCCAGGGGCTCGGCGGCGACGCGGGCGAACCAGTACGTCTCTCCCTCGGGCGAGACCGCGTACCCGAAGGCGACGGCGCTGCCGCGCACCATGGTGATGGTCTCGGGCCGGGCCTGCGGGGGCGCTTCGCGGGTGTAGCCGTAGAAGACCTGCTGCCCGGCGTGGGCCGGCCGGCTGCCGGGGTCGGTGAGCCCGCGGACGGTGGAGTTGAGGCCGTCGGCGCCGATGAGGAGGTCGCCGGTGGCGGTGCTGCCGTCGGCGAAGTGGGCGGTGACGCCGTCGGGGCCGTCGTCGACCGTGATCAGCCGCATGCCGTGCCGGATGCCGATACCGCGGCGGGTGACCTCTTTCTGGAGGGCGGCGTTGAGGTCGCCGCGCCGCACGCACCGGTACCGCAGATGCGGTGTTCCGGCGTCGCCCAGCGGCACTTGGGCGACCTCGGAGCCGGTGTCGTCGAGGACACGCATCGAGGTCAGCGGAAATCCGATCGACGTGACCGCCGCCGAGGCGTCCACCTCCGCCAGGGCGCGCATGCCGTTGCTCGCGAGGGTGAGGAACGCGCCGATGTCCTCAGCGGAGTCGGGGTGCGCCTCGTACACGGCGACGTCGCATCCGGCCTTGTGCAGGGCCAGTGCCGCCCCGGTGCCGGCGATTCCGCCCCCTACGACCAGTAACCGCGTCACATCGCCCCCTGTTACGTCCTCGGCAGGTCTTCGGCGCCCGCTGATCGCGGCCGTCCCTCGTGGAACGTCCCAGGTCCGGCACGGGTTCCCGAGCGGGCCGCCGATCGCGCAGAGGATCGCGGGGAAGTCCGGACCGCCGGGCTCCGCAACAGTGCAACCATCGGGCCAAGTCGGTTGTCTTCTCTGATATCAGGCACATCACCTCTCGGGGGACGCAATGGCACGAAACAGAACCGCTTGGGCGACGGCGGCACTCATGGTCGCCACGCTGGGCGTGGCTGCGGTCCCGGCCCAGGCCACCGCCGCCACCGGCGCGCAGGCAACGGCCTGCCCCACCGGCTGGGGCAGCCTGGCCGAGACCCGGTCGGCCGCCACGTCGGAGCCGGTGACGAACATCAGGACGGGCCGGCACGCCTGCTTCGACCGGATGGTCGTCGACGTCCCGGGGGCGGACTCGGCCGAACTCGGCTACTCCGTCCGGTACGTCAGCCGCCTCTACCAGGACGGCTCGGGCCGGCAGATCACCGTCGGCGGCGGCGCCGTCATCGAGGTGCGCGTGGCGGCGCCCGCGTACGACCCCGCCACCGGGAAGCCGACGTACCCCGCGAAGGCGGGTCAGCGTCTGACGGGCGTGAACCTGACGGGCTACCGCACGTTCCGCGACGCCCGGTTCGTCGGCAGCTTCGAGGGGGACACGCAGATCGGGCTCGGCGTCCGCGCCCGGCTCCCGTTCCGGGTGTGGGTGGCCGCCGGCCGCGTCGTCGTCGACGTCGCCCACAACTGGACCGGGGCCCGCTGAACACGGACGGGTCAGGGGCGTTCAGGGCCCGCATCCCGGTACTCGCGCAGCTTCCGGTAGAGCGTGGCGCGGGCGATGCCCAACGCCGCCGCGGCGCGTGCCTTGTTGCCGCCGTGGCGGCGCAGCGCCTCCAGGATCGCGGCGCGTTCGGCGAGCTCCATCGGGCTGAGGGTGCGTCCGGCCGGTCCCTCACGGACGGGATCGGGCAGTTCGCCGCGCCGCACCGGCCCGAAGACCCGGCGCCGGCCGGCCAACGCCCGCACCAGGTGCGCGAGTTCCGTGACGTTCCCCGGCCACGGGTGCTGTTCCAGCGCGCGCAGCGCGTCCAGTGTCCAGGTCAACGGCGGGCTGCCGGGTCGGGGCCCGGGCGTGAGGACGGGCAGCAACTCCTTGATGTCCTCCCGGCGTTCGCGCAGGGCGGGCAGGGTCACCGAGCGTGCCCCCAGGGTGTCGAGGAGGCGCTGGAGGCAGGGCCCGGGCGAGGTTCCGGGGGTGTGGGTGGCGACCAGGCGGGCGTCCGGGCGCCCTTCCAGGAGGGAGTTGAGGGCGGCGACGTCCGGTTGGGAGAGGCGTTCGGTGTGGCGCAGGAGCACGGGGCGCCCGTCGTCCCATGCCCCGTCCCTGAGGCCGAGTTCGGGTGACTCGGCGGCGTCCACGACCAACGGGTCCGTGCCGTCGAGGAGTTCCAGGGCCAGGGCGGTCTTGCCCGTTCCCCGCTCGCCGGTGACCAGCACGGGACCCGGCGTACGGAACAGCTCCGCCGCCCGGGCGACCGCGTGCCGCCACGGCACCGAGCCGCCCACGAGCGCGCCGGCCGGGCCCGGCGCCGACTGCACCGGCGCCACGGGACGCGGGGCGAGCACGGCGACCAGACCGACAGCCCGGCCCTCGTGCCGCACCGCGGTGATCTCGGCGGTGCAGCCGGCGTCGTCGGGCAGCGCGACGTCGTACGCCTCGCCGCTCCCCCTCCCCCAGGCCCGCGCTCCGCGCTCCAGCGCCTCCAGGACCTGCGGTGAGGCGAGCGCGGCCGCCGCATCGCTGATCAGGCGGTTGCGGCCGTCCAGGGCGACCACCGCCCGCTCGCGTCCCCGCACGGCACGCTCGTAGGCGTCGAGCAGCGTCCGTTCCGCGGTACGCGCGCGTGCCCGCAGTTCCGCCTCCACCGCGCCGGCCGCCGCCTCGGCGAGGGCGGCGCCGGGATGCGGACGGCAGCCCGCCCCCAGGGCGCGGGCCACCGTCACGGTGCCGAGCACCTGCCCCGTCTGCGGGGAGAGAACCGGCACGCTGACCGCGGAGACGTCCTGCCAGACGTCGAGGAAGTGCTCGGGGCCGTGCACCTCGGCCCGGCCGCGGATGCGCAGCGCGAGCGCGGCGCTGTTGTGGCCGACCTCCCGCTCGGACAGGTCGGCGCAGGTTTCGTCGCCGGGCGCGCTGCCGGTCGACCAGAGCACCCGGAGCCGGTCGTCGGTGAGCACCAGCGCCGTGCGTCCGGCGTCGAGGGCCGGGGCGATGCGGGTGAGCGCGGGGCGGGCCGCGTCCAGCAGGGGCGAGTCGGCCGGGTGGGCCGACTCCCGTACGGGGCCGTCGAGATCGGGCCGTACGCCGAAGAAGCGGGCGCGCCGCCAGGCGGCCACGACGTCGTCCGGTACACCGTCCGGGAGGGGACGCCCCGTCAGGAACCGTTCGCGGGCCTGGCGCAGCGGGGCGAGAGCAAGGGATGGTTCCGCTGTGGTCATGGCGTCCCTCACCGTATCCGGGGCGCCGCACGCGGGGCGAGGGCGGGTCGTCCCACCCCACGCCGGGGACCGGAGATTGTCTCGTAATGAGACACCCGCGAACGGCCGCTCCGTTCCATGATCTTGAAAGACCGGGGCCGGTTCTCATCTCCTGGAGCGTTCTGTCGTGCACACCGTCGTCGAGACCGATGTACTGATCGTGGGCAGCGGCCCGGCGGGCGCGTCGGCCGCGCTCGCGCTGAGCACGTACGGCGTGCGCAACATGGTCGTCACGCGGTACGCGAGCCTCGCCGACACGCCCCGCGCGCACATCACCAACCAGCGCACCATGGAGGTGCTGCGCGATCTCGGCGTCGAGCAGGACGTGGTCGCCCTGGCGACGCCCCAGCACCTGATGGGCAACACGACGTTCTGCACGAGTCTGGCCGGTGAGGAGCTCGGCCGGGTCCGCTCGTGGGGCAACGATCCGCTCGTGCAGGCCGCGCACGAGCTGGCCGGCCCGACCCGTATGTGCGACATGCCGCAGCATCTGATGGAGCCGGTGCTGGTGAACGCGGCGATCGCCCGCGGCACCGACTTCCGCTTCAGCACGGTCTACCGTTCCTTCGTCCAGGACGACTCGGGCGTGACGGTCACCGTCGAGGACCGGCTGCGCGGCGACGCGTACACGATCCGCGCCCGTTATCTGATCGGCGCCGACGGCGGCCGATCCCAGGTCGCCGAGGACGCCGGGCTGCCCATGGGCGGGCGGATGGGGGTCGCGGGCAGCATCAACATCGTCTTCGACGCGGACCTGAGCAAGTACACCGCGCACCGCCCCTCCACCCTGTACTGGGTGCTCGCGCCCGGCGCCACCGTCGGCGGCATCGGCGCGGGCCTGGTGCGCTGTGTGCGGCCCTGGAACGAGTGGCTGATCGTGTGGGGCTACGACGTGACGGCGGGCGCCCCCGACCTCACGCAGGAGTACGCCCTGTCCGTCGTACGGCAGTTGGTCGGCGACGACGAGATCCCGGTGACGATCAGGTCGTCCTCGGCGTGGACGGTCAACGAGATGTACGCCGAGACGTACGCCGCCGGGCGGGTGTTCTGCGCGGGGGACGCCGTGCACCGGCACCCGCCGTCCAACGGGCTCGGCTCCAACACCTCCATCCAGGACTCCTACAACCTGGCCTGGAAGCTGAAGCTCGTCCTCGAAGGTCAGGCCTCGCCACGGCTGCTCGACACCTACAGCGCGGAGCGGGCGCCGATCGGCAGACAGGTGGTGACCCGCGCCAACAAGTCCATCGCGGAGACCGCGCCGATCTTCGAGGCGCTCGACGGGCTGTCCCCGCAGACACCGGAGCGGCTGTGGGCCAACATCGCCGCCCGCAAGGAGGCCACCGAGGCCGCCGCGAAGCAGCGGGCCGCGCTGCGCGAGGCCATCGCCCTCAAGGTGTACGAGTTCAACGCGCACGGAGTGGACCTCAACCAGCGCTACACCTCCGCCGCGATCGTGCCCGACGGCACGCCCGAGCCCGTCCCCGCGCGCGATCCCGAGCTGCACCACCAGCCCACCTCCCGCCCCGGCGCGAAGCTCCCGCACGCCTGGATCACCTCCGGGACGCGGACACTGTCCACCCTCGACACTGTGGGCAGGGGCCGGTTCACGCTGCTCACCGGCATCGGGGGCGAGGCGTGGCTGCGGGCGGCCGGGGCTCAGCGCCTGGACATCGCGACGGTCGTCGTGGGCCCCGGGCAGGAGTTCGAGGACCCCTACGGCGACTGGGCGGCCCGGAGCGAGATCTCCGACGGGGGCGCTCTGCTCGTCCGTCCCGACGGGTACGTGGCGTTCCGGCACGCGGACGCGCCCGAGGACGCGGAGCGGTTGCTCACGGACGCGCTGCGGCGGATTCTCGGGCACGGTTGAGAGGTACGGCCGGATGGGCGGAGCTGGGACGGGCACGGCCGGGACGGGCGTGCGGGAGCACGGAGAGGGAGCCGACATGGCGGACTCGGACGAGCCGACAGTCACCGACGAGGTCGTCGCCAGTCTGCGGGACACCGCCGATCCGCGGCTGCGGGAACTGCTCGGCGGGCTGGTGCGGCATCTGCACGCCTTCGCCCGGGAGACGCGGCTGACGCAGCGGGAGTGGGAGCGGGCGGTCGAGTTCCTGACGGCGACCGGGCAGATGTGCACGGACACCCGGCAGGAGTTCATCCTGCTGTCGGACGTGCTCGGCCTGTCGATGCTGGTGGAGACGGTCAACGACCGGCGCGGCGCGGGCGCCACCGAGTCGACGGTGCTCGGCCCCTTCCACATGACCGCCTCGCCCGTGCGTGAGCTGGGCGCGGACCTCGACCTGGTGGGCACGGGCGAGCCGTGCGTGGTCAGCGGGCGGGTGCTGTCCCGGGGCGGCACCCCGCTGCCGGGCGCGCTGGTCGACGTCTGGCAGGCCGACGGCAACGGCTTCTACGACGTGCAGCAGCCGGACGTGCAGCCCGCCGGCAACGGCCGCGGGCTGTTCACCGCGGACGGCGAGGGCCGGTTCTGGTTCCGCACGTGTGTGCCGAGCCCGTATCCGATCCCGACAGACGGACCGGTCGGCGGGCTGCTGCGGGCCACCGGACGGCACCCCTACCGGCCCGCGCACATCCACTTCATCGCGTCGGCCGACGGACACACCCCGGTGACCACGCACATCTTCGTGGCGGGCGGCGACTTCCTGGACTCGGACGCGGTGTTCGCCGTCAAGCCGGGCCTCGTCACCGACTTCGTCGTCGTCGACGACCCGTCCGCGGCACGGGAGTTCGGCGTGGCGAGCCCCTTCCGGCGGGCTCGCTTCGACCTAGTGCTGGAGCCGTCGTGACGCACGCCCTCGACTTCTCCTACGAGAGCCGGCCCGTGCGGGTCGTCTTCCGTGCCGGCGCGGCCGTGTCGGCGACCCCCGGCGAGGTGGAGCGGCTCGGGCTGCGGCGGGTGCTGGTGGTGTGCGGGACGCGGGGCGCGGACACCGCGCGGGCGGTCGCGGACGCGCTCGGTCCGGCGTGCGCCGGGCTGCACGACCGGGCCAGGATGCACGTCCCCGCCGAGGTCGCCGACGCGGCCGTGCGGGCGGCTCGCGCGGTGGGCGCCGACGGCTGCGTGGCGGTGGGCGGCGGCTCGTCGATCGGGCTGGGCAAGGCGATCGCGCTGCGCACCGGCCTGCCGCTGATCGCCGTGCCCTCGACGTACTCCGGCTCGGAGATGACCCCGGTGTGGGGCCTGACCGAGAACGGCGTCAAGCGCACCGGCCGCGACGCGAAGGTGCTGCCCCGCAGCGTGGTCTACGACCCCGAGCTCACCCTGTCGCTGCCGGTACCGCTGTCGGTGACCAGCGGTGTCAACGCGATCGCGCACGCCGTGGAGGCCCTGTACGCCCCCGACACCTCGCCGCTGGTCGCGCTGATGGCCGAGGAGGGCGTACGGGCGATGGCGCGGGCGCTCCCGGCGGTGGCCGCGGACCCCGCGTCGCGGGAGGCACGCGGGCGTGCCCTGTACGGGGCCTGGCTGTGCGGGTCCTGCCTGGGTGCGACCACGATGGGCCTGCATCACAAGCTGTGCCATGTCCTGGGCGGCACCTTCTCGCTGCCGCACGCCGAGACGCACACGGTGGTGCTGCCGTACGTCCTGGCGTACAACGCCCCGGCCGCCCCGGACGCGGCGGCCGCCGTGGCCCGCGCGCTGGACGCCTCCGACGCGCCGACGGCCCTGTGGGAGCTGGCCGGGCGCCTCGGCGCGCCCCGCTCGCTGGCCGGACTGGGTCTCACCGAAGCCGACCTGGCGACGGCCGCCGGGCAGGCCGCGGGACAGGCGTACGCCAACCCCCGCCCGGTGACGGTGGACGGCGTGCTCGCCCTGCTGCGTGCCGCCCACGAGGGCGCTCCGCCGGCCACGGTCGCCGGCTGATCCCTCCCCCGAACTCGCCCCCCACTCGTCCGCAGTTCCCCCCACGCCGGAAGAAAAGGTGATCAGCATGCCCCTCGGTCTGCTCAGGAGTCGACGCTCCCGAGGAGCCCCGGGTGTCCCCCTGCCCGTGCCGCCCGAAGCGGGCGTCGTGGGCCGCGAGGTCGTGGATCCGATGGGGCTTCCGATGCGCGGCGCCGACGTGACCGTGACCGCGCTGGACTCGCACGAGGTCGTGGCGTCCGGGACGACGGACCCGTACGGCCTCTTCTTCGCCGCCCTGCCGCCGGGCCGCTACAGCCTCATGATCACGGCCGAGGGCCTCTCCCCGCACCGCGAACCGCTGGACGTGGTCGCCGGTACGGACCGGCCCGCCGTCCGCGTCCGGTTGGCGTCGGCCCGGCAGCTGGAACTTCCGGCGCCCGGCACCTGGCTGTTCGACCCGCCGCACACGGCGATCCGGTTCATCGCCAAGCACGTCGGCATGGCCCATGTCCACGGCCGTTTCGAGCGGTTCACGGGCGGCATCCGGGTGGCGCCGGACATGGCGGCCTCACAGGTGTCCGTGCGCATCGACGCGGCCAGCATCACGACGGGCAACAACACCCGGGACGCCCACTTGCGTTCGGGGGACTTCCTGGACGTCGAGCGCTACCCGTACATCGACTTCGCGAGCACCCGCTTCGCCTACCGGGGCGGGGCGAAGTGGACGCTGCACGGCTCGCTCACCATGCACGGCGTGAGCCGCTCCGTGGACCTGGACACCACCTACCTGGGGTCGGTCAACGGCGGCTACGGCGAGGAGCTGCGGTGCGCGGCGCTGGCGAGGGCCGAGCTGCACCGGGAGGACTTCACCCTGAACTGGCGCAGCATGCTGGCCCGCGGCATCGCGGTGGTCGGGCCGACGGTCCAGCTGGAGCTGGACGTACAGGCGATGTACCGCACGCACGACACCCCGACGCCACCGGACTAGGAGCCCTCACACCCGACGGCGGGCGGCTGTCAGACACCTCACACACCGGTTACGAATCGTTCAACCTCTGGTTGCGACGCGGTGATCGGGTGACTATGGGGGTATGACACTGGCCCAACGTGCCATCGAACAACTGCAGGCCTGGCCCGATCTCAGCTCGGGCCAGGCCGGTTGCGGCACCGGGCGGGCACTGCGCACCGTCCACAGCGAGATCGTGCACTTCCACTCCGACCGGGACGTGGACCTGCACCTGACCGTGCCGGCCATCCGGCGGCTGCGCGACGACCTTCGGGTCTCCACCGCGATCCACCTCGTCCCGGGGTCGGACTGGGTGACCGTGCACCTCGACTGCGACACGGACGTCGACCTGCTGATGAGCCTGGTCAGCGCCGCGCTCAAGGCCCATCAGCATCGGTCGGATCCGGCCGGACAGCCGACGGGGAAGCCCTGCAACTTCCGTCGCGTCACGGTACTTCCCCGCGGCTAGCGCCGGGGCGGCCTAGCCCTCGTCGCCGGTGTCGTCCTCGCCGGCCTCCAGCAGACCGGCGGCGGCGCCGATGATCCGCGGGTCGGGGGCGCCGACGACCTCCTCGTCCTTGTCGGCGTAGTCGAAGCGGGCCAGCACACTGCGCATGGCCTCGACGCGGGCCCGCTTCTTGTCGTTGCTCTTCACCACGGTCCACGGCGCGTGCTCGGTGTCCGTCTCACGGAACATGGCGACCTTGGCGGCGGTGTAGTCGTCCCAGCGGTCCAGTGAGGCCAGGTCCATGGGGCTGAGCTTCCACTGCCGTACGGGGTCGACCTGGCGGATGGTGAAGCGGGTGCGCTGCTCTCCCTGGGAGACCGAGAACCAGAACTTCACCAGGTCGACGCCGTCGTCCACGAGCATCCGCTCGAAGGCCGGGGCCTGCCGCATGAAGCGCCGGTACTCGTCGTCGGAGCAGAAGTCCATCACGCGCTCGACGCCCGCCCGGTTGTACCAGGACCGGTCGAACAGCACGATCTCGCCGGCGGTCGGCAGATGCTCGACGTACCGCTGGAAGTACCACTGCCCGCGTTCCCGCTCGGTCGGCTTCTCCAGCGCCACCACCCGGGCGCCGCGCGGGTTCAGGTGCTCGGTGAAGCGCTTGATGGTGCCGCCCTTGCCGGCCGCGTCCCGCCCCTCGAACACGATGACGAGCCGGCGGCCGGACTCCTTGATCCAGCTCTGCAGCTTCAGCAGCTCGATCTGCTGGAGCCGCTTGTACCACTCGTACTCGGGACGCTCCATGCGTTCCTGGTACGGGTAGTTCTCCCGCCAGGTGTCCACCGGGCTGCCGTCCGGCCGGATCAGTACGGGGTCGTCCTGGTCGGTGTAGTCGACGCGCAGCCCTGACAGCAGTTCGGTGTCCATACTTCCGCATGGAAGCGAGCGCTTTCGTACGCGAGGCGAACCCAGGGCAAAGATCACGTAACCGCCGGACCACGTGTGAGTGAGGCCCGACGCGTCGTGAGCACGGCTCACGCGTGAGCAGGCGGCGGTGCGCTCTCCACGAGCCGGGCGAGGTTGGCCAGGGCCATCCGGGTGCCCGTCTCGTTGTCCGCGGCGGACACGGAGTCGGGGATCCCCTCGTGCGCGATCGTGACGTCGGTGCCGCCGCCCGTCGCGTCGACGAGGGTGGTCGTCATGGTCATCGCGCCCTGGAGGGCGGGGTCGTCGGTCTCGAACTCGACCTCCTCGACGACCAGTTCGTCCGCCAGCAGCCGCACGAATCGCCCGTGATAGGTGTCGGTCCGCGCGTCCGACTTGCCGGTGCCGGTGGGCACGTCATAGGTGAGCGAGACGCGGAAGCTGCCGCCTTCCCGGCCGTCGAACGCGTGCACCCGCGCGCTCATGCCGTCCGGCACCCGCCATCGCGCGACGGCGTCCGCGTCCAGCAGCGCGCGGTAGACGGCCGCGCGCGGGGCGTCGACATGCCGGGTGACTCGCGTCGAGTGCATGGGCTCACGATAGCGGCGGGGACGCGCGAAGGCTGTCGGGACGGGACTGAGCCGCGGTCGCTCGCCCGGTCACCCTTCCGTTTCGGGCGACTCCCAGTGCGCCAGGGTCCGCAGCGCCGCCGCGGTCCGTGTGAACCCCTCCTCGCCCAGCAGTGCCCGGGCCTGCGCGTTGAAGCGGTCGACTTCCGGCTGCGCGGCGTCGAGCGCGGCGGCGCCGGCTTCGGTCAACTCCAGTACCACCGCGCGGTGTTCGCGGGGGTGGGCCCGCTTGTAGACCAGGCCGGCCCCGGTGAGCCGGCCGACGAGCCCGGTGACGGCGGACTCGCGCAGCCCGAGGGCGCGGGCCAGCCCCTGCTGGGTGATGCCCGGCTCGTCGCGGACCGCGAACAGCGCGCCCAGCTGGGCCGTGGTGATCCCGGCGGTGGCCACCAGCCGCCGGTCGGAAGCGGTGCGCAGTCGGTGTGCCGCTCGCTGGAGCAGGAAGTACAGACGCTGATCGGGCTCGGACATGGACCGATGTTGACAGACCCGAAGGGGCGGCGCCATGCTCACTTCACTAGTGAAGTGAGGTGTGCGGCATGCACGGGACCCTCGATCTGCCCCTCGCCCGCAAGGTGCTGGCGGCCCAGCCCTTCAGCGTGCTGCTGGGTGCCAGGCTCACGGCCTTCGGTGACGGCGAGGCGACGTTGGAACTGGACCTGCGCGAGGAACTGCTGAACCAGCACGGCCGGGTCCACGGCGGTGTCCTCGGCTACGCGGCCGAGAACGCGGCGGCGTTCGCCGCCGGCAGCGCGCTCGGCCCCGGCCTGGTGACCGCCGGACTCACCGTCGACTTCCTGCGCCCCGCCAAGGGCGAACTGCTGCGCTCCCAGGCTCGCGTGATCCGCGCCGGCCGGACCCGCGCGGTGTGCCGCTGCGACCTGACCACGATCGACACCGACGGCACCGCCACGCTGTGCGCCGTGGCCCAGGGCACCGTCGCCGTCACCGGACCCGCTCGCTGATCCCGCCCCCGACCGTGCAGAGAGGCCGCCCCGTGCCCGTCATCGACGCCTGGATGCAGCACCCGACCCCGCGCCACGCCAACCAGGAGATGTTCGCGTCGCTGCGCCGGTGGACCGGCATGGAGCAGCTCGACGAGCCGCTGCCCGTCGAGGTCACGGTGGCGGCGCTGGCGGCCGCGGACGTGGAGACCGGCCTCGCGGCGGCCTGGTACGGGCCGCAGGGTCCGCTGATCGACAACGACGAGGTGGCCGAGTTCGTCGAGCAGTCCGGCGGGAGGCTGCGCGGCGTGGCAGGCGCCGACCTCGCCCGCCCCATGACGGCGGTACGGGAACTGCGCCGCGCCGTGCGGGAGCTGGGCTTCGTGGCCCTGCGCGTGGTGCCGTGGCTGTGGGGGCTGGCGCCCACCTACCGGCTGTACTACCCGCTGTACGCGGCCTGCGTGGACCTCGGCGTGCCCTTCTGCACCCAGGTCGGGCACACCGGCCCGCTGCGGCCGTCGGAGACCGGCCGGCCCATCCCGTACATCGACCAGGTGGCGCTGGACTTCCCCGAGCTGACGATCGTGTGCGGGCACATCGGCCACCCGTGGACGACGGAGATGATCGCGGTCGCCGACAAGCACGAGAACGTCTTCATCGACACGAGCGCCTACACCGTGCGCCGGTTTCCGCCGGAGCTGGTGGAGTACCTGCGCGGCCGGGGCCGCCGCAAGGTGCTGTTCGGCTCCAACTACCCCATGATCACGCCGAGTCGGGCGCTCGAGCACCTGGACGGCCTGGGCCTGGACGAGGAGACGCGGGAGCTGTTCCTGCACGGCAACGCCCGCCGCGTCTTCGCCCTGTGACGGCGATCCTCAGCGCACGAGGCACGGCCGCTTCGCGTCGAACGTCCAGCCCTCCACCAGGTACCGCATCCCGACCGCGTCGTCCCGGCCGGACAGCGCCTTCTGCTGATAGAGCTCGTGCGCGGCCAGGAGCCGGTCCCTGTCCAGGTCGACTCCCAGTCCGGGCGTGTCGGGTACGGCGACCTCGCCGCCGGTGATCCGCGGCGGCTCGGCCGTGAGCCGTTCCCGGCCCTCCTGCCAGATCCAGTGCGTGTCCAGGGCGTTGTACTCACCGGGCGCGGCGGCCCCGCAGTGGGCCATCATCGCCAGTGAGATGTCGAAGTGGTTGTTGGAGTGGCAGCCCCAGGTCAGCCCCATCGCGTTGCAGAGCTGGGCGACCCGGACCGAGCCCTGCAGGGTCCAGAAGTGCGGGTCGGCGAGCGGGATCGACACCGACTGCAGGGCCAGGGCGTGCGTCAGCTGGCGCCAGTCCGTGGCGATCATGTTGGTCGCCGTGGGCAGACCGGTGGCCCGGCGGAACTCCGCGAGGATCTCCCGCCCCGAGTAGCCGGCCTCCGCCCCGCAGGGGTCCTCGGCGTAGGCGAGGGTGCCGAGGAGGGGGCGGCACAGCTCGACGGCCTCACGCAGGGACCATGCGCCGTTGGGGTCGAGGGTGATCCGTGCGTCGGGGAACCGTTCCTTGAGCGCGGTCACGGCCTTGACCTCCTCCGCTCCGGCGAGGACGCCGCCCTTGAGCTTGAAGTCGCGGAAGCCGTAGTGGTCGTAGGTGGCCTCGGCCTGGCGGACGATCGCCTCGGGGGTCAGCGCCTCCTCGTGCCGGACGCGGTACCACTCGACGTCCGCGTCGGGTGCGCGGACGTAGTCCAGGTCGGTGCGGTCCGGGTCGCCGACGTAGAAGAGGTAGCCCAGCACCCGTACCGCGTCGCGCTGTTTGCCGTCGCCCAGCAGGGCGGCGACCGGGACCTGAAGGTGCTGCCCGAGCAGGTCGAGCAGCGCGGACTCGACGGCGGTGACCGCGTGCACGGTCGTGCGCAGGTCGAAGGTCTGCGCACCGCGGCCGCCCGCGTCGCGATCGGCGAACGTGGACCCGATCGCGCGCAGGACGCTCTTGTAGTCGCCCACGCGGGCGCCGACGACGAGGGATTCGGCGTCCCGCAGGGTCCGCGTGATCTTCTCCCCGCCGGGCACCTCGCCGAGACCGGTACGGCCCTCGGAGTCCTCCAGGACGACGACGTTGCGGGTGAAGTACGGGGCGTGGGCTCCGGAGAGGTTGAGGAGCATCGAGTCCCGGCCGGCGACCGGATACACGGAGAAGCGGGTGATGACGGGCTGGCTCATGGCTGGCGGATGCCGTTCTCGTGAGGAGGTCAGATGCTGAGGGCGTCGAGGACCTGTTCCAGGACCAGGACGCCGCCGAGGCCGAGGATCGCGAGGACCGTCGTGTACGTGGTGCGGGCCTTGATGGCGTCGAGGACGGACAGGTTGAAGTACTCCTTGAACATCCAGAAGCCCGGGTCGTTGACGTGGGACAGGGCGATCGAGCCGCAGGAGACGGCGAGGACCAGTACCTCGGGGTGGACGCCGCTGCCCGCGAGCAGGGGCAGAGCGACGCCGGAGGCGGTGACGACGGCGACGGTCGCGGAGCCGAGGGCGACGCGCAGGATGGCCGCGATCAGCCAGGCCAGGATGATCGGGGAGATGGACCAGCCGTCGGTGGCGTCCTTGATGTAGTCGGATATCCCGCCCTCCACGAGGACGTTCTTGAAGGCGCCGCCCGCGCCGATCACGAGCAGGATCATCGCCATGGCCTGGGCGGCCTCCTTGCAGGAGGCGCTGACCTCGGCCAGGCTGCGGCCGATGCGCGGCCCGAACGCCCAGATCGCGACGAGCAGGGTCAGCAGCAGGGCGATCGGCGCGGAGCCGAGGAACGCCACGAAGTGCATCAGGCCGCCGTCGCCCGCTCCGGCCAGGTCCGCGACGGCCGCTCCGGCGATCAGCACGACGGGCAGCAGGGCGACCGACAGCGACCAGCCCATGGCGGGCATCTCGTCGTCCTCGAAGACCCGTTCGCTGACCAGGCCCTTGGGGATGCTCGGATTCATGGCCCGCACGAACGGCAGGCGCGGCCACAGCAGGGCGATGAACGCACCGACGGGGACGGCGATGAACAGGCCGTAGAACAGGGTCAGTCCGACCGAGGCGTGGAAGGTGGCGGCCACCGCGGTGGGGCCGGGGTGGGGCGGCAGGAAGCTGTGCATGGTGGACAGGGCGATCGACATCGGCAGGCCCACCCAGAGCAGGTTCGCGCGGGTGACCCGGACCAGGGTGAACGCGATCGGGACGATGATGACGAAGGCCACCTCGTAGAACATCGTCACGCCGATGAGCATGGCGGTCAGCACCATGGCCACCTGCACCCAGCGCGGTCCGCACACCTCCAGGAGCCGGCCGGCTATTCGCTGGGCTGCGCCGGAGTCGCCGAGCACCCGGCCGACCATCGCGCCCAGTCCGATGGTGAGCATGGTGTCGCCGATCTGGTCGCCGATGCCCTCGGCGAGGACGTCGGGGATCTTCTCCATCGCGATGCCCTGGACCAGGGCGACGCCCACCGCCACCAGGAGCAGGGCCGCGAAGCCGTTCAGTTTGAGCCGGGTCATCAGGACGAGCAGGACCAGCACGCTGATCCCCACCACCACGAGCGGCATATGTCAGTTCTCCTTCGAACGCCGGCCGCCTACGTTCACCCCACTGAATGGGGTCCTCACATGAAGACGTCATCTACATATGAGGACGGAGATTATGTTCGTGGATGGTCAAGGTCAATGGGTGTGCGGATGCCGATTGCCCGGCCGGTGGGATCAGGCGCCGTTCTGCACGGCCCGCCATCCGCTCCAGTGCAGCACAGTGATCACGATGACGGCCCCTTCCGGGGGCTCCTGCCGGTACTGGGGGTACTTCTGCCGCAGCCGCTCCACGGCATCGGCGTACTCGGCGCGCGTGGCCCGGTCCTGCGCGCCGGGCGACAGGATCCGGGCGCCGCCGTCCGCTCTGACCCACCACAGCCGGTCCCAGTCGGCGTCGTACTCGTCGGCGAGCAGACAGACGGCCGGGCGCACGGAGATGTTGTGCAGCCGCTTGAGCCCCTTGGACCGCTTCGGCTTGGCGTCCACGGCGGTCACGATCTCGTCGCCGTCCGACGCGAACACGACCGGCACCAGATGCGGCCGGCCCTCGGGGTCGACCGTCGCCAACCGCGCGACGGGCGCCGCGGCGAACCGGTCGCGTGCTTCGTCCTGCTCCATGTCCGGCATCTCGGCTCCTTCGGCCTGTGCGGTGGCGGTACGCCCGGCCCCGTGTCGGGTATCCCTGTCCGTGTAGCTCTCCTCGGGGACGACTCGGTGGATCAGGTGATGCCGATGGTCGGCGACACGGACGACGACATCCAGGCGCGGCGGCGCGGCGAGAGCGGCCATCGGGCCGTACCGCACCCGGACGACGTACGGATCGAGGCGTGGGGGGTGAGTCGCGAGCGGTGCCTGGTGGAGGCCGCGCTGGGGATGGTGGAGTGCTTCGCCGACGTCACCACGGTACGACCCACCTCCGTGGAGCGGGTGCGGCTCGCCGAGGACAGCGACGAGGGGCTCCTGACGGCGCTCCTGGACGAGGTCGCCGTACGCCTCGACGAGGACGGCCGGGTACCGGTGGACCTGGAGGCGGATGTCACGGAAGGAGAGCTCGACGTACGGCTCGCCCTCGCCGAACTCTCCGACGTGGCGGTCACCGGCACCGACCCCAGGAACGTCTCCTGGCACGGGCTGCGCATCGGACCCGGCCCGTACGGGTGGTCCTGCGCGGTGACCCTGGACGTGTGAGGCGACGGGCCGGGCCTCGTACCGTGGAGGGATGAGCGGCGGCACGGTCACGCTGTTCGTCTGCGGCGACGTGATGCTCGGACGCGGTGTCGACCAGATCCTGGCCCGGCCCGGCGACCCGGAGCTGCGGGAGGGCTACCTCACGGACGCCCGTGCCTACGTGAGCATGGCGGAGTCGGTGAGCGGCCCGATCCCGGCCCCGGTGGACGCGTCGTGGCCGTGGGGCGAGGCGCTGGCGCTGCTGGACGCGGGCGGCGCGGACGTCAGGATCGTCAACCTGGAGACGTCCGTGACGCGCGGTGACGCGTTCGAGCCGGGCAAGGCGGTCCACTACCGCATGCACCCGGCCAATCTGCCGGCTCTCACGGTGGCCCGGCCCGACGTCTGCGTCCTGGCCAACAACCATGTGCTGGACTTCGGCCGCCCGGGCCTGAGGGAGACGCTCGACGTGCTGCACGGGGCCGGCCTGCGCACGGCCGGCGCGGGACGTGCCGCGCAGGAGGCGTACGCGCCCGTGGCGCTGCCGCTCCCCCAGGGCGGCCGGGTGCTGGTCTTCGCGCTGGGCGCCGCGGACAGCGGCATCCCCGCGGGCTGGGCGGCGACCACGGACCGGTCCGGTGTCGCCTACGTGCCCGAACTGTCGCCGGCCACCGCCGCCGCGGCGGTACGGCGGATACGGCAGGTGAAACGGGCCGGCGACCTGGTGGTCGTGTCCGTGCACTGGGGCTCGAACTGGGGCTACCCGGTCCCCCGCGAGCAGCGCCGCTTCGCCCACGCCCTGGTGGACGGCGGCGCCGACGTCGTCCACGGCCACTCCTCGCACCACCCGCGGGCCGTCGAGGTCTACCGGAGCCGGCTGATCCTGCACGGCTGCGGCGACTTCATCGACGACTACGAGGGCATCCCCGGCTACGAGCAGTACCGCGACGACCTGCGCATCGCCTACCTCGTGACGCTGGCGCCGGACACCGGCGAACTCGCCGGACTGCGCATGGAGCCCCTGCTGGCCCGCCGGATGCGTCTGGAGCCGGCGCCGGCGGAGGCCCGCGGCTGGCTGCGCACGACCCTCGACCGCATCGGCTACGGCGCCCACGTCACCCTCGGCCCGGACGGCGCGCTCGCCCTGCGCCTGCCGGCGGCCCCGGGGTGAGACTCAGCCGTCCCGCAGCGCCTCCAGCACATCGGCGTCGGTGAGCTGACGGAAGTCCTCGTACCACTCGCCGACCGCGCTGAACAGCCGCGGCTGATGCAGGCAGACGAACTCGTCCACCTCCCGGCGCAGTGCCTCGGCCGCCTCCGGAGCGCAGACGGGCACGGCGAGGACCAGCCGTTCGGGCGACCGGTTGCGTACGGCGCGCAGCGCGACGCGGGCGGTGGAGCCGGTCGCCACCCCGTCGTCCACGACCACCGCGGTACGACCGCGCAGCTCGGGCGCCGGGCGGCCCTGCCGATAGCGTTCCTCGCGCCGCCGCAGCTCCTCGCGCTCCCGCTCGACGACCGGCGCGAGGTCCGCCTCGCTCAGCCCCAGCCGGTAGAGGGTCCGCTCGTCGAGGAGCGGAGGGTCCTCCCCCGCGAGCGCGCCGACCCCGAACTCCTCGTGGAAGGGCGCCCCGATCTTGCGTACGACGAGCACGTCCAGCGGGGCTTCGAGCACCGCGGCGATCTCCCGGGCGACCGCGACGCCCCCGCGGGGCAGCGCGAGCACGACCGGCTGCGGGAGTTCTCCCTTGTCCTGCCGGATGCGCAGTTGTTCCGCCAGCTCCCGCCCGGCTTGGGCGCGGTCACGGAACCGCATGGGTCTCCCCTTCCGTCCGTCGCCGCGTACCCCGGGCTCCGGTATCGGACACCCCACCGGACTCGGCCGCTACTGGATGGTCCAGCCGACGCTGCCGACGCCCGAGCTGTAGATCGCGCAGACACCGGAGGACTCGCCGTACTGGCCCGGTGCCAGCGTCACCCACTGGCCGGAGACGTCCGGGGCCCAGCCGCAGACGATCTCGGCGCGGAAGGTGACGGTGCGGTCGGTGTTGTTGTGGCAGCCGGCGATGCCGTAGTCCGGGTTGTTGTTGTGCACCCAGCCGTCGCAGTCGACGGTGCCCGCCGCCTGCGCGGGGGCGGCCGGGCCGCCGAGGGTGAGGGCGAGGGCGGAGAGGGTGGTGGTCAGGCCTGCCGCGACGATGCTCTTCCTGCGGTTCATGTCAGTCCCCGTGAAGTCGTGGTCCGTTCGTACGTGCCGACTTCAGTGAAGGCCACGGGCTCCGCACCGGGAACCTCGGACTTACCAGGGTGGCACTCGCCCCTCACCCCTTGGCCTTGTCGGAGGGGTCCGGGCTGTTCCAGTCGTAGGGCCCGCCGCCGCGCCACTCGATCAGCTCGGGGTCGTCGACGGCCCGGTCCTCGGCGGGCAGACCCGCGCGGTGCACCAGGTCCATGACGTCGAACAGGCTGTAGGCGGTGCCCGTCGGCTCGTCACGGATCGTCACCTGACGCCCGCCGTCCGGCTCCGGCGGCGACACCACCACGGGGGGACGCGTGCTCATGCCACCACCATGCGCTCTGAGTGGCGTGTACGCAGCCCGGCGTACCGGCCACAGTTGAATCGTCATCAATTCGGGTTGTCGGTGTTCGGCGTACCGGCGCAGCGGCATCGCCCGCCCGCCGGACACCGACCCCACGACGGCGACGGACTTCATGCGCCGCACTACCCATCCCTGGCGACGGCAACACCCGGTTCGGCCGTTCCCGGCGGGTTCTGCTCGTTTCGCCGTGCGTCGGGCCGGGCACTCGGCGGCTGCGCCGATCGCGAGGGAGGTGCGCCGTGCCGTTCCGCGACCGTACCCACGCCGGACAGGAACTCGGCCTGCGGCTGGTCGAGTGGGCCGGACCGGGCGACCCGACCGACGTGCTGGTGCTGGCCCTGCCCCCGGGCGGTGTGCCCGTGGCCTGCGAGGTCGCCCGTGCCCTGCACGCCCCGCTGGACGTGCTGGCCGCCGGTGAGATCAGTACCCCGATCCGGCCGGAGACGCCGATCGGCGCGGTCGTCGCCGACGATCCGCCGCTGTACGACCGGCGGAGCCTGGCCATGATGCACCTGTCCGAGGACCGGCTCGGCGACGTCGTCGTCCACGAGCGGAACGAGCTGCACCGCCGCGAATACCTCTACCGCGGCCGCCGCCCGCCACCGTCCGTCGGCGGCCGCACGGTCGTCCTCGTCGACGACGGCCTGACCACGGGACTGACCGCCTCGGCCGCGCTGCGCTTCCTGCGCCGCCACGGTCCGGCGCGGCTCGTCCTGGCCGTCCCCGTCGGCAGCGCGCGGACCGTCGCCGCGCTGCGCCCCGAGTGCGACGACCTCGTGTGCCTCGAACAGCCGCCGGGCCTGCATGTGGCCGGCGAGTGGTACGAGGACTTCGGCCGGATCACCGACACCCAGGTCGCGAGGACACTGCACGCGTTCCACGCCACAGCGTGACGCGGGGCGGGCCGTCCGCTCCTCGGAGCACCCGGCGCCCGGCCGGCTGCCGTGACAGGGTGGTGCCATGGCCATAGAAGTCCGTCCGGCATCCGTCTTCGAGGACGTGCGTGCGGTCATCGGCCCGAAGTCGCCGACGGCGAACGTCTGTTGGTGCCTGAGCTACCGCATCCCGTCGAAACTCAACAACGAGCTGCGCGGACCGGCCCGCGGCGCGTACGTCGCGGAGCTGTGCCGCGCGGATCCCCCACCCGGGGTGCTGGCCTACGACGGTGACGAACCGGTCGGCTGGGCAGCGGTGGCGCCGCGCTCGGCCACGTCCTTCGCCCGCAACCGCAAGATCCCGCACGTCGACGACCTGCCGGTCTGGTCGCTGTGGTGCGTCCGCGTCCGCCCCGGCCATCGCAAGCAGGGCATCACCCACGCCCTGATCGCCGGAGCGGTCGCGTTCGCCCGCGACCGGGGCGCCCCGGTGATCGAGGCGTACCCGCTCGACAACGGTGACGCGCGGGTCGATCTGACGATGGCGTACGCCGGGATCCGCAGGAACTTCGAGCGTGCCGGGTTCGTCCACGCCGCCGACACGACCTCGGTCCTGGCCGGTCATCCGCGGATCCTGATGCGGCTCGACCTGCGCTGACGAGCCGGCTCGCGCGGGCTCGGTGCACCGGGAAACCGCCTTCTCGGTGCACCGAGCGGCCCCGTCTCAGTGCACCGAGAAGCCCCGTCTCAGTGCACCGAGAAGCCGCCGTCGACGAAGATCGACTGTCCGGTGACGTAGGCCGAGGCTCGGCTCGCGAGGAACACGGCCGCGCCGGCGAAGTCCTCCGCGAGGCCGTTGCGTCCGACCATCGTCCGAGCGGCGAGCGCGGCCACCTTGTCCGGGTCGGACGACAGGCGCGTGTTCAGCGGTGTCATGACGAACCCGGGCACGAGCGTGTTGCAGGTGACGCCGTACGGCGACCACGCCTCCGCCTGGGAGCGGGCCAGCGATTCCAGCGCCCCCTTGGAGACGCCGTAGGCGCCGCTCTGGACGAACGCCCGGTGCGCCTGCTGCGAGGTGATGTGGATGATCCGTCCGAATCCGCGCTCCGCCATGCCGGGTCCGAACCGCTGTCCGAGCAGGTGGGGCGCGTCCAGGTTCAGGGCCATGGTGGTGTCCCAGACGTCCTCGCCGAGCTCGTCCATCGGGGGCCGCAGGTTGATCCCGGCGCAGTTGACGAGGATGTCGGGCTCGCCGAATGCCCGCGCCGCCTCCTCGGCGGCGGCTCGCACCCCCTCGCGGGTGCCCAGGTCCGCACTGACCGAGGCCGCGCGGCAGCCGTGGGTCTCCAGCTCGCCGACGGTCGCGGCCAGCTCCGCCTCCCTGCGTGCCACGACCACGACGCTCGCGCCCGCCCGGGCGAGGGCCTCGGTGATGGCGCGGCCGATGCCGGAACTGCCACCGGTCACCACGGCGACCCGGCCATCCAGCGAGAACAGTTCGGAGAGGTATCCCTGCGAGGTCATGCCCGCACCCTAGGCCGGGTGCGCGCGGCGCCGACGCTCGGGGCGGTGTCGTGTGAGGCCGTCCCGTGCGGGCACTCGATGCGCACGGCGTGCCCGCCCGGGCCGCCGGTCGAGGCTGGAGGTGGAGAACATGGGTCACGGCGGGAACGTCATCGACGAGCTGATGACCGATCACCGCGAGGTCGAGGAGCTCTTCGGCCGGATCGAGGGGCTCACGCCCGGCAGCAAGAACCGCAAGCTGTACGCCGACCAGGTCACGATGGAGCTGGTACGGCACTCGGTGGCCGAGGAGGCCTACCTGTATCCGGCCGTGCGCAAGCATGTGGCGGGCGGCGACGAGATCGCCGACCGGGAGATCGAGGACCACTCCACGGCCGAGCGCATCATGAAGGACCTGGAGGCGTGCGACGCCGGCGATCCCGAGTTCGACCGGCTGATCGGGATGCTGATGTCGGAGGTCCGCTCGCACATCGCCGACGAGGAGCAGAACCTCTTCCCGCAGCTCCGGGCGGCCTGTGCGCCGGACGCGCTCGACGACCTGGGCGACAAGGTGCGTCAGGCCAAGAAGGTCGCGCCGACCCGCCCGCACCCGTCCGCTCCGGACAAGCCGCCGGCCAACAAGATGCTGGCGCCCGGTGCCGGCCTGGTCGACCGGCTGCGCGACGCGCTCACGGGCCGCGGCAAGAAGCCCTGAGGCCTGTCTCGCCGGTTCCGTACGCCTCATGCATACGGCCGTCCTCGCCGGTGTCCCCTCAGGCGATGAGGGCCCGGCCGGGGTCGAGCCGCTCGTGGAGGGCCGGGCGGTGCAGGGACGCCACCGGGGCGAGGAGATCGGGATGGCGCAGCAGGGCCGCCGCCTCGCGGTCGTCGGCGTCGGGGGACACCAGGCGCCGGAACTCGACCGGGGCGGCCCTCGTGTGCCCGCCGTCGGCGATCGCGGCGATCGCGAGCCGGGCCAGTTCGGGGTCGGTGAGCAGACAGGCGGCCCAGCTCGCCACGACCTCGTCGACCCAGGTGCGCCAGGCGACGTCGTCCGGCTCCGCGAGGCCCGCCGGGTCGGCGCCGGTGATCCAGTCCAGCGCGGCCGAGCCGCCGGGGCCGGCCATGTGGACCAGGGCGGCGTCCATCGGCGTCGGGTAGCGCAGCCACGCCGCGGCCGTGACGGCCTGGCGGGCCTGCACCTCACCCAGGGCAGCCTGGAGGGCGCCGCCGCACGCCGGGTAGGAGCGCGTGAGCCATTCGGTGGTCGCCGCGATGAGCGGCGAGAGATCTGCGAGCACTGCCGGGCCGTCCGAGGTACTGGCGAGGGGCGGGCTTCCGCTGACGGACGGGGACCGTCAGAGGTACGGGACTCCACCAAACGGTAGCCCGTGGCCCCGCCCGCCGAAATGGCCGGACCGTGGTGCGCGGCGTGGCCTCCCCCACACCGGGACGGCCACTCAGCCCTCCGGGGTGCCCGGTGGCCCGGGCCGCGTCAGGTGGTAGACGTGGAACGCCCGGCCGATCACGGGCTGTGCGACGTTGCGCACCTTCACGCCGCCGCTGGTCGTGCCGTGTTCCGTACCGAGGTGCGCGTGTCCGTGCACCGCGAGGTCGGCGCCCGCCGTGTCGATCGCCTCGGCGAGCAGATAGCTGCCGAGGAACGGGTGGATCTCGGGCGGTTCGCCGGCGAGTGTGTCCGGCACCGGGGAGAAATGGGTCAGTGCGATGCGTGCGTCGCAGTCCTGTCCGCGCAGTTCCTCGAGACCGGCGCGCAGACCGTCCGCGAGCCGGCGCGAGTACCTGACGAACTCCTTCATGATCGGCTCACCGAACTCGCCGGCGCACCGGCCCACGAACCCGCCGCCGAAGCCCTTGGTCCCGGCCACTCCGATGCGCACGTCGCCGTTGCCGACCACGGTCGACTGCCCTTCCAGGACCCGCGCGCCCGCCTCCCGGAGCACGGCGGCGACCTCCTCGGGGCAGTCGGCGTGGTGATCGTGGTTGCCGAGGACCGCGACCACGGGGACCCCGAGGTCCTTGATCTCCCGTGCGACCACCTGGGCCTCCTCGCGGGTGCCGTGGCGGGTGAGGTCCCCGGCGAGCAGCAGGACGTCGGCGTTCTCGTGCAGGGTCTCGAAGGAGGGGCGCAGCGTGCCCTCGCTCTCGGGGCCCAGATGGATGTCGCCGACGGCCGCGATCCGGATCATCCGACCTCCTCGGCACGGTCGGGCGCGGAGGTGTCCGCGACCACGATGTCGCAGTGCACGGGCGTTCCGGGCAGTTCGTCGCGGGCCAGACGCAGGACGTCGTCCCGGCATCGCGCGGAGGGCACCGTGCCGGTCAGCAGGACCGACTCGCCGCGGATCTCGATCCGTACGCCCAGCTCGCCGAGGTCGCCCGCGGCCAGGTGTTCGGCGACGTGGGCGACGCGGTAGTCCAGGTGACGCGCCGCGCCCGCGCCGGGAGCCGGCGGGCCGGCCTGCCCGCTCATCGGTGCTCCCGCGGCGGCGCGATCACGTTCAGGCGTTCGAGGAGATAGAGGAACGCCGCCGGCATCGGTTCCTCGCCGCAGGAGGCGCGTACGTCCTGCCAGTCGACCTTCTCGCGCAGGGCCCGGGCCGCGGCGAGGACCGGCCCGAAGTCGCAGTAGTGCTCCGAGAACGCCTCGATCAGGCCCCGTACGAGGTCCGTCGGGGCGAGGACGGGCATGTGCACGGAGTCGACCGGGACCTCCTGCGCCCGGTCCAGCATGTCCTCGGTGACCGGGCGGTGCGCCAGTTCGAAGAGGATGTCGACCTCCTGGCCGAGGCATGTGGTCTTCATCAGCCAGTCCTCCGGCGGTGTACGCACCGTGAGCCCGGCGTCGGTCAGGGTCCGCGTCACCGCTTCGGCGTCCGAGCGGCGCACGCAGAAGTCGGCGTCGTGCCGCAGATGGCCGCTGCCGCCGTGGGCGTACACGGCCACGCTCCCGGCCAGGGCGAAGGGGTACCCCTCGCGTTTGAGCAGTGCGCCGACCTGCTTCGCCGCCTCCAGGATCTGCTGGCTGCGGTCGGGGGACGGCTCCTGGTGGTTCGGCGGCAGCGGCTGAAGCGCCGGCTGATCCGCCCCTCCCGCCACCGGGCGCAGGTCGGGAAATCCCGGTGGCCGAGTGGATGTCGCCCTCTCCCGGTTCCGCGTCATCACGCCTCCGTTCGCCACCCGGCGCCGTGCCGGGTTTCTGCGGAGGCTTCGAGTACCCGGGGCGCCCGGATTCGATACAGCCGGCAGGAGCCGTTGCGGGACGCGGAGCCGCAAGTCGACGCGGCCGGCGGAGCGGCTATGCGGCTGTGCGGCTATGCGGCTATGCGGCGGTGTAGCCGAGTTGCCGTCGCATGTAGGGCGTCATGAGGTTCCTGGCCTTCGCGACGGTCGTGGTGCGGCTGCCCAGGACGGCCGTCTCGCCGCCCGGCACCGGCAGAACCGTCACACCGTCGGCCGGGCCGAACGGGACGATGAGGGGGGTGCGGTGGACCGGCCGGTAGAAGCGGGGCTGCTTGCGGTGCCTGCCGGTGCTGTTGAGGTAGGCGCGGATGTTGTGGGCGGCCAGGTCTGCCTGGGCGAGCGCGGCCGGGGTGATCTTCAGGTCGGTGGCGTCGTTGACGTCGCCGACCGCGAACACCTCGAGCCATCCCCGCAGCCGGAGCGCCTCGTCGACCTTGACGTGACCCGTGGCGTTCAGCCAGTCCCCGTGGCCGGCCAGCCGCAGCCAGAGCGTGTTGGGCGTGGTGCCGGTCGCCCAGAAGGAACGGTCCGCCTCGATGATGGTGCCGCGGGCGTCACGGTAGGTGCCGAAGTCGTTGCCCGGGGACATGAAGGAGTCGAGCCGTACCTCCACTCCGTGGGACTCCAGCCAGCCGCGCGCCTTGCGTCCGGCCCGCGCGCTGCCCGTGGAGTGCAGCAGTTCCGGCCCGGAGTGGGCGAGGGTGACCCGGGCGTCGGGCCGGGCGAGCCGGATCTCGGCCACGAGCTCGACACCGGAGGGCCCGCCGCCGACGACCAGGACGTGTTCGGCCTCGGCGATGTGCTGCTGGTGCGTGACGAAGGACTTCACCGCCTCGTCGGTGGTGGTGCCGCTGAAGCGGGCCGGCTCGGGGTAGTCCGCGCCGGTGGCGATCACCAGGACGTCGTACGGGAGCCGCTCGCCCGTGGCGAGGACGACCTCTCGCTCGCCGGTGTCGATGCGGACCGCCTTGCCCACGGCTACGCGGCCGTTGCGCAGCAGCCGGTCGTAGGGGATGAACGGGCTGTGCGACCAGTCCGGACGCACTCCGGCGCGCAGGGAGGCGATGCGGTGGAAGAAGACCTCTTTGCGGTCCACGAGCGTGACCCGCGCGGTCGTGTCGAGTCGTTTGGCCAGACGGACGCCGGCATAGCCGCCGCCGATCACCACTACGTCGCCGTCAACCACGCCGAGTCTCCTGTGCTGGTGGGGGGGGGCAGGAGGAGCGAGTGGCGCGACGGGTGGGCCGTCGTCGGCCTCTCCCCTGGTGCCGCGAGACTATCGCTTGAAACCTAAATAATTGCTGGGGCGGGGTGTGCGTTCTGTGAAGGGTGGGACGCGTGAGGCACCGCTCGCGCGCAGACGAAAAACGTCCGGGCCGACCCGTGCGGGCCGGCCTGGACGTCTTGCGGGGACTGATCAGACGAGGTCGAACCGGTCCAGGTTCATGACCTTGACCCACGCCGCGACGAAGTCCTTGACGAACTTCTCCTTCGCGTCGTCGCTCGCGTAGACCTCGGCGAGGGCGCGCAGCTCGGAGTTGGAGCCGAACACGAGGTCGGCACGGGTGCCGGTCCACTTGACCTGGCCCGAGGCGTCACGGCCCTCGAACGTGGTCTGGTCCTCGGAGGTGGACTTCCACGTCGTGCCCAGGTCGAGCAGGTTGACGAAGAAGTCGTTGGTCAGCTTGCCCGGGGTCTCGGTGAGCACGCCGTGCTTGGACCCGTTCTGGTTCGCGCCCAGGACACGCAGACCGCCGACCAGGACGGTCATCTCGGGGGCGCTCAGCGCGAGCAGGTTGGCGCGGTCCAGCAGCAGGTACTCGGCCGGCAGGCGGTTGCCCTTGCCGAGGTAGTTGCGGAACCCGTCGTACGACGGCTCCAGCGCGGCGAACGACTCGACGTCGGTGTGCTCCTCGGTCGCGTCGACACGGCCCGCGGTGAAGGGCACCTCGACCTCGACACCGGCGTCCTTGGCGGCCTTCTCCACGGCGGCGGAACCACCGAGGACGATCAGGTCGGCCAGGGAGACCTTCTTGGCGCCCGAGTTGAACTCGCCCTGGATGTTCTCCAGGGTGCGCAGGACCTGGGCGAGCTCGTCCGGGTCGTTGACCTCCCAGCCGCGCTGCGGCTCCAGGCGGATGCGGCCGCCGTTGGCGCCACCGCGCTTGTCGCTGGCGCGGTGCGTGGCGGCGGACGCCCACGCGGCCTTGACCAGCTGCGGGACGGTCAGGCCGGAGTCGAGGATCTTGGCCTTGAGCGCCGTCGCGTCGGCGGCGTCGATGGCCTCGCCCTCGGCGGCGGGCAGCGGGTCCTGCCACAGCAGGGTCTCCGCGGGGACCTCCGGGCCGAGGTACAGGGACTTCGGGCCCAGGTCACGGTGGGTGAGCTTGTACCAGGCGCGGGCGAAGGCGTCCGCGAACTCGGCCGGGTTCTCGTGGAAGCGCTTCGAGATCGGGCCGTAGATCGGGTCGAAGCGCAGCGAGAGGTCCGTGGTGAGCATCGTGGGCAGACGCTTCTTCGACGGGTCGTGCGCGTCGGGGATGATCTCCTGCGCGTCCTTGGCCACCCACTGGTTGGCGCCGGCCGGGGACTGGGTCAGCTCCCACTCGTAGCCGAAGAGGATGTCGAAGAAGTCGTTGCTCCACTGGGTGGGCTTGGTGGTCCAGGTGACCTCCAGACCACTGGTGATCGCGTCGCCGGCCTTGCCGGAGGCGTAGGTCGACTTCCAGCCCAGGCCCTGCTGCTCCATGTCGGCGGCCTCGGGGTCGTTGCCGACCGCGTCGGCCGGGCCGGCGCCGTGGGTCTTGCCGAAGGTGTGACCACCGGCGATCAGGGCGACGGTCTCCTCGTCGTTCATCGCCATGCGGCGGAACGTCTCGCGGATGTCGCGGGCCGCGGCGATCGGGTCCGGGTTGCCGTTCGGGCCCTCGGGGTTGACGTAGATCAGACCCATCTGGACGGCGCCGAGCGGGTTCTCCAGCTCACGGTCGCCGGTGTAGCGCTGGTCGTCGAGCCAGGTGGTCTCGGGACCCCAGTACACGTCCTCGTCGGCCTCCCAGACGTCGGCGCGGCCGCCGCCGAAGCCGAAGGTCTCGAAGCCCATCTGCTCCAGGGCGACGTTGCCGGTGAGGATCATGAGGTCGGCCCAGGAGATGGACTGGCCGTACTTCTTCTTGACCGGCCACAGCAGACGGCGGGCCTTGTCGAGGTTGCCGTTGTCCGGCCAGCTGTTCAGGGGCGCGAAGCGCTGCTGACCACGGCCGCCACCGCCGCGGCCGTCGCTGATCCGGTAGGTGCCGGCGCTGTGCCAGGCCATCCGGATCATCAGCGGGCCGTAGTTGCCGAAGTCCGCGGGCCACCAGTCCTGCGAGGTGGTCAGCACCTCGGCGATGTCCTGTTTCACGGCCGCCAGGTCGAGGGCGCCGAACGCCTCCGCGTAGTCGAACTCCGCACCGAGCGGGTTGGCGACGACGGGGTCCTTGGCGAGGATCTTCAGGTTGAGCCGTTCCGGCCACCACTGACGGTTGCCGCCGCCCTGCGTGGGGTGCGCGGCGCGACCGTGCGCGACGGGGCAGCCACCGGTGCCCTCCGTCTTCGCGTCAGTGACGATCGCATCGGGGTTCTCAGCCATGGGAAACCTTCCGAACTAGGTGGATCACAGTGCTCGGGGTGCACTGCCGGCAGTGGAACAGTCGGGGCACAGGCCCCAGTAGATGACCTCGGCCTCGTCGATCGCGAAGCCGTGGTCGTCGGACGCGGTCAGGCAGGGCGCCTCGCCGACCTCGCAGTCGACATCGGCGACGACACCGCAGGAGCGGCACACGATGTGGTGGTGGTTGTCGCCGACACGCCCCTCGAACCGGGCCGGGCTGCCGGCCGGTTCGATACGACGTATGAGTCCCGCCGCGGTGAGCGCGTGGAGGCCCTCGTACACGGCTTGCAGGGAGACATGACCCACGCGATCACGCACCCCGGAGGCGATGGCCTCGACACCGAGGTGGTCACCGGCCCGGACGGCGTCGAGCAGCGCGACCCGCGCCGCCGTCACCCTCAGGCCGGCACCGCGCAGCTCCTCGGCGGGGGTCGGAGTCTGGGATGCGGTCATGTGGCCAACCTACCTCTCTAAACACGAACGATTCAAGAAAACGAACGATGAAACTCTGGTGATCCTCCCGCTGGCGCACATGGCAGCCAACGGGACCCCCCAAAGCGCGAAAAAGCATCTTTTCTGACATTGACTCATGTCTTTGCGTCAAGACCTCCATCTGCTCGGAATCCCACGCGTACTCGATGGAGGCACATCGCATGCTCCGCAGACATACCGCGGCCGGTCGCCGCGCCGCCCTCACCGCTCTCGGCGCTCTCGTGCTCACCGGCGTCACCACGGCCGCCACGGCCGCGCCGCCGCCCCCGGCGCCCGCGTCCACCGCCGCGCAGACGCTCGGGGCCGACCGGCCGCCGGCCGCGGTGGTGCGCGCCATGGAGCGTGACCTGAAGCTGAAGCCCGGGCAGGCTGCCGAGCGGCTGGTCAACGAGGCGGAGGCGGGCGTCCGCGCGGGACGCCTGCGCAACTCGCTGGGCAAGCGCTTCGCGGGCGCCTGGCTGCGGGGCGCGACCTCCGCCGAGCTCGCGGTCGCCACCACACACGCCGACGACGTGTCGGCCATCGAGGCGCAGGGCGCGAAGGCCGTCGTCGTCAAGCACCCCCTGAGCGAGCTCCAGGCCGTCAAGGCGAAGCTGGACAAGGCCGCGACCAGCGCGAACACCCGCGACACCCCGGTCTGGTACGTCGATGTGCCGACGAACCGCGTGGTCGTCCAGGCGATCAAGCGGCCGGCCGCGACCGCGTTCATCAAGGCCGCCGGTGTCCAGGACAAGGGCGTGACCGTGCGGGTGTCGGCGGCACGGCCGCGCCCGCTGGCGGACCTGGTCGGCGGCGAGGCCTATTACATCGAGGGCTCCGCCCGCTGCTCCATCGGGTTCTCCGTGACCAAGGACACCCAGCAGGGCTTCGCCTCGGCGGGCCACTGCGGCAACGCCGCGGACTCGACCGCCGGGTTCAACATGGCCGCGCAGGGCACCTTCAAGGCGTCCACGTTCCCCGGCAAGGACATGTCCTGGGTGGGTGTGAACAGCAACTGGACGGCCACGCCGGACGTGAAGGGCGAGGGCGGCCAGCGCACGCAGGTCACCGGCTCGGTCCAGGCGCTCGTCGGCGCCTCGATCTGCCGCTCCGGCTCCACCACCGGCTGGCACTGCGGAACCATCGAGCAGCACGACACGAGCGTCAGCTACTCCGAGGGCACCGTGAACGGCGTCACCGAGACGACCGTGTGCGCCGAACCGGGTGACTCCGGCGGCCCGTACCTGTCCGGCTCGCAGGCGCAGGGCGTGACCTCGGGCGGTTCGGGCGACTGCACGAGCGGCGGGACCACCTTCTACCAGCCGATCAACCCGATCCTCAGCGACTTCGGCCTGGTCCTGAAGACCGCGACCGCGCAGGCCGGCTCCCCCGCCCCGCAGGACAACGGGGCGTCGGCATGGGCCGCGGGCCGGGTCTACGAGGCGGGTGCCACGGTGACCCACGCGGGCGTGCGCTACCAGTGCCTGCAGAGCCACCAGGCGCAGGGCCGCTGGTCTCCGGGTGCCACTCCGGCCCTGTGGCAGCGGATGTAACCGGGGCGGATGCACGCGTCGTACGGTTCACGGTGCGGGGCGCCTGCCCCGCACCGTCCGTCGTTCCGGACGGGCCGGTCCGGTCACTGGTCGGCCAGGAGGCCGTACGCGGTGGCGATGAAGGTGTCGCGGGCGCGGAAGCGGCGGGTGCACAGCGCGGCCAGGGCCGTGCCCGTGTCGGGTCGGAAGCCCAGGAATGCCTGCTGGCCGAGGGTCGCCCCGCTGTGGAAGTACAGCGGCCCGCCGTCCGTGGGGTGCCGGAACCACGCCATCGTGTGCACATGCCGGTGCCCGAGGCCCCGGCGCAGTACAGGGGTGCGGACCGCGCCGAGGGCTCCGGCCAGCGGGGAGCCCGCCGGGTCGAGGTGGGCCTCCAGGAACGTCAGCAGATCGTGCGGCGTCGCGCGCACGGCGCCGGCCGCCTCGAACCCTCCGGAGTCGAAGGCGAGCGTGGGCGTACGGCCGTCCTTGCCGTGGCCGACGGCGTCGGTCTTCGGGTCCTCCGGCCGCAGGGCCGTGCCGCCGAGGCCGAGCGGACGCAGCACGTGCGTGCCGAGGAGGTCCTCCCAGGCCGTGCCGGTCGCGGCGGCGAGTGCGTGGCCGAGTACGGCGACGCCGAAGTTGGAGTACCGCCACCGGGTGCCCGGCCGATGCCGTGGGCGGTGGCGCAGGAAGGCGTCGACCACCCGTTCGGCGGGGTAGCGGCCGTAGGGGTTGGTGCGCCAGGCGGGCAGCGCGCGGCGGTAGAAGTCGGCGGGCAGGGTGGGCAGTCCGGCCGTGTGCGTGACCAGGTGCGCGAGAGTCGCCGAGGTCGCGCCGGTACGGCGGCCCGGGTCGAGCCACGCGGCGGCCGGTTCGCCCCCGGTCAGCAGCCCGCGCTCGATGAGCCGGGCCAGCAGCAGGCCGGTGAACGTCTTCGAGGCCGAGCCGATCTCGTACCGCAGGTCCTCCCGGGGCACGGCGGGATGCGGGGTGCCGCCCCCGCAGTACACGGTGCGCAGGCCGGACCGCGAGACGGCGAAGACCACGTCGGGCGCGTCGACGGCGTCGACGGCACGCGCGAGCCGCTCGTACAGGGAGCCCGCGCTCGGACCGGACGGGTCCCTCCCGGCGTTGCCGGGGCCGCCGTCCTCCCGCGCCGCGTCCTTGTCGTCGTCGACGCCCGGCCACGGCATCAGCCCGGCGGTCATGAGGTGGCGTGGGTCAGCTCGGTGAGGGCGCGGGAGGTGGCCAGCAGCGAGGCGAACGCGGCCACCAGCGTGGGGTGGTAGATCATGTCGAAGACCTCGTCGGGTTCGCCCTCCGGCATCGACCGCACGGCCGGCATGGCCCCGTCGGGCTGCTGTGCGGCGGCGAAGCCCTCCCAGGCCCGCTCGTCCAGGGTGGGCCTGGGCAGGCAGGCGTCGACCACGAGGAGTTCGCCGAGCAGGTCCCAGCGCTTCAGGTCCAGCCAGTCGTCGATCCAGACCGGCAGCCAGGTGGCGAGGTAGTCGGCGATGTCCGGCGGCAGGGCCTCGGGGTGTGCGCCCCAGTCGGTGAGGTGGAACACCGTGTGGGTGACGTCGTAGGCGATGTGCCCGCTGACCGTCCAGGGTTCGGGCCTTCGGGCGAGCCAGGTCGGGCCGACGAGCGCCGCCTCCGGCGGGCGGGGCGTGAGGCCGAAGCGGCGCTGGAACGCGGCCAGTCCGAGGCGCCGGGTCGGGTCGAGTTCGAGGGCCGACCAGCTCTCGAGCCGGTGGTAGAGGACGGTGGCGCGCTCCACCTCGGGCTCGCTGTACCCGAGTTCCTTGTACGGCAGGTACACCTCGAAGGGGATCGGCGACATCGGCTCGATGCGCTGGCCGCGCGCCAGCATGCGACCGCCGTCCAGGGTGTGCCGCCAGGTGTGGTCCAGCAGCCGGCGGGCGAGGTCGGCCTGCCGGGACCCGGCGACGCCCTCACGGAACAGCACCCGGCAGATCAGGGCGAGTTCACCGACCGGCTTGAAGCGTTCCAGGAAGCCCACCTCGGGGTCGACGTCGGGCTCCAGGCGGAACCCGTCGCGGTGGGCCCACAGCCACTCCAGGGCGCGCACGCCGACGGTGTGCATCAGACGGGTGTCGGTCATCCGGGCACTCCTTGTCCGTCGTGGCGGGTCCGCGCGCGGCCCGCTCGCGATCGGTGACCGTCACCGCCCGCGTCGAAGTCGTCGTCGCCCTCGCCGGTGAGGCGCTTGACGGTCTGTGCCGCCGCGAAGGCGGCCATCAGGGTGGAGTGGTAGCAGCGCAGGAAGTCCGGCTCCGGGCCCCCCGCGTCGGCGCCGGGGCCCTCCTGCGGCAGCGCTCCGGAGTCGTGCTGCGCCCGCGCGATCCGGGTCCAGGCGGACTGGAAGGCGGGCAGGTCGGGCGGGGCCGGCAGGCTCGCGGCCACGACCAGCAGTTCGCAGCTCAGGTCCCACATCGTGGCGTCGAGGCAGGTGTCGAGCCAGGACGGCAGCCAGTGGGCGAGATAGGCGGCGAGGTCGGCGGGGACGCCCGCGGGGGCGCGTCCCCAGTCGGTGAGGTGGAAGACGACGTGGGTGAGCGCGTACCCCGAGGACCGCTCGAACGTCCAGGGTTCCGGCAGGCCGCCCAGCCAGGTGCGCCGCAGCACCTGGGCGGACTCGTCGGGCCGTTCGATCCCGCTGCGCCGTTCGGCCTTCAGCACGCCGAGCCGGCGGGTGGGTTCCTGTTCGGTGAGCCGCCAGCCCCGGGTCCGGGCGGTCGTGGCGGCCGCCGCCTCGTACCCGGGATGCCGCAGTCCTGCCGCGGCGAACACCGAGTAGACCTCCAGGGGGTAGGTGGCGAAGGGCTCCAACCGCTGGAGGCGGAGGAAGAGTTCGCCGCGGCCCGTCTGCTGCCACGCGAACCGCAGCAGGTCCGACGCGCACCCGTGCAGCGGGTCCGACGGCGGCAGGTGCGACCGTACGCTCTGGCAGGTCTGGGCCAGTTCCCCGAGGGGCTTCCAGGTGACGTCGACGTGGCCGTCCTCGGTGAACGCGTCCTCGTCCAGCGCGAAGTCGGCGGTGTGCGCGGACAGCCAGGCGAACGCCGCGGCGGCCACCTCGCGCATGTCCGCGACACCCATGGCGGTCGCCGTCATACGAGTGCTCCGGCCGCCCGCATCACCCGTGCGGCCTGCACCTGCAGAGCCACCCGGGGATCGCTTCCGCCCATCAACTCCACGAAGTCCAGGCCCGTTTCGAGGCCGAGCGTGTCCGGTACGCCGTCCAGCAGGGTCAGCCAGCGACCGGCGCCGGCCGCCTGTTGCCAGTCCCTGCGGCGCACGGCCCGTACGAAGCCGCGGGCCACGTCGACCGGCCGGCCGCGGGCCACGCGGGCCACGGCACAGTCCTCGCCGGGCAGGGCGAGGGGTGCCAGGACCGCGAGTTGGTGGGTCAGGTACTGCCAGGGCGCCTCCTCGAGCCAGTCGGCGCCGGGTCGGGTGTCGGGTTCACCGGCGGGTGTGCCGGTCAGGGACGGGTCCAGCCGCACCAGGGTGCGGCGCATGGCCCAGTGGCTCCACATCACGGTGGGTGCCGCGTCGGGACGCGGCGGGAATGCCTCCACCGTCCTGCGGAACGCCTCAAGTGCCTCCGGGGCGGGCGGAGTCGGAAAGAGGACGTGCGGCAGCAGCAGGTCCGCTCCCACCACGCGTACGGCCGCGAGGGCCATGCCTCCTTCGACGTCGTTCATCGCCGCGGTGCCTGACATGCGCACGTGGTCTCCGCCCCGAAGGGCGGAGACCACGTCGGACGCAATGTCCTGCACAGCGCCCTGCAAGAGGGCCGAAGTGCCTGACTGCTCCATTCAGTCGCTCCCGTTCGTCCGCTCAGCCCTTCTTCGGGCGAGGGGTCGGCGGGGACAGCAGCAGCTTGGTGTCCGCGGAGAGCAGCGCCAGTGCTGCGCACTCGCGGCTGTCGCGGAAGACGCCGTCGGGTTCGGCCGGGTCGAGTGCCGCTTCGAGGTCGGTCCGCACGCCGGTCGTTTCCTCGATCGCCTTGTCAATGGAAGGCATATCACCATCTCCTCTGGGGTCAGCCATAGCCTCCACAACCAAGAGCACCACACAGTCACAAAGCGCGCATCTTTTCCCACAGGGCGCCATACGTCACTTGTTCAACATTCCCGGGCGCGCGCCATGGGCCCCAACAAGGGGGCACCCAGGCGCTCCCCGCCCGCCGCTCCTCCTTGAGGGGACGAGGGTCGCGCCGGTCGCCCGGGCCGGTCCGGGAAATGCCGTGCGAGTCGACTGAAAGACAGTCAGTGAGCTGTCCCCGGGCTGCCCGGATTCGTTTTCGCGCCACCGGGTGGCGGCCCGCCCAACTATGGTTCCGGGAACGGGAATCCGGCCTTCATCAGTGTTACCGGCCAGTTTCTCGCAGATGGCCCGCCGATGGCCGGTAAGGGACCAAGTACCTGGCCTGATCAGCCCGGTTGAGGCCGACCGGGAACCTCCGGCAGAGCGCCGCGGCATTCGGCCGACACGCCCTACGGGTGTCGTTGTGCTTATCAACGCGTGTTGATTACCGGGCAACCTCAAAAAAAGCTCAGGGATTCCCGGGTGAACCTGTAGTAGTGGTGCATGGCTCGCTAATCTCCGATTCGAAGGAGGAGCAGGTCACCCGCAGTCATCAGACGAGAGGTGCGCATGCGCAACCGTCCGCGGCTCGCCCATCGGCCCCTCACCGCCCAGCAGGTGCGTGCCGTGACCCCCCAGGATCGCCCATGACCGCCATCCCCGCTTCTTCCTCCCCTCAACTCGTCGGCCGGCAGGCCGTTCTCGACTCCCTCGACGGGTTCGTGCGACGGCTGGAGAGCGGCGTCTCGGACATCGTTGTCGTCACCGGTCCCGTGGGCTCCGGACGCAGTGCCGTCCTGCAATGGGCCGTCGACCGGGCTCGCGCCTCCGGTCTCGCCGTGGGCGTCGCCCGCTGTTCACCGCGTGAGTCACGGCTCCCGTACGGCGCCATCACCCAGCTCCTGGGCACACTGTGCCGCCCCTCCCGGATCGGTGCGCTCGCCTCCGGCATCGGCCCCACGAGCAGGCCCACGGACACCGTGGCCCGTATGTGCGACACGCTCCTGGCCCTGTCGGCCGGCCGGCCCGTGCTGCTGGCGCTGGACGACCTCCATCTCGCCGACCCGCACTCCCTGCGCCGGCTGGTCGGCCTGATCCACCGCGCCCTGCAGGGCGCCGTCCTCGCCGTCGTCACCACCCCGGTGCCGGTCCGTCAGGTCCTGACCGCGGCGGGAGCCCGGCCCGCGGCGCCCCGCCCGGTGCGCACCCTGCGCCTCGGCGCCCTCACCACCGCCGAGGCGCGCTGCGTTCTCGAGGCCCGCGTGGGCCACCCCGTGCCGCGGTCCGTGCTCACGGTGGCCGGGGTCGCGGGCTGGTCCCCCGCCGTGCTGCACGCCGTCGCCGACCGGATCGCCGCGCTCGGGCGCCCCCTGGGCGGCGACGCCGTACCCCAACTCACCGCCGCGGCCCGCACGGCCTGGTCGGCCCGCGCCCTGACGACCCTGCGCGGCCTGCCCAAGAGCGTGGTGTCGCTGCTGCGGGCCACCGCCGTCGGCGGTCAGCGACTCGACCCGGGGCGGCTCGCGGCGCTCGCCGGCCTCGACGACGGCGCGTTCACCGACGCCGTGGACGCGCTGCGGGCCTGCGGGCTGCTCGCCGACACCGGCACACCCCGACTGCGCCACCCCTGGTTCGCCGACGACGTCCTGGCGGGCATGACGGGACCCGAGCGCGACCTGCTGCACCGCCGCGCCGCCGCACTGCACGGCCGGGAGAGCTCCTGCTCCGGCGCGAACGCCCAACTCCCCGGCGGCGCCACCTCGCCCGCGTGCCCGTGGACACCCTCGGACCTCGCCGCCTCCCCGCCCCCGCGGCAGACCGCCGACCTCGCCACCGCGACGCTGCGGCACTCGCTGGGCGAGCCGGTGACCGAGGTCGAGCGCGCCCGCCGCCTGATCCGCCTGGCGGCCGCCGAGACCGTCACCGCCCCGCAGGCGGCCGACGGCCGGCTGCGCCAGGTGATGCTGCGCCACCTCAGCCGCGAGACCTGGCCGGACGTACTCGACGCCGCCGACCTGCTGCTCAGCCGTGGTGACGCCGAGACCGCGCGGTGGGTGATCGCCGACGTGCACCAGCGGGCCCTGACCAAGATCCCCGACGACGAGCTGCGTCCGCTGCGCGCCCTCGGCCGGCTCGCCCACAAGGAGAAGAGCGGCCTGCCGCTGGTCGCCCCGCCCCCCGCCCACTCCGACCGGCCGGGACACCCCGCGCAGTCCGCGGTGCTCGCCTGGACCCTCGCCACCCGCGCCGAGAACCGGGCCGGGGTCCTCGAACTCGCCCGAACGGCCCTGGACGAGCCCGCATCCGTGCCGTTCATGTGCCGTATCGCCGCGGCGCGGGCCCTGCTGTGCGCGGACGACCTGTCCACCGGCCTCGACCAGCTGGACGCGGTCGCCGCCGACGCCCGCCGCCGCGACGCCCTCGCGGCGGCCGCACAGGCCCTGCTCAGCCGGGCCGAGGCACACTTACGCGTCGGCCGCGGCGAGGAGACGCTGCGTGACCTGACCGCCGCCACCCGCGCCCTGCCGCCCCCGTCGTGGCACAGCCTCCTCGCCCCGCGCCTCGCCGCGGCCGAGATCCTCGCCCTGATCCGCTGCGGCCGGGTGGCCGAGGCCCGGCGCGTCTCGGAGAGCGCTCACAGCCGGCCCGAGGGGCACAGCGTCACCACGCCGTTCCTGCTGTACGCCCGCGCCGAACTCGCCCTCATCGATCAGGACGCGGCCCGTGCCCTGCTCCTGCTGGAGGAGTGCGGCCGCATGCTGCGGGCCAAGCGCTGGCGCAACCCCCTGCTCCTGCCGTGGCGCAGCGCCGCGGCCGTCGCCCACCATCACCTCGGCGCCCCGGCCACCGCGGACGACCTGCTCCTCAGGGAAGGGGAAGTCGCCGAGCGCTGGGGCACGTGGGGCGCCTTCACGGCACTGCGCGCCCACACCCACGCGGCGCTGAAGCGCAACGGCGTCGAAGTCCCCTGGGCGGCCGCCGCGGCCGAACCACCCTCCGCCCGGACCTCGCCGCCCTCCCCCAACGGGCCCACGGCGGTGACCGACGCGAACGCCCCGGAGCGCGACCCGCTCACACCGTCCGAGCGTGACGTGGCCGACCTCGTCCTGGCCGGACTGGCCAACCGTGAGATCGCCCACCGACTGGGCCTGGCCACCCGCACCGTCGAGTTACGGCTGACGCACACCTACCGCAAGCTCGGCGTGAAGGGGCGCGCGGCCCTCGTCGCCCAGCTGCGAGCCCGGCACACGGCCGGCTGATCCATGCTGCTGGAGCGCGAGCGGGAGCTGACCGTACTCGACGACGCGGTCGCCGCGGCCCGGTCGGGCGACGGCGTCCTCCTCGTCGTCGAGGGCGGTACCGGCACCGGCACCACGGCCCTGCTGAACCGGCTGGCCGAGCGGGCGACGGCGGCCGGCGCCCTGGTCCTGCGCTCCGGCGGCATCCCCGCCGAACGGACCGTCCCCTTCGGTGCGCTGCGCCGGCTCGTGCTTCCGCTGGTCGCCGAACGCGACCTGCCCGCACCCCTGTTCACCGCGGTACCGACCACCGCCACCGGCCCGAGCCCCTCGTGCCCGGACGGCGAGGCCGACGCCGCCGTGCGCGCCGACGTCCTGCACTGGCTGCACATCCTGTTCGCCGGCCTGAGCGCCGAGCGGACCGTGACGGTCGCCGTCGACGACCTGGGCTGGGTCGACGACGACTCGCTGGAGGCGCTCGCCCATCTCGCGGCCCGCCGCGACGGCCTGCGCATGCTGCTGGCCGTGGTCAGCAAGGACGGCCTCGGCTCCCGCGACCCGCTCGTCGGCGAGATCTCGGCGGCCGCCACCCACCGCGTCCGGGCCCGCGGCCTGTCCCACCGCGGCTCGGCGGCACTGGTGACCCGTCACTTCGGCGACGGCTGCCCCGACGACTTCCGCCGGACCTGCCACGACGTCACCGGCGGCCGGCCCAAGGAACTGCGGGTGCTGTGCGACCGGGCCCGGCTCCGGCGGCTCGGCGCACCCCACTGGCACACGCAGCGCCTGCGCGGGCTGGGCGAGTCGCTGCGCCGCGAGCGGCTGCTGTCGCTGCTGCGACGCGAACCCGTCCTCGACGCCTTCCTCAAGGCCAGCGCCGTGCTCGCCGACCACGCCACGGACGACCTCGTCGCCCGGGTCGCGGAGCTGACGGGGCAGCAGTGCGCGTACGCCCGTGACGTCCTCACGCACGCCTGGCCGCCCGCGCCCGGCGACGACGGGGCCGCCCACACCCGCGCGGCCTGCGCGGTCGTCCTGCGGACCATGGGGGACGAGGAGAGCTCCCACCTCCACCGGCGGGCGTCCGCCGTGCTCGACGCGTGCGGCGCCGGACCGGAGGACGTCGTGCGGCCCCTGTTGCATGTCGACCGGCTCGGCGACCCGTGGGAGATCCACCAGTTGCGCGCCGCCGCCGCGGCCGCGCGTCGCCGGGGCGCTCCGGAGGCGGCCGTGCGCTATCTCGGCCGCGCCCTCGTCGACGTGCCGGCCGGCAGCCATGTCCGCGCCGAGTTGCTGTACGAACTCGGGGTCACCGAGCTGGACCTCAAGTCCCCCGCGGCGGGCCGTCACTTCGTGCAGGCGGCGCGGCTGATGCCGCGGCTGCGGCGCCGCGCCGAGGTCCTCTCCAGCACCCCGATGGACATCGTGCGCAGCGATCCCGAGGTCGCCGCTCTCGTCCGGGAGACCGCCGCCGGCCTCGGAACTCCGCGGGAGGGCGACCGGCAGGGCGGCTACCTCGCGATGCGGCTGGAGGCCCGCCTGCGGTACGCCGGGCTGGAGGATCCCGGCCTGGTGAGGTCGGCGGCGCGCCGGCTGCTCGACCTCGGCGAGCAGCGCTACGGCATCTCGGCCGCCGAGCGCGAACTGCGTACCGTCCTGGTGTTCTCGGCCGCCATGGGCGGGCAGGCCGATCACCGCACGGTGGCCCGGACGGCCCGGCAGGTCCTGGAGGAGGAGCCCGCGCACAGCGCCCTGTCCGGTCTGGCGCTCGAACTGCTGCCCTCGGTCCTCCACTGCACGGACAGCCCGCACCTCGCCGCCTCCTGGCTGGGCGCGGCGCGTCTGCACGCCTCGCAGGAGGGCGACCGCACGACGCTGTCCCTCATCGAGGCGGTGCAGGGGCTGGCGCTGCTGTCGCGGGGCGAGGTCGGCGCCGCCCGGGAGTTCGGGGTGCGCGCGCTCGCGCTGGCCGGGGGCGGGGCGCCCGGGGACACGGTGCACGCCACGCTCGTCCTGGGCCGGGTCGCTCTCGCGGCGGGCGACGCCGAGCTCGCCGAACGACTGCTGCGCCCCGCGGAACCGCCCACCGACCTGCGGATGTCGGCCCTGTTCGGGAATCTGCACGGGATGCTCGCGGAGAAGCGAGGGAATCTGCCGCTGGCCCTGGCCCACTATCTGGACTGCGGGCGCGTCCTGGAACGCGCCGGGTGGATGAACGCGGCGTTCGCGCACTGGCAGGTCCGCGTCGCGCTGATCCACCACCGCGCGGGCCGGACCGCCGAGGCCCTCGCCGCCGCCCGGACCCATCACGAGCGGGCCCTGGCCTGGGGCGCGCCGACCACACTGAGCCGGGCGCTGCGCGTGCTCGGCGTCGTCACCGAGGGGCCACCGGGAACCGCGCTGCTGCGGCAGGCCGTCGACCTCGTGGAAACGGACGGCAGCAGGCTGGAGTTGGCCCACGCCCTGGTCGAACTGGGCCGACGTCTGCAACGGGAGTCCCTCCCGGACGGCGACCGGCTCACCCGGCGCGGCCGTCGCCTGACCGCGGAACTGACCGACACGCGTGCGGACTCCGGCACCGCGGCGCGCCCGGCGCGGGCGCGCACGGCCGGGCTCACACCGGCCGAGACCAAGGTGGCGGAACGCGCGGCACGTGGTCTGAGCAACCGGGAGATCGCCGAGGAACTCGATACGAGTCTGCGGGCCGTGGAAAGACACCTCACGAGCACGTACCGAAAATTCCGCATTACCGGCCGGGAACAACTGGCCCACGCCATGGGAATGGACGCAACCGACTGATCTTCCCCGGACGGCATTGATCCATGCTCGCCGACCCCCGCGGAGTTTTGTTCATTGTGTTCACGGAATCCGGGGAACCCGAAGCCGCTGATTTCCGTCATCTTCACCACCGCACACCCGGGGCGCCCCCACCGGAAGGTGAGGGGGTCGCTCCGACCTGCACGTTTCCTCGTGTCGCCGCTGCCGCACGTCCCGTTCGCCGGTTACCGAACGGTACTCGAAAGGCGCCGCGTACGGAACCGCAATGCGCACCGAACCACCGCCGGCGGGCACCGCAGTCTTAACGGAGAATAGGGCCTCGCCAACCCGGTGCGCCTTGACATGCATTTTCATTCGGTGGCAATGTCACAGATGAAGGAACACTCCCCGCTGCGGGACGCACCACCGGTCATGAGCGCTGAGAGAGAGTGGCCCACCCCCCATGAAGAACGTCGGCCCAGACTCTGCAGAGATCCTCCCCGACACGCCACGGAACTGGTCTCCTGAACCCTATCGCGAAAATTATCTGGCTCTTTTCGAGCAGTCCCCGGCCTGCATCGCGAACCTCGATCTTGAATTCCGGATAATGGAAGCCAATCGATCCTTCGCCCGGCAATTCGACTGGACACCCGGGCAGGGCACGGGAATAGATTTCTGTAAACTCCTGCATCCCAGCGTGCAGAGCAAGCTGAAGAACGAGTTGATCCGCCTGGCGGACGGTCAGAGCCCTCGGTTCGCGGACCACTTGGTCGCACTGGGCGCGAAGGACGCCGTATTCCGCGGCGAAATGACAGGGATAGCGGTGCGGAGCGGTGTCGGCAGAGTGGACCGCATTCTGGTGCTGGTCGACCCGGAGGAGTCCGAGAACGGTCCCCGACTCGCCCACGCCCGGCGCGAACTGTTCAGCCCGATGCACGCCCGCATTCTGGAGGGAGTGGCATCAGGTGAGTCGACGGTACAGCTCGCCACGAAACTCTTCCTCAGCCGCGGCGGAGTGGAGTATCACGTCTCCTCGCTGTTGCGGAAGATGAAGGTGACCAACCGGCCGGCGCTGATATCGAAGAGCTATTCCCTCGGTGTCTTCGCCCTGGGCCAGTGGCCACCGCGGGTACGCCCGGAGTTCGTGTCCGACTGATCGCCCGTTCCGCCGCTTCGAGGCCCTGCCGCTTCCCCCGGCGGGGCCTTCGGGGCGGAGCGCACCCGCACCGGGTGGATACAGCCGTACGCGGCCACACCCGGGGGGCGTCACGCGGCATGGGCGTCCTTTCCAGGGCTGCGGTCAGTGCGACAGCGGCAACCGGCCCGCCGTCGCCGCCCATTGAACCCGGGCCGCCACCCGCAAAACCCCAGACATGCCCCGCCGAGCACACCGCCGCGGCCGTCTCAGGCGACGGGCCTGCGCTCGGCGGCGAGGACGGCCTCCAGTTCGCCCCGCCCTCGGATGCCGAGCTTGCGGTACACGCTGGTGAGGTGGAACTCCACGGTGCGCTGGGTGAGGAAGAGGGCCTCGGCGATCTCCCTGTTGGTGGCTCCCCCGGCAGCCCGCTCGGCGACCTGGCGTTCACTGCCGCTCAGCGCGTCGGTCGGTGACTCGGTACCGCGCCGCAGCCGGCCGCCCGCCGCGCCCAGGGCGGGCACCGCCCGGTCGAGGAGTTGCCGGTCGCCGCACAGCACGGCGATGTCGATGGCGCGGCGCAGCCGTTCGCGGGCCCCCTCGAAGTCACCGCGCTCCAGCAGCCGCCGGCCCAGCAGGTACTCGGCGCGGGCCTGCTCCAGACGGCCCGGACCGGCGTCGAGGAGTTCGGCCGCCTCGGTCAGTTCGTCGATGCCGGTGTCGCCCGGGGTCAGGACGCCTCGGGCGACGGCGAGCATGCCCCGGGCCCGGGATGTGCCCCAGCGCCGCACCGCGGGGGCGACCCGGTCGACGACGTCCTTCCCTTCGCCGTACCGGCCCAGTTCGGCGAGCAGTTGGGCGGCCTCGTACCACCAGGGCGCCAGCACGGGGTTGCCGATGCCGGCCTCGGCCAGGCTGTCGCCGCACCGCAGGAGGTGGCCGAGGGCGCCCTCCGGGTCGCCGAGCGCGGCGCGGGTGCGGGCCCGGCTCATCAGGTAGGTGTGCGACTCCAGTGCGAACTCGTCCAGGCGGGGCCGGCGCACCAGATCGAGGAGTTCCTCGGCGCGGCGGGCGTCGCCCCGCAGGACCAGGACGTCGGCGAGGGTGCACTGCGGGCCGACGGCGCTCTGCACCTGCAGGTCGCGGTGGACGAGGTCGAAGGCGAGCTGCGCGTCCGCCAGCGCCTGGGTGATGTTGCCGGCCCACAGGTGCACCTGGGCGCGGGTGTTGGACGCCAGGGCGCTGTTCCACGCCTGGCCGCGCTTCTGGGCGTGTTCGAGCAGCGTGGTCAGCACCAGCTCGACGGGCTCGATCTCGTCGGCGAGGTACAGGGTGAGGCTGGCGCCGAGAGCGCCCCAGCCGCCCAGCGAGACGTCCCCGACCCGCAGGACCCGCTGGGCGGCGGGGACCAGTTCGGCGGCGGGCCGGCCCTCGAGGGTGCCGAGCGCGCACAGCATGCCGAGCAGCAGCCGCTCCTCGGCGGTCTCGCCGGGCGGCATGCCGTGGTCGCGGAAGCGCTCGCTGACGCGGCGGACGGTGGCCTTCTCGTCCAGCCCGGAGACCAGCGCCATCGCCTCCATGAGGGTGCGCAGTGCCTGTTCGTCGGGCGCGTCACCGAGCTCGGCGTCGATCACGGGCACCGTCTCGCCGACCAACTCGAAGGCGCGCAGCGAGTTCTGCACGCCGAGGGAGGTGATGACGTACTGAAGGACGAGACGGCAGCGCAGGCGCGGGTCGGTGGCGAGGGACAGCGCGCGTTCCAGCCGGCTGAGCGCGGTGGGGTGGTCGGAGTGGGCGAGGACGCGGGCGGAGGCGGACAGCAGCTCGATGTCGTCGGGATCGTGGCGCAGGGCGCGGGAGAGGTACTGGCCCGCGATGGCGGGTGCGCCGCGCTGCTCGGCGCCGAGGGCGGCGGAGCGCAGGACGGTGACCATCCAGGGTTCGGGCACCGCGGGCAGGTGCATCAGCTGGACGGCGACCTGGTCACTGGGGTGTCCGGAGTCGTTGAGCAGGCGTGCGGCGCGTTCGCGCAGCGCACGGCGTTCGTCGGCCGGCGTGGCGTCCAGGACGGCCTGCCGCATGAGGTCGTGGCGGTAGGCGAGGGAGTCGGGGCGCAGCAGTCCGGCGGCGCGCAGGGCCTCGACGGCGCCGGCGGCGGGGCCCGGGGTGGTGCCGGCCAGGGCCGCGACGGTCTCCGTGTCGTCGGACTCCAGGACCGCGAGCGCCTTCGCCACGGCGAGGCGCTCGGGGGTGAGCCGGTCGAGGTGGAAGCGGGCGACGGTGTCGTGCCCGAGGCCGCCGCGCAGTGCGTCGGCGTCGAGTACGGCGTCCGGTGCGTCCCCGAGTTCACGGGTGAGCAGCTGGACCAGGAACGGGATGCCGCCGGTGAGTTCCATGCAGCGTGCGACGACGGAGGCGTCCGGTGCGGCGGCCAGCGACGCGGCGAGCATGTCCCGTACGGCGTCGTCGGTGAGCGGTTCGACGTCGACGGTGAGGCAGGAGGGGGCGTCGGCCATCTCGTCCAGCACGTCGGGGCGCGCGGGCTCGACCTCGGTGCGCAGGGTGACGAGCAGGGACAGCGGCAGGCCCTCGGCCCGTCGCAGCAGGAAACCGAGCCAGCTCAGCGACGCCTCGTCGCACCACTGGAGGTCGTCGACGGCCAGGACGAGGGGGCGCTCGGCGGCGAGCGAGGCGGTGAGCCAGTACAGGCCGTGCATGACGCCGTACATGTCGGCGGGCCGGCCGTCGGGGGCGCCGTCCGTCGTGAGGGCGGGCAGGGCGAGCGCGGCGCTGCCCGCCAACTCGGGACGGTCGGCGAGCAGCGGATGGCGGGCGGGGTCGCCGTCGGTGAGGCCGAGCGGTTCCAGCAGCCCGCGCACGGCCGCGTAGGCGGCGCCGCCCGTCTCCTGGCACTTGACGGTGAGGACACGCGCGTGGGCGTCGAGGTCGGCGATCATCTCGTGCATCAGCCGGGTCTTGCCGATCCCGGCGGGTCCGCGCAGCAGGACCGCGCGGCCTTCGGCCGTGCCGTGGAGATGCTCACGGATCAGGGCCAGTTCCAGGTCTCGACCGACGAGCGTGGGCTCGTCATCCGCCTTGAGGCCGGGGGTTAACGCCACCGCGTCTCCTGTATTGCGCCGCCACACCGAGCAGTTGGCGGAATGTACGAACCGAACGACCGTTTCCCTCGTCCGATCATACGCACGAGCAGGGGTGTTCCCGGCCCGCGCCCAGCGCGGTCGCACCCCCTCCGACGAGGCGTTCGCACGTTCGCGTCCGCCCGCACACCACCGGCCCGTCACACCCTTCCGCCGGTCAGACGGTGGAGCGGATTCGCCTGGTCCGGTTCAATCCGCGTCCGGGACACGGAAGGTGAGTGCGATTCACCTTCGAATGTGGCGCACCCCACATAAATGGGGTGCGAGCCCGCGGGCGGGGCCCGCTCGTGGCTGCGCCCGGCGACGGCCTCGGCGAACAAGGGTGAGACGTGGTTCACACCCGCCGTGCTGTCACACCTTCCGGCCCAGTCCGGTCAGTGGTGTGTAGCCCATCCCAACGGCAAGGAGAGAACACCGTGGAACCCCGTCTCGACTACTTCGGCAACCCCCTCGCGGGAAAGGTGCTGCGGCACATCAACTCGGCGAGCAAGCTGCTCTCGGACTCGTCCCTGCCGACCACGATCCAGGAACTGGTGAAGATCCGCGCGAGCCAGATCAACGGCTGCGGCTTCTGCACGGACATGCACACCAAGGACGCCGCCGAGGCCGGTGAGACCGTGCAGCGTCTGCACCTGGTCGCGGCCTGGCGGGAGGCCAAGGTCTTCACGGAGGCCGAGCGTGCCGCCCTGGAGCTGGCCGAGCAGGGCACCCGGATCGCGGACGCGGCCGGCGGCGTCACCGACGAGGCCTGGGCCGACGCGGCCAAGCACTTCGACGAGGAGCAGCTCGTCGCGCTGATCTCGCTGCTCGGCGTCATCAACGCCTACAACCGCATCAACGTCATCAACCAGCAGCCCGCCGGGGACTACCAGCCCGGCCAGTTCGGCTGACCGGCACGCCACCCGTACGAAAGGAGCGGTCGGCATGTCGTATCCGCAGCGGGTCTACGACGGTGACGGCGGCGAGATCAACGCGGACTTCCGGCCGGCGGACACCCCGCCGGAGCTCGGCACAGCCGGTCAGGACGCGATTCACTACCTCGCGACCACGACCACCACGCGCGGCGAGTTCGGGCTCTACCGAGTCCGGATGAGCGCGCGGGCGGGCGGTCCGAAGACCCACTTCCACCGCACCATCTCGGAGTCGTTCTTCATCCTGGGCGGCACGGTTCGTCTCTTCGACGGCGATCAGTGGGTGGACGCCCGGCAGGGCGACTTCCTGCATGTGCCGCAGGGCGGACTGCACGCCTTCCGCAACGACTCCGACGCCCCTGCCGAGATGCTGCTCCTCTTCACACCGGGGGCGCCGCGCGAGGCGTACTTCGAGGGGCTGTCACAGCTGGCCGACGCCACGCACGAGGAACGCGCGAGGTTCTTCGACGAGCACGACTCGTACTTCGTGGACTAGGCCCGGACCGGGCCGGGCGGCGGCCGAGGGCACACGGCTCCCCCGGCCGGATGTCACACGTCGGGCCGCTGCCCGGTCCTTGTTGTCAGCACCCGGTTCAGGACGAGAGGTGGATCATGACGCGAACCGAGCGGGCCCGTCATCTGTCGCCGGTCCCGTCGACCGGGGACCCGGCGACGGGGCTGGACGCCCTGCCCCGTCCCGTCGCCGTCGTGGTCGGCGCCGGCGGAGTGCTGGGCGCGGCACATGTCGGTGCCGGCCACGCGCCGGAGCAGCGCGCATTCGTGCCGGACATGATCATCGGCACGTCGGTGGGCGCTCTCAACGGCGCCGTCGCGGCCGCCCATCCCGACCGGGCGGCACCGTGGCTGGACCACGTGGGGACCCGGCTGCGCCGTCGTGAGGTGTATCCGCCCGGGCGGCTCTCGGCGCGCGGCAGCGTCTTCACCGACCGCGGACTGCGCCGGCTGATCGCCCGCGCCGAACTACCCTCTCGCATCGAGGAGTTGGCGGTCCCCTTCACCGCGGTGGCCCTGGACCCGGACACCGGCGCTCCGGCGTTGCTCGACCGCGGGGACCTGGAGTCCGCGCTGCTCGCCGGCGCGGCGGTACCGGGCATGGCGACGGCCACCGGTCCGGGCGTGGCGTCGACATCTTCCGTGCGGAAGGCGGGCCTGTGAGCACCGTCGCGTTCCTCAACATCGGTATGCACGGGCACATCAACCCGACCCTGCCGGTCGTGGCCGAGCTCGTCCGGCGCGGCCACACCGTCACGTACCACACCTCGCCCGCGTTCCGTCAGGAGATCGAGGCCGCCGGTGCCGCCGTGCGCCTCTACCCCGGCGGTGAGCAGCCGCTGCCCGATCCGCCGACGCCGCTCACCCTGCTGGAGTCGCTCGCGAGCACGAGCCTGCGTCTGCTGCCCGCCGTGCTGGACGACCTGCGCCGCGACCGGCCCGACCTGATCGTCCACGACGCCTCCTGTCCGTGGGGCGCGGTGGCGGCACGCGAACTGGGCGTGCCGGCGGCCTCGTCGTTCACCACCTTCGCCTTCAACCGGCACGTGCCCAGCCCCACCCGCGCCTCGTGGGAGCTGTTCGCCGGGGAGCGCGGACGACGCCGCGGTGTCCTGGCCTACATGCGGGCCCGCGGTGAGCTGAGCCGCCGGTTCGACGCGCGCGGGCTGCCCTTCTTCGACCTGCTGAACATCCGCCGGCCGCTCAACCTCGTCTACACGTCACGGGCGTTCCAGCCGGCCGTCGAGCACTTCGACGACTCGTACCGCTTCGTCGGCCCGAGCATCGGCGCCCGCCCGGCCGATCCGTCGTTCGAGACCGAGCGGCTCCGGAGCCCGGTGCTGTACGCCTCGCTGGGCACGGTGTTCGGCGCCGACCCGGGGCTGCTGCGCACGTTCGCCGTCGCGCTGGCCCCGCTGGCCGGCACCGTGATCGTCTCCACGGGACAGACCGACCCCGACGCGCTCGGCCCGCTGCCCGCCCATGTGCTCCCGCGCCGTTCCGTGCCGCAGCCGGAGGTGCTGGACCGTGCGGCGCTGTTCGTCACCCATGGCGGGATGAACAGCGTCAACGAGGCCATGTACGCCGGCGTCCCGATGCTGGTGATCCCGCAGGGCGCCGACCAGCCGATGACCGCGGCCCGGGTGGTCGAGCTCGGCGCGGGCCTGTCGATCCGCACCGAGGACGTCACCAAGGGCTCCGTGCGGGCCCTCGCCCGACGTCTGCTGCACGAACCCGGGTTCCGGGCCGCCGCGACCGCCCTGAAGGCCGCCCAGCGCGACGCGGGCGGCTACCGGCGGGCCGCCGACGAACTGGAGCGGTACCTGAACGCGGCCGGCGCGGCCCGCCCGCCGCTCCCCGCCGATCCCGCACAGCGAGGCTGAGTCATGTCCTTCGTCATCGTGCTGCTGCTGTTCGCGGGGCTGTCGGAGGCCGCCGGGCGCATCCTGCCGCTGCTGGCCCGGCGGCCCGGCATGCCGAGGACGCTCGTCGTCGGGCTGCTGTTCGGCGCCGGTCTGGTCGAGGCCGCGGTGTTCACGCTGTGGCCGCTGACCGCGTGGACGCTGGCCGAACTGGTGACGTCCACCTCCCCACCGGGCGACTCCCTGGCATGGACGCCGGGCCTCGCCGCTCCCCTGCTGCTGTGCGCCGTGCTGGCGTTCCCGCTGCTCGGACCCCTGCTCCACCTGCTGCTCCTGATGGGCGTCGGGGCCGGTCTGGCCGAACCGCTCGCGACAGCGACCGAGCTGGGCTGGTGGGGCGCGGCCGGCTGCGTGGCCGCCGCCGGGGCCGGACTCGGCCTCGCCGTGGAGGCCGTGCGGCGGCTGGTCGTGGGGCTCGGTGCGCCCCGGACGACGGAGGGGGTCTCATGAACGACTTCCTGCTCTGGGCCTGTGTGCTCGGGCCCGTGCTGCTCGCCGAGGGCCTGCTGGCCCGCTACGAGGTGCTGGCCTACAGCGCCGGCTTCCGGGCACCGACGATCGAGCTGCCCGAGGGCATGCCCTACGCCCGGGGCGCGGCGGCCGACGCTCCCCCGGACGCCTACCTGGTCTACCTCGACGGCATCGGCAAGCGCCGCGTCCGCGACACCCGGGACGGCGGCCAGCTCGTCAGGGCCGTGCTCGCCGCGGCGCCCGAGCTGCGGGTGCTCGGCCAGGTGCAGCCCTACTCGCCGCTGGCCGACCCGCTCGCCGACCGTCCGGTGTGGGCGTGGCTGCGCCGCCGCATCGGCCTGCTGCTGTTCCTGCACAACGTCATGCAGATCTTCGTCGCCGCGGACCACCGCTACCGGCCCCTGTACAACCGGGCCGTCGGCTCCCAGATCGCCACACAGCTGCGGCTCGCCGGCTACCGGCCCGACAGCGGGGTGCCCGTCGTGCTGCTCAGCTACAGCGGCGGGGCGCAGGTCGCCACCGGCGCGGTCGACGCGCTGCACACCCGGCTGCGCTGCCCGCTCGTGGTGATCACGCTGGGCGGGTTCCACAACGGCGCCAACGACCTCTCACGGGCCGAGCACCTGCACCAGCTCACCAGCGCGTACGACCGGATCGAGCGGGTCGGCACCTGGATCTTCCCGCAGCGCTGGCGCCTGTTCCGCCGCAGCGGCTGGAACCGTGCCCGCCGCGCCGGGAAGATCACCGTGCATCGCCTCGATCCGGCGACCCACCTCGGTCCGCGCAGCTACATCAGTCCGGAGCACGGACTCCCCGACGGGCGCAGCCTGCTCGACCGCACGACCGACACGGTGGTCTCCCTCGTCCGGGCGCGGCAGGGCGCCACGACGGCGACGCCGGACCGGCCGGTGCCGTGAGCGACGAGGTCAGCTGCCGTCGTCGAGTCCGGCGACCAGGCCGCGCAGGAGGGGGCCGTACTCCGGGTGGGCGAGGGCGGACGCCATCTGGGCGACGAGGTAGTCGGCCGGGTTGCCCGTGTCGTACCAGCGGCCCTTGATGACCTGCCCGTACACCGCGCGGCTGGCGGCGTAGGCGTTGATGGCGTCGGTCAGATACACCTCGCCGGTCCGGTGCTCGTACCAGCGGCGGGTCTGCTCGCGCAGTTCGTCGATGATGCCGGGGGTGACGACGTAACCGCCGATGGCCGCGTACGACGACGGGGCGGCGGCGGGCTCGGGCTTCTCGACGAGACCGGTGATGCGCAGCTGGCCGTCCCCGAGGTCCTCCTTGACTATCGGGACGCCGTAGCGCTGGGACTCGGTCGGATCCATGGGCAGGAGGGCGAGGACCGGGCAGCCGGTCTGCTCGTAGGCGCGGATCAGCTGCTGGGCGCGGGGCACCTCGGCCACGAAGACGTCGTCGGGCCAGAGCACCAGCACGGGCTCGTCGCCGAAGGAGCGGGCGGCGTTCAGCACGGGGGTGCCGTTGCCGTAGGGGCCGTACTGGTCGAGGTAGGTGATGTGGCCCTTGCGGGCCAGCTCGGCGACCTCCTCCACGGCGTCGGCGTAGGCGGTCTTGCCGTCGGCGCGGAGCTGTTCGACGAGGGCGGGGTTGGGCCGGAAGTGCTCCTGGATGAGGCTCTTGCCGCCGGAGACCACGATGGTGATGTCGGTGATTCCGGAGTCCACCAGCTCGCGCACGGTGTGCTCGATGACCGGCTTGTCGCCGACCGGGAGCATCTCCTTGGGTGTCGCCTTCGTCAGCGGCAGCAGTCGGGAGCCGAGTCCGGCGGCGGGGATCACAGCCCTGCGGATCGTCGGGGACATCGCATCTCTCTCGGTCGGTCGGCGCGTCGCACCGGCGGGCGCGGCACGGTCGACGCTACCAACGCCCGCCGTGCCCCTGCCCGGCGCCCACCGAGCAGGGCCGCGGGGCGCCTGTGGGCCCGTGAGCCCGGTCGAGCCCGCTGTCACAGATGGGCCGGCCGGCCGGTCTATCTCTATATGCTCCCTTTCCTGCCAGATGTCACCGTTGAGTCTCCGCGCCCGGAGCCACGGGACGCCTACGAGGTCAGTGCCGAGTTCTACGACATCCTGCAGGCGGACCGCGACAGGGCCCGCGTGCACCGGTTCTACGCCCGGGACGTGCGGGCCGCCCGCCTGGGCGTGCTGGACGTGGGTGCCGGTACCGGGCGGGTCACGTTCATGAGCCTCGCCGGATCGCGGGTCGCGGTGCACGCGGTCGAGCCGGCGCGTTCCATGCGGTCGCTGCTGATGACGCGGCTGGCGGCGCTGCCCGCCGACCTGAGGGGGCGGGTCACCGTGCATCCCCAGGGGCTCGGCGAGGCCGGGCTGCGCCACGTCGCCGACGTGGCGATATGCCACAACACGGTCGGCTGTCTGGCGCCGGACGCGCGCCGCGCCCTGTGGCCGGCCGTCGCCGACGCCCTCGTGCCCGGCGGAGTGCTCCTCGTCCACCTCCCGCCCGACCGCCTCCCCCACGGCGAGGCCACCCACGTCCTGCCGGCCCAGAAGGTGGGCCAGCACCTGTACGGCGGACGCATGGTGATGTCGGCCGACACGGACCGGATCCGCACGCGGTTCGAGTACTGGGTGCGCGGTGCGCGGGGTGTCCTGCGCGAGTACACCGAGACGTTCTGGATGTGGCCCGCCGCCCGTGCGGAGGTGATCGCGGAGCTCGCCGGTTCCGGGTTCGTCGCGCTGCCCGAGCGGGCCGACCCCGCCGTGCTGGCGGTCCGGCTCGGCCGGCCCTGACGGACGTCCGGCGAGGACCGGCCCGGCCGCGCGTGCGGCGGTGCCCGCTTGTAGATTGGGGCGTCCAGGACTGGAGGACATCCATGCGCGCCGAGGACGGCACAGACTCCCTCGACCGGGCAGCACAGCAGTTCATGGCGGCGCGCCCCCAGCTGTTCGGTATCGCCTACCGCGTCCTCGGGACCGCGGCGGAGGCGGAGGACGTCGTCCAGGACGCGTGGGTGCGGTGGCAGAAGACCGACCGCACCGAGATCAAGGAGCCGGCCGCGTTCCTGGCCACCGTCACCGCCCGGCTGGCGATCAACGTGGCCCAGTCCGCCAGGATGCGGCGTGAGTCGTACACCGGGCCCTGGCTTCCGGAGCCGGTCGACACCCGGGCGGATCCGCAGCTGGGCGCGGAGCGGGCCGAGGCGCTCGACATGGCGGTGCTGCTGCTCCTGGAGCGGCTCAACCCCGTGGAACGCGCCGCCTATGTGCTGCGGGAGGCCTTCGACTACCCGTACAAGCGGATCGCGGAGATCCTGGAGACGAACGAGGTCCACACCCGCCAGTTGGTGACACGTGCCCGCAAGCACCTGGCGGCGGAGCGCAAGGAGCCGGTCAGTTCGAGCGATCACCGGCGCCTGCTGGAGGTGTTCCTCGACGCGGCCCGGACCGGCAGCCTGTCGGGGCTGGAGAACGTCCTCGCGGAGGACGTGGTCAGCTACTCCGACGGCGGCGGCATCCGCGGGGCGTCCAGGATCCCCGTCGTCGGCCGTCCGCACGTCTCCAAGTACCTCGCCGCGTTCGCGCCGCGCTTCTGGCCTCCGGCGGAGGTCCGCTGGGTCGAGGCCAACGGCAGGCCGGCCGTCCTCGTCTCGGCCGACGGACACCCCGTGGCGCTGCTCTGCGTCGATGTCTCCGAGCGGGGAATCGAACGCATCATGTGGGTCATGAACCCGGCCAAGCTGGCTCCCTACGTCGCCTCGCTGACGGACTGAGAGCGATGACCGCGCGCCCGAGCCGTGCGGTCCGTCGAGGTGGCCGGACCCGGCAGGTGACCACGGACACACCCCGAACGGGTGCCCTGACGCCGGAACGCTGTCACAGATGAGGCGGCGGCCCGGTCGTAATGGGTGACATCCCGCGATCGGAGAAGACCCGTGGCTATCACCGAACAACGTCTTTCCACCATGGTGCTGGTGATCGGCACCGGCGGTGCCGGTCTGCGTGCGGCGATCGAACTGGCGGAGGCCGGCGTCGACGTCCTCGCGGTCGGCAAGCGCCCCAAGGAGGACGCCCACACGGCGCTCGCCGCCGGCGGCATCAACGCGGCTCTGGCCACGATGGACCCCGAGGACAGCTGGCAGCAGCACGCGGCGGACACGATCAAGGAGAGCTATCTCCTCGCCGACCCCCGCACCGTCGAGATCGTCACCCAGGGCGCCGCCCGGGGCATCGACGACCTGGAGCGGTACGGCATGGCGTTCGCCCGCGAGGAGGACGGCCGTATCTCGCAGCGGTTCTTCGGCGCGCACAGGTTCCGGCGGACCGCGTTCGCCGGCGACTACACCGGTCTGGAGATCCAGCGCACGCTCATCCGGCGCGCCCAGCAGCTCGACATCCCCGTGCTGGACGGCGTCTACATCACCCGGCTGCTGGTGCACGACGGCGCCGTCTTCGGTGCCTACGGCTTCGACCTGGCGAGCGGACGGCGCTACCTGATCCACGCGGACGCGGTCATCCTCGCCGCGGGCGGCCACACCCGGATCTGGCGGCGCACCTCCTCACGGCGTGACGAGAACACCGGTGACTCCTTCCGGCTGGCCGTGGAGGCCGGCGCCCGGCTGCGCGACGCCGAACTGGTCCAGTTCCACCCCTCCGGGATCATCGAGCCGGAGAACGCGGCCGGGACCCTGGTCAGCGAGGCCGCCCGCGGCGAGGGCGGGATCCTGCGCAACGCCCTCGGGGAACGGTTCATGGCCCGCTACGACCCCGAGCGCATGGAGCTGTCCACCCGCGACCGGGTGGCTCTGGCCTCCTACACGGAGATCAAGGAGGGGCGGGGCACCCCGAAGGGGGCCGTGTGGCTCGACGTCTCCCATCTGCCCCGGCAGACGATCATGACGCGGCTGCCCCGCGTCTACCAGACGATGCTGGACCTGCAGATGCTGGACATCACCCGCGAGCCGATCGAGATCGCGCCCACCGCGCACTACTCGATGGGCGGGGTGTGGGTGCGTCCCGAGGACCACAGCACCGATGTCGCGGGCCTGTACGCCATCGGTGAGGCGTCGAGCGGGCTGCACGGCGCGAACCGGCTCGGCGGGAACAGCCTCATCGAGCTGCTGGTCTTCGGCCGGATCACGGGGCGGGCGGCGGCCGCCTACTCGCAGTCGCTGACCGCGCAGCGGCGTTCGGCGGCGGCCGTGGCCGAGGCCCGCGCGGAGGTCGACGACCTGCTCGCCGCGGACGGTCCGGAGAACGTGCGCGCACTGCAGCGCGCCCTCCGCAACACCATGACGGAGCACGCGGGTGTCGTACGCGACGAGGAGGGCCTGCGCGCCGGACTCGCGGAGCTCTCCGTGATCGAGAAGCGGATGGCGGACGTCGGCGTGCACCCGGACATCGCCGGCTATCAGGACCTCGCGCACGCCTTCGACCTGAAGTCCGCGGCCATGGCCGCGCGGGCCACCCTCGAATCGGCGCTGGAGCGCCGTGAGACCCGTGGCTGCCACAACCGCAGCGACCACCCGGACCAGGATCCGGCCCTGCGCGTCAATCTCGTGTGGTCCCCGACGACCGGTGTGACCCGCGAAAGCATCCCGGATGTGCCGGAGGAGATTTCCGCGCTGATGCAGGAGGTCTCGACCGAGGGAAAGCTCGTCGAGTGAGCCGGGTCTCCGGGCGGAGGAATTCCGGATTTCCGCCCGGGGCCTGTCACAGACAGAACCCCTGTCCTGTCTCTTCCAGTGCAGACCGAATTTTCTCCGAGAGGAATTCCTCATGAAGGTCGTAGTGATCGGTGGAACCGGGCTCATCGGCTCGAAGCTGGTCGGCAAGCTCAAGGAGCACGGGCACGAGGCGGTGGCGGCCGCGCCCAACACCGGCGTCAACACGCTGACGGGCGAGGGTCTCGCCGACGTCCTGAAGGGCGCCTCGGTCGTGGTCGACGTCTCCAACTCCCCCTCGTGGGAGGACGACGCCGTCCTGACCTTCTTCCGGACCTCCACGACCAACCTCCTGCAGGCCGAGGCCGAGGCCGGTGTGACGCACCACGTCGCGCTGTCCGTGGTCGGCACGGACCGGCTCCAGGAGAGCGGGTACTTCCGGGCCAAGCAGGCGCAGGAAGAGCTGATCAAGGCGTCCGGCATGCCGTACTCCATCGTCCACGCCACCCAGTTCTTCGAGTTCATCAAGGGGATCGCGGACATCTCCACGGACGGCGACACCGTGCACCTGCCCCCCGCCAAGTTCCAGCCGATCTACTCCGACGACGTGGCCGCGGCCGTCGGCCGCACCGCGGTCGGCGCTCCCGTCAACGGCGTGGTGGAGATCGCGGGGCCCGACGTGTTCCAGCTCGACGAGCTGATCCGCCGGACGCTCGCCGACAACGACGACCCCCGCACGGTCGTCACGGACCCGAAGGCGGCGTACTCCGGAGCCCAGCTCGAGGACGCCACGCTCCTGCCCGGTCCCGACGCCCACATCGCGGAGACCAAGTTGTCCGACTGGATGGCTCAGCAGAAGTAGAGAACCGTCGACGTGGCCCCCGCCGGCGGGCCGGGGCCACTTCGGGTTCCTGAATTCTTTTCCCTTTCCGGCACACACACGTTCCGGCACACACACGCGAAGACAATGCGCGGACGCCGGAACGGCCTATGCGGGCGACCTCGCCTCCGCCGCGAGGACCGCTTCCAGGCGCGCGAGGTCGCCGTACTGGGCCGCCGCGAGGAAGGCCTGTACGAGCCGCCGGTGTGCGACGGCGTCCACGGGCCGCCGGGCCCGGTCCGCGGCGAGCCGCTCCTGGGCCCGGGAGACCTGCTGCCTGGTGTTGGCGACGCCGATGCCCAGCAGTTCGGCGATGCGGCCGTACGGATAGTCGAATCCCTCCCGCAGCACGTACGCCGCGCGCTGCCTGGGCGTCAGTGACTCCATCAGCAGCAGAACCGCTTCCTCGGCGGCGTCGTGCCGCTCCGCCACCGCCTCCGGCGTGGCGTCGAGGTCCGTCGATTCCGGGAGCCAGGGACCGGCGCAGGTCTCCCGGCGCTTCCAGGCCGACCGGACGAGGTTGATCGCCAGCCGGGCGGTGGTCGTCCTGAGCAGCGCCGACGGGTTGCGCACGACCGTACGGTCGGCTCGCTGCCAGCGCAGCCAGGTCTCCTGGATGACGTCCTCGGCCTCGTTCCGGTCCCCGACGATCCGATGGGCGATCTTGAGGAGCCCTGGTCTGGCCTGCACGAACACCGAGGTCACGTCGTCGGGTACGACCATCGCCGGGGCCTGGGCCGGGCCTGCCCGCCTCCGGCCCGGCCCGGCTTCGACCAGATGTGTCTCCACGACCGGCTCCCTAGCTCGGTGAGTGGGCGGCCCCGAAGCGGCCTACTCCAACATCTCGCCACGGGCGGCCGGCCGCACCTCACGGCGGGCACGACGGCGTGTTCTCACCGCCGCGCCCGGCCCGGCACGCCCTGCTCTCATCCGCCGGAGGGGACCAGGCGGCGGGCCATGGCACGGCGCTCCTGCTCCGTGGTGCCACCCCAGATGCCGTCCATCGGGCCGGCGTCGAGGGCCCAGTCGAGGCACTGCTCCCGCACCGGGCAGCGCCGGCACACGGCCTTCGCCTCGTCCGTCTGGATCAAGGTCGGGCCACTGCCGCTGTTCCCGACGGGAAAGAACAGGTCAGGGTCCTCGGCCAGGCAGATCGCCCTCTCACGCCACTCCACGGAAGCCCTCCTCGGCGATCGACTGCCGGTGCCGCATGGGGCGCGGCACGGTCTGTCGTAAAGGGAGACCGATCGGCGGGCGCGGATGTGACATGCGGGCGCGTGTCACAGGACACAGGGCTGCCCGGTCACACCTGACGAGCGGACGCATCACGCGATCGGTGCGGTGGTCGTCGTAGGGGGCTGCGCACGAGGGAGGTCGGGCGGTGGCGGGTGCGGGCGGTGCGGTGTCGCTGGTGGAGCTGCTGGAGGAGCGGCGGCACCTGCTGGACGTGGCGTGCCGGTTGCTCGGCGGCGGACCCGGGGCCGAACGGGTGATCGACGAGGCGTACCGGCGGTGGTTCGGGCTGCCGGAGGCGGAGCGGGCACGGATCGAGGAGCCGTGGTCGTGGCTGGTACGGGTGGTGGGGGGCGTGTGTCTTTCCCGGGCGGCGGGGCCCGGGCAGGACCGGTCGGCGGGGCCCGGACCGGACAGGGCGGGTGTCGTCGCGGACGGAGGCGGTGAGGTGCCGCTGGAGGCTCCGGAGGCGTTGTCCCCGGCGCAGGGCTCGGCGTTCGTGGCGAACGATGTGTTCGGGACGACGCCGGAGGCGGCCGCCCGCACCGTCCGGCGCAGCGAGCCGCAGTGCGTGGAGCCGGCGGAGCGGGCGCGGCGGAGTCTGCGTGACCGGCGGGCGCGTCCGACGTCGGCGGGAGAGCACGACGCGGTGGTGGGGGCGGTGCGCGAGGCATGTGCGGGTGAGGACGAACGGGTGCTGACGTCGCTGCTCGCGGCGGACGCGACCGCCGTCTTCGACAGTGGTGGCAAGGTCCGGGCGCCGGCCGGCCCGGTGCACGGGGACGTCCCGGTGGCCCGGAGCCTGGTGACCCTGCTGGCGCGGCATCCGCGGACCACGCTGGTCACGCACGCGGTCAACGGCCGGACCGGACTGGTCGTGCGCTACGGCCGCCAGGTCGGCGCGGTCGTCAGCCTCGACGTCGCCGGCGCACAGGTCGTGCAGGTCTGGGTCACCCTCAACCCCGACAAACTGCGCTCCTGGAATCACCCGGTCCGGTCCCTCTGACACCGGGGCCCTCATCTCGTGTTCCGGTGCGGCGGACCTGTCACAGAACGGGAAGCCCACCGGTCAATCAGGGAGGACGAGTCGGGAAGAGCCGTCGAGGTCCGGTGACCACCACCGGGCGGCGCCGCTCGGAGGAACGGAGACACCAGGATCATGCGTCTGGAGACGTCCCCCACGGAACACACCCTGGACGAGGCCGTTTCTGTCTTCGTGGAACTGCGGCCGCGGTTGTTCGGCATCGCGTACCGCGTACTGGGAAGCGCGGCCGAGGCGGAGGACGTGGTGCAGGAGGTGTGGATGCGGTGGCAGCGGACCGACCGCTCGGCGGTGATCAGCCCCGCCGCGTATCTGTCGAGCACCACCACCCGGCTGGCCATCAACGTCGCCCGGTCCGCCCGCGTCCGGCGCGAGACCTACGTCGGCCCGTGGCTGCCCGAACCGGTCGACACCAGCGACGATCCCCACGTGGGGGCCGAGCGCGCGGAGGCCCTGGAATTCGCGCTGCTCCTGCTGCTGGAGAAACTCAATCCCACGGAACGGGCCGCCTATGTGCTGCGGGAGGCGTTCGACTACGCCTACCCCGAGATCGCGCGCATGCTGCGGCTCAGCCCCGCCAACGTACGCAAGATCGTGAGCCGGGCCCGGCGGCACATCGACGACGGGCGGCGGGAGGTCGTGGACACGGTGGCGCATCGCCAACTCCTCGACGCCTTCGTGTCGGCGGCGCGCGACGGCGACGTCGCGTCGCTGGAGGCCGTCCTCACGCCGGACGCCGTCAGCCTCTCCGACGGCAACGGCGTCCGGGGCGCCGCTCGTGTCCCCGTCCTCGGTCGCGCGCGCGTGGCGAACCTGGCCACGGCCACCCGGCGGTTCTGGCGCGGGGCGGACGTCCGCCGGGTCGAGGCCAACGGACGCGCCGGCGTCCTGCTCCACCGGGACGGCAGACCGTCGGCGTTCATGACCCTCGCGGCCTCGCGCGAGGGCATCCACCAGGTGATGTGGGTGTTCGACCCGAGCAAGATCGCCGCGTTCCTGGACTCCGCCACCCGCACCACCAGGGCTCTGGCCCTCTGCGACGAACGCACCCCGCGGCCCCCTCGCGCGGGTGCGCGCCCCGTCAGTCGTGAAGCTGAGCTGCCCTTCGGACCGGCTGCGGCGGGAGACTCTCCGCACGTGGCGTGACCGGGGGCGGGGTGGTCGGGTGGGCCCCTTCGAACCGGCTCGGGAACGGGTACTTGCGTTCCAGGAAGTCGTGGATGACCGCCTGCGCCGCCGATCGGGCGGCCGGTGCGGTGTCCACGTCGTTGAGGCAGAAGAAGTCGATGTCCTCACCGGCCGCCAGCCGGGCCAGCCGGTGCCGCATGTCCGGTGTGCCCAGCTGCACGTAACGGAACCGGTAGTCGGCCGGGACGGCCCGGCCGGTCGTGATGGCCCAGTGGTGGTGCAGCGTGGACGCCGGAGCGACATCCGAGGTGGAGCGGAAGCGTGAGTAGGAGGTCCGCTCCAGTTCCTCGATGCCGAGGCTCTCCATCTCCCGCATGACCGACAGCAGTTGGGGATGCGGGGTGTGCAGTGACTTGTGGGTGATGTGCCGGCCGTGGAAGCGTCTGATCACCTCACGGGCGTTCTTGCCCGCGGAGTTCGGGGCCGGCTCCAGTGGATGCGGGGCTCCGACACCGAGCTTCCACGGTGACAGCGGGATCCGGGCGATGCCGTTGCCGTGGAAGAAGTGCTCGGCCCGTACCGGGCGATTGATGAAGACGTCGTCGTTGAAGTAGAGGTAGTGCTCCGACAGGCCGCGGATGTGGTGCAACCTGCTCTCTATCGCGTGCGAGTTGAAGACGGGGAGCGCGTCGGCCGGGAGGATCTCCCGGTGGTCGACCACGGTCAGGCCCTCCGCCTCCGGGTCCAGCCAGGCGGGGAGCTGGGAGTCGGTCACGAGGTAGACGTGCCGGACGAAGCCGGCGTACATCTCCAACGAGCGCAGCGCGTACTTCAGTTCGTCGTGGTCGGTGTAGCGGGAGGCTCCGGTCTCGCGCGGGGCGATGGCGTCGTCGCAGAGCGCCTGATGGGTGCGCCGCTTCGCGGCCAGCACGGGGTCGTCCCCGTCCACCCAGGTGTAGACGGCGTCGACGGGAAAGCACACCTCGTCGACGCGCGACTCGGCGAAGGGCGCGAACGTCGGCACGCTGCGGCTGCGGCGCACCACCGCGGCCGGTTGCTGCGCGGACAGCGGCAGCACTTCCGACACGGGGTTGCGGCGCGGGGCGACGAGCGCCGGGCCGAAGGCGTCCGGCAGTCCGCCGCCGGGCACGGTGACCCAGGACGGGTCCTTGCCCGGGGCGGTGCCGAGGTCCCGGCCGTGCCGCCAGAACTCGATGTCGCAGCCCGTTTCGAGGCCGGCGAGCACCTGCCCTCCCGGGCCCAGGCGCACCACGCCGGTGCGCAGCACCGCGGCCCGCTCGAGCGCGCGCGGCAGCCTCCCGTCCGCCCACAGTGCCGCGCTCGTCACGGCTCCGTCCGGACCGACGGCGCCGACATACGCTGCGGTGCCGGCGAAGCGCCGGGCGGCCTGCGCGAGGACGGCGCCGCGGTGTCGCTCCTCGACGCCGACGACCTGCCGCGGCCCGCCCTGCCCGGGGTCGGCGGGAACGAGGAAGTACGGGACGCCCAGCTCCTCCAGCAGGGCGCACACCCGGTCGAGATCGGCTTCGAGGGCGTCCGCGGCGGTGTACCGGACGACGGTACGGCCGTACAGGCGTGTCGGTCCGAAGGTGACCCGGCGCAGTCCCGGGTCGGCGGCTCGCAGGCGCCGTCGGGAGCGGGTCGCGCGCAGCGCCCACAGCCGGGCCGACAGCCAGAGCCCGAGTCGCACCAGGGAGTCCCGCACGGCCCGCAGGCCCCCGGACGTTCCCAGACGCCGACGGATGTCCATGCCCCCCATGCGCATGTCCCCCGGCCCCCGTCAGTTCTGCTTCTCGAAGGGGCTCGGGAAGGGAAAGTAGTCCTCGAGGAACGCGTTCATCCGAAGACCGACCCGCTCGCGCTCCTCGGGCGGCACATCGACGTCGTTGAGGCAGAAGAAGTCGAAACGCCGGGTGCGGCGCAGATCTGCCAGGCGTCCTTCGGCGTCCGGGCGGCTGATGTTCACGTACCGGAAGCTGTACTTCCCCGGTACTCCGCGGCCGGTCATCAGCGCGTACTGGTACAGCAGCGGAGCCGTCATGGCGACGTCCTGCGGGGAGCGGAAGCGGGACGCCGTGGTGCGGCCGACGTCCTGCGGGAAGAGCTCTTCCAGCGCCCGAAGCATCTCGCGCTGCTGCGGCAGCGGGGTGTGCATGAAGTTGTTCGTGGTCATCCGCCCGAACTTCTCCAGCAGCAGCCGCCGGACGTTCTTGTTCGCGGAGTTGGTGGCGGTCTCCTCGGCGTGCGGCTTGCCGACGCCCATCTTGAGCGGGGAGACGGGGATCCTCATCAGACCGCTGCCGTGGAAGAAGTGCTCCGCGGTGACCCGGCGTCCGACGAACACGTCGTCGTTGAAGTACAGGTAGTGCTCCGACAGGCCGGGGATGTGGTGCAGCCGGGTCTCGATCGCGTGCGAGTTGAACACCGGCAGGACGCCCTCGGGGAAGATGTCGCGGTGGTCGACGACCGTGAGGCCCGGGGCCCGGTCGTCGAGCCAGTGCGGCTTCTGGCCGTCGGTCACGAGGTAGATGTGCCGGACGAAGTCCGCGTACATCGCGAGGGAGCGCAGCGAGTACTTCAGCTCGTCATGGCTGGTGTAGCGCGAGGCGTTGGTCTCCTTGTCCAGGATCTCGGCCATGCCGTGCTCCTGGTACCGGGCCCGCTTGACCCGCATCTGCGGCTCCTCGCCGTCCACCCAGGTGTAGACGACGTCGACGGGGAAGGTCACGTCGTGCACGGTGGGCAGCGTGAGCGGCGCGAAGCTCGGCAGTTCCCGTGTCCCCACCCGCACCACGGCCGGCTGCTGCTCGGACGCCGGCAGCACGTCCGTGATGCCGTTGTTCCGCGGCGCGACGAGGGACTCCGCGAAGATGTCCTCGGACGCCTGCGGCTGCACCTTGGCCAGTCGGCGGGGCCCGTCGTCGGAGGCGAGGAGCTGTGCCCCGTCGTCCCAGAACTCCACGTCGCAGGCCAGCTCGGGTCCGGCGAGCAACTGCCCGGAGGGTCCGAGGTGGTTCTCCCCGATCCGCAGGACGGCGGCCCTGCGCAGCGGGGCCGGCAGTACACCGTCCAGGAACAGCGCGGGGTTCCTGAGCTTGCCGCCGGGCAGTGGTCTGCCGATGAACACCGCCCTGCCCGCGTTCTGTTCCTCGAGGACGGTGAGGAAGCGCTCCCGGTCCACGGAGTTCACGCCGACCGTGTGGCGCGTACGCGAGGCCGGTACGAGGAAGTACCCGATGCCCGCCTGCTCCAGGGCGGCGGTGACCAGGCCGAGGTTGGCGGCGGCGGCCTCAGCGGCGCTGAACCGGGTCACCACCCGCCCGTAGAGCCGCTGGCCGCGCACCGCCACCGGGCGGAGCGCCAGGTCGTCGACCGCCGCCCTGCGGCGTCGCCGCATGGTGCGCAGTTGCCAGACCTGTTCGGCGGCTTTCCGCTCCACTCGCGGTCGCATCCGCCGGGCAAAGGAACGCACGGTCACGTTCTGAGCTCCTCTTCATCGACCCTTGAACATCCCTGCGTTAGCCAGACAGACGCACGGGACGGAAGGTTGTAGAAGAGTTCTCCGAGAATTAACGAATGAAGGGCTGTCCGCACAACAGCCCCACATCTGCGTGTGATAGTGAGCCGTCAGGCCCAGGCCGTCACCGGTACGAACGAACTGTCCTGCCGGAACAGATCCGTGCCGTCCGCCCGGTCCACCCGCAGTTGGTAGTCGTAGTGCCGCAGGTAGTGGCCGGGGTAGTTGTAGGACTCCCAGCGGATCGAGCCGCTCGCGGTGCCCGTGCGGGCGATGAACGTGGCGTCCTCGGCGAACGTCGACGTCCCGTCGGTGGTGTCGAACCGGGCGCGGAAGTCCCAGTGGCGCAGGTACTTGCCCGACGAGTCGCGGAAGGAGTAGCCGTTCGCGTCGGCGAGCCCGGGCACGACGGTGAACGTGGACGCCTGCTTCTCGGCGGTGGTGCTGGAGGCGCTGACCACCGGGAGGTTGAGCAGGGAGGACTGCGTCTGCCAGTAGCGGGTGCCGTAGTTGGCCGACCGGAAGGAGCGGGTGACGTTCCTCGCCAGGGCCGGGCCACCGGAGACGGTCTCCTTGACGACCGTGAAGTGGCGGGCCGTTCCGGAGACGGCGGGCAGGGCGGCCGGGGCGGACCAGGTGGCGAAGGAGTCGTAGCTGTCGCTGTGGTAGTACGTGCCGTCGCCGTAGCCGTCGAAGAAGATCCGCCAGCCGCCGTTGTCCAGCTGGACGAGGGCGGGGCCCTCGCGGTAGCTGCCCCAGCCGGCCCAGTCGCCGGTCCTGGAGATCGTGTAGGGGCCGGTGAGCGAGGGGGCCGTCGCGTACTCGATGTACTTCGTGGTCTCGTTCTTCGTGAACGCGTGGTAGGTGGAGCCGGTCCTGACGAGGAAGGTGTCGATGTGGTTCTCGCCGATGCCGGACAGGGCGACGGGCGAACTCCAAGCCGTCAGGGTGGAGTTGGTGGCCCTCAGCAGGTACGGCGTGAAGATCCACTCGTCGTCGCCGGTGGAGCAGGACACGATGACGTTCACGCTGCCGTCGCTGTCGACGAACCACTCCGGCGCCCAGGCGCGGGAGAGGCCGGCGATCGGGACCGTGTAGTCGTACAGGAACGTCCAGTTGACCCGGTCGGTGCCGCGCGCGAAGCCGATGGTCGTGCTGGTGTCCTGCCAGGTGTGGGTCGTGTAGGTGAGGTAGTAGAAGCCGTTGGAGTGCTTGAAGATGCTCGCGTCGCGGATGCGGTTGCTCGGCGGCGTGTAGGCGGAGGCACGGGCGAGGCGGAAGTCATGGGCGTCGTCCGACTGATAGACGTTCACCGTCCCGTCGTCGCTGTTCAGGAACGGCACGATCGTGTACCGGGTGGCCGAGCCGCTCGGCGGCGCGGCCGCCGACGCGGTGCCGAGCAGACCGGGGGCCTCGCCCAGGAGCAGCGCCGAGGCGGGCAGGGCGGCCATCGCGCGGAGCAGGGTGCGGCGGGACGGGGTGTGCGGACGTCTGGTCACGTGCGGCTCTCCCTACGGCTCAAGGGACGACTCCGACCCGGCGAGCGTTCGTCATCTCGAACGTGGTTCGGAAATTCGATCAGAAGGTAGGGGTGGGGTTCCGGCGCGTCAATGGTTCGCGCACGAGGAGGAGGGGGCCGGCGGAAACCTGTGGTGAACCTGGGAGCCGCACCGGGCGAAAACGTTCCGCCGTCGCGCCACCGGAGGTTACCGTTCGGTAGACAACGTCGTCCCGGAGGTGCCCGTATGACGCCCGATCGTCCCGCAGGCCTCGTCGAGTCCGCCCGTGCGCTGGCCGACGGGGAGGTGACGTCGCGGACCCTGGTCGAGGAGGCGCTCGCGCGGATCGAGGCGTCCCAGGGCTCCCTCAACGCCTTCCGGGTGGTGCGGGCCGAGGCCGCGCTCGCCGAGGCGGACGCCGCCGACCGGGAGCTGGCGGCCGGTGAGCGGCGACCGCTTCTCGGGGTGCCGATCGCGGTGAAGGACGACACGGATGTCGCGGGCGAACCCACCGCGTTCGGCTGTTCGGGCCAGTTCCCGCCCGCCGCGCAGGACGCCGAGGCGGTACGGCGGCTACGCGCGGCCGGCGCGGTGATCGTCGGCAAGACCAACACCTGTGAGCTGGGGCAATGGCCGTTCACCGAAGGGCCCGCGTTCGGCGCGACCCGTAATCCGTGGCACCGTGAGCACACGCCGGGCGGCTCGTCCGGCGGTTCGGCCGCGGCCGTCGCCGCCGGGCTCGTGCCCGCCGCGCTCGGCTCGGACGGCGCCGGTTCGGTACGGATCCCGGCGTCGTGGACCCATCTGATCGGCATCAAGCCGCAGCGCGGCCGTGTCTCCACCTGGCCGCGCGGTGAGTCCTTCAAGGGCATCACCGTCAACGGCACCCTGGCCCGCACGGTGGCCGACGCGGCCCTGCTGCTGGACGCCGCCGCCGGCAACCACGAACTCGACCCGCACCGCCCGCCGTCGATCGACGCCTCCGCGGCGGTCGGCCGTGACCCGGGCAGACTGCGCATCGCGCTCGCGCTGAAGCCGCCGTTCACCGCCCTGCCCGCCCGGCTGGACGCCCGGGTGCGCGCCCGGATCGTCGAACTCGGCGAGAAACTGAGCGCGTTGGGGCATCACGTCGAGCAGGCCGACCCGCCCTACGGCCAGATCGGGCTGACATTCCTCCCGCGCGCGACGGCCGGGATCGCCGAGTGGGCCGACGAGGTGCCCTCCCCCGCGCTGCTCGACCCGCGCACCAGGAGCGCCGCCCGCCTGGGCCGGCTCCTCGGCGGGGCCCCGCTGCGGGCGGCCCGGCGCGCGGAGGCGGCACTGCACCGCCGTATCGGCAGGTTCTACGAGTCGTACGACGTCGTCCTCGCGCCCACGACGGCCGCGCCCCCGCCCCGGATCGGCGCGATGCTCGGCCTCGGCGGTTTCGCCACCGACCGCGCGATGATCGCCGCCTGCCCCTACGCCTGGCCGTGGAACGTGCTGGGCTGGCCCGGCGTGAACGTCCCCGCCGGATTCGTGGGCGAACTGCCCGTCGGCGGCCAGTTGCTCGGCCCCGCGAACAGCGAGCCGCTGCTGATCTCGCTGGCCGCGCAACTGGAGGCGGAGCTGCGGTGGCACGAGCTGTGGCCGCCGCAGCAGGACGAGACGGCACCGAGCGCGGTCGCCTGAGCCGGACCAACTCCTCGGCCCAGGCCCTACGCTGTGACCATGGACGACGCGTCGATGGTCGGGCTCATGGGGCGGGTCACGGGGACGGTCGGACCGGGGCTCGTCGGCGAGGTGATCGTGCGCGTGCGCGGCGGCGCCGAGCACTTCCTCGCCTATCCGGCCACCGGAACCGACCGGATCGAGCGCGGCACGGTGGTGATGGTGGTGGAGTACCAGCCGCCGCGCACGGTCTACGTCCAAGCGGCGTACGACAGTTGAGCTCGCTCTCCCGCAGGTGAGAGACCTGTGTGTCAAGGTTGCGACAAGGATCCGTCAACGTCTGTACCTCCGCTCCGCGCAGGCGCACACTCCCATTCGTTCGGTGCCGAAAGGGCACCATGCAAAGGGGGCGTATGCCGATGGTTGTCGGCGTCGTGGCGGGGGTGGCGGTTGCCGCCGTTCTCGTTCTGATCGGTCTGTTCAAGATGATGTGGCGGGTCGCCGAACCCAACGAGGCTCTGGTCATCTCGGGCTCCAAGCACCGCACGGAGGGCCTGGAGGAGGGGATGGGCTTCCGGATCGTCACCGGGCGCGGCACCCTCGTGCTCCCCGGGGTGCAGGCGGTGCGCAAGCTGTCGCTCGACCTGAACGAGACCGAACTGCACGTGGACTGCGTGACCCACCAGGGCATTCCGCTGAAGGTGCGGGGCGTGGTCATCTTCAAGGTGGGCGACGACTTCGTGTCGATCGCCAACGCGGCCCGCCGGTTCCTGGACCAGCAGAAGCTGATGTCGGAGCGGGTGCACAACGTCTTCGCGGGTCATCTGCGCTCCATCGTCGGCGGGTTGACGGTCGAGGACATGATCCGCGACCGGGACAAGCTCACCGGGCAGACGCGTGCCGCGTGCGGCACGGAGATGGAGAAGCTGGGGCTCATCGTCGACTCGCTCCAGATCCATGAGATCGAGGACCCGACGGGCTACATCCAGAACCTGGCCGCCCCGCACGCGGCGGCGGTGCAGCGCGACGCGCGTATCGCGCAGGCCGAGGCGAACCGGCTGGCCACCGAGGCGGAGCAGCAGAGTTACGCGCGGATGGCGGAGGCGACCCGGGACAGCGAGATCCTGCAGGCCGGCTATCAGGCCGAGCGCGACAAGGCGGGCGCCAAGGCCCGGCAGGCGGGGCCGCTCGCCGACGCGGCCGCCCGGCAGGAGGTCGTCGTCCAGGAGACACGGGTGGCGGAGCTGGAGGCGCACCGGCGCGAACAGCAACTGCAGGCCGATGTCCGCAAGCCCGCCGACGCCAGTGCCTACGAGAAGCGGACGCTGGCCGAGGCCGAGCGCGACGCGCGGATCTCGGCGGCGCAAGCCAAGGCGAAGGAGACGGAGCTGGCGGCCGCCGCGGAGGCGACCCGGGTCAAGACGGCCGCGGGCGCCGAGGCCGAGGCGACCAAGACGCGCGGTGCGGCCACGGCGTCCGCGACCCGCGCCACCGGCGAGGCCGAGGCCGCCGCGGCGCAGGCCAGGGGGCTCGCCCACGCCGAGGCGACCAAGGCCAAGGGGCTCGCGGAGGCGGAGGCCATCAAGGCCCGTGCCGCCGCGCTCGCCGAGAACCAGGAGGCCGTCGTCGCCCAGCAACTGGCCGAGAACTGGCCGGAGATCGTCCGGGCGGGCGCGTCCGCGTTCGGCAACGTCGACAACATGGTGCTGCTCAACGGCGCCGACGGCATGGCGGACATGTTCGCCAAGGCGCTCACCATGGGCGGTACGGGGCTGGGTCTGGCTCGTCAGCTGCTCGCCTCGATGCAGCAGAACGGACAGGCGCCGAGAGAGGCCGCGCCGCTCAACGGGCTCACACCGAACCAGAAGGTCCCGGTGGACGAGAAGTGACGGTGGACAAGAAGTGACGGTGGACGGGAAGTAACCCTTCACGCACCACTCACGGGGGCAGCCCCTAAGGTGCCCCCGTGAGCACGTACACCGACGAGAACGTCCCGGGCCGCTTCGGCCCCACCGCCACGACCGAGGCCGACCCGCGCGCGGTCGGCAAGGTGCGCACCGAGTACTCCCCCGCGCACGACGGCGACCCCGACCCCGGGGAGATCGTCTGGACCTGGGTGCCCTACGAGGAGAACGACGGCCGGGGCAAGGACCGCCCCGTCCTCGTCGTCGCGCGGGAGGCCGGCGGGACCGTCCTCGCCGTGCAGCTCTCCAGCAAACGGCACGACGGGGACCGCGAGTGGGTGGCGATCGGCAGCGGGCCCTGGGACCGGTCGGGCCGCGACTCGTGGGTGGACGTGGACCGCATCCTGCGACTGCACGAGCAGGGCATGCGCCGTGAGGCGTGCGCGCTGGACCGGGGGCGGTTCAACCTGGTCAGGAAGCGGCTGCACGAGCGCTACGGCTGGACCTGAGGGCCGCCGGCACGGCTCACCCCTCGGGGAAGGCCCGTGCGAACGCCGCTCGGGCCGCGCTGTCCGGCGTGCGGTCCAGGATCCCGAACACCACGTGCTCGAAGGCCCCGGCGAACCGTCCGCCGGGCCCGAGCAGCGCGCGGAACGCCCCCGCCACCTGCGCGGGGTCGTTCCGGAACACCCCGCAGCCCCAGGCACCCAGCACCAGTCGCCGGTACCCGTGCGCGACAGCGGTCTCCAGCACCCGTTCGGCGCGGATCGCGAGTGCGCGGGGCAGCTCGGGGGCGCGCCCGGGAGCCGTGCGCCGTACGACGCCGGCGTTCGGGGCGGCGGCCGTGAGGAAGCCCGCGGTGTACGGCTCGTCCAGCAGCCGGCCGCGGTCGTCCCGGAACACCGGCACGCCGGGTGAGTGGATGACACGGTCCGTGTAGAACGGGTCGCGGTGGGCGCGGTGATGGTCGTAGAACGCCCGGACCCCGACCAGGCAGGCGTACAGCGCCGATGCGCGGCACAGGGCCTCTTCCTGGGCCTGGGCGCCGTTGAGATATCCGCCGCCCGGGTTGCGGGCCGAGGCGAAGTTCAGTACGGCCGGATCGCCCCCGAGCCGGCGGGCGGCCTCCAGGCTGCTCTCCCCGGTGACCTCGAAGAACGTCTCGCCCTCGGGGATCCGCGGCACCTCCACCGGCTCCGGTCCGTACATCCGCGTGCCGGACCTGGCCGCCTCGATCGCCGCCGCGAGGGAGACGTCCCGGCCGTCCGGGGCGCGGTAGATTCCCGCCGCCACGATCTGCTCCGTCTGTTGCGCGATGCCGCGCAGGCGCGCGCTCACGGCGTCACCGCCGGGCATGTCCTGACGCCGTGCGCCGTCCCCGTCTTCCGGCCGTTGCAGCCGTTGCGGCCGTTGCGGCCGTGTGCGATCTCCCCCGCCGTGCTCACTCCGGCATCCTGAGCGATGCTGGTCATGCGGTGCAACAGAATTCCCGGGTCCCGAAGCCGAACGAGAGAACGACCGGGAAAGCCCCTGCTAACGCCCGGAGAGCGGATATTACCGCCCCGGAACGTGCCGGTACGCACCCTTGTGCGAATCGACGCGAGGGTCTTGGGTGGGTCGAGTGTGCCGACCCGGCCCGAAGATCCGGGCCGGTGGCACTCTGGACTCTTCAGGAGGATCCCGATATGTCCGATTCGGTAAGTGACTGTACGGAGCGACCCCGCACCGCAGTCACCGAAGCAGAGGTGGAGGCCCTGGTCCGGGGCATCTGCTTCAAGACCGGCCCGCCCCGCACCCTCGGGGTCGAAGTGGAATGGCTCGTCCACGAGCTGCGCAGCCCGCAGCTCCCCGTCCCACCCGAACGACTCGAAGCGGCCTACGCCGCCCTGCGGACCGTGCCCCTGAGGTCGGCGCTCACCGTCGAACCCGGCGGCCAGCTGGAACTGAGCTCGCCGCCCGCCGCCTCGCTGATGGAGTGCATCGGTACCGTCTCCGCCGACCTCGACACCGCCCGCGCCGTACTGCGCGAGCACGATCTGGGTCTGGTCGGCATCGGCAACGACCCCTGGCACACGCCGCGGCGCTTCCTGCGCCAGCCGCGCTACGACGCCATGGAGACCTGCCTCGACCGCGCCGGCCCCGCCGGCCGGGCCATGATGTGCACCTCGGCCTCGGTACAGGTGTGCCTGGACGCCGGCTACGAGGAGCCCGGCCCGCTCGGGCACGGCCGGCGCTGGTGGCTGGCGCACCAGCTCGGCGCGGTCCTGGTCGCGGCCTTCGCGAACTCGCCGCTGGCCGGGCACGAGCCCACCGGCTGGCTCTCCACCCGGCAGCTGCTGTGGATGGAGATAGGCCCCGACCGTGCGGGGGCTCCCCCGCTGGACGGCGACCCCCGGGCCGCCTGGGCGCGGCACGTCGTGGACGCGCCGGTGATGTGCGTACGGCAGGACGGTGGCCCGTGGGACGTGCCCGAGGGCCTGTCGTTCCGGGAGTGGACCAGATCGGGGGCGCCCAGACCGCCCACGCAGGAGGATCTGGACTACCACCTCACCACGCTGTTCCCGCCGGTCAGACCGCGCGGTCATCTGGAGCTGCGCATGATCGACGCGCAGCCCGGCGAGGACGGCTGGATCGTGCCGCTCGCCGTGACGACCGCGCTCTTCGACGATCCGGAGGCCGCCGAGACCGCCTACCGGGCCGTGAAGCCGCTGGCCGAACGCGCCGTGTCGCGGCCCGCGCCGCACAACCCGCTGTGGCTCGACGCGGCCCGTTCGGGCCTCGCCGACCCCGAGTTGCGGGAAGTGGCGGTCGCCTGTTTCGCGGCGGCGCTGGAGGCCCTGCCCCGGCTGGGCGCCACGACCGAGGTCACGGACGCGGTGGCCGCGTACCGGGACCGTTATGTCGCACGGGGCCGCTGCCCCGCCGACGACCTGCTGGACGAGCTCTACGGCACGGACCGCACTCTGCTCGGGAAGGACATCCGCACATGACCGACCCCGCTTTCGACGCCGACACTCTCCGCGAGCGGGCGCTGACCACTCTGACCACCGCACGTGCCCGCACGACGCTGCTCACCTCCTGCGTGGAGGAGCCCGACCTGACCGCCCAGCACTCACCGCTGATGTCGCCGCTGGTGTGGGACCTCGCCCACATCGGCAACCAGGAGGAGATGTGGCTCCTGAGGGCGGTCGGGGGGCGCGAGGCGATGCGGCCCGAGATCGACGGCCTCTACGACGCCTTCGAGCACCCGCGCTCCGAACGTCCCTCGCTGCCGCTGCTGCCGCCGGCCGAGGCCCGGCACTACGCCTCCGAGGTGCGCGGCCGGGTGCTGGACATCCTGGAGAGCACCGCGTTCCACGGGACACGGCTGACCGAGGCGGGCTTCGCCTTCGGGATGATCGCGCAGCACGAGCAGCAGCACGACGAGACGATGCTGATCACCCATCAGCTGCGCAAGGGCCCGCAGGCTCTGACCGCCCCGGACCCGGACCCGGTGCCCCTGTTCACGGGTCCGTCCGAAGTCCTGGTACCCGGCGGCCCGTTCACCATGGGCACGTCCACCGAACCGTGGGCGCTGGACAACGAACGCCCGGCGCACCGGCGGGAGGTGCCGGCGTTCTACATGGACACCACACCGGTGACGAACGCCGCGTTCCAGGCGTTCATCGCGGACGGCGGCTACGACACCGAGCGCTGGTGGACGCCGGAGGGCTGGGCGCACATCCGGCAGCACTCGATCCACGCGCCGCTGTACTGGCACCGGGACGGCAAGCAGTGGCTCCGGCGCCGCTTCGGCGTCACCGAGGTCGTCCCGCCCGACGAGCCGGTGCTGCACGTGTGCTGGTACGAGGCCGACGCCTACGCCCGCTGGGCCGGCCGCCGGCTGCCGACCGAGGCCGAGTGGGAGAAGGCGGCCCGGCACGACCCGGCCTCCGGCCGCTCCAGGCGCTACCCGTGGGGCGACGCCGATCCCGCGCCGGAGCACGCCAACCTCGGCCAGCGCCATCTGCGGCCGGCTCCGGCCGGGAGCTACCCGGAGGGCGAATCGCCGCTCGGGATACGCCAGTTGATCGGTGACGTGTGGGAGTGGACGGCGAGCGACTTCCTGCCGTACCCGGGGTTCCAGGCGTTCCCGTACAAGGAGTACTCGGAGGTGTTCTTCGGGCCCGAGTACAAGGTGCTGCGCGGCGGCGCGTTCGCGGTGGACGCCGTCGCCTGCCGGGGCACCTTCCGCAACTGGGACTATCCGATCCGGCGCCAGATCTTCTCCGGATTCCGCACGGCCCGTTCCGCGGGGGACGTCTGATGTGCCGTCATCTGGCCTATCTGGGGCCCGAGGAGCCGCTCGGCCGGCTCCTCGTGGCGCCCCCGCACGGTCTGTTCCACCAGTCGTGGGCACCACGGCGGCAGCGGTACGGAACCGTCAACGCCGATGGTTTCGGGGTCGGTTGGTACGCCGAGGGGGACCCGGCGCCGGCCCGCTACCGCCGGGCCGGGCCCATCTGGGCCGATCCGTCCTTCGCCGACATCGCGCGGGTGGTGCGGAGCACCGCGCTGCTCGCCGCCGTGCGGGACGCGACGGTGCCGGGCGCCGACCAGGAGGCCGCGGCGGCCCCGTTCGCCACGGGCCCCTGGCTGTTCAGCCACAACGGCGCGGTGAAGGGCTGGCCCGGCTCGCTGGCACCGCTCGTGGCCGGCCTTCCCGCGGTGGATCTGCTGTCGCTGGAGGCCCGCAACGACTCCGCGTTCGTGTGGGCGCTGGTGCTCGCGCGGCTGCGCGGCGGCGACGAGGAGGGCCAGGCGCTGGCCGACACGGTCGTGGAGGTCGCCGAGGCGGCCCCCGGCTCCCGGCTCAACCTGCTGCTCACCAACGGCGAGAGCATCGCCGCGACGGCCTGGGGCGACACCCTCTGGTATCTGACCCGGCCGGGCGGCGGCACCGTCGTGGCCTCCGAGCCCTACGACGACGATCCGCACTGGCAGGAGGTCCCCGACCGGACCCTCCTCGCCGCGAGCGGCACCGATGTGCTGCTCACCCCGCTCAAGGACCCGAGCGACACCCTGGTACCGGCACCACCGAAGGAGCCCAGCACGTGAGTCCGTTCCTTCTCACCCGCACCCTGCCCGAGGACGCCACCGACGCCGCACTGCGCGCCGACGTCCTCAAGGGCCTGACGAGTACGCCCAAGACCTTGCCTCCGAAGTGGTTCTACGACGCGCAGGGCAGCGAACTCTTCGAGAAGATCACCGAGTTGCCCGAGTACTACCCCACGCGGGCCGAGCGCGAGATCCTCGTCGACCGGGCCGGCGAGATCGCCGCGGCCACCGGCGCCCGCACCCTGGTCGAGCTGGGCTCCGGCTCGTCCGAGAAGACGCGGTTCCTCCTCGACGCGCTGAGCGGGCTGCACACGTACGTGCCCGTGGACGTCAGCGAGAGCGCGCTCACCCAGGCGGGACAGGCGCTGGTGGAGGAGCGGCCGGGGCTGGACGTGCATGCCCTGATCGCGGACTTCACCGCCGGGCTGGTCCTGCCGGACACACCGGGGCCCCGGCTGGTGGCGTTCCTCGGCGGCACGATCGGCAATCTGCTGCCGGCCGAGCGCGCCGCGTTCCTCGCCGCCGTGCGGGCCCTGCTCTCCCCCGGTGACGCGCTGCTGCTCGGCACGGACCTGGTCAAGGACGAACGCGTCCTCGTCGCGGCGTACGACGACGCCGCCGGGGTGACGGCCGCGTTCAACAAGAACGTCCTGACGGTGATCGACCGCGAGTTGGGCGCCGACTTCGATCCCGGCGCCTTCGAGCACGTGGCCGTCTGGGACGCGGACCACGAGTGGATCGAGATGCGGCTGCGCTCCCGTACGGCGCAGACCGTGAAGGTGCCGGCGCTGGACCTCGCCGTGCACTTCGCCGCCGGTGAGGAGATGCGCACCGAGGTGTCGGCGAAGTTCCGCAGGGACGGTGTCCGTGCGGAGTTGTCGGCGGCCGGACTGGAGCTGGCGCACTGGTGGACGGACGGTCAGGGCCGGTTCGCGCTGTCACTGAGCGTGGCACGGTGACCGACGGCTCGCGCGTTGCCCCGCCTTGGGGCACCGTGGAGTGACGCGTGTGAGAGGAGCACCCACATGTCGAACCACACCTACCGGGTCACCGATATCGTCGGCACCTCGCCGGAGGGCGTGGACCAGGCCATCCGCAACGGTATCGAGCGAGCCTCGCAGACCCTGCGCAATCTGGACTGGTTCGAGGTGACCGAGGTGCGCGGCCAGCTCGAAGAGGGGCAGATCGCGCACTGGCAGGTGACCATGAAGGTCGGCTTCCGTCTGGACGAAGCCGGGTAGCACGCCGGGTACCGCCCCCGGACCCAGGTCCTCAGGTCCGCCCCTCCCGCTCCTGCGCCGCCTTCAGCGCTGCGGAGGGGGCGGTCCAGCGGGCCCGTACGACGGTGAACCCGGCCCGTTCGGCGTCCTCGCACACGAGCTCGTCGTCGTCCACCAGCACCCGGATCTCACGGGTGCGGGCGAGGTCGCGCAGGACCGTGAGCTTGGTGCGCCGGGCGGGCCTGCGGTCGTCGTTGCGCCGCATGTACAGCCGCCCCTCCGGCAGCCCGTGCGCCGCGAGCCAGTCGAGCGTGTCGCGCCGGCAGCGCTCGGGGCGTCCCGTCAGGTAGACGACCTCGCACTCCCCGGCGCTCTCCCGCGCCATGGCGACCCCCTCCTCGAGGGGCGGGTCCTGCGGGGCGGCCGCGAAGAAGGCGTCCCAGTCGCGCGGCTTGCGCTCCAGGAACCGCTGCCGGTGCGCGGTGTCGGCGAGGGTGTTGTCCAGGTCGAACACGGCGAGCGGGGGCTTGTTGCTGTCGGTCACACCGCTCACCCTACGAGACGGCCCCGACCGGCCCCGTCGGGTCGACTCCCGGGGCAGCCCCCTCGGTCCTCGCGCCGCACATGTGGCGAGCCGAAGCGCGGGCGGTCCCTGACAAGGGTCGGGGACCGCGGCGGCGTGGGCGGCGCCCCCGTCGCTCTCGCTCTCCTCGCGTGCCGTACCTCAGCCGCCCAGCGCGGTCAGTACGACCGACCTGGCCCCCTCCTGGACCCGGCTCAGGTGGTCCGGGCCGAGGAAGGACTCCGCGTAGATCTTGTAGACGTCCTCGGTGCCCGAAGGGCGGGCCGCGAACCAGGCGTTGTCGGTGGCGACCTTGATGCCGCCGAGGGCGGCGCCGTTGCCGGGGGCCTCGGTGAGGACCTTGGTGACGGGTTCTCCGGCGAGGGTGTCGGCGGTGACCTGGCGCGGGGACAGCTTGGCGAGCAGCGCCTTCTCCTCGCGGGAGGCCGGCGCGTCGACGCGGGCGTAGGCGGGGGCGCCGAAGCGGTCGGTGAGCGCGGCGTAGTGCTGCGACGGGGTCCTGCCGGTGACCGCCGTGATCTCGGAGGCGAGCAGCGCCAGGATGATGCCGTCCTTGTCGGTGGTCCACACCGAGCCGTCGCGGCGCAGGAAGGACGCGCCGGCCGACTCCTCGCCGCCGAAGCCGAGAGTGCCGTCGGAGAGGCCGTCCACGAACCACTTGAAGCCGACGGGGACTTCGACGAGCGTGCGGCCGACGTCCGCCGCGACCCGGTCGATCATGCTGGACGACACCAGGGTCTTGCCGATCCCGGCGCCCGCGGGCCACCGCTCCCGGTGCGAGAAGAGGTAGGAAATCGCCACGGCCAGGTAGTGGTTGGGGTTCATCAGGCCCGCGTCCGGGGTGACGATGCCGTGCCGGTCGGCGTCGGCGTCGTTGCCGGTGGCGATGTCGAACCGGTCACGCTGTTCGATGAGCGAGGCCATGGCGTACGGCGAGGAGCAGTCCATGCGGATCTTGCCGTCCCAGTCCAGCGTCATGAAGCGCCAGGTGGGGTCGGTGAGCGGGTTCACGACGGTGAGGTCGAGCCGGTGCTGTTCGGCGATGCGGCCCCAGTACGCGACCGAGGCGCCGCCGAGCGGGTCGGCGCCGATGCGTACGCCGGCGGACCGGATCGCCTCCAGGTCCAGCACGTTCGGCAGGTCTGCCACGTACTGCCCGAGGAAGTCGTGGCGGCCGGTGCCGGGGGCGGCCAGGGCCCGGGTCCAGGGGATGCGCCGTACGTCCTTCATGCCGCCGGTGATGATCTCGTTGGCGCGGTCCTGGATCCAGGAGGTCGCCGCGGAGCCGGCGGGGCCGCCGCTGGGCGGGTTGTACTTGAACCCGCCGTCGGCGGGCGGGTTGTGCGAGGGGGTGACCACCACGCCGTCGGCGAGGCCGGTGGTGCGGCCGCGGTTGGCGGTGAGGATGGCGTGGGAGACGGCCGGGGTGGGCGTGTAGCCGTCGGCCTGGTCGATGAGGACGGTCACGTCGTTGGCGGCGAAGACCTCCAGTGCCGTGACCCGGGCCGGTTCGGACAGGGCGTGGGTGTCGGCGCCGAGGAAGAGGGGGCCGTCGGTGCCCTGGGCGGTGCGGTACTCGCAGATGGCCTGGCTGGTGGCGGCGATGTGGTCCTCGTTGAACGCCGTGGCGAGGGCTGATCCGCGGTGCCCCGAGGTGCCGAACGCCACGCGCTGCCCTGGCTCGGCCGGGTCGGGGTGCAGCGCGTAGTACGCCGTGACCAGACGGGCCACGTCGATGAGGTCCTCGGGCCGGGCGACCTGCCCCGCTCGCTCGTCCTGCATGTCCGGGCTCCTCCGCAAGGTCGACCGTTGGGTACGGCCCTCATTCTCCCCTGCCCCGACCGTCCGGGCGCGCACCGGGCGCCCGTTGTGGCACGCGTCGTACGGATGCGAGGATGCCGGTCGGCGAGCGAAGGGACACCGACGTGGGGCACGAGGACCAACGGCCGCCCGCGGCCGTGCTGTTCGACGCACTGGGCCCGGACTACGAGAAGGCGTTCGCCCATGCCCCCGCGCACCTGGCCGCGCTGGAGTGGCTGCTCGAGCGGCTGCCGCCGGCCGCGCGGACGCTGGACGTGGGCAGCGGCACCGGACGGCCCACCGCGGCCGCGCTCGTCGGGGCCGGGCACTCGGTGCTGGGTGTCGACGTCTCCCCCGTCATGACCGAACTCGCCGCCCGCCAGGTCCCCGGGGCCGAGTTCCGCCGCGCCGACATCCGCGAGCTCCCCCTCGACGCGGAGTCGTTCGACGGCGTCTGTGTGTTCTTCTCCCTGCTCCAGATGACCCGCGCCGAGCAGTCGGCCCTGATCGGGCGACTTAGCCGGGCCCTGAAGCCGGGCGGCCACCTGGTACTGGCCACGGTGCCCGCCGACGTGGAGAACGTCGAGGTCTCCTTCATGGGCCACCGAGCCCTCGCGACGAGCTTCCCCGAGGACGACCTCACCGCCCTGCTGCGGACGACGGGCCTGACGGTACTGGCCCACCGGAGCACCACGTTCACCCCGGCCCATCCGGGCGCGGGCCCCGAGCCGCACGTGTTCCTGTACTGCCGCCGGGACGTGCACCCGCACTCCGACGCCCACGTGTAAGCGAAACCCACGGTACGGACCAATTGCCGGATGCCGCACCGGACAGCTCTTTTGCGCAGGCATCGGAAGACAGCGAAACATTTCGGGACCGGCGTTAATGCGCCACCGGGGACCGGTAATTCACCACGACGGTTGATTGTTGAATGAGGCCGCTGACATACTCCGGCTTCCGGCTTTTCGCCGCCCCACCCGTCACCGCTCCCCCTCCCCCGTCAAGCGTCCCCCACCAGCCCGCACCCACCAGTGCGTTCGGCATGACGCAGCGAAGAAGGTGCGCCTGTGCCCGAGTTTTCACCATGGCACGACAATTCCCTCACATACGGTTCGCCCACTATCGAACCGGCGCCCGCCTCACGCATATCCAAAGATCCAGAATTCCGTACCCTGCGCCGCACGCAACGCAGGTTCGGTGTCCGCGCGACGCTCCTGTCGGCCGGCGGATTCCTGCTCTACGTGTTGGTGTCGCACTCCGTTCCCGGCCTGATGAACCGGCGTCTGACCGGTGACCTGACCCTCGGCCTGGCCATCGGTCTGGGCCAGTTCGCCGTGATGGGCCTGACGGCCTGGTGGTACCTGCGCCACATGCGCACCCGGGTCGACCCGATCGCCCGCGGCCTCGGCTCGCGTCTGCACCAGCACGAGACGGCCCGGCTGCGCGCACCCTCCCGGCACGGCGGGGCCGGGCGGACCGCCCGTCCCGGCTCCAGGGGGTACCGCACGTGGTGACCACCCTGTCCCAGGGCATCGTCGACCGGTTCAGCCTGCAACTGACCTTCGTGCTGTTCCTGTCGGTGGTCGTGGTCACGCTGTTCATGGCGCTGCTGACGGCCCCGCAGCGCGACGAGATCAGCGAGTTCTACCTCGGCAACCGCACCATGTCCCCGCTGCGCAACGGCCTCGCGATGTGCGGCGACTACGTGTCGGCCGCGACGCTGCTCGGCAGCACCGGGCTGGTCGCCCTGACCGGCTACGACGGCCTGCTGTACCTGGGCGGCACCGTGGTCGCCTGGATGACGGTGCTGCTGCTGATCGCCGAACCCCTGCGCCGCGCGGGCAGGTTCACGCTCGGCGACACCCTGGCACTGCGCCTGACCCGGCTGCAACGGCCCGCGCGGCTCGCCCTCGCGGTGTGCACGCTGGTCATCACGACCCTCTACCTGGTCGCCCAGCTCGTCGGCAGCATCGCCCTGCTGACCCAGTTCACGGGGGAGCCCAGCCCCGCCACCCGCACCCTGTGCGTGATCGTGATCGGCACCGTGGTGATCGTGTACGCGGCCATCGGCGGTATGCCCGGCGCCACGGTCATCCAGATCATCAAGGCCGTCATGCTGCTGGCCGGCGTGACGCTCACCGCCGTCATGGTGCTGCACCGCTACGACTGGAACCCGGGCGCCCTGCTGACGGCCGCCGCCGACCACAGCGGGGCCGGCGCCCGGTTCCTCGAACCGGGGTTGCGCTACGGCGCCAGCACCGCCAGCAAGCTCGACTTCCTCAGCCTGGAACTGGCGATCGTGCTGGGGCTCGCCGCACTGCCCCACGTCCTGATGCGTCTGCTGGCGCCGCGCAAGGTCGACGTGCTGCGCTCCTCCCTCGTATGGGCGGTGGGCCTGGTGGGTCTGGTCTGCCTCGCGGCCGGCGTCCTCGGACTCGGCGCCACCGCGGTCGTCGGCCGGGAGACCATCGCCGAGACCGACCACAAGGGCGACGCGGCCGTCCTGCTCCTCGCCAACGCCCTCGGCGGCGGGATCCTCACGGCCCTGCTGTCCTGCCTCGCCTTCGTCACCCTGCTCGCCGTCGCGGCCGGCCTCACCCTGGCCGCGGCCTCCTCGCTCGCCCACGACCTGTACGGCGAGGTGATCCGCGGGGGCCGCGCGAGCGAGACCGAGGAGCTGATGGTGGCCCGACTGTCCGCGGTCGTCATCGGCGTCCTGGCGATGCTGCTCGCGCTCGTCTCCTGGGGCGCCAACACCGCCACGCTCGCGTTCCTCGCCTTCGCCATCGCGGCGTCCGCGATCCTGCCGACGATCGTCTACACCCTCTTCTGGCGCCGCTTCACGGGCGAGGGAGCGCTGCTCGGCCTCTGGGGCGGCCTGCTCTGCTCGGTCCTGCTGGTGCTGTTCTCGCCGGTGGTCTCCTCCACCCCGGACTCGTTCTACCCGGACTCCGACTTCGCCTGGTTCCCGCTCCAGAACCCGGGCATCGTCTCGATCCCGGCGGGCTTCCTCCTCGGCTGGCTCGGCACCGTACTGAGCGACCGGCGGCGACCGGAGGACGACACCGCCTACGAGGAGTTCGAAGTGCGGATGCTCGTGGGCACCAAGGAGTGAGCCCCGCAGCGACGCCGGACCACACCGTCCACCAATTGTTAATGGGATCCATTTTCATGTAGCTTCCTCGGTGTTCGTTCACCGAGGAGGACCCTCATGGCTGTTCCCAAGCGGAAGATGTCCCGCAGCAACACCCGCCACCGCCGCGCCCAGTGGAAGGCGACCACGCCGTCGCTCGTCCCCGTGACGATCGACGGCGTGCGCCACCTCGTGCCGCAGCACCTGGTGAAGGCGTACGAACGGGGCCTGCTGCGCCCCGAGGGCTGACCGGGCGACCCGTTCCGGCGAATCACACCGTCGCACCCTGAGAACCGCTGAGGAATCCTGCGGGCTCCGTGGTGTTGAACCCTGTATGAGCTCCGTGATCGCCGCGACCCGCTTCTCCGTTCTCGACCGCTCCCGCACCCGGGAGGGCCATACGAACGCGGAGGCGCTGCGCGACACCGTCGGGCTGGCGCGGGAGGCCGAGGCGCTCGGCTACCACCGGTTCTGGGTCTCGGAGCACCACGGCGTGCCCGGGGTCGCCGGTTCGGCGCCGACCGTGCTGGCGGCCGCCGTGGCCGGTGCCACGCACTCCATCCGGGTCGGCACCGGCGGGGTGATGCTGCCCAACCACCGGCCTCTGGTCGTGGCCGAGCAGTTCGGGGTACTGGAGTCCCTGTTCCCCGGCCGGATCGACATGGGGATCGGGCGGTCCGTGGGTTTCACCGACGGCGTGCGCAGGGCGCTGGGCCGGGACAAGGGGGACGCGGAGGACTTCGCGGCGCAGATCCAGGAGCTGCTCGGCTGGTTCGAGGGCACCTCGCCGACCGGGGTGCACGCGCGGCCCGCCGAAGGGCTGGCCGTGCCGCCGTTCGTGCTGGCGATGGGCGAGGGCGCGGACATCGCGGCCCGCGCCGGGCTGCCGATGGTGATCGGTGACCTGCGGAACCGGGAGAAGATGCGGCGCGGCATCGACCACTACCGAGAGCACTTCCGGCCCTCCCCGTGGGCGAGCGAGCCGTACGTCGTGATCTCCGGCACGATCGCGGTGGCCGGGAGCCCCGAGGAGGCCCGCCGGCTGCTCGTGCCGGAGGCCTGGTCGATGGCCCACTCGCGCACCCGTGGCACCTTCCCGCCGCTGCCACCGGCCGAGCGCGTCGAGGGACTCCCCCTGACGGACAAGGAGCGCGGCTTCTACGAGGGCGGCCTGACGGGCCACATCGCCGGTACGGAGGACCAGGTCGCGCACGAGCTGGAGACGGTGCTGAAGGAGACCGGGGCGCAGGAGGTGCTGGTCACGACGAGTACCTACGACCGCGCGGCGCTGGTGGACTCCTACCGGCGGCTCGCCCGGATCGCCGCGGGGTGATCCGGGCGGGCCGCCGGACGGCGCGTCAGTCCGTGTCGCGCGGGTCGAAGGACCTGGTGTCGATCGTCAGCGGCTTCGGGAACGCGCGGGCCACCGACTCCCAGGGCGTGAACTTGAAGTTGGTGCCCTCCCGGTCGCCGTCCGCGGGCGCCGCCTCACCGTCGTGGGTGACCAGCAGGCCCTTGGGGAAGGACCGGCCCAGCGGGACGTTGACGACGGTCGCGCCGTCGGAGTGCTGCACGCCGTCGGTGGCGGCACTGTCGGTGACGGCGAAGGAGCCGAGGTAGGCGCCGCGGCCCTGACGCTCGTACACGGCGAAGGTGTTGTCGCCCTGGCTGGAGGCGAGCAGGTACCCCTTGCCGTCGGCGGCGTGGTAGATCGCGGCGCCCTCGGCGTCGGCGCTGAGGTGGTCACCGCCGAAGCCGGGGTCGTGGGCGGTGTCGATGACGCACTCCTCCTCCTCGGCGTCGTAGGTCCACGGCGTGCCGTACTCACGCACCCGGTCGATCAGCTCGGGCCGCTCGAACTCCTCGTCGTCGAGCCGGACCCGCCACAGCCCGACGTCCTCCTGGGCGGCGTACAGGACGTGCTTCTCCTGGTCGACGACCATGCCCTCGACCTGCGCGTGATCGCCGGGGTCGGCGCACGGCGTCCAGCTGCTGCCGTTCGGCAGGGTGAAGGAGCCGGGCAGGTCGAGGGTGTCCTCGGTCCTGTAGCCGACGCGGCCGCCCCGGTCCTCCAGCCGCAGCAGCCGGACACGGGTCTCCGAGCGGCGCGAGACGACGGCGTAGGCGTTGTCGTCGTCGCTGAAGGCCGCCAGGCCGTAGGCCGTGCGCTGGTCGTCCACCTCGCTCTCGCCCGCGGAGAAGACCGGCGCGGCGTTCGCCGCCGTGACGTCCCTCAGCGGGGGCCGGCCCGCGGCCACGGCCGCCGGGTCGATGGCGTAGGCCCGCACGCGGTCCCGGCCGCGGTCGCTGACCAGGGCCAAGTCGGTCTTCTTGCCGCCCAGTTCGAAGCCGTACACGACGTCGACGTTGTTGAAGCGGCCCGGCGCGGCGTCCTCGCCCGGCGCGGCGGGGGCGGCTATGTGCTGCAGACGCCGGCCGGCCAGGTCGTAGACGTCGAGGCCGGCCTCCTTCAGGGTGCCGATGACGAGGCTGCGGCCCGGGTCGCGGGGGTCGACCCAGACGGCCGGGTCGTCGGCGTCGGCGTTGCCGCCCGCCTCGTCGTCGTACACGGCGGGGGTCTCCGCGCGCGCGGAGACGGAGACCGGCTGCGGGGCGGAGGCGCCCGTGACCATCAGCAGCGCGGCGGTGAGAGTGCTCAGAGCGGAAGCGCTCACGATACTCCTCGGTAGGAAGAGAGACTGGCGAGACGCTATGGGCGACCGGTGTGGGAGAGCCGACGCCGTCGTGAACAACAGGTGGCTCATGCGGGCGGCGCGCCTGGTTCGCATACAATCGCGGGGTTTGCCCGCACTCCGACCGCCCACCCTCCGGAGCGTCCGCCCATGCACTCCCCGCACGATCCGAACGTCCGTGTCCGTGGCGCCCGTGAGCACAACCTCAAGAGCGTGGACGTCGACATTCCGCGGGATGTGCTGGCCGTGTTCACGGGGGTGTCCGGGTCCGGGAAGTCGTCGCTCGCCTTCGGCACGATCTACGCCGAGGCCCAGCGCCGCTACTTCGAGTCGGTCGCGCCGTACGCCCGCCGGCTGATCCACCAGGTCGGCGCGCCGAAGGTCGGCGAGATCACCGGGCTGCCGCCCGCGGTCTCGCTGCAGCAGCGCCGCTCGGCACCGATGTCGCGCTCCTCCGTCGGCACGGTCACCAACCTCTCCAACTCCCTGCGGATGCTGTACTCCCGGGCCGGTCGGTACCCGCCGGGCGCGGAGCGGCTCGACTCGGACTCGTTCTCGCCGAACACGGCCGCCGGGGCGTGCCCGCAGTGCCACGGGCTGGGCCAGGTGCACCGCACGACGGAGGAGTTGCTGGTCCCCGATCCCGCGCTGTCGATCCGCGAGGGCGCGATCGCCGCCTGGCCGGGCGCCTGGCAGGGCAAGAACCTGCGCGACATCCTCGACGCGCTCGGGTACGACGTCGACCGGCCCTGGCGCGAGCTGCCCGCCGGCGAGCGGGAGTGGATCCTGTTCACCGACGAGCAGCCGGTCGTCACCGTGCACCCGGTGCGCGACGCGGACCGTATCCAACGGCCGTACCAGGGCACGTACATGAGTGCCCGCCGCTATGTGATGAAGACGTTCTCCGACTCCAGGAGCACGACCCTGCGGGCGAAGGCGGAGCGGTTCCTGGCGGCCGCGCCCTGCCCGGCGTGCGGCGGCAGCAGGCTGCGGCCCGAGGCGCTGGCGGTGACCTTCGCGGGCCGCACGATCGCCGAGCTGGCGGCGCTGCCGCTGACCGAGCTGGCGGGCTCGCTGGAGGGCGGCGCCTCGGAGACGGCCCGTGTCCTCACCGAGGACCTCAAGTCCCGTATCGGGCCCGTCGTCGAGCTCGGTCTCGGCTACCTCAGCCTGGACCGGGCGACACCCACCCTCTCGGCCGGTGAGCTCCAGCGCCTGCGGCTCGCCACCCAGCTCCGGTCCGGGCTCTTCGGAGTCGTGTACGTCCTGGACGAGCCGTCCGCCGGGCTGCACCCGGCGGACACGGAGGCTCTGCTGCGGGTGCTGGCACGGCTGAAGGCCGCCGGGAACACGGTGTTCGTCGTCGAGCACCACCTCGACGTCATGCGGGGCGCCGACTGGCTGGTCGACGTGGGGCCACGTGCCGGTGAACACGGCGGGCGGGTGCTGCACAGCGGTCCGGTGGCCGAGCTGGCGTCGGTCGCGGAGTCGGCGACGGCACGTTTCCTGTTCGACGACTCCCCCGCCGCCGCACGCCAAGTGCGCTCCCCGCACGGCCGGTTGAAGGTCGGGCCGGTGACCCGGCACAACCTGCGCGGAGTGACCGCCGAGTTCCCGCTCGGCGTGTTCACGGCCGTGACGGGCGTCTCCGGCTCCGGCAAGTCGACGCTGATCGGCGAGATCACCGAGGACCTGGTGGGGGTGGGGCGCCTGGTCTCGGTCGACCAGAGGCCCATCGGCCGTACCCCGCGCTCCAATCTCGCCACGTACACCGGCCTCTTCGACGTCGTGCGCAAGGTGTTCGCGGCCACCGACGAGGCGCGGGCGCGTGGGTACGGCGTCGGGCGCTTCTCGTTCAACGTCGCGGGAGGCCGCTGCGAGACCTGTCAGGGCGAGGGGTTCGTCAGCGTCGAGCTGCTGTTCCTGCCGAGCACGTACGCGCCCTGCCCGGACTGCAACGGAGCCCGCTACAACCCCGAGACGCTGCGAGTGACCTACCGGGGACAAAACATCGCGCAGGTGCTGGACCTGACGGTGGAGAGCGCGGCGGAGTTCTTCGCGGACACCGCGACGGTGGCGCGCAGCCTGGCCACCCTCCTCGACGTGGGTCTCGGCTACCTCCGGCTGGGCCAGCCCGCCACCGAGCTGTCCGGCGGCGAGGCACAGCGCATCAAGCTGGCGAGCGAGTTGCAGCGTGGCCGGCGCGGCCACACGCTCTACCTGCTGGACGAGCCGACGACCGGACTGCACCCGGCCGACGTCGAGGTGCTGATGCGTCAGCTGCACGGGCTGGTCGACGCCGGGAACACGGTCGTGGTCGTCGAGCACGACATGTCCGTCGTCGCGGGCGCGGACTGGGTGATCGACCTGGGGCCGGGCGGCGGTGACGCGGGCGGACACATCGTGGCGGCGGGTCCGCCCGCTCGGGTGGCACAGGAGACGGGGAGCGCGACCGCTCCCTATCTCACCCGGGTCATGCCGTGAGGGGCTCGCACGACGGGGTCGGCGACACCGGCTGATCCGCCGCGGTGACGGGCACGGCGCGCTGCTGCCGGGGAACCCGGACCGGACGCTCCCGCGGCAGCGCGGACGCCTCGGCCGCCTCGGCCAGCGAGCGGCGGTCGCATCGGCCGCCCGGCACGATCGGCTCCCGCACCTCCGCCTCGGCGACCAGTGCGCGTGCCCTGGTCACCCGCCACACCGACGCCAGCAGCGAGTCGTCGCCGACGAAGGCGGCGGACGTGCCGGCGGCGCCGTCCGTCACGCGGTAGCTCAGCCGCACCGGCTGCACGGGGGCCCCCGCGTCGAGGGCGGCCTGGAAGGCGGCGCGTCGGAAGCTGCCCTGGGCCCGGCCGCACCAGGTGCTGCCCTCGGGGAAGACGGTCACCGCCTCGCCGGCCCGCAGGGCCCCGGCGATCCGGGCCACCGTCTCCGGCAGCGCGCGGATCCGGTCGCGGTCGATGAACAGCGCGCCGCTGCGCGCGGTCAGCCATCCCGCGACCGGCCAGTCACGGATCTCCGACTTCGCGAGCATCCGGGCCGGGCGCACGGCGGCGAGCAGCGGGATGTCCAGCCAGGAGACGTGGTTGGCGACCAGCAGCAGCCCGCCCCCGGGCGCCGCGGGGCCGGTGATCCGTACCCGGACCCCCGCGGCCCGTACGACCCACCGGCTCCAGCGGCGGATCAGTCCGGCGGGGATCCGCCCGCCGAGGGGGATGGCCGCGCACCCGAGGGCCAGCAGGAACAGGACCGCCACGATCCGCAGGGCGGCCAGCGGCACGGCCCTGGCCGGACCGGTGCCCTCGATGCAGGTCCGCGGGGTGCAGGGAGCACTGGGCCGCCACAGGGTTCCGGCGTCGGCCGCGTGCCTCGTGCGGCCCTCGGCCGGTGTGCCGGCCGAGGGGGCGACGGCCGTGGGGACACCCACGGCACCGAGGGAGGAGGTGCTCATGGCCGCCACGTCGCTCACGCCGGGGCGAGCGAGAGGAAGTGCCGCAGATAGCGCGAGTTGACCCGGCGCATCGACAGCAGCACGTACAGGTCGGCGACGCCGAACTCCGGGTCGTGGGCGGCCTCGCCGCACACCCAGGCGCCCAGGCGGATGTAGCCGCGCAGGAGGGCGGGGAGTTCGACGCGCGTGGCGGGGGCCGGGGCGGTCGGCTCCCAGGGCCGCAGCGGCCGTACCCGGTACTCCTCCGGGGCCAGGTGCTTGGCCTGCACGCGGTCCCAGGTCGCGGCGGCGAGGGTGCCGCCGTCCGCGAGCGGGATCGAGCAGCAGCCGGCGAGCCACTCGTGGCCGCGGTCGACCATGTAGCGGGCGATGCCGGCCCAGATGAGGCTGATCACGGCGCCGTCGCGGTGGTCGGGGTGGACGCAGGAGCGGCCCACCTCGACCAGATTCGGACGAAGGGAGTCGATCCGGGTGAGGTCGAACTCGCCCTCGGAGTAGAGTCGGCCCGCGACCGCGGCCCGCTCCGGCGGGAGCAGCCGGTAGGTGCCGACGACCTGTCCGGACACCTCCTCACGGACGAGCAGGTGGTCGCAGTACGCGTCGAAGGCATCGATGTCGTGGCCCGGCTGCGGGGTGGTCAGCAGGGCTCCCATCTCGCCGGCGAAGACGTCGTGCCGCAGCCGCTGGGCGGCGCGCACGTCCTCCTCGTTGCGGGCGAGCCCCACGGTGTAACGGGTGGGTGCCGTGGGCTGCGGGGGACGGTCGACGGTCAGTACGCCGGTCATGGCTTACTCCTGGTCACGGGCCGGGGACGGCGAGCGGCGGGCAGGTGCGAACGGTGCGGTGTGCCGCCCCTGTTCTTCCTATGCCGGTTGGCGTACGCGTGACCTGTGCCAGGAGCGCGGATGTGCGGATGTTGAACGGCGTGGGCCGGTACCGGTCGTCCACATTCCGGTGCCCGTCCGGTCAGCCGGAAGGTCCGGCGCCGTTCACCTGACGGGTGCGGGAAAGGCGAAACGGGGCCGGAGAGCACCACTCCGGCCCCGCCCGTCCGCACCTGACGGCGAACGTCCACTGCAACGCCCCGAAGGGGCGCGGGGAACTGCGCGACAAGCCACGACGAGCCCGCACCCGCCGAACCGCCGTCCCCGCTACGGCGCTACCGCTTCACCTTCCGCGTAGCCCGCAGCCACTCCTTGTTCATGCTCGTGATCGACATCAGCGGAATGCCCTTGGGGCACGTCGTCGCGCACTCGCCGGCCAGCGTGCACCCCCCGAACCCCTCGTCGTCCATCTGCGCCACCATGTCCAGCACCCGCGTCTCCCGCTCGGGCGCCCCCTGCGGCAGCACGTTCAGATGGTTGATCTTGGCGGAGGTGAACAGCATCGCCGCCCCGTTGGGGCACGCCGCCACACACGCGCCGCATCCGATGCACTCGGCGTGCTCGAAGGCGAGGTCGGCGTCCGGCTTCGGCACCGGCGTCGCATGCGCTTCGGGAGCCGCCCCCGTCGGCGCCGTGATGTATCCGCCCGCCTGGATGATCCGGTCGAACGCCGAACGATCGACGACCAGGTCCTTGATCACCGGGAACGCCGACGCCCGCCACGGCTCGATGTCGATCGTGTCGCCGTCCTGGAAGGACCGCATGTGCAGTTGGCAGGTCGTCGTGCGTTCGGGCCCGTGCGCGTCGCCGTTGATGACGAGCGAGCACGCGCCGCAGATGCCCTCGCGGCAGTCGTGGTCGAAGGCGACCGGGTCCTCGCCCTTGAGGATGAGCTCCTCGTTGAGGGTGTCGAGCATCTCCAGGAAGGACATGTCGGAGGAGATGCCGTCCACCTCGTACGTGGACATGGCGCCGTCGGCGTCGGCGTTCTTCTGCCGCCAGACGCGCAGGGTGAGCTTCATGCGTAGCTCCGCTGGGTGGGGTGGACGTACTCGAAGACCAGGTCTTCCTTGTGCAGCACGGGAGCGGCGCCCGTGTCGGTGAACTCCCAGGCCGCCGCGTAGGCGAACTCGTCGTCCTTGCGGGCCGCCTCGCCGTCCGGCGTCTGCGACTCCTCGCGGAAGTGGCCGCCGCACGACTCGTCGCGGTGCAGCGCGTCGAGGCACATCAGCTCGGCGAGCTCGAGGTAGTCGACGACACGGTTGGCCTTCTCCAGCGACTGGTTGAACTCCTCGCCGGTGCCGGGCACCTTGATCCGGCGCCAGAACTCCTCACGGATCTGCGGGATCCGCTCCAGGGCCTTGCGCAGCCCGCTCTCCGTACGGGCCATGCCGCAGAACTCCCACATCAGCTCGCCGACCTCGCGGTGGAAGGAGTCCGGTGTGCGGTCTCCGTCCACGGCGAGCAGCAGGTTGAGCCGGTCCTGGGTCTCGGCGAGCGTCTCCTGGACCACGGGGTGGTCGTCGGTGACCTGCTCGTGGTGGGGGTTGCGGGCGAGGTAGTCGTTGATGGTGGCCGGCAGCACGAAGTAGCCGTCGGCCAGGCCCTGCATCAGGGCGGACGCGCCGAGGCGGTTCGCGCCGTGGTCGGAGAAGTTGGCCTCACCGATCGCGAACAGGCCGGGGACGGTGGTCTGCAGGTCGTAGTCCACCCACAGGCCGCCCATCGTGTAGTGCACGGCCGGGTAGATCCGCATCGGCACCTCGTACGGATCCTCGTCGGTGATCCGCTGGTACATGTCGAAGAGGTTGCCGTACTTGGCCTCGACGGCCTTGCGGCCCATGCGCTCGATCGCATCCGCGAAGTCGAGGTAGACGCCCTGTCCGCCGGGCCCGACGCCCCTGCCCTCGTCGCACACGTTCTTCGCGGCGCGCGAGGCGATGTCGCGGGGCACGAGGTTGCCGAAGGACGGGTAGATGCGCTCCAGGTAGTAGTCGCGCTCGTCCTCGGGGATCTTGTTCGCGGGGCGGTCGTCGCCCTTGGCCTTCGGCACCCAGATCCGGCCGTCGTTGCGCAGCGACTCGCTCATCAGCGTCAGCTTGGACTGGTGGTCGCCGGTACGCGGGATGCACGTCGGGTGGATCTGCGTGAAACAGGGGTTGGCGAAGTAGGCGCCGCGCCGGTGCGCCCGCCAGACGGCGGTGGCGTTGGAGTTCATGGCGTTCGTCGACAGGTAGAAGACGTTGCCGTAGCCGCCGCTGGCGAGGACGACCGCGTCCGCGAAGTACGTGTCGATGCGGCCGGTGATCAGGTCGCGCGCCACGATGCCGCGCGCCTTCCCGTCGATGACGATCAGGTCGAGCATCTCGGTGCGCGGGTGCATCTCGATGTTGCCGGCGGCGATCTGCCGGCTGAGGGCCTGGTAGGCGCCCAGGAGGAGCTGCTGGCCCGTCTGGCCGCGGGCGTAGAAGGTGCGGGAGACCTGGACGCCGCCGAAGGAGCGGGTGTCGAGCAGGCCGCCGTACTCGCGGGCGAACGGCACGCCCTGCGCCACGCACTGGTCGATGATCTCGACCGAGATCTGCGCGAGGCGGTGGACGTTGGACTCGCGGGCGCGGAAGTCGCCGCCCTTGACGGTGTCGTAGAAGAGCCGGTGGACGGAGTCGCCGTCGTTGCGGTAGTTCTTCGCCGCGTTGATGCCGCCCTGGGCGGCGATGGAGTGGGCGCGGCGCGGGGAGTCCTGGTAGCAGAACTGGACGACGTGGTAGCCCTGTTCGGCGAGGGTGGCACCGGCGGAACCGCCGGCCAGGCCCGTCCCGACCACGATCACCGTGTGCTTGCGCCGGTTGGCGGGGTTGACCAGCTTGGCCTCGAAGCGGCGCGTGTCCCAGCGCTCGTTGACGGGACCGGACGGGGCTTTGGTGTCGGCGACGGATTCGCCGGTCGAGTAGTCGGTGTAGGTCATCTTCAGCTCACCACTCCGGTCATGACGCCCACGGGTACGGCGATGAACCCGACCGTGAGCAGCAGCGCGAGGACGTTGGCCGTGGTCTTCAGGACGCGGTCGCGGGTGCGGCTGCCGGCGCCGAGGGTCTGGGCGGCGCTCCAGAAGCCGTGCCGGATGTGCAGGCCGAGCGCGAGCATCGCGACGATGTAGATGACGTTGCCGTACCAGGTGGAGAAGGTGTCCACGACGTTCTGGTACGGGTGGCCCTTCTGGAAGCCGCCGGAGTGCACGGTGCCGGTCGTCAGGTCCAGGATGTGCCAGACGATGAACAGGCCGAGGATGATGCCGCCCCAGCGCATGGTGCGCGTGGCGTAGCTCGCCCGCGGCTTCTTGTGCACGTACTTGGCGGGGCGGGCCCTGATGTCGCGGCGGCTGAGCTGGTACGCCGAGGTGGCGTGCGCGACGACGGCGACGACCAGCACGATCCGGACGAGCCAGAGCGTCCACTCGTAGTGCATGAACGGCTCACCGACGGTGCGCAGCCAGTGCGCGTAGTGGTTGAACTCGCCCGCCCCGAAGAAGATCTTCAGGTTTCCGATCATGTGGACGACCAGGTACAGCAGCATGATCAGCCCGCTGACCGCCATCACGGTCTTCTTGCCGACGGTGGAGTCCCACACCGTGCGTGCCATGGACGGCCGTCGATCCGTCCGCGTTGCCAGAGCCATGGAACACGACGCTAGGGCCGAACGGCCCCATCGGTCCAAGACATGGTCCGGCTCGTTTCCATAGCCTGGACCTATGATGGCTGGATGCAGTTCCAGCAGCTCCAGTACTTCGTGGCGGTCGCCGAGACCCGGCACTTCACCCGGGCCGCCGACCTGGTGCATGTCGCGCAGCCCTCGCTGTCGCAGCAGATCAAGGCGCTGGAAAGGGAGTTGGGCGCGGACCTGTTCCTGCGGGCGCGCGGCAACATCTCCCTCACCGACGCCGGAGAGGCCCTGCTCCCGCTGGCCCGGCGCATCCTGGCCGACGCGGACACCGCCCGCCACGAGGTGCAGGAGCTGGTGCAGCTGCGCCGGGGCCGGGTCCGTCTCGGGGCGACGCCGAGCCTGTGCACGGGCCTGCTCCCGGACGTGCTGCGCGCCTTCCACGACCGCTATCCCGGCATCCAGCTCCTGATCGAGGAGGGCGGCTCGCACGATCTCGTACGGCAGCTCGCCCGCGGCGCGCTCGACCTGGCGCTGGTCGTGCTGCCGCTGCCGTCGCCGTCCCCGGCGCTGACCACGGTGGAGCTGCTGCGCGAGGACCTCGTGGTCGTCTCCTCCCCCGACGCTCCCCGCCCCGGCGGCGGCCGGCGCACGGTGCGCGTCGCCGATCTGGAGGGCGAGCGTCTGGTGATGTTCCGGCACGGCTACGACCTGCGGGAACTGACCGTGGCCGCGTGCCGTGCCGAGGGCTTCGAGCCGGACTTCGCGGTGGAGGGCGGGGAGATGGACGCGGTGCTGGGGTTCGTCCGGGCCGGCCTCGGGGTGGCCGTCGTACCGCGCATGGTGGCGGCGCGGTCGGGCCGGGGGCTGCGGGTCACCCCGCTGGCCCGGCCCGGTCTGAACCGGACGATCGCGCTGGCCCACCGCAGCGATGTGGCGCCGCCGCGGGCCGCGCGGGAGTTGCAGCGGATGCTGCTGGAGCGGTGAGCCGTCAGGAGCGCGGGGCCAGGAGGTCCGGCATGCCGATGCGCTCGTAGAACTCGGCGCGGACGGTGTCGGCGACGTCGCTGACCCGCTCCGAGCCGTCGTCCGCCGGGTCGATGGTGGTGCGGAACGGGCGCTCCCCCTTCGGGGTGTCGACGATACGGACGATGGCGCGGGCGACCTCCCGGACGTCGGCGTCGGCCGGCGACAGGGCGGCCAGCGCCTTGCCCACCTCGTCCATCAGACCGGCGTAGAAGGCGTCGTACGCCTCTGCCGTGGCCGTGTCGGCGGGGTGCATCGCGTGGGCGAAGTGGTTGGTGCCGGAGGTGAAGGAGCCCGGGATCACGATGGCCGTGTCGATGCCGAAGCGGCTCAGCTCGACGGCGTAGCTCTTGGCCAGGTGGTCCATCGCGGCCTTGGCGCCGAAGTACGGGCCGAGGTAGGGCGGGGTGCCGCCGTAGGTGCTGGAGGAGCCCACCCACAGCAGCAGGCCGTCGCGCCGCTCGCGCATCCCGGGCAGGACCGCGCGGTTGACGCGCTGCGTGGACAGCACGTTGGTGTCGTAGATCTGGGCGATCTGCTCCGGTGTGAAGGACTCGGTCGGGCCGAGCACCATGTGCCCGGCGTTGTGCACGACGACGTCGATACGGCCCGCCTCGGCCAGGACCCGGGCGACCCCGGCGTCCACGGATTCCTGGCTGGAGACGTCGAGTTCGACGGTGCGCAGGGCGACACCGTGCTCGTCGGCGTAGGACCCCGCGTCGGCGACGGCGGGGGCGTTGCGGCCGGTGGTCTGTCGTATGCCGCCGTAGACGGTGTGGCCGGCGTCGGCGAGGGCTCGGGCGGTCAGGGCGCCGAAACCGCTGGAGGCACCCGTGACGAGGACGACGGAGGGCATGGCGGACTCCTTGCTGGGTGTGGGGGCGTACGAGGGGACGCGGCCCGGTGATCGGGTCGGTCAGCCGAAGGTGATCACGCTGCGGCCGTGGGCGGATCCGTCGGCCATCGCGTCGAGCGCGGCCGGTGCCTGCTCCAGGGTGATCGGGGTGACCTCGGGCAGGATCCCGTGGGCCGCCGAGAAGGCGAGGGTGTCGCGCAGGTCGTGCGGGGAACCGGACGGCGAGGCGACCACGTGCAGCCGGTTGAGGATCATGGGCGGGGTGGGCAGGGTGAGCGGCTCGTTGCCGTAGCCGAGGAGCAGCAAGGTGCCGTCGGGGGCGAGGCCGCCCAGGGTGGCGGCGGCCGCCGCGGTGGACGGGGCGGCGTTCAGGACCACGTCCGCGCCGCCGTCCCAGCCCTTCAGGGCGTCGGCCGGGTCGGATGCGTCGGTGGCGACGAACAGCTCCGCGCCCAGGGCCTTGGCCTGGTCCTCGCCGCGCCGGGAGCGGCCCACCACGGCGAGACGGGCGCCCATGGCGACGGCGTAGCGCGCGGCCAGGGCTCCGACTCCGCCCAGTCCGACGACGGCGACGCGGGAGCCGGCGGTCGCGCCGGCCTGCCGCAGCCCGTTGAAGGCGGTGAGGCCGGCGCACATCAGCGGTGCCGCGGCCACCGGGTCGAGTCCGTCCGGCAGCGGGGTGACGAAGCCGGCCTTGAACAGGGCGTACTCGGCGTAGCCGCCGTCGGCGACGATGCCGGTGATCCGCTTGCGGGGGCACAGGATCTGGTCGCCGCGCACGCAGTGGTCGCAGTGCCCGCAGGAGTCGTACAGGAACTGGGCGCCCACCACCGTGCCGACCTCCGGGAAGGTCACGCCCTCACCGACCGCGGTCACCACGCCGGTGACCTCGTGCCCGGGGACGACCGGGTAACGGGCGAAGGGGTAGTGGCCGCGCAGCAGGTTCAGGTCGGAGAAGCAGACTCCGCAGGCGGTGACCTTGACGAGGACCTCGCCGGCGCCGGGCTGGGGGACGTCGAGGGTGTCGAGGGCCAGCGGGAGGTTCGGGCCGGTGGCGACAGCAGCACGCATCGCGGGCTCCAAAGGGGGATCGGGGGGAAGTGCTCCGGTGGGTTCCCGGTGCTTCCGAGTCTGTGAGCCCGCTCCGGTCGCGTCCAATGCCGGTTGCGGCCCGATTGATGCCCGGACGGCATCGACGCAGGTCTACGCGGTCGACCGGGCCCGTGCGGCGGCGTGCACCGTCTCGACGAAGGCGGTGACGAGGTGGGAGGGGCGCGCGGGGTTCCAGGCCAGGGACACCTGCCCGGGCACCACGTCGGCGACCGGGACGTAGGCGATGTCGGACCGGGGGAACGCGGCGGCCACGGAGCTCGGCACGAAGGCGATGCCGCGCCCGCCGCGGACGTAGCCCAGCAGCTCCTCCATGTCGTGGAAGGCGGGGCCGTGCCCGGGCCGGGTGCCGTCGGGGCGCGGATCGGCGTTCCAGACCGCGGACCATGCCTCGGTGGCCTCCGCGTACTCCAGGACGGGTTCGTCGGTGAGGGCGGCGAGGGCGACCTTGGCGTCGTGGGCCCGCGGATGGCCGACGGGCAGGACGGCGGCGATGTGCTCGGGGTAGAGCGGCAGGAGGTCCACGCCCTCGGTCTCCAGGGGCGGCCGGACGAACCCCACGTCGACACTGCCGTCCAGCAGGGCCCTCGCCTGGCTCCACCAGCGCAGCCGGACCAGCTCGATGGACACCCGGGGGAAGCGTGCCGAGAACGCGTTCAGCGCGAGACCGACGTCCGTGCCGAGCATGAACCCGACGATCAGCGCGTGGTCGCCGGCGCCGATGCGCCGGGCCCGCTCCTGGGCGGCCTCCGAGGCGGCGAGCAGCGCCTTGGCGTCGCGCAGGAACTGTTCACCGGCCGGGGTGAGCGCGACGTCGCGGGTGGAGCGGGTGAACAGTTCGACCCGCAGCTCGTGCTCCAGCTGCCGCACCTGCCGGGACAGCGCGGGCTGGGTGACATGCAGGGCGACGGCCGCCTGACCGAAGTGCCGGCGCTCGGCCACGGCCACGAAGTAGCGCAGTTTGCGCAGATCGAGATCGATCGGCCTGTCGGGCATGGCGGGCCCTGCCTTTCCGCTCACCGACCGGGCGTGCCGTACCGCCGTCGATGTCTCTCACGCTATACGACCGGCGGGCAGCCGTACGGGACGGGGAGCCGGCCACTCCGCGTCCCGTACGGCTGCCGGCGGCTCAGCCCGTCGCGTCCACCAGCGCCAGTTCGTGCAGGCGCTCCGGCGGGCCCGGACGGGCGTAGTACCAGCCCTGGGCGGTGTCGCAGCCCAGTATCCGCAGCTGCTCGGCCTGGGCGCCGGTCTCCACGCCCTCCACCGTCACCGCGAGGTTCAGGCTGTGCGCCAGCGAGACGATGCCCTCGACGATCTTGAGGTCGACGGGGTCGGCCGGGAAGCGCTGCATGCTCTGGGTGAAGGAGCGGTCCAGCTTGAGGATGCTGACCGGCAGCCGGCGCAGGTTGGCGAGGTTGGAGTAGCCGGTGCCGAAGTCGTCCAGGGCGATGTCGACGCCCATGTCGGCCAGCCGTCGCAGGGGCTTGAGCAGGGTGTCGTCGGCGCCGATGAGGGCCGACTCGGTGACCTCGAGGCAGAGGGCGTCGGGTGCCATGCCCGCGCGCTCCAGGATGTCGACCGTGTCCTGCACGAGTCCGGGGTGGGTGAGCTGGCACGGCGAGAGGTTGACGTTGATCCGGAAGCGCCCGGCGTCGTCGTGACGCTCCCGCCACGCGCGGGCCTGGCGCACCGACTGCTCCAGGACCCAGCGGCCGAGCGGCACGATGAGCCCCGTGTGCTCGGCGAGCGGGATGAACCGGTCCGGACCGAGGACGCCGTGCTGCGGGTGCAGCCAGCGCACCAGGGCCTCGGCACCGCGCACGCTGCCGTCGCCGAGATGGACCAGCGGCTGGTACTCGATGAAGAACTCGCCCCGGTCCAGGGCCGTCGGCAGCGCGGTGGTCAGTCCGTGCCGGGTGATGGCGCGGGCGTCGGCCTCCTCGTCGGCCAGCTCGAAGCGGTTGCCGCCCGCGGACTTGGCCCGGTACATCGTGATGTCGGCGCTGCGCAGCACCTCAGCCGGGCTGCGTTCGCCGGCCGGGCCCTCGACGATGCCGATGCTGCCGCGCACGGTCAGCTCCCGGCCGTCGACGCTGATCGGGGCGATGAGGACGTTCATGATCCGGGCGGCGAGCTCGTCGACCTCGCGCTCGGTGTCGGGTCCGGTGGTCAGCGCCACGAACTCGTCGCCGCCGAGCCGCGCGACCATCTCGCCGGGCGCGGTGGCGCAGGACTGGAGGCGGTCGGCGACCTCGACGAGCAGCCGGTCGCCGGCCGCGTGGCCGAGGCTGTCGTTGACGGTCTTGAAGCCGTCCAGGTCGAGGTAGCACAGCCCGAACCGCTGGCCTTCCCCGGCGCCCAGTGCCTTCTCCAGGCGCTCGAAGAAGAAGGTGCGGTTGGGCAGGCCGGTGAGCGCGTCGTGGGTGGCCTCGTAACGCAGCCGGAGGTTGAGCAGCCGGCGCTCGGTGGTGTCCTCCATCAGGGCGAGCTGGTACTGGGGTTCACCGTCGGCGTCGCGCAGCAGGGAGACCGTGAGGTTGGTCCACAGGACCGTGCCGTCGGGGCGGTAGAAGGCTTTTTCGACGTGGTAGTGCTCGCGCTCGCCGCGGACGAGTTCGTCGTAGAGCTTCCAGGTCTGCGGCGCGTCCTCGGGGTGGGTCCACTCCTGGACGTTGCGGCTGCGGATGGCCTGCTCGGAGACGCCGAACATGCGCAGCAGGGCGCCGTTCACCTGCAGTATGTTGCCCGCCAGGTCGGCGATGCCGATTCCTATGGCCGCGCCCTCGAACACCGCGCGGAAGCGGGCCTCGGTGTCGTGCAGGGCCTGGGCGACCACGCCCTGCGCCTTCAGCGCGGCCGCGGAGATCGCCTCCTGCTCGGCCAGCGTCCGCTCGCGCAGCGCCTGGGCGAACCCGGCGGCCATGGCGTGCTGGAGCCGACCGGAGCGCGCCCGCAGGGTCTCCTGGTCACCGCCGTCGCCGCAGTACAGCACGAGGTAGGCGTCGACGCAGTCCAGCGAGCGGCTGAGCGCCTCGGGGTCGGTGCAGTGCGAGGCGACCAGCGCCGCGCCGACCGCCCTGCCCTCGTCCGCTTCGAACGCCCTGGCTCTGAGTGCCTCGCTCAACCGCCGGGCGAGCGGCAGCAGTTGCGCCTCGAACTCCGGACGGGTCGACGACGTCGAGGTGACCGGGAAGACCGCCCGGCTCCAGATCGTCGCGAACCGGCGCAGTCTGTCCTCCGGCTCGTCCGGCCCCGCGCTCACGCGGTACGCCCCACGCCGGCGAACCCGGAGAAGGCCCACGGATCCTCGTCCTCCGGTGTGGTGTCGGGCCGCCAGTGCGGCATCGGCACCAGTCCGGGTTCCACCATGTCGTACCCCTTGAAGAACCGCGCGATCTCGTCGCGCGAACGCATGATCAGCGGGTTGCGAATGTCCTTGTATACGTCGACCGTGCCCTTGGCCCGCTCCTCGGGCAGCGGGATTCCCTCGTACGAGGCATGCGTGAGCACCAGCATGCTGCCGGGCGCGAGCGCGTCGCGCAGCTGGGCCACCGCCTCGTACGGATCGTCCTCGTCCTCCACGAAGTGCAGTATGGCAACGAGGAGCAGCGCCACCGGCCGGTTCAGGTCGATCAGGCGCTCGACCTCGGAACTGGTCAGGATCTCCTGGGGCTTGCGCAGATCCGCGGCGACGACGTCCGCGTCGTCGTTGCCCGCCAGGACCGCCTGGCTGTGCGCGACGGCGACCGGGTCGTGGTCGACGTACACCACGCGTGCGCCGGGACGTTGGGCCTGGGCCACCTCGTGGACGTTGCCGAAGGTGGGGATGCCGGAGCCGATGTCCAGGAACTGGGTGATGCCCTCGTCGAGCGCGAGGCGCACCGCGCGGCGCATGAACGCCCGGTTGGCCTGCATGATCTTGGGGAGGCCCGGCATGAAGTCCATGGCCTTGCGGGCCGCTTCCCGGTCGACCTCGAAGTTGTGCGAACCGCCCAGGTAGTAGTCGTAGATCCGCGAGACGCTGGGCACCGAGATGTCGATGCTCCGGGGGGCCCAGGCGGGACGCTCCATCTATCTCTCCAAGGCTTAGGCGATCCGGTGTTCGAGCTGAGGCTACTGATCGCCCGCCAAAGGAGCGAGCGGAAACGGAAATTGACCATCCGTTCCCGGTCACTGCCAGTGGCACGTGCCGAATTGATGCCCCTCGCACCCTCTACGAAAAGTATCCGAAGCATTCCACAGAGTTCCGAACCGTGGTGAAAGAAGACGAAGAAGCGTGGTGAATGCAGGCAAACCGGTCCGCCCCCTGCGCGTGGAGCTCAGGGGGCGGACCGGTGAGTCGGCGCGCCGGCCGTTCGTCCGGCACTCTCGCGTCCTCGTGACTCCCTTCCATGGACCTTCTCGACCGGGTGAGGCGATCAACCCTGGGGAGGTGTGATCCTTACTGTTCCGGCGCGCCGACCGGCTTGCCGTCCGGGCGGATGGCGAACCAGGTGCCGCCGACGCCCTGACCGTTGGTGTCGCCGGGCTTCTTGTCACCGGCGAAGGTGTAGATCGGTACACAGTCGATGGTCTGCTGCTTGATGCCGTCGGGCCGGTCGAAGACCACGTAGCCCTGACCCCGGGGGCCGGAGCCCTTCAGGTCGATGCCCTCGGTGTCCTCGGCGGCGACCGGCGCGATGACCGGCCACTTGTCCAGGCACTCGCCGGTGCAGGCCGTCTTCATCGGCCAGGGCGAGTCCTTCATGAAGCGGTAGACCGTGTGACCGTTCTTGTCGATCACGATCTCACCGAGCTCGGAGTCCTTGCGGGTGGACAGGCCGGGCAGATCCTCCGCGCCCTCGCCCTGCGCCTTCTTGCCGGTGGGGGCGAGCGCGTACCAAGTCCCGCCCACACCCTGACCGTTGACGTCTCCGGCCTTGGTGTCCTTGGCGTAGCGGTACGCCGGCCAGCCGTCGATGGTGAGCTGCTTGGTGCCGTCGGTCCGGGTGACCGAGCCGAGCAGGTTCTTGTCGATGCCCACGCCGGCCGTGGCGTCGTTGGCGGGGACCGGCGGCCACTTCGTGGCGCAGTCACCGTCACAGTTCGACTTGGGCGGCTCGGCGACGTCCTTGTCGAAGCGGTAGAGGCTCATTCCGTCGCTGTCGGTCAGCACCTCACCGAGTTCGGCGTTGGTGGCGACGGTCAGTTCACCGGCGGAGGCGGCCTGGGTGGCTGCGCTCTCCTGGCCCGCCGCGCCCGTGTCATAGCCGGATCCGAGGCCGGTACCGCTTCCGTAGTCACCGGCCGCGGCCGTGGCACCCACGTTCTGGCTGCTCGCCGGCGGGGCCGTTTCCGAGCCGCATGCCGTCGTCAGCGCCGCCACCGCCACGGCGCTCACCACGAGCGAGGCGCTCCGCCACGAGGTCTTCATCGTCAACTCCCCGATCATCACCTGGGTGTTGCAGCGCCCTGCTGCGCCGCCGCACGGCAAGAGGTACGCACGAGAGCCACGCCCGTGTTCAACCGGCGCACAAATTTCTTTCCGGAGCCTGTGACGGCACCCGCGCGACGACGGTGAACGACCGCATCGATGCCGCGACTCCGTGCGCCTGCCGTCGCACGCGCGTGCGCCCCGACGGTCACGCGCACGCCCCCTGATCAAACCTTTCGAGCGGCACACGTCGCCCGTTCGGGGCATTCCCCCCGTTCTCCGGCACGTCGGTGGGCGCGATGGCCTCAAGATCTTCGTCGTGCATGCACTCGAACCGACCCAATCCACCCTGACGGCACGGGTGTTGACGGTGGTCACGCTGACCTGGCTCCTGGTGTCGGCACCGTCCGGGGCGGCCGTGGCCACGTCCTGCGCGTACGTCGGCACGGGGCCGGACGGCTCGCCGGTGGTCGCGCTCGCCGACACCGGGCCGGACGGCGCACGGGCGGTCGCGGTGGTGGGCCCCGACACCTGGCCGACTCCCCCGCAGTGCCCGACACCGACCCCCACGCCCAGCCCCACACCGACGCCGACACCGACGCCACCGCCACCGCCACCGCCACCGCCACCGAAGACGACGCCGCCGGCGCCGGAACCGACCCCGCCGCCCAAACCCACCCCCACCCCGGAGCCGGAGCCGCCACCGCCACCGGCCGAGCCGGCGCCCCGGCCCGCCCCGCCCCGTGCGCGGCCGACCCCCGCTCCCGCGCCCACCCCGACGCCGAAGCCGTCGGTCGAACCGACCCCCAGCCCGTCCGCGACGCCGGTGCACTACCCGCCGTACCACGCCACCCCGCACAAGCGGGCCGCGCGCGGCGGCGCCCAGTCGCCCCTCACCTTCGTCCTGCTCATCGCGGTGCCCGCCATCGCGGCCGTCGCCGCGCTCCGACCGCGCTGACCCTGGAGGCCCCTCTTGCCGGAATGGCTTGTTCTCACCCTCGCGATGCTGGCCGCCTGCTCCGTGGTGGTCGTCATCACCCTCGTTCGCCACCGCACCGCCCCCGAGGACGAGGATCCCTCCGAGACCCCGGACGTCATCGAGTACATGACGATGTGGATCGGCGTGGTGTACGCCATCGTGCTGGGTCTGGCGATCGCCGGGGTGTGGGAGGCCCGCAGCGCAGCCCAGGACCATGTGCAGGCGGAGGCCGTGGCGCTGCACGAGGTCTCCGAGCGGGTCCGGGTGTATCCCGCCGATGTGCGCGACCGCATTCGGGACGATGTCAACGCCTATGTCGGACACGTCGTCACCAAGGAGTGGAAGCACATGACGGAGCACGGTGACGTCACCGAGCGCGGCACCGAGCTCCTCCAGCGCGTCCGTGAGGACGTCACCGACTACGAACCGGGGTCGGACTTCGAGGCGCAGGCCTATCAGCCGCTCCTGGACCAGGTGACCGCGGCGGACCAGGCGCGCAACGCCCGCGCGAACTCCACCGGCGACACCATGCCGGGCGTGGTCTGGTTCGGGCTGCTGGCCGGTGGTGTCGTCACCATCGGAATGGTGTTCGCCCTCCAGATCCGGCGCACGGCCCGGGAGCTGGTCCTCGCCGGGCTGTTCTCCGCGCTCATCGCCTTTCTGCTCTTCCTCATCTGGGACTTCGACGATCCCTACAGCCGCGGGGTGACGGCGTCGGCGGATCCGTTCCTCGCGCTGTTCCCGAACGCCATGGGCTGACCCGCCCGTCGGGTGACGGCCGGCGACGATGCTCGATGCGAAGCAGCCACGCCGCCGCCGTCACCCGCTCACGCCGGCGCGTTCCCCCGAGCGGCCCACACGCCTGCCCCATTCGTACGACACCGATCGCGCGCCCGTGTGGACGTTCCTAGCGTTTCGGTCACCGAGGTGCATTTCTGTCGGAGCGGAAAAGGTCCGCGACTGTTCCTCGGGGACCGGAGGACACCATGCGTGCGATACGCGTCGTTTCTGCCGCGCTGCTCGGGGTCAGCGCGCTCGCCATGACCGCCCCCGCCGCTCAGGCGCAGGGCGACAACTCCGGTTTCTGGGCCAGTGTCCGGCCCACCACCGTCGTACCCGGCGAGCACGTCCGGCTGCGGGCGACGGGCTGCGAGCAGAGCGTGACCGTCTTCTCGGGGGTCTTCGACACGGTCACCATCCCCCGGGGGCGGACGACGGCCTGGGCGAGGGTCGACCGGGACGCCGGACCGGGAGCCGTCTACGAAGTGTCGTTCTACTGCGGCACGTTCTGGCAGAGCGTCGACCTCACCATCGCCGGGGGCCGTCCGGACCGCCCCGAGGGGCCCGGCCATCCGGAGCACGGCGTACGCGCGGGCGAGGGCGGCACCCTCGCCGGACTCGATCTGAAGGAGATCGGCCTGGGCGCCGCGCTCATCACCGCCGCGCTCGGCACCGCGTACCACCTCTCCCGGCGGCGCACCGACGAGGACGGCGCCTGACACCGGTACCCGCACGCGCACGGACCTTCGCCCCGGATCCCCCTGAGGGGGCCGGGGCGAAGGTCCGTGCGCGTGCGACCTGTCTGCTGTTGCGGGCCGTCTCCGGCGGACGGCCGGCCTCGACCGTTGTCGACGGACAGCGGATCAGATCCGCTTCTCCGCGCGGCGCCGCATCCAGAACACCGCGCCGCCGACGACGGCCACGGCGATCAGCCCACCGCCGATGGCCATGTCGGTCGGCGTCGCGCCCGTGGAGGTGCTGCCGCCGAGACCGCCGCGGACGCCGCCGATGACGGAGAAGGCGTTGGGGTGGGTCAGGGGCCGGCCGGCGCCGGTGCACTGCACCGTGATGCTGTGCGAACCCGGTCGCGCGTTGTTGTCGATCGTCGCGGTGCCCTTGGAGGTGTTGCCGCCGACCGGGGTGAGCGACGTGGGCCGGAACGCGTCCGAGGTGGCGGTGCCGCCGCGCGGGCAGCCGTCGACGGTGATGGTCAGCTGCCCGCCGCGGGCGATGACGCTGGGCAGGGCGACGATGTTGCTCGGGCCGACGGGCGGCATGCCGTCGCGTGCCGCGGCCACCGGGGCGGCCAGGCCGAGGGCGGCGACCGCGGTGGCGGTGGCCGCCAGGGTACGAGTGCTTCGCATGTGATCCTCCGCGGAAGACGCCCCGGGAACCGTCCCCGGTGTCGATCGGCGAGAAAACGCCTCCCAGAAAGACCCTCAGTTGCCGTGCCCGAGGCCGCATTTCGGCAATGGTCCGTCCTGGTGAGAGGACACGCCGGAGGACAACCCCACAATCGGAATTGCCGCAGGTCACGGACCGTCAGAATTTTCCGGCCCCTGGCAACTCGGATGGCGCACCGAAGGAGTTCGCACCACCCGTTCGTATCTGCCCCGTCGCCGGTTTCGCGTGCGCGACTTAGCGTTTTCGTATGCGCGAATGACGTGGCGACGGCCGCGTCGAGAGGGGAAGTCTAATGTCCGGTTTCGAGGTGGCCGAAGAGGAGGAGCAGCGGCGGAAGCGAGCTCCCTGGGGCGTGATAGCGCTGGTGCTGCTGACCGGTCTCGCGCTCGTCCGCAACGGCTCCGGCGAGTTCGACGTGGGCCCGCCGCAGCCCGCCTCGGCGGCCGCGGCGGACCGGCAGCTGCCCGACAGGGTGCTGGCCCGGGCCGCTCAGCCGCTGTCGTTCGCCCTGCCGGACCGGGTGCGGATCCCCGCGATCAACGTCGACGCGCCGGCGATCCCGGTCGGCCTGGACCTGGACGGCTGGGTCGGCGCGCCCCCGCCGGAGGACCCCAACCTGGCGGGCTGGTTCACCGGTTCCGTCTCGCCCGGCGAGAAGGGCACCGCGGTAGTCGTCGGCCACGTCGACAACCTGCAGGGGCCCGCCGTGTTCTACGGCCTCGGGTCACTGGCCAAGGGAAAGCGCGTCGAGATCCTCCGCAAGGACGGAAAGACGGCCGTGTTCGAGATCTACGGCGTCGAGGTGTTCCAGAAGGACAACTTTCCCGGAGACCGGGTCTACGCCTCCAAGGGAACCGCCGAATTGCGCGTCATCACCTGTGGCGGCGGTTTCTCCAAGCAGACCGGTTATGACGGGAACGTCGTCGTTTTCGCCAGCCTGGTCGAGGTCCGCTGAGCGTTCCCCGACCGGGCGGCGAAAGCCGTCACGCGTAGTGCCGTTCCGGGACGGTGAGGTGATACCCGGCGTCCAGCAGCCGCGGCAGATAGAAGCGCAGCGCGGTCACGCTCTGGGAGCGGTCGCCCCCGGCGTCGTGCGAGAGCACCACGACGCCGGGGGCGGCGCCGCTCTCGACCCGGTTCACGATCGCGCGGGTGCCGGGGGTGGTCCAGTCGAGGGTGTCCACGGTCCAGGCCAGCGGGTCCATGCCCAGTTCGGCGCCGAGTTGGAACGCGGTGCGGTTCCAGGCGCCGTAGGGGGCGCGGAACCAGGCGGGGCGCTCGCCGTACGACTTCTCGATGACGTCGCTGGTGCGCTCCATCTCCCTGCGGATCGCACGGCGGCCGAGCTGGGTGAGCAGCGGGTGGGACCAGGTGTGGTTGCCGACGACATGGCCCTCGTCGGCCATCCTGGCGACCAGGTCCGGATTCTCGGCGACCATCTCGCCGCACACGAAGAACATCGCGCGGATGTCGTACTCGCGCAGGGTGTCCAGGATGTGCGGGGTGTAGCGGGCGTCGGGGCCGTCGTCGAAGGTCAGCACCATCCGGCGGCCGCGTCCCGACACGTGGAGCATGGGCGCGCGGCGTACGAGGGTGCGCCGGGGTGCCGCCTTGGGCGGGCCGTAGCCCGTGAGCGGCTGGAGACGGTACGAGGAGGGCTTGAGGCCCGAGCGCGCCTGCGGACCCGCGGCCGGGGTCGGGGTCGGGGCGGCGGCGCGCCGGACCGGCTCGTCGCCCGCGAACGTCGTGAGCAGACCGGCGGTGCCGGCGGCTCCGACGGCGGCGGCACCGGCGAGCAGCGCGCGGCGTCGGGTGAGCAGACGCGGTGGCAGCTGATCCTTCGTCATGACTCATGGGTCGCCCGGTGAGAGGCCGACGCACCAGTACGACACCGGTACGGCCGCACGAAAACACCCGCACGGACCTGTTTGCGCGGGGCCGCCCGGGGCACACCGCTCAGCGGCGGCGCACCAGCGGGAACGGCAGGGTCTCCCGGATCGTCAGACCGGTGAGGAACATGACCAGCCGGTCGACGCCGATGCCGAGTCCGCCGGTGGGCGGCATGGCGTATTCGAGGGCGTCGAGGAACTCCTCGTCGAGTTCCATGGCCTCGGGGTCCCCGCCGGCGGCGAGCAGGGACTGCGCGGTGAGGCGGCGGCGCTGTTCGACGGGGTCGGTGAGCTCGGAGTAGGCGGTGCCGAGCTCGGTGCCGAAGGCGACGAGGTCCCAGCGCTCGGCGAGCCGGGGGTCCCCGCGGTGCTGGCGGGTGAGCGGGGAGACGTCGGTGGGGAAGTCCTTGTAGAAGGTGGGCAGCTGGGTCTTCTCCTCGACGAGCCGCTCGTACATCTCCAGGACCACGTCGCCGTGACCGTCGTCGGCGACGTAGGGCACGCCCACGCGGTCGCAGTGGCGGTGCAGCCGGAGCAGCTCGGTGTCGGGGTCGATCTCCTCCCCCAGCACCTCGGAGATCGCGCCGTACACCGTCTTGACGGGCCACTGGCCGGAGATGTCGTACTCCTTGCCGTCCTGGTGGGCGATCGGCGATCCGAAGGCGGCGGTCGCGCAGCCCTGGATCAGTTCCCGCACGAGGTCGAGCATCACGTCGTAGTCGGCGTACGCCTGGTAGGCCTCCAGGATCGTGAACTCGGGGTTGTGCTTGTAGTCGACTCCCTCGTTGCGGAAGGTGCGGCCCATCTCGAAGACCTTCTCCACGCCGCCGACGCACAGCCGCTTGAGATACAGCTCGGGGGCGATGCGCAGGTAGAGGTCGAGATCGTAGGCGTTGATGTGGGTGGTGAAGGGGCGGGCGTTGGCACCGCCGTGGATCTGCTGGAGGACCGGGGTCTCGACCTCCAGGTAGCCGCGCTCCAGCAGGCCCTGGCGCAGGGCCTGGACGGCGGTGGAGCGGGCGCGGACCGTGTCGCGGGCGGCCGGGCTGGAGACCAGGTCCAGGTAGCGCATGCGGACCTTGGCCTCGGGGTCGGCGAGGCCGCGGCGCTTGTCGGGCAGCGGGCGCAGGCACTTGCCGATGAGCTGCCAGGAGGAGACGAAGACGGTGGGTTCGCCCTTGTCGCTGACGCCGGCCACGCCGGTGGCGCTGATGAGGTCGCCGATGTCGGTGTCGGCGGTGAAGCGGTCCAGGGCGGCCCCGGAGTCCTTGCGGGTGAGGGCGAGTTGGTGGTCGCCCGACCAGTCGCGCAGCACGGCGAAGACGAGGCCGCCGAAGTCGCGGACCAGCATGACCCGGCCGGCGACGGTGACCTGTTCGCCGGCGCGGACCTCGGCGAGGGCATGGGTGCGGGCCGGGATGCCGACCGGGTAGGGATCGACGCCCTCGGCACGCAGCCGGTCCAGGGTGTGGTGCCGGATGCGGACCTGTTCGGGCAGGCCCGCATCCGGCCCGGCCGCCCCGGCCTCGTCCCCTCCTTCGAGGCCGAGCGCCGCCAGCGAGGGGAGTCCTTCGGTGGTCGCGGGGCGGGGCTCGTTCCTCGGGTGCCCCTTTCTGCGGAGCTTGTGCAGCGACGGTACGGAGACGAAGCCTTCGGCGATGCCGGACGCCATGCCGATGCGGGCGAGGGATGCGGCCTCGCCGTAGCAGATGAAGCGGGGGAACCACTGCGGGTTGTACTTGGCGTTGGAGCGGTAGAGGGCCTCCAGCTGCCACCACTTGGAGAAGAACAGCAGCAGGCGCCGCCACAGCCGCAGCACCGGCCCGGCGCCGATGCGGGCGCCCTCCTCGAAGACCGAGCGGAAGACGGCGAAGTTCAGGGAGATCCTGCGGATGCCGAGTTTGGGCGCCGCGTCGCACAGTTCGGCGACCATGAACTCCATGACGCCGTTGGGGGCGCCGCGGTCACGGCGCATCAGGTCCAGGGAGACGCCCTCGCGCCCCCAGGGCACGAAGGACAGCACGGCGAGCAGCTCGCCGTTCTCGCCGAGGGCCTCCAGGAGAAGGCAGTCGCCGTCCGCGGGGTCGCCGAGCCGGTCCAGGGCCATGGAGAAACCGCGCTCGGTCTCGGTGTCGCGCCAGGCGTCGGCCTTGCGGATCAGCTCCTCCATCTCCGCCTCGGTGAGGGTGGAGTGGCGGCGGATCCGGCAGTGGGCGCCGGTGCGGCGGACGCGGTGGACGGCCTGCCGGGTCACCCGCATGTCGCGGCCGTCGAGGTCGAAGTCCTGGGGCCGCAGGACCGCCTCGTCGCCCAGTTGGAGGGCGCCGAGTCCGGCACGGGCGTAGGCGGTGGCACCGTCCTCGGAGGCGCCCATCGCGGCGGGCGTCCAGGCGTGCCGGCGGGCCGCGGCCAGCCAGGCTGCGATGGCGTGCGGCCAGGCCTCGCGGTCGCCGACCGGGTCCCCGCTGGCGAGGCACACGCCGGCCTCGACGCGGTAGGTGACGGCGGCCTTGCCGCTGGGCGAGAAGACGACGGCCTTGTCGCGCCGGGTGGCGAAGTAGCCGAGGGAGTCCTGGTCGCCGTAGGCCTTGAGGAGGGCGCGGATGCGGGCCTCCTCGTCGTCGTGCAGGGCGGCCTCCATACGCTGCGAGCGGAACAGCGTCGCGGCGGCGTTGAGGAGGGCGAGGGCTCCGAACAGGCCGAGCAGGAAGTACAGGGGGCGCGGCGGCCGTCCGTCGTAGGTGGTGCCGGAGACCAGGCCGCCGCAGACCCGGTCGGCCGCCCACGCCAGCCGCTGGCTCTGCGGCAGGGTGCCGGGGAACAGTTCGACGAGCCCCCAGCCGACCAGGATGCCGATGACGAGCCCGGCGAGCAGGACTCCGAGGGCTCTTCGTACGGCCGCTCTTCGGGAGGCGGCGTAGAACTCCCGGCGCGCGACGATCAGCAGGGCGAGGGCGAGGCCGCACACGATGAGGGAGGGGACGGAGTCCGAGTAGTCGCCGACGACCGTGCCCAGGATGTCCGTCAGGACGAGCAGGCCCAGATAGACGACCACCAGCCACCAGGCGATCTTCTTGCGTGCGGCCGTCGCGGCGGCGAGCAGGAACAGGAAGACGGCGTAGGCCAGGTTGGCGCTGACGGGGACGATGATCTGGTCGAGGGCGCGCACGACGGGGCGCAGCGCGACCCGCAACGGCGGGATGAGGGCGAGCAGGACGCAGAGCAGTCCGAGGGCGCCGAAGAAGGTCGCGAAACCTTGCGGCACCCTGCTCATCAGGCCGTGTCCGGGCGGCCGCGCCGGCCCCGTGACGTCCTTGTCCCGCGCGGCCTCCACGGTGGCACTCATGTTCCGACTGTAGGAAGCCCCGGGCCTCCTCGCCCGTCGAGCGTCCCGGGCGGCGGCGGGACCTGGGGCTTCCGATAGCCTCCTGCCCGTGACGGAACAGCACTCGCACCAGTTCGAGCGGGGCACGGACGGGCCCAAGGTCATCGTGGTCGGGGTGGACGGCTCCGACTCGTCGCTGCGTGCGGCGGCGTACGCCGGTGGCCTGGCCCGACGGCAGAACGCTCTGCTCGCCGTCGTGTACGTGCAGCCGGTGATGACGGCGGGCGCGGCGCTCGGGGCGCCGGTCGCGGAGACGACCAACGAGATCGCCGAGTCCCTGATCTCCTACATCCGGGAGGCCACGGAGCGGCTCAAGGGGATATTCGACGTCCGCTGGGAGTTCCACACCTTCCAGGGCGACCCCTACAACGGGTTGGTGAAGGCGGCGGACGACCTCAAGGCGGACGCCGTGGTCGTCGGCGCCTCGGAGCAGGCGGGGCACCGGATCGTGGGTTCCGTCGCGATCCGGCTGGTGAAGGCGGGGCGCTGGCCGGTGACGGTGGTGCCATAGGGCCTGGGCCCCCGGCCGGCGCCGTGCTTCAGAGGGTCCGCAGGAAGTCGAGCACGATCTTGTTGAAGACCTCCGGCTTCTCCAGGTTGGGGTAGTGGCCGACGCCGTCGACGACTTCCGCGCGGCCGTCGTGGACGGTGCCGGCGAGGCGCTCGGCCGCGGCGAGCATGTCCTCGGGTTCCAGGCCGCCGTTGAGGGTGAGCAGCGGGACGGTGATCTCCGCAGCGCGCGCGAAGGTGTCCGGGACGGGCACGAACCAGTCCTTCTCGCCGGGTGTGTGCTTGGCGAGGGTGCCGCCGGCCATGTCCCGGATCAGACGCAGGCTTTCCCGGTCGACGTCGGCGGTGGTCCGCGCCGGACCGGGCAGCACCCGCACGAAGGCGTCGAGCCAGGCGTCGACGTCCCCGGCCTCCAGCGCGCGGGCCATCTCGGCCTGCAGTGCACGGGTCCAGTCGTCCGTGTACTGGAACTCCCCGGTCGCGGCACCGCAGGTGACGACGGCGCGGACGAGGTCCGGGTGCTCCAGCACGGTGTTGGTGGCGATCAGCCCGCCCATGGACAGGCCGACGAGGGCCGCGGGACCGGCGTCGAGGTGGCGCAGCAGGGCGGCCGTGTCGTCTGCCCAGCGGAACGGCTTGCTCGCGTTGGCGGAGGAGCCGTGACCGCGCACGTCCGGGGCGATCACGCGGTGTCCGGCGGCGGCGAGGGCCGGTATCTGGGCGTGCCAGACCCGGTGGTCGACGTATCCGGAGTGGAGGAGGACCACGAGGTCCCCCGAGCCGGTGTCGAGGTAGGCGAGGTCGCCGTCGTCGGAGGGAAAGGTGCGCAGGTCCGAAGCTTTCGTCGCTGTCGTCATGACAACCAAGGTGTCATTATCCGAGAGATTTGGCAACCGAGGTGTCATGATGGCCGGGTGAACGACTCCGCCAAGCCCCTCTCCCCCGACGACCTCGGCCACCGGGTCAGCGAGGTGTTCGACCTGATCGGCGCGCTCTACCGGCGCGGCCTGCGCAAGCTCGAACAGGGCGAGGAGGTCGAGGGGGTGTCCGTCGGCGTCCGCTCCGTGCTGGTACTGCTGCACCGGTACGGACCCATGACCGTCCCTCAGATGGGCCGCGTCATGACGCTGACCCGGCAGTTCGTGCAGCGCATGGTCAACGACGCGTTGACCAGGGGCTGGGCCGAGACCACCCCCAACCCCGCGCACCAGCGGTCCTCGCTGATCCGGATCACGGACGAGGGCGAGGCCGTCATCACCGCGATCCTCGCGCGCGAGCACGCCCTGAACCGGCAGGTCGGCGGCGAGCTGACCGAGGCCGAGCTCCAGGCGTGCGTGCGCGTGCTGAAGGAGATGCTGAAGACCTTCGACCACGTCGACGCGGACTGACCTACTCCCCCATCGCCAGCCCGTCGTCCGCGGCGCCCCGGCTCAGCACCACCTCGCGGATCCGGTCCCGCACGCCGGTCAGTTCGGCACCCTTGGCGATGGCCTCGTTGAGGTTGAGCACCCGGCCGGCGTCGATGTCGAACAGCTGCGGAACGAACTCCGCCTTCGACACCTCCCAGCGCTCACCGGCCCGGCCGGGCGGCTCGAAGCGGAAGCGGGCGAGGGTGGACTGGTTGCCGCGCGGGTCCTGCACGCCCTGCGAGTTGTACATCGGGCCGGCGACCTGGTCGCCCATGCCGTAGACCACCCAGGTGCCGTTCACCTTCTCGTACGCCTGCGGGACATGCGCGTGGGTGCCGAGGATCAGGTCGATGTCGGGGCGGTCGCCGGAGCGGGACGCGGTGAGCTCACGGGCCAGGTTCAGCTGGTCCTCGTCGGGCGCGTCCTGCCATTCGGTGCCCCAGTGCATCGACACGACCACCACGTCGGCGCCTCCCCTGCGGGCGGCGCGGGCGTCCTCGACGATCTTCTGCCGGTCGATCAGGTTGACCGCCCAGGGCTGCCCCGGCGGCAGCGGGAAGTCGTTGACGCCGTAGGTGTAGGCCAGGTGAGCGACCTTGGCGCGGCCCGCGCGCATGACGGACACGCTGCGCGCCTCGCCCGCGGTGCGGGCCGTGCCCGCGTGCCTCACCTTCGCCTGATCGAGGGCGTTCAGCGTGCGCAGGATGCCGGCGGCGCCGTCGTCGAGGCTGTGGTTGGAGGCCGTCGAACAGCCGTCGTAGCCGGCGAACGCGATACCCCGGGCCACCTCCGGCGGGGACTTGAAGAGGGGGTAGCCGGTGTACTGGCCGTCCTCGCCGTAGACGGTCTCCATGTGACACAGCGCCAGGTCGGCGCGGGAGACCACGGGTCGTACGCCGGCGAACATCGGGCGGAAGTCGTACCCCTTGCCGCCCGCGTCGAAGCGGGCGCGATCGATGATCGGGGTGTGCGGGAGGACGTCGCCGGAGGCGACGAGGGTGAAGCCGCGGGTGCCGGCGGAGGGGGCCGGGCGTCCTGCGACCTCGCGGTTGTGGGCCTGACAGGCGGCACCTGCGACAAGCACGGCCGTGGCGGCGATGGCCACAAGCCGACTGCGTGCGATCATCAGCTCACCCCTTGCGGTCGTATATACGCACCAAAATAGGTACGAAATAGAGCACGCTCGCAAACAATCCGACCGCTTCCGTTAGCCCGTCCGGACCGCCCCGGCTTGCGGAAGGGACCGTTCACCGAACCGTTCGCCGACGCGATCGACCGTCCGCCGCAGATCCGTGTGAGCGCCCTGTCCCCGCACTGCCGCCTGCGATGCCATACGGCCATGACGGCCGGAACCACCCTCACGAACGGGACGACCGCCGAGCACGAGCTCGCCGCACTGCAGCGGGAGCACGGCCGGCCCCTCTTCGCGCTCCTGCTCCGGCTCTGCGACGGCGACCGGCAGCGCGCCGAGGATCTCGTGCAGGAGACGCTGGTGCGCGCCTGGCAGCATCCCGAGGCCCTGCGCGCCGACGACTTCGACTCGGTGCGGCCCTGGCTGCTGACCGTCGGGCGACGCCTGGCGATCGACGCGCGGCGGGCGCGGCAGGCACGTCCGCCGGAGGTCGGCGACGCGATCCTGGAGAACGCGCGTGTGATCTCCGACCACGCCGAACGGGCCGCCGAGATGCTCGACGTCCGCGAGGCTGTGAAGACACTCACTCCCGAGCACCGTGAAGTCCTGGTGCTCGTGTACTTCCAAGGGGCGAGTGTTGCGGAGGCCGCGGAAACCCTCGGTATTCCGCCCGGTACGGTGAAGTCCCGCGCGTACTACGCACTGCGCGCACTGCGTCGGGTGCTTCCCGGATACGCGGCCGACCTGCGGTGAAACCGAAGGCTTAGTCAAACCTCCGTAAAGCGCCTTGCTGAACACCCCGGTTGAGTAATCGGCTGTCCTCATCCGTGTTCCGGATTGGGCAAGGGCCCAGGGCCCCGGGGTAGGGCGACGCACTCACCGGAGGAAGGCAGGAAGGGATGCTGCACAGAGGTCAGGAGAGCACGGACGGCACCGGTGGCGGTGAACTCACCGTCCCCATGGCGTGGTTGTACGCCGAGTACATCGCCGACGAGCTGCTGCGGACCGGCGATCTGATGCCGCCGACGTCCTTCGAGTTCCGCGCCGGGCGTGACGCCCTGGCGCTGACCATCTTCCTGTCCGACACCGACGGCGAGCTGTCCGGCATCCGGGTGGTCACCCAGCTGGAGACCTGGCTGTCGCTGACCGCCTACGACCAGCCGTGGCAGGAGTGGGTGCGCGAGCGCATGGCGGGTCTCGCGGCCGAGGCGGCCGATTCCGGCGGGCCCGCGCCCGACCTGGAACTCGCCGAGGCGGCCTGGCGCTGGCTCCAGGAGACCGAGCTGCTCGCGCCCGATCTCAACGCCGTGCCGGGCGGCGGTGGGCCGGTCGGAGAGGACGAGGGGCCGAAGGTGTGGACCCCGGCGTGGCAGCTCGGGCTGCCGCTCGGGCACCTCGCCATCCATCTTTTTTGAGAACTTCTCTCCGCGGACCAATCCTCGACGCCGACCGCTCCGAATCCCTTGGTTGCGATTCTCCAAGTGGCTTGAGTGATTCGACTGTCTGGTGCGTACCAGTGGGCGCAAGGAGTAACACACCCCACACCCAACGGCACGAGGATTCGGCATGAGGTCCCTGGAGAGGCATCGCGACGTCGCCGCGTACGCGCTCGGCGTGCTGAACGAGGCGGAGGCGTTCCGCTTCGAGGACCACCTCATGGAGTGCCCCCGCTGTGCGGCACACGTGACCGAGTTCGGGCCCGTCACCCGCCAGTTGATGTTGTACCGGCGGTCCACGCCCCCATTCGTGAGCCCTATGACCAAGCCGGGCCCGCAGATGCTGAACCGGCTGCTCGAAGCGGTGGCGGTCCGCCACCGCGCCCGGCGTCGGCGCACCCTGTACGCCGTGGCCGCCTCGGTCGTGATCGCCCTCGCCGCCCCCGGCGTCGCGGTCATGGCGGGCGGTGACGACAGATCCGTCCAGGTCGTCGCGGCGACCGACGAGCGGTCAGGGGTGTGGGCGCAGGTCACGACCGAGAACGAGATGTACGGCAGCCAGGTGGAGCTGAAGGTGAAGGACGGCGCGGGGCCGCGCCCCTGCCATCTGATCGCCATCGGCCGGGACGGCTCGCAGGAGACCGTGACGAGCTGGTCCGCGGCCCACCATGACGCCCGCGAGAACACCATGATGGGCTCGTCGGCGATGCACAGCGACGAGATCGCCCGCTACGAGGTGCGCACGGCCGACGGCGAGCATCTGGTGACGCTGCGCCCCCGCTAGGCGCTCCGCCGGATGAGCCGTGATCGCCCGTCGGCCGCCTGCGGCCCCGTCGTGGCCGGTCGCGCGGTTCCCCGCGCCCCCTGGCGGCGCTGCCGGACCGTGGTCACTTGAGCAGCCGCGACATCCTGCGGTCCGCGAGTGGCTTCCCGCCCGTCTGGCAGGTGGGGCAGTACTGGAGCGAGGAGTCGCTGAAGGAGACCTCGCGGATGGTGTCGCCGCAGACCGGGCAGGGCTCGCCGGTGCGGCCGTGGACGCGCAGGCCGCTCTTCTTCTCCGCCTTGAGCCGGCCGGCCGCCAACCCCCGCGAACGCTCGACCGCTTCGATGAGGGTCGTCCGCAGGGCCTCGTACAGCCGTGTCGTCTCCTGCGGGGTCAGTGTCGCCGCCAGCTTGAACGGGGACATCTTCGCCGCGTGCAGGATCTCGTCGCTGTAGGCGTTCCCGACCCCGGCGATGAGGCTCTGGTCGCGCAGGGCGCCCTTGATCTGGCGGCGCTCGTCCTTCAGCAGGGCCGCGAACCGTGCCTCGTCGAAGTCGTCGGCCAGGGGGTCGGGGCCGAGGCGGGCCACGCCCGGGACCTCCTGCGGGTCCCGCACGACGTACACGGCGAGGCGCTTCTGGGTGCCCGCCTCCGTCAGGTCGAAGCCGGCACCGGTCTCCAGGGCGACGCGCAGCGCGAGCGGGCCCTTGCCGGGACGGGGCATTCCGCTCGGGAGCCGGTCCTTCCACTGGAGCCAGCCCGCGCGGGCGAGGTGGGTCACCAGATGCGGGCCGTCGGCGGTCTCGAGGTCGAGGAACTTGCCGTACCGGCGCACGGCGGTGACCTCGTGGCCCTGGACCGAGGTGACGGGCGGGTCGTACGTCTTCAGGACGCTGATCGCGACGGGCAGCACGCGCACGATCTCGTGTCCGACCAGGTTCTCGGTCAGGAAGTCCTTGAGCGCTTCGACCTCGGGGAGTTCCGGCATACGTCCAGAGTGCCATCCGGCGCCGACCGCGCCAGGTGGTTCCCGCAGGTGCCTCAGGGCCGCTCCGGCACCACGAACTCGCACCAGACCGCCTTGCCGCCGCCCCGGGCCTCCACGCCCCACACGTCCGTGAGCAGGTCGACCAGGAGCAGCCCGCGGCCGGAGACACCCGACTCCCCCGCCTCGCGGCGGCGCGGCAGGGCGCTGGAGGAGTCCTCGACCTCGACGCGCAGGCGGCGGTCGGAGCCGGCGAGGACCCGCAGGGTCACCACGGCCGATCCCTCGGTGTGCATCAGGGCGTTGGTGATCAGCTCGTCGGCGACCAGCTCGATCTCGTCCGCCCGGTCGGCGGCGCCCCAGGCGCGCACGGCGGCGCGGATCATGTGCCGGGCGGCGGTGAGGGCCTCGGGGTCGCCGGGGGCCACGTGCTGCTGGAGCCGGCCGCCGGCCTGCGGGGCGTCCAGCACCCGGCGGCGCAGCAGGAGCAGGGCCACGTCGTCGTCGCCCCCGCGCTCCTCGGCCACGTCGATCAGGTGGTCCGCGAGATCACGCACGTCTTTCGGGCCGTTGGCGATGAGCGCGGTGAGCGTCTGCATGCCGTCGTCCAGGTCGGTGCCGGGCTGCTCGACCAGGCCGTCGGTGCACAGCAGCAGGGTGTGGTCGGAGTCCAGCTCGATCGTGCCGACGGGGTATTCGAGCTGCCCGAACTCCGCGGACAGGCCGAGCGGCAGCCCGCCCTCGACGGAGAACCGCCGGCAGCCTCCGCCGGGTTCGCGGACCAGCGGGTCGATGTGGCCGGCCCGCACCACCTGCACGACACCCGTGGACAGGTCGGCCTCCGCGTACAGGCAGGTCGCGAAGCGGTCGGTGTCCAGCTCGTGCAGGAACACCGAGGCGCGCGCCATCACGGTGGCCGGGGTGTGCCCCTCGGCGGCGTAGGCGCGCAGGACGATGCGCAGCTGGCCCATCACGGCAGCGGCGTGGGTGTCATGGCCCTGGACGTCGCCGATGACGGCGCCGACCCGGCCGCCGGGCAGCGGGATCAGGTCGTACCAGTCGCCGCCGATGTCCCGGCCCAGGGAGGCGGAGCGGTAGCGCACGGCGACGTCGGCGCCGGGCACGCTGGGGATGGTGCGCGGCAGCATGGCCTGCTGGAGGCCCGTGGCGAGATCCTTCTCCTGCTCGTAGAACATGGCCCGCTGGAGGCTCTGCGCGATGCTGCTGCCGAGCGCGACGAGCACGTTGCGGTCCTCGGCGGAGAAGCCCCGCCGGTCGTTGTAGAGCAGGCCGATCGCGCCGATGGGCCTGGCCTGGGCGATCAGCGGCATGTAGGCGGCGGACGTGATGTGCAGGTCGGTGATGTGCGGCCAGAGGATGGGATAGCTTTCCGCGAACTCCTCCGGCGACTCGATGAACCGCGGACTGAGGGTCCGTACGACCTCGCTCATCGGGTACTGCTCGTCTATTCGGGTGACCAGGGTGCCGGGCACGAAGCTGCCGGAGGGGCCCTCGGCGACCAGCCGGATCCGGCCGGCCTCGACCAGGCCCATGACGAGGCTGGTGGCGCCGAGGTGGGTGAGCCCGTGGGTGTCCTTGAGGACGTCGATGACGTCCTGGATGGTGCGCGCGTGGGCGAGGGCGGCCGTGGTGAGCTGGACGACGCTGGTCTGCTGGCGCCGCGCCTCGTCCTCGGCCGCCTCCTCGTGCCGCTGCTCGATCTCGGCGAGTTCGTCGGTGGCCACCCGCACGATGCCGACGATGCGGCGGGGACGGCCCGTCTCGTCGCGGCGGATGTAGCCCTGGGTGTGGGTCCAGCGCATGCTGCCGTCGCGGCAGCGGATGCGGAAGTAGGTGCCGTAGTTCTCGCTGCCGTCCTTCATGGCCTGGGAGACCAGACGGTCCAGCCGGTAGCCCTCCGGCGGCGGCACCCGGACCGCCAGGGTCGCGGGGTTGCCGTCGTATTCGTCGGGGCGCAGGTCGAAGACTTCGTGGGCCTGGGCGTCCATGTGGAACACAGCGTTGTCCAGGTCCCAGTCGAAGGTGCCCATGCGATTGAGCGCCAGGATCGGGTCCGGGTGGGCGGGCCAGTCGTCCGGGAGTGACAGGGCGCTCGCTCCCCGATCAACCATGGGGCCACCTTGCCAGGGTTTGTCCGATTCTTCGACTGGGGCGACGGAACGGGCCTCGCGCTGCGCGTGGTCCGTGCCGGGTGCCGGTCAGCCGTCGAAGACGTCCGTGGGGCTGCCGAAGATGCTGTCGGTCGCGCCGGGATCGTCGGGGATCAGCCCGCCGCCGTCCGGGGTGTCCGGACCGTCCGGGACGGCCTCGGGGCCGACCTCCTCCGAGGAGCCGGGGGAGGTCTCCGGCTCGGTGCGGGAGGCGGGGGCGCTGGGCTCGGCGGGCGCGCTGCGCGGGCCGCCCGGCTCGGCCGGCGAGGGCGGGACCGTGGGGGTGGCCGTGGGGGTGGCCGTGCCGGTGGGACAGCCTGCGGGGCGGCGGCCCGGGTCCGAGGGGGCCCTGGCCCGGATGTCGTCCGTGGCTCCGGGGCCGGCGGTGCGGTCCGGGGCCACACAGTCGTCGGGCGTCGCTCGCGGGGAGGCGGTCTCACCGGGCACCGAGGTGGCGCCGTCCGAGGGCGAGGTGGTGCCGCGGGACGGGGGCGCGCTCTCGTGCGGGGGCACGGCACTGTCCCGTCCGGGACGGTCATGCGGGTGCGTGTCCTGGTGCGGCGGTCTCGGCTTCGCCGGCGGTACGACGTGGTCGTGGTCGTGGCCCCGGTGGCCGACCGGCCGCTCGATCCAGGTGTTCTCGGTGACGTCGATGATCGTGATGTCGGTGATCACCTGGGTCGCGGGTGCCACCACGACCACCCGGCCGGGCCGGTACCCGGACCAGCCCCGGCCGCCGACACGGCTCTCGCCGCCGGTCCCGACGGGCGGGGCGAGCGGGTTGCCGCAGGCGCAGCGCACGCGGGGCACTCCGTGGTCGTCCACGAGGACGGCGGTGCCCGCCTGGAGGACGGACTGGTAGCCGGTGCCGGTCCCGTCGCGGAATCCGTGGTTGGTGACCCGGGTGTCCGCCCGCAGCACGACCGAGGTCAGGCCGCGCAGATAGCCGGGTATCGACGCCCGGGAGACACCGGCGGCCTGGGCGAAGACGCGGGCCCTGGCCCGGTCCGCGGCCAGGGCGTCGAGCTGCCGCTGCACGTCGCAGCTCCCGGCTCCGCGGGTGCCGCCGTACAAACCGGGCGTCTCGCCGGACAGGGACCGGGGCCCGGTGCGCGCCGACGGCGCCGGCTGCGACGTCCGGGTGAGCGGCGACGCGGCGGCCTCGGCGGTGGCCGAGGAGTCCGTGAAGGGGTCGGGGCCCCGGTCCGCCGCGGGCTGCAGGAAGAGTTCCCCGCTCGATGGCGTGCTCGTGTCGCTGCGGCCGCCGCAGCCGGCGGCGAGGAGTGCCGCCGAGAGCGCGCAGGCCGTGACGATGGTTCGGGTGGGTGTCCGCACCACGTCCTCCCGCCGGTCGTCGGGAAATTCGTCACCATTGTCTGCTTCACTCACATGGGTTACGCAAGCGGAGAAGTGGTATACGGAGAGTCACCTGAGTCGGGGTGGGGTGACAATGAGGAGAGGAGGCGAACGGCCGTGGACTGGTTCGTCGCGCCGGACTACTGGACGAGCCGGCTGGTCTTCCAGCGGGCCCTGGCCGGCGTGTACCTCGTCGCGTTCCTGACGGCGGCCCTCCAGTTCCGGGCGCTGATGGGCGAGCGGGGGATGCTGCCCGTGCCGCGCTTCGTCGCGCAGGTGCGTTTTCGGGCGGCCCCGAGCCTGTTCCAACTCCACTACTCGGACCGGTTCTTCGCCGGCTGTGCCTGGGCGGGCTGCGCGGTGTCGGCGGCGCTGCTGGCCGGGCTGGACTCGCTGGTGCCCCTGTGGGCCGCCATGCTGCTGTGGCTCGTCCCGTGGGCGCTGTACCTGTCGATCGTCAACGTCGGCCAGACCTGGTACTCGTTCGGCTGGGAGTCCCTGTTGCTGGAGGTCGGCTTCCTCGCCGTGCTGCTCGGCAACGACGAGGTGGCGCCGCCGGTCGTGGTGCTGTTCCTGCTGCGGTGGATCCTGTTCCGCGTCGAGTTCGGCGCGGGCCTGATCAAGATGCGCGGCGACGCGTGCTGGCGGAAGCTGACCTGCCTGGACCACCATCACGAGACGCAGCCGATGCCGGGACCGCTGAGCTGGTTCTTCCACCGTCTGCCGAAGCCCGTGCACCGTGTCGAGGTGGCCGCCAACCACTTCACCCAACTCGTCGTGCCCGTGCTCCTCTTCACCCCGCAGCCGATCGCGACGGCCGCCGCCGCCTTGATGATCCTCACCCAGCTGTGGCTGGTCCTGTCGGGGAACTTCTCCTGGCTGAACTGGATCACGATCGTGCTGGCCCTGTCGGCGCTCGGCCTCCCGAGTGATCCGCCGTCCGTGCCGGACGCGCCGCTGTGGTACGAGGTCGTCGTGCTGGCGGTCGCCGCGCTGCTGCTGTTCCTGAGCTACCACCCGGTCGCGAACATGATCTCCCGGCGCCAGATCATGAACCGCTCCTTCGACCCCCTCCACCTGGTCAACACCTACGGCGCGTTCGGCAGCGTCAGCCGGATCCGCTACGAGGTCGTCATCGAGGGCACCGCCGACGACGTGCCGCGTGAGGAATCGGAGTGGCGGGAGTACGAGTTCAAGGGCAAGCCGGGCGATCCCCGCCGCTGGCCCCGGCAGTTCGCGCCGTACCATCTGCGGCTGGACTGGCTGATGTGGTTCGCCGCGCTGTCGCCCGCTTATGCCGGCCAGTGGTTCGGCGCCCTGGTGGAGCGGCTCCTGGAGAACGACCGCGACACCCTGAAACTGCTGCGGCGCTCGCCGTTCCCACCCGACGCCCCACCCCGCCACGTCCGCGCCCGCCTCTTCCGCTACCGGTACACGACCTGGCGGGAACTGCGGGAGACCGGCGCGTGCTGGGAGCGCACCTATGTGCGGGAGTATCTCCCGCCGACCAGGCTGGCCGGGGTGACTCAGAGGCCGTAGACCCGGGTGGCGGTCGCCTGGAGGATCTGCTCGCGCTCGCCCTCCGCGATCAGCTCCAGGGTCGTGGCGAGGACCTGACCGTACGACGCCGCCAGGGTGCACACCGGCCAGTCCGAGCCGAACATCAGGCGCGCCGGGCCGAAGGCGTCCAGCACCGTGTCGGCGTACGGGCGCAGGTCCGCCACGGTCCAGGCGGCGATGTCGGCCTCGGTGACCATGCCGGAGAGTTTGCAGACGGTGTTGGGGAGTGCGGCGAGGGCGCGGACGTCACGGGTCCAGGGTTCGAGGGCGCCGGAGGCGATCGGCGGCTTGCCCAGGTGGTCCAGGACGAAGGTGAGTCCGGGGAGGTCCGCGGCGGCCTCGGCGCAGGCGGGGAGCTGGTGGGGCAGCACGACGAGGTCGTAGACCAGGCCCGCTTCCGCCACGGCCGACAGTCCGCGCCGTACGTCCGCGCGCAGCAGCCACCGAGGGTCCGCCTCGCCCTGGACCTGGTGGCGGATGCCCTTGAGATACCGGCCGCCGGGCAGCTCCCGCAGCCGGGCCAGCTCCTCGGCGACGTCGGGGCGGGTGAGGTCGGTCCAGCCGACGACGCCTGCGATCAGCTCGTGCTCGGCGGCGAGCGCCAGGAACTCCGGGGTCTCCTCGGGCACGGTGATCGTCTGGACCAGGACGGTCCGGCCGACTCCGGCGGCCCGTGCCTCGGGGGCCAGGTCGCCGACGGTGAAGTTCCTCCTGAGCGGCCGCAGTTCGGGTCCGGTGATCCAGTCCTGGTCCCGCACCGACAGGTCCCACACGTGATGGTGGGCGTCGACGACGGTCACGGCAGCTCCCACACGACGGGCAGTCCGGCGTCCGCGCCCTCGTCGGAGTAGTCGTGCACCACGTCGAGCAGCTCGACCATGCGGGCCTGCCAGGCCACGTTGACCGGGAGCTGCTCCAGTTCGGCGAGGAGCCGGGCGTAGTCCTCGCAGTCGAGGACGTGGAAGAGGTCGGTGCCGCTGCGCCAGATCGTCCAGGAGGTGGCGCCGGCGGCCCGGATCGCGTCGGTCAGCTCCTCGGGGACCTCGCGATGGGCTGCCTCGTAGTCGGCGATGCGGTCCGCGCGGACCTTGGTGTGCAGGGCGACTCTCATCATGTCTCCTTGTCGGAGAGCAGGCCGGACTCCAGCAGTTCCTGCCAGAACGCCATCGGCACGTCGGTCCCGAACTGCTCGGCGCAGTCGCGGACTTCGGCGGCCGAACGGACGCCCACGAGGACGCTCGCGACGGCCGGATGGGCGGCGCAGAAGGCGAGGGCGGCGGCCCGCAGGGTGATGCCGTGGCGGTCGGCGAGGGACTTCATGCGCAGCGCGCGGTCCAGCAGCTTCTCGGGCGCTCGGGTGTAGTCGTAGGTCGCGTCCGGTCGCGGGTCGGCCAGCAGACCGGAGTTGAAGGCACCGCCGACGACGACCGACGTGTGGCACTCGACAGCCACGGGCAGCAGGTCGTCGAGCGCGCTCTGGTCCAGCAGCGTGTAGCGGCCGGCGCACAGCACCACGTCGACGTCGGTGTCGGTGACGAAGCGCGTGAGCATCCCGGCCTGGTTCATCCCGACGCCGATCGCGCCGACCACACCCTCGGAGCGCAGCTTCTCCAGCGCCGGATAGCCCTCGCGGAAGGCCTGTTCGGCATGGTCGTCGGGGTCGTGGAGGTAGACGACGTCGACGCGGTCCAGGCCCAGCCGGTCCAGACTGGCGTCGAGGGTGCGTCGTACGCCGTCCGCGCTGAAGTCCCAGACGCGGCGCAGGTCGGCGGGGACGGCGAAGCCGTTGGCCAGGTCGTCGCCCGTGGCGTCCGCGACCGGCTCCAGCCGGCGGCCGACCTTGGTCGAGACGGTGTAGGTCTCGCGCGGGTGCTCCCGCAGCGCGGCGCCGAGGCGCCGTTCGGACAGGCCGAGGCCGTAGTGCGGGGCCGTGTCGAAGTAGCGGATGCCCGCGTCCCAGGCGGCGGCCACGGCCTGATGCGCCTGTTCCTCGCCGACCTCGGTGTACAGGTTGCCGATGGCGGCGCCGCCGAAGGCCAGCGGGCTGACCTCGACGTCGGTGCGGCCGAGCCGGTTCACCGGCCCACCGGCCGAAGGCGCAGCCCCTGCATGCCGCCGTCGACGGCGAGGGCGGTGCCGGTGGTGGCGCCGGAGAGCGGGCTCGCGAGGTAGACGACGGCTCCGGCGACCTCGTCGGCGGACACGAGGCGGCCGGTGGGCTGGCGGGCCTCCAGCGCGGCGCGTTCGGCGGCCGGGTCGGGAGCGCTCGACAGCAGTCGTCCGACCCAGGGGGTGTCCACCGTGCCGGGGTTGACGCAGTTGACCCGGATGCCCTCGCGGACGTGGTCGGCGGCCATGGCGAGGGTCAGCGAGTACACGGCGCCCTTGGTCGCGCTGTAGAGCGCCCGCTGCGGCAGTCCCGCCGTGGCCGCGATGGAGCAGGTGTTGACGACGGCGGCGTGCGCCGACCGGCGCAGATGCGGCAGCGCGGCGCGGGCCACCCGCACCATGCCGATGACGTTGACGTCCATGACCCGGTGCCACTCGGCGTCGTCGTTGTCCTCGACGGTCCCCTGGGCGCCGATCCCGGCGTTGTTGACCAGCACGTCCAGTCCGCCGAGCCCGGCCACGGCGGCCGCCACGGCCTCGCGCACGGAGGCGTCGTCGGTGACGTCGGCGCGGAAGGCGAGCAGGGGCTTGTCGACGGAGGACGGGTCGAGGTCGAGGACGGCGACCCGGGCGCCGCGCGCGGCGAGGAGTTCGGCCGTGGCCCGGCCGATGCCGGAGGCGCCTCCCGTCACCAGCGCCTTGAGACCGTCGAAGTCGCTCATGCCGCGTGCCCCTTCTTCTCAGCGCGGTCGGCGGCCCAGAAGGCGCCGTCCGGGAACGTGTACCGCGCCATCGAGTCGGGCCGCATGGCGGCCGAGAAGCCCGGCGCGGTGGGTGCCGTGTAGTGACCTTCCCTGATCACCACCGGGTCGAGGAAGTGGTCGTGCAGATGGTCGACGTACTCGATGACCCGGTCCTCGGTGGTGCCGGTGACCGCCACGTAGTCGAACATCGACAGGTGCTGGACGAGTTCGCACAGCCCGACACCGCCCGCGTGCGGGCAGACCGGTACCCCGAACTTGGCGGCGAGCAGCAGGATGGCGAGGTTCTCGTTGACGCCGCCGACGCGGGCCGCGTCGATCTGGAGCACGTCGAGGGCGCCGGCCTGCAGGAGCTGCTTGAAGACGACCCGGTTCTGCACATGCTCGCCGGTGGCGACCTTCACGGGGGCGACGGCCTCGCGGATGGCCGCGTGGCCGAGGACGTCGTCGGGGCTGGTGGGCTCCTCGATCCAGTACGGGTCGAACTCGGCGAGCGCCTTGGTCCAGCGGATCGCCTCGGCCACGTCCCAGCGCTGGTTGGCGTCGATCGCCATGCGGATGCCGGGTCCGACGACCTCGCGGGCGACGCGGCAGCGCCGTACGTCGTCCTCCAGGTCCGCGCCGACCTTCAGCTTGATCTGGCGAAAGCCGTCGGCGACGGCCTCGGCGGCGAGCCGGCCGAGCTTGTCGTCGTCGTAGCCGAGCCAGCCGGCGGAGGTGGTGTAGGCGGGGTAGCCCTGCTCCAGCAGCCGGGCCGTGCGTTCCGGCGCGCCCTCGCGGCCGCGGCGCAGCAGGGCGAGGGCCTCCTCGGGTGTGAGCGCGTCGGTGATGTACCGGAAGTCGATCTGCCGGACGATCCACTCCGGTTCGGCGTCGGCGAGGAACCGCCACACGGGCTTGCCCGCGCGCTTGGCGGCGAGGTCCCACACGGCGTTCATGACGGCGCCGATCGCCATGTGCATCACGCCCTTCTCGGGGCCGAGCCAGCGCAGCTGGCTGTCGCCGATCAGGTCGCGGTTGAGACTCCCCGGGTCGGCGCACAGCTCGTCGACGGGCCGGCCCACGACGTGGCCGCGCAGCGCCTCGATCGCGGCCACCTGGATCTCGTTGCCCCGCCCGATGGTGAAGGTGAATCCGTGCCCCTCGTGGCCGTCCGCCGCGTCGGTGCGCAGCACGACGTACGCGGCCGAGTAGTCGGGGTCCGGGTTCATCGCGTCGGAGCCGTCGAGCTCGCGCGAGGTGGGGAAGCGGATGTCATAGGTGTCGACCGCGGTGACGCGGGTGGGGGTGCCGGGGGCCTGGGACACTGAAGTCCTTTCCGTCGAGGGGCGGTGGGCAGCCGTGGTCAGTCCTGGGCCCGGCCCGTGGTGACACGGGCGATCATGAGGGCGATCAGGATGATTCCGCCGTAGATGGCCTGGATCCAGAACGACGGGACCTGGGCGAGGGTGAGCAGGTTCTGCACCACACCCAGCAGGAGTACGCCGGTCAGGGCGCCGAACATGGTGCCCTTGCCGCCGTCCAGGCTGATACCGCCGATCACCGCGGCCGCGAACACGGTGAAGATCATGTTGTTGCCCTGGTTGGCGCTGATCGCCCCGACGTAGCCGGTCTGGATGATCCCGCCGGCGGCCGCGAGGGTGCCCGCGACGACGAACACGCCGAGCATCACCCGCTCGACCCGGATGCCGGCCGCGCGGGCGGCGTCCGCGTTCCCGCCGATGGCGTACAGCGCGCGTCCGATGCGGTGGTACTTGAGGACGAACCCGGCGACCGCGAAGGCGGCCGCCGCGAGCCACACCGACATCGGGATGCCGATGAAGGTGGTGGTGGCCAGGGAGTAGAAGCTCTCGGGCATCCCGAACAGCGTCTTGCCCTTGGTCGCGCCGACCAGCAGTCCGCGCAGGACGATCAGCATCGCGAGCGTCACGATGAACGCGTTGAGCTTGAACTTCACGACCAGGACGCCGTTGAAGGCGCCGACGGCCGCGCCCACCAGGAGGATCGCCAGCAGGGAGAGCGCGGCGGGGAGTTCGGTGCCCCAGCCGGACTGCGCGACGGGCAGCACGAGGAGCGCGCCGACGGCGGGCGCGATACCGACGACCGATTCGAGGGACAGGTCGAACTTGCCGGTGATCAGGACCAGTGACTCGGCGAGCACGACCATGGCGAGCGCGGCGGACGCGCCGAGGATCGAGATCAGGTTCCGCTCGGTGAGGAACGAGTCGTTGACCACCGCGCCGAGCACCAGGAGCAGCAACAGGGCCGGAACCAGGGCGAGTTCGCGGGCGCGCCGGAGCAGGACGGTCCTGGCGGCACGGGCGTCCGGCACCTTCACGGGCAGGGCCGGTGGGGCCTTGGTGTCAGCCATGGTGGTCCACTCCTTCGATGGAGGCGATCAGCTCGTGGTCGCGCCAGCCCGCCGGGTGCTCGGCGGCGACACGGCCGTGGAAGAGGACGAGGACGCGGTCGCAGCGGCGCAGGTCGTCGAGTTCGTCGGAGACGACGAGCACGGCGATGCCGTCCTCACGGGCGCTGTCCACCCGTGCCAGCAGGGACTCCTTGGACTTCACGTCGACACCCGCGGTGGGGTTGATCAGCACGAGCAGCCGGGGGTCGGAGGCCAGCGCCCGGGCCATGACGACCTTCTGCGCGTTGCCGCCGGACAGGTCGGAGACGGGCTGGTCGGGGCCCTCGGTGTGGATGTCGAGGCGTTCGATGAGGGCGGTGGCCAGGCCCCGCTTGCGGTCGGTCCCCACGAACCCGAGACGGCCGAGCCGCTCCAGGACGCTCATGGTGGCGTTGTCGCCGATGGTCATCCCGGCGACGAGCCCCTGGTCGTGCCGGTCGCGCGGCACACAGGCGACGCCCGCCCCGAGTGCGGCCCGTACATCGCCGAACGGCAGCCGCTCCCCGCCGAGTTGCGCCGTCCCGCCGGTCGGGGTGTGCAGTCCGGCGAAGGACTCGGCGAGTTCCACCTTGCCGCTGCCGCTGATCCCGGCGAGCCCGACGACCTCGCCGCGGCGGACGGTGAGGTCGATGTCCTCGTACGCCGGTGAGGTGAGACCGCGGGCTTCGAGGAGGACGGGGGCGTCGTGGTCGACGTCCCCGGGGGCCATGGCCTGTTCGGCGAGGGCCTCCAGGGACTCCCCCGCCATGGCCTCCACCAGGGCCCGGCGCGGGAGTTCGGCAACCGGGGCGGTGGTGATCCAGCGGGCGTCGCGCAGCACGGTGACGGCCTGGCAGACCTCGTACACCTCCTGGAGGTGGTGCGAGATGAACAGGAAGGTGACGCCGGAGTCCTGGAGCGCCCGCATCCGTGTGAACAGCCGCTCGATCTCGCGGTTGTCGAGCTGCGCGGTGGGCTCGTCGAGGATGATGAAGCGGGCGCCGAAGCTCAACGCCCGTGCGATCTCCACCATTTGACGGTCCTCGACCTTGAGGTCGGCGGTGCGGGCCTCGGGGTCGACGTGGACGTCCCAGGTGGCCAGGAGTTCGGCGGCCTCCGCGCGGAGCTTGCGCCAGCTGATGAAGCCGCGGTGGAGCGGCTGCCGGTTGATGTACAGGTTCTCGGCGACCGTCAGCTCCGGGACGACGGTGGGCTTCTGGTAGACGCAGGCCACCTTGCGGCGCCAGGCGTCACGGTCGGCGAGCGGGGGCGCAAGCTCGCCGTCGAAGCGAACCTCGCCCTCGTCGGCGGCCTGGAGTCCGGTGAGGATCTGGACCAGGGTCGACTTCCCGGCGCCGTTGCGGCCGACGAGGGCGTGCGACTCGCCGGGCAGGACGGTGAGGCGTCCGTCGGCGAGGGCGGTGGTGGGGCCGTAGCGCTTGACGACGTCCCGTGCCTCAACAAGTGGCGTCGTCATTTGACCGTGTTGCCCCAGAGCTTGGGGTCGTCGACGTTGTCCTTGGTGACCAGCGGGGCGGGCAGCTGGTCCTCCAGGATGCCGCTGGGCAGCTTCACGATGGTCGAGTCGTGGTCCGTCGGGCCGGGCTGGAACGTCTTCCCCTCCATCGCCGCCTTGATGTAGTACATGCCGTACTTGGCGTACAGGTCGGCGGGCTGGGAGACGGTCGCGTCGATCTCGCCCTTGCGGATGGCGTCGTACTCCTGCGGGATGCCGTCGTTGGAGACGATCGTGATGTGCCCGTCCTGCCCGGCCTTCTTCAGCATCCCCTTGGACTTCAGGGTCTGCAGGGTCGGGGCGAGGTAGACGCCGCCGGCCTGCATGTAGATGCCCTTGATGTCGGGGTTGGCGTTCAGGAGGGTGTCCAGCTTGGAGGCCGCGGTGTCGGACTCCCACTTGGCCGGTATCTCCAGGACCTTCAGCTTGGGGAAGTTCTTCTTCACGCAGGCCCGGAACGCCTCGGAGCGGTCGCGGCCGTTGACCGAGGCGAGGTCGCCCATGATCTGCACGACCTTGCCGGAGGGGATCTGCTCGCCGAGGTACTGGCAGGCCTTCTCGCCGTACGCCACGTTGTCGGCGCGCACCACCATCGCGACCTTGCCCTTGTCGGGCGCCACGTCGACGGCGACGACCGGCACGCCCTTGCGCTCGGCCTGGTCGAGGCCGGCCTCGATGGCCGCGCTGTCGAGCGGGGCGACGACCAGGCCCTTGACGCTCTGGTTCAGCTGGTTGTTGATGTCGGTGATCTGCTGGGACGGGTCGCTGTTGGAGTTGACCGTCTTGAGCGCGTCGACGCCCTCGGAGTCGGCCATCTTCGGCACGTAGTCGTTGTACGACTGCCAGAACGGCGAGGTCAGCAGGGGCAGGATCACCCCGACCTTGCCGCTGCCGCCACCGCCTCCGGCGCTGGAGGAGCCGGTGTCCTTGGTGCTGCCGCATCCGGCGAGCACGAGCGAGGCGCCGATGACCGCAGCCATCGCGCCGACGATCCGTGACCTGTTCTGCTTGCGCACTGCACTGCCGGGCATCTGACGGCTCCTCATTGAGCGTGTTCGAGCAGGTGCCGCATATTTATCAGACCACTTCCCCCGCGCAACACCCTCCGGCACCAGATATTCACGGTTTTCGGCCGTAGTGGTCCGACCACCTCGGTGATTAGACTGCGGCGCATCCGGCGACAGGAGGAATGGCGTGGACGAGACAGCCCCGCAGAAGGGCACCGTGCCGCAACGCGCCATCGAGCAGATCAAGGCGATGATCGCGGAGGGCCGGCTGGAGCCCGGCCAGCGGCTGCCGACCGAACGCGATCTGGCGGTGCAGCTCGGCATCTCCCGCAGCTCGATGCGCGAGGCGATCCGCGCGCTGACGGTGCTGGGCGTACTGGAGGCCCGGCACGGCTCCGGCATCTACGTCACCCAGCTGGAGGCCGGCGATCTGCTGGAGACGTTCGGCGTGGTCGCCGATCTGTCCCGGGGCCCGCGGCTGGTGGAACTGCTGGAGGTGCGCCGCGTCCTGGAGTCGACGGCGACGGCCCTGGCGGCCGCGCGGATCACGCCGGACCAGCTGGCGGAGGTCGAGAAGCATCTGACCGCGATGAACGCCACAGACGACCCGGAGGAGATCCTCGCCCACGACCTGGCGTTCCACCGGGAGATCGCGGCGGCCGCCGGCAACGACACCATGGCGGCCATCCTGGAGGGTCTGTCCTCGCGCACCTTCCGGGCCCGGGTCTGGCGCGGCTACCAGGAGGAGGGCGCCTTCGAGCGCACCCGCCGCGAGCACGCCGCGATCCACCGGGCCCTGGTGGCCCGCGATCCGGAGGCGGCCCGCGCCGCGGCGGCCGCGCACGTGGGCGAGGTGGAGGAGTGGCTGCGGGCGCAGCTCGGCGGGTAAGTGCCGTCCCGCCCGGACTACGGCGTCACGTCGAAGCCGTGCTCGTGTCCGAGCTTCTGCAGTGACGTGAAGCCGGGGATGCCGTTGGCGTCGTCGCCCGTGAACCCGCAGCGGCGCTGCCAGGCGGCGTACGCCACGACGGTCGCCGTGCCGAAGTGGCCGTCGGCGAGGTTCGCCGCGAGGAGGCCCTGAGCGACGAGGGCCTTCTCCACGGTCCTGACGCCCGGGTAGGACACGGGCGTCCCCGCCTGCGCCGGGTCGTGCAGGGCCGCGGCGACCACCTTCGACACGTCGATCACCGGTCGCGGGCCGGGCTCGGGCGGCGCACCGCCGGGGCGCGGGGCGCCCTTCTTCACCCAGGCGTACAGATGCTCGCCCGGGCACAGCGTGGCGAGGCCGTCCCGGTGTCCCTTGATCTCGTCGCCGGCGCCGTGCCGGCGCAGCAGTTCGATGCCGTCGCGGATCGCCCCGAGCATGGCGTCCGTCGGCTTGGTCAGCCCTTCCGAACCGACCAGGCCCATGATCGCGTAGTGGCCGCGGTTGAGGTTCTGGTTGCCGTTCGCTCCGGTGCGCCTGCCGAGGCCGCGGCCCTCCAGGAGGAAGCCGTGCGGGCAGGCGCCGTAGTTGTAGGCGATGTCCGAGTAGTTCTCCTTCTTGTTCGCCAGGTGGTCGACGCGGATCTTCTTCCACTTGGCAAGGCACCGGTCGTGGTCGTCGAGCAGCTCGACGCTGACCGGTGCGCCTTCGTAGTGGACCTTCACACCCTTCGTCGACGTCTGGGTGGGTGCGGCGGACGCCGGCCAGCCGAGCTGGGCTCGCGTGACAAGCTTCACATGTGCCTCCAGGGCGTGAGAGTGAAGTCACCCCCCTTGTGTGGGGGGAGAGTTACCCATCACCTCATGCCGACTCGCCGCCGCACCCCCGTTCGCGCCCCTACGACCTGCGCAACCGCAGCGTGACCAGCTCGAAGGGGCGCAACCGCAGCGCGACGCGCGCGCCGTCACGCGACGGCGGCTCCGGCAACGGACGTTCCAGCAGATCCGTCGCCGCGACGTCCGCGACCTCGAAGTCCGCCGTCAGCGTGGCCCGTGCCCGGCCGCCGTGCGCCTCGTGGAGGCGCACCACGACGTCCCCGCTGCCGTCGTCGGCGAGCTTCACCGCCGTGATCACGACGGCGTCCCGGTCCACCGTCACCAGCGGGGACACCTCTGCCTCGCCGGTGATCCGCCGCTCCGGCAGGTTGATCCGCCAGCCCTCGCGCACCGCGTCCGCGATGCCCGCGCCGGGCACCAGGGCGTGCCGGAAGCGGTGGACGCCCTGGTCGGTCTCGGGGTCCGGGAAGCGCGGCGCGCGCAGGAGGGAGACACGGACCGTGGTGGTCGTCCCCCGGTCGCCGTCGGTTCGGACCGCGCGGGTGACGTCATGGCCGTACGTCGAGTCGTTGACGACGGCGGCGCCCCAGCCGGGCTCCTCGACGTGGACGAAGCGGTGGTTGCAGGCCTCGAACTTGGCGGCCTCCCAGCTGGTGTTGGTGTGGGTGGGGCGGTGGAAGTGCCCGAACTGGGTCTCCGAGGCGTACCGTTCCGCGTGGACGTCGAGCGGGAAGGCCAGCTTCAGGAACTTCTCCGTCTCGTGCCAGTCGACCTCCGTGTCGAGCAGCAGCCGCTTCTCCCCCGGTGCGAGGGACAGTCGCTGGGTGACGCGGGAGGCGCCGAAGCTCCGGGAGATCCGCACCGACGCCCCGTCGTCGCCGGGGACCAGCTCGTCCACGCCGGTCAGGTCGGTGACCGTGTGCCGGTAGAACGCGTCGACGTCCCAGGCGTCCCACATGTTGGGGAAGTCGGGGTGCAGCTGGAGCAGGCCGGCGGCGGCACCGGGCGCGATCGTCTCCCGGTCGCCCTCGATGTCGTACGCCGACACGATCAGGCCCCGGGCGTCGATCCCGACGCGCAGCCGGCCGTTGTCGAGGACGAAGCCGCCGTCGGGGCGCGGGGCGAGGGAGGTCCGGCCCTCGGTCACCGGGGTTCGCGCCCCGCCCGCCGGAACGCCTTCGCGCGGGTGCGGGGCGGAGTTGAAGACGAGTTCCCTCGTGCCCTCGCCCGCCAGGGCGCGCTGGGCAGAGTCGATGATCGCGTCCAGCTCGCCCGCGAGGCGCTCGTAGGTGGCGCGGGCCTCCCGGTGCACCCACGCGATGGACGAGCCGGGCAGGATGTCGTGGAACTGGTGCAGCAGCACCGTCTTCCAGATCCGGTCCAGCTCCTCGTAGGGGTAGGGGAATCCGGTGCGTACGGCGGCGGTCGCGGCCCACAGTTCGGCCTCGCGCAGGAGGTGTTCGCTGCGGCGGTTGCCCTGCTTGGTCCTGGCCTGGCTGGTGAGGGTGGCGCGGTGCAGTTCGAGGTAGAGCTCGCCGACCCAGACGGGCGCGTCGGGGTATTCGGCCTCGGCCTTGCGGAAGAAGGCGTCCGGGGTCTCCCAGACGACGGTGGCAGAGCCCTCCAGGTCACGCAGCCGGGCCGACTTGGCGATCATCTCGCGGGTGGTACCGCCGCCTCCGTCGCCCCAGCCCGTGGGCGCCAGGGAGTGCCGGGCCCTGCCCTTGTCCTTGAAGTTACGGGCCGCGTGGGCGATCTCGCTGCCCTTCATGGAGCAGTTGTAGGTGTCGACGGGCGGGAAGTGCGTGAAGATCCGGGTGCCGTCGATGCCCTCCCAGTGGAAGGTGTGGTGCGGGAACTTGTTGGTCTGGCTCCAGGAGATCTTCTGCGTCAGCAGCCACTTGGAGCCCGCCGCCTTGATGATCTGCGGCAGTCCCGCGGCAAAGCCGAAGGTGTCGGGCAGCCACGCCTCGTCGTTCTCGACGCCGAACTCGTCGAGGAAGAACCGCTTGCCGTGCACGAACTGCCGGGCCATCGCCTCCGAGCCCGGCATGTTGGTGTCCGACTCCACCCACATGCCGCCCGCCGGCACGAACCGGCCGTCGGCGACCGCCTTCTTCACCCGCGCCCACACCTCGGGCCGGTGCTCCTTCACCCACGCCCACTGCTGGGCCTGGGACATGGCGAAGACGAAGTCGGGCTCGTCCTCGATCAAGGCCGTCATGTTCGACGTCGTACGGGCCACCTTGCGCACCGTCTCGCGCAGCGGCCACAGCCAGGCCGAGTCGATGTGCGCGTGTCCGACGGCGCTGATGCGGTGGGCGGACGGCACGGCGGGCACGGCCAGCACTCCGGCGAGCTGCTCCCGGGCCCGGGCCGCGGTGCCGTTCACGTCCTGGAGGTCGATCGCGTCGAGCGAGCGTTCCACCGCGCGCAGGATGTCCCAGCGCCGTGCCGAGTCCACCGGCAGCTCGGCCATCAGCTCGCCGAGCACCTCCAGGTCGATGACGAGCTGCCAGACGTTCTCGTCCAGGACGGCGAGATCCATCCGGGTCAGCGTGTACTGGGGTTCGCTGCCGGCGGTCTCCTTGTCGCCCAACTGCGTGGGCAGGAAGGGGTGGTAGTCGAGGATGACGGGGTTGGAGGCCGCCTCGACGTGCAGCCGCACCTCCTCGCCGCCCGCCACCGGGGCGCCGATGCGCACCCACTGGTTGCGGGGGTTGAGGCCCTTCACCGGGGTGCCGTCGGGCCGGTAGACCAGGCCCTCGCACTGGAAGCCGGGCATGTTCTCGTCGAAGCCGAGGTCCAGCAGGGCCTCGACGGTCCTGCCGGCCCACGCCTCGGGCACGGTCCCGGTGACCCGGAACCAGCTGGTGCCCCACGGAGCACCCCAGCGGGCGCCCACCTCGATCGGCTCGGGTTCGGCCGCGAGCCCCTCGGCCACCGGCACCGGCTCGCCGGGCGCGTGCCACACCGCCACGTCCAGCGGCACGGACTCCGGGTACACGGCGGGGCGGACGCGCTCGTCGAGGACGCGCTTGAGGCGGGCTTCGACCAGATTGCGGTCGTCATGCATGCGGGGTGCTCCGTAGGTCGTCCGGGCGGGTGGTTACCAGCGGTGGGTGACGGTCACGGGGGCCGACGTGGTGTACAGCTCCCCTACGGCACGCAGTTCGAACCGCGCCTCCTGCTCGCCCTGTTCGGGCTGCAGGCCGCCGAGGAAGTACGCGCTCTGGCAGGTACCCCCGAGGAAGCGCCGGGTGCCGTCGGGCAGGAGGCGGTGCAGGGTGTGGTGGCGTGCGTCGCCGGGTGCCGGGATCCAGGCGAGGCGAAGGTCGCCACCCGAGGCCGCGGTGACGCGGAACCCGGAGGGCGCCCCGGGGGTCTGCGGGGCGTTGCGGACGGCCAGGCCGCCGAGCCGCCACCGCACCGCGCCCCCGTCGGCCGAGGTCAGCCGGACGCCGATCGCGCGGACGCTGCCGGTCAGGCCGGTGAGCCGTACGGTCGCGGTCTGCCAGCCGCTGCCCGAGGTCACGGGGAAGTAGGTGTACGGGGGTGGGGCGCCGGGCGTGATGGGCTCGGCGGTGGCGACGGCGAGCTCGACCTTCACCGCGCCCGCGTCGGCCCGGTGGGTCAGTTCGACGACCGTGTCGGCGCTGACCGGCAACCGGGTCGCGTACACGTCGAGCACCGCGGGCCGGTCCAGTGCCCCGTCGACGAGCACACTGCTGCCGCCGCGCCAGGCGGCCGCGAAGTCGAAGGTCACGGCGGGTCGCTGCCCGTCGGTGTGCACGACCCAGCGGCGGGACGGCAGCCGGTCCTGCAGGCCCAGATGGTTCCAGGGCGCGTCGGACGTCACCTGCCCGTCCTCGTACCAGCGCAGCCCGTGCCCGGTGTTGAAGACGCTCGCGAACGGCATCGAGGTGACCGTCGACCGGTCGGCGACGGACACGGCCGGTGCCCGCCAGCTGTCCGTGGTGTCGGGCCGCGAGGGGTCCAGTGAGCGCCCGGTCCAGAAGTGGTCGTCGGCGGCGTGGAAGTCGCCCGGCGTGCGGCCGTCGGCCGGCAGGTGGTTGCGGGTCCACTCGGGCCGGTAGAAGCCGACCGACACGACGTGCGGCTTGTCGCGGGGCACCATGGCGTCCCAGTTCACGGACGAGTTCCAGCCGTTGGACTCGACGTCCACACCTGCCCACAACTCGTAGCGGCTGCGGCCCAGTTGACCGGCCCGCTGACCGGACGAGGTCAGTTTCGCGGCGGTCCAGCGGAAGTCGACGAACATGTCGTCGGCGGCCTGGAAGAACGGCTCGTTCTGCGAGTTGAGCGCGCCCTGCCAACTCACACCGCCGTTCACGGTCATCGAGTCGTACCAGGTCACCCGCTGGCCCTTGGCCTGCGCGAGCGTCTTCAGCTCGCGCAGGAAGCCGAGCATGTCGGTGCCCAGGGCGGTGTTCCCGCCGCTGGTCTCGGCGTTGACGAACCACCCGTCGAAGCCGTACACCGCCGCGACCGCGACCAGCCGGTCGGCGAGCGGGAACCGCCCGGCCGCGTCCTTCTGCACCAGGTCGCGGGTCCACTGCAGCTGCCCGCCGTAGGCGACGGGCGGCAGGAAGATGTTGCCGAGGACGGGCACGCCGTGCCGGTGCGCGGCGTCCACGATCGGCGCGTTCGGCGCCAGGATCAGCCCCTCGCCCGAGGAGCCGCCCCAGAACACCAGCTCGTCGATGTACGCCCAGTGCGTGAGGGCGTAGTAGTCGGCGGTGGCCGAGCCCTGGGAGGGGTTGCTCGCGGTCGGTCCGAAGGACACCAGGGACTGGATGCGGGCCTGGCCCGCGCGGGCGGTCGTGTTGACCGGGGCCGGGGTGAAGCGCGACGCGAGCGGCACGGAAGAGGCGTTGAAGGCGAGGTCCGGATCGTCGGCCGGGCGCCAGGACTTCAGGCTGCGCCAGGTGATACCGGCGCCCGGGCTGCCGGAGGGCAGCGAGTCCGGGTACCAGTACGAGGCGTACGGCTGGAGGGCCGCGGCCTCGCGCCTCGGTGCGGCGACCGCCGGTGCCGAGGGGAGCATCGCGGCCGTGGCGGCGGCGATGAGGACGGTGCGTCTGGTGGGTTTCACGAGCGGGTGCCTCCTTGTGGGGTGGGGAGTACCTGATCGGGAGCGACGACCTCGGTGATGCCGCGCGCCGCGAGGTGTTCCTGGTCGGCGGCACGTACGTCGAGGACGGTGGTGGGGCGGGCGCCGTCGGCGACCAGCCGGAAGTAGGCGTCGAATACCGGGCCGCCGGGTGCGCAGAGCGAGCGGGCACCCGGATCGGAGGGAACCACCAGCGCCGTCGTACGCGGCTCGGGTGTCCGTGGCGCCTGCTGGGCCGCCCGCTCCAGCACCCGGGCGGTGTCCTTCGGCTTGCGGTCGTTGGTCAGCAGGCCCAGCCCGTACTCGAGTGCGGGGAAGTCGGCCAGCTCTCGGGAGACGTCGTGGGAGCACCACCAGGTGATGCCCCACAGGTCGGGGCAGTCCAGGGCGTTCGCGACCGTCGCCGCGGTGAAGGCGGCGGCGTGCTCGGGCGGGACCAGCGGCGCGGGCGCGCCGACCTCCTGCAGCCAGACGGGCCGGCGCGGGTCGTCGGCCCACGCCTTGCTCAGCTCGACGAGGTAGGCGGCGTGGTGCTCGGCCGGGACGGAGGTGCGGCCGTGGCGCTGGGCGGTGCCGTTGAAGACCCACGAGTGCACGGCCGTCAGGGCCCCGTGCCGCGCCGCCTGGGCCGGCGTGAACGGCTGGTCGTCCTGGTACCAGGTGGCGTCGTACTCCGCGTGCAGATGCAGCCGCCCGGGGGCGCCCTCCTCGCAGGCGTCGAGCATACGGGTGAGCCAGCGGTCGATCTCGTCCTCGGTGGCGCGGTCGGGGTCGGGGTGCGGGCCCGCCGAGAACTGGTTGACCTCGTTGCCGAGGGTCATGCCGAGGAAGTTCGGCCGGCCGGCGAGGGCGGCGGCGAGGGTGCGCAGGTAGGCGGCCTGGCCGTCGACGACGTCGGGGTCGGTGAAGAGGTTGCGGCGGTGCCAGGTCCGGGTCCAGGCCGGGAGGAAGTCGAAGCTGCTCAAGTGGCCCTGCAGGCCGTCCACGTTGACGTCGAGGCCGCGTTCGGCGGCGGCGTCGACGAGCTGGACCAGCTGCTCGACGGCCCGGCCCCGGACCAGGGTGCGGTTGGGCTGGAAGTACGGCCACAGCGGGAAGACCCGGACGTGGTCGAGGCCCAGCGCCGCGATGGAGTCGAGATCGGCGCGTACGGAGTCGAGGTCGAAGTCGAGCCAGTGGTGGAACCACCCTTCGCTGGGCGTGTAGTTGACGCCGAAGCGCACGGCAGGAGGCATGCGGTGTCCTTGCTGGGCGAGTTGGGGGGTTCAGCCCTTCACCGCGCCCTCGCCGACGCCGCGGAAGAAGTACCGCTGGAGACAGGCGAAAAGGGCGATCAGCGGGGCGACGGCGATGATCGTGCCGGCGGCGACCAGGCGTTCGTCGTTGGCGAAGGTGCCGTGCAGATAGTTGAGGCCGATGGTCAGCGTGAACTTGGACGGGTCGCTCAGCACGATCAGGGGCCACAGGAAGTCGTCCCAGGCGCCCATGAAGGCGAAGATCGCGACGACCGCGAGGGTGCCCTTCACCGACGGCACCGCGATCCGCAGGAACCGCTGCCAGACGTTGGCACCGTCGACGTAGGCCGCCTCCTCGATCTCGTACGGCAGGTTGAGGAAGGCGTTGCGCATCAGCAGGACGTTCAGGGCGCTGATGCAGCCGGGCAGGACGACACCGATGAGGGTGTTGTTGAGGCCGAGCTCCCGCATGGTCGTGAACTGGGCGATGATGATGCCCTCCACGGGCACGAGCATCGCCAGGATGAAGACGAGCGTGGCAACCTTGCGGCCCCGGTAGCGCAGCCGGGCGAGGGCGTAGCCCGCGAGTGCCGCGCCGACGCAGTTGGTGACGACGTTGGCGGTGGCGACCTTCAGCGAGTTCAGGGCGTAGTCCCAGACGGGGATGGTCTCGGAGACCCGCTCGTAGTTGTGCAGCGTCGGGTCGCCCGGCAGGAACTTCGGCGGGGAGCTGAAGATGTCCTCGGTCGGGCCCTTGAGCGAGGTCGACAGCTGCCAGAGGAACGGGCCGACGGTGAGGGCGAGGACGGCCAGCAGCAGCAGATAGCGCAGGGCGAGTTCCCAGACGCGGACGCGGCGGCCGTGTTCGTCGGTGACGCGGGCCTCGCGCGGGGCGGCCCGCTCGGCGGGGGCGGGCCGTACCTTCTCCGTGACGCTCATGACTCCTCCCTCCGGTCGGCGCGCAGCACGAGCAGCATGAGGGCGACGGTCACGACGAAGACGACCACGGAGATGGCCGAGGCGTAGCCGACACGGCCGGTCAGGCCGGTGCCGGTGCGCTGGACGAGCATCACGAGGGTGGTGTCCTCGCCCGCCGGGCCGCCGCTGGGGCCCGCCATCAGGTACACCTCGGAGAACACCTTGAAGGCGGCGACCGAGGAGAGCGCGCCGACCAGGACCATGGTGGAACGCACGGCGGGCACGGTGACCGTGAGGAAGCGGCGGATCGCGCCGGCGCCGTCCACGGCAGCCGCCTCGTGCAGTTCGCGGGGCACGTTGGCGAGCGCGGCCAGATAAATGATCATGTAGTAGCCGAGGCCCTTCCAGACCGTCACGGCCATGGCGCTCAGCAGGAGCAGCCACTGGTCGCTCAGGAAGCCGACCCGGCCGACGCCGATCGTCTCCAGCAGGGAGTTCACCAGACCGCGCTCGTCGAGCAGCCACACCCAGATCAGCCCGACCACCACGATCGAGGCGACGACCGGGGTGTAGAAGGCGGACCGGAAGAAGGTGATGCCGGGGATGTTCTTCTGCACCAGGAGCGCGAGCAGCAGGGGCAGTACGACGAGGGCGGGGACGACGCCGAGGACGTACAGCGTGCTGTTGCGCAGGCCGATCCAGAACATGTCGTCGCCGAGCAGCTCGCGGAAGTTGGCGAGGCCGACGAACTCGCCGGGGATCAGGGTGCGGCGGTCGGTGAAGGCGTTGACCAGCGTGGAGAGGAACGGATAGAGGATGAAGGCGCCGGTGATCAGCAGCCCGGGGGCGGCGAACAGCCAGGGGCTGGTGGGCAGCTGGCGCCGCACCCGGGAGACGGTGGAGAGAGCCATCACGTACTACCCCTGCTGCTGGAGCAGCGTGTCGCACGCCTTGACAGCGTTGTCGAGAGCTTGCTTCGGGCTCTCCTTGCCCTGCAACGCCTTGGCGACCTCGTTGCGCAGCTCGGTCTTCATCTGCTCGCTGAACAGCACGGGTGTGTAGTTGACCGCGCTCTTCAACGACTTGGCGGCGGCAACGCGCACCCGGGTCTCGTCGGTGCCGTCCTCCTTGGTGAAGTACGGGTCGTCGAGCGAGCCGGCGGTGCTGGGGAAGATGGCGACCTGCTTGGCGAACGACATCTGGTGCTCGGCGTCGGTGACGTAGTGCGCGAAGGCGACCGCCGCGGGCGTCCGCTTGGTCTGCGCGTTGACCATCACGCCCATCACGTACATGTTGACGTGGCCGGTGCTGGTGATCTGGTCGGTGATGCCGATGTTCTTGTACAGGTTGGGCGCCTGCTTCTTGAAGTTGCCGAGGTCCAGCGCGCTGCCGGGATTCATGGCGACGGCGCCGGTGAGGAACTTCTTGCCGGACGACTCGGGGGTGGCGGTCAGCGCCTGCGGGTCGAGGGCCTTGGCGTCGTACAGCTCCTTGTACCTGGTGAGGAGCTCGATCCCCTTCGCGTCGTTGAAGGAGAAGGCGGTGCCCTCCTTGTTCATGAGCTCGACGCCGTAACGGCCGAAGTCCTCGATGGTGGGGACGTTGGCGAGGGTGGCGACCTTGCCGTCCGTCTCCTTCGCCATCTTCAGCGCGGCGTCGAAGACCTCGTCGTACGTCTTCGGCGGCTGCTCCGCGTCGAGGCCGGCCTCCTTGAAGAGGGTCTTGTTGTAGAAGAGCGGGCCGGTGTTGAGGTACCAGGGGAAGGCGTACGTGCCCTCCAGGCCGGGCACCTGGTGGCTGGCCCAGGCCCCGTCCAGGTACTCCTTCTTGTACTTCCCGGCGGCCTTGTCGAGGTCGAGCGCGAGGCCCGCCTTGGCGAGCGGGGCGACGAGGTCGGGCGAGACGTTGACGACGTCGGGGAGCGTGCCGCCGGCGGCGTCGGCGCTGATCTTGTCGGCGTAGCCCTCGGCGGGCTGGTCGATCCACTTGACGTTCGTGCCGGGGTACTTCTTCTCGAAGTCGGCGATCAGGCCCTCGAAGTAGTCCTTGAAGTTCGCGCGCAGGTTCCAGGTCTGGAAGGTGATGTCGCCCTCGACCTTGCCGGAAGCGTCGGTGCTGCCGCTGTCACCGCCTGACGAACCGCAGGCGCTGAGCGGCAGCGCGACACAGACGGCGAATGCGGCAGCGAGGGCTCTACGGGATATGGGCACCGTGAACCGGCCTCCTTTTACGGGCGGGTTGGTCGACGTGGCAGACCCTGCACGCCGTTCCCGGGGCCCGTCAATGGCTCTCGCGCAGCTAATTTCTTTAGTGACTAATGCGCATTAGGATCACCGAGCTGAACCGCATTAGCCTCCCGGCACTGAACCGCATTAGTGCATACTGCTCAGGGAATGTGCCGCCGGAATGGGGGATCACGATGTCAGGCAAGCGGTCACCGGCCCGGCGTCCTACGATGAAGGACATAGCGCGCCACGCCGGGGTCTCCCAGAGCGCGGTCTCCTTCGCGCTGAACGGCCGGCCCGGCGTCTCGGAGGACACCCGCGACCGGGTGCGGCAGGTCGCCGAGGAGCTCGGCTGGCGGCCGAGCACGGCGGCGCGCGCACTGTCCGGGGAGGGTGCGGCGACGGTCGGCTTCGTGCTGGCGCGTCCGGCCGACAAGCTGGGGGTGGACTCCTTCTTCCTCCAGCTCGTCTCGGGCATCCAGGAGGTGCTGGCGGAGCGCCATCTCGGGCTGCTGTTCCAGGTGGTGGAGGACATCGCCGACGAGTGCGCGGTGTACCGGCGCTGGTGGGCCGAGCACCGGGTGGACGGCGTCCTGGTCGTGGACCCGCGCACCGACGATCCGCGCCCGGACCTCCTGGACGAACTCGGCCTGCCCGCCGTGGTCATCGGCGGCGCGCCCGACGAACGCCACCCGGGCCTGTCGACCGTGTGGGCCGACGACGCGGGCGCGATGGCCTCCGTGGTGGACGGCCTGTACGCGCTCGGCCACCGGCGGATCGTGCACATCGCCGGTCTGCCGGGGCTCGCCCACACCGAACGCCGTATCCGCACCCTGCGCGCCGAGGCCGGACGCCGTGGCCTGTCCGAGGTGCGGTCGGTGACCACCGACTACTCCGACGCCGAGGGTGCGGCGGTCACCCGCCGGGTCCTGGAGGACACCGCTCCCCCGACCGCGCTGATCTACGACAACGACGTGATGGCCGTGGCCGGCGCCGCCGCCGCGAGTGAACTGGGCTTCTCGGTACCGGCGGACGTCTCGGTGGTCTCCTGGGAGGACTCGGCCCTGTGCCGCATGGTCAAGCCCTGGCTGTCGGCCCTGTCCCGGGACAGTGTGGAGTTCGGCCGCACGGCGGCACACGAACTGACCGCACTGCTCGACGGAGGTGCGGCACGGGCCGTGCGGGTGCCCGTGCCGACCTTGATCGAGCGGGGGAGCACGGGGGTGGCGCGGGGCGTGTGAGGTCCGCCGCCCCGGCGTGAGGCGGGTCGCTCAGCGCCGCCCGGCTCAGCGGCGCAGCCCCTGCAGCCCCTCGTAGGCCGCCGTCACGATCTCCATCCCCCGGGTGTCCTCGGCGGGCTCGCGCATCTGGTTGGTCACGTAGGCCACGACCATCCCGCTGTCGGGTTCCAGCATCAGCAGGGATCCGCCCCAGCCGCCCCAGCCGTAGGTGGTGCCGAAGAGGCCGTAGCCCAGGCCCCAGCGCATGGGCATGCCGAGGACGCGGTCCTCGCCGTTGAACTGTTCCTCCCAGGCACGTTCGCAGCCCGCCCGGGACAGCAGCCGCACCCCGCCCACCTCTCCCCCGCAGGCCAGGACCGACTGCACCTGCGCGACCGAGCGTGCGTTGCCGTAGCCGCTGGCCGCCGGGATCTGCGCGCGGCGCCAGGCGAGACCGTTGCCGTCGCGGACGCGGACACCGTTGCCCGCCTCGGAGCCCTTCGGGTTGCCCGGGGCGCTCGCCGCGTAGTTCTCGTCCCGGCCCGTCGGCGCGATCGCGAGGCCGACCCGGTGGTCGTGTTCGGGCGCCAGGCCGATGTGGAAGTCGGCGCCCAGCGGACCCGTCACCTCCTCGGCGAGGAAGTCGCCCACGCTGCGGCCGGTGACCCGGCGCACCACCTCGCCGACCAGGAATCCCTGGGTGAGGGAGTGGTATCCGGCGGCGGTGCCCGGCTCCCAGCGGGGAGCCCGCGCGGCGAGCCGGGACGTGGCGGCCGGCCAGTCGTAGAGCTCGTCGACCGGCCCGTCCCAGTCGGGCAGGCCGGCCGTGTGCGAGAGCAGGTGCCGTACGAGCACCTTCTCCTTGCCCGCCGCCGCGAACTCGGGCCAGTAGTGGGCGACGGGCGCGTCCGGATCGAGTGCGCCGCGGTCGATGAGGACCAAGGCGCACAGTGCCGTCATCGTCTTGGTCACGGACCAGACGTTGACGATCGTGTCGCGCTCCCACGGGACGGTGCGGTCCGCGTCGGCGAAGCCGCCCCAGACGTCCACGACCGGCTCGCCGTCCACGAAGACCGCGACGGAGCCGCCGGCGTCCCCCGCGTCCAGCAGGTCGGCCAGCGCGTTCGGCACGGCGATGAACAGGCGGTCGTAGGTGCCCCGGATGTCGGCCATGGACCCCATCCAGCCCGTACCGCACGGCCCCGGTCAACCGAATTAGACCCGTGAGCGGTACAGCCCGAACTCCGCGAGCCGGGCCGCCGCGCGCGAGCCGGTGACCCGCACCCGCCATCGCCTGGCCCGCACGGGTGCCGCAAGGAGCACGATCCGGCTCGCGCCGATGGTCCCGGCCCCGGTCACCTCCGTCCAGGCGCCGCCCTGCCACGCCTCCACGACGAAGCTCTCCACCTGCTGCCCGTGCCGGATGTCCTCCGCGAGCCGGATCCGGTCCACCTCCCGTTCCCGGCCGAGGTCGACGGTCACACGGCCGGGCGCGGCGGTCGTGCGGGCGTCGCGGGCCAGGTCCTCGGGCAGCTCGCGGTCCACGCGCTCGCGGAACTCCCGCAGCCGGGCCACGTCGGCGGCGGGCAGCAGGCCGTCCGTGTCGGGCGGGATGTTGAGCAGGAGCACCGAGTTGCGGCCCACCGACCGGAAGTAGATGTCCGTCAACTGCTCGACGGTCTTGGGTTGTTGGTCGGCGTGGTAGAACCAGCCGTCACGGATGGACACATCGCACTCGGCAGGCCACCACTGGAGGTGGTCGGCCACCGGCCGGGCCTTGACCAGAGCGGCGCGGCTGCCCATGTCGGGGGCGTCGTAGGCGAGGGCGTAGTCGGTGCGGCCGTAGTCCTTCTCCTGGACCGGTACGACGCTCCACTCGTCCTCCCGGGCCAGCCCTCCCTCGTTGCCGACCCAGCGCACGTCGGGGCCGGACACGGCGATCGCCGCGTCGGGCGCGAGGGAACGGACGAGGGCGTACCAGCTGTCCCAGTCGTACTTCTCCACCTTGTCCGGGGGGATGCGGCCCTGCGCGCCGTCGAACCACACCTCGTCGATCGGGCCGTACTCGGTGAGGACCTCGTAGAGCTGGTTGAGCATGTGGGCGCCGTAGTCGGTGGCCGGGAGGGTGTACGAGCGGGGCGGGGTGCGGTCGTCGCCCGGTACGAGGGTGGGGATCGTGCGGTCGGTGCGGGCGCTGCCGTTGGCGTAGACGCCGTGGAGGTACTGGTTCTCGTCGGCGGGCGAGATGTAGACGCCGACCTTGATGCCGTGGCGGCGCATGGAGTCGGCGAAGGAGCGCAGGACGTCTCCCCGGCCGCCCTGCCAACTGCTCGATGCCACCGAGTGGTCGGTGTAGCGGGACTGGTGGAGCACGAAGCCGTCGTGGTGCTTGACGGTGAGGATGGCGAGCCTGAAGCCGCCGTCCCGCAGGGCGCGGGCCCACTGGTCGGTGTCGAGGCCGGACGGCTGGAAGACGTCGGGGTCCTCGTCGCCGGTGCCCCATTCGAGGCCGGTGAAGGTGTTCACACCGAAGTGCAGGAACGCGGTGCGTTCCAGGCGCTGCCAGGCGATCTGCCGTGCGGTGGGGCGGACCTGGGCGGCCTTGCGGACCAGGTCGGCCTCGGTGTCGTCGGGGCTGACGGGGATGCGGTAGCGGGGGTCCTCCGTCGCGCCGGCGGGTGCCGCCAGGGCGGGTCGGCTCACGCCGGTCGCGGCGAGGACGGCGGCTGTCGCGAGGAACACGCGTCGGGAAACGGCCATGGGAAGGCTCCTCGGGTCAGGTGCTGAGGTGCTCAGGTGCTCAGGTGCTCAGGTGCTCAGGTGCCATACGGCGGGGGTGCGCCGGTCCGGCGGGTACTGTGCGAGCCGCCCGTCGTCCGTGACGCCCAGCGGCATACGGGTGATGGCGTTGACGAGCCGGTAGCCTCCCGCGGCCGGCTCCAACTGCCAGCGCTGCAGGGTGCCGGCGGGGTCGCACGCCTGCGGGACCGCCTCCACGCCGGGCTGGAGCGGCACGTTGAGCGTGAGCTTCCCGCCCCGGATCTCCAGGCAGCCGTCCGCGGTCCGCAGGGTGACATAGCCGTCGGCGGTCCGCGCCACCTCGGCCTCGAAGGTGCGGCCCCGGGTGCGGAAGGTGTACGAGCCGTCCGCGACCGGCACCCGGGTGAGGTCCCGCCGTCCCGGCGCGTGGCCGACGGCCGCACCGCGCGCGGTGAAGGCGGCGTAGGTGCTGTCGGGGTGCGGATCGCCCCAGGTGGCCTGGGCGATGTGCCGCAGTGCGGGCCACAGGGCGACGGCGACCTCGTTCTCGGTCTCGCCGCGGCCGTTGTCGGGCCAGAGGCTGATCTTCGCGCCGGTGATGCCGTCGGAGGTGGCCAGCTTCTCGCCCTCGAAGCTGCGCGGGTCCCAGCTCTGGTCGTACAGTCCCTCGGTGTCGCTGTGGAAGCCGCCGCGGACGAGATAGAGGGCGTAGGCCGCGTTCATCAACGGGTGGCCCTCGGCCCGCAGTCGGCTCGGTTTCGTCGCCACGTCCAGCCAGTGCTCGACCGTGGTGCCCGCGCTCACCGGGACGGTGTTGGCGCCGGTGAGCCCGTCGTTCCAGATCCGCAGCTTTCGGTCCTTGCCCGCGGCGTACGCGTGCACGCGGTTGACGAAGTCGATGAACGCGTCCTGGGGCGTGGCACCGGGGCCGTACCTGTCCTGGGCGTACTTCAGGATCTGCGGGTACTTGGCGAAGTCGGAGCCGAGCATGTACTCGTCGGCTCCCATGTGCCAGGACGTGGAGGTGAAGACCTGGGCGTACTCGTCGATCAGGCCGGTGTAGTAGGCGAGGGCCTCCGGCTTGGTGATGTCCAGGCGCGAGGGCTGCTTGTTGCCGTCGGAGTCGGTCAGCTGGAGGTCGGGGCGGTTCTCGATCCACGGGTCCATGTGGCCCGGGGAGTTGATCTCCGGGATGATCTCGACGTGGTACCGCTTGCCGAGCGCGACCAGCCCGCGGATCTCGTCCTTGGTGTAGTAGCCCCAGGTGTTGGCCTCGGGATGGGCGTCGCTCTTCACCTTCAGTTCGAGCAGCAGCTGGTTGAGCTTGTGGTACGCCATCTCGCGGACCAGGTTCTCCAGCCAGGGCAGGGAGACGTGGATGTAGCAGGCGCAGACTCCGACGCCCCGCTCCTCGTAACGCGGCACGTCGACCGTGCGGCCGGCCGGGACCCGGTCGCCCTGGGCGAGGAGCTGGAGCAGGGTGCGGGTGCCGTAGAAGGCGCCGGTCTCGGTCGCCGCGGTCACCGACAGCCGCTTTCCGGCGGCCAGTTCGTAGCCCTCGGCGCCGAGGGAGGTCCGGCCGGGCCGGATGTCGATGACGATGTCGCCGGTCCGCGCGCCACCGGGCACCACCGCGACCGTGCCGTGTCCCGCGTCCCGCAGATCGTCGGCGAGGGTGTCGGCGACCCGCCGTTCGCCCGCGCCGTCGGCGACCAGGCGGGTGGAGCGCTCGTAGCGGTAACCGCCGGTCGCCGGGGCCCAGTCGGTGAGCGCGGGCACCGTGACCGGCACCGGCGGATCCTCCTGGGAGACCGCGGGCAGCGGCGCCGTGAGCAGAAGCGTCAGTGCCGCGAGGACCCCGGCGATTCTCCAGCGTCTCCTCATAAGACATCCCCATTCATCGGATGTCTGATCATTGAGCGGGCCCCAGGGGCTGTCAATGGGAGTCGAGACCAGCCGAGTTGACTCATTCGTCGGATGATGCGCAGGTCAACGCTGCGGTACGGAAGCGGGGCGCCGCGAAAAGTCCAACAACAGCCACGCGAATATCCAAGGCCGGCGGACTCTCGACGCCGGGCCCGCCGAGCGGCAGAGTTCCTCCTACATACTCGCGAGTAAGCCTTGAGGAGCGCCCGTGACCAGCTGGGTCGGCCGGACCGCCGCCGAGATCGCCGCCGCCGTACGCGAGAAGCGGGCCACTCCCCGGGAGGTGGTGGCCGAGCACCTGGCCCGGATCGAGCGCCTCGACAGCGGCGTCGGCGCGTTCCGCGTGGTGCGGGCGGAGGCCGCGCTCGCCGAGGCCGACGAGGTGGCCTCGCGCGGCGACCTCGCCGAACTGCCGCTGGCCGGCGTGCCGGTGGCCGTCAAGGACAACCTCGCGGTACGCGGCGAGTCCAAGCGCATCGGCTCCGCGGCCACGCCGGACACCCCGGCCGACGACGACCATGTCACCGTGGCCCGGCTGCGGGCCGCCGGCGCGGTCGTGGTCGGGCTGACGAACGTGCCGGAGCTGTGCGTATTCGGCACCACGGAGGGCGTGCACGGCACCGCCCGCAACCCGTGGGACACCTCGCGCACGGCGGGCGGTTCGTCCGGCGGCAGCGCGGCGGCCGTCGCCGCGGGCATGGTGCCGATCGCCCTCGGCAACGACGGCATGGGCTCGCTGCGCATACCGGCGGCCAACTGCGGCCTGGTCACCATCAAGCCCGGCACCGGCGTGGTCCCGGCCGGCGTCAGCGACGGCGACTGGTTCGGCATGTCGGAGAACGGTCCGCTGGCCACCACGGTCGAGGACACGCGGCTGATGCTGTCGGTCCTCGCGGGCACGGAGGTCGTACGCACGGACACGCCCGGCACGTACCGGATAGCGGTCTCGCTGCGCAGCCCGATAGCCGGGGTCGCCGTCAGCAGGCCGTACGCGACGGCCGCCCGCGACGCCGCGGCGCTGCTCATGAAGGCCGGTCACCAGGTGCGGCGCGCGGACCCGCCGTACCCGATGTCGCTGGGCGTCACCTCCCTCACGCACTGGACCGCGGGCACGTCCGTGGACGCGCGGGGCCTCGACGCCCGCCGGCTCACCCGCCGGACGCGGGTCCACGCCGCGGTCGGGAAGCGGTTCGTCGACCGGGTGCGCGCCGGCGAGAGCCGGGAGCAGCTGCGCCGGAGGCTGGAGCCGTTCTTCGCCGAGTACGACGTGCTGCTCACCCCGGCGCTCGCCCGCCGCTCCCCCAGGTCCGAGCCCTGGCACGAGCGGGGCTGGCTGCGCAACGTCATGGCGAACACGAACTACTCGCCGCTGACCCCGCCGTGGAACCTCACCGGCTGGCCCGCGATGGCGGTCCCGCTGGGCACACTGCCGTCCGGTGCCCCCACCGCCGTCCAGCTCGTCGGACGTCCCGGATCGGAGGCGGACCTGCTGGCGCTGGCGGAGCGGATCGAGGAGCTGCGGCCGTGGCGGCGGACGGCGCCACTGGGCTAGGGCCCGGCACGGCGGACGGCGCCACTGGGCCAGCGCCCGGCACGGCCGACGCCGGGTTCACAGCCCGCGTCGGCCGGACCCGTCCTGGGCCGGTACCGGGAACGGCCCTTCGGCGGTGAACGCGAGCCGTGCGAAGCGCTCGCCGATGCGGCGGTGGGCGGCGGCGGCGGGGTGCAGGTCGTCGGGGAGCGGCAGTTCGGCGAAGTCGGTCTCGCCGTACAGCTCGCGGCCGTCGAGGTGGTGCAGGTTGGGGTCGTCGGCCACCCGCTGTTTCACGATGCGGGACAGCTCGTCCCGGATGACGCCGAGCGTCAGCTTCCCGCCGGCGCGTTCCGCCGGGTCGCCCATGGCGACGAACCGCAGCCGGCCGTCGCGCATGCCGCCGAGGTCCGGGGCACAGGGGCCGGGCGTGTCCTCGTGGATGGGGCACAGGATGGGCGACACGACGAGCAGCGGGGTCGTCGGGTGACCTTCCCGGATCGTGTCGAGGAAGCCGTGGACCGCGGGACCGAAGGCGCGCAGCCGCATCAGGTCCATGTTGACCAGATTGATACCGATCTTGACGCTGATGAAGTCGGCGGGGGTGTCCCGCAGGGCGCGGGCGGTGAACGGGTCGAGCAGGGCGCTGCCGGCCAGACCCAGGTTGATCAGTTCCACGCCGCCGAGCGACGCGGCGAGCGCGGGCCAGATCGCGGTGGGGCTCGCGGCGTCGGAGCCGTGGCTGATCGAACTGCCGTGGTGCAGCCACACCTTGCGGCCCGAGGCGCGGGGCGGCTCGACGGGGGCGTCGGTGCGCAGGGCGATCAGTTCGGTGGTCTCGTTGTGCGGCAGCCAGATCTCGACGTCCTTCTCGCGGGCGGGCAGCCCGGCGAAGCGGACGGTGCCGGGCCGGCCGGGGCGCCGCTCGGTGGTCCCGGCCGTCATGTCGATGATCAGGAGGTGGCCGTCGGTCACGCTGCCCTGCCCGGCGGGGCTGCCGTCGACGATCAGGTCGTACACGCCGTCCGGGCGGGGCGGGGCGCCGACGTAGCTGCGCTTGGTGGGCAGCGTGTCCAGTTCGACGGCGGTGGCGCGGGTGCGGAAGGCGAGGCGGACACCGGAGGGCTGGGACTCGGCCATGGCCAGCTGCCCGTCGGTGTTCTGGGCGCGCGCCCGGGCAGGCAGCCGGTGCGGCAGTACGCCGTGCTCGGTCCGCTCGACGTCGAGGGCGCCGCGCAGCAGGTCGGCGGTGACGGTCGTGGTGATCCAGTCGTGCTCGGTGTCCATGTCCTTCAGCCTGTCGATCAAGGGGTGGGCTCGGTGGGCCAGTTGCGCAGCAGGGCGTCCAGGGCGTCGAGGATGCGGTGCCAGGTCTCCTCGGAGTCGGGCGCGCTGTGGCTGAAGCCACCGGCCAGCTCCAGGCTGGCGTACCCGTGGAAGACGCTGCCCAGCAGCCGTACGGCGTGGGTCGCGTCAGGCTCGGTCAGGTCGTAGCCGCGCAGGATGGCGCGGGTCATCTGCGCGTGCCGGACTCCGGCGCTCGCCGCGGCCGTCTCGGGGTCGAGGGTCATGCGCGCGGCGGCGGCACGGCCGGGGTGCTGGAGTCCGTAGTCGCGGTAGACGTTCGCGAAGGCGACCAGGGCGTCCTTGCCCGCGCGCCCGGCGACGGCGTCGGCGGCCCGGTCGGCCAGTTCCTCCAGCGCGAACAGGGCGATGCGCGTCTTGAGGTCCTGGGAGTTCTTCACGTGCGAGTACAGACTCGCGACCTTGACGTCGAAGCGCCGGGCGAGCTCCGACGCGGTCACCTGCTCGAAGCCGATCTCGTCGGCGAGCTCCGCCCCGGCCCGGACCAGACGCTCCGTGGTCAGCCCTACGCGTGCCATAGCCATCCTCTCGCTTACCGAAAGCGAGTATGCATCCACCTAAAGCTTTTAGGCAAATGCGCAGGACATGAAGGAGGGTGACTAAAGCGGGGATGTGAAGGCAGGCGGCTGAAGCGCCCTGTACATGATGTGCAGCCCCACCCGGCCGTGCCGCGGATGGTCGAAGGCGTCCGGCACGGTGCCGAGGATCGTGAAACCGAGGGAGGTCCACAGGGCCACGGCCGGGTTGGTCTCGACGACGGCGTTGAACACCATGCCCCGGTAGCCGGCGGCCCGGGCCACCGCCAGGACGTGCTCGGCGAGGGCGCGCCCGACGCCGCGGCCGCCGTGCTCGGGATCGACCATGAAGCCGGCATTGGCCACAGCGGCGGCGGGACCGCCGTAGTTGGGGGTGACGTAGGCGGAGGCGACGAGAGTTCCGGCGTCGTCCTCGACGACGTAGACGTCCTTGGCCGGGTCCATCCACAGGGCCCGGGCGGCGCCCTCGGAGGTGGCGGGATCCCAGGCGTAGGTCTCGCCCGCGGCGACGATCCGGTGCCAGAAAGGCCAAATCCGCGGCCAGTCGTCGGCCGCGGCTTCTCTGATCAGCATGGGCGTGAGTCTGGCACGCCCATGCCGTCGGCGATCGCGAAGGGTTTCTGCCAGGTCAGTCGACGCTGGGCAGGATGTGGGGCTCGGCGAGGTCGTCCTCGTACCCCGCCAGACGGATGGGGGCGGACCTGGCCCACACATCGAGACTGCCGAGCTCGTTGGACCGGCGGCCCGCGCGCTCCGTGCGTTCCTTGGGGCGCTGCTCGCGATTCGTCTTCTCAGGTGTCACCGCGCACTCCTTATGTGTCGGATCACCCTCGGGGCGGGGCCGGTCCAGTCTGCGGTCCGGCACCTGACGCCCGCTCGGGTCTTACTCGAAGTCGACTCGGACGCGGTGGCGCCGGATAACTGGCGTGAGAGCAGGCCGTTTGTGCGCCGGCTTGTCCCGGGACGGACCATGGGTGTGGGTTGGGACCCTGTATTGCTGTCCGTCCGCTACAGATTAACCAAATGAGCGGGTGCCCGCTCGATGGGGCTGCAAACAACGTGTAACTATCCGGAGTCGACCGGTTTTCACCTGCCCGCTATCTGTTGTTTTCCTACGTAATACACCGTTCACGTGTCACCCGTTCGGGTCACTGGCGCGTGGTCGCCCGCCTCGGAACGGATGGACGCAGCGCAGTTCAAGTCCCGTTGGCCGATTCGCAAGGCGGCCATGATCTGCTGACGGAGGCAACGGCTTGTCCGGCGGGAGGACTGACGCATGGAGCTGCGCAGTGTCGAAGAGCTGATGGATCTGCTGTACGCCTGCCGGGGCACCCGGGACGCCCCGGGCCTCGGAAGCACCCGGGTCGATCTCCACCAACACGCACTCCAGACGGCCGCCCTGCTGCGCCGCGCCCGCCCCGCCGACAAGGAACTCCAGGTCGCGGGGCTCGTTCACGCCATCGGCCCGCTGCTGCGGCCGGGCGACGTCCCGCGCCACTCCGACTGCGCGGCGGACGCGGTACGACCCCTCCTCGGCGAACGGGTCTCCCGCCTCGTCCGCGAGCACTGCCGGGCCCGCGACCTGGCCGACGACGACCTGCTGCGCCTGCACCAGGCCGACGAGGAGGGCCGCAGCGCGGAGTTCGACGCCGGGGTGCTGGAGGACTGGCGGGCGGTACTGGAGCTGGTGGCGTCGAGGAACTCGCCGCTCGGGGCTGCCAACTGACGATCCGTCATGAGACGGTACGACGATGACGCCGCCGTACCGTCTTGGGGGCAGGGCCGCCATCGTCACCGGAGCCACACGCGGCATCGGGCACGCCGTCGCCCGGCTGCTGGCCGACGCCGGGGCGCTGGTCTGCGTGACCGCGCGGGACGCGGAGGAGGTCCGGCGCACGGCCGCCGACCTGGGCGGCCTCGGCGTGGCCGGGAGCGTCGCCGACCCCGATCACCCCCGGGCCGTGGTGGACCTCGCCCTGCGCGAGTTCGGCCGCCTCGACGTGCTCGTGAACAACGCGGCCACCAACCTGCCGTACGGCCCCCTGATGGACGTGGACCCACTGGCCTGGCGCGAGGCGTTCACCGTGAACGTCGAGGCGGCGCTGCGGTTCGTGCAGTGCGCCTGGCACGCCTGGATGGGCGAGCACGGCGGCGCCGTGGTGAACGTCTGCACGGAGGGCGCCACCCATGTCGGCCCCCGCGTCGGCGCCTACGGCACCAGCAAGGCCGCCCTCCTCCACCTGACCCGGCAGCTCGCGGGCGAACTGGGCCCGAGGGTGCGGGTCAACTCCGTCTCCCCCGGCCTGGTCCGCACCGAGATGGCGCGTTTCGTGTGGGAGCCGGGCGAGGAGGAGGTCGCCGCCGGGCTGCCGCTCGGACGGATCGGCGAGCCGGAGGACGTGGCCCGGGCGGTGCTGTGGCTGGCGTCGGACGCGGCGCAGTGGGTGACGGGGGCGGATCTGCTGGTGGACGGGGGGACGCGGGTGCGCTCCGCGGGCCCGTCCACCACGTACGCCGTGCATGAACACCTACGCTGCCACCGGCCGGCCTAGGGGCGCGGGGCTGCATCGGTCCTCGGCTCCGCCGCGCGGGCGCGACCGGTCACGAACGGCCCGCGGACGCCCCGCCGGCCCCGCCTACCACTTGCCCGGCTCGTAGTCCTTCAGGAAGACGCCGTACACATCGTCGCCCGCCTCGCCGCGCACGATCGGGTCGTACACCCGCGCCGCCCCGTCCACCAGGTCCAGCGGAGCGTGAAAGCCGGCCTCGGCCAGGCGGAGCTTGTCGTAGTGGGGACGCTCGTCCGTGATCCAGCCGGTGTCGACCGAGGTCATCAGGATGCCGTCGGTCTCGAACATCTCCTGGGCGCTGGTGCGCGTGACCATGTTCATCGCGGCCTTGGCGGCGTTGGTGTTCGGATGGCCCGCGCCCTTGTAGCCGCGGCCGAAGACGCCCTCCATCGCGGAGACGTTCACGACGTAGGCGCGCCCGCTGGCCGCCTTCCTCGCCGCGTCGGCCATCGCCGGGCGCAGGGCGCTGATCAGGATGAACGGTGAGGTGTAGTTGCAGAGCTGGGTCTCCAGCAGCTCCACCGGCGAGATCTGGTCGATGGTCTGCACCCAGGTGTTGGTGTCCACGACGTCGGGGACGAGGCCGCCCGCGTCGATGGCGGTGCCGTCGAGGTGCCGGGCGACGCTGGCGTTGCCCGCGACCAGGGCGAGGTCGGCGACCTTCTGGGCGTCGAGTCCGCTGGTGCCCAGCGGCAGCGCGGCGAGGCCGTCGACCGCGCCCGAGTTGAACGCGCCGATGACGTGGTGGGCGGGCAGCTCACCGGCGGGCAGCGGGGCGCTCTCGCCGTCGACCAGGGCGGCGTACGCCGAGGGCAGCCGGCGTACGGTCTGAGTCGCGTTGTTCACGAGGATGTCGAGCGGGCCCGCCTCGGTGAGCTGTTCCGCGAGGGCCACGGCCTGGGCGGGGTCGCGCAGGTCGATGCCGACGACCTCCAGGCGGTGCAGCCAGTCGCCGGAGTCGTCCATCGCCTTGAAGCGGCGGATGGCGTCCTTGGGGAAGCGCGTGGTGATCGTGGTGTGCGCGCCGTCCCGCAGCAGCCTGAGCGCGATGTACATGCCGATCTTGGCGCGGCCGCCGGTGAGCAGGGCGCGCTTGCCGGTGAGATCGGCGCGGGCGTCGCGCTTGGCGCGGTTCAGACGGGCGCAGTCCTGGCAGAGCTGGTGGTAGAAGTAGTCGACCTCGACGTACCGGGACTTGCAGGTGTAGCAGGAGCGCGGGCGCTGGAGTATCCCCGCGATCCTGCCCTCCTCGGTGTTCGACGACGGCAGCAGGCCCTCGGTCTCGTCGTCGATGCGCTGGGCGGAGCCGGTCGCCGTGGCCTCCGTGACCTGCTTGTCGTGCGCGGTCTTGGCGGCCCGGCGCTCCTGGCGGCGGCGCTGCTTGACGGTGCGGTAGATGCCGGCGGTGGCCCGGCGCACGGCGATCGCGTCGGGGTGGTCGACCTCCAGCCGGTCGAGCTCCTCCAGCACGCTCAGGCACAGGGCGAGCCGCTCGGGGTCGATACCGGGGCCGTACACGATCTCGTCACCGGGCTCGTGCACGGCGTCCGCCGTGGTCGCCGTCGCGCCGTCCTCTGTCACCGTCATGGCCGCTGCCGTTCCCTGATCACCCGCGGCGCTCCGGTCGCGCCTGCTTTCGAACGCGGAATTCTACGGAGCGTCGGGCCTCTCCTCCAAAATCCGGCGAATCAGGCCGCGGAACAGGGGCTCAGGGCGCGCAGGCGGTGATCAGTCCGGCCACCTCCTCGGACAGGGCACGCGCGAGCACATCGAGGTCGGGTACGGCCTCGGCGTCGGCGACGAGCCCGTAGTGGACGCGTCCGCGGTACGTCGAGATCGCCACCGCCAGGGACTGGCCGCGGGCCAGCGGGGCGAAGGGGTAGACCTCGGTGACGGCGTGGCCGCCGAGCTTCAGGGCGATGCCGGGCAGCGGCACGCTGGTGACGAGAATGTCGAACCAGAGCCGGGCGGCGCCTCCGACCAGCGGTCCGCCGATCCGGTGGCCGATCGCCGGGACGTGGTCGGCGAGCAGCGCGACGGCGCCCGCGCCCCGGTTGGGGCCCGCGTCCTTGTTGCGGTCCATGGCGGTGCGCACCGCGGCCAGGCGGCTCAGCGGCTCGGGGTCGTCCACCGGGAGCCGTATCAAGTAGCCGGAGAGCCGGTTGCCCTGTGGGTGCGCGGTGCGCGGGCGGCGCCTGGAGACCGGGATCAGGGCGCGCGGCGCGACGCCCTCGCTGCCGTCGCCGCGCTCGTCGAGCCAGCGGCGCAGGGCGCCGGCGACGACCGCGATGGTGACGTCGTTGACGGTGCCGCCGACGGCCTTGCGGATCACGTGTACGTCGTCGATGTCCACGACGACCCCGGCCGTACGGCGGGTGCCGCTCGGCTCGGCGGTCAGCGCGGACGACGAGCGCACCGCGAGCGTCGACACGGCGACGGAGGCGCCGATGTCCAGGGCCCGGCCGACGTCGGACAGGGCTCCGCGCACCAGCCCCGGCAGCCGGCGCACATCGGGCAGCCGGCGGCGCGCGGGCTCCTCGGGGCGGGGCCTGCGCGCGGGCAGGTCCATCGGGTCGAGGACCGCGGCGGCGAGCGTCAGCGCCCGCAGTCCGTCGGCGAGGGCGTGGTGGAACTTGAACAGCACCGCGAACGACACCCCGTCCTCGCCCGGCAGCACATGTGCCTCCCACGGCGGCCGGCCGCGCTCCAGCGGGCGCTCCATGAGCCGGCCCGCCTCCGCCTGGAAGTCGGCGGTCGGGGCGTGCAGCCGCACGTGGTCGAGCGGGTCGAAGTCCGGCGCGGGCTCGCGGGCGGCGCCGCCGAAGGAGAACGGCTGGAGCAGACCGCGCGGCTGCCAGGCGTCCCGGATGCGCATCCGCAGCCCCGGCACGGCGGCGGCCCGCGCGGCGAGCAGGTCGGCCGCGTGCGCCCCGGCGGTGGGCGAGTGCGCCGCGAAGACCCCCAGTGCAGCCAGGTGCATGGGGTGTTCGGCGGACTCGATGTTCCAGAACGCCAGGTCGAGGGGTGCGAGCAGGTCAGAAGTCAATGGCTTGCCTCGCGTCGGCGACGGGTGGACCAGAAGTCAATCGCCCACGGGCGATTACAGTCAAGTACGATCAAGCTACGCTCAGTTAACAGCAGATTAAGTCCCGCCCCACGACGAAAGGGGCGGGACTCATGGTGCATATGAGGTCACTTCACCACGGGTAGCGGCACCGGGCATCCCGAGTGCGTCACCCGGGAGGCGTCATGGTCCGGCACCCCTGAGGCCGGCGGGCAGCCCGTTCGGCCCAGTGGACCCGCGATGACCGCCGGCCCCGTCGAGTGATCGACCACCCGACCGGCCCGGTCATGCGGGGCCCATGACAACTCCGGATCGGACCCCGGCCTGCCAACTCGGCCCAGCCGGAGCTTGGTTGACGTCTCATCAGTTGCGGAATCAAGTACAACTTTACGAATTCTTGGTGTAGCTCGGCCGTCGATTGCGTGAGCCTCGTGGGCACCACGGGTGACTCCGGCCCCAGCGGTACCAACGGATCGTCACCTTCCCCCCACGTTCGGCGAGAGGCAGCACAACCATGACGAGGAACCGCGCCCTGCGGTACGGCGGCCGCACCCTGGTGCTGGCGGCGACGGCGTTCGGGATGATCGCGGCGGCCGTCCCCGCGCAGGCCGAGGAGCAGCCCACCGCCGAGCAGATCATGGCCGACTGCGCTTCCGGAGACGGCAAGTGCAGCTTCAACTCCCCGGAGATCGGCCAGGCCTACCTCGGCGAGCCCCGTCAGGTCTCGGAGCTGCTCTACAACTGCACCTCCTCGCCCGCCTCCCAGTCGATGGCCTGGGCCGACACCGTGGGCTCCTCCCACTCGGTGGGAGGCTCCGTCACCGTCGGCGGGGGCATCGAGGGGATCATCACCGCCAGTGTGACCGCCACGTACAACTACACCTGGCAGAGTTCCCACACGGAGACCAGCACCTTCACCGTGAGCGTCCAGCCGGGAGAAGTGGGCTGGATCTCCCGCGCCCAGGTGATGCAGCGGATCACCGGCACCTGGCAGACCCACTACGACGACCCGAAGTGGGGCCACTACTACTGGTTCGTGCCGGACGTGGTCACCGGCCCCGCCCCGAACGGCACGGACGGCAGGCACAACGCGGTCGTGGTGAAGTCCCGCAAGATGACGGCGGACGAGAAGAAGCTCTGCTCCACCGGCGCCACCCGGGGCGAGGTCTTCACGCGCTGAACCCGCCGGCGCGAAGACCGGGAGACGCGACCCGGCGGCCCGCCCGCGGCGGGCCGCCGGCGCCCGGTCTCCGATCCCGGCCCGGACCGCGGACGCCTCGCACCGCTAGGGCACCCGCTGCCCCTTCCCCAGCGCGATCACCCCGCCCTTGGAGACGGTGTACAGCTCGGCGTCCCGCTCCGGATTGACGCCGATCGTCGCGCCCGGGGGCACCTCCACGTTCTTGTCGAGCACGGCCCCGCGCACCACCGCACCCCGCCCGATGCGCACGTTGTCGTGCAGCACCGCCCCCTGCACCACCGCCCCCGGGTCGACCACCACACCCGGCGACAGCACGGACCGCGTGACCTGGCCCCGGATCAGGCATCCGGCGCTGATGATCGACTCGCTGGCCATGCCTCCCGCGTTGAAGCGGGCCGGCGAGAGCTGGCCCGAGTGGGTGTAGATGGGCCAGCTGCGGTTGTAGAGGTTGAAGGCGGGGCGCTCGGCGATCAGGTCCATGTGGGCGTCGTAGTAGGCGTCCAGCGTGCCGACGTCCCGCCAGTAGCCGCGGTCCCGGTTGGTCTCACCGGGGACGTGGTTGGCGCTGAAGTCGTACAGCTGGGCCTCGCCCCGGTCGGTGAGCTGGGGCAGGATCGATCCGCCCATGTCGTGCACGGAGTCCTCGTCCTCGGCGTCCCGCTGGAGCGCCTCGACGAGGGTCTTGGTGGTGAAGATGTAGTTGCCCATCGAGGCGTACACGCACTCGGGGTCGTCCGCGAGTCCGGGCGGGTCGGCGGGCTTCTCCAGGAACTGGTCCACCGTCTGCCCGTCCGAGCCGGGGCTGATCACTCCGAAGGACGACGACTCCGCGCGCGGCACGCGTATGCCGGCCACCGTGACCCCCGCGCCGCCCTCGATGTGCTGGGCGAGCATCTGACGCGGGTCCATGCGGTACACGTGGTCGGCGCCGAACACCGCGACGTACTCGGGGCGTTCGTCGTGGACGAGGTTCAGGGACTGCAGGATGGCGTCCGCGCTGCCGAGGTACCAGCGCGGGCCGAGCCGCTGCTGGGCGGGGACCGGGGTGACGTAGTTGCCGAGCAGGCTGGACATCCGCCAGGTGGTGGTGATGTGCCGGTCCAGCGAGTGCGACTTGTACTGCGTGAGGACGCAGATGCGCAGGATGTCGGCGTTGACGAGGTTGGAGAGTACGAAGTCGACGAGGCGGTAGGTACCGCCGAAGGTGACCGCGGGTTTCGCGCGGTCCGCGGTCAGGGGCATCAGGCGTTTGCCTTCTCCGCCCGCGAGTACGATTCCGAGCACCGAAGGTCCGCCACGACGCATGGCCGCTCCCCTCACCGTGGTTGATGCCAGCCTGCCCCTGAGTGGCGCGCACTAAGCCTGTTTGAGGATCTCCCGGTACAGCCCCGCCGTACGCCGCGCCACCGCGTCCCAGCCGAACTCCCCCACCGCGCGCTCCCGTCCGGCCTCCCCCATCCGACGGGCGGCCTCCGGGTCGCCGATGAGCGAGTCGAGGGCGTGCGCGAGGCCGGCCTCGAAGTCGTCGTCCAGCGGGACCAGCAGGCCGGTCTTGCCGTCCTCGACGACCTCGGGGATGCCGCCGACCTGCGAGGCCACCACGGGGGTCCCGCAGGCCATCGCCTCCAGGTTGACGATGCCGAGCGGCTCGTACACCGAGGGGCAGACGAACACCGCGGCGTGCGTGAGGAGTTGGATCACCTCCGGGCGCGGCAGCATCTGCGGGATCCAGATCACGCCCTCGCGGACCCGGCTCAGCTCCTGGTAGAGGTCGCGGAACTCCTGATCGATCTCGGGGGTGTCGGGTGCGCCGGCGCACAGCACGACCTGCGCCGCCGGGTCGATGTGCCGTATCGCGCGCAGCAGGTGGGGCACGCCCTTCTGGCGGGTGATGCGGCCGACGAACAGCACGTACGGGCGTCCGGCGTCGAGGCCGAAGCGGGTGAGGACGTCGGTGCGGCGGTCGGGCCGGTACAGGGTGGTGTCGATGCCGTTGTGCACGACGTGCACCCGCCCGGGGTCGAGCGCCGGATAGCAGCCGAGGATGTCCTCGCGCATGGCACCGGAGACCGCGATCACCGCGTCGGCGGCCTCGACCGCGGTGCGCTCGGCCCAGCCGGACAGGGCGTATCCGCCGCCGAGTTGCTCGGCCTTCCAGGGGCGCAGCGGCTCCAGGGAGTGGGCGGTCATCACGTGCGGGATGCCGTACAGCAGCTTGGCGAGGTGGCCGCCGAGGTTGGCGTACCAGGTGTGGGAGTGGACGAGTTCGCGGCCCTGGAGGGCGGCGGCCATGGCGAGGTCCACCGAAAAGGTGCGCAGCGCGTCGTTGCTGGTGTCGAGGGCGGACCAGGGGCGGTGGCGCAGGACGCCGACCGCGCGGCCCTCGCCCCAGCAGTGCACCTCGAGGTCGACGAGATCCCGCAACTCCCGGGCGAGGAACTCGACATGGACACCCGCGCCGCCGTACACGTCCGGCGGGTACTCCCGGGTCAGCAGTCCCACTCGCACCCGGAACCCCCTGTTCTCAGCGCCTGGTTGCCCTTTCATGGTCACCCAGATGGGGCGCGTGGGGAAGAGCGCGGGGCTCGTGTGAAGCAACAGTCACCGCATACGCCACCACCCGGCACCCGGTAGTAGAGGCAGCAGCTGCGGCGCCGGAACCCGGCCGCCGTGAGGGTGCCGGTGCGGGCGAGGAGCGGGTGGGCGAGGAGCTCGGCGGTCAGGGCGCCGGAGCGGGCGGCGACGTCCGCACGGCCGTGGGCGCGCGCCCACTGGTGCAGCTGCCGCGCGGCGCCGGCGAGCGCGGATCCCGCGTTGCCCCACAGCAGTCCGTCGGCCACGCGGTACCGGGCGCGCAGGGCGGCGCCCAGCGGTTCGAGGTGACCGTGCAGGACGACGTCGGCGACGGTCGCCGCGTCCGCGGGCCGTGGGCGTACCTCGGTGAGCCACAGGTCGTCGGGGGCGCTGCCGTCGGGGTCCCAGCGCAGCAGGCGCGGGTCGAGGTCGGGGACGGCGCCGTACAGGGCGGCGCAGCCGAGCGTGACCGACCAGAGCCGGGCGGCGAGGCCCTGCTGGGCCACGGAGGCGGCGATGCGGGGCTCGGGGGCGCGCAGGGCGTCCCCGACTTTCCTGACCCTGACACGAAGAGGATCCTGGTCCTGCGGGAGGGCCGGCCGCGCGTAGGTCCGCGCCAGCGTCGCGGGTGGCCGCAGAGGTTCCCCGGTCACGCGTAGGACGAAGAAGCCGCCGAGCGGCCGAAGCGCTGCGAGATCGGGGTCGAGATCCACGAAGAGCAGTAGTACCAGGGCGTGTCGGGGTCTTCACCTGGGGGTCTCCGCCCGGGGTCACCCCCCTTGGGGATGAGTCCGGCGCCGTAGTACTCCATCGGCAGTACGACACAGTGCGTGCTCTGGTACGACGACGGGAATCCCTTTTCGGGGCATCGTGTTGCTTATGAAAGCCGACCGTTCGCCGCGCCGGGGTACGCGCCCCCGCCTCACGCAGAGGAGCAGCTCATGAGCGCCCTCGCGTTGTCCGTGCTGCTGTCGCTCGTCTCCGCCGTCGCCTACGCGGGCGGGGCGATCGTGCAGGAGCGTGTCGCGGTGTCCTCGCCGGGACAGCAGTTCGCGCCGCTGCGTCGGCCGGGCTGGTGGGCGGCGGTCGCGCTGAACGGCCTCGGTGGGCTGCTGCACGTGGTGGCGCTGGCTTTCGGTCCGCTGAGTCTGGTGCAGCCGCTGGGTGCCCTGACGATCGTGTTCGCGCTGCCGATGGCGGCGCTCTTCGTGGGCCGCAGGGCCGGGTCGACGGCCTGGCGCGGCGCCATCATGGCGACCGTCGGACTCGCCGGGCTGCTGTCCCTGGTCGGCGCCTCCGAGTCGCATTCCCTCGACACCGCGGAACGCGTGGCCGTGGCCCTGGTGACCGGCGGCGTCGTGCTGACGCTGATGATCGCGGGCCGGGCGGCCCACCGGCACCCGGCGGTGCGCAGCATGCTGCTCGCGACCGCGTCCGGCATAGCCTTCGGCATGTCCTCGGTGTTCACGAAGGTCGTCGCCGTGGACTGGAACGGCGGGGTGTCGGCGGCCGACGTGCCCGCGCTGGCCACGATCGGCGTCTTCGCCACCGCCGGACTGCTGCTGTCGCAGGCCGCCTACCGGGGCGCGGGGCTCGCGGCGCCGCTGGCCACGCTGACGGTCGTGAACCCGGTGGTGGCGGCCGCGGTCGGCATCACGATGTTCGGCGAGACCTTCCGGTACGGCACCACCGGCACCGTGCTCGCGCTGGGCTGCGGCGTGGTGGCCGCGGGTGGCCTGATCCTGCTGACGACGGAGCGCCTCGCCCGCACCGGCGCGGAAGCCCTGCCGCCGGCCCCCGAGTCGGTGCCGGTGCCCGCGGACGAGCTGCTCGACCCGCTCGCGGAGCGGGCCGTGGCGGTGCCGCACGCGGAGCTCCCCGAGGAGATCGTCGTCCCGGACGGCATCGAGGGCATCCTCATCCCGGCGCAGGTCGCGCAGGGGCCGCACGAGGAGCCGGAGCCGGCGCACCCCGGCAGCCACGACCACCTGCATCTCTACGGCCCGTTCTACGGCGGCCCGTACGTCCCGCTGCCGGTGCTCGACCGGCACCGGATGCGCGTCAAATCCTGACGCCGCCGGCCCGGAGGTACGCCACCGGGTCGACGTCGGAGCCGAAGCCGGGCCCGGTCCGCACCTCGAAGTGCAGATGCGGGCCCGTGCTGTTGCCCGTGGAGCCGGACCGGCCGATCCGCTGGCCCGCCCCGACCGACTGCCCGTCCCGCACGGAGATCGCGGAGAGATGGGCGTACTGGGTGTAGCGGCCGTCGGCGTGCCGGATCACCACCTGGTAGCCGAAGGAGCCCTCCCAGCCGGCGCTCACGACCTTCCCGGACCCGACGGACTTCACGGAGGTGCCGGTCGGCACGGCGAAGTCGACACCGGTGTGGTAGCCCTTCGACCACAGGGCGCCGGCCTTGCGGTACGGCGTCCCGGTGGCCGCGCTCACCGGGGCGACCATCGAGCGGGTGCTCGTGGTGGCCTGCTCCTCCGGCTGGGCGGGGCTCTTCTTCGGGGTGGCCCTGGTGGCGGGCGCCGGCCGGGTGACCGTGGCGGCCTTGCCGCGCACGGCGAGCCGCTGCCCGGGCAGGATCAGGTCGGGGTCGGCGCCGATGGCCTTGCGGTTCGCCGCGTACAGACCGCGCCAACCGCCCTTGACCTCCTGCGACTCGGCGATCTCCGAGAGGGTGTCGCCGCGGACCACGGTGTACATCTCGGCCTTGCCGGCCCGTGACTGGGGGGTGGTCTGCGGCTGGACGTCCTGGACCGAGGTCTTCGAGGTCTTCTCAGGGGTCTTGTTCGGGGTGCCGGCGGGGCGTATGTCGGGGGTGTCCCCGCCCCGGGTCAGGCCGGCCCGCTCCGAGCAGACCGGCCAGGCGCCGGGCCCCTGCCCGTCCAGCACCTTCTCCGCGACCGCTATCTGCTGGTCCTTGCTGGCCAGATCCGCGCGCGCCGCGTACCGCGTGCCGCCGTAGGCCTCCCACGTCGACTGGGCGAACTGCAGTCCGCCGTAGAAGCCGTTGCCAGTGTTGACGTGCCACCTGCTGGTCGACTCGCACGCGGCCACCTTGTTCCAGGTGTCCACGTCGGCCGCGTGGGCGACGCCGGTGCCGATGAGCGGGAGCGCCATGCCGGCGCCGCCGGCGGTGACGGTGAGTGAGGCGCGGTTGATCCTGTTCGGCTGGTACCGGCGGTGCCGGCCGCGTACGGCCATGAAGGAGCCCCCCATTGACATGCGTCAGGAGGGGCAAAAGTAAGCGCCGCGAACAGGCCATGACAAGACAGCAAATCAGCCGCCTGTTCACGCCAAGTGGCGCGGAAGGGGCGCACGTTGACCGACACGCGGGGCGGCTGAGTGCGCGGGGGCGTTTCGCGCGTATGTGCCTGCGACATCGCGCCACCCGGATGTGCGCTCGGAGTTCCGGCACGTCAGGATGGACGAAGGGCAATACTGGCGGGCGTGACCGGCACCGCTGCTATATCGAGATCACTAGGAGCCAACGGCATGAGCACTTCGGCGCAGATCGGCGTCACGGGCCTCGCGGTCATGGGCCGCAACCTCGCCCGGAACTTCGCCCGCAACGGCTACACGGTCGCGGTGCACAACCGGACGCCCGCGCGTACCCGTGCGCTGGTGGACGAGTTCGGCGGCGAGGGCGAGTTCATCGCGGCCGAGACCGCCAAGGAGTTCGTGGCGGCGCTGGAGCGCCCCCGGCGACTGGTGATCATGGTGAAGGCGGGTGAGCCGACCGACGCGGTGATCCAGGAGTTCGCGCCGCTGCTCGAGCCCGGCGACATGATCATCGACGGGGGCAACGCGCACTTCGCCGACACCCGCCGCCGCGAGCGTGACCTGCGCGAGCAGGGCATCCACTTCGTGGGCATGGGCGTGTCCGGCGGCGAGGAGGGCGCCCTGCACGGCCCGAGCATCATGCCCGGCGGCCCGAAGGAGTCGTACGACTCGCTGGGCCCGATGCTGGAGAAGATCTCCGCGAAGGCCAAGGACGGCGCGCCCTGCGTGACGCACGTCGGTCCGGACGGCGCGGGGCACTTCGTGAAGATGGTGCACAACGGCATCGAGTACGCCGACATGCAGCTCATCGGTGAGGCGTACCAGCTGCTGCGGGACGTCGCCGGGTACGAGCCCGCGCAGATCGCGGAGATCTTCCGGACCTGGAACCAGGGCCGGCTGGACTCCTACCTGATCGAGATCACCGCCGAGGTGCTGTCCCACGTGGACGAGGCGACCGGCAAGCCGTTCGTCGACGTGGTCGTCGACCAGGCCGAGCAGAAGGGCACGGGCCGCTGGACCGTGCAGATCGCGCTCGACCTCGGCGTCCCGGTGTCCGGCATCGCGGAGGCGGTCTTCGCCCGCTCCCTGTCCGGGCACGCGGCGCTGCGCGAGGCCTCGCGCGGGCTGGCCGGTCCGACGGCGACGCCGCTCGGCGAGGCGGAGGCGGCGGCCTTCGCCGACCGGGTCGAGCAGGCGCTGTACGCGTCGAAGATCGTGTCGTACACGCAGGGCTTCCACGAGATCGACGCGGCGCGCGCCGAGTACGACTGGGACATCGACCTGGGCGCGGTCTCGGCGATCTGGCGCGGCGGCTGCATCATCCGCGCGGCCTTCCTGGACCGCATCCGCGCCGCCTACGACGCCCGCGCCGACCTGCCGAGCCTGCTGTCGGACGACACGTTCGCGCAGGAGATCGCGGCCGCGCAGGACGACTGGCGTGAGGTCCTGATCGCCGCGACCCGGGAGGGTGTCCCCACGCCGGGCTTCGCCGCGGCGCTCGCGTACTACGACGCGCTGCGTGCCGAGCGGCTGCCCGCCGCGCTCACGCAGGGGCAGCGCGACTTCTTCGGTGCGCACACCTACCGGCGCACCGACCGTGACGGCTCGTTCCACACGCTGTGGGGCGGCGACCGCTCCGAGGTGTCCGCCTAGGACCCGCCGGGACCGTCATGTGACCGCCCCCTGCCCCCGGTTCGCGACCCGGGGGCAGGGGGCGGACCCCTGTCCGGGTGAGCCCGGACTGCTCCGACTGGCGCCCACGAGTGGTGGGCGTCCACCCGCCCGCTCAGGCTGACGTACGCCGTGCCCGCCGAGACCTGTACCGGCGGGCGGCGCCACGCGGCGTCGTCGACGTCGACGTGTCCGGGACGTCGGAGAAACGGGATCACATGGCGGAATGGGGCAACACGGCGGGCCGCGGCCCGTCCGTTCACGTGGGCGGCGGGTCCGTACGGAGACGGACGCGGTACGGGTACGCGCCCAGACGCGGACGGCGAGCGCGTACCGGGGCGGGGCTGGTCGCGGCCGGGCTGGCGTTCCTGGCCGTGCTCGCCCCGACACCGAGCGGTGCCGCGGGGGCGCCTCCCGGCGGGCCCCGACCGGTGGCTCCCGCACGGTTCGTGCCCGGACCCTGCCCCAAGGCACCCGAGCCGATTCCGGGGCGGTGCGGGCTCCTCGAAGTCCCCGAGAACCGGGCACGGCACGGCGGGCGGACCATCCGGCTGACCGTCGCGGTCATCCCCGCCGTGTCGGCGCGGCGGCCGGCAGCGGACCCGGTGGTGTTCATGACGGGAGGTCCCGGCGGCGATGCCATCGGGGACATCCCCTTCCTGATCGACTCGGGTCTGAACCGGAACCGCGACCTGATCGTCATGGCCCAGCGCGGGACGCTCCACGCCCGGCCGAACCTCGCCTGCCCGGAGATCGACCGCTTCTACGCCGAAGCCGTGGGGCTGCGCTACGACGCCCCGTCGACGGGACGCCTCCTGGTCCGCGCGACGAAGGAGTGCCGGCACCGCCTCACCCGCGTCACGGCCCGCGGAGTGGAGCTGAGCGCGTACAACACCACCGAGAACGCGGCGGACTTCGCCGACCTGCGCCGGGCGCTGGGCATCGAGCGGTGGAACGTCTACGGCTACTCGTACGGCACCGACCTGGCCCTCACCTATCTGCGCCGGCACCCGCGGGGTGTGCGTTCGGTCGCGATCGACTCGGTCGTGCCTCCGCAGATCGTCAGCCTGCCGTGGACCTGGGACAGCGCCGGCGAGGGGATCCGGACGATCTTCGCTGCCTGCGCGGCGCAGCCGCGCTGCAAGAACCGCTACCCGCACCTCCCGCGTGTGCTGACGCAACAGGTCCGGCGACTGGAGGCGCGCCCCCTCACGGTGACGGCGCGGCCGCCGGCCGGAGGGGCCCCGGTCAAGGTGGTCCTCGACGGGGGCGCCCTGGTCAATCTGCTGGTCGCCAACGCCGTCCCCGCCGTCGACGTCCCCGCGGCTCTCGACGAACTCGCCCATGGAAACCCGTCCCGCTTCGCGCGGGCGCGCGCCGCCGGTGCCACGCCTGTCCTCGGCGAGTTCGCGCACGGCCTCACGCAGTCGGTGGCGTGCAGCGAGTGGGTGCCGGGCCACACGCGGGCCGACCTGCTCCGGGCCGGGCGCCGGGCCTTTCCCGGGTTCCCGGACACGGTCCTGGCGCAGGCACCGCAGCTCCCCTTCGAGCACGACGTCTGCCGTGCCTGGAGCGTCCCGGACCGCACCGCCGTCCAGCGTGTGACGACCGTCAGCACGGTGCCCGCGCTCGTGCTCTCCGGCACCTTCGACGCGAAGACCGGGGCGCGCTGGGGCGCGTACGCGGCCCGCACGCTGCCCCAGTCGGCCACCGTGCGGATTCCCGGGATCGGCCACTGGGTGGTCCCGCAGTCGCCCTGCGCGCAGAACGTCCTGGCGTCCTTCCTCGCCCGTCCGACCGCCCCCGACACCCGCTGTGTACCGGGACTCTCGCCGAAGCCGTTCACCATCACGCCCACTCCGGAGACCGCATGATGCCCGTCCGTCCGCCCCACCACCGGCGCACCGCGCGACGGCTCCCGGCCACGCTCGCCGGAGCCACGGCCGGCCTCCTTCTCGCCGGTGTCGTCGCCGCGCCCGCCCGAGCCGAGAACGGCCCCGGCGCACCCCTCGGCACGGTCGCCCGCACGGTGGGCCACGCCCGTTTCACACCCGGCCCCTGCCCGCGGACCGCGGACCCGATTCCCGCCCTCGAAGGGGCCCGCTGCGGCACGCTCACCGTGCCCGAGAAGCATGACCGGCCCAAGGGCCGAAAGATCACCCTCGGCGTCGCGATCGTGGCGGCGGCCGGCAGCAGACGGGCGGCCGACCCGATCGTGTGGTTCGCCGGCGGACCGGGCGACGACGCGGTCTCCGAGGCCCAGTTGGCGATCGACGGCGGCCTGAACCGGGACCGGGACGTGATCTTCATGTCCCAGCGCGGAACGTACTCGGCCGACCCGGCGCTCCTGTGCCCGAACATCGACCGGTTCAACGCCGACTCGCTCGGCCTCGTCTACGGCGCCCCGTCCACCGGGCGGCTGCACGTCCGGGCGACACGGACCTGCCGCGAACAGCTCAAGCGCACCGGGGCCGCCCTCAGCGCCTACAACACCGGCGAGAGCGCGGCCGACTACGCCGCCCTGCGGGTCGCGCTGGGCATCCGGCAGTGGAACGTGTTCGGCATCTCCTACGGCACCGACCTGGCCCTCACCTACATGCGCAAGTTCCCGCAGGGCGTCCGGTCGGTCGGCATCGACGGCGTCCTGCCGCCGTCCCTCGCCGGGGCGAGCCTGACCTGGAGCGCGGCCCGCCAGGGCTTCGACGGGCTGTTCAGGGCCTGCGCCCAGCAGCGCGCCTGCAACCGGCGCTACCCGCACCTGTCGGACACCTTCGAACGCCTCGTCCGCCGGCTCGAGGCCCGGCCGGTCACCACGACCGTGACGGTGCCGGGCCGTCCGGCGCCGGTGAAGGTCGTCCTGGACGGCGGAGTCCTGGTGAACTGGCTGACCTCCGCCACCCACGTGGCGGCCGGGGTACCCCGCTCCATCGACGAGCTGGCCCACGGCAACCCGCGGCGCATCGCCGAGCAGTGGGCCGGAGGCAAACTCAGCCCCCAGGCCGTCGGCAGACTCGCCCACGGGCTCGCCTACGGGGCCTTCTGCTCCGAGTGGACCCCCTTCGAGAGCGAGGCCGACGTGGTCCGGGCCGGTCGGCGCGCCTTCCCGTCGTTCCCCCGCTCGGTCCTCGCCAACGCACCGCAGCTGCCCTTCCTTCACGCGGACTGCCGTGCCTGGAGCGTCCCCCCGGCCCCGCACTCGATCCGGAACGTGACGCGCAGCAGCATCCCGACGCTCGTCATGTCGGCGGGGTTCGACGCCCAGACCGGGGCGAGCAACGGCGCCTACGCCGCGCGCACGCTCAGCCGGTCGACCGTCGTCACGGTCCCCTACGTCGCCCACGTCGCCTTCGCCGAATCGCCCTGCGCGCGAGCGATCACGGTCTCCTTCTTCAACTCCCCGACGGCCCCGAACAAGTCATGCCTGACGGGACTCCAGCCACCTCGGTTCGAGATCGCGCCGTAGGGGGATGGGTCGAGACGACGAGCGGGTTCGTGCGCGGGGCGTGTGCGGGGCGTGTGCCGGGCGTGTGCGGGAAGTACGTCGAGCAGGTGCGGTGCGTGCACGGGCCAGGTGCCGGAACGACGACGTGCAGGTGCGCGCAGGCCACGTGCCGGGACTCGGACTCGGATGCGCCGTGCGGCCCAGGAGCGCGGGGGACGTGCAGGTGCGCGCGCAGGCCACGTGCCGGGACTCGGACTCGGACGCGCTGTGCGGCCCAGGAGCGCGGGGGACGTGCAGGTGCGCGCGCGGGCCACGCGCCGGGACTCGGACTCGGACGCGCCGTGCGGCCCAGGAGCGCGGGGGTGCGCGGGGAGCTGATCGCGCTGCTCCCCGCGCTCCTGGGCGCGAGCGGCGGGTGGCGTTTTCTCGTCGCCGGGAACCGCCACGGCGCCCGGCAGACAGCGCCCGGCAGACGCCGCCGGTTTCCCGGCCGTGTCCGTGCCACAGGGGCCGGACCATCACACGGTGGAGTCATCCGGCGGCGGAAATCTCACCCTCCGTGCGCGGCGGGCTCAGGTGAGGGGCGGCCCGGGCTCGGGACTCGGCACCGGCTCCGGTCCCGGCGGGATCGGAGAGGGAGACGGGTCCGGGGGCTCCGGCGACGGCGGGGGCGGTCCCGGCGTGGGCGGAGGGCCCGGGGTCGGGGGCGGTCCCGGGGTCGGTCCGGGTGCGGGCGGCTCGGGAGCCGGCGGTGGCTCCGGTGGCGGCACCGGGTGTGGCTCGGGGTGCGGCTCCGGGCCGGGGGTCGGTCCCGGATGGACCGGGTCCGGATACGGGTTGGTCATGGCGTCCTCCAGCCAGTCCGTGGCATCGGCTCTGGACTACTCCCCCGCGTACCCGACGGCCGCGCCACCAGTCACTCACCCGCGTCAATGACGGCGCCCGAGTGGGCCCGTCGGGACATGGTCGTCCCCGGCGGACCCGCACGGTGACCGCGGGGCGTCAGAACCGCTCGGGGTGTGCGCGCAGCCAGTCCTTCGCCGCCTCGATCAGCTCCGGGTCGGCGGCCGGGGCCTCGTCCGGGTGGCGTTCGGCCCACTTCACGACGTACGGGCACAGCGGCGCCACGACGACGCCCTCGCGTGCCGCCATGCCGTACAGCTCGCGCGCCAGGGAACCCGCGATGCCCTTCCCCTCGTGGGCCGGTTCCACGATGGTGTGGACGGGGACGAGGGCGCGCGCCGGGGACTCGAGGACGAAGTACTCGATGTGGCCGACGACTTCGCCGCCGCCGAGTGCCTCAAGGCGGCCCGCCGCCCGGTCGTCGCGGATCTCGATGTCACTCATGGCACGCTCCCTGGTCCGTCTTCCGTCTGCGGCCGGGACGGCGGTCGGGCCACCGCCCCCGGCACCTGCCGAGTACGCCGGTCAGGCCACCGGCACCGGCACTGCCTGCGGGCTGCGCTCCTGGTCGGAGCCCGGCACCGGCTCGGACGGGTCGGCCCCCAGGGCCACGATCCGGTTGGCACCGTCCACGTGCACGACCCGCGGTGCGAACTCCCGCGCCTCGGCGTCGGTCATCTGAGCGTAACTGATGATGATCACCAGGTCGCCGGGGTGAACGAGATGGGCGGCGGCCCCGTTGATCCCGACCACCCCCGAACCGCGCTCGCCCTCGATGACGTAGGTCTCCAGACGGGCGCCGTTGGTGATGTCGACGATGTGGACGAGCTCACCGGGCAGCAGATCGGCGGCGTCGAGCAGATCCGCGTCGATGGTCACCGATCCCACGTAGTGCAGGTCGGCCTGGGTGACGGTGGCACGGTGGATCTTGGACTTGAACATGTTGCGCAGCATTCTGAGGCACTCCCGGACCTAGGCTCCCTGCCTGCATATTCGCAGGTCAAGGGCTGTTCCTTACCGTACGACGAGGTGCGGGCCCGGGCAGCGTCGCAGGGTTCTGCGAGGACGCGTGCCGACCGGCCTGCCGACTCTTCCGATGCATCGTCGGCCCGGCTCCAGGAGTCTCCACCCCCGGACCCGTCGCCGCGACGAGGACCAGCCTACGCACTGGCGTTCACCGGCCCCCGTGATGTCCGCCACTGCGCCGCCACTCCTTCAGCCGCCCACCGCAAGGAACGCCCGGTCGTTCTCACCCTGGACCGCCCGCCCCACGTCCGACGCGACACGGGCACCGTGCCGGTCCCCCTGTCAGGAGCGGGCGGGTCGTTGGCTAGGGCGAGGGGCTGATGGTGCCGTCCACCGCCATGTCGAACATGCCCTGTGTCTTGCCGTCGACCTTCTTGTGCTTCAGCCAGTGCTTGGACATGTTGTGCAGGTTCTGGTGCTGGCCCTCCCAGACGACCTGGTGCCCGGCACAGGCCATCTTCACCAGCAGCCGGTGTGGACCTGGAACTGCGTTGTACAGCGCGGGGACGGAGAAGTTGAACAGGGGATCCGCACTGGGCGGTGTCGTGTTGGCCGTCGTGTCGTACTCACCGTAGGAGATCAGCACCGGCACGCTCCCGCCGAGCACGCCGCCCTTCCCTGCGGCCTGGGTGTTCCAGCCCCACCACAGGGCGTTCCGGAAGCGGCTGAGGCCCAGCGGCTTTCCGGATGCCTGGATCGGTCCCCAGGTGCGGCCGATCGGGTCGATGTCCATCAGCGCCTGCCACACCACGTCGACGATGCCTGGTTCACGCTGGTCGTCACAGTGCACCTGGTCGTCCCACGAGTTGCCGAATCCGTCCTTCGTGAACACATGGGTGGGGAACCCCGGGACCGGCAGAGCGGCCGGCGGGTCCTTCCTGCCCAGGGGAGGGAACATGGGAGCGACCAGGAACAGACTCTCGACCTTGTCGGGATGTTCGATGGCGTACGGTCCCATCTGGAACGAGGCTGCGGACCACCCGATGAACGCGACCTTCGAGACGCCCGTCCGGTCCTTGATGTACTCGACCACGGTGTCCAGCTCGGCCCAGTCGCTCTGGGAGTTGCTCAGCTGGAACGGGTAGCTGGGCGTGCGCGGCCCCGAGAGCGGGGGCTTCATCAAGGTGGCGTGGAGAGACGGGTTGACGTTGCACGGATCCTCCATGCGAGGCCGTGTCGAGCCGCCCGACCCCTGGAGATCCATCATGAACACGTTGTAGCCGGCCTTGGCCAGCGTCTCGCCCCACCCGTAGGTGCTGTGCTGGAGATCGAAGCCGGCCAGTACAGGAACGCTCCTGCCATGCAGCATCAGAACGGCCTGCGGATTCGGCGTGGGACCGGAGGGCTGGTGCTCCCGCACGAAGAGATCGATCCACTGACCCTTCGACGCGTCGATGGTCGACTGGTGCTGGACGAGGTGGTTGATCGTTTTGACAGCCACGGCAACTCCATCCGTCGGGGGGTCAGGAGGAGAAGCGAAGCAGCGTTCGCGGCGGAACTGACAAGGATGGCAGGCGTATCACGCCGTCTGCGACGGCGTCGGCGTGATGCAGTCACCCCGTGCGCCCGGCAGCGTGTACCCGCTGCCCGCATCGGCTGCCCCGTGACTCATCCTCTTCTCTCCAACGATAGTCCTGGGTCATATGCCCCGCCCGTCCAAGATTCAAGGGTTCTGTACGCGCGAAGGCTGCCTCACATGACCGGCCCCGCCAGGGACCGATGGCGCTGCCGGCGCGGCCTTCTGGCCTGCGCTTGCCTGGGGCGACACGCCCTGACGTGGTGTCAGGAAGGGGAGGGCGAACGCCTACGCTGAGCGGATGGGTCAGGACGACAGCGAGGGGGCCGGCCGTCGGCCCCCCGCGGCCGGCGGCCCAGGGGTCGGTGCGGGCAACGACCCACGGACCACGGCCGATTGGCTCAACTGGCTCAAGGAGCGACTGTACGCAACGATCACCATGATCTCCGTGGTGATCGGCCTGACGGCCGCCGAGCACCCCACCCCCGCGGGGGCCGCGACGAGCGTGGCGGCCGCGGCGGGCGGTCTCTGGCTGGCGACCCTCGTCGCCGACGAGCAGGCCCACCGCACGGTGCACGGCCGGATTGCCACGGGTGCGGAGCTGCGCCGGATGCTGTGGGTCAGCAGCCCGCTGCTGCTGTCCGCGGTCGGCCCGCTCATCCTGATCGGCTCCGCGGCCCTGGACGTGATGGACCTGGAAGCCGCCCTCTTCGCCGCGGCCGGGGTCAACGTGGCCGGCCTCTTCGCCTGGGGCTGCTACGGCGGCGTACGGATGGGCAACAGCATCCGGGCTGCCGTCCTGGCCGGCGTGTTCGACGCGGTGATCGGGCTGGCCGTCGCCCTGGTGAAGGCCGCTGCCGGCCACTGACCGGCCGTGTGCGGGGACTTGCGCCCTCCTCGACCGCACCGAGGTTGCCCGCCCCGCTCGTCCTCCTCGCCGCCCCTGCCCACAGCGTTCAGTCTTCCTGAGGGTCCGATCCCGATCGCCGCCGGCGCCGGGAGTTTCACGGCGGCCTGCCGTGGGGTACGCAGGACGCGATCGCCTTCGAACACGGGATCCTCGCCTGCGCCGCGCGGCCGAAAAGCGGCGCCGGACCACTAAGCTACGGATTCGCACGAAAGGTCGGATGTCAACGCAGAAGCACCCGTCCAGAGGAGCCCGTCGGTGCATTCCTGGCTCTCCGAACGCCGTCGGGCGGGAGTGAGCACCCTCGTCGCGGTGTGCGTCGCCGTGGCTCTGGTGGTCGTGGCCGCGCTCGACGAGGACCTGCCGGCGTTCTCGGAGGCGGACGCGGGTGTGCTGGTGCTGTTCTCCTATCTGTTCACGTATCTCGTCCTGACGGTGCCCGCCTTCTCGACCGCCTCCGAGGCGCAGATCCGCGGCTGGGCCGAGCGCAGTGCCCGGGGCACGTTGTTGCAGCGGTACGTGCTCGGGACCGCGCCGGGCCCGGGTGTGTCGCTGTTCATCGCGACGGGCGCGCTGGTGGTGGCCGTCGTGTGGCGTCCCGGGCATCTCGGCTCGCGGTTCCCCGTGGAGCCCCGGGTGCTGACCGCGCTCGGCCTCGTCGCCATGGCCTGGATCTGCGTGTGCGTGTCCTTCGCGGTCACCTTCCAGGCCGACAACCTGCTGGAGAACGAGCGGGGGCTGGACTTCCCCGGCGACCGGTCCGCCGCCTGGGCCGACTACGTCTACTTCGCCCTGTCGGTCATGACGACGTTCGGCACCACGGACGTGTCGGTGACCTCCCGCGAGATGCGGCGGACCGTGACGGCCAACTCCGCCATCGCGTTCGTCTTCAACACCGTGACGGTGGCCAGCCTGGTGGGTGCCCTGGACACTGGTTGACCCGGGTCCGGACGGCCGTCCGGACCCGGGTCGCGCCGGTCATCCCGCCGCGGTGGGCCTGCGCGAGGCCGCCATCGCGTCCTTCACGTCGGCCAGCGGCCGCAGCCGGTAGGTGTAGGAGTAGTCGCGGTTCGGGAACAGCTTGTACTGGTCGTGGGTGTGGGCACCCCAGCTGTTGTCGCCGCCCAGGCCCATCTGCCGGTGGTTCACGCGCAGGACGACCTCGTCGCGCGGGGTCAGCTGGTACTCGTGGCGCACGCCGGACGACAGGTCCTCCGGGGTGAAGTGCGAGGCGTTCACCTCCAGCAGGGGCTCGCCGGAGACGAGGAGGCCGCTGCCCGAGGCGTCGGTGAGGGCGATCCAGCGGACGTCGGTCTTGTTGCCGTTCTCCTGGGGCCGGATGTACGGGGTCCACTGCTCGGCGACCGTGGCGGAGTACAGGCCCACGTCGGTGCCGTCGTGGCGGTCGACGTAGTTCTCCTCGGGCCCGCGGCCGTAGTAGCGCAGCCGGTCCAGAGGTCCGGGCAGGTGCAGCAGCGTGCCGACCTCCGGGATGTACGGCAGGGACGCGGCACCCGGGTGCAGGGTGTTGTCGACCTTGATCTCGCCGTTGCCGAACACGGTGTAGGTGGTGGTGTACGTCGATGCGACGGTCGTCGGCAGGGTGCCGCCGACCTTGATCTCGACGGCCTTGTCACCCAGGGGGCGCGTGCTGACCTCCGTCACGGCCCGGTCGGTGCCCGCGTCGCGCCAGGTCTGGTTGCGGGTGTGCTGGCCGTTGCCGCGGTCGTTCTCGGTGGGTGCCCGCCAGAAGTTCGGCACCGGGCCGGAGGTGAGGAGCCGGGCGCCCCGGGCCTCGTACGAGGTGATGGTTCCGGTGCTCTTGTCGACCGTGACCGAGAAGTCCTTGCCCTTGACCGTGACGGCCTTGTCCCCGTCGGTGTGCCGCAGCGCGGGCACGCTCGTGAGGGGTGCGGGCGTCACGGCCGGGACGTCGGCGTCGAGGGGCAGTTGCTGCCCGGCCACCTCGAAGCCGGCCTTCGCCCAGGGGGTGGAGTCCTTGGTGAGGAAGGAGAGTTGAAGGAAGTACTCGGTGCCCGGGGCCGGGTCGTCCGGCAGCCGGACCGGCACCGTGATGTCCTTGCTGCTCAGCGGCGGGACGTCCAGCTGGCTCCGGCTCAGCTTTCCGCGCCGGATCACCTCGCCGTCGGCGACCAGCTCCCAGCAGCCGTCGAACTCGCGGAGGTTGGTGAACAGGTACTCGTTGGTCAGGGTGATCGCCGATCCGGCGGCCAGTGTGCCGCCCGACGCGGGGGCGGCGTGGACGGCCTGGTAGATCCGCTTGATCTCGGCCGCCTTGCCCGTGTGGCGGCGGTCGGCGGTGACGATGCCGTCCGCGTTGGACGTGCCGTCGTTGGGGTTGTCGCCCCAGTCGCCGCCGTAGGGGAAGAACGTCTTCTGACGGGGGCGCTTCTCGGTGAGGCCGACAGTGGCCGCGTCGAACCAGAACCGGACGCCGTCGTCGCCGGGGCCGCGGCTGTCGGAGCCGAGGTCGGCGGCGCTCAGCGCACGCGCGTACACACGGGCCCGGCGGATCGTGCCGCTGAACTCCCGGGTGGGGTTGTCGACATCGGTGGCCAGCGCGAGGGGCGCGGTGGTGGAGGCGGGCCGGCGGGTGGTGGTGCGGGTGGCCCTCACCGCGCCGTCGACGTGCAGGGTCAGCGTGCCGGCGTCCGCGTCGAAGACACCGGCGACGTGGTGCTCGCGGCCGGTCCAGTCGTCCGGGAGCGCCCAGTTCGCGGTGACCCACTGGCCGTCGCCGTGGATGAAGAACTCAAGGGTCCGGTCCGACTGCTTGAGCGCGTACTGGGTGTCGCCCTTGGCGATGATCGGCTGGTGGTAGCCGGTGTGGTGCGGGGTGAACCAGGCTTCCAGGGTGAACGAGCCGGTGAGGTCGAGGCGGGCGTCCCGGGGGAAGACGGTGGCGCCGGAGACGCCCTCGGCGCGGTCGAAGGTGCCGGCGGCGGTGAGCACCTCGCCGCGCAGTGCGCCGGGCCCGGACTCGGTGAGAAGCTTGCGCACCGGCACGGGCCAGGTCAGGGACTGGTCGACGAAGTCCCAGATCCAGCCGCCCTGCAGGACGTCGTAGCGCCGGACGATGTCCCAGTACTCCTTGAAGTTGCCGTTGGAGTTCCCCATCGCGTGCGCGTACTCGATCATCACGTACGGCCGGGTGTCGGCGGTGTCCTTCGCGCGCTGTTCGACGCGGGAGGGGCTGTCGTACATCTCGGAGCGGATGTCGCTGATCCCGGGCCGGTCGTCGCCCTCGTACTGGACGACACGGGTCGTGTCGTAGGACTTGATCCAGTCGTGCATGGCGACGAAGGTGCTGCCGCCGCCCGCCTCGTTGCCGAGCGACCAGATGACCACCGAGGCATGGTTCTTGTCGCGGTGGACCATGGCCTGGGCGCGGGCGACGCACGCCTTGGTCCATTCGGCGTGGTCGCCGGGGTACTCGCCGCGGATGCCGTGGGTCTCGAGGTTGGTCTCGTCGACGAGGTAGAGGCCGTACTCGTCCGCGAGTTCGTACCACAGCGGGTTGTTGGGGTAGTGCGAGGTGCGGACGGAGTTCATGTTCATCCGCTTGATGATCTCGATGTCCTTGACCATGTGGTCGCGGGTGAGCGCCATGCCGCTGTCGGGGTGCATCTCGTGCCGGTTGGCGCCGCGGAACGAGACGGGCTTGCCGTTGATGCGCATCAGGCCGTCCCTGAGCGCGAACTCGCGCAGGCCGACGCGGTGCGAGAGGGTCTCGATCACCCGGCCGGCCGGGTCGCGCAGCCGCAGCACGGCGGTGTACAGGTACGGGTGCTCGGCGGACCACAGCCGGGGCGCGGGCACCGCCCTGCTCGTCCGGACGGTCACGTCCTGACCGGCGGGCGCGGAGGCGAGGTCGACGGACTGCCGGAGCGGTCTGGGCCAGACGGCGTGACCGCCGGCGTCGTACAACTGCGTCTCGACGGAGTAGCCGTCCTCACCCGGTCCCTCGTACGCGCGCACGCTCGCGGTCACGGCCAGCTCGGCTGTCGTGTACTCGTCGCCGAGCGGGGTGTCCAGCTTGAAGTCGCGCAGATGCACGGACGGCGTGGAGTAGAGGTGGACCGAGCGGAAGATGCCGCTCAGCCGGATCATGTCCTGGTCCTCCAGCCAGTCGCCGTCGGAGAAGCGGTACACCTCGACGGCGATCTGGTTGGTGCCGGGCCGCAGATGCTCGGTGATGTCGTACTCGGCGGGGGTGAAGGAGTCCTCGGCGTATCCGGCCAGCTCCCCGTTGATCCACACGTAGTGCGCGGACTTGACGCCCTCGAAGTGCAGGAAGGTCCGGCGTCCCGCCCAGCCGCGCGGCACGGTGAAGGTGCGCCGGTACTGCCCCACCGGGTTGAACCGGGTGGGCGCGGCGGGGGGCCGCGCCTCCTCGCCGAGGCCGTTGGGGCCCCACCAGGGGTAGGTGATGTTGACGAAGATCGGGCGGTCGTAGCCGTGCATCTGCCACACGGAGGGGACGGGGATGGTGTCCCAGTCGCTGTCGTCGACGTCGGTGCGGTGGAAGTCGGCGTCCCGGTCGTCGGGCCGGTCGGCGTAGGCGAACTTCCAGGTGCCGTCGAGGCTCAGCCGGTACGGCGAGCGGGTGCGGTCGGCCTCCAGGGCCTGTGCGACGTCGGCGTACGGCATGAGCGTGGTGTGCGGCGGCTCGGTGCCGATGCGGAAGAGGTCGATGTGGCCGTTCCACTCCGGGGTGCCGGCCGCCGCGGTCCCGTCGGCCGCGTGCACCGTCGCGGACGAACCGGAGACGGCGAGTGCGCCGAGCAGGGCGGCTCCTCCCTCCAGCAGACGGCGGCGACTGACCGGCACGCCCGGCGAGCGGGACGGGCCGGTGGGGGACGCGGGAGAGAGCGGCATCGACGGTGGCCTTCCTCGGGACGACAGTACGGCGCTGCACGGCTTGAGGGAGCGTCAGATCATGTGCGGTGCTGTTCGGAAACCCAACGCACACTAGGTTGAGAACACAGGGGAAGCAATGAGGCTGTCGAGGTTTGTGTGTTCCTGATGAGTACGGCCGACGACCTTGGCCGGTTCCGGCCCCCGGGTCGCCGGCCGTACGTCTCTTACGCCACCGTCTCGACCTCGGGCACGCCCCCGGACCGCTCCTCGAACTGCGTGCGGTAGAGCTCGGCGTAGCGCCCCGCCGCCGCCAGCAGCTCCTCGTGCGTGCCGCGTTCGACGATCCGGCCGGCCTCGACCACCAGGATCAGGTCCGCCGCCCGCACGGTCGACAGCCGGTGCGCGATCACGATCGCGGTCCTGCCCTCCAACGCCTCGGTGAGCGCCTCCTGGACGGCGGCCTCCGAGGTGTTGTCGAGGTGGGCGGTGGCCTCGTCGAGGATGACGACACGCTGGCGGGCCAGCAGCAGCCGGGCGATGGTCATGCGCTGGCGTTCGCCGCCGGAGAGCCGGTAGCCGCGCTCGCCGACCACGGTGTCGAGGCCGTCGGGCAGGGACGTCACGAGTTCGTCGAGGCGGGAGCGGCGCAGGGCGTCCCGGAGTTCGGTGTCGGACGCCGAGGGCCGGGCGAGCAGCAGGTTGGCGCGGACGGTGTCGTGGAAGAGGTGGCCGTCCTGGGTCACCATGCCGAGCGTGCCGCGCAGGGACTCGGCGCTCAGGTCACGGACGTCGACGCCACCGACGCGTACGGCACCCTCGTCGACGTCGTAGAGCCGCGGCAGGAGCTGGGCGACAGTGGACTTGCCGGCGCCGGACGAGCCGACGAGCGCGACGGTCTGCCCGGGTTCGGCGCGGAAGGAGATGCCGTGCAGGACCTCGGCGCCGCCGCGCGTGTCGAGGGTGGCCACCTCCTCCAGGGAGGCGAGGGAGACCTTGTCGGCGGCCGGGTAGCCGAAGCAGACGTTGTCGAACTCCACGGAGACCGGGCCCTCCGGGACCTGGCGCGCGTCCGGTTTCTCCTCGATCAGCGGCCTGAGGTCGAGCACCTCGAAGACGCGCTCGAAGCTGACGAGTGCGCTCATGACCTCGACGCGGGCGCCGGCGAGCGCGGTGAGCGGCGCGTACATACGGGTCAGCAGCAGCGCCAGCGCGACGACGTCGCCCGGCTCCAGGGTGCCGCGCAGGGCGAACCAGCCGCCGAGGCCGTAGACCAGGGCGAGGGCCAGGGCGGACACCAGGGTGAGGGCGGTGATGAACACCGACTGGGCGGTGGCCGTCCGCACGCCGATGTCCGCGACGCGCCGGGCTCTGTGCGCGAACTCCTCCGACTCCTGCCGCGGGCGCCCGAAGAGTTTGACGAGCGTGGCGCCGGGGGCGGAGAAGCGCTCGGTCATGCGGGTGCCCATCGCCGCGTTGAGCGTGGCCGCCTCCCGCTGCATTCCGGCCATCCGGTGCCCCATGCGCCGGGCCGGGATCACGAACACCGGGAGCAGGACGAGGGCGAGCAGGGTGATCTGCCAGGACAGGGTGAGCATGACGGCGAGGGTGAGCACCAGCGTGACGAGGTTGCTCACCACGCCGGACAGGGTGTTGCTGAAGGCGCGCTGGGCACCGATCACGTCGTTGTTGAGACGGGAGACGAGCGCCCCCGTACGCGTACGTGTGAAGAACGCGACCGGCATGCGCTGCACATGATCGAACACAGCCGTCCGCAGATCGAGGATGAGGCCCTCGCCGAGGGCCGCCGAAAGACGCCGCGCGAGGATCCCGAGTGCCGCCTCGGCGATCGCGATCAGGGCGATCAGCAGGGCGAGGCGGACGACGGTGCCCTCGTCGCCCCGCGTCACGATCGCGTCGACGATGTGTCCGGCCAGGACGGGGGTCGCGACCGCGAGCAGCGCGGTCATCACCCCCAGCACGACGAAGAACGCGATCCTGCGGCGGTGCGGGCGGGCGAAGGCGGCGATGCGGCGCAGCGTGGCGCGGGCGAACGGGCGGCGCTCCCGCTCCGCGTTCATGACGCTGTGCAGCTGCGTCCAGGCTGTGGTCTCCATGCTCATGGGAGCGAACGTAGGACCTCAAGCGGCGTTGAGGTCAATATCGGCGGCTTCGCGAAGATCGGTGTCCGTCCGCAGCCGGTCCGTAAGACGCCGTCTCCGCTTCCGCAACCCGCCGTTGTCGCGACGCGGAAAACCTCTCCCAGTGTGACCGCAGTACGACTCCCCGCGGGACGCCTGCTCCGGCGCCTCCCGATCCGCCAGATACTGGTCCTGCTCCCGCTCGCCCTCGTGATCCTGGTCGCGGTGCAGCACCGGGCCGTGCTCGCCGAGGGCATCGGCCACCTGGCGACGGCCAAGTGGCCCTGGCTCCTCGCCGCGGCCTGCGCCACCTGTCTGACGTGGGTGGCGGCGGCGGTGACCCGGCAGGGTGCCGTGGTCGACCGGCTGCCGAAGCTGCGGCTGCTCGTCACGCAGTTCGCGGCGGGCTCGGCCAACCATCTGCTGCCCACCGGGCTGGGCGCGAGCGCGGTCAACCTGCGCTTCATGACGGTGTGCGGGCTGCCGCTCGCCCGGTCCTCGGCCGCGCTGGCGCTGTATCTGCTGGCGGAGAGCGTGGCCCGGGTCGGTCTGCTGGCCGCGCTGCTCATCGCCTTCCCGCACGCGCTGCAGCTGGGGCCGCTGCTGCCCGAGGGGGCGTGGGGCCCGCTGCTGCTGGTCATCGGCGCGGCGGTCGTCGTGGTCGTCGCCCTCTTCGCCCTGGTGCGCAAGCTGCGCACCGCCGTGCTGACGTTCCTGCGCACCGCGCTGGGCGAGGCCCGCTCGGTGCACACCCGTCCCTCGCGCGCGCTGGCGCTGTGGGGCGGCTCGATCGCCTTCCCGGCGCTCCAGGCGGCCGGGCTGGTCCTGGTCGGGCTGGCGCTCGGCCTGGACGTGCCGCCCGCGCACGTGGCCCTGGCGTACCTCGCGGCGACCGTGGCCGTGGCCCTCGTGCCCACCCCCGGTGGCCTCGGCTCGGTCGAGGCAGCGCTGATAGTGGCGCTGGTCGCGGCCGGCGGCCCCGTCGCGGTGGCGACGGCGGTGGTGCTCGCGTACCGGATCATCACGGTGTGGCTGCCGCTGCTGCCGGGGGCGCTGACGCTGGGGGCGCTGGTGCGCTTCAAGGTCATCTGAGCGCCGGATCCGGCGGCGCGCTTCCGCTGGAAGGTCAAGTGACCGCTGAGTAACGTACGGGGTCCGACCCACCGAAGGGGCCCCGCCATGCCGGTCCGTATCGAGCGCCAGGGACACGTCACGACCGTCGTCCTCTCCCGTCCCGAGGTCCGCAACGCGGTCGACGGCCCCACGGCCGCCGAGCTCGCGGACGCCTTCCGGGAGTTCGAGGCGGACGACGGGGCGAGGGTGGCGGTGCTGTGGGGTGAGGGCGGCACCTTCTGCGCGGGCGCGGACCTGAAGGCGCTCGGCACCGAGCGGGGCAACCGGGTGGCCGAGGAGGGCGACGGCCCGATGGGACCGACGCGGCTGCGGCTGTCGAAGCCGGTCGTCGCGGCGATCGCCGGGCACGCGGTGGCGGGCGGCCTGGAACTCGCCCTGTGGTGCGATCTGCGGGTGGCGGAGGAGGACGCCGCGTTCGGGGTGTTCTGCCGCCGCTGGGGCGTGCCGCTGATCGACGGCGGCACGGTACGGCTGCCCCGGCTGATCGGCACGAGCCGCGCGCTGGACATGATCCTGACGGGGCGGCCGGTCGGCGCCCGCGAGGCCCACGACATGGGGCTCGCCAACCGTGTCGTGCCGGCGGGACGCGCCCGCGCCGAGGCGGAGGAACTGGCCGCCGTGATCGCCGGGTTCCCGCAGGCGTGCCTGCGCTCCGACCGTGCCTCCGTGCTCGAACAGGACGGGCTGGACGAGCCGGCCGCGATCCGCGGTGAACTGGCGCACGGCATGGGCGTGCTCGCCGAGAGCATGGAGGGCGCGGCGCGCTTCGCCTCCGGCGCGGGGCGGCACGGTTCGTTCACGGAGATGTGACGGCACACCGGGGGCGGCACCGCGAGGGCCGGCACCGGCGGGGATCGACACCGGCGGGGATCGAGACCGGCAGGGCGCGCACGGCGAGGATCGGCAACGGCAGGCCGCACACCGCGGTGTGCGACCCATGTGCCCGTCGGAGCGCGCACCGCGGTGTGCGACCCGTGTGCCGTCCCCGCGCACCAACCGGGCCCCGGCGTGCGGCCGTTCGGCCCTCCGCGAGGGCGGCCCTCCGGGGGAGAATGCCCGAAAGCGGTCGATGGGACCGTCCGGCCGACGCTCCCGGCACGAACACCTGTACCCGATACGGCAGGATGAGCCCTCGTGCCGGTCTCGGGGGACGGGGTGACCGGCGCGACGGAACATCGCGGAATCGAGCAGGTGACAACGTGACGAGACTTCACATCCGGCCGTCGGCGGAGGGATTCGCCGCAGCTCTTCTTCCCGGAGGTGACCGGTGAACCGAGCGCTCACCGTGGACGACCTGGTCATCGCCGGTATCGCGGTGGCCGCGGGCCTGCTCGCGGCGTTCCTGCTGCGGACGCTGATGCGCTGGCTGGGCAAGCACGCCGTCCGCACCCGCTGGAGCGGCGACGACCTCATCGTGGACGTGCTGCGGACCGTGGTGCCGTGGTCGGCCTTCCTCGGCGGCGCGGCGTCCGCGGGCGCGGCGCTGCCGCTGACCAGGACGGTCCAGCACAACGTCAATCAGACGCTGACGGTGCTGCTCATCTTCGTCGTGACGCTGGCGGCGGCCCGCGGGATCGCCGGGGTGATGCGGTCGGTCACGCAGTCCCGCCCCGGCGTCGCCGGTTCGGCCACGATCTTCGTGAACATCACCCGGATCCTGGTCCTGGCCATCGGCTTCCTGGTGGTGCTCCAGACGCTGGGCATCTCCATAGCGCCCCTGCTCACCGCCCTGGGCGTCGGTGGTCTGGCAGTGGCCCTGGCCCTTCAGGACACGCTCGCCAACCTGTTCGCGGGCATCCACATCCTCGCCTCCAAGACCGTCCAGCCCGGTGACTACATCCGGCTGAGCAGCGGCGAGGAGGGCTACGTCGAGGACATCAACTGGCGCCAGACGACCGTACGGGCGCTCTCCAACAACCTGATCGTCATCCCCAACGGGGAGCTCGCGAAGTCGAACATGACCAACTTCATGCGTCCCGAGCAGGAGTTGACGATCCTCGTCCAGGTCGGCGTCGCCTACGACAGCGACCTGGACCACGTCGAGCGCGTGACCAACGAGGTCATCGGCGAGGTGATGACCGAGGTCGAGGGCGCCCTCCCGGACCACGAGCCGATCATCCGCTTCCACACCTTCGGCGACTCCCGCATCGGCTTCACCGTCATCCTGGGCGTCGGCGAGTTCAGCGACCAGTACCGGATCAAGCACGAGTTCATCAAGCGCCTGCACCGGCGTTACCGCAGGGAGGGCATCAGCATTCCGGCACCCACCCGCACGGTCGCGATCCAGCAGGGCTCGGTGTCGATCCCGATCCCGCAGCAGCGCATCCCCGGAGAGGCGGACGAGGTGACCCCCGTCCGCCTCGACTGACCCGCGGGGCCGTTGCTACAGCGTGGCCGAGTTGTCGTGGGAGCGGCTGCGCCTGCGGCTGTGCGGCGCGGCGAGCGCCGGGTTCACCGGCGTGACCGTCCAGTCCGGGTGCCCCGGCATCCGCGGCGTCTTCGTGCCGTACAGCCAGTCCTGGAGGAATCCGGACAGATCCTGACCGGAGACCTCCGAGGCGACGGCGATGTAGTCGGCCGTCGACGCCGAGGAGTTGCGGTACCGGTCGAGGAAGGCGCGCTCGAGGGCGTTGAAGGCGCTCTCGCCGACGAGGTTGCGCAGCGCGTAGAGGACCAGCACGCCGCCCAGGTAGCGCTGCCCCTCGAACAGGTTCGCCTCGGTCGGCGCGGCGACCGGCCCCCAGTCGTGACGCCACTGGTCGCCCTGGGCGTAGGTGTTCTTCATCCGGGCTTCCATGGTGGTCAGGCCCAGGGAGTCCGGCCAGCCGCGCTCGTAGCGGTAGAGCAGCCCGTAGAAGTCGGCGTGGCCCTCGTTGATCCACAGGTCGGCCCAGGAGGCGGGGCTGACGCTGTTGCCGAAGTAGGAGTGGACCAGCTCGTGCATCATGTGCGAGCCGATCTTCGGCTCCGCCTGGAGCAGGTAGTTCGGCTTGTAGATGGTGAGGGTCTGGGTCTCCAGGCCGGTGAAGTCGAAGGCGTTCGGGGCGTCGGAGTTGCAGGGCAGGAGGCCGTACGTCTCGAAGGGGTAGGCCCCGAGCCGCGCCTCCAGCCACTCGACCAGGTTCGGCGTCAGCGCGAGTGCCGGTTCCAGGGCCTCGGCGCGCGCGACCGGGACGACGTCGCGCAGCGGGAGGCCGTGCGGGCCCTGCCGCTCCTTGATCACGTAGTCGCCGACCGTGATCTGCACCAGCTCGGTGGCCATGGGCTCACGGGAGCGGTACGTGTACGCGGTGCGGCCGCCGGAGAGGTTCTCGGTGCGTTCGAGCAGGCCGGTGGCCACGCCGCGCAGGCCGCCGGGGACAGTTATGCGGAACGTGAAGTCGGCCTTGTCGGAGGGGTGGTCGTTGCACGGGAAGACGGTGTGCGCCCAGTTCGGCTGGCAGGCGACCGCGAACCCGTCCAGCGTGTCGACCCAGCCGGTGCGCGGCTGCGGAAAACGGCGCGGGTCCGCCGTGTACTCGACGCACACGGTCACCCAGGACTTGTTCGGCAGCGTCCGTGCGGGCGTGATGCGCAGCTTCTGGTCCACCTGCTCGAACGTCGCCGTGCGGCCGCCGACGCGGACGGAGCGGATGTCGAGGCCGAGGGAGTCGAGCGAGAGGCGGGACAGCGCCTGGGTGGTGCGGATCCTCAGGGTCGCGGTGGCGTCGACCAGCCGGGTCGTGGCGTCGTAGGAGAAGTCGAGGTGGTAGGCCGACACGCGGTAGCCGTCATTGCCGAGGGCCGGGTAGACGCTGTCACCGAGGGTCTCGGGGCCCGGGGTGCCGGCGGTCCTGGCGGCCGACGTCCCCGTGCGCGTCGGTGCCGCGTGGGCGGAGGGAGCGGCGGCCAGGGCCGCCGCGGTGCCGATCAGGGCGGCCGCGGGGGCCGTCACTCTGCTGCGATATCTCATGGTCCGCTTTCGCTGGGGCGGCCGGGTGGTCAGGACCGGTCGCCGGATCGGTGATCTCCCTGGGACTGGTTGATCTCTCTACATGACTGCGCGATCACCGGATCCGGTTGCACGGAGGAGCTGCATCCGTTTGCGTGGATCCGAGATGCCGGCCGACATACCGCACCTGTGTGCGGACCCCTGTCGAGCTGAGGTCGATCACGAGATATCTTGATGTCGAGCAATGTTGCAGACGTGGAGCGGAGCACCCGGTGACTGACTCGACCATCATCTATACGCACACTGACGAGGCCCCGGCCCTGGCGACGTATTCCTTCCTGCCGGTGGTCCAGGCGTACGCCTCGCAGGCGGGTGTCACCGTGGAGACGCGTGACATCTCGCTGGCCGGCCGCATCATCGCGGTGTTCCCGGAGTACCTGACCGAGGACCAGCGCATCCCGGACGCCCTCGCCGAGCTCGGTGAGCTCGCGAAGACGCCGGCCGCCAACATCATCAAGCTGCCGAACATCTCGGCGTCGATCCCGCAGCTGAAGGCCGCCGTCGCCGAGCTCCAGGGCCAGGGCTACGCGCTGCCGAACTACCCGGACGACCCGAAGACCGACGAGGAGCGGGAGATCCAGGCCCGCTACGACAAGGTCAAGGGCTCCGCCGTGAACCCGGTCCTGCGTGAGGGCAACTCCGACCGCCGCGCCCCCGCCTCGGTCAAGAACTACGCCAAGACCCACCCGCACCGCATGGGCGCCTGGACCCCCGAGTCCAAGACCAACGTGGCGACGATGGGGCAGAACGACTTCCGCTCCACCGAGAAGTCCGTGGTGATCTCCGAGGCCGGCGCGCTGAGGATCGAGCACGTCGCCGCGGACGGCGCCACGACGGTGCTGCGCGAGTCCGTACCGGTCCTCGCCGGTGAGGTCGTCGACGCCTCCGTGATGCGCGTGGCCGCGCTGCGCGAGTTCCTGACCGCGCAGGTCGCCCGGGCCAAGGCCGAGGGCGTGCTGTTCTCCGTGCACCTCAAGGCCACGATGATGAAGGTCTCCGACCCGATCGTCTTCGGCCACGTCGTGCGCGCCTTCTTCCCGAAGACCTTCGAGCAGTACGGCGCGGCCCTCGCCGCCGCCGGGCTCTCCCCGAACGACGGCCTGGGCGGCATCCTCAAGGGCCTGGAGGCCCTGCCGAACGGCGCCGAGATCAAGGCGTCCTTCGAGGCGGAGATCGCCGAGGGCCCGGAGCTGGCCATGGTCGACTCCGACAAGGGCATCACCAACCTGCACGTGCCGTCCGACGTGATCGTCGACGCCTCGATGCCGGCCATGATCCGCACCTCCGGCCACATGTGGGGCCCGGACGGCCAGGAGGCCGACACCCTCGCGGTGCTGCCGGACTCCTCCTACGCGGGCGTCTACCAGGCCGTCCTGGACGACTGCCGCGCCCACGGCGCCTACGACCCGTCGACCATGGGCTCGGTCCCGAACGTCGGCCTCATGGCGCAGAAGGCCGAGGAGTACGGCTCCCACGACAAGACCTTCGAGATCAAGGCCGCCGGCACGGTCCGCCTGGTCGACCAGGCCGGCAACGTGGTCATCGAGCAGCCGGTCGCCGAGGGCGACATCTTCCGCGCCTGCCAGACCAAGGACGCGCCGATCAAGGACTGGGTGAAGCTGGCCGTCACGCGCGCCCGCGCCACCGGTGACCCGGCGGTGTTCTGGCTGGACGAGACCCGCGCGCACGACGCCAACCTGATCGCCAAGGTCAACGCCTACCTGCCGGAGCACGACACCGAGGGTCTGGACATCCGCGTCCTCGCCCCGGTCGACGCCACCAAGCTGTCGGTGGAGCGCATCCGCCGCGGCGAGAACACCATCTCGGTGACCGGCAACGTGCTGCGTGACTACCTGACCGACCTGTTCCCCATCCTGGAGCTGGGCACCAGCGCCAAGATGCTGTCGGTCGTCCCGCTGATGGCGGGCGGCGGCCTGTTCGAGACGGGTGCCGGCGGCTCCGCGCCGAAGCACGTCCAGCAGCTGGTCAAGGAGGACTACCTGCGCTGGGACTCCCTCGGTGAGTTCTTCGCGCTGGTGCCGTCCCTGGAGCAGTACGCGACCGCGACCGGCAACACCCGCGCGAAGGTCCTCGCGGACACCCTCGACCGCGCCACGGCGACCTTCCTCAACGAGGACAAGTCCCCGACCCGTCGTGTCGGCGGCATCGACAACCGCGGCAGCCACTTCTTCCTGTCCCTGTACTGGGCGCAGGAGCTGGCCAAGCAGACCGACGACGCCGAGCTGGCCAAGGCCTTCGCGCCGCTCGCCGAGACGCTCACGTCGAACGAGCAGAAGATCGTCGACGAGCTGAACGCCGTCCAGGGCAAGCCGGCCGAGATCGGCGGCTACTACCAGCCCGACCCGGCCAAGGCCGCCGCGGTCATGCGCCCGTCGGCCACCTGGAACGAGGCCCTCGCGTCGCTGAGCTGACGCGGCTGCCCCTGACAGGGAGTCCCGGCAGGCTTTCTTGAGCCAACCGCCGCCCCGGCCGAGCACCGCCCGGCCGGGGCGGAGCCATGTGCACGGGCTACCGGGGCGGCACGAGCCCCAGGCCGAGGAAGCGCGCGAGGTCCTCGATCTCACGGCCCACCGCGTCGGTCACGGCACGGTCGAACTCCTCGTCCTCGTGGATCGCGTCGACCCTCAGCACCCCGGCCTTGCGATCCGCCGTGGCGTCGAGCTTGCCCACCAGACGGTCGCCGTACAGGATCGGCAGCGCGAAGTACCCCCAGCGGCGTTTGACGGCCGGCTTGTACATCTCCAACTGGTAGTCGAAGCCGAAGAGTTCGTCGGTGCGTCTGCGGTCGTGGATCAGCCGGTCGAACGGCGACAGCAGAGCGGCCCGCCCGGCGAACGGCTGCCCCAGCTGAGCCGGGTCGACCCGCCACCTGCCCCGCACACCCTCGACGACGGCCGGCTCGCCCGCCTCCCCCACGTCGACCGGCTCCACCTGCCACTCCGGCCCTCGGGCCCGCGCGATGCCCAGGGCTCGCAACCGGCGCTCGTCCCGGATGCGCAGCGCCTCCGGCACGGGGATCGCCGGCGTGTCGGGGTAGACCCGCTCGGCCAGGTCCCAGAGCCGGTCACCGCCGCTTCGTCCCGCCACGGCGACCTCACCGCGCTGCACCATCAGCTCCAGCAGCTTGGTGACATTGCGGTTGTTGCTCCACCCGCTGGACCGCCACGGCAGCTCGCAGGTGTCCGGCAGTTCACGGGAGGGCAGCGGCCCTGCCGCGCCGAGCCGGTCGAGGATGTCCCGGCGGCAGGCGTCGTTGGCGGCGACCCACGTGCCGTGGTACTCGCGCCAGGACGTCGGTGTCCCTCGCTGCGGCCACTCGGCCATCTCGGCGCGGTAGAGCGTGAGATCCTCGGCGGGCCGGATCATCGCCCGCAGCTCCAGCAGCCTCCGGTCCCCCAGCGCGGCGGTCAGGTCGGCCGGTGCGTACCCCGACGCGCCGAGCCGGCTCCAGGCCACGAGGTCGGCGCTGGGCGCGACGGCGGCGGTGGGGTCGATCTGGAGCAGGGTCAGCCGCCGTACGACGTCCTGCAGCCCGTCCGGCCGGGCGGCGTCCAGCAGTTGGGCGCGCACGGCGATCCGGCGGGCGTCGGTCCGTGTCAGCTCGTGGACGGGCATCGGTGTCACCAGTCCCGCGTGGCGATCAGCTCTTCCACGTCGGCGTCGGCGTAGCCGTAGGCTCCGGCCACGAACCAGAAGTCCTCGGCCATCTCCTCGCGTGCCACGGTCTCGATCTCACTGCCGGCGGCCCAGAACTCGTCCTGCAGGGCGTTGAACTCGTCGGTGGCGGCGTGGGTGAGCCGGTATAGCTCGGCCAGGCCGGCGGGCCGCTCGGCCTCGATGCGCTCGCACAGCCGCAGCAGGATGCCCTTGCCCCGGTCCACCACCGCGTCGGGGTAGTAGGCGTCCCTGTACAGCCCCTTGAGGAACGGGTGCCCGATCACCTGCTCGTTGCTGATGTTCATGCTGTGATGGTGCACCACGCCACTGACAACGCCCCGGGAGCAGCCGTCATGACCTCCGCCGCGCCGTCCTTCGAGTTGCTGCCCGGCGATGACGACTCCCCCGTCATCCTGCATGTGCCGCACTCCGCGCGGGAGATTCCATCGGCGGTCCGGGCCGGGATCCTGCTGGACGATCACGCGCTGGAGCGGGAGTTGGATCACATCGTCGACGCGCACACCGCGGAGCTCGCCGAGGCGGTGGCCGGGGTGGCGAAGAGCAGGCCGTGGCGGTTCGTGAACCGGCTCTCCAGGCTGGTCGTCGACCCGGAGCGGTTCCCGGACGAGCGGGAGGAGATGCTAGCCGTGGGGATGGGGGCCGTGTACACGCGGACCACGCATCGCGCCGGGTTGCGGGCCGACGAATCGGACCCGGAGCCGCTCATCGAGCGGTACTTCCGGCCGTACGCGCGGGCCATGACGGACGCCGTGGCCGACCGGCTCGCCGCCACCGGCCGGGCCGTGATCATCGACGTGCACTCCTATCCGACCGCCCGGCTCCCCTACGAACTGCACGGCGAGGGACCGCGGCCCCCGGTGTGTCTGGGCACGGACACCTTCCACACCCCTGCCGGGCTGCTCGACGCCGCGCGGGAGGCGTTCGCCCCGTGCGGGGAGACCGGGCTGGACAGCCCCTTCAGCGGCACGTACGTCCCGCTGGAGTTCTACGGCACCGAGCCCCGGGTGCACGCCCTGATGATCGAGATCCGGCGGGACACGTACATGGCGGAGCCGGGCGGGCCGGCAGGTCCCGGACTCACCCGGCTCACGCGGGCGTTGGCGACGCTGGTGGACGCCGCGACACGCTGATCAGGCCCGCAGCCACTCCGTGACGACGACCTCCCCGCCGGTCCGCAGCCGCAGGGCGAACGGTCCGCTGGGCGGGGCGTCGCTGGCGAAGCGGCCCATGTCGTCGGCGTCGACCGGGGTGGCCGTCTGCGGGCCGCCGAGCACCTCGATCCGCGCCTGCTGCGGGGGCAGCACCTGCCCCATCAGCCCCTGCGCGGTGACCTCCACGTCGACGGTCACCTCGCCCGCCCGGAAGGTCAGCATCCGCGGCACGTCCGTCGCTCCCCTGACCGGAATGGCGTCCTCGACCGAGTCGAAGGTCAGCTCGGCGATCCGAGCGTCGAGGTCGTGCAGCGCGAACGCCTCGACGGCTAGCTGGCACAACTGGGCCGGTACCGGGTCCAGGATGCTCGCGGCCTGGCGGAGTTCCTCCTCCAGCAGCCCGATGTCGAAACCGTCGTCGCCCAGGGACCCGTCGCCCGTCACGTCGTCGTGCATGTCGTCGTTCACTGCGCCCCCCGCGCGTCGAGTCGGGCCCGCAGCCGGCGCAGACAGCGCTGCCGCAGCGGACCGATGCTGCCCACGGCGATGCCCAGTGCGGCGGACACCTCCTGGTAGCTGGGCGGCGGCGAGGCCATCAGCACACGCAGCAACTGGCGGCAGCGATCGCCCAGTTCCTCGAACTCCTGCCACATCCAGCGGATGCGTTCGGACTCCGCGGCGGCCTCCTCCGAGTCCAGCACCGACTGTTCGGGCGTACGGTCCTCGCTGACCCGGTCGAGCAGCTGGGGATCGTTCGTGACGGTCAGTCGCCTTAAGCTCTTGAGCACCTTCAGGCACTCGTGCCGCGCGGTGCTGGCGAGCCATGACCCGGCCTTCTCGGGTTCCCTGATGCGCCCCAGGTGCTGGGCGAAGCGGAACCAGACGGTCTGGTACACCTCATGGGCGTCGGCGTCATTGAGACGGTGCGCGCGCACGACCGACCACACCAGTGGGCTCAGCCCTTCAACGAGCGCCTTCCAGGCCGCCGCGTCGCCGTCGACGGCGGACTGGACCAACGCGCCGACATCTGCACGGTCCACAGCCCCACCCCTCGTGTACGGCAAGTCATCGTACGCCGCGGAGGGAATGGTTCCGACCCTCATGACCGAGGAGCCGGGGGCAGAACGGGCACAGGACGCCAGGTCCCGGGGCGCAGCGCCGCCACGTGCGCCCCCCGCACCTCCGCGTAACCGGAGTTCGCGGCGAGCATCTTGTACCGGGCGACCCTCGGGTCGCTCTCCTGCTGCGCGCCCATGTGGGCCGCGATGAGACCGGCGACCAGGGGGGTGGCGAACGAGGTGCCGCTCCAGTGCGCGAGCCCCTCGAACATCACCTGGTCCGGCTTGGTGGAGCCGCCCGTCTCGCTCAGCACACCGGTGTGGCGCGGGGACACACAGGTGCAGGCGTAGCCGAAGCCGTACCGGCAGGTGTCGTAGGTGGAGTGCTGGTAGGTGTACGGCACCGGTGCGTCGAAGCCGGTGAGGACGCTGGTGAGGCGCTCGCCGGGGGCGTACACCTTCACCCAGGGGCCGTGGTTGCTGAAGCAGGCGCCGAACTCTCCGTCGCCGCGCAGCGCGCCGACCGACAGGACGACATCCTGGTAGTCGGGCTGGTCGGCGTAGGCGGCGGGCCAGAAGGGCGTGGCGCTGCCGTTGTTGCCGGCCGCCGCGACGAGCAGCGTGCGCTGGTCGCGCAGCTCCCGCATGAAGGCCTCGATGCCGAGCAGGCCGTCGGTGCGGCCGTTGGAGGTGCCGGCGGAGAGGCTGAGGATGTCGGGCCAGCCGCCCGCGTCGACGGCTTCGAAGAGCTTCTCGCCGAACTCGGACTCCAGGATGGCGCCCGCGTCGTTCAGGGAGTTGCGCACGGTGATGCCGGTGTTGGGTGCGACGGCGGCGACGAGTCCGGCGATGAACGTGCCGTGGCCGACGTACTGCTGGAGGACTCCGTCGTCGTCGCACTCCTTGAGCTGGGCGTCGCCGTCGGTGTGGGCCAGCAGCGGGGAGGACCGGAAGTCGTGCATCAGGCCGGTGTCGACGACCAGGACGCCGATGGCGGTGTCCGCGTCGTAAGTGCCCTCGGCCGGCGCCGGGTTGAGTCCCTCGGTCCGCGCCACGGGACCGGGCTCGTCCCCGGGACAGGAGTTGACCGCGATCGACACCAGGTGGTTGCGGCTGACCAGCCGCCGGCCGGCCCGGCCCTCCGACTCCCGCAGGGCGCGCAGGGCGTGCGCGACGGGGCGGTCGCCCGCGCGGTCGCCCTCGCCCGGGTCGCCGACCTGGATGCGGGTGATGCCCGAGCGGTTGGTCTGCGGGCTCGCGCGGCGCACATGGTCCTGCACCAGGTCGGGCTCGGCGGTGAAGTGCGCGCGCACCGTGTCCTCGACGACGCGGGCGTCCTCGCCGTCACGGACCAGCACGTAACCCTTCTCGTAGATGAACTCCGCGGAGTCGTCCGGTCCCATCGCGAGGGGGACGTCGGGCATGGAGCGCTGGATCTGCTCGAACTGCTCGTGGAATCGCTGTGGTGCCATGGCGTGTCCTCCCGCTGGGGCGACGGTCGTCAGATTGAGCCACCTGGTCGCTGATTGATACAGCGCCAAACCCGTGTGGCACGGTTCCGGGGCAACTACCATCCGTGGAGTGACCGCGGGAAGCGAATCGGTTCTCGAACTGCTGCCGATGGTGTTCGCCGCCCCGAACGACGCGCTGGCGAGGGCGGAGGGGCTGCTCGACGCCGATCCCTCGCCCCTGCACGCCTCCGTCGCCCACCAGGTGATCGGCATCTGGCAGCGGGACTGGGGCGACATGCGCATCGCCCTGCACCATCTGCGGCGTGCCCGGGATCTCGCCGCGCGCGCGGATTCCGCCGACCGGGAGGCGGACGTCCTGGCGGCGCTCGGGGTCGCGTTGGTGCATGCGGGGCGCACGCAGCAGGGGCTGGCCGCGCTGGAGCGCGGGATCGAGCGCGGCAGCGGACACACACGCGCCCGCGTGCTGTTCCGCCGCGCCTACGCCCGCTGGGTCCTCGGCCACCACCGGGAGGCGCTGGAGGACGTGCGCCGGGCGATCCCGGTGCTGCGGCAGGTGGACGACGTCATCTGGACGGCCCGGGCGCTGACCCTGCGCGCGACCGTACATCTGGCGCTCGGCGCGGTGGACCGGGCGGACGCCGACTTCACGGCCGCCGAGGCGCTGTGGGACACCACGGGCCAGGAGCACGACAAGGCGGACGCGGTGGAGAGCCGGGGCCTCGCGGCGTTCCGGTCGGGCGACATCCCGGCGGCCCTGCGGCTGCTGGACGAGGCCGAGGAGCGCTACGCCAAGCTCGGCACACCGACGTTCATGCTGAACATCCGCCGCTGCGAGGTGCTGATGGCGGCCGGGCTGGCGCCGGAGGCACTGGCCGAGGCGGACGCGGCGATCGCCGTCCTCGACGGCATCGGCGGCCAGTCCACCCGCAAGGCGGAGCTGCTGCTGGCCGCCGCGCGCGCCGCCCGGCTGGCCGGCGACGCGCACACCGCGATCGCCCGTGCCGACATGGCCGTGCGGCTGTTCGCCGGACAGCGGCGCAGCTGGTGGGAGACGCACGCCCGGCTGGTGCTGATCGAGGCACGGGTGACCGCCGGGCGCAGTTCGGGGCGGCTGGTGGCCGACACGGCGGCGGTCGCCGACCGGCTGGCCTCCTTCGGCGCGCCGGCCGCGCCGGAGGCCTCGCTGCTCGCGGGCCGGATCGCGCTCACCCTGGGCTGGCGGGCGGACGCCGAGCGGCATCTGGGCGTCGCCGCCCGCAGCCGGCACAACGGGCCGCCGCTGGCGCGGATGACGGGCTGGGCGGCGCAGGCGCTGCGGGCACGGGCGGCCGGGTCCGGGCGCGGCGTCCTGGAGGCGTGCCGGCGCGGCCTCGACGTGCTCGACGCGCACCGGATGACGCTGGGCGCCTCGGAGCTCAGGGCCCGTGCCACCGCGCAGGGCGCCGAACTGGCCGCGCTGGCCCAGCAGGCCAGCCTCGACTCCGGCAGCCCGCGCCGGCTGCTGGTGTGGAGCGAGCGCTGGCGGGCCACCGCGCTGTCGACGCCGCCGACGCGGCCGCCGGCCGACCCGGAGCTGCTGAGCGACCTGACCGCGTTCCGGGAGATCGCGGCGCGTGCGGAGGAGGCCCGTAGCGACGCGCGTCCGGTGCCGGCCCTCGAGCGTGAACAGCGGCGTCTGGAGCGGGAGATCCGGTCCAGGACGCTGCGTCTGCGCGGTGACACACCCGGCGACGGCCACCGCTTCGACCCGGCCCGGCTGCTTCAGCGGCTGGGCGACGACACACGGCTGATCGAACTCGCCGTGTTGGACGGCCGGGTTCAGGTGCTGCTGTGCGGGCAGGGGCGGGTGCGCCGGTTCGAGGCCGGGCTGCTGGCCGAGGCGGAGACCGAGGCCGAGCACGTCCAGGCCGGGCTGCGGCGGCTGGCCCATCCGGGCGCGGAGGCGCGGCTGCCGGTGGTGGAGGCCGCGGGACGGCGGCTGGAGGAGCTGCTGCTGGGCCCGGCGGCGGCGCATCTCGGGGACGGTCCCGTGGTGGTCGTGCCGCCCGCCCGGCTGCACCGGGTGCCCTGGGCGCTGCTGCCGTCGCTGCGGGAGCGGGTGCTCAGCGTGTCGCCGTCGGCCAGCGGCTGGCTGCGCGCCCGGGAGACCGAGCCGCCGCCGGGCGGCCGTCAGGTGCTGGTGCGCGGACCGGGCCTGGCCACCGGCGGCGCGGAGGTGCCGCATCTGGCGGGCCGGTACGGCGGTGCCGTCGTCCTGGAACACGCCGACGCGCGGGCGGCGCAGGTGCTGGAGGAACTCGACGGTGCCGCGCTGGCCCATATCGCCGCCCATGGCACGTTCCGCGCGGACGGTCCGCTGTTCTCGTCGCTGCGGATGGCCGACGGGCCGCTGATCGTGCACGACTTCGAGCGCCTGGACCGCAGCCCGTACCGCATCATCCTGTCCTGCTGCGACACCGCACGGTTCGCCTCCGTCGGCGCCGACGAACTGCTCGGCCTGGTCACCGCGTTGCTGCCGCTGGGCACGGCCGGGGTGGTGGCGTGCACGGCACCCGTCAACGACGCCGCGGTGGTGCCGCTGATGCTCGCGCTGCACAAGGGGCTCAGCGAGGGGCTGTCCCTCGCCGAGGCCCTGCGCGACGCGCGAGCGGCACTGCCCGGCGACGCGCTGCACCGGGCCACGGGGTGGGCGTTCTCGGCCTTCGGCGCGGCGTGACGCTCCCCCGGCGACACCGCGCGGCAAACACCGCGACGGGCCGCCGGTCGTCCACGACCTCGTTGCGGCGGGCCGCGACGGGTCGCCGGTCGCCCACGGCCTCCATGCGACGCGCCGCGACGAGTCGTCCGTCGCCCACGGCCCCCTTGCGACGGGTCGCGCCGGGCCGCCGGTCATCCGCGGCCTCCATGCGACGCGCCGCAACGAGTCGTCCGTCGCCCACGGCCCCCTTGCGACGGGTCGCGCTGGGCCGACGGTCGTACGCGGCCTCGTCGCAGCGGGTCGCACGGGTCGTCCGTCCGCGGCCTCCTTGCGACGGGCCGCGACGGACCGGCGGTCGTCCACGGCCGCCTCTCGACGGGCCTCGACGAGTCGCCCGTCGTCCGCGGCCCCCTTGCGACGGGCCGCGACCGCGCGGCGGCAGCCGCGCACCGATTGCGGCACCGCGCGTCCCGACCGGCACTCGCACTCACGCCGGCAGTTCCACCAGCCACGGCAGGGCGCCGCGGTCACTGGCGCCGAGGCGCGTGTAGGCGCTGTAGAGATGGTTGCCGACGGTCCGTACGGACAGGGTGAGCTTCTCGGCGATCTGCCGGTTGCTCAGCCCGGTGGCCGCGAGCGTCACGATCTGCCGTTGCCGGGCGGTCAGTTCGCCGAGGACCAGCCCGGACAGCGCCGGGGTGCGCGCGCCCTGGCAGCGGCGGGCCAGCGCGACGGCACGGGTGCGTGAGGTTCGGGCGGCCCGCGGGTTGCGGTGCGCCCGTACGGCCTGGGCGTGCGCCTCGGCCGCGAAGAGCAGGAAGCCGCGGTCCTGGAGCTGTCGGGCCACCTGGTCGAGGGCGGGGCCGTCGGCCCGGGCGAGCGCGTCCGCGTGCGCGGCGAAGACACCGGTCAGACGGCCCACGGCACGCTCGGGGTCACCGAGACGGACGGCGTCGTAGGCGTCACCACCGACCGCCCCGCCCACCCCAGCGACACCGTCGAGGACCTCGGCCACCCCACCCACACCGCCGGCCGCCCCACCAGCGCCACCGGCCCCGGCGCCTCTCCGGCCCTCGCCGCCGACCGCCCCAGCCGCCCCGCCACGGCCGGCCCCGGCGCCCCTCCGACCGTCGCCGCCAGCAGCCCCAGCCGCCCCGCCACCGCCACCGCCGACCCCTGCGCCCCTCCGACCGTCGCCGCCAGCAGCCCCGGCCGCCCCGCCACCGCCGGCCCCGGCGCCCCTCCGGCCCTCGCCGCCGACCGCCCCAGCCGCCCCGCCACCGCCACCGCCGACCCCTGCGCCCCTCCGACCGTCGCCGCCTGCAGCCGCAAGCGTCCCGGTGGCGTCGGCGCGGGCCGCCGTGGGCCGGGTGACCGCCCCACCCCCGTGGGGGCGGCCACCCAGGATCTCGTGTGCGGCCGTGGCATCGCCCGACTGCGCCTCGGCGAGGGCGAGTTCGCGACGGCAGGAGGGATCGTCGGCGCCGGCCGACAGCCCTTCCCGCGCCCAGGCGGCCGCCTCCCGCAGCTCACCGCGCAGGCGCGCGAACCGGGCCCGTACGGCCGCGTATCCGGCCGGTACCGGTGCGCCCTCCGCGACCAGCCACTCCCCCACCGGTGCCGGTGCCTGCCGGACGTCCGCCCGTTCGATACGGCGGCTCAGCGCGGCCCGCTCGGCGTCGAGGGCGGCGCCGCACTGTTCGGGCGTACGGGACAGCCGCCTCGCCCGCAGCCGGCCGGCCGCTGCCCGCAGCACGGGGCCGTGCAGGGGGTGGGCGAGGCGGACGGCGCCGTGATCGTCGACCTGGACCAGCGCGTCGGCCTCCAGGTGTTCCACCGCGCGCAGATCGAGCCGGTCCGCGTCCAGGTCCAGCGGCAACGGCTCGGCGAAGGCGAGGCGTTCGAGGACCTCGCGCTGTGCGGCGCACGAGCGGTCCAGGACGTGCGCGGCGCGTTCACGGACCGTCGGCGTCATCGGCACGGGGCCGCGCCACGCCCACTCCTGTGTCCGCTCGACGCGGGTGAGCAGCCCTCGGTCGCGTATCGCGCCCGCGAGGTCGCGCATGAGCCGCAGGTCGCCCCGGCACAGACCGTGCAGCCGGTTGACGGTGAGCGGTTCGAGGCCGTCGCCCGCCGCTTCGGCGGCCAGCAGGCGGGCGGTGTCCTCGCGGGGCAGCGGCTCCAGACCGAGACGGGGCAGGAGTTCGCCGGTCCACAGCCGGGAGATCGCGCCGGGGACGGCGGCGCCGTCGGTGGTGACGACCAGGAGCCGGGTGCGGCCGTGCACGGCCAGCTGGTGGACCAGGGCGGCCGAGGCGTCGTCGAGCAGATGGGCGTCGTCGACGAGCAGCAGCCGTACGCCGGACAGGTGCTGGAACGCGCCGTGCAGGGAGGCCGAGTCGGGGACGAGGTGCGCGAACGCGGCGAAGCGGATACGGCGGGTCTCGGGGGTGCCGGCCACCCGGGCGCAGTCGGTGCCGCGGGCGGCCTCGGTGACTAGCCGGGTCTTGCCGCTGCCGGCCGGGCCCGTGATCACTATGCCGTGCCGGCCCGCGGCCAGGGCACCTCGGACCAGCTCCAGTTCCTCCTCCCGGCCGGTGAACGGCCAGGGCAGTTCCAGGGTCTTCGCGTCGCGTACGTAGGTCGTCACGGCAATAGGAGCGCGGTGACTCACTTCTGATACACGGGTACTTGAGTAGCCCCCGACTCAGGCGCGGGCAGCGTGCTCACGGCAACCTGTCCGCATGACCGCTCGCTACTGCTCCCTCGCGCAGCAGTCGGCCCCCGCCTTCGCACCGGGGCTGGCCGCCGAGCGGCTCAGTGCGCTCATCGGCGGTCGCCGGATGTGGGTCAACGGCACCGTGCTGCACTTCCACTTCTTCGACCGGGACTCCGACGGGTCCTCGATCCCCGACCCGGAGACCGGCGAGAGCAGGCATGTCTCGTGGGTCGGCGGCAAGGAACAGCGCGATGTCGTGCGCGAGTGCTTCCAGGAGTGGCAGGGCCTGGGCATCGGGCTGTCGTTCGTGGAGGTGGGCGACCGGTCGGAGGCCGAGCTGCGCATCGGGTTCCAGACCGGCGACGGCTCCTGGTCCACCGTCGGCAAGGACGCGCTGCGGGTCGGTCTGAACGAGCGCACCATGAACTTCGGCTGGGACCTGACGGTGCCCGGGGAACGCGGGACGGCGCTGCACGAGATCGGGCACGCGCTCGGCATGCTGCACGAGCACCAGAGCCCGTTCGCCGGCATCCACTGGGACGACGAGGCCGTGTACGCCGATCTGGCCGGCCCGCCGAACTTCTGGAGCCGGGACAAGACGTTCTTCAACATCCTGCGCAAGCTCGACGCGAACGAGGTCAACGGTTCCGTCTGGGACCCGCAGTCGATCATGGAGTACCCGTTCTCGGGCGGGCTGATCCTGGAGCCGGAGCAGTTCCGCGGGGGACTGAATCCGCCGGGTGTGCTCTCCCGGGCCGACAAGGAGTTCGTCCGCCGCTGGTACCCGCCCGCCCAGGCACCCGGCCCGCGCGAGCTGGTGCCCTTCCGCTCGGTTCCGCTGCGGCTCGGCCCGGCGGAGCAGGCCGACTTCGTCGTCGAGCCGCCGGAGACCCGCGCGTACACGGTGGGCACCTTCGGCGACAGCGACACCGTCGTCGTGGTCTTCGAGGAACGTGACGGGGAGCCCCGTTACCTCACCGGCCAGGACGACGGCGGCACCCCGCACAACGCCACACTCAAGGCGCGCCTGGTCAAGGGCCGCCGCTATGTCGTCCGGGTGCGCCTCTACGCCGGCTGGGGTTCGGGGGAGACGGCGGTCATGTGCTGGTGACGGCACACAGCCGCTGACGCACGCGGACGGGACAAGTCCACAGTCCGGCGCCGGGGAAAGTGGGCGGACGCCACCTTCGGGGGAGGGTGACGTCCGCCCACGCCGGCGTTGCCCCGCAAGGGTGCGGAACGGCTCAGTACCCCTGGACTCGCGGCCTGGCCTCGGTCCCGGCCGCCGCGTGGGCCGTCCAGTCGAGGATCTGGACGGCGGCTCCGGCGGCCTCCAGGCCCTGGCAACGGGCGTGGTGGCGGCGGGCGATGGCGTCGAGGTCGAGGTGCGCGCCGAACGCGGGGTCGGCGGTGAGCCGGCGGGCGTAGTCCCACAGCGCGGGGTGGGCCGCCACACGCTGGACCGCGGCCGCGTCCAGGTGGTGCCGGTGGACGGTGTCGAGCTGGACCAGGGTGACCCACAACTCGACGTCCGCGGCGGTGATCTGATGCCGGAGCATGTGGGTTCGCCCGTCGAGCCACCGGTCCAGCGCGCCGAGCGCACGCAGCAGGGTGCCCAGCGCCTCGTCTCGCTCAGCCGGCCGGGCGCCGGGCGCCCCTGCACCCTGGGCGGCCTCCTCGATGCCCTGCGCGCACATGCGCTCGACGGCCTCGATCTCCGACTCCGCGCCGCTCGGGTAGAGGTCCGGCCGCCCGCAGGCGAAGCGCCGGGCGAGGTCCCGGGTGATGTCGGGCGCGTGGGTGCTCACGATGCGTCCGGACCAGTCGTCGCTGAGCACCGGGGCGAGGGCCGGTCCGGCGTACCGGTGGGCGCTGGCGTCGTACAGCGGACGCAGCACGGCGTGCCCGCCGTCGGTGCAGTCGGGGATCGGGGGCAGGAAGGTCGCGGGACAGCTGTCGTCGAGGCCGAGCAGGGCGTGGGCGACGGCGATGCGCAGGCCGTCCGGGCATGCGGTCGACAGGTGGAGGCGGTAGCGGCGCGGCACGGCGTAGTGGCCGCTGCGCGCGTCCCGGCCGATACGGCCCCTGAAGGCGGCGGACTGTGTGGACACGTGAGCGGCCAACGGCGTGACGGACATGACTCTCCCCGGGGCAGGCGTGTGGATGTGCGCGGTCGGCGAAGGCGACGTGGGGGTTCAGCCCCGAGGGCTGATCGCGCTGCATACGCGGAGCAGATCGATGTGACGGCGGGACGTGAGAAGGGGCGTACGGATCACGCGAACGGTGACCGGCTCAAGACGCCCCATGTTTCCCTACCAATTCACTAGGAATCTTGATCGAGTGTCGGCCCGCCCGCGGCCGGCGTCAAGAGGGCGTCCAGGGACCGGGAAGGGGGGTCGGGGAAGCGGGGTCGAGGAAGCGGGGTCGGGGAAGCGGAGTCGGGGAAGCGGGCCCGAGAAGCGGCGGTCCCTTCCGTACAATTTGAACCCGAACGAAAATTGTCCGCTCCCCGTCCGACACCGCCTGTCCGACAGTGCGGCCAAAGGAGAGTGCCATGCCCGGCCAACGATCGATCACCGCCGCCGAGAAGCTGGCCGAGGCCAAGCTCGGCGGTATCCCGCTGCACCGGGAGCAGATGGCCGTGGTCGCCAACATCTATCGCGCCGCCTCGACGGTCCGCCAGCACCTGGAGAACTCCGTGCTGCGCGGGGCCGATCTGACCTGGACGGCGTTCGTGGTGCTCTGGGTGGTCTGGGTGTGGGGTGAGTCGGAGACGCGGCATGTCGCGGAGGAGGCCGGGATCTCCAAGGGGACGCTGACCGGCGTGGCGCGCACGCTGGAGGGGCGCGGGCTGGTGAAGCGGGCCGGGCACCCGAGCGACGGCCGGCTCGTGCTGCTCAGCCTCACCGAGGAGGGCGAGGAGCTGATGCGCCGGCTGTTCCCGGCGTTCAACGAGGAGGAGGCGTTCGTCGCCGGACAGCTCAGCGACGAGGAGTGCCGCAGTGTCGCGGAGGGCCTGCGCCGGGTGGTCCTGCAGGTCGAGGAGCAGGGCGAGGAACGCCGCCTGACCCTGCTCGACGGAGCCGAACCGGCGCCTCGCCGCAGCGGACGCCGGGCCAGGTCCGACGGCTGAGGACCCGCCCCTCGCTCAGCGCCGCCCGTGTGCCGCTTCCACCAGGGCGCCGAAGAGCGCCTGCTGTGCCGGGTCACGGTCGGCGGTGTCCTCGGGGTGCCACTGCACGGCCGTGAACCACCCCTGCGCGGCGGGGAGTTCGAGCCCTTCCACCGTTCCGTCGGCGGCTCGGGCCGTGACCGTGAGGCCGGTGCCGAGGCGCTCCACGCGCTGGTGGTGGTAGCAGGAGGCCTCCGCCTTCTCCGCGCCGAGGGCTCGCTCCAGCAGGGTGCCGCGTTCGACCGCCACCGGGTGCACGAGGTGCCGGTGTTCGCGTTGGGGGCCGCCCATGTCCTGCTCCAGCGTGCCGCCGAGGGCGACGTTCACGGCCTGCAGGCCGCGGCAGACCGCCAGCAGGGGGGTGCCGAGGTCCAGTGCGCGCCGCGCGACTTCGAGGTCGAAGGCGTCCTGGAGGTCGTCGACGTCGTAGACGGCCGCGTGGGTGTCGGCCGCGCCGTAGCGGTGCGGGGCGAGGTCGCCGCCGCCGGGGAGCAGGACGCCGTCGAAGCGGGCGAGCCGGTCCGCGACGTCGGCGTGCGCGGGGTCGGCCGGATGGATGCTCGCCGGTTCGCCGCCCGCTCGCCACACCGCCTCGATCAGCGCCCGGGCGTTGACCTCGGCGGCGTACCGCAGGGCCGAGGTGGTGGCGGAGAAACGGGCGGGGACGGCGATCAGGGGACGTCTCACAGCTGGATCCAGGTCGTCTTGAGTTCGGTGTACTTTTCCAGGGCGTGCGCGGACTTGTCGCGGCCGTTCCCGGACTGCTTCATGCCGCCGAAGGGGACGGTCAGGTCGCCCTCCTCGTAGCAGTTGACCCAGACCGTGCCGGCCCTCAGGGCACGCGAGACGCGGTGGGCGGTGGACAGGTCGGAGGTCCACAGGCCGGCGGCGAGGCCGTACTCGGTGGCGTTGGCCAGCCGTACCGCCTCGTCCAGGTCGTCGAAGGCGAGGACGGACAGGACCGGGCCGAAGATCTCCTCGCGGGCCAGCCGCATCGTGGGCTCGACGCCGTCGAAGACGGTCGGCTCCAGGTAGGTGCCGCCGGTCTCGGTGAGGACGCGCTCACCGCCGGTCCGCAGCCGTGCGCCCTCCTCCCGGCCGGTCCCGATGTGGCCGAGGACGCGGCCGAGGTGGGCCTCGCCGACCAGGGCGCCCATCTCGGTGGCCGGGTCCAGGGGGTCGCCGATCCGCAGCTCGCGGGCGCGGCGTACGACGGCCTCGGTGACGCGTTCGGCGACGGAGGAGTGCACGAGCAGCCGGGAGGGTGCCGTGCACATCTCGCCCTGGTTGAAGAAGATGCCCCAGGCCGCGGTGGCGGCGGCCCGGTCGAGGTCGGGGGCGTCGGGCAGGACGATGTTCGGTGACTTGCCGCCGAGTTCGAGCCAGACACGCTTGAGGTTGGAGTCGGCCGCGTAGCGCAGGAAGTGCCGGCCGACGGCGGTGGAGCCGGTGAAGGCCAGGACGTCGACGTCGGGGTGGAGTCCGAGGGCCCGCCCGGCGACGGGGCCCTCGCCGTTCACCACGTTGAGCACACCGGGCGGCAGTCCCGCCTCGGTGGCGAGACGGGCGAGCGTCAACGCCGACAGCGGGGAGTTCTCCGACGGCTTCAGTACGACCGTGCAGCCCGCGGCGAGCGCCGGGGCGACCTTCCAGCCCGCCAGGGTCAGGGGGAAGTTCCAGGGAACGACCGCGCCGACGACGCCGGCCGGTTCCCGGGTGACCAGGGCGAGGGCATCGGGGGCGGTGTGCGGGGACTCGTCGGTGAGCTTGTCGGCGAGCTGGCCGTACCAGCGGAAGGTGTTGACGGCGGCACGCAGTTCGATGTCGTGGGCGTCCGTGACGGGTTTGCCCATCTCCAGGCTGACCGTCAGGGCCAGTTCGGCCCGCCGTTCCTCCAGCAACTCGGCCAGCCGCAGCAGCACCCGGCCGCGCTCGGCGGGGGCGAGGCGCGGCCAGGGCCCGGTGTCGAAGGCGCGCCGGGCGGCGGCGACGGCCGCGTCCACCTCGGCGGCGCCCGCGTCGGCGATCTGCGTCAGCACCTGCCCGTCCCGGGGTGAGACGGCCGCGAAGGTCCCTCCGGCGCCGGGTTCGTCGGCGCCGTCGATGTGATGGGCGCCGGACAGGTGCAGGGACTTGGCGCGACGCAGCCACTCTTCGTGGGTGACGGCCGGCATGCGAAAACCTCCAGATGACGTTCGATAGCGAAGAAGACGGTCGGGGCCGGGCGCCGCCGGGCCTCCCCCGTCGGGCACTCACCCGCCGTCCGGCCGACGGCTCCTCGGCCCCGACCGGACGACAGGGGTGGCCCCACCGGCCTAAGTGCGGGCCGAGCGCGTCAGACGGCCGGTGACGACGCCCAGCACCAGGACGGCCGGAACCGCTGCCTGGAGCCACAGGGCGGTCGTACGGTCGCCGCCGATGAGGGTGGTGAAGTTCTCCACGATCAGCCAGATCGCCCCGGCGATCCCCACGGCCCCCAGCAGCGGGGCGACCAGTGTGTTCCACGGCCGGGTGTCGAGGCGTTCGCGCCGGAAGAAGGCGACGACCGAGACCGAGGTCAGGAAGTACAGGAGCATGATCGCCAGTACGGCGATGCCGCTGCCCCACGAGAACAGGGTGAGCACCGGGTCCTTGCCGGCGAGCGCGAACGGGATCACCAGCAGGACGGCGATCGACGTCTGCACGAAGCCCGCGACACCGGGCGAGTGCCGGCGGTTGACCGCCGACACCCCGCGCGGCAGGAGTCCCTCACGGCTGAGCGAGAACAGATAGCGGTTGGCCGAGTTGTGGAAGGCCAGGATGCCGGCGAAGAGCGAGGTGGCCAGCAGGATCGGCAGCACGTCGTTGACCCAGGTGCCGAACTGGGCGGCGATCGGCGCGAAGACGAATGCCGTCGAGTCACCGCTCTCCAGCGCCGCGCCCGCCGCGCCGGCCGCCTTCGAGGCGCCGTAGGAGGAGATGAGCATCCAGGAGGCGAAGGCGAAGAAGCCGGTGACGAGGGCGACGGCCGCGTACGTCGCCCGGGGCACCGTTCTGCGCGGCTCGCGCGCCTCCTCGCCGTAGATCGCGGTGGCCTCGAAGCCGATCATCGACGCCACGGCGAACATCAGCGCCACGCCCGGTGCCCCCTCCAGGGCCGCGCCCGGCGAGAACGTGTCGGCGAAGCCGAGGCCCTCGGGCCCGCCGCCCTTGGCGAAGGTGACGACGGCGAAGACGCTGAGGATGCTGAACTCGGCCAGCACGAACACGGCCAGCACCTTCGCGCCCATCTCGATGCCCAGGGCGCCGAGGACCTGCACGATCGCCATCGTGACCAGGGCACACACCCACCAGGGCACGTCGATGCCGGCGTAGTGCGCCAGCAGCCCGCTCACGGTGGCCCCGTACAGCCCGTACATGGCGGCCTGGACCGCGCAGTACGCGAAGAGGGCGATGCCCGCGCTGCCGTGGCCGAGGTCCCGGCCGAGCCCTTTGCCGATGTAGCGGTAGAAGGCTCCGGCGTCCACCACGTGCCGGCCCATGGCGACGAAGCCGACCGAGAACAGCAGGGTGATCAGACCGGCCGCGAGATAGGCGGCCGGGGCCCCGGCGCCGTTTCCGATGGCCACGGCGATGGGGACGGCGCCCGCGACGCCGGTGAGCGGCGCCTGGGCGGAGAGGACGAAGAAGAGGATGCCCAGCACGCCGAGAGAGTTGGGCTTGAGCTTGCCTGCGGTGGAGGCGTCGGGCGCGGTCTGGTTCGGGACCGCCGTCTGACTGTCCACTCGGATCACCTGCCAGGGGAAAGGAGGATTTCGTTTCAGGCCAAACGAGTTGCCCCATGGTGGGCTGGAACTATCCGTTTGGCAAGGGGTGGCGCCGAGAATTGCCGCGACAACAGGGAAGGACCCCGGGCCACGGGTGCCCGGGGTCCTGGAAGGTGCAGGTCAGCCGTCGTTCTCCGACTGCTCGCGGCCGTCGGCCACGAGCAGTCGGAGCAGCCCGCGCAGCTCCTCGATCGCGGCGTCGGTGGTCTCGGGCTCACCGAACACGAGCTGGTGCAGTACGAGCCCGTCCAGGGCCGCGAAGATCAGCCGGGTCAGCGGCCGCCCGGCGTCCGCGGGGAGCATGCGGGACAGCTCGCGTCGGGTGGCGTCGAAGTAGTCGTCGTACAGGGCGCGGATCTGCGGCAGCAGCTCCGGGCGGCGCCGTGCCTCCAGCAGCAGCTCGTACTGGAAGGCCTGGATGTCCGGGTCGGCGATGACCATGTCGGAGACGCCCACCGAGAAGTCGGCGACCTTGCCGGTGCCCGGTTCGAGCGCGCTGGTGTTGAGCGAGGTGCGGATCGCGTGGGCGAGGGCCTCCTCGATCAGCGCGTCGCGGGAGCCGAAGTGGTGGACGACCAGGCCGTGCGTGGTGCCGGCCTCCTGGGCGACCGCCCGGTAGGTGAGCTTGCGCAGCCCGCCGCGCGCCACGACCCGCACCGCGGCGTTGAGCAGCGCCTCGCGGCCCTCGCCGTAGTTCATGCGCTTGCGTGGCTTGCGGTCCCCCTGGGGGTCCTCGGAGCCCGTCGACCCGGCGGACCGGCCGGCTCCCTCGGCGGATGCGGTCATGTTCGCGACCTTACCCGCCGGGTCCGGCACGGCCGTGCGCACGGTCAACGCCTGGGCGGCCGGATGCCGCGGAACTCCCAGTCCCCGCCGAGCGCGGTGGACAGCACCTCCTCGGACTCGGTCGGCTGGGCGCCCACGTCCGCGCGGACCGGGGTGGGGCCGGTGACGATGTGGTTGGTGAGCCGGCCGAGACCCTCGACCTCGACCTCGACGACGTCGCCGGGTTGGACGGGGCGGGAGTTGGCCGGGGTGCCGGACAGGAGCACGTCGCCCGGGTGGAGGGTGATCGTGCGGGCGATGTCGGCGACGAGGTAGTGCATGTCCCACTTCATCTCGTCGGTCGAACCGTCCTGCACGACCTCGCCGTTGACGTACGTCCGCAGCCGCTTGCCGTGGAAGTCCCAGTCCGTGACCAGGCCGGGGCCGAGCGGGCAGAGGGTGTCGGAGCCCTTGACCCGGAGCATGGAGCCCGCGTCGGTGTCGCGGAAGTCGTGCAGCCCGTAGTCGTTGGCGATCGTGTAGCCGGCGATGTACTCCCCCGCCTCGGCCGGGGAGATGTTCCGTGCGGTCCGCCCGATCACGATGGCGACCTCGCCCTCGTAGTTGAGCCACTTGCAGCCCTCGGGGCGGACGATCGCGCCCTTGTGGGAGTTGAGGGACGAGGTCGGCTTGTGGAAGTAGGTCGGGGTGTCGGGCAGGTCGATGCGGAACTCGTCGACCCGGCTGCGGTGGTTGAGGTGGACGGCGATCACCTTGGACGGGACGACCGGGGGCAGGTGCCGGGCGTCCTCGGTCTTGACGCGGCGGCCGTCCCCGGCGACGAGTTCGTCCCCGTCGACGGTGACCTGGACGGCGGCGCCGTCGAGAAGGATGCGGCGGTGTTCGGGCATGGCGGAGAGCTCCTAGCTACGGCTGTGAGGGGTGCGCGGGGACTGGGAGAGGCCGGTGCCGGTCCAGCCGTCGGCGGGACGGTCGAACCACAGATGCACCTGGCCGGTGCCGATGGAGTTCTCGTACGCGCCGTACTGGCGGGCCCCGGCGACGCAGGACCGCTCGCCGAGGGCGCCGGCCATCATCAGGTAGTGGAAGAACTTCGCCTCGGGCTTGTACTTCCAGAACTCGTCCATGGTGTCGAGGACCTTGTCGTGACGGCCCTCCTTGAACCAGGCGATCCGCTCGTGGTCGGCCGCCCGGGCCTCGGGGGTGAAGATGTGGGCGGTGTCGCTGGACTCGTGGTCGCGCAGCTCGCGCAGCGGCCAGAAGGTGTGCGACAGGGCACCGGAGGCGATGAGCAGGACGCGGCGGCCAGGGGTGGCCGCGATCCCGTCGGCCAGGGCCCGGCCGAGCCGCAGATGGTCCTCCATGTCGCCGGTCTGGCACACCCCGATGGTGACCCACCGCTTGTCCGGCAGCCCCTCCCCGAGGAACTTCCAGAGGTTGATGGTGGCGTAGTAGATCGGCAGGTACTCGTCCTCGATCGCGGTGATCCAGGTGCCGTGCCGGTCCGCGAACCCCGCGATGTTCCGGGCGAGTTCGGGGTCGCCCGGGAAGTCGTACGGCATCCGGCACATGCCGCGCGGCAGCTCCTCGGAGGTGAAGAGCCCGGCCCGGCGCTGCTGGGCGGTGACGACGAACTCGACGGTGGTGGCCCAGTGGGAGTCGAGGACGACGACGGTGTCGTAGTCGTCGCGTTCGAAGACCTCCCGGCGGAGTTCCCTCAGGCCGGTGACGAGGGTGATCTCCTTGCCCTCGTTGAGTTCCAGCCGGTCGGCCTCCGGCAGCACGATGGTGGGGACGTGGGCGAGCAGCCCGGCCCCGACGATCTCACCCATGGCTCCGGCTCCATCCGTTCGGGGCGGTCACGGTGTTCTTCAGGTCGCAGTAGAAGTCGAAGCTCCAGGTGCCGCCCTCACGGCCGACGCCGGAGTGGCGGGAGCCGCCGAACGGGGCCTGGAGGTCGCGGACGAAGAAGCAGTTGACCCAGACCGTGCCCGCGACGAGCTGCTCGGTGACGCGCCGGGCGCGCTCCTTGTCGCTGGTGGCGACGGTGGCGGCGAGCCCGAACCGGGTGTCGTTGGCGAGGCGTACGGCCTCGTCCTCGTCGGCGAAGGTCTGGAGGGTGAGGACCGGCCCGAAGACCTCCTCCTGCACGATCTCGGAGTCCTGGGCGACATCGGTGAGCAGGGTCGGCGCGTAGTACTGCCCGTCCTCGCGATGCCCGCCGATGACCGCCCGGGCCCCGGCGGCGACGGCCCGCCGCACGAACCCGTCGATCTTCTCCAGCTGACGGGGGTGGATGTTGGGCCCGATGTCGGTGGCCTCGTCGCGCGGGTCGCCCTGCGTCAACTGCCCGGCCTTCGCCACGAACCGGCGCGTGAACTCCTCGGCGACCGTCTCCTCGACCAGCAGCCGCGTCCCCGCCAGACACACCTGCCCGGCGTTGTCGTACTGCTCCACGGCGAGGTCGACGGCGAGCTCCAGGTCGGCGTCGGCGAACACCAGCAGCGGTGACTTGCCGCCGAGTTCGAGGCTGAGCGGGGTGAGGTGCGCGGCGGCGGACGCGGCGATCCGCTGGGCGGTGGGGACCGAGCCGGTGAAGCTGATCCGGCGCACGTCCGGGTGGGAGGTGAGGGCGTCGCCGATCTCGGCGCCGTGTCCCTGGACGACGTTGAGGACACCGGCGGGCAGGCCGGCCTCCGCGGCGATGTCAGCCAGCAGGGAGGCGGTGAGCGGGGACCACTCGGCGGGCTTGAGGACGACGGTGTCGCCGGCCGCGAGCGCCGGGGCGACCTTCCAGGTGGCCAGCATGAGCGGGGCGTTCCACGGGGTGATCAGCACGCAGGGCCCGGCGGGTTCCCAGGAGACGTGGTTGGTGTGCCCGCGCGTCTCGAAGTCCTCGTGGTCGAGGGTGAGCAACCAGTCGGCGAAGAAGCGGAAGTTGTGCGCGACGCGGGGCATGACGCCCCGGCGGTGCGAGCGCAGCAGCGCGCCGTTGTCGGTGGTCTCGACGACGGCGAGCTCCTCGATCCGCTTCTCGACGCCGTCGGCGATGGCGTGCAGGATGCGGGCGCGCTCGGCACGGGGCGTGGCGGCCCAGGCGGGAAACGCCGCACGGGCGGCGGCGACGGCCGCCTCGGCCTCGGCGGGACCACCGCGGGCGATCTCACCGATGACGCTGCCGTCGATGGGGGAGGTGTCGGTAAAGGTGGCGCCGGAGGCGACACGCCTGCCGCCGATCCAGTGCCGGGTGTCGACGGAGACACCGGCGACGGTGATCTTCTCAACCATGGGAAGGGCTCCATTCGTACGAAGAGGAATCTGACCCACCAGGGGCGCGGGGCTGTATCGATTTGCGGCTCCGCCGCGTGGGCGCGACCAGCCACGACGGACTCGCAGCCCGCCACCGGCAGTCACTCGGCAACCGCTTCCGACGTACCGGCCTCCAACAGCCGCCCCCCGTCCCAGACCACCCCGACCTGCCGGTAGTACGCGGCGATCGGCTCACGCACCTCCAGCCGGGCCAGCTCCTCCGTCGGCGCCTCGAAGAGCTCCAACTCGGCCTCTCCGACCCAGGGTTGACCCGCCTCGAAGGACGCCGCCCCCGTCTCGACCAGCTCGTCGAGCGCCAGCCCCTTGCCCTTCTCGATGGAGGGAAGCCACCGGTGATGGGCCATCGGATGCGCGTTCACGAACCCGTTCGACCCGGCCGGCTCCCGCAGCGTCACCACGGCCTGGGCCAGCCGCCGGTCAGCCGCGGCCAGCGTCGCCCCGAACCGCCCCCCCGCCTCGATCCGCGGAGCGGGCCCGTAGGGATGCGGCCGCGTCTGGTGGATGGACCCGAGCTTCTTCGGATAGCCCTGGTGCAGCCCGCGCGCGATGGCGAAGTCCTTGTCGACCCAGATGTACACGCACCGCGAGTAGGTCGTCCCCCGGTACTTGCACCGGACGACCGCGAAGGCCTCCTTGTACTGGGACAGCACCGGGTCGAGCAGCTCCGCCCCGGACTGCGAGCAGGACTGCCAGTCGGCCCAGATCAGGGCGACGGCCCCGGGATCCTCGTCGGCCAACTCCAGTGGCTCGGGCAGCAGTTCCCGCACTCGTGCCGGGTCGGTGCGGTACTCGACGGTCAGCAGGTCGCCGGAGTAGAGCCACGGCGGCGACGGGATCAGCGACGAGGCACCGCTGCCGGTCTTGGGGTGGAAGTAACCACGGACTGGGGACATGACGGGGTTCCTTACGCGGTGAGGGCGGGCTGCTTCAGCAGCTGGGCGCGGTAGCGGGCGGCACCCATGGCGGCGCTGTGGCTGCCGAGCGCGACGACGCCGACCAGCCGGTCGTCGGCGTGGTAGCCCACCAGGACGTCGCCTTCGGGGTCGCCGTCCAGGACGCGTACGTCGCCGAGGCCGAGCGCGGGCGCGCCGAACGACTGGAGGCGGAAGTCGTGCTGGTCGCTCCAGAACGTGGGCAGCGGAGCGAAGGGAGCGAGGTCGGCCCGGCCGCCCGCGAGATGAGCGGCCAGCGTCCGTGCCGCGTGCTTGGCCGTGTCGGTGGGGATGGACCAGTGCTCGACGCGGCGGCAGGCGCCGTCGTAGCGGGCGTTGGGGAAGCGGGCCACGTCGCCGACGGCCACGACGTCCGGCCGGCCGCCGACGCGGAGCTGCTCGTCGGTGAGGACGCCGTCGGTGAGGTCGAGCCCGTTGCCGTCCAGCCATTCGGTGTTGGCGAGGGAGCCGACCGACTCGACCACCACGTCGGCGGGCAGGACGGAGCCGTCGGAGAGGACGACGCCCGTCACGCGTTCCTCGCCCTCGAAGCCGGCGACCCCGGTGCCGAGCGCGAAGCGGACGCCGCGGTCCTCGTGCCGCCGGAGCAGGGCCCGCGCGAGCAGGTCCCCGAGCGGTCCGACCATGGGCAGGGGCAGGGGGTCGACGACGGTCACCTCGGTGACGCCGAGCGCTGTGGCGGTCGCGGCGACCTCGCACCCGATGAAGCCGGCGCCGACCACGACCACCCGCGCGCCGGGGCGCGTCAGTTCCTCGCGCAGGCCCCGGGCGTCGTCGATGGTGCGGACGGTGTGGCGGCCGGTGAGCGGGCCGGGGCAGCGCAGCCGCCGGGGGCGCATGCCGGTGGCGACGACCAGTCCGTCGTACGGGATCTCGGATCCGTCGTCGAGGGCGACGGTGCGCTCGGCCAGCCGGGCGGCGGTGACCCGGGTGCCCAGGCGCCAGTCCACGTCGGCGGCGGCCTGCTTCGGGGTGAAGGCCAGCGACGCGAAGGGCGCCTTGCCCGCGAGGACCTCCTTCGACAGCGGAGGCCGGTTGTAGGGCATGTGGGGCTCGTCGCCCACCACCGTGACGGCGCCGGTCCAGCCGGCCGCGCGCAGCTGCTCGGCCGCGCGCAGGCCGCCCATCGAGGCGCCGGCGACGACCACGCGTCCGGTCATGGGGCTCAGCCCTCGATCCGGATGGCCTGGAGCGGGCAGACGTCGGCGGCTTCCTCGACCTCGTCGCGCAGCGCGTCGTCGGGGTCGGAGACGTGCACGAGGTGTCCGTCCTCGTCCATCGAGAAGACGTCGGGGGCCACGAAGACGCACTGGCCGTGGTCCTGGCACTTGTTCATGTCGACTACGACCTTCATGGCCGGTCCTCCTGGAGGTGAGGGCGTCGGAGCGGGGTGAAGGGGGTGCGGGCCCGGCCGGCTGTGCGGCCGGGCCCCTTGGCCAAAGGGGTGCGAGAGCCGCACCCCTGACTCGTTTGGCTTCAAACAACATAGGAAGCCGCTCGACCCTGGTCAATACCTGTCCAGGTGGATAAATTTTTGGGGCCGCCCCCTTGCGGGACGACGAATCCTCTCCATACCGTTCGGGTTCAAACGACGACCCGGGGTCGCCTCTTCCCCATCCCGCACCCTCCGTTCAGGTCGTCCGCACGCCACCCTTCCCATCCGCCGAGGAGACATCGGTGAGCGCTCACGACAACCCAGACATCCGCCGGCACATGGAGCGGCTCACCGCCGAAGGTGTGGACGTGGTCCGGGTGACCTATCCCGACCTCATCGGCACCGACCGCGCCCGTGACGTGCTGGTGGACCATCTGCCGGCGGCCTGCGAGCACGGTCTGGCCTTCTGCCGGGCCGTCTACCACACCACCCCGCAGGGCGACGTGGTCCCGGTCGCGGGCGGCCTGGACGCCGGGCTGCCCGACGTCACCGTGCGCCCCGACCTGTCCACCCTGACCGCGCTCCCCTGGGAACCCGGCGTCGCCACCTGTCTCGGCGAGGTCACCGACCCGGCGACCGGCGCCCCCGCCCCCGAGTCACCGCGCGACCTGCTGCGCACGGTCCTGGCCCGCTGCGCCGAGCAGGGCCTTGGTCCGGTCGTCGGCCCGGAGCTGGAGTACTTCCTGCTGGAGCAGACCGCCGCGGGCTGGCGTCGGCACCCCGAGACGACCGGCGCCGTCTACACGGCCGGCCTGCGCGCCGACCCCTCGAACCATCTGCTGCGCACCCTGCGCCACCTGCGCGACCTGGGCATCGGCGTGATCACCGGCAACCACGAGTTCGACGGTGGCCAGTACGAGATCAACCTCACCCACTCCGACGCGCTGGACGCCGCCGACCGCTCCTTCCGCTTCAAGGCCGCCGTCAAGGAGCTCGCCCGCCGGGAGGGCCTGCTGGCCACCTTCATGGCCAAGCCGTTCGGCGACGCGGGCGGCTCGGGTTTCCATCTGCACCTGTCCTGCGACGACGCCGAGGGCGGCAACGCCTTCGACGACCCCGCGGGCGCCCACGGCCTGTCGGCCGTCGCCCGGCACGCGATCGCCGGCATCCTCGCCCACGCGCCCGCGCTCGCCGCGCTGCTCAACCCGACCGTGAACTCCTACAAACGCTTCGGCCCGGACACCCTCGCGCCCTGGCTGATCGACTGGGGCACGGACAACCGCAGCGCCATGGTCCGCATCCCGCCCGAGCGCGGCGCCGGCGCCCGCCTGGAGCTGCGCCTCGGCGACGCGAGCGCCAACCCCTATCTGGCGATCGCCGCCACCCTCGCCGCCGCCCTCCTCGGAATCCGCGCCGGCGAGGAGCCCCCGCCCCCGCTGGAGGGCTACGGCTACGACACCGCGCGCTCCGCGCTGCTGCCCACCGACCTGTCCGCCGCGCTCGACGCGCTGGAGGCGGACACCGACCTGGCCGACCTGCTCGGCAAGGACTTCACCACCTCCTACCTCACCTACAAGCGCAACGAGGTCGAACGCTTCCAACGGCACGTCACCGACTGGGAGTTCACCGAGTACGCCTACCACCTGTGACCCCGGCAGACCCCTGTGACACCCAGGAGCCATCGATGACTTCCGCATCCGAGCCCATGCCGCTCGCCGACGTCGACCTCACCGACCTCGACATATTCACCGACGGTGTGACCCCCTGGCGCATGTTCCACACCCTGCGCCACGAGGACCCGGTCCACTGGCAGCCGGAGGACGCCCCCAACTCCGGTTTCTGGGCGGTGACCCGGCACGCCGACATCGCCCGTGTCGACCGCGACCCGGAGACCTTCACCTCGACGAGGTTCGTCAACCTGGAGGAGGTCGACGACGACCAGATCAAGAAGCGCGCCTCCATCCTGGAGATGGACGGCGTACGGCACCGCGCGCTGCGCAGCGTCATCCAGCGGCAGTTCGGCGCCAGCGTCATCAACAGCTACGCCGACTTCCTGCGCGGCCTGACGGCGACGACGCTGGACGCGGCGCTCGCCAAGGGCACGTTCGACTTCGTCTCCGACGTCTCCGCGGACTTCCCGATCAACGTCCTGGCGCGTCTCCTCGACGTGCCGCCGGAGGACAACCAGCAGCTCATCGACTGGGGCAACCGGATCATCGGCAACACCGACCCCGACTACGCCGACGTGCTGCTGCACAGCGCCGAGAGCGAGAAGTACCGCGATCTGCCGTTCCGCTCCCCCGCGTCCGTCGAGGTCTTCGAGTACGGCCGCGAGCTGGCCCGGCAGCGGCGCGGCGGCGACGGCACCGACCTGGTCTCCAAGCTGGTCAACACGGTCCCGCGGGACGGCGTCCCGCTGTCCGCGCAGGACTTCGACAACTACTTCCTGCTGCTGGTGGTCGCCGGCAACGAGACCACCCGGCACACCATCACCCACTCCATGCTGGCCCTGCTGCAGCACCCCGAGCAGCTGGCCCGCCTCCAGGAGGACCCCTCGCTCATCCCGGGGGCGGTCGAGGAGTTCCTGCGCTGGGCGTCCCCCGTCTACCACTTCCGGCGCACCGCGACGCGGGACGTGGAACTCGGCGGCAAGCGGGTCAGGGAGGGCGACAAGGTCGTCATGTGGTTCGCGTCCGGCAACCGCGACGAGGAGGTCTTCGGCAACCCGTACGACTTCGACGTCACCCGGGCCGACAACGACCACGTCACCTTCGGCAAGGGCAGCCCGCACCTGTGCCTGGGCAACCTCCTCGCCCGTACCGAGATCCGCATCATGTTCGAGGAGCTGATCCCGCGCCTGGCCGACATCAGGCTGACCGGCGAAGTGCCGCGCGTGCGCTCCAACTTCGTCAACGGCATCAAGAAGCTGCCGGTCAAGGTCACGCTCGCCTGAGGGGGTGAGCGCCGGGGCACCGGGGCGCCAGGAAATTCGGGTGCCCCGGTGCGAGGGCCGGCAGTACCGTCCCGGCGTGAGCGATGACGACGGCTACTTCGGAGAGACCATCGCGGCCGGGTACGACGATTCAGCGGCGGACATGTTCCGCGCGGACGTGGTGGACCCGGCGGTGGACCTGCTGGCGGAACTCGCCGGCGACGGCCCGGCGCTCGAACTCGGCGTCGGCACCGGCCGGATCGCGCTGCCGCTGGCCGGCCGCGGGATTCCGGTGCACGGCATCGACATGTCCCGGGCGATGGTGGAGCGGCTGCGCGCGAAACCCGGCGGGGACGCCGTCGGGGTGACGATCGGGGACTTCGCGACGACCCGGGTGGCGGGCGAGTTCGCCCTCGCCTACCTCGTGTTCAACACGATCGGCAATCTGACCACCCAGGACGCCCAGGTCGACTGCTTCGCCAACGCCGCCGCCCATCTGCGGCCCGGCGGCTGCTTCGTCGTCGAGGTGGGGGTACCCGAGCTGCGGCTGCTGCCGCCCGGGCAGAGCGCCGTGCCGTTCCACATCAGCGACACCCGCTGGGCGTTCGACACCTACGACGTCGCCACGCAGGCGATGAGCTCGAACTACGTCACCATCGTCGACGGCCGTGCCGAGCACTGGTCGATCCCGTTCCGGTACGTGTGGCCGGCCGAACTGGACCTGATGGCACGCCTGGCCGGCCTGCGGCTGCGCGACCGGTGGGGCGACTGGACGCGCGAGCCGTTCACCGCCGAGAGCGGCAAGCACGTGTCGGTGTGGGAGAAGCCGGCCGGCTGAGCGTCGCGCCCGCTCCCGGGCGGGAGCCGAGAGCCGGGTGGCCGCTCGGCGAGGCCCTCGTCAGGGATTCGTCCACGCCTCGGGATCGTCCGCGAGGCTCAGCACGTCGTCGGGGAGCTTCGCCGCGGCCACGTGGGCCAGGGTGACCTCGCCGAGGATCTTGCGGACGTTGGCGCGCACCGCGATCCACAGCGGCAGCAGGGACTCCGCGGGGCCGATGTAGGAGAGGTCGGGCGGGCGGACGCCGCGCACCGAGACCAGCGGGCCGTCGGCGACGCGGATCACCTCGGCGATGGCGATCGAGTCCGCCGGACGGGCGAGCCGGTAGCCGCCCTTGCCGCCGCGCTGGCTGACCACGAGGCCGCCCCGGCGCAGATCGCCGAGGATGCCCTCCAGGAACTTGTGCGGGATGCCCTGCGCGTCGGCGATGGCTTCGGCCTTCAGTGAGGTGTCGTCTCCTGCCGCGGCCAGCTCCAACGCCGCCCGCACCGCATAGTCCGCTCTGGCCGAGATCCGCATGCTGGGATTATCCCTCACCGCCGCGCCGGTCCTCACCGGTCGGCGGCTTCGGTCAGGCGGGAAGGCTGAACGGCGGATGCGCGCCGTTCAGGAAGTAGTCCCCCACCTCGCGCAGCCTGTGGGCGACGGGCTCGCGCAGGGTGTGGGTGCGCGTGTCGCGCCAGAAGCGGTCGAGGCCGTGCCGGGTGAGGGCGGCGGGCGCGCCGACGGCCTCCAGGGCGCGGCTGGTGATCTCCTGCGCGGCCCGGGAGGCGGCGGCCTCGGCCGCGCTCGCGAGGACGGCGATCCGCGCGCACTCCTCGTCGTCGAGGTCCTCGCCCCGGTCGAGGCCGCGGGTGAGGGCGTCCACCGCCTGGTCGGCGAGGGCGGACGCGGCGCGCGCGGCGACGGCGAGTTCACCGTAGGCGGCGAGCACGTACGGATCCTGCGCCGGGTTCCCGGGCCAGGGCTGGGGTGTGGTCGCGTGCCAGGGCGACTGCACGGCCCGTCCGTGCTCGCGGACTTCCCCGAGCAGCCCCTCCGCGACGCCGAGACAGAACTGGGCGGAGACGAGCCGTGCGGTGGGCGCGGCGAGGCCGGCGAAGGGCGACAGGGCGCCGTCGTCGGAGGAGAGGGAGCCGAGTACGTCGTGTCGCGCGACCGGCACCGAGTCGAAGGTGACGGCGCCCGCGGCCGCCAGCCGCTGCCCGAAGGTGTCGCCGCCTGCGCCGCTCACCAGGCCGGCCTGTGCGGGGTCGACGAGCACGGCGAGCGGCTCTCCGGTGCCGGGCACGGCGGCGCGGACCAGCAGCCGGTCGGCGACGCCGACTCCCGAGCCGTAGCGCTGATGCCCGTCCAGCAGGTAGCCGTGTGCCGCCGGGGTGAGCATGAGCGGCGGTTCCTGCGAGGCGATGCCGCCGCCCCAGTACCACTGGCCCGCCGCGGACGCCCGCTCGATGCGGGCGGCGCGCTCGGGCCCGGCGAAGAACCGGGCGCTGTGGGACAGGAAGTAGTGGTTGCCCAGGAGGTGTCCGACGGCTCCGTCGGCGGCGGCGACGGTCCTGACGACGGCGTACGCGACACGCCAGTCCTCGCCCGCCCCGCCGTGCGCGGCCGACACCAGCAACGTCAGCAGACCCGACTCGCGCAGCCGCCCCACCTCGTCGAGCGGCGGCTTGCCGGCCTCCTCGCGCGCGGGCGCGTCCGTGGCGAGGTCGTCGGCGAGTTCGCGGGCGATGTGCAGCCAGTCGGCCGGCCCGTCCACCGACGGGACGACGGCATCCCGCCCGGGGTCGCCGAACGGAGCGGCCGGGGCCGGAGGGGCGATGGTCATGGCGTCATCCTCACTCGCTCCGTCGACGGGGGTCAACACTTCCCTAGTAATTCGGTAGGAAAACTAGGGATGACGGTCCGCTCTGGCCGATTCGCACTCCTGTCCGGCCAGTTCACGACCGCGGCCGGCTGCGTCGGAGGTGGGTCAGCGCACGGTCCCGGCATCGGCGAAGGGAATCCGGGCGGAGGGGTTCGCCCCCTGGCCGAAGGGGTGCCGCCACAGCCCCCGCGCCCCCAGCCGGGGCAGGACGCCCTCGCCGAACCAGTACGCCTCCTCCAGGTGCGGGTACCCGGAGAGCACGAACTCGTCGATGCCCAGCCGGTGGTACTCCTCGATCCGCTCGGCGACCTCGTCGTGGCTGCCGACCAGCGCCGTGCCCGCGCCGCCCCGCACCAGCCCGATGCCCGCCCAGAGATTCGGATGGATCTCCAGTCCGTCGGAACCGCCACCGTGCAGGGCGAGCATCCGCCGCTGCCCCTCGGACTCGCTGCGGGCGAGACCGGCCTGTACGGCCCGTACGGTCTCGGTGTCGAAGCCCGCCAGCAGCCGCCGCGCCTCCGCCCACGCCTGTTCGGCGGTGTCCCGGGTGATGACGTGCAGCCGGATGCCGAAGCGGACGCCGCGGCCGGCCCGCTCGGCGAGCGCCCTGATCCGGGCGATCTTCTCGGCGACGGCGGCCGGCGGCTCGCCCCAGGTGAGGTAGACGTCGGCATGCCGGGCGGCGATCTCGCCGGCGATCGGAGAGGAGCCGCCGAAGTAGACCTCGGGGACCGGGTCGGGCACCCGGGCCAGCCTCGCGCCCTCGACCTGGAGGTGGGCACCGACCAGATCGACGGTCTTGCCCTCCCACAACCCCCTGACGATCTGCAGGAATTCACCCGTACGGCGATAACGGTCGTCCTTGTCGAGGAAGTCGCCGTAGGCCCGCTGCTCCTGGCTCTCCCCACCCGTCACCACGTTCAGCAGCAGCCGTCCGCCGCTCTGCCGCTGGAAGGTGGACGCCATCTGCGCGGCGAGGGTCGGCGAGACGAAGCCGGGCCGGAAGGCGACCAGGAACTTCAGGCGCTCGGTGTTCTGGCTGACCATCGCGGTGGTCAGCCAGGCGTCCTCGCACCAGGCGCCCGTGGGGGTGAGCGCGCCCACGAATCCGAGGTCCTCGGCGGCGCGGGCGATCTGGCTCAGATAGGCCACCGTCGGCGGCCGGTCCCGCCCGGACACGGTGGCCGGGGTGCCGTGACCGCCGCCCACGACGTCGCGGCTGTCGCCGTTGGTGGGCAGGAACCAGTGGAAGGTGAGGGTCATGGGGGTCTCCGGTGGAAGGTCGGGCGTGGGGCCGAGGACGGTGCGGGCGGGGGGAATCGAGTGCCGGGAGAGCGCGCCGGCGGCGGCGCTCAGCCCGTGGCGGCCAGCAGGGTCGGACGGCCGCCCAGCGCGAGCGAGAACTGGTCGGTGACCTGGGCCAGTGCCTCGGCCGGGCCCGGCGCGACGGCCAGGCTGCCGTCGTCGCCGACGCTGATGTCCTTGTCGAGGGTGAACCAGCCCGGGGTGATGTGGGCGGGCCCCATGGAGTTCAGCACCGGGCGCAGGGCGTAGTCGATGGCCAGGACGTGGGCGGTGGTGCCTCCGGTCGCCAGCGGAAGGACGGTCTTGCCCGCCAGCGCGTACTGCGGGAGGAGGTCCAGCAGCGACTTCAGCAGGCCGGAGTAGGCGGCCTTGTAGACGGGGGTGCCGATCACGATGCCGTCGGCACGCTCGAAGAGGGCGGTGGCCCCGACGACCGCCGGGTGCCGGAAGTCGGCGTGCAGCAGCGCCTCGGCGGGGAGCGTGCGGACGTCGAGCGGGATCACGTCGTGTCCCTGGGCGGTGAGCCGGTCGTCCAGGTGACGCAGCAGCCGGGCGGTGCGGGAGGTGGCGGAGGGGCTGCCGGAGACGGAGAGGATGGTGGCCATGGGGTGGACCTTTCAGGAGTACCAGGTGGGCTGCGGCGGTTCGCCCGCGCGGACGCGGCGGCCGGTCCCGCGGGCTGCGTGAGAGGACCCGGTCAGGTCACGGTGACCGGATGCCGGACCACCGCGTCGAACAGGTAGCCCGGTGTGTTGGCCTCGGCGACATCCGGCCGGCTGCGGCCGGCCGTGTCGGTGGCGCGGGCCAGCAGGTGGGTGGCACCGGGTGTGTCGGGCTTCCAGGTGACGGACCATCGGGTCCAGGTGTCGGCGCGGGGCCGGTCGTGCAGCCGGGCCGGTCGCCGGCGCACTCCTCCGTCGGTGCTGACGTCGACCCGCGCGATCCCTCCCCCTCCCGACCAGGTGCGGCCGTGCGGCACCTGCCGTCTGGACACGGACGGGGCGGAAGACGGCGGGATCGGTGGCCACGCGGATGACGCCTGCACGGCCGCACATCAGAGAGTTCCGACCCGGGCGCCCCCGGCCTCGGCGTCGCGCCTGGCGACCTCCTCGCGGACGATCGGGATCACATGACGTCCGAAGTCGATGGCGTCGCCCAGCAGGTCGTAGCCGCGCGCGGAGAGGATGTCGACGCCGAGGTCGTAGTAGTCGAGGAGTGCCTGCGCCACCGTCTCCGGGGTGCCGACCAGGGCGTTGGAGTTGCCGGCACCGCCGGTCGCGGCGGCGGTGGGGGTCCACAGGGCGCGGTCGTAGCGCTCTCCCGCCTCGGCGATGGCGAGCAGCCGCCGCGAACCGGTGTTCTGCGGCCGGTCGTTCGCGTTGTGGCGCCTGGTGACCGGCTCGCCCTTCTCCCTGCGTGCCTTGATCGCGCCGACCGTGCGACGGGCCTTCTCCCAGGCCAGTTCCTCGGTGGGGGCGATGATCGGGCGGAAGGCGACCTGGATGCGGGGGACGTCGGTGCGGCCCGCGGCCCTCGCTGCCGCCTTCACGTTCTCGATCTGTTCGGCGGTCCTCGCCAGTGGCTCGCCCCACAGGCAGTAGATGTCGGCCTCGGCGCCGCCGGCCGCGTACGCGGCGGGCGAGGAGCCCCCGAACGAGACCCCGGGGCGGGGCTGTTGGACGGGGTGGACATCGCTGACGAAGTCGTGGAAGCGGTAGTGCTCGCCCTCGTGGTCGAAGGGCTCGTGGGTGGTCCAGATCTTCTTGACGACGCGGATGTACTCCAGCGTGCGGGCGTAGCGCTCGTCCTTGGTGAGGGTGTCGCCCTCGCGGCCCTGCTCGTGGTCGTTGCCGCCGGTGATGAAGTGCACGGTCAGCCGGCCCTCGCTGATCCGGTCCAGAGTGGCGAAGGTCTTGGCGGCGAAGGTCGGGTAGGAGACGTTGGGCCGGTGGGCGAGCAGGATCTGCAGCCGGTCCAGCTTGCTCGCGATGTACGCGGCGGCCGGTGCGGGGTCCGGGGAGCCGGAGCCGTAGGCGAACAGCACCCGGTCCCAGCCGTGGTCCTCGTGCGCCCGGGCGAGCCGGAGCGTGTAGTCCTTGTCGAAGGCGGCGCCGGAGCGCGGCGTGGTTTCGGAGCCGTCGTCGGTGGCGGCGATGCCTAGGAACTCCACGGGCATGGAGGTGACCTTTCGGGCGATGCGGTGCGGGGCGGGCATGACCGGGATGCCGTGCGCCCGAGCACAGATGACGGGTCATCAGGGAGGGACCGATGGGTTCGGTACGTGCGTGACGACGCCGGGCGCCGGTGAGGACGCGAGGCGGTGCTGCGGCAGCGCGCGAAGGGGGAGCTCGGCCCGCGACGGGGTCACCGAGGGAGGGAAGGGCCGGTCAGACGGCCCGCTGCCGAGTCAGACGCAACACGCCGCGGACCACACTCGACAGAAGTCGATGTGACCGCGCGAGACCAAGCGCCGCTGGGCATGCATGCGAGTAATTGAGCAGTACATCGTGCTGCGCGTCAAGCATCGCCCGGATGCCGGACCGCCCCGACCGGCGCCGCTCACCCGTCGTTGACACAGCCGCGCGGTGGGCGCATACGATCGATGACGGACCGGGCCCGCGCCACGCGGCAGCCCTTCCGGCCGCGTTGAGGGACGCGGCTCCGTGACGACGCCCCATCCGACCGCACCGTGCCCGCGCCGTGCCGCGCGCCCACGAGTGCCCCCGGGTGGTCGTCCACGTCCGCCTTCCCTCCCCCGGAGAGCCTCCCCATGCTCACGCCGTCCGAAGTCACGCCCACCCCTGCCCCCGCCCCTGCCAGGGCCGTCCTGGTCGTCGTCGGCGCGGGTCCGCGCGCCACGGGTCTGCTGGAACGCATCGCGGCCAACGCTCCCGAACTGTGGGACGGCACACGGGAGTTGTGCATCCATCTGGTCGACCCGCACCCGCCGGGGCCGGGGCGGGTCTGGCGCCGGGAGCAGTCCGCGCTGCTGCGGATGAACTCCATGGCCGAGGACGTCACCATGTTCACCGACGAGTCGTCCACCGTCGAAGGCCCGATCCGTCCAGGACCCTCGCTCGCCGAGTGGGCGGCCGGTTTCTCCGGCCGGAGGCCGCTGCACACCCCGCGAGCCGAGCCCGCCGACCCGCAGGTGCTCGCCGAACTGCGGGCGCTCGACGGCGCCGACTTCCCCACCCGCCGCGCCCAGAGCGCCTATCTGGACTGGGTGTTCCGCCGGGCGCTGGACCAACTGCCGCCCACCGTCACGGTCGAGTGGCACCGCACCACGGCGACCTCCGTCACCGGCCCCCCGGACGGTCCGCAGCAGGTGCGCCTCGCCGGCCGCGCCGGCCCGCTCACCGCCGATCTGGTGGTCCTGGCTCAGGGGCACCTCGGCTCCACGCCCGCCGCCGAGCACCGTGCGCACGCCTCCTTCGCCCGCCGCCACGGCCTTTTCCATCTTCCGCCGGCGTTCTCCGCCGACGCCGACCTGTCCGCCCTGCGCCCCGGCGAGGATGTCGTCCTGCGCGGCTTCGGGCTCGCCTTCGTCGACCTGATGTCCCTGCTCACCGAGGGCCGCGGGGGCGCCTTCCGCACCGAGGCCGACGGCACCCTCACCTACCTCCCCTCCGGCCGCGAACCCGTGCTGCACGTCGGATCGCGCCGCGGAGTGCCGTACCACTCCAAGACGCGCTACCGACTGCGGGGCCCGCGGCCGCCGTTGCCGCGCCACTTCGGGGCGGCCCAGGTCGACGCGCTGCTCGCCCTGGAGCGCCCGCTGGACCTGCGCCGCGATGTCTGGCCGCTGATGGCCAAGGAGATCGGCTTCGGCCACTACCACGAGCTCTTCCATGCCCACCCCGAGCGCACCGCCCTGCCGTGGCCGAGGTTCGTCGCCGCCTACGACCGACTGGACTGGTACGGCGACGAGATGGCCGCCCTGGTCGCCGCGGCCGTACCCGACCCGGCGGACCGTCTGGACTTCGAGACCCTGGACCACCCGCTGGACGGCCTGGCCTTCGCCACGCCCGACGCCTTCCAGGACCATCTGCGCGACCACATCGAACGGGACGTCAGCCGCCGTGAGGACCCGGAGTTCAGCGCCGACCTCGGGGCGTTCCTCGCCCTGCTCTCGGTGTACGGGCAGGTGCCCGGCCTGGTCGCCGCGGGACGGCTGACCGCGCGGTCCGTCGCCGAGGACCTGGACGGCTGGTGGCACGGGTTCTTCAGCTTCCTGGCCTCGGGCCCGCCCGGTTTCCGGCTGCGCCAGCTGCTCGCCCTGTCCCGCGCGGGGATCGTCCACTTCCTGGGCGCCGGTGTCCGTGTCGGGACCGACGAGGGCACCGGCACCTTCACCGCGACCGGTCCCACCGTCTCCGGTCACACCGTCCACGCCACCGCGCTGATCGAGGCGTATCTGCCCACCCCCTCCCTCGACCGCACGGAGGACCCGCTCCTGCGCGCGCTGCGCCGGGCCCGGGCACTGACCGAGGAGGTCATCGCCGATGCCACCCACACCCACCGTTCCGGTTTGCTCGCCGTCTCCCCCGCGGACGGCCGTGTCGTCGACCCTTCCCTGGGCGGCGGCCATCCCCGCCGCATCGCCCTCGGCGCTCCGACCAACGGCCGAGCCGTCGCCGCCTTCGCCAGACCTCACACCAACGCGCCCGCTTTCCGACAGAATGACGCGATTGCCCGCACCCTGCTCCGGGCTCTGAGAACTCCATTCCCAGCCAGTGAGATAACTGCGTCCACTATGTGAACAGCCTCTTGGGGTGGGCGCAACCTTCTGCCACGATCCCCATCAACCAGGTAGGAAAACTAGGAATCAGTGGGGTGGGGTGGCCATGAGAACGCGCGACCACGCGGTCCTGCCGCCGTCACTTCTGACCTCGCGTCGCCACATCGACTTCGGGCGCACGTCCAGCGCCATCTGTCGCCGCGTCTGAGACGTTCCGCGGAAACCCCCCACGCGTCCCCCCACACCGCTGCGCTCCCTGCCGTCCCATCCGGACGGCGGGCGAGCGGTGTGCCGTGCACGCCGACGCGCGCCTCGCCCGCGTCGCAGCCCTTGATCACCTTTCCTGATGGCCTTCCCCGAGAGGACACCTCCGTGTCTGCCGCAAGACCGCTCAAGACCCTGCGCACCTTCGCCGTCATAGCGGCGCTCCCCCTGCTGCTGACCGCCTGCGGCTACGGCGCCGAGTCCACCGACGACGGCAAGCAGGCCGAGGTCGCCGCGGACGCCGAGAAGCTCTCCGTCGACGAGGTGAAGATCGGCTACTTCCCCAACCTCACGCACGCCACCGCCCTGGTGGGCGTTGAAAAGGGCCTGTTCCAGAAGGAGCTCGGCGGCACCACGATCAAGGCGTCGACCTTCAACGCCGGTCCGTCGGAGATCGAGGCGCTGAACTCCGGTTCCATCGACATCGGCTGGATCGGCCCCTCCCCCGCCATCAACGGCTACACCAAGGCGGCCGGCAAGAACCTGCGGATCATCTCCGGTTCCGCGTCGGGCGGCGTGAAGCTCGTGGTGAACCCGGAGAAGATCAAGTCCGTCAAGGACGTCAAGGGCAAGAGGATCGCCACCCCGCAGCTCGGCAACACCCAGGACGTGGCGCTGCTCAACTGGGTCTCCGAGCAGGGCTGGAAGGTCGACGCCGAGAGCGGCAAGGGCGACGTCTCCGTGGTCCGCACGGACAACAAGATCACGCCCGACGCCTACAAGTCGGGCTCGATCGACGGTGCGTGGGTGCCCGAGCCGACCGCGTCCAAGCTGGTCGCCGAGGGCGGCAAGGTGCTCCTCGACGAGGGCGACCTGTGGCCCGACAAGAAGTTCGTGATCACGAACATCATCGTGTCGCAGAGCTTCCTGAAGGAGCACCCGGACGTCGTCGAGGCCGTCCTGCGCGGTTCCGTGAAGACCAACGCGTGGATCAACGCCAACCCGGACCAGGCCAAGGCATCCGCCAACAAGGCCCTGGAGAAGCTCTCCGGCAAGGCGCTGCCCGCCGAGGTCATCGACCCTGCCTGGAAGTCGATCACCTTCCTCGACGATCCGCTGGCCGCGACCCTCGACTCCCAGGCGGAGCACGCGGTCAAGGCCGGTCTGCTGGAGCAGCCCGACCTGAAGGGCATCTACGACCTCGCGCCGCTGAACAAGGTCCTGAAGGCCGAGGGCCACGACGCGTTCGACGACGCCGGTCTCGGCGTCGAGTGACCACCGTTCCGAGAGTTCCCAGGAGGTGACGACCATGGCCGCCACGGCCACGACCGCCAAGGTCACCGAGGACGCCACAGCGGTGCCGTACGCCGCCCGGCTCGAGCACGTCTCGAAGTCCTTCGCCGGCCCCGCCGGGCAGCAACTCGTCCTCGACGACATCACCCTCGATGTCGCGCCGGGCGAGTTCGTCACCCTCCTGGGGGCCTCGGGCTGCGGCAAGTCCACTCTGCTCAACCTGGTCGCGGGGCTCGACCTGCCGTCCGCCGGCTCGATCGGCACGGACGGCAGGCCCGCGCTGATGTTCCAGGAGCACGCCCTGTTCCCGTGGCTGACCGCGGGCAAGAACATCGAACTCGCCCTGAAACTCAGCGGGGTGGCGAAGGCCGAGCGGCGCGAGCGGGCCGAGGAGCTGCTCGAACTGGTCCGGCTGAAGGGCTCCCACGGCAAGCGGGTGCACGAGCTGTCGGGCGGTATGCGGCAGCGGGTCGCGCTGGCGCGGGCGCTCGCCCAGGACAGCCGGCTGCTGCTGATGGACGAGCCGTTCGCGGCGCTGGACGCGATCACGCGGGACGTGCTGCACGACGAACTCACCCGTATCTGGCGGGAGACGGGCGTGTCCGTGCTGTTCGTGACGCACAACGTGCGCGAGGCGGTACGGCTGGCGCAGCGCGTCGTCCTGCTGTCGTCGCGGCCGGGCCGTGTGGCCCGGGAATGGACGGTCGGCATTCCGCAGCCGCGTCGTATCGAGGACGCGGCGGTGGCCGAACTGTCCGCCGAGATCACCGAAGAACTGCGTGGGGAGATCCGCCGCCATGGCCGGCACTGACAACGGCGTCGACGTCGAGGGCGAGGCCCGTGACGCCGTCACCATCACGGGCGACACCAGGGTCGACGCCAGGAGGAACGGCGCCGAGGACCTGGCGGGGCTGGAGGCCGGGCTCGACGCCCTGGACTCGGTACAGGTGCGCCGTACATCGCTGCGCGAGACCCTGACCCGCAAGGTGCTGCCGCCCGTCACGGCGGTCGCGCTGGTGCTGGTGGTCTGGCAGGTGCTGGTGTGGGCGCAGGTCGTCCCCGCGTACAAGCTGCCCTCACCGGCCGACGTGTGGGGCGAGGTGCGGGAGGCCTGGCTCCAGGGCACGCTGCTCGACTACATCTGGACGTCCGTCTCGCGCGGTCTGCTGGGCTTCCTGCTGTCGCTGGCGATCGGCACGCCGCTGGGTCTGCTGGTGGCACGGGTGAGGTTCGTGCGCGCGGCGATCGGCCCGATCCTGTCCGGTCTGCAGTCCCTGCCGTCGGTGGCCTGGGTGCCGCCGGCCGTCCTGTGGCTGGGTCTGAACAACTCGATGATGTACGCCGTGATCCTGCTCGGCGCGGTCCCCTCCATCGCCAACGGCCTCGTCGCGGGCATCGACCAGATCCCGCCGCTGTTCCTGCGCGCCGGCCGCACCCTGGGCGCGACCGGTCTGCGCGAGGCCCGGCACGTGGTGATGCCGGCGGCCCTTCCCGGTTATCTGGCGGGCCTGAAGCAGGGCTGGGCGTTCTCCTGGCGTTCGCTGATGGCGGCGGAGATCATCGCGTCCTCCCCCGACCTCGGCATCGGCCTCGGTCAGTTGCTGGAGAACGGCCGCAACAACAGCAGCATGTCGCAGGTGTTCCTGGCCATCCTCCTGATCCTGCTCGTCGGTGTCGCGATCGACCTGCTGATCTTCAGCCCGCTGGAGCGGCGGGTGCTGCGCGGCCGGGGCCTGCTGGTCAGCCGCTGACGGAAGGACCACGCCCGGCCGGGGGGCTGGACACCCAGCGGGTCTGCGGTCGGCGGCAGACCCGCTGGGCCGGATCACCTCACCCGGCAGGGATGTGCACGGGGGCGGCGGGTCATGGCCGCCTCGGCGGCTGGATCCACCCCAGCGACCGTTCGACGGCCCGCTTCCAGCACTCGTACTCCCACTCCCGGCGCTCGGTCTCCATGTCGGGCAGCCACTGCGCGGCCCGGTGCCAGTTGCGGCGCAGGATCTGCAGGTCCGGCCAGTAGCCGGCCGCCAGACCGGCCGCGTACGCGGCGCCCAGCGACACGGTCTCGGCGACCAGGGGACGGACGACGGGAACGTCGAGCACGTCGGCGAGGATCTGCATCAGCAGATGGTCGGACGTCATGCCTCCGTCCACCTTGAGCTGCTTCAGGGCGAGCGCCGAGTCGGCGTTCATGGCGTCGACGACCTCCCTGGTCTGCCAGCCCGTGGCCTCCAGGACGGCGCGGGCGAGGTGGCCCTTGGTGATGTACGACGTAAGGCCGACGATCACGCCGCGGGCGTCGCTGCGCCAGTGCGGTGCGAACAGGCCGGAGAACGCGGGGACGATGTAGCAGCCGCCGTTGTCCTCGACGGTGCGGGCCAGCGTCTCGATCTCCGGGGCGCTGTGGATCAGGCCCAGCCGGTCGCGGAACCACTGCACCAGCGATCCGGTGACGGCGATCGGGCCTTCCAGCGCGTAGACGGTGGGCTGGTCCCCGATCTTGTACGCCACGGTCGTCAGCAGTCCGTGCTCGGAGCGGACGAGGTCGGTGCCGGTGTTCATCACCAGGAAGCTGCCGGTGCCGTAGGTGCATTTCGCCTCGCCCGGGGAGAAGCACGTCTGCCCGAACAGGGCGGCCTGCTGGTCGCCGAGGGCGGCCGTGATGGGCACGCCGGGGAGCAGGGCGCTCGCCTCGCCGTAGCGCTCCGCCGAGGACCGGATCTCCGGGAGCATCGCGCGTGGCACGCCGAAGAAGTCCATGAGTTCCGTGTCCCAGGTCAGCGTGCGGATGTCCATGAGCATGGTGCGGCTGGCGTTGGTGGCGTCCGTGATGTGCAGGCCGCCGTCGGGGCCGCCGGTGAGGTTCCAGATCAGCCAGCTCTCGATGGTGCCGAACAGCACCTCGCCGTCGCGGGCACGCCGCTCCAGCCCGTCGACGTTGTCGAACAGCCAGCGGATGCGGGGCGCGGAGAAGTACGTCGACGGGGGCAGGTGGCAGCGGTCGAGGAAGAAGTCGTCACCGGGGTGGTCCCTGAGGTCGTCGACGAGCGGGGCGGTGCGGGTGTCCTGCCAGACGATCGCCCGGACCAGCGGGGTCCCGGTCCGGGGGTCCCACAGCACGGTCGTCTCGCGCTGGTTGGCGATCCCGATCGCCGAGATCTGGCCGGCGTCGATCCCGGCGTTCGACAGCGCTTCGGGGACGACGCGCTGGAGGTTGCGCCAGATCTCGACGGCGTCGTGCTCGACCCAGCCGGGCCGGGGGAAGAACTGCTGGTGTTCCCGCTGTGCGACCGACACCAGCCGCCCCCCGTGGTCGAACAGGATGCAGCGGGTGGACGTGGTGCCCTGGTCGATGGACATCACATACCGTTCAACCATGATCGGCCCTGCCTTCCGGTGCGTCGCGGAGGTGCTGGGGGCCTACCAGCGAGCCGCGCCCAGGTCTCTGGAGATCGCGCGTGCCGCCTCCCGCAGCACGGTGATCAGGGCCGGCAGCGGCCGGCCTTTGGTGTCGCAGATCCGCTCCACGGCGCCGGACACGCCGATCGCGCCCACCACGAGACCGCCCTGGCCCCGGATCGGCGCGGCTATCCCGGCCTCGCCCATGCTCATCTCCTGTACTTCGGCGCCCCAGCCCAGGTCCCGTATCTCGCCGAGCGCCCGGTTCAGCTCCGCGGGGTGGACCAGGGTGTGGCGGGTGTACGCCTCCGGTTCGTCCTCCAGCAGCGGTTCCACGGGGGTCGCTCCGAAGGCCAGCAGGACCTTGCCGAGCGAGGAGGCGTGCAGAGGCAGCAGCGCGCCGACGTCGAGGGTCTGGAGGGTGTCGTCCGGCCGGAAGACGTGGTGGATGACGAGCACCCTGCCCTCCAGGGGCGTCCCCAGCCGGACGGCCTCGCCGCTGCGGGCGGCGAGGGCGTCGGCCCAGTTGATGGAGCGCGAGCGCAGTTCGTTGACGTCGAGGTAGCTGGTGCCGAGGTGCAGCAGAGCCGCCCCGAGCTGGTACTTTCCGGTCGCCGGGTCCTGCTCGACGAAGTCCACGTGCTGCAGGGTGCGTAGGATTCCATGGGCGGTGCCCTTGGCGAGCCCCAGCGAGGAGGCCACTTCCCCGAGCCCCAGCCGGCGGGATCCACCGGCGAGCAGTCGCAGGATCGCCGCCGCCCGCTCGATGGACTGGACTGGGCCGGCCATGAGGCGATGGTAGTCCCAGTTTTTCCGCTTTGGGACTGTCGTTCGGTAATGCCGACCGATGTTCATTGACCGGTGGATTTTCCTTGTTTAGCGTTCCATGACGCCTGAGCCAGACCCAGGACCGGCAGGGACCGCCCTCGAGGAGGACAGATGACAACAGCGCAGCTCACCGCCGCGCCGCGTGGGGAGGTCGAACACGTCTTCTCCCTGCCGCACGTCCCGGGGGCCGTCGCCGGCATACGGCGGCGAGTCCGCGCGGTCCTGTCCGACTGGAACCTGACGGCCGAGTGCGCCGCCGACGTCCTGCTGGTCGTCTCGGAACTGCTCACCAACGCCATCGTGCACGCCCTGCCCCCGGCCACGCTCCGGCTCTCGCGGAGCCTGACGGACGGCTGCGGAACGGTACGCGTCGAGGTGACCGACCTCGGCCCGGCCGCCCCGGCGGCCCCTCCGGAGCCCGCGATCGACCCGGACGAACACGGACGCGGCCTCGACATCGTCAATGCCCTGGCGTCCCGCTGCGGAGTACACGCACACACGGGCGGCACCAGCCACTGGGCGGAACTGCCGTCGACCTGAGGCCGGCAGCATACGAAAAGGGTCTTCACGGACTGTCGTCCGTGAAGACCCTTCGCACCGTCGGGACGACAGGATTTGAACCTGCGACCCCTTGACCCCCAGTCAAGTGCGCTACCAAGCTGCGCCACGTCCCGGTGCCCGTCACGCGGCGTACCGCGTGATCACGCAGGTCAACCCTACCTCATCGATGCACCCGCCCCGACGCGGCTCAGCTCTTGACCGATCATTGTCGACACCTATAATTGCCTGACTCAACAGAGCTCGCGCTGGAGTGCGCAGGCCCACGGGCCGCGACCGATCGGAGCGGTATGTCTGTGCTGGCCCGGCCCCCGGTGGCCGCCCTGGTCGCCAAGGTGATGCAGCGTGCGAGTGTGGCGGCGGAACGCCGGGCCGCCGGGCGGGGCGCCGTCCCGTCCTGGCACGCACGGTTTCCCGAATATCCGCGCAAGGTACGCGAGTTGACGATCCCGTCGTCGGTCACGCCCGCCCGCGCCACCGTGTACCTGCCCCCGAACGACGAGCCCGCCCCGCCGGTGCACGTCAACTTCCACGGGGGCGGCTTCGTCATGACGCTCACCGAGGTCGACGACCCGCTGTGCCGCCTGGTCGCCGCCGAGGCCGGGGCGGTCGTGATCAACGTGGACTACGCCGTCGCCCCGCAGCATCCGTTCCCGGCACCGCCGCGGCAGGCGTACGACGTCGTCCGGTGGGTGGCGGAGCACGGCATCGAGCAGGGCTGGGACGGCCGGCGGCTCACCGTGGGCGGACAGAGCGCCGGGGGCGGGCTGGCGGCGGCCGTGGCGCGACAGGCACTGGAGGCGGGCGGGCCCCCGATCGCCCTCCAGGTGCTGCACTATCCCCCGCTGGATCTGGCGACGGACGCCCGCGACAAGCGCGCCGCCATCGCCAGGCCGATGCTGCGGCCCTGGATGGCCGACGTCTTCGACACCGCGTACGTCCCGGACGTCCGGCAGCGCGCCGACCCGCTCGTCTCCCCGGCGCACCCCTCGGACACCGCGGATCTGAAGGGCATCGCCCCGGCGCTGCTGATCACCGCCGAGTACGACCTGCTCCGGGCCGAGGGCGAGCGTTACGCCGAGCGGCTGCGCACGGCCGGGGCGCTGGTCGAGCACCACGACGTGGCCGGCTTCGATCACGGGTACGACGGGAAGGACGACGCCGAGGCGCGCGAGGTCTACCTGCTCATCGCGCGGCATCTGCGGGAGGCCACGGGCGGTCGCCTCACCTGAGGGCCCGGTCCGGTTCCGCCGTCGGCGCCGGCGCGTCCCATCCGTCCGGGGCCGCCGCACCCACGTTCACGGCGACCGGCGAGTCTGCCGTTTCCCGGTCGGCCGGGGCGGGCCCGGCCTGCCGTCCGGCCGGGCCGGACGTCGTACTTCTGGCACCTCGGGCCGGACCCCCGGACACCCCCGCGGCGAATCCCGCCGTCAGCAGGGCCACCGCCGCGACCACCCACCAGGGCAGACCGGCCTTTGCCATGTATCCGACGACGGCCACCACTGCGAGAAATGCCACCACGTCCCCCGTCCCCCTTCACGTTCAACTCACTTGCCCCCGACGTCCCGAGAGCCGCCACGCGTCACAGCGGGCATATGACGCAACAATACGCGAGACCGTCGTATAACCCAGTTCGGACCATCAGTACATATGACGGGCCAGTTGATATGACGGGCGCCGCTCGCCGCATTCACCGCGGCGAACGGCGGCGCCACCCCTCCCCCAGGGGCCCGGCGCCCATCGGTCAGTGCGCGCCGACGAGTTCCTGTTCGCTGCCGGGGGAGGCGGTCCGCTTCGAGCCGCGCAGCGCGGCGATCCCTATGAAGACCATGGACGACAGGCCCGCGAGGGCGAAGGCGGTGAAGCCCCAGTCGCCCTTGTTCGCGGCGAGCAACTGGCCGCCGAGCCATGGCCCGAAGACCGCGCCGAAGCGGCCCATGCCCGAGGTCCAGCCAACGGCGGTGGCGCGATTCTCGGGACGGGAGCGGATCGAGACCGTCGCGTAGATCATGGTCTGCGCACTGTTGAGGAACACGCCCGTCAGGAAGACCACCGTGAAGGTGAGTGCCAGCGGCATGTGAACGCTGAGCAGGAAGACCCCGGCGGCCGTCAGCGCGAACCAGATCGCGGAGATCCGCGGGGCGCCGAACCGGTCGGAGGCGCGTCCGGCGACCAGCATGCCGACGATGCCGCCGAGGTTGAACAGGACCACGAACGTCAGTGCCGAGCCGAGGTTGTAGCCCTCGCTGCGCATGAGGGTGGGCAGCCACGTGGCGACGCCGTAGACGAGGAGCAGTCCGCCGAAGGAGGCCAGCCAGTACAGGAGGGTCTGGGTCCACTCGCCGCCCCGGAAGAGGCTGACCAGGGCGTGCCGGCGGTCGCCCGCCGTCTCCTTGCCGGCCTGGGCGGCGGGGAGTTCGACCTCGTAGCGGCCGGCCAGCTCGCGCGCCTCCTCGGTGCGGCCCTTGGCGACCAGGAAGCTCAGCGACTCGGGCAGGAACCGGACGAGCACCGGTACGAACAGCAGCGGGAGCACGCAGAACCAGAACGCGGCGCGCCAGCCGAGGGGTTCGACGACCCACAGGGCGACGTAGGCGGAGAGGATGCCGCCCGCGTGGTGGGCGGTCATCAGCATGCCGATGGTGAGGGCGCCGCGGCCGCGCGGGGCGTAGTCGGAGACCATGCTGATCGCAGTCGGCAGCAGACCGCCGAGCCCGATGCCCGCGAGGGTCCGGCCGAGGCCGAACACCGCGACGCTGCCCGCCATGGCGCACAGGGCGGACGCCAGCGAGAACAGGGCGACGCAGGCCACCATCAGCTTCCTGCGGCCGATCCGGTCGGCGACGGTGCCTGCTGTGAGAGCGCCCACGAGCATGCCGAAGGTCGCGTAACTGCCCAGGTCACCGGCCTGGTCGGGGGTGAGGCCGAGGGCCTTCTCGGCCAGCATGTGGGGCAGTACCGAGCCGTAGATGAACATGTCCAGGCCGTCGAAGAGGACGGCCAGCCAGCACAGGCCGACGGCCACCAGGGCCAGTCTGCCGACGCGAGCGGACGGGGAGGGGGAGGAGGACATCCTTGTTTTCCTCTCGTGCGTTGTGCGCCAGACGCTAAGGAGCGGATTCCAGAGAGTCAACAGTTTTGTCAACAATCTCAGCGACAATCCAGGGCCTGTGCGGTCCTGGACTCCTGGACTCCTGGGGAAGCGCCTGGCGCAGCGGGCCGCCGTGTCAGGCGACCGGGGGTGTCCCGTGGGTGTGGAAGGACTCGATCGTCTTCAGGCCCCACGCCTGTCCCTTGGCCCGCTCGGCCTCGGTCCAGGTGATCAGCGGCCAGTCCGGGGCCAGCACGAGACGGGTCAGCGGGTTGCACAGCTCGATGCGATTGCCGCCGGGCTCGTAGACGTACAGGAAGAACGTCTGCTGGATGGCGTGCTTGTGCGGGCCCGTCTCGATGAACACACCCGAGTCGATGGCGAGGTCGGCGGCGCGCAGGACGTCCTCGCGGGTGTCGGTCGCGAAGGCGATGTGGTGCAGCCGGCCGCTGGAGCCGGTCCAGTCCGAGGTGTAGACGACGTCGTACGACTTGTCGGTGTACGTCAGCCAGCGCGCCGCCACGCGCCCGGTGTCGAGCCGGATCTGCTCCGTCGGCCGGGCGCCCAGCACCTGTTCCTGGAACTCGGCGTTGGCGAGCACGTCGGAGGCGAGGAAGTTGACGTGGTCCAGGCGCCGTACGCCGACGCCCCGGTTGGGTTTGGCCTGCGGCTGGTTCTTCAGCGCCGGCCGGAGCTCCTCGGGGGCCCGGTAGTACTCGCTCTCCCAGTACAGGGCGTGTTCGTGTCCGTCGGGGTCGGTGGTGAGGTACAGCCTGCCGAGTCCCGGCTCGTCCTCGACCCACTTGCCGCTGCCGCCCGCCGCCTCCACGGCCTCGACACGGCGGTGCAGTGCCTCCTCGCTGGAGGTGCGCAGGGCGAGGCGGCCGAGGCCGGGCTGCTCCCGGGCCGTGAGGACCAGGCTGTGGTGCTCGTAGTCGTCGTAGGTCCGCAGGTAGACGGTGTCGCCCTGCCGGCCGTTGACGGTGAGTCCCAGGTAGTCGGTGAAGAAGGCGACGCTGGCGTCCAGGTCCGGGGTGAAGAGCTGGGCGTGGCCGATGTGGGCGATGTCGCCGAGCGGCGGGGTCATCGGGGGCCTCCGGGGGTGGGTGCGGGCAGTGGGGCCGTCTCGGCGGACCTGGGGAAGACGGTGCCGTCGAAGATCTTGCGGGCGGTCCGCACGACGGCCGTGCGGCGGGCGGCGGGAAGACCCGCTGCGTCGGTGACGAGGCTGCTCTCGATGTCCAGGAATCCCGTGGGGTGTTCGATGCGGATGCGGTCGCCGTGGTCGGGGAGGCGGGCGAGGTCCGCGCCGACCCCGCCCTCGACGCGCAGACCCGCGGCGACGCTCGCCGCGCCGAGCACACCGATCGACGTGTGACAGCGGACCGGGATGAAGGTGCGGGTGGTGATCGCGCCGCCGTGGCGGGGCGGGGCGAGGAGCGTGAGCTTGGGGACGGTGGCGTCCGAGACGTCTCCCAGCCCCATCAAGTGCCCCGCCGCGAGCCGGAGTTCGCGGAGCCGGTCGGCGAGGGCCAGGTCCTCCTCCAGGTCCTTGGGCGTCTCGTGGCCGGTGACGCCGAGGGACGCGGCGGTGATCAGGACCGTCGGCATGCCGTTGTCCACGCACGTCACGGTGGTGCCGTCCAGCGTGTCGCGGACCCGGCCCGTGGGCAGCAGCTTCCCGGCGCCCGGCGGGAACTCGATCACCACGGGGGCCGCGCTGCCCGGTACGCCGGAGATCTCCGCGTCGCCGGTGTACTCGACGGCCCCGCCGGGGGTCGGGAAGGTCGCCGTGGCGAGGTCGCCGGAGTTCACCATGCGGATCCGCACGGAGGTCTCCTTCTCCCCCGCCGGCACCAGTCCGCGCTCCACGGCGAACGGGCCGACTCCGGCGAGGATGTTGCCGCAGTTCTGACGGGCGCTCACCTCCGCGCGGTCCACGGCGACTTGGAGGAACAGGTAGTCGACGTCGGCGCTCGGGTCGGCCGAGGGTGACACGACGGCGACCTTGCTGGTGAGGGGGTGTGCGCCGCCCAGGCCGTCGATCTGCCGCTCGTCCGGGCTGCCCATGACGCGCAGCAGCAGTTCGTCGCGGGCCGCGGGATCGTCGGGCAGGTCCGGGGCCAGGAAGTAGGCACCCTTGGAGGTGCCGCCGCGCATCAGCATGCAGCGGACCTCGGCGGGCCGCCGGGTCACGACGGCTCCCCGTCGCGTCGCGCGCCGCCGCGCTCGTCACGGACGTACGCGTCGTACGACTTGTGGACGACGCCGAGGCGTACGAGCGTCTCCCGCAACCCGTAGCGGTCCAGGCCGAGTTGGCCGTCGAGGAAGGCGGCGCGGGTCGCGGCCTCCTTGGCCTCGCGGGCCTCGGACCTCTCCACCGTCTCCCGGGCGCGCTCGCGGGGGACGACCACGACCCCGTCGTCGTCGGCGAGGATCACGTCGCCGGGACGGACGACCTGGCCGTCGATCGCGACGGGCACGTTGACCGAGCCGCCGGTGGCCTTGACGGTGCCCTGCGCGGAGACGGCACGCGACCAGGCGGGGAAGCCCATGTCGCGCAGCTCCTGGGTGTCGCGGATGCCGGTGTTCATGACGACCCCGCGCACCCCACGCTGCTTGAGGGCGGTCGCGAACAGCTCGCCGAACAGGCCGTCCATGCACGGGGAGGTGGTGGTGACGACGAGGAGGTCGCCCTCGCCGCACTGCTCCACCGCGGCGTGGATCATGAGGTTGTCGCCGGGCCAGCTCAGCACGGTGACGGCGGTGCCGGCGACCCGTACGCCCTGCTGCACGGGACGGATTGCCGGGCCCAGCAGCCCGGTCCGCCCCATGGCCTCGCTCACGGTGGCGACGCCGAAGCCGGCCAGCGCGTCGACGTGCTTCAGCTCCGCCTTCGGGGGGTTGGTGACGATGACGCCGCTCATGCCAGCTCCTTCGCGATCTGCGGGTAGGGGCGCATGTACGCCTCGGCCATGGTCTTGTGGGCGAGGCCCAGGTTGGGGCCGGCGTTGCGCTTGAGCTGGACGCCGCGGCGGACGGCGAGGTCGGTGTAGTAGCCCCACAGGTGCTGCTGGGCGCCGAGGCACTCCATGGCCGCCCGCTTGGTGTCCCAGACCTCGGTGATGTCGAGCAGGACCTCGGGCCTGAAGCCGCTCATCTCGGGCTGGTGCGGCTCGAAGTAGAACAGGGGCGGGGCGCCGATGATGTCGCCGTCGCCGGGGTAGCCGATGGCCTGGGCGAGGATCCGGGCCTCGACGGCCATGCGGTTGGCGGCCGGGTGGTCGCCGTTGTACGGGTCCTCGGTCGGATGGGTGAGGACGACGTCCGGCTGGGTCTCGCGGTAGACGGCGACGAGTTGGTCGGTCAGCTCGGCGGTGGGCAGCAGCGGGTAGTCGCCGGCGTCGAAGAAGCGGACCTCGGCGCCGAGGGTGGCGGCGGCGCGCTCGGCCTCGTCGCGCCGTATCGCCTTGATCTCCGCCAGTTTCCGGCCCTCGCGCCAGGCCTTCGCGGACTCGCCGCGTTCTCCGAATGTCAGACAGGCGATGGTGACCTTCTCGCCCCGGGAGGCGGCCAGGGCGATGGCGCCGCCCGCCCGCCACACGAAGTCGCCGGCGTGCGCGGTGATGACGAGGGTGGAACGTGGGACGGCGGGCGCGTTGGCCTGGGTCATGGGTGCAATCTCCTCGATGGACAGGTGGGCGCCCGCCTCCCCCCGCGTCCGCTGCGTGTGCGTCAGTCGCGCAACGCCTCGATCACGCTGGTGAGATGGGCGCGGACGGCCGCCTCGGCCGCCTGCGGGTCCCTGGCGCGGATCGTCTCGATCATCGCCAGGTGCTCGTTCAGGGAGTGCTGGGGGCGGCCGGGCCTGAGCGCCAACTGGAAGCGGTGGCGCACCAGTTGTGCGTTGAGCCGTTCCAGCAGTTCCACGGCCGTGCGCTGGCCGGAGAACTCACGGATCCGCGCGTGCAGTTCCTGGTTCAGCTCGGAGTACGTCATGGGTTCGCCGTCGTTGACGGCCTTGGTCATGGCCGTACCCAGCTCCGCCAGCACGGTGAGCTGCTCGTCGCTGGCGGCGACCGCGGCCTTGGCCGCGCAGAGTCCTTCGAGCACCATGCGGCACTCGGTGATGGCGACCGCTTCCTCCACGGTCACCACCCGCACCCGTGAGCCACGGTTGCGGATCCGCTCGACCAGTCCCTGAGCCTCCAGATCGATGAGTGCCGCGCGGATGCTGGCCCGTGTCACACCGAACTGCTCGGCGAGTTCGTTCTCCACCAGCCGCTGGGCCGGTGCCATCTCGCCGTGCAGGATCGCCTGCCGCAGCTGCGCGAGCGCATGCTGTTTGGCTTGCTCTCCGGTGCCCGGACGGGCTTCGTTCGGCATGTGCCCTCCCTGAGTGAGTGCCTGTCGAACGTAAATCTAGCCAAACAGAATTGTCAACAATTTTGTCTGCCGTATTGGGCACACAGTTCAGGGTCGGCGGCGACGATGTGTCCGTCCGACCCCGCCGACACCGCACACTCTGTCCAGGCCGCCGCCCCGCCCGCCCCGGCTAGGGTCGGCCGCATGACGCACAGCTTCGTACTGCACATCCCCGACGCCGACCTCGAACCCGAGCCCCTCGACCCGGAACAGATCCTCGCCGGGACGCCCGAGGTGACGGGAAAGGTGGTGTGGGAGTCGCAGGACGGCCGCCAGGTGCGGGGCATCTGGCAGATCACACCCGGCGTGGTCACCGACACCGAGGCCGACGAGCTGTTCGTCGTGATCAGCGGCTCGGCCACCGTCGAGGTCGAGGACGGGCCGACGCTGAAAATCGGTCCCGGCGACATGGCCGTGCTGCGCGAGGGCGACCGGACGACGTGGACGGTGCACGAGACGCTGCGGAAGGCCTACTCGATCAATCTGTGAGCGGCGGCGCCGTCGAGCCCCGGATCTCCAAGGTGGGCGGCGCGAGCTGGAGTTCGCCCGATCCCGCCGCGCCCTCGAACCGGTCCAGCAGGCACCGGGCCGCCCGGCGGCCCACCTCGTGGCTGGCGTTGTCGACGGTGGTGAGCCAGACGTGGCGCAGGCGGGCGATGCTCGTGTTGTCGTAGCCGACGACGGAGAGGTCGCGCGGCACCCGCAGCCCGGACTCCTCGGCCGCCGACAGCGCGCCGATCGCGGCGATGTCGTTCACGGCGAACACGGCCGTCGGCCGGTCCGTGCGGCTCAGCAGCCGGACCGTCGTGCGGTAGCCGCCCTCCTCCGTCATGTCGCTCGACTCGACGACGGCCTCGTCCGCGAGGCCGTGCGCCCGCATCGTCGCCTCGAAGCTGCTCCGCCGCAGCTCGCCGACCGCGCCGTAGCCGGCGATGTGCGCGATGCGCCGGTGCCCCAGCCCGATCAGGTGCTCGGTGACCAGGCGGGCGCCCCGCTCGTCGTCGTTGGCGACGACCGGCACGCCCGGCAGCGCCGGCTCGCGCGCGCCCGCGACCACCACCGGGAGCCGTTCGGCGACCGCCCCGAGCGCGGCCGGGTCGGGCAGCGTGCCGACCACGACCAGGCCGTCGACCCGCAGGTCCAGGAAGGGCCCGGCGGGATCCTGGCCGGTGCGGCGGTTGAGGCGGGCGTCGGCCAGCAGCATGTGCAGGCCGTTGTCGTGCAGGAGGGAGTTGAGGCCCTCCAGCATGTCCACGAACCAGGGGTTGCGCAGATCGTTCAGGAGGACGCCGACCGTGCGGGTGCGCTGCTCGCTGAGGCTGCGCGCGGCGGCGTTCGGGCGGTAGCCGAGTTCGGTCACGGCCCGCAGGACGGCTTCCCGCTTCTCCGGGCGTACCTGCTCCGAGCCGCGCAGCACGAGCGAGACCAGCGACTTGGAGACGCCGGCGCGGTCGGCGACGTCACGGATGGTCGGTGGTCTCATGGAGATGGACCGTTCCACAGGCATCCACCCTTGTCAAAGGGAGCCGGAGGCGATCCGAGGGGGTTGACAGCGGTCGCAGGCGGAACCCAAGGTGACCTGGACAGGAAAATGGACCGGTCCAAAGAGGGGCTGCAATGGTGGACACGCTCGGCGTCGCCGTCGTCGGATTCGGCTGGATGGGACGGGTGCACACCCAGGCGTACGCCCGCGTCCCGTACCACTATCCGCAACTGCCCCTGCGTCCGCGGCTCCTGACCGTCGCCGAGGAGGTGCCCGGCCGGGCCGAGGACGCCGCCGCGCAGTTCGGGTTCGCCTCGACGACCCGCGACTGGCGTGACGTGGCCGCCGACCCGAGTGTGCGGGCCGTCAGCATCACCGCCCCGAACTTCCTGCACCGGGAGATCGGCGTGGCGATGGCCGAGGCCGGCAAGCACGTCTGGATCGAGAAGCCGGTCGGTCTGAGCGCCGAGGACGCCCGCGCGGTGGCCGGCGCGGCGGCGAAGGCCGGCGTGCAGAGCGCGGTCGGCTTCAACTACCGCAACGCGCCCGCCGTGGAGACCGCCCGCGAGCTGATCGCCTCCGGCGAGATCGGCACCGTCACCCATGTCCGCATCCGGCTGTTCAGCGACTACGCGGCCCACCCGCAGGGCGCACTGACCTGGCGCTACGAGCGTGAGCGCGGCGGCAGCGGCGTCCTCGGCGACCTCGCCTCGCACGGCGCCGACCTGGCGCGCTTCCTGCTCGGCGACATCGCCTCGCTGACCGCCGACACCGCGATCTTCGTGCCCGAGCGTGCCCGCCCGACCGGCGCCACCGCCGGGCACACCCTCGCCACCGGCGACCTCGGCCCGGTCGAGAACGAGGACTACGTCAACTGCCTGCTGCGCTTCGCCTCCGGCGCCCGCGGCGTGCTGGAGGCCTGCCGGGTCTCGGTCGGCGAGCAGAACAACTACGGATTCGAGGTGCACGGCACCGAGGGCGCGGTCTTCTGGGACTTCCGCCGCATGGGCGAGCTCGGCATCAGCCGGGGCACCGGCTACCAGGACCAGCCGGTCAGCACGCTCTACGTCGGCCCGGCGCAGGGCGAGTACGGCGCGTTCCAGCCGGGCGCCGCGACCAGCATGGGCTACGACGACCTGAAGGTGATCGAGGCGTACCGCTTCCTGCGCTCGATCGCCGAGGGCACCCCGCACGGCGCCACCCTCGCGGACGCCGTGCACAGCGCCTCCGTGCTGGACGCCATGTCCCGGTCCGCCGAACGCGGCTCCTGGGTGGACGTGGAGGTGCCGGCATGACACCTGAGAACACCACTCCGCCCTCCCGCCGACCGGATCGCCGCCCTTCGGGTGAGGGACGAGATCGGACGCCGGCGCGGGATCAAGCCCCCGGCGCGCGACGCCCTTGAGGGGCGCGGGGCTGTGTGGATGCGGGGCTCCGCCGCCTGGACTTGCGGCTGCCTCGACGAATGGCTTCGCCACGTGGGCTCGGAGCTGTCGTCGATGCGCGGCTCCGCCACGTGGGCTCGCGACTGTGTCGGCGTATGGCTTCGCCACGTGGGCTCGGGACTGTCGTCGATGCGCGGCTCCGCCACGGGAGCGGGGGGCTGTGTCGACCTATGGCTTCGCCACGTGGGCTCGGAGCTGTCGTCGATGCGCGGCTCCGCCACGTGGGCGCGGGGCTGTCTCGACGTGCCGCTCCGCCGCGGGGGCGCGACCGGCCCCGCCGCACCCGCACCCGCACCCGCACCCGCACCCGCCCGACGAGCTACCCCGGCATGTTGTACGGCGTGACCACCTGGATCGCCGAAGGCACCGTCACCCCCGCCGGCGGCAACGCCCCGTGCGCCCGCATGACCGCGTGGCAGGCTTCCCGCATGTCCTGCCGCAGGTCGTGGTGCAGTACGGCGGACAGCCGGTGCTCCCGCAGCAGACGCGTGTTGTCCTGGTCCAGGTCGTGCGCGATGAACACGGCGCATTCGCGGCCGGCGTCCTCGAAGGCCCGCAGCGTCGCGATGTTGCCGCCGCCGATCGAGTAGACGGCACGGATGTCCGGGTCCCGTTCCAGCGCGGCCCGGACGAGGTCGTACTGCGTGGCGTCCAGCCCCTGGCCCTCGGCGATCTCGACGAGCGTGCGGTCGGGGTGCAGGGTGCGCATGGCGCTGCGGAAGCCCATCTCGCGCTCCTCCTCGTTGCGGAAGAAGCCGCTGCTGAGGCTGGTCAGCACATTGCCGGGACGGTCGCCGAGCCACTGGCCCATGAGGTAGGCGGCGGTGGCACCCGCGGCCCGGTTGTCGATGCCGACGTAGGCGAGGCGAGCGGTGGCCGGCAGGTCCGTCACGAGGGTCACCACCGGGATGCCGGCCTCGGCGAGCCGGCCGACGGCCGCGGTCACCTCGGGGACGTCCGGGGCCTTGAGGATCACGCCCTGCGAGCCGCGCCGGGCGATGCGGTCCAGCGTCCGGGTCAGCTCCGGCACCGGCCCGGTCTCACGGAAGTGGAAGCGGGAGCGGACCACCGCCGGGTGCAGGGACGGCAGCTCGGCCTCCAGGGCGGCGCGTACGGCGGTGGTGAACCGCTCCGGCGCCTGCACCACCATGTCGATCATGAAGGTGCGGCCCACCAGCCGCACCTGGGTGCGCTGCCGGTCCAGGTCGGCTATCGCCTGCTGGACCTCCCGCGCCGTGCTCTCCCGCACCCCTCCCCGGCCGTTGAGGACCCGGTCGACCGTGGCCTCGCTCAGGCCCGCCTGACGCGCGATCTCCCGGATCGGGAAGGGGTGGCCCATGCGACGGCTCCTTGAGGGGTTTTTGATGGTCGCCTGCTGGTTGTTCGACGGGATTGTCATGACAAGAATGGCATCGCCGAGTCGCCCCTGTCACCGAGAGGACACCGATGTCCTTCACCTCCGTACACCGCCGGGCCTGGCTGTCCGAGCACGACTGCGACCTCGCAGACTTCCGTGAACGGGTCGAGCGGACGACCGACCTGGCCGACTACCCCCACGCCTCCGCCGTGGAGCGCGAAGTCCTGGTCTACGACAGCGACCGGCTGCGCGCGGCCGAGGACGACCGGGCGGTGCGGGCCGAGCTGGCCCGCGCCCTGACCGACGGGCCGGGCATCGTGGTCTTCCACGGCGCCTTCACCGACCACGGCGTGGTCGACCGGCTCAGCGCCGTGTTCGACGCCCTGATCGCCGAGCAGCGCGCCTCGGGCGCGACGGCCGGGGACCACTTCGCCAGGCCGGGCGCCAACGACCGGGTCTGGAACGCGCTGGAGAAGGCGGCCCTCCACGACCCCGAGGCGTTCGCCGACTACTACGCCAACGACATCCTGGCGCTGGTCTCGACCGCCTGGCTCGGGCCCGGCTATCAGGTCACCTCGCAGGTCAACGTGGTCAACCCGGGCGGTGCGGCACAGAGCGTGCACCGCGACTACCACCTGGGCTTCCTCTCCAACGAGGTCGCCGCGGCCTACCCGGCCCACGTCCACCGCCTGTCCCCCGTGCTCACCCTGCAGGGCGCCGTCGCGCACTGCGACATGCCGGTGGAGTCCGGGCCGACGATGTACCTGCCGTACTCACAGACGTACGAGCCGGGCTACCTCGCGTGGCGACTGCCCGCGTTCCAGGAGTACTTCGGGGCGCACCACGTCCAGCTCCCGCTCGCCAAGGGCGACGCGGCGTTCTTCAACCCGGCGCTGTTCCACGCGGCCGGCACCAACCGGTCCGCGGACATCCGGCGGATGGCCAACCTGCTCCAGGTGTCCTCCGCGTTCGGCCGGGCGATGGAGACCGTGGACCGGGAGGCCGTGGCGAACGCCGTGTTCCCCGTGCTGCTCCGGCGTGCGAGCGAGGGAGCGGACCGGGCGTGGACGGCGAACGTGATCGCCGCGAGCGCCGAGGGCTACCCCTTCCCCACCAACCTCGACAGCGACCCGCCGGTCGACGGCCTCGCGCCGCCCTCGCAGGCGGACGTCCTACGCCGCGCGCTGGAGGGGGCCTGGACTCCCGAGGCGCTGCGCGACGAGCTGCGGGCCGGCGCCGAGCGGCGCCAGAGCTGATCAGAGCTGAAAGGACCCGGAAAGACATGGGACTTCTCGACGACAAGGTCGTCCTCGTCAACGGCGGCAGCCAGGGTGTGGGCGCCGCCATCGCGCGGGCGGCCGTCCGCGAGGGGGCGGTCGTGGCCGTCACCGGGCGCCGCCCGGAACCCGGTGAGGCCCTGGTGGCCGAGCTGGCCGCCACCGGTGGCAAAGCCGTGTTCGTGCGCGCCGACCTGTCGGACGCCGAGCAGGCGAAGGCGTCCGTCGCCGAGGTCGTCGACGCCTTCGGGCGGGTCGACTGCCTGGTCAACTCGGCGGGGCTGACGTCCCGGGGCACGCTGCTGGACACCACGCCCGAGCTGTTCGACCAGCACATCGCGATCAATCTGAAGGCGCCGTTCTTCGCCATGCAGGCCGCCGTCACGGACATGGTCGCCCGCAAGGCGCCCGGCACGATCGTCAACATCATCACGTCGTCGGCACACGGCGGGCAGTCGTTCCTCGCGCCGTACGTCTCCGCCAAGGCCGGCCTGATCGGGCTGACCCGCAACGCCGCGCACGCGCACCGCTGGGACCGGATCCGGATCAACGGCCTGAACATCGGCTGGACGGCCACGGAGGGCGAGGACGCGACGCAGAGGTCCTTCCACGGGGCCGGGGACGACTGGCGTGAGGAGGCGGCGGCGAGGCTGCCGATGGGCAAGCTGGGCCAGCCCGACGAGATCGCCGACTTCGTCGTCTTCCTGCTGTCGGAACGGTCCGGGGTGGTCACCGGCTCGGTGATCGACTGGGACCAGAACGTGCTGGGAGGACTCGACTGAGGAGTTGAGGAGTCGCCGCGACGTGCCGTCGGTCGTCCGCGGCAGCGTCGTGGCCGGTCGCGCCCACGCGGCGGAGCCGCAGATCGACACAGCCCCGCGCCCCTGAGGGCGCTGCAGTGCCCCCGCATCAATCTCAAGGAGCAACACCCATGCGAATCGGCATCCTCGGCCTCGGCCGTATCGGCGCCTTCCACGCCGAGACCCTCTCCGGACTCGACGCGGTCGACTCCCTCGTCGTCACCGATCCGTTCGCGGACGCCGCCAAGGCCGCCGCGGAGCGGTTCGGCGCGGAGGTCGTGGACTCGCCCGAGGCCCTGCTGTCGGCCGGGGTCGACGGCATCGTCGTCGCCGCCGCGACCGACGCCCACCCGGCGCTGATCCTGGCCGGTGTCGAGGCCGGCATCCCCGTCTTCTGCGAGAAGCCGGTCGCGAAGACCATGGCCGAGGGCGTCGAGGTGCTCAAGGCCGTCCAGGGCAGCGACGTACCGATCCAGATCGGCTACAACCGGCGCTTCGACACCGGGTTCGTCAACGCCCGCGCCGCCGTGCGGAGCGGCGAGCTGGGTGAGCTGCACACCGTGCGCTCGACCACGCTGGACCCGGCGCCGCCGCCGGCCGCGTACATCGCCGCCTCCGGTGGCATCTTCCGGGACTGCTCGGTGCACGACTTCGACATCATCCGCTGGGTCACCGGCCGCGAGGTGAGGGAGGTCTACGCCGTCGGCGGCAACAAGGGCGCCGACTTCATCAAGGAGGCGGGCGACGCCGACACCACCGGCGCGATCCTCACCCTGGACGACGGCACGATCGCGGTGGTGTCCAACTCCCGTCACAACGCCCGGGGTTACGACGTCCGCATGGAGATCCACGGCTTCACGGACTCCATCGCCGTCGGCCTGGAGGACAAGCTGCCGCTGCGTTCGGTCGAGCCCGGCGTGACGTTCCCGGCGGGCACCCCGCACGACTTCTTCATGGACCGCTTCACCGCCGCCTACCGCGCCGAACTCACCGCGTTCACCGAGGTCGTGGCCGGCACCAGGCCCTCCCCGTGCACCATCGAGGACGCTCTGGAGGCGGGCTGGATCGCCGACGCCTGCACACTGTCCCTGCACGAGCACCGTCCGGTGACGATCGAGGAGGTACGGCAGGGATGAACGACTCGGGCCGGGAACCACTGCGCATCGGCGTGCTGGGCGCGGCACGCATCACCGAACGCTCTCTCGTCGCTCCGGCCCGGACGACCGGCCACCGCCTCGTGGCGGTGGCCGCGCGCGACCGGTCCCGCGCCGCGGCGTTCGCCGACGAGCACGACGTGGAGCGGGTGGTGGACTCCTACGCCGACCTGCTCGCCGACCCCGAGGTCGAGGTGGTCTACAACCCCCTCGCCAACGGCCTGCACGGGCCGTGGAACCTCGCCGCGCTCACGGCCGGCAAGCACGTCCTGACGGAGAAGCCGTCGGCGAGCAACGCCGAGGAGGCGGCCGAGGTACGGGACGCGGCCGCCAAGTCCGGCAGCGTCTTCATGGAGGCGTTCCACTACCTCTTCCACCCGGTGACCCGGCGCCTGCACGAGATCCTCGAGAGCGGCGAACTGGGCGACCTCCGGCGGGTGGAGACACTGGTGGCGATCCCGGCCCCCGGCGACGCCGACCCGCGCTGGTCGCTGTCGCTCGCCGGCGGCGCCGTGATGGACCTCGGCTGCTACAGCCTGCACGCGGTGCGGATGCTCGCGCCCTGGGCGGGCGGTGCGCCAAGTCTGGTCTCGGCGCGCGGCGGGGAACGGGCGGGCGCCCCCGGCACCGACGAGTGGCTGGACGCCGACCTGGAGTTCCCCGGCGGTGCGACCGCGTCGACACGCTGCCACATGGCGTACGACGATGTGGTGATGAGCTGCCGCGTGGTGGGCTCCCGGGGCGAGGCGCTGGCGCCGAACTTCGTCCTGCCGCACCTGGACGACCGCCTCGTCGTGCGCACCCCGGACGGCGAACGCACCGAACGCCTCGGCACCCGCTCGTCGTACACCTACCAACTGGAGGCGCTCGCCGCCCACATCCGGCGCGACAGCCCGCTTCCGCTGGACGCGGACGACGCCCTGGCGACGATGCGGCTGATCGACGCGTCGTACCGGGCGGCGGGGTTCGAGCCGCGACCGCGTACGACGCCGGCCGGCTGAGCCGAACGTGCCGGCGGGGCGGGGGAGGTTCCCCCCGCCCACCCGCCC